>JASGCO010000043.1 GCA_030054095.1 Sediminibacterium sp.
GATTAACATGAAAGGGATGAACCGGGTTAGCAACTCCCCCATGGTTATGAGGGGCCGGAGGCGTATCGTTGCAATAATCTGTCAGGCAATTGCCATCTCCCCACACATGACGTAAGCCCAGCCAGTGTCCTGTTTCGTGCGCCAATACACGGCCTTTGGTAAATCCGGAGGTTAAATTACCGGTAGTTCCGAACGACTTGGTGTACACCCATACCCCATCAGAGGTAGCTGTTCCTGTAAATGAATTAACGATACCCGTTAGGTTTGTTCCGCCGGGAAATGTGGCATATCCCATCAGTCCCACACTTCCCCGGTCGCTGATCCAGATATTAAAATACCTGGTGGGATCCCAGATGGTAGCGGGTTTAACTATATTATCAATCAGGTTTTTAATAGCGTTTGTACCATTTTGTGAGGCTGGATTGGCCCATCCATTGGTTTGATAATTCACACGGTCTATACCCGGTTCCGCTAACACGCCTCCTGTTGGGTTTTTAACGGCCAGACAAAATTTGATGTCAGTATTGGCCAACACAGACTGAAATACAGCGGGGATTCCCGATGCGCCAAAACCGGTTCCGGCAAAGTCATTGTTAAGTGCCACCAGTTGTGTACGTACCTGAGCCGAATCAATATTCGGAAAAGTACCAACTGCCTGTCCGCCATGTATGATGTGAACAATAATGGGAATGGTGTAGGTTTGAGAACGTACTTTATTGTGTTTCAGGTTACTTTTATACTCCTCCACTTTAGCATTAAACCAATCGTCCCAATCAGAATGTGGGATTACCGTTCCGCAGGGTGACTCGTTTTCATCCTGTTGGTTTCTACCCACCGTTTGAGCAGACAAACAGGTGGCTAACATTAAAAATAAAGCCGACAGGCAGATGTTTCGTTTATTCATATTTATTTCTTTTATCGTTAAGTATTTGACCGGTTAAGTTTAAAGAGATGGCTTGTTGACTAATAATTGGCAAATACTATACCGAATGTAATCTTTTGATCAGAACAGTTGTTTTTTAACAGAAAGAAATGAGTAAATCAAAGTATTAAATGAGTAGATACCTCATTTAAAAGCAGATAGAAAATAATCGCATTTTTTTTAAAATATTTTTTGCGAAATAGAAATTAAGTCTGTAAATTTGCACACCCAAATCAAGGTTTGGTAAACGGACCGGTAGTTCAGCTGGTTAGAACGCCGCCCTGTCACGGCGGAGGTCGCGGGTTCGAGTCCCGTCCGGTCCGCAAAAACCCTCAGGAAACTGGGGGTTTTTTGTTAGTGTTCTTTTACATTTTCTTGTGCTATCGCAACAAAAGCCTTATTTTTGTTGTCCCTAAGTAATACCCTCGTGCTGAAATTGGCAGACAGGCTAGACTCAGGATCTAGTGTGGTAACACGTGGGGGTTCGAGTCCCCCCGAGGGTACGAAGGGGGACTTATCTAATAAAAAAGGATAAGTCCCCTTTTTCTTTTCCTCTGTATCCATTGATTTCAGGGCGATGTAAGCGAACACCAGATTTATTTGCGTGGTTCGATAATGCTCAATTTTCGTATCATAGGTCAAACCCTCCGGAAAGATCATATATTGGAACTCCTGTTTTTGGTGATAATCGCCACAAGCCCATGCAGCAGGGAGTTTGGTGGATAGCCGGATTGTAAAATCAATCAAATTATTCGGGTTCGATAAATTTTCGGATAAATTCTGGAGTGCTTCCGAAATTTCCTTTTTTTGCTCATAAAGTTCCTTAGAAAACTTGTCAAAAATCATCGCATTAATCTCTCCAAAAGCATGACGACGTTCCAACGTTTCCAGTTTCTCATTCACAAAATTCAGCGAATGACTTAGTGATACTTTTTCATTCTTTGACCCCTCGTTTAAATTATCCCAAGTATAACGCAACTGTTTCACCATTGGTTCTACAAAACGCTCATCCATCGAAATGTACTCCAAAACCTCTTTAAACTTATTGTGCATGATTTTAACACTCCGGTTAACCTTCGTGCCCACCTTATTCACTTTGTAGTAATACAAGCCTTTCTTTTTAGCCAGATACCCCGTAAACGGTGCTTTAGTTTCCTCATCCCTGACAAACACCTTTAAAGGCAGATTATCATTAAACCTATTCACCTTAAACCCATCCGTTTTACGTTGCTTATTCACCCGCATAAACAACTCCTCACTAATTAACGCCTCATGCTTACCCTTCGCCAATTCACCATCCAGAAAATTATGCGCAATCAACCCACAATAAAACGGATTCTGAAACAACTTAGTAAGCGTCTGTTTCGGTAACCGGATACCATGCGGCTTTAGCTTTTCAGCAATCTGTTCAAAAGTAAGCCCCATTGCTCTCCACTCAAACGCCTGTTTAATAAAAGGCGCTTTGTCCGAGAACCCAATAACCTGTACTTTTCCTTTACCCCCCTGTAAATATTTGTACCCGATCGGACAGTTACCCAAATGTTCCCCCCTTAACAACTTCTCCCGCATCCCATCAATTGACTTTTGCTTTCTCAGGTCATTATCATACTTGCTGAAAATAAACTGTATATTTTGCTGCAATACCCCCGAATGCGAATTTGTATCAATCGGCTGAGAAACAGCCATAATACTCACCCCGATCTTTTTTAACTCTGAAGAGATGTAAATAGCAGAATCCCCGGTACGGGAAAAACGATCCAGACTGTACACCAGAATATACTGTACCCTCTGCTTACTCCCCTTTACAAACTTCAGCATCCGGTTAAACTCCTTCCGCTCATCACTCTTTGCACTCTCATACGTTCCCCCAAAATACCCCAGAACCTGCAACTGATTCTTAAACGCATACTCCTCACAATACTTCTTCTGCCATTCCAAACTCTGATTGGTAATCATCTGCTCCTTAGAAGAAACACGGGTGTAAATCACACAACTCATTCTATTATCCACAAAGGATTCCTTAGACTTCCCTTTGGCGAACTGAGTTAAATTTGACTTTAATTTAGACTGTTTCATATACTCACTTTTAAAATAGAAAATTATTGACTTTATCCCCTTACAGATCAGGCTGCTTAGAGTTCTTAATCCTTTCTTTCAACTCCTGATCCTTTTTAAACAATTCATACATCAGCAAAGCGTACTTCTCAAGCGTGTCAATCGCTTCATTTGCCTCCTGCTCACTCAGATTCTCCAACCCCTTATACTGCTTTAACTCCTCAACCGTTAAACGCTTCTGCCTCTTATTCTTGTTGTCCATATCCATAACAACCTCCTTTGTTAACTAATAACCAATTATTACTGTATAAGAGAAGTTTTACCACCTTTCCCGGCACGTACCCGTTCGCTGTCAGCCCTTACGGTCAACTCCCTGTTCTTAGTGTCAGTAATCACAAACCTGCTGTATTTCCCCTCCTGAAAAATCCGCTGCAACTGCTCTGGAACCATTTTCCCCCTTAACTCCACAGGCGCAATTCCCTTATCCTTAAAAAAGACCTTTACTGATCTGAACTTAGTGGTATTGATAAACTCTAAAACCCTTAGTTCCTGCTCTGTCAGTAAATTAGCCGAATTAATAAACACCTCCCCATATTCCTGAACCATAAAACGGAAAACAATCTGTGTCAGATTAATCCGGATCTGAGAGGTATTTTCAAGTAGATAAAGCTGTTCGGCACTATACGCTTCCACTTTATCAGGCGCATACGCCATCCAGTCCCCGTTTTTAAAAACAACAATAGAAACAGGCTTGCGGGACACAATAATATCCGCAATCATACTATGCAGGTAGTTAAACTTATTTGCAATACCCGAAAAATCAGCGTCAAGGAAGGCTTTACGCATTAAAAAATCAACAAAATCCTGTTTGTCCGATTCCCGTTTCAGTTTAGCCAGCAACGCCTCATACGTCGGATGATTGGTAAGCAAAGAAAAGATTTCCTTAGTAGGCAATGGCGTGTACACCTCCTTCGCAATATTTTGAATAACCGGAATGGACACATTAATCGCCCTTAATTCCTCCACCACCTTAATCCAGACATAATCTACAAAGCTATACCTTCTCTTGGCTGCCTCATCCGCTTTAGAAAAACGGATGATTTCCATGTCCGACCAATGACAGATCAAACGGTAACTGATCCCCAGAATTTTACCTTTAAAACGCTCTTCGCTGATCGTGTCCATAAGTCCTGTCAGGGCTTCCAGACTTTTAGTGTCTAACACTTCGCTTAATTTACTGTTTTGCATGACTTCACTAATAATGTTACACTAATGTAACAAAATATATTTAGATACCGACCTCCCAAATTGTTAAAAATCACTTTTTTTGGTTTAATTTTCGATTTACCAGTATGTAACTATCATAAATGCCTCATTGAAACCGAACCAAAGGGTATAAATGGCCGGATAGAAAGGTTATATAAGCCCGTTTTTTAATATTTTAAAACTATAACCGCTCATGGAAATAGTATAAGTGGAACGGAAGTTAGATAGAACCGTATATGGAACAGTTATTGTGGCCTTATGGAAGGTTAATATCAGTCACATAGACCTTATATAGTGCTGTATAGATCAGTTATGGACGATTATAGAATGGATATAGAATATAATGGAAAGGAAATAGAGGGGATATTGAATCTATATTTAATGGATATGGAAACTATATGGAATGTATATAGAAACTATATAGATAGCACACGTATTTATTGAAATTCAGACTTGTGAAACGGCTTTTACATCCTTCCCAAGTCTATTTAATGATAAAAAATATTGATTATATTTATATTAGACCATTACAACGATCTTTTGGCCATGAAAAAGGAAGATAAAGTAAAAAAAGAGGCTGCTGTTAAAAGAATACAGGGAAAATACAGTGCAAAGAAGTCCAAACAGCTATATACAGGTAATCCTAACGCAGTAATAACTGATTTATTAAAACAGATTGCTATCAAAGATAAGGCCATCGCCCATCTGGAGGCGGAATGTGATCGTTTGAAAGCAGAAAATCGAAATTTAAAAGCGACAAAGAAGGAGGAAAGTAAAAAAGACACAAATGATCCGGCTATTCGCTTTAAGGGTTATTCGACGGATTGGCCATATCTGGAAAAAGTCTGCTTTGTGATTGAGAAAAGTAAAGAATCTTTAACGGTGGAGGGAATTGTGGAATTGATACTGTTATTAGAACCGGGATTAAAGAAACGTTTGTTAGATCCTTATAAATCCATCACGCAAGCGGTTTATCAGGGCGTAAAACTTGAACGCCTGATTAAAGGGCGTAAGAATGGAAATTACGGCCACACGTATTTTTTAAATCCTATTTTTAAATTTTAGTACTAAAGCGGTAAATCTAATCACTACCATTTATAAACCAAACACCCCTGATCGTTAAACGACCGGGGTGTTTGATGAGGAACCGGATTTCAGTAATCCGGCTAAGGAATATAGATACTGCCAATCAGGGATGCTATTCCAAACTCATCCCCCAGTTTAATTTATGCTCCTTCCAGAATTGTTCTATTGCATTTAAACCGTTTTTACCCATTCCGGACATTATGCAAATTTTATCAGGAGCCAGTTTGGTTAAATCTTTCACATAGTTATAGCCGTAACGTAAGCAGACGGTTTTTACCCGTGTGGGCAGGGACGTTTCCCAGATTAATGTGTTTAATACGTTTAGTGTTTCCGGATTAATGCTTTTCAGGTTAAGGATATAATTCTGTTGCTTTTCAAGTTGTTCCCGCAATACTGCATTTTCATCATTTATCTTTTTATAATCCTGAACAATGTTTGGAATACTGGCTATAAACTGCGTGACTTTGTTCATGGCCTGTTCCAGGTACAGGGGGCGGAAGTCCGGTTTGACATAGTGGGTATATCGCCTGTCATCTTTGTTATCATTGATGCTGTAATAAACTTTAAGGATAGATTTTTCAAATACAGTAAGATTTATATTTCCACTTGAGATGAGGCTATACAGTAATAAGCCTGTTGTTTCTTTAGTTTCCTGATAGGAAGACTTGTGAACCGTTTTTTGATGTTGCTGCTTGTCCATAACGACGATTTTAAGAAATTAAAGGCGGGGAGTTCCTCGTTGATGTTTGTACTTGCATATATAACGTGGAATGAATTAAAAAATTACACTTTAAATCAAAAAAAATACTAAAACAGAATTTACTATTTGTACGAACCGGCTTATGGGATTTTTTGAGAATTGATTATTTTCGTATCACCAAACCAACCATAATGAAAGCACTTATTTTACTACCCGGACTGACCTCTGTTTTGCTTCTGACCGCTTGTAGTTCTGAACCGGATAAATCACTCCTGTACCCGAAACGTATGATGGATTCCGTATTTACCGAAGCCTATTACAACACTATGCTAAACGAGAAGGATACACTACCTGATTCGATAACGAACAGGCAAGCAGCCGTTAATGCGGAATTAGCGGATTTACAGAAACGCCTGTCCAAAGCGGAAAGCGAACTTTCAACTATTAATGGAACTAAATCCGGGTTATCCGAATCTGAAAAAAATCAAGCGGCCATTGATAAGATAGTAGAAATTGAAAACTTAAAGGGGCAAATGGATTTATTGGAACGAATGAATAATAAATAAGCAATTCAGTACCCTATTAAGATGTAGGATGCCGGAAATAAAGATTATTTACAGGCTCTTTTCGGTATCTGTTAATGTTTGTGCCATTCATGGCCTCGGTTTCATAAACCTACTGAGTGCGTTTCCAAAAGTCTAAAAAACTAATCTTGGATTCTTCTTGGAATTTTTAACTCAAACTTTTCAAGCAAATCGGAATCTATATTTTCCTTGTTCTTTTCAATTATATCATATAAGTATTCATTTATATCATAATCACTTCCTATATAATTAATTTGAAAGTTATTTATGCTCGCCTTTAATATATTGTTTATTTGTTCAGTGGAAAATTTATCAAACCTCGAAAGTTTAGTTAAATACTTTCTTGAATTAAAGAAATTTTTACTTTCAAAAAGTTGATTTACAAGGATCTCTTTCTCCAGTTCGGCTTCTAATTTTATATCTGGGAAATTACTCTTGAAAAATTCTGATAGGGTCTTATAGAATTTAATGTTACTATTTTTCTTTGTTAGCCATTCTTTTCGCAAAAAATCATTGAATTTAGTATTATCAATTTCTGAATAATAATCTTTATCATCTGTAATGAAGTATAAATCCATGTTTTGGGGAACTTCTGAAAGCAAAGATTCCCAGTTTATAGCATCCCCATACGATTTATTTTTGCCGGGTGGATTTCCCAGATCGAATCTAATTTTACTTACTTCTATTAATTCTGAAGTAAGATTAATAGTGTTTGATCTCTCAAAAAGTGATGTAATTACATTATCTGCTTTTAAAGACTGTGAATCTATCGCAAGCATAATGTTCTTTAGAAGTCTGTTTTTTTCTTCCTCACATTCTTTTATTTTCTTTCTAAGTATTTCGTATTCTTTATACTCTTTGCAAAACTCAGGAAATTGAAAATCTAACTTTGTATTTCGTAATGTTTTAATTGCGTCCGCAAGTTTGTTATCCCTATTTCTTTCAAATTCATTAATGACCTGAATTGGTACGTACAATTCAACTACGTCATTTTCTAATAGCATCATTAGTCTCGACAATTGTTCTAAATCATCACTGGAAAAATGATAGAATTTTAAATATACATTTGTATCAATAAAAAGGTGTATCGCCATTTTAATAGTTCGTTATTCTTTGGAATTGTGATTGTTTTAAGTGAATTGAAAAAATTCAGAATCTTGTTTTTATCTATGTTCTCCTATATGGCCTATTAAAATATTTTTATCACTTATTGAATCTAACCCTTCGTGAAAGTAAATTCTATTTTTATAGTAGGTATTGTCCCCGCTTATATCGCTTTTACAAAGTCTGAGATGTGGAAAGCACGTAACTTTTTCTTTTAATCCATTTTTATTTTCAAATTCAAAAGTTAATCTATCTTTGGATGAATTATTGTCTTTTGAAGCGGCATCTTCCTCTAATTTGCAGTCACTTGTAAATGTTTTATACTTAATGGATTCGTTGTCAAAACACCTATGTCTATATGTGTAAAATACATCATTTAGAAACCCAAGATGCTTTACAACACTCTTGTGGAAGTCCTTAAATATATCCTTTATTGCAGTCTTATTCCGTTCATGGATGAAGAGATTAGGGAAATATTTACGACACTCCTCTATAAAAAAAACTTCATCTTTTGGATATAAGCCCAAAAAATACCTTCTGAATTTAATCCAATCATTTATACCATAAACGACTTGATTTTCCTCATTGACAGAATCAATTTTATTAAAGGCAATTACACCATTACAAGAGTTCTCATCGTGTAAAGCTGTTAAACCAACTATGTCTTTACAATTATAATTTGTTGATTCAACTTTTGAGAACAGACTAATAACTTTGTTTTTCAAGTCCCTGTCAAGTATAACATTAACTTTAGAAGATCGCTCCAATACATTATTCAAAGTTATTCCTTTATAAAATTCAACACTATATACCTCTTGGTAATTCACATAAATTTTATTGGTTGCTTTGTATTTATTTATGTTTAAGACATCTTTCAATAGTTTTCCTACTTTATCGTCGAGTTCCTTTAGCGTTAATTGATTGTTATTTGAAAAGGAAGTCGGAAAGAAATAAAATGAAGCTATCATTGGTTATTATTTGAAAGCGTAAAAATGGTTGTCAAGTCTATTTCTTGTTGGTCAAAAAAGCCTTCAGGCCAGTTGTCAATTTTTCCATCTGATTTTATATGTAATTTTTCCGGATTAAAGGATTCATTAAAGTACAATACAGAAATTTCGTCTGTTGAAATATTTATATCGTTCCGTAAAGCACTAACACGTAGCCCATTCAAAATATGTTCACTGTGTGATTCGATAAATACCTGTACGCCATTCGATGCAACTTTTGCGAAAAATTCCGCTATTCTGGCCTGTGCTTTTGGATGCAAATGCGCCTCAGGATTTTCTACAATTACTATCTCACCCTCCTCAGCAATTAGACCAGATACAATAAGCGGTAAAATATAACTGTATCCAAATCCTACATTTGCAGGTTTATACATTTTTGTACCTGCTTTATTGTTTAAGAGCATATATAGTATAGAACTCTCCGGATTAAGACCACTAATCCCGATTTTAGCTCCATTTAATATATAATTCAACCATTCTGCGGTTTGTCGCAGTAAATTACTAGAGTCTTTGCCTAAATAAAGGACTTCTGGAATTTCATTAAATCTGTTGTAATTCGCAAGGATATTAATTGTGTTTTCACCTCTTGATCCCACCGTTATAAATTCAGGAATCTTTGTCTTTTCTACAAACATAACAGGGCCAAGCCTGTCTGCACTAACATAATGTAAAGGATATAATGGTTCCGTCAAGAGTTTGTAATCTTCATATTGTGTTAAAATATGAGTTTCTTCATCATGCTCAAAGTTGTACTCTGGTTTATTGCTAATGACACTTAACCTTTCTAATCGTCCAACTAAAGGTTCTTCAAAATCTTCATTGTATTCAAAAGTTGCTTTCAGATCAACAACTTCATCATTTTCATCTTTAGTTGAAATGTCAAATTCAAATATAACTAAATCAGATTTGACGGCATCACTACACTTTATATCGTTAAAGTTCCCCAAGTGTAAGTTTTCGCCATTTATTTGAAGTTCAGAAAAGTCTGAATTATACAATAGAGTTTGACCTAATAGCAATACAGATTGTAGCACACTTGATTTTCCTCTTCCATTAATACCTGTCAACAAATTTAGTTTTGAAAATTCAAACGTAGGCGATTCCTGAAAACATTTGAAATTTTTTAATTTAATTCTTTTTATCATAGTGTATTTTCGTTTAATATCTGATTTGCTATTCTAAACCTTGTAAATACTCTTGTTTTAGTGCCAGTTGACCTACTAACGGCGTCCAAATATTCGCTATTTTTAATCAATTTGGAGTAATTAAACTTTAATACAGGTTTGTTCCTTTCAATAAACTCATCACTTAATAGTGATAAATAACGGCTTATGGTTTCAAAAACGGCAATGTTTATTGTGCCTCGTGTTGATGGAGTTGGGATACGGAAATTTTTATCTCCCCATATTTCAAATGACTTTAACATAACGCGTTTAAAGTCATCAGCAATTTCGTTTATGACAGAATCATCCTTTTTATTTAGTTCCTTCATGCAGTTTTCAAGGTATTCACTCATGTCACCTGAGTACTCACTATGAAAGTCAAACCATCTAAAAGCAATATACCTTAAAATTACTTCCCGGTCTTTCATTCTTGTATTTTTGACCCCGTTATCAATAGCATTGGTAAAATAATCTTGTTCTGATAATGTTTTAAGCAACTGTGTGGACTTTCCTATGTATATACAATTTCTTACCTCCTGTTTATTTAATGGAGTACCCCCAGTATTGATTCGGTTAAATAAATCATAGATAACAGGTAGCGGCGTAGAAGGTTTAAGTGCGTAAATATTAAGCCTTTTATCCTCAAATTTTGACTGTATATTATGAGGTAAGCTGCTAAAATACTTATCTTCATACATAGGTAGCGCATCAAGTCCTTTTAACTTAAATTGTCCATTATAAAAATCATTTAGTGTTGTAGTTCTCTGTAAACCATCTATTACCATGTATTTAGAATCTTTAGTTTCATTCAAGTAAATCGGTGGCAACGGATAATTCAACAGCACGGATTCAATAAATCTACTTTTTTGATCTATCTTCCAAACCTGATTTCTTTGAAAATCCGGTTGAACCACGATCTTTCCTTGGCCTAATTTTCTTAGATATTCAAAGATTGTAAAAGGGAGTTCTAAAATTTCAAAATCTGAATTAGCAGGGTCAAGTATTGGATATTTAATGCCTTCTTTTGAATCTTCGAGTTCGGTATCTTTGTCCAGTTCAATAGTATCTCTCGATTCTTCTGGTATTGTGCTTTTATCTGTCATTACGTATTCTTTGTACAAATTTAGACTTTTCCCAAAAATAGAAAAGCCAGCATTTATCTTTAAAATTTAAACGTTTATAGATTTATTATACTGCAAAAGACCCATATCTTCATTGTTAAGGAGTATTTTCGCAATATGCGCTGATAGACTAAGCCTTCACCACCACCACATCCGCAAGCCGGGTCGTATATTTCGGGGATAACTTTTCCTGCTTCATTTTCCAGATGCGTTTTAAATCCTGCGAAGCCAGACGTATCTTTTGTTGTCCATATATCTTATTGAGTTTATCAATGGCCTGCATTAAGGGGACGTGCCGGGGATCAGACTGCTCAAAAATGTTTAATTGTATCTGATCTTCCGGCATAAAGTCCAGTACCATGACCCCTGCTTTTTTATACAAATACCCTTTTCTAAAAATCTTCTCTAAGGCGATGCAGGCATAATGACTGAGTTCTATGGCAGAGTTGCTCGGAAAGGGTAAATCCACTACCGTACTGGCTGAATACTGTGGTAAATCCTCCCTGAAAGGATTGGTGCGCAAAAAAACCAGTAAAGCGGTGCAGCAGGACTGTTGTCTGCGTAACTTTTCAGCACACGATACGGCAAAGGTGCTGATCCGTTCTTTTAATTCCTCTATCCTTGCATACATGGCCTCAAAACTCCGTGTCGTAGCAATGTTCTTCTTTAATTTAATATCTTCTAAATCCAATACAGCCTGTCCGCTTAAATCCTGCTTTAAACGCAAGCCGACTATACTCATGTGTTTTTTCACCCACGCATCCGATACCTGAGTAAACTCATAAGCCGTCTTTACCCCAATTGCATTCAACCGTTTTGCGTGTTGCCTGCCTATTCCCCAAACATCTTCCACCTTTTGCCATTTAAGGGCTTTTAACCGCTTTTCTTCGCTGTCTATCACATGACAGCCCTTTGTTTGCTCCGGGAATTTCTTTGCAATCTTATTGGCGATTTTTGCAAGGGCTTTACTGGGGGCAACACCAACGCTTAACGGAATCCCGGTGCTTTGGGTAACGGCTTGTTTCATGTTTTGGCAATACTGGCTGAGATCAAAATACCGCTCGTAACCTGAAAATTTTAAAAAAGCCTCATCGATACTATAAATTTCCATTTCGGGAGTATATGTGCCTAACAAGGTCATAACCCGGTTACTCATATCTCCATATAAGGTAAAGTTTGCGGAAAACACATGAACCCTGTTTTTGATAAAGACCTGTTCCCATTCAAAGGCAGGCGCACCCATCGGAATACCGAGGGCTTTTGCTTCATTGCTCCGGGCAATGACACACCCGTCATTATTGGATAAAACGACGATGGGCGTTCCGTTTAATTTTGGATTAAACACCCGCTCACAGGACGCATAGAAGTTATTTCCATCCACAAGGGCAAAGAAAGTTTCTTTCATCCGGCAGTCTTTACTTGGGTGTGTATGGAGTTGGTGACAATACCCCAAATAATCAGGTTGGTGTCTTCCGTAATTTCAATTTCAGGGTAAGCCTCATTTTCCGGTTTGAGAAAGCACCGTTTGTCTTTTAAACAGAGGCGTTTCAGGGTCAACTCCCCATCTATCACACAGACTGCTACCATTCCATCCCCCGGCTTAATGCTTTTGTCAATCACAATTAAATCCCCGTCAAATATCCCTGCATTTTTCATGCTATCTCCGCTCACCCGTCCAAAAAAGGTAGAGGAGGGCCGTTTGATTAACAGTTCGTTTAAATCAATTTTTACATCCGTAAAGTCCAAAGCCGGACTTGGAAACCCAGCGCTGATCCCCTCGCTGATAAGGGGTATAAGCAAATGCAGAGGCGAGTTTTGCGCCTCAAATAGTGTTACCATCTTTTTTGTTGTTACTGCAAAGTTGGTGGCTAAACGCTTATTTGGTGGCTATGGATTATAGCAAGGCGTAATTTAAACGGTTTAAATCCTGATATACAGTCAAAAAAACGACCCTCCGTTTCTGAGGGTCGTTTTAAAACACAACCACAAACCACTTTTTCCTTACTACACAACCAAAATAAGGACAGGATTTCCGGCGGCAAAGATACTTACTCATTCGCTATATTTTTATTAAGAAGTGTTAAATCCTAAAGCGAATCATTATTATGCTTATGCTCCTGTTATCAATTCTATACTATCAAACCCAAATGTAGTTGCAGAGTAGTTTATCAATTCCTTTGCTTTGGCAGCATCCAATACAAGTGCGCTGAACTCCCAATAATCCGATTTAATTCCGCTACTCATTATGTAGCCTAATCCTTTTGTGCGAAACAACTCATTCAGTATTTTTTTAAATGTTTCTTTATGTTGAAAATCATCAGCGTTTAAAGAGCCTTTAAAACGGTGGCGAATAGAAAGCAAGGTATAATCCTTATTGACTGCCGGAATAAAACCCTTTCGTTTCAGGCTGCCAAGTTTTGAATCTAACCACGCCTCCGCATGGGTTGAATCCGTCGTGTCAATAGTTTGTATTTCTAAGTCTGTACCAACAATCCCGGAATAAATTTTAAAAGTACCCGGTTCTTGTTTTTCCATACAGCAATATTCCACACGTTTCTCATCTTTCTTAATCCAAATAGTTTGCATAGTTCTACTTTCTAAAATATTTGTTATCATTTCAGAAAACTTGCAGTCTGAAAATGACAGATTTAAAAATAGTAAAATGTGTTTAATAATAAGGGATTCCCTGAATTTCAAATCCAAGTATAAAATCGTCACCTGTAAAATAGTGCAACAGTTAAAAAATATCTAATTTCGTAAAAGAATACGGCATACAATTCTATACCATCCCATGACAACATCACAAGATAATACAGCAAAGGAACCTAATCCTACCGAAGCCGAACACAACGAACTGGAACAGGAAAATTTGGCCGCAATGGACAAAATGCGTTTATTTTTCAAAGGGCTTAAAGACTATTTGCAAAATAGCAGTATTGACCAAGCCAGTTTAAAGGATTTTATGGAAGGGATTACCGTATTGGAAACGACCTACGAAAAACGGCTGAATAAATGGAAAATAGCCCTTCACCACCAAAAACTACACTTTCAGAAAGAACTGGAGCAGCAACCCGCCCGACTGGAACATAAGGAACGCAACTTACTGGAAAAGGTAAAACAGTTAGAGGAAAAAAGTGCGGGACAAAAAGAACATATTAACCAACTTTCAAAAAGTATAAGCGAACTCAAAGGCAAAATAGAACGCCTGAAGGCAGAAGCCACCGTTAAGGATGAGGCCGTTAGCACCGCCCAAAGCATCGCCAATGCCTATAAGAAATACGAAAAACTGTATTTTGATGTAAAGGCTAAATACGAAAACAGCCCTGCTTCTAAACCCGCTATTACTTCCTTTTGGAAAAAGAAACCCTGAACGGGAGCAGGTTATGAGCGTGTAAAATAACACTATGTAATGGAACTATTTACATGGCTTGGTTTAAGTAGTAGCGAATATGTGTTACACCCTTAATGAGCATGACTGTTACAGGCATGATAATTCCCGATCTGAATTTGGTGTGAACATTTACTAATTGGTATCTTTGCAAAATGGCTTTACATTTTTACATATACTAAAATTTAAGACTTTGTATCCGTCTTATGTGATACAAAATGGCAGATTGGAGCAGTTAGATTCTTTTTTGTTTGTTTAAAAATGCAGTTCAGGGATGGACTGCATTTTTAGTTTATAATTGCTATAAAACGTAGATACTTTAAAAATCACATGCTTAAAATTTGACAAGCGGCGTTTGTATGCGTATCTTTAGACCTGTATTAAAAAATTAAGCGTTGCTTAATTATTCTTTAGTAAGGAAAAGGCTTGAACAATCTTTCTGAAACTGAATACGAGAGAATAATTAAAAGTGATGCGCCAAATGGCGTGTTGTCTTTTGATTGTTATTTTTCGTTTCAGGGTGAGTTCAAGCACCTTCCTTACTGAAAATAATTTTGATAAAGGCTCACGCCTAATTTTACAAACCATTTAAAAGCTACTCAGAGCCGGAGCAGCACCAACCACTAAAACAGAAAAAGTCCACCACTTACCAAAAACCTGTAACCACTTAGTTAAATTAAAATTATACGCCATGAGTAAGCCTGTAACTTTAGCAAGGTAAATGAAAGTTCAGGCGAGTAAACAAAACTTTGGCACGGAGTTTGATTTACATTTATTAACACTATAACAAACACTATGAAAGCAAAAAATTACTTTCAATTAAGACCACCGGAACACGTTTAGTATAACGGTTTTCATCAGTTCAGTTTTACAAATACAAAAGGGTTCAAAAAATAATTTTGGAATGCAGGATTATTTTTAAATACCTTTGCGCTAACGTAAATAGTTTCTTAAACCTCGGTTTATAATTATTTGGCGTTGCATTTTATTTGTTCGACTGTTGATGCTAAACCGCTAAAATTAGGTAGCAGAAGAACGGAAAAAGCAACACGCCTTGGCATGGCGTGGGTTTTTATCTGTTTCTTTCAATCTACCAAGGGTACTTAGCGGTTCCTGCATCAAATTGAATCAGGCAGTATAAAGCTCACGCCTGTTTGTTTTACAAAAACCCGTTTCTGTATGGGCTTTCAGAAACACTAAAACCAAAGGAGGTAACCGCATATAAAAAAGTACAGAAGAGCAGGTAAAACGTATCTAAAAAAATAATTTTGTTTATCCACTTTATTTTTAAATACCTTTGCGCTAACGTAAATAGTTTCTTAAATCTCGGTTTATAATTATTCGGCGTTGCATTTTATTTGTTCGACTGTTGGTGCTAATACCGCAAAATTTAATAACAGCAGAAGAACAGAAAAAGCAACACGCCTTGGCATGGCGTGGGTTTTTATCTGTTTCTTTCAGTCTGTTAAAGGTTCTTTGCGGTTCCTGCATCAAGTTGAATCAGGCAGTATAAAGCTCACGCCTGTTTATTTTACAAAAACCCGTTTCTGTGGGCTTTCAGAAACAATCAAAACCAAGGAGGTGAACCATGACTTAGCAATGCTACATAAAAAGGGGGCTTTAAACCGGGAGGTTTGATTCCTAAATCGTATGCCCGGAGTAGTTCACAACATGATCTCTATCTACTCCGCTTTTCCCCCGGCGTACACGTTAATCAACGGTGTTGTTTTTCTTTTCTTTTGCACATTAACAACACCATCTATAACCACCCCCTTTATGTTAGAAGCGAATAAAGGCAGCCCTTCCAATAGCTTCACTTTTAAATATATGAAAAATATATCACAACTCTTAAAACTCTGCTTGCTGCTGGTTTTGTTCAGTCTGAACACCGCACGGGGGCAGGAAAACTGCGATGCGGATTATGAATTGGGAATGATAACGCCAAACGGCAATTACATTATTGCTCAGGCCAACCCCGCTTCTTCTGTCCATATCATTTATCTGCCCCCTCTGTGTAACCCCAATTACCTGAGTATTGCCGATAACTGGCCTACCTCTAACACGGTAACCATTATTTCGGGCTATGGCACCAATACGGTGTTAACCAATAGTGTTATTCCTTCGGGAGGGTATTTTCAGTTTAATATCCCTGTCAATACAACGGGCTCCGTACAAAGTTATACCGTACACTATTACGCCTATCAGATTGTAAACCCCGAAGATCCGGGACAGTCCTGTAAGTCATTTATTTTTGACTGGCTGCCGCAACCTCCGGTTAACTTTACCGTTGTACCCACGCCACTCTGTGCGGGCGGGCAAATCTGTTTTAATTCCCCAACGCCTACGCTAACCAATAACGTGCATTACGATTATTTTCAGATTACCCCACCGCTGAATCCCGCCTTTTTTAACAATGCGGTTCCCAACTGGTACAATAGCAATAATTACAATCCTACCTTTGCCAATGTGTTTACCAGTACCTGTGTGCCTACTTCCTTTTTTGGCAGCGCAGGGGTTTATACCATTGGTTTAGCAGCGTTTTATACCACGCCTTTACTACCGAATACAATGGGGTGCTATAATACGCAGGTGCAAACGTTCACCATTAATCCCGCTCCGGGCGTAGTGAGTATCAGCAGTTCAACGGCCAGTACCTGTCAGGGTTCAGCGGTTAGTTTAACGGCTAACGTAAACCCTGCCATTACTTCGGTTACATGGCAGCCGGGCAATTTATCCGGCTTGGTGGTTTCGGTTACACCTACCACTACCACCACTTACACGCTGTACGCTTCCACAGCGGCAGGGTGTACCGTAAGCACGGTGGCTACTATTCAAACGTTGGATTGCTGTAACCCCAATCTGTCCGGTCAGCGTTCCCTTAGTAGTTGTACGCTTGTTCCAATAGGAACGCCAGGCGCTTTAACATGGTCGAACTATTTTAATACCGTTGTAAGTGCTACCAATTCGGCCATTGAAGTTCCCGCAAGCGGAAACATTACGGCTAATCTGTTTATTCGTGGGGACTTACAAATTAACGCTCCGGTTACGTTTAACAGTTCGGAAATAGTGATTGACCATGCGGGCAGCATCACGCAAAATGCCGTTGTAACCATTGACCGCAGTTATTTACATGGCTGTAACCGTAACTGGAAAGGCATTGGCAGTACCGCTGCCTTAAACATTACCAATTCGGTAATCGAGGACGCTAAAGACGCTGTCAGCAGTCCGGCAGGCGGAACCCATCCGGGTTTAACGTTGGTAAACGTGTTCTTTAATAAAAATCTGAACGGGCTTAATTTTCAGGCTAAAGTATTTACCTCTTTTCAGTTACGGGAATGTGTGTTTACCTGCCGTGCCATTGCGCCCGCATTGTATAATTATACCAGTGGCGCATTATGGCGTACAACGTCTAATTTCAGTAATACGGGTTTAACACAGTTTGGGCAAGCCACCTTAAAAGGGAGTTCTGTTTTAGGGATTACTTCTACCCAACGCAGTCAAACGGGCATGTTAGGGCTTGGGGTTAGTATGAGCAATACGGCAACGGGTCTTATTGTGGGAACATCTAACCCTGTGGCGGGTTCTGCGTATTCTAACCTGTTTGATTTATTACCCGTAGGAACAGCCATGTTTTATTCGCAGATAGATTACTACCATAACTGGTTTCAGAACATCCGTAATGTAGCGGCCTTTCAGGATCAGTACGGTAGTGTAAGCGCGGCTATCTATCAGGAGGGCTGCCGCTCTTTAGTGGGTACCTATCCGGCTATTATTGGTTCGGTATATGGTAACACGGTAAGTTCATCTGATTACGGGGTAAGAGCCATTACCAACGGGTCGTTAAATGTGAGCCACAGCCGTTTCGAGGGGGTGTTAACAGGGGTATTTATCAGTAAGTGGTACGGTACGGCTTCTAATAATTATGCAAATACCATTAACAACAATAGTTTTAATAATTGTGTAATTGATGTAAACGGGTTTGATAATAAGAAAATCAACCTGAGTATTAACAGTAATGTAGGAACATGGACAGCCACAGGCCGCCAACCGAGTACCTATAACGTGGCTTTGGCGGAACTGAGTAAAAACGCTGCCTGTAAGGTGGAAGTACTGAATAATTTGTTTTCAGGTAAAAACAAGTGCGGAGTGTATGCTAATACCTATATGGGCTTAACGGTAGAGAGTAATACAATTACAATGGCTACGCCTTTAAGCAATCAGTTTGCGGGGGATATTTGGCTGGATAATACCGACGATAGTAAAATACGTTACAATCAGTTAAGTTATGCGGCAGGTAATACAAGCAACTGGTTTACCTTTGGTATTTTTACAGCAAGCGGTTTAAATAACCTGTATTGTAGTAATAGTACGCAAGGGGCTACTACCTGTATGAAGTTTCAGGGGGCAGGGATACACAAATTGTATTCCAATGTGTTAAGTCCGAATAGTGCTAACCCAAGTCAGTTAGGAATTTTCTTAGATCAAAATGCGAATATCGGGGATGTAAATTACATTACAGCCAGTTCGGCAACGGTTTGCGCTGAAAATCAATTTGGAACATTTGCTTATGCTGACACCTATTGTAAAGCTAACTCACAAGGTCAAAGAATTGATTATAGCGGCCCTGCTAATGGAACTAATCCGTTTTATCCGGCAGTAAATTTAATTGACATTTTCCCATCTGCTCAATTTAATCCTACACCAAATAGTAGTACAGGGTTAGTAAACTGTGGTAGTAGCCAATCCCCTCAATCGGGAAGCAGCGAAACCCAAAGTGCGTTACGGGCTGTTGCACCAACGGTGAATACCTCCAATGCCAATGCGGTGTTTGCACCTGTTACGGTGGAAGTAGCGGAGAAAGTAGCGTATGACCTGATTAAGCAAAAAAACCTTGACCCTGCCAAAATAGACGGAGGGGTACAGTTTGTGAACACGCAAAACAATCAGGCGAACGGTAAGTTTTACAAATCGGATAGTTTGATTGCGGATTATACTAAAACCAAATCGGCTCAAACCCTGCAATTAGCTAAAAATCAAAACACACAGGCGGACGTTTTAAACGATGTGGATGATCACCAAAAGACTTATAATACTATTTATCTGGCCTATTTGGATAATACCATTAGTGAGGCGCAAAAGGCAACGTTAAAAACCTTAGCGCAATTATGCCCGTTTACGGATGGGAACAGCGTGTACCAATCCCGTGCCTTGTTAAAAGCCTACGATACCACCGATTACCGGAATGCCTGTGAAACGGCTCTCCCTGCCTTACCGCAAAGTGGCAACCGTTTGTTAACGACAAGCCCGGCCAATGTTAATGAGGCGGCAGCCAAAGGAACAGAGGTATTCCCGAATCCGGCCAGTACCGAACTGAACATTACAACGGATTTAACAGGGGCTGAATTTACATTAAGCAATGTATTAGGTCAGGTAATCAGCGTTACCAAATTAACCCCTTTAACCAAACTGGATGTTTCAAATCTTAAAAATGGTACGTACCTTTATACCATTACTAAAGACAAAGCTATCCTTAAATCTGACAAATTGATCATTACTAAATAATGAAAGCGGTTAATGTATATACACCATTTATCAGGAGGTTCTGCCTCCTGATAATGGTTTTGTTTACAGGTAGCCTAATGGCTCAGGTAAACCTTATCGCTAACCCAAGTTTTGAAAGTAACAGAGGGATTCCATATACCGCTAACCAGTTTAGTTTATGTACTAATTGGTACACAGGGTACGGCTCCATCGAATATTATTCAATGTTATCGCCGCAAAATTCAACACCTCATATAAGTTGCGGAGTATATGCAAATAATAATTTTGCTGGAAAGCAATTACCCCGAACTGGTAATTTCTATAATGGATTTTGCTTAAAAACAGTTATTCTTAATCCTACTCCGGGATTTTCATTTTGGCATTATTTTGAATTATTTGGAGATAGTTTAGTTAGCCCTTTACTCAAAGACCATGTGTACGATTTTGGATTATTCTATTCTAAATCTGAGATTTCAAACTATGTTTCTTCAAATTTTTCTGCATTGTTTACTGATACCGTTTTTGATATTCGCAACTTTGCACTTGCCACTCAACAAGCGTGGGATAATGAAATAAACAGCATTAAACCGCAGGTTACAAATGACACCAATATATTTTTAAATGCTGACACAATTAACTGGCATCAATTCTCCGGTTGTTTTATTGCAAAAGGTGGAGAGAAATATGTTACTATTGGAAATTTTAAAGATAACAATAAGTCCAAAGTACAATTTACTGGAACTAATTATATTTCTCAATGCGTATCACCTTCGACAGCAAATATGGTTTACCTCTACATAGACGACGTATCCTTATACGACAGGGGGTATTATTCCGGTAAAGCCAAAACCGTTCGTAAAGACACTACCATTTGCTTTAACAGCCCTTTGGTAATAGGGGATAACCGTAAAGACAGTTCGCAATACGTATGGCAACCCGCTACCGGATTAAGTTGTACCAATTGCCCTAACCCTGTGGCCAATCCAAGCGTTACCACCAAATACACCCTAACCAAAACCCTTTGTAGTTTTGTTACCAAAGACAGCATTACCGTTACCGTTTATACACCAACAGCCACCGCCAAAGCGGGCAACGATTTTACCCTGTGTTTGGGCAGTAACCAAGTGGTAAGCATCGGTACAGCAGATAGTACCCGTTTCAGTTCCTACAACTGGCAGCCGCCCGTTTTACTCACTTGCGCCACCTGTGCCACACCATCAATAAAAGGTATAGACCTTCCGGCAAGTACGGTAGCCTTTACTTTACTACGAACCGAATGTGGCATTACCACTACCGCTACGGTAAACATGACTTTGGAAGATTGTGAAACGACCTACACCGTACCAAATATTTATACACCCAATAACGATAACGTGAACGATGTATGGGGTTTGCAGTTTAACCAAATCCGCTTTGTAAAAGGCTTTCGTTTAAACGTGTATAACCGTTGGGGCAATGTGATTTTTGAAAGTACACAGCCGAACCGTAAATGGGATGCCCGCACTAACAGCGGAGAGCCTGTAAGTGCAGGCGTGTATTTTTATACGGTGGAATTTCTGATTAATGACAAACCGGTTACCTTAAAAGGAACGGTTACCCTGTTACGTTAAACCACATTTTTTTAAACCCTGTAAGACCAGTAAGGACAAACAACAAACGTTCTGTTAAACCTTATACACCTCTTATTTTACTCCATTATTTACCTGCTATGAATGCTACTATAATGGTTAAGGATATGGTTAGCCTTTATCCTTATCAATCCAAAATATACCGTATCAAAGACTTTCAGGGCTTTACCTCCCTGACTGTTTCCGTGTATTACGAACCCGAATACAAAGGCAAAGTATTTTATATAGAACTCGATAATTTAGAAAATAATCTCTTACTGATTATGGATTTAAAAAAGGATGCTTTAGTAATGGAACGAAATGTATTGACCAGTCGCCTTGCCACCGCTTCCGGCTCTAATGCCCCTTTAACCATTCGCTTATGTAGTGAAGAAGAATTGGAATTTGAATTGGAAATCCATTGCGGGTAATTTAGTTAGCTATTTCTCAATTCAGGGATTAAACCAATTAAACATTTGATAGAATTTCGTAGAAAACTCTCAGAAAAACAAGCGTATCTATTGCACACCATATACATAAGAAGGCATGAAGGCAAATATTAATTTTAAGAAAAATAACATCAAGATTAATTTTGTAAATATAGGCTCCGTTAGTGGGAGTAACAATTAAGAAAACAAAGATGGAATAAACTATCACAGCAAAACAAAGGAAGACAGCGTTTCGATTAAATGCTATCAATCTTTTAAAGTCCTTTAGGTTTCTTAGTTTTGTAATTGTTGAATTGGAACTATTAATCAGAAGGGTCAATATCGTTAAAAAAAAACCGAAAATGGATGCGCTCAGCTTAATAATAATATCATAATACTTGTCAAGTAATAGGCATGAAAACTCAGTCCAATTTGAAAAAACGAAACAGCTAAATACGATTCCAATTGCAAAACCAGAATATTTTTCTAAATAATAACCTATTGTCTTATCCATTTTTGCTACGCTCCTAAAATTGAATTGAAGTGTGGCAAGAACTTATTGTATAATTCTTTGATCTGTTGTTTCCTTTGTTGTTGTAACAAGTCAGTATTTTCAAGTGGTTCTTCCAGTGTAATCTTACCTATTAGTCTGTCAGCAATTAAATCAATGGGGTCGAGTTTTTCAACATAATCATCTTCATCAACTGAATAACCTCGAACTACAACTTTGTGAATATTCTCATTTCCTTTTTTAAAACCCATCAATTTCAATAAATCTTCTGAAATTTCCCTAATGGTTTTACTATTTAAACTTTTACCTCCTTGTCTTTTTGATCTCACCTCGAACTTACCAGTAAATGTTTCAGTATTTAATTGAATTATTGGGTTCAATATATCCTTTAATGCGTTGGTTTTAGAAGCATATTCTTCAACTAAAATTTGTTTCGGGTTAGTGAGTTTCAACTCAATTG
>JASGCO010000018.1 GCA_030054095.1 Sediminibacterium sp.
TATATACAATACGATTTATACAGGCCGGCGTGGCAGTAGAAACACGTAAGCTGGTACTGACGCGGTAAACCCGGTTTAATCAAAAGTCATTTTATTTTAAAACAGAACTAAACGGGGGATGGCCGAGCAATTGGAGCGGCAGCCTTGCGCGGGACGTTGCGTGATTTTGCGCGGGCGAGGAAGCGACCTCAGGAAGCTACCGGAGCCGCAGCAAAAGCCGCAAAGGACGCGCAAGCTAAAGCGGAAAGTGCGGTTTTTGCGGGTAGATTGGGCGGGCAGAGAAAACGGCTCCTTTTAATCTTATGTTTATGGAATTTATCAGTATTAAAATTGCTTTAATAAAATCCGTTTAATAAGTTCAGGTTGCTCATAGGTAATCAGGTGACCGGTGTTTTTCAGTTTGTAAAATTGCGCGGGGGCATTAATAATGTGTTTTTGGGCAAAGGTGTAATTGGCAGTATCGGCAATCCAGTCGTTTTCGCCGGTGAGTACGGTAGTGGGCACATAAAGTTTCCGCCAGTTGGTTTCCATTTTACGCATTTCGTTGGGGTGCGCGTATTTTTCGCGGGTAGCCACATTTAAAACTTTGGGTAAGAACCATTGCACAATTTTCCATTTGCCAATGGGCGAGAACCAGTAAAATTTTTCTTTGTCGGGATCAATGACGGGACTAACCATAATGAGTTGGTCAACGTTTTGCGGATGATAAAGCGCGTAGTGCGCGGCAATGGGCGCGCCATAGCTTCGCCCCAGCAGGGAAACCGGTTTGCCGGAGGTGTTGCAGGCGGTAATTACCTGCTGCACCGCTAAGGCTTGCTTAAAGGTAGATAACTCCGCTTTGCCGTAATTGCTTTTTCCATAGCCCGGGCGGTCAATGGCTACGATCTGGAAATGCCGCTGAAGCGCGCTGTCTTCCATCAGGTTCATGTACCCGTACCAGGCACCGGGCGCGCCATGCAATAATACCAGCAGGGGCAGCGTATCGCAGCGCGACACCAATGCGTAATGAATCGTCATGTCGAGAAATGCCGAGCGGTTGTAAACAGGTTGAACGGTTTTTGTAGCGTAATGGGTTTTTAATTCACGGTCGGTATAAATGTAACGGTTAAGAACAAAGCAGGAATAGAACGACAGGCCGCAGAACAGGATTAGAAGTATAACTATGGATTTACGGCGCATGAACAGGTAAAGTTACAAAATAGCGGGCATTGTCGGGTTTTAGTTCAGAATAGATTACCTTTGTGGCCTGATGCAGCATTTAAAGGTTCTTAATCCGTTTTTTCTAAAGTATAAGTGGCATTTTTTCGGTGGCCTTCTGTTTGTGGCGTTATCCACTATTTTTGGGGCTTATCAGGGCGTTGTTCTTCGCCAGGGTACTAAAACCATTATTGACGGGATTGCCTCGGGGCAAACGCCGGCTACCACCACCTTTGTAGGCTATGGATTAAAATTGATAGGGCTGGCACTCATTAGTGGATTTTTTATGTTTCTGATGCGGCAGACCATCATTGTGATGAGCCGGCATATAGAGTACGATCAGAAGAATGAAATATACGCGCACTATCAGCAACTGGATGTGAGTTTTTACAAGCAGAATGCTACCGGCGATTTAATGAACCGGATCAGCGAAGACGTGGGTAAGGTAAGGATGTACACCGGGCCTGCCATTATGTATATCACCAACACCATTGTAACAATGGTTACTATTTTGCTGTTTATGTTTTCGGTAAACGTAAAATTAACCCTGCTGGTGTTTTTACCTTTGCCCTTGTTGTCGTTTATTATTTATAAGGTATCTGACCGTATTAATAAACAAAGTGGTAAGGTGCAGGAGGAATTATCGGCCTTAACGACTCTGGCTCAGGAATCGTTTTCGGCCATACGGGTGATTAAAGCGTACGCGCAGGAGCGGTTCTATTCTGCCAGAATGAATGAGAGGGGAGAAGTGTACAAAACGCGCGCGCTTCAGTTGGCACGGACAGAATCGTTTTTTGGCCCCACCATGCTGTTTATGATTGGGATGAGTTTGTGCATAACAGTTTGGTATGGTGGAAGCTTGGCCATTAAGGGCGAAATGGGGGCTGAAAACATCACCGAGTTTATATTGTACGTCTATCGCCTTACCTGGCCGTTTGCGTCGTTAGGATGGGTTACCTCACTGGTGCAGCGCGCATCGGCATCACAGGAGCGCATCAACGCGTTTATGAAAACGGCACCCGCTATACAAAATACCACTACTGCCGTTTATCCTTTACAGGGACACATTCAGTTTCGTAACGTGTCGTTTACCTATCCTGAAAATAAAGTAGAAGCGCTCAAAGGTATTTCGTTTGATTTGAAAGCGGGCGAAACTCTGGGAATTACCGGACCAATCGGTAGCGGAAAAAGTAGCCTGGTAAACTTAATAGCCCGGCAGTACGATGTGAGTAGTGGCGAAATTCTGCTGGATGGAAAGCCGTTGCCGGAACATAATTTAAGTTTGTTGCGCTCTCAGATGGGGGTAGTGCCGCAGGAAGTGTTTTTGTTCAGTGATACCATCCGGAACAATATCCGGTTTTCGGGTGCCGGTGACATGGATGATGCTAAGGTGGAACGGGCGGCCCGGCAGGCTGCTGTTTATGATAATATTATGAGTTTCCCGCAACAGTTTGAAACGGTAGTGGGTGAGCGGGGAATTACATTGTCGGGAGGGCAGAAGCAGCGCATCAGTATAGCCAGAGCCATTATCAATGAGCCCGCTCTTCTTATTTTTGATGATTGTTTGAGCGCGGTGGATACGGAAACGGAAGAACAGATTTTAACAAGCCTTAAAACAGTAATGAATGGTAAAACGTCGGTAATTGTGAGTCATCGTCTGAGTAGTTTAAAACTGGCGGATCAGATTGTGTATCTGGAAAATGGCATGATAACGGAACGCGGTACCCACGAAGTCTTGCTGGCAAAGCGGGGAGCCTATTACCGCTTGTACGAATTGCAGGAGATGAATAATTGATCCGGGAAGAATAGTGTCAGTTTGATCTTGTTAAAATATTAGGCTGACAACCAAACTGTTGAATTTTAATGCCTGTTTTTTCGACATCTTTTTAAGGGTATAAGCAAGGTATTTACTCTTTTTGGTAGAAGGAGAAATAATATGGTAAAGAATAGTGTTTTAATTGCAGTATTTTTTCTGACATGTTTAAGCGCCAGTGGACAATCAGGAACCAGGAAGTCGTCATCGTCGGTATCGGGCAACGGACAGGCTATAGCAAAAGGTAAAACGGTAGCGTATTTAGGTGTGGGAGCCGGTTACGGTTACTCTTCACGTTATAGAAGCAGATTTAATGGCGCTGGCTATGTATATAGAACAAGTCCGACGTTTCATTTGGGGTTTGAGCATGGAGTTTCTGAATCGGTGCCGGAGAGTGTTATTGGATTGGGCGGCGATTTATCCATCTGGGGAGGCCGTTACACGTACGTAAATAAAAACGGATTTGGGTGGGAACAACGGTGGAGAGATGTGACGGCATTGGTGAAATGCTATTACCATCATAAAAAGTTAATGGGTGAAAAATGGGATTTGTACGCCGCTGTAATGGCAGGGGTTAAATACCGGAGTTATAAATATACCACAACTGATCCTTATTACGATTATTTATACGATGACGAGTCGGGATTATATGGCGCGGCGGGTTTAGCCTTAGGTGCAAGGATCTATTTGACAAAATCACTTGGGTTATACCTTGAAGGCGGCGGTGGCTACAATCATGATTATTTACATGCCGGATTAGTATTTAAACTCTGAGGATTGGAATGAGGGGAAGTGGTGAAATTTTTTGATTAGAGCTATTTTGTAAAATGTTGTGTTGCCGGATTGTTCTTAATGTGCATCAAATGTTTGGGGTATTTTATTACTTTCGGTTTCTCCACAGAACGTCCAGGAAATAACAAACCATCTGTTGTTTTCATAAATAAGTTGGATGCTGTTTATTCCTTTTCTGGCTACCGGGCCATCTTTTTGCAACCGGGTTTCATACGTACTCCATACATGCGCGATGTTGCCGTAAATTCTTACCTCGCGGTTAATCTCCCGTTCATAAAACGCTGTGGCAAAAATGATATCATCCGTTTCTTTATGAAATTCAGCTAGTGTAAGTGTGACCTGCTGCTTTTTTTGTCTGTCGAAGTAGGAATAAACAGCTTTAGGATGGTGCAGGTAATTGTCCCGGTCCCATTGCCGTGAAGCGCCTTTTTCGCCCGATACAACTTCGTAGCTGGCCTTAATCAGGCCATCTATTGTTTTTACATCGTTTTCGTAGGTCTTGTTTTGGGCATAGGTTAAACCTGCTATCATAAACGTAAAGATTAAAAAGTAAGACAAAATCTGTTTCATGCCCGCAAAGTAAGGTCATTGTCGTCTTGTGTGGTGTATGAATTATTTGGTTGGCCGTAATTATTATATAAATGGCCCTGTTTTTTATTTATAACAGTAATTTATTAACGCTACGCAGTAGGCAATCTTTATAACTTTTAGCAATTGAAATTTTATGCTGACCTATGATTAAGTGATTGTCTTCAATGCGGTCCACATTTTTCATGTTAATGATGTAGGAGTTATGTACCCGCATAAATTCATCAGGAAGTTTATCAATCAGTTCTTTTAGGGATTTGTAGTAAATGTATTTTTTGTTTTTCGTGGTAAAGAGTTCTACATAATTCCCAAGTCCTTTAATGAACAGGATGTTATCAAAATGAAGTTTAATTAGCTTTTTGTCTGATTTAATAAAGGTGTACTGAATATCTGTCATTGCGGCAATTTACAAATTATAGCGCACGTTAAGTGTGAAATGATGTTACGATCCTTTCCTCTTGTTTACGTGTTTTTGTTTTTGGGTTGCTATTGATGGCTGGTAAACCTCAGGTTTATAATAACTCGCTGATAAGAAATAGAAACACAAACACTACAGGTGCCGCTACGATTAAACTATCGAACCTGTCCAGCGCGCCGCCGTGTCCGGGCATTAACGAGCCGCTGTCCTTAACACCTGCCTGGCGTTTCAATAAACTTTCAATCAAATCGCCAATGGTTCCAAAAATGGCAACAATAGCGGCAATGGCAGGCCATATCCAGATGTGTTCAAACGTGCCGGCCAGATTAAGAATAAATCCCACACCAATGCAGCACACTACGCCAACTAATGTTCCTTCCCAGGTTTTTCCGGGTGATACCCGTTCGTACATTTTGTTTTTTCCGATAAGGCTGCCCCCAATGTAGGCAAAGGTATCGTTGGCCCATATTAAGAAGATAAGCCCAAGTATGCTGAGGGGCTGATAAGTGTCTGACGTTTTAATAAAATGACGGTTGATGGGAATAAGCAGGAGTAACAAAAAGGGCAGGAAACAGTACACAACTCCAAACAAGGTAAAACAGGCTGAATGAACCGGTTTTTCCGTTTTAGAAAAAAGCGCGGTAGTGCCAATCATAACGCCGCTTAATGTTAAAACAGAAATGGCCACAACGCCAATGCTCCCCCAGTGTAATGCCAGACAGGGAGTAATTAATAAGGTTAACGCGCCAAGCAGGTTTCCGCTTATTTTAAAAACAGGGGCTCCCAGTTTTTCACTCAGTTTTCCGAATTCGTGAAAGCAAATGAAAGCAATAACACTGAAAAACAAAGCTGCTACCCAGTAATTAAAATAAACAGCGCTGAGCAGCACTACCACAAATACCACAGCACTAAGACTCCGGGTTTTAAAAGTTTCCTTATTTAATGCCATAGCATACTAATTAACGGCGTTCGAGTAACACTACATTTTCTACATGGGCAGTTTGCGGGAACATATCTACTGGTTGCACATGGGTTACTTTATAATCTTTATCCAACAAACTTAAATCGCGGGCCTGTGTACTTGGGTTGCAACTCACATACACAATCTTTCCCGGGCCGGCATTCAGAATGACCTTAATCACTTCTTCGTGCATCCCCGCGCGTGGCGGATCGGTAATAATCACATCGGGTTTCCCATGCTGCTGAATAAACGCGTCGTTCAATACATCTTTCATGTCGCCGGCATAAAACAGCGTATTGGTTAATCCGTTCAATTCAGCATTTTTACGGGCATCCACAATAGCGTCTTCTACGTATTCAATACCTATCACCTGACGGGCCTGGCGGGCCACAAAATTGGCAATGGTTCCGGTTCCGGTATAAAGGTCATATACCAATTCATTACCTGTTAAGCCTGCTAACTGGCGGGTAATTTTATACAATTCGTACGCCTGCAACGAATTCGTCTGATAAAACGATTTGGGCGATATTTTAAATTGCAAACCCTCCATGCTTTCCGTAATATGGTCTTTGCCACTATACACTTTAATCTCCAGATCGTTAAACGTATCGTTGGCTTTGTGCGAATGCGTATATAACAAAGATGTAATTTGCGGGAACTGCTGTTTCAGGTGTTCCAATAAGGGAAATAGGCTGCTTTCGTCGTACTCATACACACCCAGTAGTGCCATGGTTTCACCTGTAGAGGTGGTACGTATCATGAGCGTACGCAAACATCCACTTTTATTACGGATGTCGTAAAATGAAATATTATTTTGCAGAGCATAGCTTCGTACCGCATTCCGGATCTGATTACTCAGATCATTTTGAAGGTGGCAATAGTCAATGTCCAGCACCTTGTCAAAAAAACCAGGAATATGAAACCCTACCGCGTTACGGTTATAGTCCGTCTCCTTATCGTTAATTTGTTCAAGCGTGAGCCATTTTTTGTTAGAGAAGGAGAATTCAAGTTTATTTCGGTAAAAATAGGGCGTGGCATTTCCTAAAATAGGCTGCACGGCCGGAAATTCTATTTTGGCCAGACGCTCCAACGCGTCCTGCACGTGTTTTTGTTTAAACTGTAATTGCGCGCTGTAATCAAAATGCTGCCATTTGCAGCCTCCGCATACGCCAAAGTGCGAACAAACAGGGTTCACGCGTTTTTCGGATGGTTTTTTCAGAGCATGCATGCGGCCTTCCGCAAAACTGTTTTTTTTGCGGTGCACCATCACGTCCACAACATCACCGGGCACAGCGCCTTCTACAAATACAACCAGTCCATCGTGGCGGGCAATGGCTTTTCCTTCCGACGAAGTGTCAATCACTTCCAGATTTTCCAATAAAAAGTTCTTCTTAATTTTACTCATCGAATTAAAGCGTAAATTTAACAAATTAATGGCTCGGTATTTTATAACTCTTTCTTATAACGGCAGCAAGTACAATGGCTGGCAAATTCAGGAAAATACGTCCAGTACCATTCAGCAGGTGTTGCAGGATAAAATGAGCATGTTGCTGAAAGAGCAAATTGAAATAACCGGTTGCGGTCGCACCGATACTGGTGTTCATGCCAAATATTACGTGGCGCACTTCGATAGCAATTGCCTGGATCTGATTAGTAATCAAAAGCATTGGGTGTATAAATTCAATACCGTTTTGCCATCCGATATTTGTGTGCATAAAATTGAAGCGGTACGTTACGACGCTCACGCGCGGTTTCATGCTACAGAACGCACCTATTATTATTTTCTGCACCAGCAACGGAATCCGTTTATTGAAGGATTAAGCTGGTATGTGTATGGTGATCTGGATTTTGAACTGATGAACAAAGCCGCAGCAGAACTGTTGAACTATACAGATTTTACCAGTTTTAGTAAACTGCACTCACAGGTAAAAACCAATAACTGTAAAATTACCAAAGCAGTTTGGAATAAATGCGGTGTGGATGAATGGCGTTTTACCATTAAAGCGGATCGTTTCCTCAGGGGAATGATACGGGCCATAGTAGGTACATTGTTGCTGGTAGGTAAAAATAAAATTACTATTGAAGAGTTTAAACACATTATTGAAGCAAAAGATCGTAAACTGGCGGGGAATAACGCGCCGGAATATGCCCTGTTTTTAACCGGTATCCGGTATCCTAAAGAAATATACAGTTAAGTGAGTACAGAAGGCACTAAGCATAAAGAAAAGAAATTTAATCTGGGGTTACTAAAACGTATTTTATCGTACACGGCACCTTATCGCTGGTACTTTGCCGGGGCTTTAAGCCTAACCTTACTGTTGTCGGCTATCGCTATTGTCAGGCCATTATTAATCAGTGACGCGCTGAATAAATACATTATCGGGTCTAAAAATTTTGGCGCGCTGAATACTATTGGCGTGTTAATTCTGGTGTCGCTTTTTGTGGAGGCGGCTTTACAGGTGTTTAATCTGAGCCTGACCAATTTTTTAGGGCAGAGCATTGTAAAGGATCTCCGCAACCAGGTATATACCCATATTCTTAAATTAAAAAACACGTACTTTGACACTACTCCGGTGGGAATGCTGGTGACCCGTTCCATTTCCGATATTGAAAGCTTGAGTGATGTGTTTTCGCAGGGATTTATTACCATTCTGGGCGACATCGTAATGTTGCTGATTTTTATCACCGTCATGCTTTGGAAAAACTGGATGATTGCTTTGGTGGTGTTTAGTACCATTCCGCTTTTGTTTATTGCTACCGCCCTGTTCAAAAAAGGGATTCAAACAACCTTTACCCAGGTACGTAATGCCGTTGCCGCATTAAACACCTTTACGCAGGAGCATATTACAGGCATGCGCATTGTGCAATTATTTGCGCGCGAACAACAGGAACTCGAAAAGTTTAAAATTATAAATGATGAACACCGTAAAGCCAATATCCGTTCCATCTTTTACTATTCTGTGTTTTTTCCGGTTGTCGAAATTCTGATGTCGGTTTCCATAGGATTGATGATTTGGTTTATTGGTAGTAAAAACGCGGATCTGAAGGTGAACGGAGGCGATATTACATTTTTTGTAATGATGGTAAATATGCTCTTTCGCCCTATCCGTATGCTGGCCGATCGCTTAAACACCCTGCAAATGGGCGTGGTAGCCGCCGACCGGGTGTTTAAAGTACTTGATACGAACGATGTAATTGTAGCCAATGGCACCCGGCCATTTACGGAAGTGAAATCCGCTATCGAATTTAAAAATGTATGGTTTGCTTATAAAGATGAGGATTATGTGCTGAAAGATGTGTCCTTGGAAATCCGCAAAGGAGAAACGGTAGCGCTGGTAGGTGCCACAGGTGCCGGAAAAAGTACCATCATTAATTTACTGAGTCGCTTTTATGAGTTTAATAAGGGTGATATAGTAATTGACGGACATTCTGTACGCGATTACCAACTCGAAGACTTACGGAAAAAGACAGGGGTTGTGTTGCAGGATGTGCATCTGTTTAACGATACGGTAATGAACAACATTACCCTCAATAATCCAGCAATAGCTAAAGAGCGGGTAATACTTGCTACCCGTGAAATGGGATTGGAAGATTATATACAGTCGCTCCCAGGCGGATATGAGTATGTGGTAAAGGAAAGGGGGATTAGCTTATCAGCAGGTCAGCGGCAATTGATTGCGTTTATACGCGCTTATGTTTATGATCCGGCAGTATTTATTCTGGATGAGGCCACCGCGGCCATTGATACGAATACAGAACAATTAATACAGGTGGCCGCCGGTAAACTAAGCGAGGGGCGCACTTCTGTAATTATAGCCCATCGTTTATCTACCATTAAACACGTTAACCGTATTTTTGTGTTCGAAAAAGGACGAGTTATCGAGTCGGGAAGCATGAATGAACTACTGGCTGCGGATACACAGTTTAAGCGCCTGTACGACATGCAATTTGAGGAAAGTTAATGCGTCGCCGGATCTGACAAAGTCTTTCCCCTTTTCTGCAGTACCAAAGTCCATTTTTCTGAGGTCGGATAGTTTTCTGTAGGATTAGCCGGTTGATACAGAATTTTGAAAGTACCTATTTGCTTATTTCATCATCATTTGGCGCGGCATTGCGCCGCGCCAATACGCTAGCAATAAATCCCTCTTAATTGTTTAGCGCAATGATGTGTTGAGCAGAGTGTGTTTATTCCTATCCGAAAACGGCATTAATGGAAGAAAGAACCCAGGAAAAGCCACCCCCGGCAAGTTGTACATGTTGTGTAGCACCTTTAAATGCAACAATTGTTTTGCCGGATGGTACGTTTACTGTTATTGTTTCCTGACCTGTTACCGAAGAACTAATGTTAGATGGGTATTTTTGTCCGTTTAGGGTAATCTGAGCCACAACAAAATTGCCATACCAGTAACCTGTAACGTAACTGAACTGTGTTAACCCGTTTGGTAAGGAAAGTGCAAGATTTTGAACTCCGGAATTGCCACCATGTTGTAAAAGCTCCACAACGTAAGAGCCGTCCCGGTTTTGATTGCTGGTTTGAATCGCATCTACCACTTCACCACTACGAACCATGATACTGCTCATTAACGTTGGTGTTGTTTGAGCACTAAGCACTATGCTGTCATCAAAGGGAACAGTATTTGGCCCACCGGTAATGTATTGTTTTAATAATAGCTGCTGGCCTTGTTCAAAGGCGTAATCATCCGAATCGAGCCGCCAGTTGCATATAGTCGCGTACGGATAATGTTGTCCATTGGCTGTAAAGCCTGCTGTGTATTGTTTGTATGCCTGCAGTGCATTTTGGTAAGGGGCGTTTCCCTGCGTTTCGAATTTGGCGCCAAAGCCAAGAAGGCCGGGGTTTATACCAATACTCACAAAATCAGAAGCAAAAGTAAAACCAGAGTAAGTTTGCAGATTAATAATGTCGCAGTTGGCGTTTACGGCTTTTGCATCTAAACCTGCTGTTGTAGCAGGAGAGATGCTGATATAGTAGGTGCTTCCAAACGCTTCACGCAGCGCGTTTAACCATTTAGCGCATTCAGCGCTGGTCAGGTTACTAATGGGATATTCCCAGTCTATATCAAACCCATTCATCTTATTTGCACCTAAATAGCTGGCGATATTAGAAGCAAAGGCATTTAAGGTTGCCGGATTGTTAATTATTTGTTTCAGATTTTTATAAATCTCAGTGGTCCATGCCAGTGTAGCAAATAGTTTAATATCCGGATTCTGCGTTTTTGCATCCGTTACCATCATAGCTAATCCTGGGTTGCTGGTACTAATGGTAGGTTGTTGGGGATTGCTCATGTCAATGCCATACCAGGCAATACATAAATAATCCAGGCTTTTATAAACAGCGTTTAAGCGCATGGAAACAAAATTACTGTTGGGCGAAGAAGGCGATGTAGCACCTGTGGGGTGTAACTCGGAATCAATCCAGGCGCCTATGGCACCATTAAAAGGGGAAGATGTTTTCATTTCGGTTGTATTTAAAAATTAATAAACAGGATAAAGCGTAGTTTTGGCCTGTCTGTTTTATTTTATGTGCTACGCCACATATCGAAAGCTTTTGATGTCTTCAAAAGTAAACAAGTGTTTAAAGATGTATAAGGACATAAATACCTGTTTTTTTAGCGGATATTTCTACCTGTGGGGTAATCATAATTTGTAAAATCAACAGATCCTGTGGTGTTTCCTGAGAGTAGGGGAGTTATGGCTTGGTCTTCTGGTATATGCACATTCGTTTCTATTGGTGCTGACAGAATACGTTCAGAATCCGAATGAAAGTTGCGCGTTAGCGGCCTCCGGTTAAAAAGTAGTAAATGCCAGGTGTAACTTTTTTCAGGGAATAACCCGATACTATTCCAAACACAAGCGTTAATAAAGGGGCTAAAAAGAAATTGAGAAGCGCGCTGTGTGCTGTTACTCCGGTAATGTGGAATAAGCTCTTTTTAACAATGCTCAAAAAGGGTTCATGAATGGCGTAAAGGAAAAAGGAAAATGAAGAAAGCGTAAGAATGGATCTGGGAGGGAAATCTTTTGTCTTTAATAACTGATCATAGCTGATCCATACAGCCACCATTCCTGTCAGAATGTTTAGTTTATAGAGCATAAGTAATAGTATGTCGGTATTGGGTTTTAAAGAGATTAGAACTATTGTTGCAGTTAAGATGACTGACCAAAGTAGAATAAACACGCGGTAAAAGTGTTGCCTCCGCGGGATTACCAATAGGTTGCTTTTAAAGATCGCCAGATAGGCTCCTGAACAAAAAAAGAAGACTGACTCACTTCGTATTAACCAGATCTTAAATGGATAAAGTATGGCCCATACTATAAGTAGCCCAATAATAGTTAAGAGCCCTGTATTACGTATAACGATGTAAATGACTGGTGAAGCAATAATCAGAAGCAAAAGATCTTGTAGAAACCAAAGTTGATAAGGGATAGGGTTTATAAAAAGTGCTCTTAAAAAATCCATTGAAGTGTAGTTGATAATGAGCTGATTTTTAAAGAAAGGTTTATACTGTGGCAGAGCTTGTAAAACAGCATAAAGCAGTAATCCGCACATAGCCCATGCTAAGTAAGGAATAAAAACACTTTTTAACCGCTTTCTGAACTTTTCTAAAAAGGCAGTGTTTGTGCCATCCATTTTTAAGAAAAACAAATAGCCGGAAATGCAAAAGAGGAGAGGAACAGCTATCCGGGTAACCCCCTGATAGAAGAAATTTTGAATAAGAACGACAGATGAGAAAAATGTGTTACGGGCCGCTATGTTACCAAATAAATCAAAGTTATACGAGTGGAGCAAGATGATCAGGATGATGCAAAGTAATGATATTACACGTAACTTGTCACTTAAGTAATGAGTCATTTAATGTGGACGCTAGCTTTTTTGCATGCCGTACTTTAAAGATAATTAAATTCAGAATCTTTTGATTATAACCGGTAAATCCAGATTTTTTAATAGTTTAAATATTAATTGTTTAATAAGTTCAGAATAGATTTGTTAAAAATGTTGTAATGCAGGCGCTTTTCCGAGGGTGATACTTTCAGCCTTAAGCGAACGAATGATAGTACAGTTCTGACGTAATGTAAATTTGGCCAGTATTACTTCTGTAAATATTTGAGGATGTTTAGGGCAATATCATCGGTTCTGTTTCCTGAATTGGCCAATACAACCACCGCGCAGTTCTTTTCTTTCAGCATGCCGGCAAAACTGCTAAACCCATAAGTGCCCCCATTGTGCCAGATAAGTGTATTGCCCGACTTAGTTTTTTGAATTACCCAAGCCATTCCCATTTTATCACGCCCCGATTCAAATAAAAGTTCTTGTGCTGTTTTTACAAAATTTTGCTCCGCTTTCAAATTGACTTCCATGAAACGGACCATATCTTCTGCGCTTGATCGCAATCCGCCTGCCGCGCATAAGTCGGCAAGATCCCAGTGTGGCGTGTTTTCGCCTTCACTGTTGTACCCATCCACAAACCGGCTCATTTCCTCTTTCGTAAGCAACATGCGCGTGTTTGTCATGCCAAATGGTTGAGCAATGTGTTTTTGTGCCAGATTATCAAATGACTCTTTGTAAACGTCAGATAGAATGATTCCAAGCAAGGCCATCCCCAAATTGGAGTAGTCCATTTTTTGTCCGGGTTTATTGTCAATTTTAAGCGTACTCAGGTAGTGGAAAACCATGTCTTTCGTGTAATGCGCGTAAGGGTTAAGCGTGTCCATTTTTCCGTTCATCAAATCTTCAGGGACTCTCGGAAGATTTGATGTGTGGGTAACCAGATGCTTTAGCGTAATGGCCTGACCTCCGGCCGTTAAAGTTTTGCAATTAGCTGGCAGGTACTTGCGTATGTCATCGTCTGGTTTTACTTTTTTATCTTCAATGGCCTTGGCCAATAATAAACCCGCAAATACTTTTGAAATGGAACCTATTTCGTAGATGCTTTTTGAGTTGGGGAGTTGACTGTTCTGACGTTTAGTCTCCCCGTAATTATAAAAGGAGGTTTTTCCATCTTTTAATACGGCAATGCTTAAACCGCAATTAGCAGGGGTTTTCATAAAGTCTTCTACTGCTTTGTCCACAACTATGCTCAGTGAGTCGTTTTTAAGATTATCACTCAGGTAGTTGGTTCGGATGGTAGTTGCCGCTTTATCTTTCCAGGGGAGGATTTGTAAACCATCCACGCCACCTCCGCTGTTGCAGAATAAACTTAACTGCAGATTGTCTTTCTGGTGTTCGACTTTGTAAACCTCTGCCCCGTCTTCTGATCGCGACCATACGCATGCGGTAATGTATCCGTATTGTTCCTGAATCTGATTGGTAAATTGTATGTAACTATCCAATGAAAATTCTTTCTGAAAGGATTTGCTCAGTAGGTCATAAAAGAGTTGGGGTTCTTTTTTATTAAATGATTCCTTGAATGTTTCTATGACTTTTGTGCAAGAGTTTGTAGGTGTGGTTTGTCCGTTCATAAGTAAGCTTAATCCGTTGATTAGGAAGATATATGCCCATTTTTTCATAGTGTCAGGGTTTTAGGTTAATCGTTTTTTTCAAGTTCGAACAATTCGTTTACATTCATTTTAAAAAAGCGGGCGAGTTTTAGTGCTAGAACCGTACTGGGCACAAACTTCCCGGTTTCAATGGCGTTGATGGATTGTCTGGATACTCCTAGTTTTTCGGCCAGTTCTTCCTGAGTAATATTGCGCCGGGCCCGCTCTACTTTGATATTATTCTTCATGTTCAGTTCCTTTTTTAAACATTAAGGCACTGATCCTGTGACGAACCACAGCCACATAATGGAAAAGAGCAAGGTAAAGCAATAATAGAAAATTTACCTGAAAGCCTTCCGGTTGCCAGGTCGGATCTTCCAGAAAATAGGCCAGACATTTATAGAGCAATCGCAGAAGAATAAAAATAAGTAAGCTCCATTGCAAGGCAACCAAGCGGCAATGCTGAATAAACTCATCTTCTGTTTTCTGTCGCGAAGAGGCCATTAGTAATAGACCTATCAGTACTAAAATCTGAACGAGTAAACCCATTCCGTCTTTAAAATCAGATAGATCAGGCTGAAGACCATAAAGAATGATGAGGCCGGTAGTAAAAACCAAAAGGCCAATCCACTTAAACCGATAAGGTAATAGTAAGGATGGTAACATGTTACAAAGTTAAATATAATTTACAAAAAGTAAAGTATAGTTTACATTTTGATAAGTTAAATTGACAAATTGGCTGAAAATCAGGAAGAAAAAGATGCGTGATGGTATGTGGGAAAACACGTATCTTTATACTTTGCCCGTGAAAAGTAAACTGATACTGATTTTTGTGTTTTGTTACAGCGTGGTAAGTTCGCAATCGGACCCCTTGCGTAATTCTGCCTTTACGGTGCGGGGTAGTGCCAATATTCCGGGTATACTGGGAAGTCAGGCGTTTAAGCAATCTTTTCGTGGAATTTACGATGGAAATGTGTCGGTAAATGCGAATGTGTTTAGTAATTTTTATGTTGGAATAGGGTATTACAATGCTTTGTATAACAGGGCACGCCGCCCTGAATTTGAAAATGCGAATCTAAAAACCCGCCTGCAGTTACATGGTGCATTCCTAAAACTGGGATATGATCATTTTTTTTCGGAACGGGGGTATTTTTCGTTTGCGTTGAACGCAGGATACGCTTACAATTTTTACACTGGAGTCAGTCGTTCTTTGGCCGATACCATTTTGCCATCTAACAATAACACTTTCACCTGTCCGTTTCTTATGCCGGAAATCAGCGCTAATTTTGTTACAAGTCCTCATCTGGCATTCGGTCTTATTGTTTCCTGGCAAACACTTCTTTACCGGTATAATCCGCGTATTGGATACATGGATGGCTATTTAAACTATGCCAAATTAAAAAACAATAGTAATATGAACTGGCTGAACATAGGATTTTCCTGCAATGTTCTGTTGGGCAAGAATAATTTAAAACATCTGGATTTACAATGATTACAGCAGAGTCTCCGGTAAAATTTGACCGGAAAAAACAAAAAGATGAAGTGTTAATGATGTTATATAAAAACATTTTGACGCCGCGCATGATTGAGGAAAAAATGTTATTGTTGCTCCGCCAGGGCAAAATAGCCAAGTGGTTTAGTGGTATTGGGCAGGAAGCAATTTCTGTAGGAGTGGCAACGGCTCTGGAAAAAGATGAGTATATTTTACCCATGCACCGTAATCTGGGGGTGTTCACCACGCGTGGCATTCCATTTAATCGCTTGTTTTCTCAGTTTCAGGGCAAACCCGGCGGATTTACCCAGGGACGTGACCGTTCGTTTCATTTCGGAACGCAGGAGTATAAAATTGTGGGAATGATTTCACATCTGGGGCCACAAATGGGGGTTGCAGATGGAATAGCGCTGGCTAATAAATTGCGGGAAGATAAAAAAGTAACCGTTGTGTTTAGTGGAGATGGTGGTGCCAGTGAGGGTGACTTTCACGAAAGTATTAACACAGCAGCGGTATGGGATTTGCCGGTTATTTTCGTTATTGAAAATAATGGGTATGGATTAAGTACGCCCAGTAATGAACAATTCCGTTGCAAATCGTTTGCCGACAAGGCCATTGGCTATGGTATAGAAGGGGTAACCGTAGATGGAAATAATGTATTAAAAGTGTACGAAACAGTAAAGCAACTGGCAGAAAGTATGCGTGAAAAACCACGTCCTGTTTTGCTGGAATGTGTAACATTCCGTATGCGCGGACATGAAGAGGCCAGTGGAACCAAGTATGTGCCGAAGGAATTGTTTGATCAGTGGGGGAAGAAGGATCCCGTAAGTACATTCGAAAATTATCTATTGAAAGAAGGTGTCTTAACGGAAGAGATCATTGAGAACCTGCGCGCCGAAATAAAGAAAAAGATTGAAGAAGGACTGGAAGTGGCCTTTGCAGAACAACTACCTCCTCCTGATACTGCTAAAGAGTTAGCGGAATTATTTAAACCGGTTCATATAGCGGATACAAAACCAACTCAGGCGAAAACCAATAATTTACGTTTAATAGATGCTATTAGTCAGGGCTTACGGCAAGCTATGGAAAAGCATCCGGGGCTTGTGTTAATGGGACAGGACATTGCGGAATACGGTGGTGTATTTAAAATAACAGAAGGCTTTGTAGAAACATTTGGCAAGGGACGAGTGAGGAACACACCGTTGTGCGAAAGTGCTATCTTGGGAACAGGATTTGGCTTATCCATTAATGGGATGAAAGCGATGGTAGAAATGCAGTTTGCCGATTTTGTAAGTGAAGGTATCACCCAGATTGTAAATAACCTGGCGAAAAGTCATTACCGGTGGGGACAGAATGCCGATGTGGTGGTGCGTATGCCAACCGGTGCGGCAGTAGCCGCAGGACCATTTCACAGTCAAAGTAACGAGGCCTGGTTTTTTAAAACACCGGGGTTAAAGATAGCGTATCCCGCGTTTCCTTCAGATGCAAAAGGCTTGCTGTTAAGCGCTTTTGAGGACCCAAACCCTGTGATGTTTTTTGAACATAAGGCTTTATACCGCAGCATTAGTGAAGAGGTGCCCGAGGAGTACTATACCATTCCGTTCGGAAAGGCGAATCTTATCCGGGAAGGGAATGCGTTAACCATTGTGAGTTATGGATTAGGCGTACACTGGGCTCTGGAAGCGTTGAATGAAATGCCGGAGATAAGCGCTGATTTGATTGATTTGCGTACGCTGGCTCCATTAGATACAGAGGCGATTTATAATAGTGCGCGTAAAACAGGTAAAGTGTTTGTGTTGCACGAAGATACCCTAACAGGAGGTATTGGCGGCGAAATCGCGGCGTTAATTACAGAGCATTGTTTTGAATACCTTGACGCGCCGGTGATGCGTGAAGGAAGTTTGGACACCCCGGTTCCTATGAACGCGGATCTGGAAAATAATTTCCTGCCAAAGGAGCGTTTTAAGGAAAAGCTAAGAAAACTGTTTAATTACTAGACTCCTGACGACTGGCTAGGTAATAACTGCCAGCGTTAAAGCTAAATTGCCCTGTCTGTTATGCAGACAGGGCAATTGTTTTATAATCAGGAACAATTCTTTTAGCCCGCATCATCAACAGAGATACTGTTCCGTTTGTAGGTTAACTTTTTGCAATTCACAAGTCAGAACAGGTATTTCACAAGGTTCTTTTTGTTGTGTTTTTATACTGCTATTTCTTTGCTGAAAAAGTAAGAGGTATGAAGTCAAAATTTACACAGTAATGTATGCGGTGATACTGGCAACAGGAGTAAGTGCACAGATCCCCACTTTCAATTTCGCGAAAAGCACGGTGTCGGGTGTAGCCAATGCGTTTGAAGGCATGGCAGCAATAACAACAGATAATACAGGGAACATTTATAGCACCGGGGATTTTAACGGGACTACTGATTTTGATCCGGGTCCAGGAACCGTTAATATGGTTTCGAATTCAGGAACAGCGGATGTGTATATTACTAAACATGATCCTAACGGGAATTTACTTTGGGCCCGTCAGCTTGGCGGGACTTTTGCCGATTATCCTTCTAAACTGATGCTGACGGCTTCAGGAGAGGTAGTGGTATGTGGCACCTTTGGAAGTACTGTTGATTTCGATCCGGGAACGGGCACCTTTAACATGACCTCCAGTGGCATGAGTGATGTGTTTATTCTTAAGCTGAATACTAACGGTGGGTTTGTATGGGCTAAAAAAAATGGCGGTACAGACACAGATAATATTTCAGGATTGGCAACTGATAATTCAGGGAATCTGTTTTTGGGAGATTACTTTAAGGGTGTATGTGATTTTGATCCGGGAGCAGCAGTGAGTAATTATACTGCTACAGGAAGTGCTACGCATGCTTATGTTACAAAGTTGGACGCGTCTGGTAATTTTCTTTGGAATCGCCAGATGGGCGGAACCGGAACCAGTATAAACCAGAGTTATGATCTGGTAACCGATGCGTCGGGTGATATTTACAGTACCGGCTGGTACAATGGTTCATGCGATTTTGATCCGGGAAGCGGTACAGATAATTATGTGGTGGGAGGTCTGCAAACCGCTTATGTACATAAATTACTGGCTAACGGGAATTACGCTTATACCCGATTTTTCACTTCCTCCACGTTAAATGCGACATTGGGGTACGATCTGGCGACTGATGCACTGAATAATGTGCTGGTAACAGGCACCCATGCAGGGGCGGTTGATCTGGATCCCGGAGCTACGGCAATAACCTATACCAGCAATGGCTTAACAGATGTCTTTATAGTAAAGCTGGCTTCTGCAGGAACATTTGTGTGGGGAAATTCGATTGGTGGATTAGGTTATGATTATGTAGGACGCGTGTACACCGATGTTAGTAATAATATTCTTGTATGTGGTAATTTTCAAAGCCCGGTTATGGATTTTGATCCGGGTGTGGGAACGTACACTTTATCGGCCACGTCAACCGACGGCTATCTTCTTAAATTGGATCCTGCCGGAAATTTTTCTTACGCTTTACCAATCACAGGACCATCTATTGAAACGATATCGGATGTAGTTGTCAGAGGAACAGATGTGATATTTGGAGGGACGTATAATTCCGCAGGTGCTGATTTTGATCCGGGAGTACCGACGTTTACCATGAGTGCCAGTAACAATGCGTTTGATGCGTTTTGGGTAAAGTTAGGTGTGTGTACTCCGCCGGTTGCACCTGTTAACACAACTTCACTTTCCGTGGCTTGTGCCAATCAGAGTCTTACGTTGTCGGCAAGTGGAACGGGAACGATTCAATGGTACGCAACAAATACAGCTACCAACAGTATTGCAACGGGCTCGCAGTTTACTACGCCGCTGATGATTACGCCGGGAACATTTACCTATTACGCGTCTGTAACTACCTGTACGGATAGCCCTCGCGCACCCATCACCTTAACGATAAATGCTCTGCCTGTTTTAAACCCTGTAAGTTCAGCTTCTCTTATTTGTACCGGATCGAGCGCCAGTTTATCAGTAAGCGGTGCCAGTTCTTATTCCTGGACGAGCCTGGGAACCGGATCAGTAGTAGTGGTGAGTCCTACAGTAACGACGGTTTTTACGGTGAGTGGTACAGATGTAAATGGGTGTAAAAACACCGCTTCAATTACTCAAAATGTTAGTAATTGTACGTTTATGAATGAAATACAAGAAGGCGAAATGCTAATCCGTCTTTTCCCGAATCCGGCCAATGATGTAATAACCTTGCAGGTAAACGGATCATTCGAATGGTTGATCAGTAATGCGCTAGGAGAAGCGGTTGAGCGTAGCCATGGGACAGATGGTGTTGTGCTCGATCTGAAAAACTTCAGTAACGGCATGTATCATGTAACGGTTATAAAAGATAATAAACGCGCGGTTTCCCGTTTTGTAAAATATTAAATCCGGATTATGTAAAAGAGAACAGCTATTGCGATGCTCATAGGCATAATCAGGCTTAAACAAAAATAAACCCCATCAGTTTTTAAGATCTGGTGGGGTTTTAATATGGCTCCAAAGAGAGGAGATTACTCTTAGTTTATAATAATTTTCTTGACACCCATCTTATCCTGTTGCGTGATTTTTACATAGTATGAACCGGACGCTGCCTGCACTTGTACGGTATTCTCTTTGTCTTTTAAAGTGCCGGTATAGATCATTTTCCCCATCACATCCAATATTTGAATGGTTGCGTGATGGTTGTTGTCATCTACCTGAACAGTAAATTTTCCCTGATTAATGGAGGGGTAAACGCTAAAGTTTATATTTTGCACGTAAGTTTCTTTGTCTTTCAGGCCTACTACCGACGTTAGGTTACTTTCCCAAATACCTCTGCCAAATGTGGATACATATATTTTATTCAGTGCAGAATTAAATTCAATATCGCTAACAATAACATTGGGCAGCCCTAAACTGTAATTTATCCAATTGGTGGAGGAAGGATTGAGAACATAAATGCCGATATCTGTTGCTACCATTAACTGGCCACTGCCAGGGACATATTTAATGCAATTGACCGGCAGGTTCGGTAAATTATAGGAGATGTTGGTCCAGCTACCGCCGCCGTTGGTTGTTTTAAACACTTTGCAGCCATTTACAAATCCAGCCATGCAAACAACGGCTTCGTTGGCATTTGTATTGCTTGCTTCAATACCTGTATAGTATAATGTATCTGGTAAATTGTTGGTAATATTGGTGAAGCTTACTCCACCATTTGTGCTACGAAATACTATGCCATTCAATCCCAACTCATATCTGACCCGGCGGGCAGCATAAATAACGTTGCTGTTTGTGTTGGCAACAGCCAATGCGCTTATCTCTGTGTTTTGTTGTGTGGTACTGTTCGTGTAGATTGATCCCAGAGGGTTCCAGCTTTGTCCCCAGTCAGTTGATTTTACTACGTTTTCATTTCCAAGGTAAAGTACTCCGGGATTATTGTAATCTGCAACAACAGGCGTAACCCATTCACTGGCTTCACCGTTAGGGTTAGATCCACTATTGGTACCTGAAAACCCGTTATTGGAACTGTAGTAAAAATTGCCATACTGGCTGGATCCCACAACTTCCTGATGATTGACAGGACTCAGATAATTATCCATGCCGTCTCCTCCAAATATGGTATTCCAGGTGGACCCGTCATAGTAGATGGTGGCATTATCCTGTGCTCCGGCCACAAGTCGTCCCAGATTATTTTTTGAACTGGACAAACGGTAAAAGGAAGTAATCTGCATATTATCGTTTAGTTTTGTCCAGTTAGTAGGCCATGGTGGTGAGGAAAAACTTCCGGTTTGTAAATTAGTGGTGGAGTAAACGCCACCATCACTCCACGCGAATATTTTACCACTTACGGGTTGTCGGGCAATGCCATGTATATCTCCGTGTAACGTAGCGCCATAGCTTGTTGTCCAGTGGCTGACAGGATCAAACGTAATACCTCCATCAGCAGAACCCCAGATATTAACACCTCCTGTATATATTTTGTTTTTGTCGGTTTGATCAACCAGAAGTGCCAGATCATAAGTACCTTGCCCTCCTGTCCCATTTCCCTGACCGGCTTCCAGGATGTTAAGTGCCGGGGAATAGTAAGTCCAGTTTGTACCGGCATTGGTACTTTTGTAAATGCCATAGAAACCTGAGATATCATCACAGGCAAGTGCGTAAACATAATTATTATCGCTTGGTGCGATAGCCAGTTTTATTCGTTGTACAGTTCCTTGCATAGGAATCCCGGTATTCAGCATCGTCCAGCTGGCACCGAAATTGCTCGATTTGTAGATACCTGCGTACCCGTCGTTGGCGTTTTTTACCCAACCGCTGGCGGCGTATATCACTGAAGGATTTGCAGGATCCTGTATCATATCCCAAAACAACGAATCCATTTGTTTAACCCAGGTAGATCCTGCATTAGTACTTTTATACATGCCACTGACCCCACAGGCCAGCATTTCGCTGGTATTGGCAGGATTGATAACTACTTTTCGTATCAGAGAGGCATCACCACTGCTAAGTTGAAATGTTAATCCGGTGGGATTCCAGGTGGTTCCGCCATCTGTGGTTTTATACACACCTAAACCATAATGTGTGTGGCGTTTACGCCCATTTAAGTGAAGGCCACCACCGATGTAAGCATAATCACATACAGAGATAAACATGGTGTTGGTTCCCGCAGGGTGTAAACAAATGTCGCTGATACGTGTGATGGGTAAATTATCGGTTAACGGAGTGTAGGATTGCCCGCCATTAGTGGTTTTCCATAAACCACCCTGTGCTACGCCAACATAAAACGTATTCACGTTGGATGGATCAAAGGCCATACAGTTTACCCGGCCAATTCCGTTTTCCATGTAGCCCGTTTGGTTCCCGGGTAAAAGATTCGGACCAACCGGAAACCAGGGGGCCGCCGCACTGCTGTTCTGACTTTTGTATTCCGACATACGAATGGATTCGTTCAGGTAGTCGGTTGCATCTCCGGGTTCCCCTTGTCCGTTGGTATGCAGCTGCATGTCCATCTCCAGTCGTTTGAAATTTTTCCAATGCTTAACTTGTTTAAGATCATTCTCTTTCTTGAATGTGTGGAACTGACGTTGCAGTTCTTTGAAGCTGAGAGCTTGCCCTGATGGATTTTTGCTAAATGTTTGTGCGTTGATCCACTGCCAGCTTATAATGGCAAAACAAAACAAACTAATTTTTTTCATATTAATAAAAGTTTAAAGTAAAATAAGCGGGGAGGGTAATGTAAATGTAACGAATTTATTATCTGCTAACAAGTATTTTATGTTCTGGAGAATGGAAAGCTGAGTTAAAACGGGTGTGGGCAGTAAATGAATTTATAGTATTAGTTGTTGACATAAGATTGTCACCATGCGGTAATAATTTTGTGAAAAATGTAAGTGATGATAATAGAAACTATTAAACCATTTAATGGGCAGCACTGTGAAACAACAGCAACAGGTACCTTGTTGAATCAGTTAAATATGACATTTTCTGAACCTATGCTTTTTGGGTTAGGAGAGGGTTTGGGATTTATTTTCTGGAAGATGAAAACGATGCCGCTCCCGTTTATCGGCGGACGGATAAAGCCAGACGCCTTAACAGCAAATATCGCCCGCAATCTCAATCTGGAATTAAAAGTAACAGAAACGGCATCAAGGGGCAAGGCATGGGAAAGTGTCAGGCGTTGTATTGATGACGGACAACCAGTAGGACTTAAACTGGATTGTTATCATCTCCAATACTTCTCAAGACCCTTCCATTTTGCAGGGCACTATGTGGCATTGTATGGCTACGATACGGAAAACGCTTTTTTAGTGGATACGCAGCAACAAGGAGGATGTGTTAAAACCAGTATTGAAAGTCTGGCCTTGGCCAGAGCTGAAAAGGGACCTATGGCATCTGAAAATTTGTATTACACATTGCATACGACACGTAAGACGTATGATCAGAATACAGCGTTGTTAAATGCCATCAGGAATAACGCATACGACTATTTAAATCCGCCAATAACTAATATTTCTTATAAAGGAATTTTAAAGACAAGTTCAGAGGTGGTTAAATGGTTTAAAACTAGTGCGGATATTGAACATGATTTTAAAACAACGGCACTGTTGATGGAAAAGGCCGGAACGGGAGGTGCTCTATTCAGAAACCTGTATCGGGATTTTTTGAAAGAAAGTAACGAACGTATAAATAGCAGTCAATTAAAACAAGGTTATGCTGCTTTTACAGAAATAGCTGAACGGTGGACTTCTGTTTCTCTATTATTTGAAAAGGTAGGTCAGACAGGGGAGTTTACATACGTTCAGGCTATAGCTGATTTGTTAAAAATCTTATCAGAAAAGGAAAGGGTTGCCATGCAATGGCTGGCAGGGGTTTAATACATGCCTTGTAGTGACAGACCATATTGATTTTAAGACTTCTTTTTGTAAAATGAAACTACAGTTAATAAATAAGACACTTATTTACTACTATATTCTTTTGGTCGTTACGTAATACCTACACTTTAACCAATCCTTTTCAGATTGATGTCGGAAGGGGCTTTAAGAATCAGTGGGAATTTTTCAATCTTCACGCTGCTCGAATCAAGACCAAATGCTCTGGCTTCTGTTAAACTGAAGCGTTTGAGGAAGTGGTAAACATCAAGTACAATTTTATCCAGAATAGGGAGATCATTGTCGTAACTAAGGTATTTTTCTACCACAACAAATTTAAAATCACCGCTGATATTATTCCGGTTTAATGATTCGTAGCGACTGGTAATATCCACTTCGCCATTGGCCACCAGATCTTCCACCACTTTACGGAACATAAAGTTAATTCTTGGCGCAATACGGAATCCTAAGCGAAAATCAACACGGATAATATCGTCGGTAGCAATATGATTTACCCTGTACTCCATTCTATAAGGTTCGTCCACTACATCTACGTGCACAAACCAATAGATATCAGCTTTTTTGGGGCGGCGTTGCAAAATCGAATGGATTATTTTTTGTTCTATTTCGCGTGGATTATTTACAGAAGTCATGTACACCAGATGAGTAGCATATTTCGGAATACTCTCATCTTTACTGAGGTCAATAAGGAATTGTTTGTAATCGTCCAGTTTTACAACATCTGTGTAACGGTTGCGGATTACCTTAGCGTAGTGCCAGCAGGTCATCACCAGCATAAGCGTTCCCGCAATTAAAAGAGTAATCCATCCACCGTGCATAAATTTACTCAGGTTGGCGTAAAAGAAAGACAGTTCAATAATGCCGTAGATAGTTATAACAGCTACTATAAACACATAATTGTAGCGTTTCATGTGCATGTAAAAATTGAGCAGTGTGGTAGTCATTAGCATACATAATACAATAGCCAAACCATACGCAGCTTCCATTTCGTCCGATTTACGGAAGTAAAGAACAATGCCTATACAGCCTGCCAGTAACAACCAGTTAAGAGACGGGATATATAGCTGGCCTTTAAGATCGCTCGGATATTTTACTTTTACTTTTGGCCAAAGATTTAACCTCATGGCCTCATTAATAAGGGTAAACGAGCCGGTAATTAAGGCCTGTGAGGCAATAATAGCGGCGCTGGTAGCAATAATAATTCCAAAAATCAGAAAATTCTGAGGCATTATCTCATAAAACGGATTAGCGCCGTTCAGGTGTTTACCTTCCTGGCTAATTAACCATGCCCCCTGGCCAAAATAATTAATAACCAACATGGTTTTTACAAAAATCCAACTGACACGAATGTTGTTTTTTCCACAGTGTCCCAAGTCACTATAAAGTGCCTCTGCTCCGGTAGTACAAAGAAATACAGCACCCAGTATTAATAATCCCTGACTATGTGTACTTAATAACTTATAGGTGTAGTAAGGATTAAGTGCTTCCAGCACACTCCAGTTTGTAACCATTTTACTAATGCCTAAAACACCTAACATCAGAAACCAAATGAGCATGATTGGCCCGAATGCCCGGCCTACCCATTTGGAGCCAAAACGCTGAATGGTGAATAATCCAATCAAAATCCCGATAACAATGGGGACTGTTTGTATATTAGGTTTTACACGTTGTAGTCCCTCAATGGCAGCAGCAACCGAAATAGGCGGGGTAATGATGCCATCGGCTAATAAGGCACTGCCACCTATGATGGCAGGTACCAGTAACCATTTGAATTTACTACGGCGTACAAGTGTGTATAATGAAAAAATCCCGCCTTCCCCTTTGTTGTCAGCCCTAAGCGTTAGAATAACATATTTTACGGTTGTTTGTAGTGTCAGCGTCCAGAAAATGGCGCTGATGGCACCTTTAACCAGTTCCGCGTTAATTGGTTCGTCTCCTACAATAGCTTTTAATACGTATAGGGGAGAAGTTCCGATATCACCGTAAATGATACCTAGTGTTACCAGAAGGCCACCGAATGTAATTTTATTCAAATGACCATGTTGATGATTGCCCATGAGGGATTTTCTTAAAACAGGGATCAAAATTACTATAAAATTGACTGCCAGACGGGGTTTTTAACTAAAAAATTAATAACTGCTTGTTAAGAAGCCTTTATGTGAGGGATTGTAAGCTAATTTGTAAACGGTTTAAATAAGCGGTAGTGACTCGCAACGGCAATACAATCAGTCTATTACGTAATTTTTATAGAGCCCAGAAAAGGGTTGGTTCATGTGCCAAACACCACATTACGATCCGACTTTCCGCATTTCTTTAACAATGAATGGATAAAACCTAAAAAAATGTACTTTTGCAATTCATCTACTTATGAAAGCGACAGCGTTAACATCAAAACACATCTCCTTAGGGGCAAAAATGGTTCCTTTTGCAGGCTACAATATGCCTGTATCTTATAGCGGTTTAAACGAAGAACATCATACTGTGCGTAACGGTGTGGGCGTTTTTGATGTTAGCCACATGGGCGAATTTATTTTAAAAGGCGCCGATGCGTTAGACCTCATACAACGCGTAACCAGTAATGACGCGGCAGTATTAACGCCCGGAAAAGCGCAATATTCCTGCCTGCCAAATGCAACCGGAGGTATAGTGGATGATTTGATTGTCTATAAAATAGATGAGGAAACCTATATGCTGGTAGTAAATGCCAGCAATATTGAAAAAGACTGGAATTGGATTAGTCAGCATAATACAAAAAATGTAAGTATGAAGGATATTTCGGACGATACTTCATTACTGGCTATTCAGGGACCTAAGGCAATAGATACGCTTCAGAAACTGACAACAGTAAATCTGTCTGAAATACCATACTACAGTTTTGTTAAAGGGACATTTAATGGTGTGGACAATGTAGTTATTTCAAATACCGGATATACTGGCGCCGGTGGTTTTGAGATATATTTCGAAAATCAGTACGCTGAACAAATGTGGGATGCTATTTTCAAAGCAGGTGAGCCATTTGGTATTAAACCTATCGGATTGGGAGCAAGGGATACTCTGCGCTTGGAGATGGGTTTCTGTTTATATGGCAATGACATTGATGATACTACATCGCCGATAGAAGCCGGATTGGGATGGATTACAAAATTCACCAAGGACTTCACCAACCGTGCCGCTATTGAGTCTCAAAAGACAAATGTCGTAACCCGTAAACTAATCGGTTTTGAAATGATAGACCGTGGTATTCCGCGTCACGATTATGTGATTACTGACGCATCGGGAAAAACAATAGGCAAGGTGACCTCAGGAACCCAAAGCCCCACATTAAACAAAGCGATAGGGTTAGGTTATGTGGAAACGGCTTTTGCTAAAGCGGATACAGAAATTTACATCAGCATACGCGATAAAGCCATCAAGGCAAAAGTGACCAAAATCCCTTTTATTAAAAAGTAAGAGTATGCCTCAGGTAGAAGTATGTTATACCCCTCAAGCGTATCATTTATTTCATAATGATGATGCCATTGTTGTGGTTATTGATATTCTTCGTGCTACATCAGCCATTACAACAGCGTTTTACAACGGGGTATCAAAAATGATACCTGTAGCCACGGTGGAAGAAGCCAAAGCACTTCAGGAAAAAGGATATATGGCGGCTGCTGAACGTAATGGCGAAATGATAGAGGGGTTTGAGTTAGGTAATAGTCCCTTCGGTTATATGAATAACAAAGTGAAAGGGAAAACCATAGCCATAAGTACAACAAACGGAACACAGGCAATAGCCGCGGCGTGTAACGCGTCCGAAATAGTTATTGGCAGTTTCCTGAATCTGGATGTTTTAACGGAGTACCTCAGAGAGCAGAAGCGGAATGTTATTTTGTTATGTGCAGGTTGGAAAAATAAGTTTAATCTCGAAGATACCTTGTTTGCAGGAGCGGTAGCCGATGCGTTAATCAATAAAGAAGGATTTGATGTGCATTGCGACAGCGCTATTGCTGCAGGACATTTATATCATCTGGCTAAACACGATCTGTTTGGTTTTCTGTCTAATTCTTCGCACCGAAACCGGCTGGCTAAACTGGATCTGGAAAGAGATATTAAGTATTGCCTTACCCCCAATCAGTGCCCGGTTATACCAGTTATGAGAGATGGTGTGCTGATAAAAAAGTGAACACTAATTAATCGCCTTTTACAATTTTGTATTTCAGCGCTTTGGCTACTGCTTCAGGGCCTGAATTAACCTGTAATTTTGAGTAGATGTTTTTCATGTGCGAGCCGATCGTATCTACCGACACAAACAAGTCAGCTGCTATTTTTTTATAAGAATATCCTTTAGTTAATCGTTCCAATACTTCCTGCTCGCGCTTGCTGAGTGAAAATGTTTCGGCTCCTGGGATAGTGTTTTTTTGACGGAATGCCTGTAGTACTTTTGTTGCAACTCCCGGACTTATAGATGACCCGCCAATAGTAGCATTCCGGATGGCGTTAAGTAACTCCGAAGCAATGGATTTTTTTAATATATAACCATCAGCCCCGGCTTTAATGGATTCAAAGATTTTTTCATCGTCTTCAAAAACGGTTAGCATAATAATTTGGGTATCTGGTTTAACGGATTTAATTTGTTTCACACCTTCTATTCCGTTTACAACCGGCATGTCAATATCCATTAGTACTACATCAGGAGTATGTTGGCGGATATGATCTGCTGCGTTACTGCAGTTGGGAAACATGGCAATTAGTTTAAGATCCGGTTCACTGTCTATTAGTAATTGTATAGACTCCCGCATATTTGGCTTATCTTCAAATAGTATTATGTGTGTCATTATAATTTAATGTTGAGTTGTATGGTTGTTCCTTTACCTGATTCGGAAGTGATGGAAAGGTAAGCGTTAATTTCTTTAGCTCTGCTCTTCATGTTGTGTATGCCATTTCCTTTAACAGGTGCCAATTCGTCAAATCCACAACCATTATCTTTCAGTTTAAAGGCAAAGTAGCGTTCACCGGTTTCAATCACAATATTTACATTGTTTGCGCCGGAGTACTTGGCAGTATTATTCACCGCTTCTTTAAAAATTAAGTATAGGTGATATTTTATCCTGTTGTCCAGTATCCGGTCGGGGAATTGTTCCGGCAGATCTAATGTGTAGTGTAATTGTGCGGCTTCCAATGTTTCTGAAGCAAAGCGGGCCATACGCTTGCAAAGTTCCTGCAATGAGTCAAATTGCGGGTTGATGTTCCAGATAATGTCATTGATTGTATCGTTAATTTGAACAGAATAACGGGAAATGTTTTCCAGGGCCGGCTCAGGGTGTTGTTTTTGTTTTTCAATCAGCATTCTTGCCATGATGTGAATACTGCTGACATTGGCACCTAATTCATCGTGCAAATCTCTTGAAATTTGATTGCGTATTCGTGTAAGCCGCTGATGCTGTTTGTATCTGTAAAATATAAATGCAGCCACAATTCCTGAAACACCAATAAGTAAGAGTAACCAGAATCGCCAGGTGGTGTAAAATGGTTCTTTGATAAAAAAATGTAAGTGTTTTATTTTTTCTGAGCGTTTTCCCTGACTGTTAAATGACCATATTTTAAGTTCATAATGGAATGGTGGTAAATTAAATAGTTTAATTTGGCCATCGCTGATTTCAACGGGTGTGGTGTCCGGATAATTCAATTGGTACAGCCATTTGTTTCGGGTTGCGTCCGGAAAACTCAATGCCCCCATAAAAAGAGAGATGTTATTTTCTTTATAATCAAGGAAAAAGGTATCTGTCACCGTGAGGCGTTTTTTTCCATTAATCAGTATGTATTCAGGTGTCAGTGAAGGAGTGAGCGGGTTCATAAATTTAAGTCGGGGCGCATGTACCAGAAAGTAATTCGAAACGGTTCCAATCAGGAGTTGATTTGTGGAAAACGTTAATTGATTAAACCACTTTTGCGGATAGTTTTCGTAGGTGCAGATACGGGAACTTTGTTTCTGATGAATAGCGTATCGGTAGAGCCCTTCCGGTGTAGTGTAGTATAAATTGGTTCCGTCCGCAGTCGAACAGTTTTCAATCTCGTCACCCTCCAGGCCATCCTGTGTTTTAAGCCACCGGAATTTTTCCGGATGATTGATGTCGCACAGGAAAAGGCCGCGACTGCTGGCAATAACTACTTCGCTGCTACACCTTGCCAGACTGTGGTAGTCAATGGGTTTCGCTAGTAGCGTGTCAGGCGCGGAGTAAAGGTGTTTCAGGGAAGGCCATTCGTAAACATCCCAACCATTGAAAAAACGAAGTACCCATAATTTGTCGCGGTAGAGTAATACATCTTTGCATATTTTTTTTTCAGTATCTGCTTTGTTGTTTACGCGTTCGTCAAAAACGAATTTGTTTTCCCGGTGGTTATATATCACAAGGCCGTTGAAGGTACAAATACCGGTTAGTTGTTCTGATAGTATTTTGGCCTTTATCGTTTTTTCAGAAAAGTGTTGTTTGCCTGTTAAGAAGGGATGAAGAGATCTGTGTTCTGTTGAAAACAAAAACAGGCCATCGTCACCTGCAATCAGAAAGTCTTTCCCTGAGGGCTCAATAGCGTTGATGCGCCCGTGTTTGAACTGCGGCGGACGTGATAAAAGTTGAGTTGTCGTATTTAATGCGGAATGCAGGAATAAACCGTGATGTTCAGTTCCGATCAGGAACGTGTATTCATCAATAGGTTGAACACAATTAAAAACACTTCCGGCAGGAATGACTGGGTTATTGTAAAAATAATAAAAGCGGGTGTTTTGCGCAGAGGGGTGAAAGTAACTAAGTCCCATGCTGGTGCCTGCCCAGAGTCCGGCGTTGTTATCGCTGCAAAGGGTGGTAATGTGATCGGATAGAATACTGCCAGGATTATTATGATCAGCACGAAATTGCCAGGTTTTCCCACTGCTTATACTTTTGCAGTAAAGACCCTGAGTACTTGTTCCTGCAAAGAGGAAGGTTTCGTTTTTTATCTGGTATAAAGTGGCGCAGGTGAAAGTGATTTCTTTTTCTGGAGATGGATTGAAAAAACAGGAAGCGGTATTACTTTTAACAGCGTATTTCAGAATGCCCTTGTTCTTTGTGCACAAAAGCAGTGTGTCTTTTGAGAAGGAGCTAATGGATGTAATGATAATCTGTTGCGGTTTCCCTTCCAGATAAATACTATTGTTATAGATTAGTGTCTTGGTTTTTGGGTTTATATAAATAAGGCTTGGATTATCTTCGGGACATGCCCAGATGCCTCCATTAGCATCTTTGAAAATACAGGGAAACGAATTACGTTCACTTTCTTTGTAATGTTTTAGTGTGGTTAGGGTACTTCCATTGGTTCTATATTGGTCTAAGCCGGTCCAGGAAGAAATGATCAGTTCGTTTTCGGTAACCGGACTTATTTTTCCCCATCCCTTCACGGGTTCTTTAAATGATAGCAAAGAGTCAGTTTCCGGATAATAGACGGCAACGCCTCCATCCGTATTTATCCAGATATGACCTTTCCTGTCTTCTTCTATGTCTGTTACCCAGTTTGCGGGTAAAGTGTGGTGTTTGGGACGCTGTTGGCGGAAGTACTGCCAGTTAGTACCATTAAAGCGGGTAAGCCCATTAAACGTTGCTATCCACATGTATCCTTTCCTGTCTTGCAATACATCATAACAGTAATTGGAAGACAAACCGTTTTTCATGGAGTAGTTTCTGAAAGTAGCATTGCTGAGAATAAAGTCGTTCTCAGATATTTGTCCAAATACAGAAAAGACGCTTAGAAAAAAAAGAAGACTATATTTATATGAATGCAACGTATCAGATGAGTTTCAAAGGTATTAAAAATCGCAGGGTATAAAATCACCAAATCAGGTGATAGGCAAAATTATGCAGTGGGTTACCTTTGTAACATAAATACGTAACTATGAAGAATCTTTATCTCAGTTTTTTGTTAGCTTTTAGTCTGAATTATCTGCCGGCCCAGGTGAGTAATTTTATTCACACCAGTGGAAAGTACATATTAGGCCCTTGTAATGATACATTAACATTAAAAGGCATCAATTATGCGCCTTACAACTGGGGATATACACTTAGTGACCTCAAGATTGACCAGATTGCGCAGACGGGGGCAAATGTGGTACGCCTGGCTTGGTACTGGAGTAATCCGGGAGCCAGTGTTTATTATAATTATGTGGCATTAGATAGTGCACTCAGTAAATGTAAACAATACAAGATGATTGCTATTGTAGAGTTACATGACTTTACCTGTGCCAACAATCATACTAATCTGCTAAATGGTTCAGGCTGGTGGACAAACAGTTCTGTGTTTCCGCTCCTGACTAAATATAAACAAAATGTTATTGTAAATATTGCAAATGAAGCATTACAGGTAAACTGGACCTCTAATCCTGCCACAGCATTAACGGCTTATAAAACTACTTACCAAACCATTATTGGTAACTTGCGTAATGTGTCGGGATTTGACTTCCCTTTAATGATTGATGCTCCTGATTGCGGACAAAACTCTGATGCTTTTATAACCAGTGGCACGGCTGCGAGTTTAATTACCGCCGATCCCAAACATAATCTGATATTCAGTGCTCATGCATATTGGTATGGTTACGCGAATAACGATAGTTTACAAATGGCAACGAAAATAAATAATGTGTTGACGCAAAATATCCCATTTGTACTGGGCGAAATAGCCAATCAACAAGATGATGTAACAATGTGTCAGTATAATCTGAACTATAAGCCTCTGCTTAAATTTTGCCAACAGAAAAAAGTCGGCTGGCTGGCCTGGAGCTGGGATCATGATGGTTGTCCTAATCGTCAGGTATCAACAAATGGTATGTTTAACAGCCTGAGTACTTATGGAAACGATATTGTAAATAACCCGGCGTATGGTTTATTAGCGACTCCTACCCCTAAAAGTCAGTACTTGCTGACAAATGGCGCCTGCCTTACGGCAACACTAAATGAAAATGATTTAACCGGGAAGGGAGTACAAGTGTATCCAAATCCGTCTAAAGGCGATTTTCGTATTAGCGGCGAAACGGAGGAGATAAGTGTACGCTGTAAGGACCTTTCAGGGCATGAAATGCCATTGGTGGCGATTAGCCCTCAACAGTATAAACTCCTGGCTGCGCCCGGTGTTTATGTTTTAGAGATGCTTAATAAACACAACGGGTACAGGCAGGTTATAAGATTTGTGAACATGGAGTAGAACTATTCTCTGTTTTGTATAAAGCAGTTGGTAAATCAGGCACGATCTGTACAAACGGCAGAATGAAGAAGGTTTTTGGTTAATTGGAACAATGTAAAAAGATTGTCTTATCTTCATTGTACACCAACTATGACCAAAACATGACGCAACGTGTCGGTTTAAATAAAATACCAGAAAGGCGAGCCGGTGAACCGGTAGTTAAAAGTGCCCCGAGCACTAACCGGAGTGCTATTCTGTTTAATGATAATCGCCCTTACGCGCAGGAGCAGCAAAGTATTCAGCGGATGGCGACAAATAGCCATAGGGTGCAGCAACAACAAACCGTTCAGTTAATGGTTAATGCTTCGCAACCTGTACAAAGAGCAACAGATGAAGATGGAAACATCTCCTTCCCTCCTGCAGAAAGAGTAAATCTTGATGCTATGATGGCTGCAAATGATATAGATCCAAATAATTTTTCGGCGGCAGATTATACTCATCTTCAGGGACTTCACGCGGCATTGGTGGCGGCAGTAGTTGCGGATGCGGATTATGATGTGACGGACGATTATTACGCGATTCTGGAGTATAGTGAAGATCATTCATTGGAGGCGGGACGTCCGGAATGGAATACGGCTGTTGAGGCGGGAGCGGACCATTATGAAGCTGCCGCACCTGCGGCAAGAACGTATCAGGCATCGGCTCAGGCCACCTGGCCGGGTAGAGCCGCTATGCCGGCAGCGTTTACGCAAGCTATTACGGCTAAAGTAGCACAGAGGGTAGCTCAACGTGCCGCAGCTATTCAGGCAGCGTATCAGGCCTATCAGAATAATGGTCGGCTTTTGCCGGGTACAATAAATGCTATTCGTCTGAATTTAGGGGCCGGAGCTGATTTAGCGACGGTTCAGGCCCGTTTGGCACTGGTTTATGGGCGGCAGTGTACCATAACCCGGCAAAACTGGTTGCAACATTTAGGAATAGCCGGTCAAGCCATTAATGGAACTGCTAATTTGCATTTTACAACGTTTAATGATGCGGTTACTACACCGGCAGGATTAAGAGTGGATCAGAACACCGCAAATCAACTTTGTGACGCTTTATTTACCGGTGTTGGTGCAGAAGCGCGACTACACGCTACGTTAGTGGTAGGCGTTAATCGTTACCATAAATACTGGGGCGGGGTCTATTCTGCTAATCAGGGAGGAATGAGTGTGGCCGAAAGAGGACAACTGGATGGGGAGTATAACAGGATGGTAGCACATGTCACGGCGTTGGTAACTACTGCCAAAAACAATCATGGTCGTGTATCAGATAATGCTAACGGACAACAGAATGATGTTGGACCTTAATTTACTTAACAGAACAAATGAAGTATGATAGGGCTGCGCTATTTCGCTTTTGGCTTATCCTTATCTTTGTCCATGGTTTTCTTTTCCTGAGGGGTTATCGCTTCTGCTTTGCAATGTTTGCAGGGGTCGTAATGTCCCTTCTTAGCTTCATCAAGGGTAATCCCTTTTTTCCCGGTTTTAGCCAGATCACAGTTTTTAGCATGGTACTTTTTACCATTTTCGGTAACGTAAACCGTTTGCGCGTTTAATTTACCAGCTATTATTATGGTGGTAAAAGCAACAGTCAGGATAAATTTTTTCATAGTATCAGTAGTTTTAATATTTAGGGATCATTCCCCTTATGCCCATATCAACCGGTAACTCGCCGATTTCTGGTTCAAATAAGCCATCAGCAGAGAGTTCTTTCCATTCAAAACTTTTATTGGTACTTAACGAAACGGTAATGATAATATCCTGCGTTTCATTTCCTGTGATTGCCAAAGGTTGTTTAAGGCCAGCGGCTGTGCTGAAAAATTCACCCGTTACAACGCAGGACCCTGCCGGAATGGGAGAGGAAGGGTTAGGATTAACAACAGTAGTAGCTCCCGCGGCATTTTGTCCGTCCAGTTTAATGGGTACGCCAAGCACATTGGTGTAAAATCCCCAGTAACCCTGAGGGTGGTTTCCTGGACCTCCTCCCGCCGTTGGGGTCATAACGGCATTGCCTTTTACTTTATATTTTGTAACGTAGGTATTGAATCCTAAAAATGAGGCAATGGTACCGTTAATGGTGCCAACAGAACTATTGCGTACGGGAATATCATAATTCTGATAAGCCAGAGATACACGCAGCCATTTATAAGTTCCGGCCACCTGGCTTAAGGGAACAGAATAAAACACCTCATTTTCTTTAACCACTACCGATTTACAGAATGTAATAGCATCACTGCCGCCACAATTGGTTTCTTCGGCTCTGTAAAGCACTTTGCCACTTCCAAGCGGGGTTAAGTCGGCAGGCGCCAGTTCAATATAATGCGCGCTCATGCCATTAAATTTGGGCGAGTACGCGGCATTACCCGGTGCCACTACCGTAGGTTGACCAATATTGTTTAATCGTACTTGTGTGCTGTCGAATTTGAATTTAAAAATAAGACGTGGTCCTGAACCAGAAGAAGGTGTAAATACTGTGTCCGGAAACGTACAAGTAGGGCAACCATTGCCACTTGCGCCAGTTGTTGACGTAGGTGTTGGGGCCGGATCTTCGTTTTTTTTTGTGCAGGAGGTTAAAATACCAACTGCTGTTAAAAGGAAAAATAATTGTTTCATTTTTGATGAGATACAGTAAATTTATAAAAAATATGCGAATAGTTATTCAACGCGTGAGTTCGGCATCTGTAAGTGTATCAGGACAGGTATTGGGTTCAATTGGAAATGGACTTGTCGTGCTTTTGGGCATCGAAGAAACCGACACGCAAAAGGAAGTAGATTGGTTAGTTCAAAAACTGATTAATATGCGTTTATTTGCTGATGAAGCCGGAAAGATGAATAAATCGGTGATGGATAACAACGGTGAAGTGTTATTAATTAGCCAGTTTACTTTATTTGCAGATATTAAGAAGGGAAATCGTCCTTCCTATCTCCGCGCGGCACGACCAGAAAAAGCCATTCCGCTTTATGAGTATTTTATCAGTAAACTAAACGAACGGATGGGAAAGCCCTGCAAAACAGGAGTGTTTGGCGCTAATATGCAGGTAGAGTTAGTTAATGATGGCCCGGTTACGATAGTGGCCGATTCAGAAAACGAGTAGTTTAGTAAAGTATTCATTACTATAAGTCAGGGAAGCGTGAACCGTAAACCAATAAACCCTCTAATGCCCTGATTGGGTGCGAATACATAATTAGGATCAAACGTAAGCGCCTCCGGATTATTGGGAGTTGGAATAGCTTGGCCTTGTGTGTCAAAAGTTACCTGTTTGTCAAAAGGATCAAATGCCCGCGCAATGCTATTGGCCGGAGGCGTGTAGTTTAGCAGATTTTTTATCCCCGCGTATAATTCTATTTTGTTTTTAAACCGTTTGGTAATCTGAATATTCTGGATGCTCCACACGGGTGATTCAGAAGGTCTTGAGTCTAAAGGCCCTAATAATGGTAATAACATAGGACCGTAGATGTTGCCGGTATAGTCAATTGTCAGGCCTGGACGAGCCAATGTATAACCAATAGTCCAGGTTCCGGTATATTGTTCGGTAAGTGGTTGCCGGCGGGTAACACCTTGCCGGGTAACGGAAACATCCATTACTGTGCTTCCGGCCATAACTTTAAAATGTTTCCCAATAGTAGCATCAATATTGATGCTGATGCCTTTTGAAGTGGCATGTCCGTCTAAGTTGGTGTAAAGAATCTGATTGGGATTTGTTTCATAGTCAGGAAGAATGCGATTGTAGAAATGGGTATAAAATAAGGTCATGTCGAGATGGACACTATTCGATGAATTTTTATAAAATGATGTAACACTATTGATGTTGATGTTCCAGGAGGTTTCGGGGCGGAGTGTTTCCTTGAACACAACTTGCCTGGCGCCTGTAAGGGCAGCGTGGTCTTCCGTAAAAATATTGGCTACTCTGTACCCGCTACCAGTGCTAACTCTTAGTATTGCTTTCTGATCGGAAGTGTTAAACTTGTAGTTTAACCGTGGAGTCAAAACAATACCATGTAAATGATTATGGTCGGTTCTTAATCCTATTAATAGTTTATGGTTGGAGTTTATTTTCCATTCATCCTGAATAAATGCCCCTGGCAACCGTTGTTGCGATGGTTGATTTTTTGGATATGCCGTTGCGTCGAAAGCAGTTGTTGCCACTGTATTATCGTCGTACCATGTATAGCGGAAGGCACTGCCAAAAAGAAGGTCATGCCGGCCAATTGTTTTAAACCAAAGGACTTGTATAAAGCCGATATGTTGTAAGCCCATATAGGGAGTAGTGCCATAGTAACTGTTTTGTTCGTGACGGTTTGCGCTAAACTGGAAGAGTATTTTTTCACGTAACGGTAACTGATAGGTGCCATACCACTCAAATCTGTTGGTATAAATGCTCTCGCCGTAAAGGCTGTCTCCGCCACGGAACTGTTTTTTCCAGCGCATATCTCCTCCCCATCGGTCTTCATATACATATCGGCCTGCAAGTGAAAAAAGGCGCCCTTCTTTTCTGATAAATTGCCATTTATTAAAGGCGGAAAATCGCTGCTGAAGCGTAACGTCGGTAAAGCCATCGCCGTTATTATCAATAGGGGTTTGGTAGTTGAAGACATTAATGCCGGCCAGAATGTGAGTGTTTTTGCCAATGCCAACGCGCGTACTAATGTCTGTGTTTAGTTCTTTCCAGTTGGTGGTTGATACATCGCCGGCAAATAGTGGGGCCTTGTCCGGACTTTTAGTAATCACATTCAGTAAGCCACCAACAGCCTCTGAACCGTACAAGGTAGAGGCTGGACCTTTCACAAGTTCCACACGTTCTATTATAGCTTGCGGAATGCCGGTAAGCCCATATACAGAGGCCAAGCCGCTTACAATTGGCATCCCGTCTATTAATACCATGGTATAGGGGCCTTCCAGACCATTGATATGAATGTCGCCGGTATTACAAATATTGCAATTCACCTGGGGTCTGACACCGTTTATATTTTGCAACGATTCGAAGAGGGAAGGAGTTGGATTGGATTTAAAGAAACAGGAATTATAGATTTCAACAGGGACGGCACTTTCGGGACGGGAAATTTCCTTTAGGGTGCCTGAAACGACTACCTCATCCAGATTCAGGTGTTTGTCTTCGGTAAGATTAAGCAGTAATTCTTCTGAGTAGTGATTCGTGATAGTTATTTGTTTTGTTAATGATTCATAGCCAATAGCCTTTACTTTAATGGTAAAAGTGCCTTCCGGTAACTGATCTATTTTAAAGATGCCGGAACTATCCGTTTGTGCGCCTTTTTTTAGTTCCTCAATAAATACAATAACATACGGCAAGGGTTCTCTCCCTGATTTTACTTTCCCATACAATGTATTGTTCTGCGCTTTAGCTGCCAATCCGTAAATCAGGAGAAAGAATGTGAGTAGTAAAATTCGGCTCATATAATTTTATTTTTATGCTTATAAAATTATAAAAGTTAGGCACATCTAACAAATTGTATCTGTTTTTTTGATTATTTTTGCTTATGCTTTCTTATACCGAAGAGAATTATCTTAAGGCGTTGTATCACCTGATGGTTGAAAAGGATACTAAGCCAGAAGCCGGTACAAATGAACTGGCGGCCTATCTGGGCGTGAAACCGGCAACGGTAAACGATATGCTCAAAAAACTGAAGGATAAGAAATTAATTACGCACGAACGTTATGGAAAAATACGGTTACAGACCTCAGGCAGAAAACTGGCCATTGAAATAGTTAGAAAGCACCGCTTATGGGAAACGTTTTTATATGAGAAACTGGATTTTAATTGGCATGAGGTACATGATGTAGCGGAACAACTGGAACATATACAGTCTCCGAAGCTGATTGAAAAACTGGATGCGTTTTTAAATTATCCCTCTTTTGATCCGCATGGTGATCCTATTCCGGATAAAGATGGAAACATGCCCAAATCACAGCGTCGCCCTTTATCTAAAAGCGTGGAGGGATGCCGGGTGGTGATTTTAGGAGTAAGTGAACACAGCGAATTGTTTCTGAATTACCTGTCGGATAATCACATTGGCTTAAACGATAAATTTACAGTAGAAAGAATTACACCATTTGACGAAACAATGCGGCTTTCTTCTAAAAAAAATCCCGATATCCTGGTTTCAAATAAGGCGGCCAATAAAATTCAGGTGACCTGTTTGCGTTCGGATTGTGGGTGCGGAAAGATGTAGGTATCCTAATGTCTTAAACAGGGATTATATTGCATCAATAGGATTGGTACGTAACAAAAGAACCGTAATGTTTATTCTTTGGTCAGCAGGAGGTTAAATGTATTTGGATTTCATTTTTCTATCCATAACCTATCGCATCAGTAGGTGCGAGAACTCTTACAACCAAAAGAGTCTTTTATGTTATAGGAATGCGTGATTAACACGATTCGTACTGAGTTAACAACCCGCGGAGCCGGATTAGAAGCGCAATAAGCGCAATAACCAGAACTACAGAAGCGCCAAGTGCTATGGCTCCGGCTATGAAACGCCAGGCACTTAGTGCAGAAGTAGCTAAGGTTAGGCAAAGTGTTATTGCGGATGCGTGACAAATACGAAGCTGATTCAGAATAGATCTGTACAAATCTGCACAAGCGTTGTTCTGCGCACAATTTTTTAAACGACTCAGTTCGTTATGCCCCAAAAGTGCCCAGATTTGACCTCTGGCACCAAGACAAAGCGCTAATGCTAATAAAGATAAGGCAACGCAGCTTACACAGGTAAAAAAAGGGATGTTACGCCATGACCTCAAATTGGCGGCTATTGCTAAAGTTAAAAATACGCTTGCTGCAATCAATAATGCAATTGCTACTGCTAGTGAGGTTTTGTAATTCCGGCTTTCCTGACACATAAAATAAAAAGTTGTTTTGGTAGACGATGTAAAATTATTCTGTTTTTCAGATAAATTATAATACTTGGTAAAGTGAAAGGGGGTGTTTATAAAAGAGGCTTTTGATTTTACTAAAATTATATGTGAGTGTAATAGCTTGTTTCCGTTTCTAGTACATGCGGTTTTATATCGGCAAAGGCTACATTTAAAGCTAAAAAGGGGGAAGGAATAAATTACAAAATCCTGATCAAATCAAAATTACTGTGGTAATTATACAATATTCAGAAGCAACTTACTTGTTTTTGTAGGTAATTAAACAGTGGGCAGATATTTTTAGCTCAATAACTGATAAACGCTAAAGGCGCCACCGTAAGCCAGTACAGTCATAAATAAAAACTGAATGAATACCCATTTCCAACTACCGGTTTCCCTTTTTACAACGGCCATTGTGCTCATGCATTGCATTGCAAATGCGTAAAAAATCAGTAAACTCCAGCAAACGGCTGTATTATAGACGGGAGCACCACTTATCTGATCTTTTTCATTGCTGATTTTATCACGTATAGTATCTGTATTTTCAGCATCATTGGCATTATAAATGGTAGCCATGGTGCCAACAAACACTTCGCGGGCGGCAAAAGAGGTTAATAAGGCAATGCCAATTTTCCAGTCGAAGCCAAGAGGTTTAATGACCGGCTCAATAAACTTTCCCATTTGTCCGGCGTAAGAATGCTCCAGTAACAATTGTTCGTTTGACGCGGTTTCGGTTTTTGCTTGTTGCTGGCTGATAGTATTGAATGTGTCTGAGCCATGTGAACTTAAAAACCATAACACGATAGAGATGGACAAGATGATTTTTCCGGCATCGAAGAGGAAAATTCTGACTTTATTGTACACCAGAATAAACAGGTTTTTCCCTTGAGGTTTTCTGTAAAGGGGTAACTCCATAATAAAATAGGAACGCGAGGTTTGCCGGATAAGTTTCTGTGAAATCCAAGCCACCAGTAAAGCCGCAGCAAATCCCATCAGATACAATGCCAGTAAAATAAACCCTTTGTTGTTAAAGAAAACAGACCCATGAGGATTTTCCGGAATCATAACCGAAATAATAAGGGTGTAAACCGGTAAACGAGCCGAGCAACTAATAAGCGGAAGCGCAAGAATGGTAATTAAACGCTCTTTAAAGTTACTGATGGTACGGGTGCCCATAATAGAGGGAACTGCACAGGCTACGCCACTCATTAAAGGAATAACGGATTTGCCGTTTAATCCGAATGGACGCATTAAGCGGTCCATTATAAAACTCACACGAGCCATGTAGCCACTGTCTTCAAGTATGCCAATAAAAAGAAAGAGCAGAGCTATTTGCGGAATAAATATGACTACACCGCCTATTCCTGCTATCACTCCGTTAATGAGTAAGTTGCTAAATTCACCGCGGGGAAGGTGACCGCTTAAAAACTGTTGCGTCCATATAACCCCTTCTTCTATCCATCCCATAGGTATTTCGGAAAGAGTAAAGATACTCTGGAAGATAAGTGTTAAAACGGCCAGAAAAATAAGATACCCCCACCAACGGTGCGTCAATACTTTGTCAATGCGGGCGCTTAATTGTTTTAAACGCAGTTGTTCCGGTGTTTTAAGTGATTTCGTAAGTATGTATTGTATGGCGTTGTAACGGTATAATGTGTCTCCGCTTTCATAGAGTTTCAGTGCCTCAGCTTGTGTCCCGAATTGAAGTTTAAGTAACTCTTTAAAACCTTTTTTACCTTCCTCGAAACGACTGGCGGCTTTAATATCATAGAACGATACGTTGCTGGTTCCGGCTTTTATAATAGCTTGCCGCAGCGCGTCAATGCCTTGTTTTTGTCTTGAATTTACAGGAATCACCTCTACGCCCAGATCATTCTGCAGGCTTGCAATGTCTATAAAAATACCTTGTTTTTCAGCCTCATCAATCATGTTAAGCACCACCACTGTTGGACGACGGAGATCGAGAACCTGAGTACTCAGTAATAAATTTCGTTTAAGATTTGACGCATCGGTTACAACAACAATCACATCGGTTTCGGTGACCTCTTCCAGCAAGGCTTTGGCGGTTACTTCTTCGTCTGGTGCTTTGGCAAACAGGCTGTATATGCCAGGTAAGTCTGTTATGCTGAATTGGTAAGGTATTCCGCCGGCCTCAAAAACAGAAGTCCCGGTGTATTTATCTACAGTTACACCGGCATAATTTCCGGTTTTCTGGTTTAAGCCCGTTAAAGCATTAAAAAGAGTTGATTTTCCGCTGTTTGGATTACCAACAAGGGCAATTTGAAGCTGTTTTATAGGAATCCCTTCAGGCACAAACGATCAACGGTCAGTTTCAATTAAGATACAGGCGGCTTCATCTTTCCGCAGCGATAACTCGTAGCCGGCAATATCTATGGCAATAGGACAACCAAGGGGGGCGGCCTTACTGATCCGGATATTTTCTCCCGGAAGGCACCCCATTCCAATAAGTTTGTTTTTTAAGTCATTATCATTGGCAAAAGCCTGAATAACGCCTGTTTCTCCTGGTTTTAAATCCAATACACTCTTCACACATTAAAATTACAATTTAAAACAGGCCGTTCCTCTACCATATTTATGGTATATTTTGTTTAAAACATGAAAGATAGATTGTAAGGGTTTTTTATAAATTTGTACCTCAATTATTACTTTACAAGTTGTATGAAATTTGGCGTTGTTGTTTTCCCAGGATCCAATTGTGATGAGGATATGGTATATGTACTCCGTGATGTTATGAAACAAGACACGGTTAAGTTATGGCATAAAAATACCGATTTGGAGGGATGTACGCACATTATACTTCCAGGGGGATTTAGCTATGGCGATTACCTGCGTAGTGGTGCCATTGCACGCTTTTCCCCGATTATGAGCAGTGTAATGGAACACGCGTCTAAAGGTGGATTCTTATTTGGTGTGTGTAACGGGTTCCAGATTTTATGCGAAAGCGGATTACTTCCCGGTGCGTTATTACATAACAATTCCCGTAAATTCATTTGTAAAAATGTTTTTATAAAAACAACAAACAAAGATACGCTGTTAACAGCCCATGTGTCTCAGAATAAACCGCTTAGAATTCCTATAGCGCATGGTGAGGGTAAATTCTATGCAGATACCACTACCTTAGAGCAGTTAAAAGCCAATGGACAGATTTTGTTTGAATACTGCGATGAACAGGGAAATGTGACCGAAGCGGCTAATCCTAATGGTGCCAGTTTAAATATTGCCGGTATTTGTAATTCTGGTAAAAACGTTTTCGGGATGATGCCACATCCTGAACGGGCGGCCGACGCAGAACTTCATAATCAGGACGGACGGTCTTTATTTGAAAGTATTCTTAAAGCGAGTCTAGTGGCTCATTAATTGAGTTGCACCTTGCAGCACTGAGCAAAGGGAGCCGACGCACTAATAGGAAAGCGATAAGTCTTAAAGAATAATATACAGTTTTTGATAAACATGTCTTCCTGTTGAGGTGTCACACTGTTGGGTGGGAAATTGTAAAGATAAAATTCCAGTTGTCCTTTCGTATTAAAGTAAAGTCTATGGAAGTACTTCAGCGGTTGGTCTAATGTAAACCCATTATTTTTTTGAAACCGTCCTAATTCCCGAATAAGGGATGTGTAGCAACTGATAAACTGTTCTGCCTGATGATTAAAGACGGATTTCCCGGTATCCTGATGCAAGGCGCTGGTGTAAATACTGTCCAGTTGCTGTAACCGGATATGTTGTGATGCTAAATTTTGAAAGGAAACGACGGTTTGTCCATTATAACAGGCTCCTCCAAAAAGAAACAGATATAAAAAAGAAAAGTAATTTTTCATTTCAGATAAAATAAAAAAGACCACCAGCAATCTCTCCCCTTATTACTGATGGCCTCTAAAATTCAATTTAACAAATTGACCTTTTAAATTTAAAGAACGTATGGTAAAGCTACATTATCAATGGGCAAAAAAAAACTGGGTTTGCGTAAGTGGTTTGCTTTTCTTAATAAGTGGTTAAAGCATAATTATAAGTGGTTCAGAATAGGCTATTGAATGGTGTGTGGTGAAGAAGACGGTGATCTTTACAGTCAATACAGATTAATGTGCTAAAGCGAATAATTTATCTGATAGTGAGATAATTAGGGTCTTTTTTAGGCGTGTGGCCTGATAGTAAAAGTTATGATACGGGTGTAATGAACCCTGTTTAAACGTTTATCGGGTTATTAAAATGTGTGAGTTGGTTTAAAGTAAAAAAGGCTCCTTATCCGGGAGCCTTTTAAAAATATAGGGGAAATGTACGTGTTAATTTGAGGAGTGTTCGTATGATTTGGAACTGGCAATAGTACCGTTTTCATCAAAAGTGTACCAAATGCCTGTTTTTTCTCCGTTAGCGTAGGTCATTTCCATACGCTTAATCCCATTTTCATCAAAAACAGACCATGTGCCATGTTTTTTACCAGCATTATAAAACGCAATCGCGCTTATGCTTTTGTTAGTGTTATAACGTATCCACTTATCGTGTTTTTGATTATTCGCAAAAAATCCCGACTCTATTAAATTTCCTGCTTCATCGTAATAATTGGCGGTTCCTTCAGCAACCCCATTTAAAATGGTCAATTCTGAACGTATCCCATTATTTAATGAACTGATGACAGCACTCAGTAATTTTCCATCGTTATCCACATATAATCCCTTGTCGTTTTGCTTTTGAGCATATCCCATCAAGCCCAGAAGAGAAAATGCTACTACTATAATCACCTGTTTCATACCTTATTATACGTTAATATGGTATAAAAGTAATTTTTTAATGTTTAGAAAACATTAAGGAAGCGATAATTTAATATTTAATTAACCGATTTGTTAATTTATGGGAGTGAGTTGTACTTCTGAGAAATTAAAAAGGTCTTTGGAGTGTATTGTTTTAGGCGCAAACCCAATAGCATTAATTTGGAAGGATCCGGATTTTGTTAATTGCACAAATCCCTCGGCATCGGAGAATACAGCTTGAGCTATATCTGATGAAACAAATTTCGCCCCAGGTATTTCCTCTCCTTTTTCAGAAAGAACTTTGATACGGATGGTGGTAGTAGCTACGGCAGGTTTATCTTTCCCGGTTCCAGCTATAACAGGTTGAATAATGAAAATTAAAAGGATAGTGATAAGAACTACAGACCATTTTTTCATGCACCAAAGATGCATTCTTAGTATGAAACGGATTTTAAGCCAAAGTTACCAAATTGTTAACGCATAAGAGTAACGGTGCCTTTGTATTCTTTAGAAGAACCAAAAATGCTCACGGCGTTTACTTTCCAGATATACACCCCATCCTGAGCGATCCGATTACCTTTCACGGTGCCGTCCCAGCCTTTCAATAAATCGTTGGATGTAAAAATGAGTTCCCCCCAGCGGTCAAATATACTTAACTGGTATTTTTTTATGCCTGTGCCTTTAGCGCCAAACACATCGTTTTGCCCGTCACCATTTGGAGTAAACGCATTGGGAATATAGATGGAAAAATCGTCTGTAACCGTTATTTTTTTAGTGATAGAATCCATACAGCCATGATCGCTGGTAACAATCAATGTTGTAAGGTATTCGCCTATTTCAGGGAAACGAAACGATGGATTTTTAGTACTAGAAGTGTCTTGCCCGATATTGGTAAAATCCCAAAACCAGTTTACGATGTTGGCATTTGCTGTATTGTCGTAAAAATTGGCCATAGCTTCTGTTATTGTTGGTTTGTCCGGATCATTGGAGAAGTTGGCTACCGGAATAGGGTAACTCTCAACACTTGTTGTTGCTGTATTTTCACAACCATACTGATTTACCATTCTTACAGTGATTGGATATACTCCCTGATTCAGGAAGCATTGAGTTACAGAATCTTTGTTGTTATACGTGCTTAAGCCCGCCAGACTCCAGAAATTGCTGGTTAAAGGGGCATTAGTCGTTAACTTAAAGGAAGTACACAACGGGGCACAGGCACCGCTGTTAGTGGTTGTAATAACACCGTACGGACGTGGTAATACAAAGGGGTGAATTACAGCATAGTTAATACAGCCATTATTATCGGAGCCCTGAAGGGTATAAGTTGGTTGAAGTAATGGATCATTAGTAGAAATGGTGTAGGTGTTGGCAGTAGATAAAACGCCCGGAGGGATAAGCCATTTATAGAAGTTAGCGCCCTGCCCTAAGAAGCTAAATACACCACCGGGACATAAGGAGTTTGTTCCGAGAATTTTTACTTCTGGGAGTGGATAAACCTGAACGGGTGCGGAAGCGGTAGCTGTGCATCCACCCGGAGCCGTAATGGTTACCGAATAAGAACCTGCAGCGGCGTTTGTTACGTTAGTAATAACCGGGTTGGCAAGTGTAGAACTGAAGCCGTTAGGGCCGGTCCAGCTATATGTTCCGCCGCCGGTAGCGGTAAGGAACATGTCTGTTCCCAGGCAAACATTTGGTATAAGTATGGTCGGATTCGGTTTTGCATTTACACTCACCGAAGTAACGGCGCTGGCCGTACAACCTTCAACGCTGGTAACAATAACTGTAAAAACACCATTAGCGCTTAATGGAGCCTGAGCAAAAAATGGATTCTGGTTAAGGGTATTGTAATTGCCCGGCCCAACCCACGAATAGGTATTTCCTCCAGAGGCGTTAAGTTGCAGGGGAAAGTTTTCGCAAACCGGACTATTATTAGAAATGGTAATTACAGGAGCGGGATACACAACAACATTAGAGCTTGCCGCGTTGGTGCAGGTGCCGTTGGCGCCAACCAATGTATAAAGTCCGCCACTTGTACCCGAAGCAGGAATGCTGACAATAGGGGCATTGGATGTAAAGTTTCCGGGACCGGCCCATGTGTATGAGCTGGCTCCGTTTGCTGATAAAATAATATTTTGCCCCGGACAGTAAGGACCTGTATTTTGCGCGGTAACGGTAGGCATAGGTGTAACACTGACTACAATAGCCGCGGTTTGTGTACATAATCCGGAGGTAACCGTAACGGTATAGCCTCCAGACTGAGAAGGAACCGCATTGTTAAATTGTATGTTTTGCTGATTACTGGTAAACCCATTTGGTCCTGTCCAATTATATTGGTTCGGCGGACCTCCGCTAACGTTAAGGTTAAAACTCATTCCCTGGCATGTAGCCCCGACATTGGTAATGGTAGGAGTGGCCAGCGACGCAACAGTAACGTTGGTAGTAGCCATACAGGTGCCCTGAGAAGTGGTGGCTATCAGACTATAGGTGCCACTGGCAGTAGGTGTAATGACCGGATTGGGTAAGGTGGAAGTAAATCCTCCTGGTCCATTCCAGGTAAACGAGGTAACCGCCGTATTTGTGTTTGCCGTTAATGTAACGTTTCCCCCCGTACAAACACTTCCGGAATTGGCGGCAGTTGCCTGACACAATATCGCACAGTTAGTGGTGCCATCACCAGGTCCGACAACTGGTTGATTAAAAACAATATTTTGTGCCACATTGGCAAAATTGGTAATACACACCATGTAAAATTGACCAACCTGAGCATTAGGAATCGTGAGCGTTTCGGTAAAACTGCCTGAGTAGCTGCAATCCACCACATTTGTTGCCGTTAAATTATTACAAATGTTGGTCAGATTAGGAAAGGGGCCCCAGCATACAAAATCCACATCCTGTCCGGGGCCACCATTAATTTGACCTTGTATGGTCAGGGTTAAGGGGCCGGGAGTGGCAATTTGTAAATAGTACCATGCGGGATTGGGCTGTGTAAATAAACAGTCGTAATCCGGCCCGGCTTGAGCAGGAGGACCATTGACCGTAGCAGGAAAATTATAGGTAGTGCCGGTACAGAATGGCGCAGCTGTTTGACAACTTCCCTGAGCCAAACTTATATAAGGAAAAAGTAATAATGCCAGAACAGTTATAATGTTTTTCATGATAAGCTAAATTACTAGATTAAAGCGTTTTAGAATGCAAAATTAACTAAAGGAAGAGGGGGGTTTACTCAATTAAACTATACAGAATGCATTAAGCACGTTAAGGCATCAATCTGACCAGTAGAAATTGGATGAAAGAGGTTGTTTCTAAAACGCTTAGTAGAAACTGATTTAAAAGTATTTTTTTGAAATGAGTGCAGTGGTTCCATCCTAAACATGCTATCAAAATATTTGAATAAAAGTATAGATGTTTTTTGCAGTAAGTAGAGTTTAGTCACCTCCATATTTCTAAACGTAAACCATATTTAATTTTTTGTTAGCTATTTGCAAAAAGAATGTTTGTAAATCCTGAAGGAATCGGAATATATCTTTTTTTATTAAACTTTTAATAAAGGCTGCCTAAGTATTCGATAAATCCTCCGGGTGACACACCCTCTAACTTTGTGAAAAAAAACATGAGAAAAATCTATTCATTCTTACCAGTTGTTTTTTGCATAGCAAGTAGTTTCTTGAGTGCTCAGACAACCATTACCGGCACTAGCTCGTCGCAATCACCGTACCTTATTCCGTCTGTACCGGGCTGCACTATTACATCAGTATTAACTGCCTCAGATGTAGCCGGTGGCTACAGAATGTGTGGTTTGGCTGACGGAACGGGAGCTTATGATAACGGGGATGGAACATTTACATTTCTGATAAACCATGAAATGGGAAATACTTCAGGCGTTAACCGGGCTCATGGTCAGAAGGGTGCATTTGTGTCCAAGTGGATTATAAACAAGAATACACTGGCTGTTGTTAGTGGAACAGACCTTATTCAAAACGTTAATCTTTGGAATGGTAGCGGATACACCAATTACAATGCTTCTAATTCTACAACATTGTGCGCTTTTGGAAGATTTTGCTCTGCGGATTTGCCAGAAGTGTCAGCTTTTTATAATTCAACCACCAGTTTAGGAACTCAGGACAGAATTTTTATGAACGGAGAAGAAAGCGGTTCCGAAGGGCGCGCTTTTGCACATATTGCCAGTGGAACAAATGCTGGTTCAACGTATGAGTTGCCTCATTTAGGGAAAGCCTCGTGGGAGAATGCGGTGGCTAAGCCTAATTCAGGGAATAAAACAGTAGTTTGTCTGTTGGATGATTCATCTCCCGGGCAGGTTTATTTCTATATTGGCGCTAAAACCAATACAGGTACTCCTGTGGATAAGGCAGGGTTAACGAACGGAAAATTATATGGTGTTTCTGTAAATGGTATGCTTGCGGAGTCTAGCGCGTCGGTACCGGTGGCTGGAACAACTTTTACACTGATTGATTTGGGGAATGTATCCGCAATTAGCGGAGCCAGTCTTAACACATTAAGCAATAATAGTGGTGTAACAACCTTTCTTCGTCCGGAAGATGGCGCATGGAATCTATCAAGCCCTAATGATTTTTATTTTGTAACAACCAATTCGTTTACCAGTCCGAGTCGTTTATGGAAACTGACTTTTACGAATGCTTCGAATCCAGAGCTCGGAGGAACAATTACAGCAGTATTAGATGGAACAGAAGGACCCAAAATGATGGATAACATGTGTATTAACAGCACAGGTCAGATCCTGATTCAGGAAGATCCGGGAAATCAGTCTTATTTAGCCAGAATGTGGAGTTACGATATCGCCAAAGATATTGTGACACCTATTGCGGAACACGACCCTGCCCGCTTTGTTTCAGGCGCTTCCTCTTTTTTAACCCAGGACGAAGAAGCATCCGGGATTATTGATGCCTCTTCAATTCTAGGACCTAATACATACCTGTTTGTAGATCAGGCGCATTACTCTATTCCGGGAGAAGTAGTGGAAGGTGGTCAGATCCTTGTTTTAAAACTCAATGCAACTACTCTGCAATTACAATCACAAACGATGTTAGTAAAATCACTTAAACTCTATCCTAATCCAGCAGACAGAACTGCTACAATAAAATTTAACCTTGATCGTACAGAGCAGGTAAGCCTGAAAGTATATGACGTTAACGGACACGAAGTTGCTTCAGTATATGAAACTCTGGAAATAGGAGATCAAGAACTGACATTTTCAACAGCTTCATTTGCCAGTGGTACTTATTTTGTTAAAGTAAGTGCCGGTGATGTAACTATCAGTAATCTTAAACTAACTGTAACACATTAATCCTGATAAAGTAACAGAACCAGACATGTTTTTACATGTCTGGTTTTTACATTTCTTATAAGCATGAACAAAAAAAATGTAGCGTTATCGGCAGTCTTGTTGGTTTGGTGTTTTATTTTAGGGTTTACAGCAGGTACACCAACAACCTATATAACGCAATACAAACAGAAGGTAAGGAATTTAATTCTGGCAATTGGGAAAGCAGAACCCGGAAATGCAGCGCTTTCGATTGAGAACAAAGCAAAATGGTTAACGGAAATACGTCAGGCACGTCTGAAACTGAAGGCGGTTGATTTTTGGTTGAGGTATCTGGAGCCTCAGCTTTACCGGCAAATTAACGGACCTTTACCTGTAGAATGGGAAACAGAAGTGTTTGAAAAGTATGAAAAACCTTACCGTCGTGAAGGCGCCGGATTAACCCTTGCTACTATTCTGCTTAACGATGGCGATACGTCTGTTTTTAAGGTAAATGAATTGCTTACAAAAGCAAAAAGTGCCGCTGGTATTTATCTTAATGATTCTATACTGAATCCACTTAACCGTTACGACCATTTTTATTTTTGTAACCGCTTATTTCTTTTAAATCTTTCTACGGTTTACACAACCGGATTTGAAAACCCGGAGCCGGAAGAAATTATAAAAGAACTTAGGGTGCTTATTAAGGAGACGAAGGAACTCTACGCGGCCTTTAACAGCGATTTCCCTGACCAATCTTTGCCAGATACGTATCTTGCCTTGTACAATGAACTGATTCATTTTGTTGAACAACAACCAGATGATTACGCGCAGTTTAACCACTATTATTTTATCAGAAATTATATTAATCCGCTTTTTGCTATTAATCAGGCTTGCATTGCGGAATATAAAGCAGTCAGTCATAGTAATCTCGATTACGCCTTAAATAAACAAGCTGTTTCTATTTTTGATAAGCGTCTTTACGATGCACAACAAACCAAAGGCCTTTTTTTACGGGTAAAGGACACTGCTGTTTTAAACAAAATCGAACGTTTGGGCAAACAATTATTTTTTGATCCCCTTCTTTCAGGAAATAATGAACGTAGTTGCGCCTCTTGCCATAAACCTGAACAGTACTTTGCCGATACGGTATTGCCTGTAACCCTGGCGTTTGATAAGCGCGCTTTTCTATCCAGAAATGCTCCGGGCTTACTGAATGCTCCTTACAATCATCTTATCATGCAGGATGGGCGTCATCTTACGCTTCAGGATCAGGCAAAAGCAGTGGTAACGAACAGTCTGGAAATGAACTGTGAGGAGGAAGAAATGATGAAAAAAATTCTGAGTTGCCACGAATATAAAGTAACATTAAAGGAACTCGTAAAGCACACGCCTGCCGAACCTGAAGTACAACCCGGACACATTTACTCAGCGCTTACTTATTACTATGGTAATTTCAGCAACTACTATTCGCCTTTTGACAGAGCTATGGATAGAAAAGAAGAATTGGATCAGGAAAGTATCTGGGGATTTAATTTATTTATGAGTAAGGCGCAATGCGCCACCTGTCATTTTGTCCCCCAGTTTAATGGTGTAAAGCCACCTTACATCGGATCTGAATTTGAGGTAATAGGTACTCCTGCTGATGTAACATATTCAACTCTCAGCCCAGATGAAGGTCGTTATGCAGTTAACCCCGCCAAAGAAACACACCGGGCTTTCCGGACAGCAACATTACGGAATATCAGTAAAACAGCGCCGTATATGCATAATGGGGTTTTTAAAACACTGGAACAAGTGGTAGATTTTTACGATGGCGGCGGAGGCGCAGGAAGAGGTTTATTGGTGCCCAACCAAACCCTTTCTTCTGATTCGCTTCATTTAACGTCCTTAGAAAAGAAGGCGTTGATACGTTTTATGACATCGTTAACGGAGGCAATGCCTGAGTTGCGCATTCCGACAGTTTTACCTGTATCGCGTTATAAGGAATTAAATAAGAGAAAAATAAGAGGTTCGTATTGATAATGAAACGAACCGTAATCAACAGTGTTAGCCGGGAGTGCCATAATGATGGCGTTTTAGAATAGGCACGAGTACAATCTTTGGAACAGAACGATTAATAGATTTTTTAAATGAAAGTAAAATGTAAAACTAGCAAACGGGTAAAAGCGAAACGAAGCACTACTACTGTATTAAGGGGCATCGGACTTTTAGCCCTGAGTTCTTTCAGCTTTTGTACCGTACAGAAAAACGTTACGTATGTATTTCCGGAAGCCATGAAACCTGAGGTAAAGGAAGGGTACCGTGTGCAGTGCGATAAGGGACAGCGGCTGTATCATCTTAACTGCGGGTCGTGCCATACAAGAAAGGAAGGGCTGAAAATGTATGTGCCAGATTTTAAAGAAGAGCAATTAAAAGGCTATGAACTCAGAGTGACAAATGCTCCTCATGAACGCAACTTGCCTGATGAACAGGTAACGGAAGAAGAGTTAGGATTGATAATGACCTTTTTAAGATATAAAAAACCGAATCCGGATCGTAAAGCAAAAACGGCCATTAAATGACCGTTTCGTTTTTTGAAAGTACAGATATTTAAAGTGCAGGTTTAAAATTCAAACTTATATCCTACACCTTTAATGGTTTTAAAATAGTCGTCCCCTATTTTTTCGCGTAATTTCCGGATATGAACATCAATGGTACGGTCACCAACAATTACCTCATCGCCCCATACCTGCTCAAGAATGTACTCGCGGGTAAATACTTTCCCTGGTTTACTGCTGAGTAATACAAATAGCCGGAATTCTTTTTTAGGTAAATTAATCTCTTCCTGATCCTTAAAAACAATATGCTTTTCCTTGTCAATGCGTATTGTGCCAAACTGAAGCGTTTCGTTTTTAGGCGCGTTGGCTTGCAAACGACGTAACAAAGCCTTAATACGGCTGATAAATACCCTTGGTTTGATAGGTTTGGTTATATAATCGTCAGCCCCCACTTCAAACCCGGCAATTTGGGTGTAGTCTTCTGAACGAGCGCTTAAAAATGCAATCAAAACATCTTTCATGCCATTTAACGAACGTATTTCGCGACAGGTTTCAATGCCGTCCATGTCGGGCATCATTACGTCTAAAACTATGAGGTGAGGCTGTTCGCGTTTAGCAACTTCAATAGCTTCTTTACCGTTATTAGCAATCAGGACTGTAAATTCTTCTTTACGTAAATTATAGGATAAAAACTCGAGAATGTCCGCCTCATCATCCACCAACAATATCTTGAACTCACTGTTATTCATACTTTTTAGTTATACTAAATGATTACGTGCCTAAAGGTACACAGCCTTGCGTTAAGCTAAGTTAACTAATTATTAAATAATAATGAGTTGAAAAGGCAAATAATTAATCTTTTGATAACATCAAATTTAAGAGGAGCTAAGTTTGGCATTTTTTCTTTGCGGGAAAAATTGAAATGATGTTCATTAAACATTTATTAGTTGCATTCGTATTGTTTTCTTCGCAGGTTGTATTGGGGCAAAATGGACGTATTGCTGGAGTTATTACAGACGCTAAAACCGGAGAAACCTTGCCGGGGGCTACAGCAATGATTGAGGGAACAACCAAGGGAGCCAGTGCAGATTTTGATGGGAAATTCTCTATTAATAATATCCCGGCAGGTAAAGTTAATGTTATCATCAGTTACATATCGTACACTACAAAAAAGGTAACCGATGTTCAGGTAAAGGCGGGTGAAGAAACGAATATCAATGTACTACTTGACCCTTCTACATCGCAGGATCTGGCAGAGGTAGAAGTAGTAGTTACCTTAAATAAGGAAAATAATACAGCGCTGGTGTTACAACAAAAAAATAATGCAAGCGTAAGTGACGGGGTAAGCGCGGAAACCATTAAGCGTACACCCGACCGTAATACCGGTGATGTGTTGAAACGTGTGAGTGGTGCCACCATACAGGATGGAAAGTATGCCATCATCCGCGGATTAAGCGATCGTTACAATACGGCCTATCTGAATGGATCGCCTCTGCCAAGTACAGAAAGCGATCGTAAATCGTTTTCATTTGATATTTTCCCAAGTAATATGCTCGATAATCTGGTTATTTATAAAACGGCACGTCCTGATCTTCCGGGCGATTTCGCGGGGGGGGTTATCGAAATTACCACCAAAAGTATTCCGGAGAAAAACTTTGTGAATGTATCGGCTGGTGCAGGGTTTAATCGTATTACTACCGGAAAGGAAAGACTATACCTTAATAAAGGAAAAACGGATTGGGTGGGATTGGATGATGGCACCCGGCAACTGCCATCTAACTTACCTGAAGCTACAGAGTATTCAGTTGATTCTAAGCAACAGGCACTTTATGCAAAGGATATTAATACCGGGCGTTGGGGGGCGCAAACGGGAAAGTTTTCGCCAAACAGTAGTTACCAATTATCGGCGGGATATAATTTTAAATTAAAAGAGCGCGATTTTTTAGGGGTTATTGGTTCTTTATCTTATAATAACACGAATTCCTTTTTTACAACAGAGCGTACGGAATATGATCAGCAAACCCGTCCCAATGATCCGAAAAGTCCTTTGGCGGTTGAGCGCGATGTAACGGATCAGAATTATCAGAACCAAAAACTGGTTGCCGCCTTATTGAATGTGTCTTGCAAGATTAATACGAATCATTCTATTAGTTCTAAAAATCTTTACAGTATTAATACTGATGACCGCACAATACTGAGAACAGGGCCAATTAATCTGGTTTCAGATCGCGAAAACCCTGATCTTTTAAGGGCGTATGCATTCTGGTACACGCAAAATACCATCTTAAGTAATCAGTTAAGCGGAGAGCATTTTATTCCAGGTGCTAAACTCCGGATTAGTTGGAACGCTTCCAATACCAATGTGAAACGGATAGTTCCGGATTTAAAACGTACGGTTTATACCAAAAAAACAAAGTTGGTGAATAAACAAACAGATCCTTCTGAACCGCCTATTTATGAACCTTCGGATACAGTCTATCAGGCAGTTGTTCCTTTGGCAGGAACCAGCGGACCCGATTACTCAGGTGTATTAATGAGTTCATCCCTTGCCGAAAATATTAAAAGTTTCAAAGCGGATGTAACCCGCAATTTTAAACTGAATGAAGATATTACAGTGGAGGGAAAATTAGGTGCTTTTTTTCAGTTTCGTGAGCGTGAGTTTACCCTGCGTCAGTTTGCGTATGCCAAGCATACCATAGGCGGAAATGCTTCTACATTCGATAATACTATCCTGCAACAATCTCCTCAACAATTATACTCCTCTGCGAATATGGGTGAAGTTGTGCCGGGAGCACAGGGCGGTTTAAAATTGGTAGAGTCAAATAACTACGATCAGGCTTTTTACAATGCTTCTTCGGCGTTAAAAGCGTATTATGCGATGGTAGATTTTCGTTATAAATCCTGGTTCAGACTAAATGGTGGAGCCCGTTACGAGTCGTATCAGCAACAGTTAAGTCATCCTGGAAAACTATATTACTTCGATAAAAAGTGGGTAGATTATGATACAACGGTTAATGATGTGTTGCCGTCTGTTAATCTGGTATTATCGCCAAACGATAAGCAAAATTTCCGTTTTAGTTATTCAAAAACGGTAAATCGTCCGGAGTTCCGGGAAATTGCACCATTATTGTTTTATGATTTTGCTATTAATTTTAATTACACAGGTAATACTGGCTTGCAGCGTTCGCTAATTACCAATTACGATTTCCGCTATGAGATTTTCCCGGGTGCTGGCCAGTTAGCTTCTGTGTCGCTTTTTTATAAAGATTTTAAAAACCCTATAGAATTAATTCATTCAACAAATGCCAGGGAGTTAACCTGGGTAAACAGTAATAAGGCGGTTTGTCAGGGAGTGGAGTTAGAGTATCGCATTAATCTGGGTGTACTAACAAACAAGGATTCTACACTGTTAGGCCGTGTACTGAATAACCTGACCGTATTCAGTAATTTTGCCTACATAAAATCGGAAGTGGATATTGTAAGTCGTATTTCTTCGTTACAGGGACAAAAATTAGGGAAACGTCAGATGCAGGGACAATCTCCTTACATTATGAATGCCGGCCTTTCCTATATAGACACAAAGTACAATTTTAGTGTTAGCGCTTCTTATAACACATTTGGTCCACGTATCTATATTGTGGGGAATGTGGATGACAGCAATCCACTTGGTTTTCAAACCTTGTGGGAAAAAGGCCGTCATATTGTGGATCTGCAGTTTACTAAATCTTTTTTCAAGAATAAGTTCGAGATTCGTTACAATATAAAGGATGTGCTGGCTAAGTGGCAACCTCAACCTTTTTATCAGGATTGGGACGGAAAACGTGGCTATAGTGCACAAAATGACGCGCCTTTCTGGTCGAGCCAATACGCTACTACACACTCGTTTCAGTTGAGTTATCGGTTTTAATTACCGTTTTAAAATCATAAGTATTAGCCGGTAGTTTTACCGGCTTTTTTTGGCATTTCTGTTCTTATGCTGTTTTGATTTTAGGATAGTCGGGTAGAAATGGTTTTTTGTGTAAGCGGAACACTTATTTATCTGTAAACAGTTAGCGGGCTTTGGCGGAGCAATTGCAGCGGCAGCCTTGCGTGGAACTTTGCCTGATTTTGCGTGAGCGAGGAGGCGACTTTATGAAGCCACCGGAGCCACAGCAAAATTGGCAAAGTAGGAGCAAGCTATAGCGGAAAGTGCGTTTTTTGCATGGGCTTGTGCGGATAGGGAAAACCGCCCCTCATGATCTAATCAAAAAACATCCAGGTTAAGCCAAATCGAATAGCCCGGTCGGGTTGAATATAACCCGGCACAAAATAAAAGGTATTGCCGGCTAATCCATATAGCGCGTTTTCGAGTTTTACGAAAAAGGAAACAGGTCTTATGCGCGCGTTAAGATAGATGTCGGTATAAGGATAATAGCCAATTTCTTTCCGGTTGCCAAGGTAAAATTGATGGATAACGGGATTATACCGCATGAGTTCGTAGGTAGAATAGGTTTCGAGTTGTGTGCCAACCGTTAACTGTAAATTATTTTTAAATAAACTGCCGGTATAAAACAGATTTACTTTGCCGGAAAGCAAGGGCATCCGGTAAATGGAAGGTTTGGAACTGGTTTGGAACACAGGTGCCAGGCTTAGTCCTAAGTGTTTAAATAAAATAAGACGGTAAAGGCCTTCTACTCCAAAGTTAGTTATGCCTGCTGTGAATTGTTTTGGTGCGGATAAACTGTCAAAGTAGAGGGTATTTGTTATGTTTTGATAGAAGGCACTCACTTGCAGGTTTTTCTTTTCGAAACCCAGTTGCGCTTGTAGTTGTGCTACGGGTTTATAATGATTGCTCCAACGTTGATGGTTACCATACCAGCGGTTATAAATGTAATCGGCGCTACGTGTTTCATAGAGTAAATTCAGGAATAAACGGCTTTGGTGATGATTCTCGGAGAAGTTCAGTGTGTTCTCCATTTGCCATTTTATATTTCCGCTATTGGCACCGCTTAAAACAGAGGCCAGTTCCATAAAACCAGTGTATTGAATCTGCCGGTTAGTAATGCTGTCGGGGGCTAACAAGTTACGGGTATAAAACGCATTGGCTTTTGCCAGATGATTAACAATCAGGCTATCGTTCTTTTGCCAGACGGTATTAACTTCGTTAGCGTATCCGGCACTCAGACCTATCTGCTTGTTACGTGTTTTAAAACTGAGTAATACTTCGTTGTAAAACTGGCGATGACGTGTACTGTCTTTAGTGGCTACGGTATCAAGATAATATATCTGGTAAAGAGATGTGTTTTTGCCGCTTTGGGCATCTTTGAATTTATAGGTGTTATACGTAAACTTGCTTTTCCCCTGAAGATAAAAGGATGCTTTAAGGCCTAAACTATCTGGTTTGGAAAGCCTCACATAAGGGTTAAACTGGGTACTTAGTAATCGGGTATCACGCGAGGCCGTAGAAAGATTTACGGGCATTAGTTCTTTGTTTTCCGTTATGTTTTTCAAAAAACTGCTGTCGGCTTTCAGCCCCCCGTTTTCCTGATTCCGAAGGTTGTTAACCATTACAAAACCATAATAGCCAAAACGTCCGTTTCGGGTTTCGTAATTGCTGTTCAGGTAAAAATTATTGACGAAGGCTTGTTGCGATAGGTAAAAGCCTTTATTGGTGTAACGGTTAAATTTTAAACTCACATTTACACCATTACGAAACGTTTGGCTAAAGAGAAAGCGGAACAGTTGTTGCTCTTTGCTACCCGCAATGCCCGTGGCAGAGGCAAATGGCCCTTTAGTGCGATAGTACAACATGTCTCTTTCCTCAATCCGGTTTTCATCGTATGGTAAAGGGTATAACCGGAAGCCTAAGGCTTCGTTCCTGAATTTGAAACGCCATAAGTGTGTTGCTAAACCTAAGGCGCCAAGGGTATTACGTTCAGTGTAGTTATGAAGGTTGTATGTGGCGCTGTCGGGGTACCAATTCGTAAACGGGCGCAACAAATTATCACCTTCGTTTTTTTGTTTCAGATAAGTGGTGTCAGTTATATAGCGGCTTTGTGCCTGTACTTTAAAGCAAACCGCTATTATACACATAAGGGCCAGTAATGCGGAGGGTTTTAAACCACCAAAGGGGCGATATGGCTTACGCATCCGCAAAACCACCAAATCAGATCAGTGTTTTTAATAAACTTTTTAAACTCACTTTTTCGTCCAGAATGCGGTTGAGATCAGCAATTTTCACCCTTTCCTGCTGCATGCTGTCGCGTTCACGCAAGGTTACGGTTTGATCTTCGAGACTCTGATGATCTACGGTAATACAGTATGGGGTACCAATGGCATCCTGACGGCGATACCGTTTCCCAACAGCATCTTTTTCGTCGTAAATTACCATGTGGTCGAGTTTAAGAGCGTTAACTATTTGCTCGGCCAGTTCTGGTAAACCATCGCGCTTAATCAGAGGAAACACACCGGCTTTAATTGGCGCCAATGCGGGAGGTAAACTCAATACAGAGCGGGTTTCGCCACCTTCGAGGGTTTCTTCTTTGTAGGCGCTGCTCATGATGGAGAGGAATAAACGGTCAAGTCCAACGCTGGTTTCTACTACATAAGGCACGTAACTTCTGTTTTCTTCATTGTCAAAGTACTGTAGTTTTTTGCCACTGAACTCTTCGTGTTGCTTTAAATCGAAATCGGTACGGGAGTGTATGCCTTCCAGTTCTTTAAAGCCGAATGGAAATTCAAATTCGATATCGCAGGCGGCGTTGGCGTAGTGCGCCAGTTTTATGTGATCGTGGTAGCGGTAATGAGTTTCGCCTAAACCAAGACTTAAATGCCAGTTTAAGCGGGCTTTTTTCCAATACTCGTACCATTCCATTTCGGTACCAGGTTTAACGAAGAACTGCATTTCCATTTGTTCGAATTCACGCATGCGGAAAATGAATTGGCGGGCCACAATTTCGTTACGGAAGGCTTTACCGGTTTGCGCAATCCCAAACGGAATTTTCATGCGTCCGGTTTTTTGAACATTGCTGTAGTTTACAAAAATACCCTGAGCGGTTTCAGGACGCAGGTAAATGGTGCTGCTTTCGTCACTCACCGAACCTAATTGCGTGGCAAACATGAGGTTGAACTGACGTACATCGGTCCAGTTACGGGTACCGCTGATAGGACAAACAATTTCACAATCCAGAATGAGTTGTTTTACCGCATCCAGGTCACTGGCATTCATGGCCGTTTTAAAACGGGTATTAATGTCGTTGATTTTGTTCTGGTATTCCACCACCCGCGCGTTGGTGGAGCGGAACATGGCTTCGTCAAAGTTCTCGAAACGTTTTTTGGCTTTTTCTACCTCTTTGTTGATTTTATCTTCAATCTTAGCCACATGGTCTTCAATCAGCACATCGGCGCGGTAGCGTTTTTTACTGTCTTTATTATCAATTAATGGGTCGTTAAACGCGTCCACGTGCCCACTGGCTTTCCAGGTGGTAGGGTGCATAAAAATGGAAGCGTCAATCCCTACAATATTTTCGTGTAATTGAACCATGGCTTTCCACCAGTATTCCCGGATGTTTTTTTTCAGTTCGGCTCCATTTTGTCCATAGTCGTAAACGGCACTTAGCCCATCATAAATTTCGCTGCTTTGGAAAATATAGCCATACTCTTTACAATGTGAAATCACATTTTTGAAAAAATCTTCGGGTTTTAACGACATAATCTTATTTTAAAATAACCCTGTAAAATTAGGACTATTTCCCTTTTGTAAGCCGGTCTATTAACAGTTTTTATTAACGTAGTCCATTGAAAATCAAATGATGTTTTTTCCAACGGGATTTGTTTCTTCAGTGGATAGAAGGATAAGGACTTTAAAAATTATCGTACCACGACCGCTGGCGAGGTACTTTAATGCTGTTAAGCATGCCGCTTTTTATATTAAGCGTGATACTGTAACGTTTGTTGAAGCCAAACGGAACCCAGTCTATACGGGCCTCCCAGCATTTCAGGTCGCGGTAAATATTAAAACTGGTATAACTTAAACGTTTGGTAGTAAAGTCGTAACCGCTGGTAATGCCAATGCGCCAGAATTTGGTAGGCGAAATGTCACCATTGACGTTTAAGGTTTGAACTGTATTTGTTTTACCATTGTCCAGTTTTGTTATGGCAATATTGTAATACGTATTCAAGTTCCAGGGAATGGCTTCATTTTGCGGTGCCGTTGCGGTAGCTCCCCGTTCGGCGGCATTAGTCATATTAGGGGCTTGCCTTACTTTTTGTGCCGCCAGCAAAGCATTTGAACTAAAGCTGGCGTTAAGCGCGATGCTGACTGTTTTAAGACGGGCCAGACCTTGCCCTTCGTTATAAGCAAATTTATTTACGGTACGTTTAAGTGTTTGGTCATAGCTATACGGATTGAATCCGGCGCTTGCCACTACGTCAAAAAACTTCCAGATTTTATTGCGTGCGCTAACGGAAATATCACTCATTTTAAAACTATCAGCCGCAAAATTGTAGAAGCCGGCAATACCCAGATTTTGCAGAAGGGTTATTTTTTTAAAAGTGAATCCTGTATCGTTGGTTTGCTTTATTTTGGCTTCAAGGTTATTGTTAAGATTGACAGAGAGGGCATTTTGTGTCCCTATTCCCGGGCCCCCAAACAAACCTTGTTCAAAAATACTATAGCGTGTGGTATTGCCTAGTGTATCGGTGTTTACTTTTTTCCAGAATCCGTATTGTTCTTCTCCAAAATCAGGCCGGTACGTATAACCAATGGTAGGGATAAGCAGGTGACGGATTTGTTTCAGGCGACGGGTTTTAAATATGTAATCCAGAAATACTTTGGTGTTAAGAGCCGTAGTAAAATTGGCATCGTAACCGGTAACAAAACCGTTTATGGTATCAGTTTTAATGTAGGGAGGTTTTGTTGTGGTGATCAGTTGTTTAGAAGTACTACGGGTGTACATGACGGAGCTAAGGTTAATTCCCGGGGTAACCGTAATGTATTTGAAAAGGTTAAAGTTGGTACTGATGGGTAAACTGTGACGGGCACCGTACCGCATGTTCTTTTCAATATCGCCTTTAAACAAAAGACTGTCTTTGGTGGCATACGTATTTCGTACTTCAAGGAGGTAGTTAATGCCTATTTTATCAAATACATTTTGTTTAACAGCGCCCTCGCGTTTAAACGGAAAAAAGCGGTTAACGTTAAAGGTTAATTGCGGAAAGCTGATTTCGGTAAGTTGGGTGATGGTGTTTTGGCTGTGTGTGGCATTCAGGTTTAATGCACTGTTACGGAATGTTTTGGAGTAGCTAATATTTGATTGAAAGGTATTGGTTAAAAACTGGTTAGAGTTGATGGCATTATAGCGATTGTATTGCTGGTTGATGTAGTTAACGTTAGCGGTAAAGCGTACACTTGGATTGTTTTTGTTATCCTGATTGTGTAGCCAGTTAACGGAATACGATTTTTGTTTTTGAAAGGTACTGGGGACGTCTTTGTCGCCAATATTAAACTCACTGTATCCCAGATTTAAAGAGCCACTGAACTTATAAAGAATCAGGTAATTATTTTGTGTTCGCAGGGCCCAGCTGCCATTACTGTATATGTCTCCGCGAATGGTCATATCGGTCATTTCGTTGATGCCCCAGTAAAATCCACCATCTCTCAGGTTGTAACCCTGTGCCGGGCTATTCCCGAAAAAGGGCAGTAAAATACCATTATGCCGACGTTTGGTATTGGGGAAAAAACCAAACGGTAAACCCAGCGGTGTTGGAACCCCGCCAATTTCGAGGTACATGGGACCGGTAACAATTTTATCGTTTGGAATAATTTTGGCGCGGGTGGCTCTGAACAGGGTGCGGGCATCTTTCTCTTCGCAGGGAATACAGGCCATGTTTTTCATGTAAACAATATTGGTGCTGTCTTTTTTGATTTCTGCCCCCCGTACCAGTAGTTCGCCCTGTTTGGTGAGTGCGTTGTAAATTTTTCCCCTTTTACTTTTAAGATTGTACTTAATGGTGTCGGCCTCCATTTCCTGTTCTCCATCTTTAAAACGGGGGGCATCCGCATATTTTCCCGTACTATCTTTATGCCCAAATGCCGTTACCAGATTTTTCGCATAATCTATTTTAATACCATAGGCTTTAAGGGTCATGTTGCCGTATTGCACAAACGCGTCGCCAAATAAAATTACCCGATTGCCCTCGGCTTCGTAACGAATACTGTCGGTAGCGTTATAAGTAATAGTGGTTTCCAGTGTTTCATTTTCAGAAGGCAGGGTGTCGGTTCGGGTAACATTCTTTAACGTATCGCTTACCGGTTCCTGCGCGTATAAAGTAGCTGAAAGGCAAGATATTAACAATGCCGCGAAGAAAACTAAGAACTTATGATGGGATTTTGTCAAACCGATCGCTTTACCTTTACTAAAGCTGCAAATCTACTAAATACTTGGTGTTCACATACACCGGAGCGGAATTAATGGTTAAAAATAGTAAATATTTCACCTTATTTGGCATCCTTATTTGGCTGTTCTGTGGGTTTACATGGGGAGGCCCCAAAGGTAAGGCCGGGACGATTAAAACGATTGTTATTGATGCGGGCCATGGCGGAAAAGATCCGGGGTGTAGCGGAGTAGCGCATAACGAAAAGGGTGTGGCGCTGGCAGTAGCGCTTAAGCTCGGAAAAATTATAGAATCTCAATTTAAGGATGTAAAAGTGATTTATACCCGAACCACAGATGTGTTTGTGGATCTGGAAGAACGCGCTAAGATTGCCAACCGGGCTAAAGCCGATTTGTTTATTTCTATTCACTGTAACGCGGCCGGAAAACCGGTACTGATTAAGGATAAGAAAACGGGAAAAATGCGCCCTAAAATGTATAAGAACAAGAAGGGGAAAATGGTGGTGGTGGAAACGGCTAATCCGGAACCTTTCGGAACAAGTACCTATGTGATGGGGTTAAAGAATGAGGCGGGAAAAATGGAGGTAGCCACCCGCGAAAACTCGGTAATTTTTCTGGAAGAGGATTATCAGAAAAAGTACGAGGGGTTTGATCCGGAGAGTGAGGAAAGTTATATCATTATGAGTAATTATACCTCTTCTTATGTTATTCAGAGTGCCAATCTGGCATTGAAAATTCAGGAAGAGTATAAGCGAAAAGCGGGACGTATTGATAAAGGGGTACACCGCCAGAGTATATGGGTGTTGTGGCGGACCAGTATGCCAAGTATTTTAACGGAAATAGGTTACCTGACCAACCCTTTGGAAGAACAGTTTTTGGGAAGCGAAAAGGGACAGGACTACCTGGCTAAAGCTATTTTCAGAGGGGTAAGGCGCTACAAAGATGAGTTGGAGGGGAATAAGAAGGAGTATAATGACGAGTTTGAAAATCAAACCCCCTTGGAAAATGAAAACCTGAAGGCCGGTAATCCGGTGTACGGGAAAAAGAAAGGCGCGGAGGAGGAAGTAGCGGATGAAACAACAGCGAAAGACACGACGGACTCTAAAGCGGAACCGAAAGATAAGGACGTTCAAAAAAAGGATACAGTTAAAGTGGTAAGGGATGAGCTACCAAAGCAGGAGGAAAAAAAGGAAGAAGTTGTAAAGAAAACGGAGAATAATAAAACGGAAGGCAAAGAAGAGAATTCTCAGAAAACGGATAGTTTAAGCGCGAAAGACATTGCTTCTCAGTACACTAAAAAAACGGAAGCGGATAAGGAAACGTTAAAGGAAACAGTAACCAATGCGTCAACAGGCATTGTGTTTAAAGTACAATTTTGGGTAAGCGACCGGGAAATAGACTTGAAAAAACCAGCTTATAAACTAATAGAGAGTGGAACGTATTATAAAACAGGAAATCAGTACAAGTATGTTTCCGGGCAGTATGCTACCGCCGTAGAGGCAGCCAAACACCAGATGGCTTTGAAAGAGAATGGGTTTAAAGACGCGTTTATAGTGGCGTTTCGTGATGGGGTGCGTGTGGATTTGAATGAGACGAAGCGATTAGTGGGAAAGTAAGACAATTTCATCTTTAAGAGAAGATGGCAGATATATCTGTATAGCATTATTCTGATCAGTTTAAAAAAGCATTTGTTGTCTAAGTTGAAAGACGATGGTATAAATATTTTCAGGTGATTTAAAGGTTTTGTTAATCTCTGGGAAAAATGGCAGGAACATGAAAACTGTATAATTCTGGAGTAAGAACCGAAAGAGAACACGATTAATTTGGGAATGAAGCGACTTTTTAGTTAAGGAATTGTGTTTTGGAAGTCAGATAAACTGAATGCTATTGAAATGATTTTAATTACAATTAAGATTGTAACGAATAACAGTAAAATAAATACGGCCACCTGTATAGGCGGCCGTAAAATGGAAATACAAGAACTGCAAGTAGCTTATTCTAAAAGAAGTGTCTGTTTAAATGTGTCTAAGCCTGAAGTAACCATAATGTAGTAGAGGCCTTTTTCTTGCTGAGACAGGTTTATGGCTTGGCTTAATCCACTGGTTTTCATATTAAGGACAACCTTTCCGGTTATATTGAAAACGGTAATATCAGCGTTTTCCATGCCTTCGGTAAGGTGGAGTTCAAACGCGCCGTTAGAAGGATTCGGTGAGATACTGAAAACGTTTAAAGGTGCAGTTTCCTGAACAACTTGCAGTGAAGATGTTCTTGCTTGAGCAATCATACGAGTGGCTTCTACATGAGTTTGTGTAAGTCCACACATGTAAGAAACGGTTCGTGTAATACGATAAAAATAGAGACTGCTTTCTGTGAATACACCATTTGTAGTGCTGTTGCAAGGCAAATTAGACGGCGTAGGGTATCCTATAAAATTATTATTGGTTGCCCCGGCGGCTAATTGCCAGCAAGGGAAATTTGTAGAGAGATGTGAACTGATAACAGATCCGGACGATAACACCTTTTCTACCAACCAGGTCTGACTGGCTCCAGCGGGAAGGGCGGGAAACGAGGCAGAGAGGTTGAATGTTGTAGCGTTTACCGGAGTTTTAACCAGATTGAAAACAGCACTTACATTCACTGATGGGAGAACAGTTATATTTACATTATCGTTGGCAAAACCACAGGAATAAGCGGATTGAATATTGTACGTGGTGTTGGATGTAGGACAAACCAAAATAGGTGAGGAGGAGTATGTGCCAATTAACGTAGATTGGCCACCGGATACATTATATAATTTAACCGGCATGGGCGATGCTGAGAATGCAATTGACGCACATCCGCCAGCGCATATAGTTTGGTCTGGGCCCGCGTTAACCGTGGGCATACAAACGTACTGGATAATTTTTGTGGTTTCGATCCATTCACCCGGGATATTGTTTGAAGGGGAGAGTTTTATACGGTAATATTTGTTACATGGCAAATTTAATGAAGAAGGAAAGGTGTAAGTTCCGGGAGTACCCGAAATCCACATGCTATGTATTGGATTTCCGATTAAAGCGCCGGTACTGGTGCATTCCTGAATTTCCCATAAATGAGTCTGACAGGTACCGGCTAACAAAGTACCATTAAATGTCAATGGGGTATTGGCACAAAAGCTGTTTTGTAGAGTAGTAATGGCTGGTACAGGGAGAAGTTCTTTTGTGATTTCAAAATCATCTATTAATATTCCGCAAAAGCTTGCAATGCCTAATCCTCTTACTTCTATTCGGTTATAACCTACGGCGGCATCCTGTGCGTTAATACTAAAATACCCGGTATGCTGACTCCAATTGGCGGTTGCCGTTACACCAAAATTAAGTACAGGAACGTCTCCTGTAGTTAGCACAGTTTTTCCAATCGAGCAATCATCATTTTTACGTAATACAAATTGAAGTTGATTTGGGTGAATTGTTTCAGCTGGAAATCCGAGTCCACGAGCTGCATATATAGATATCTTATATCTGTATTGACTGCTTAGTGGTTCAGTAATTGTTGCTTTTACTGTTTCACCGAAAAAACCATTAGGCCCATAATCGGTTGCTGGCATGATGTGAGCGAACCTATTGTTCGTTATACCAGGCGTATTTCTCGCGTTAACTCTGTCTGCAAATGGAATGTGGCAAAAATTGCCTACGTTGGTGTTCTTGTCGCAAAGATCAGGCGTAGATAATGTAGTGACGCCGTTTGAGGTATAAACGCCGCAACCTTTGCTCCACCCTGTGGCTTTATGCATTTGATCGATGTTAGTGGGAATTGTACCTTGTTCAAGATTTCCATTCTGAATAATCTGGCCGGATGCAGCGTGGGCTATTAAGCCAGTAAAGAAGAGTGTTTTTAGTTTATTCATATTTTCAATTTTAAATTAGTTTCCTACTCTGTTATTCGCTTTTCGGTTGCCGCGATTGTTAAGTAAAATTCAATAGAATAACTGATTATATTGTACAGTATTGAAATTTGCCTTAGAGAAATAAAAAAGTGAGCGAAACAGGGAAAAATCCGTTTTTTAAAGATTGCTAATGAGCGCCATTAATTGGTCTTTTTTACGGGTAGAGACAGGAACAATGGAATTGTCCTGCATAATGACTTGGTTTTCTGTTTTTTCGAAGCAATAGAGGTAACTGATATTGATCAGGTGTGATTGATGAATCCTTACGAAGCCAGCATTGGTTAAAAGATCGTCAAATTCCTTTATAATCCTTGATACTAAAATATTTTTGCCATTTTCGAGGAAAAAAGTAGTATAGTTGCCATCCGATTCGAGTCGTATAATGTCTTTAGGGTCAACAGCGTAAATACGTTCTGCCGTTTTAAGTACTATTTTGCGTTTGTTTTTGTTCGTTTGATTCAGATTAGATAAAAGGGTGTGAAGTTGAATTTCGGATTCTTTTCGGTAAAATTCCGCTTCGGTTTTTCTTAGGGCATCATAAAGACTCCGGGGGGATAATGGTTTTAAAAGATAATCAATGGCACACCATCTAAACGCTTCAATAGCGTAGTCACTAAAACCGGTTATGAAAATAATTCTGAAGGAAGGATTGGGGAGTTTCATCAGAAGATCAAAACCGGTTCCGTCTTTCATTTGCACATCCAGAAAAATAAGATCCGGATGGAATGTTTGTATAGCATTAAAACCACTTTCAACAGAGTTAGCAACACCTACGATTTCTATATTGCCTTCATAGTTTTTTAATAAAGTTTGTAACAGATCACTACAACTCTGTTCGTCGTCAATTGCTACCGCCTTTAGTTTCATTAGATTTAACTTCTCATGAATGGAATTGTAAATATAACTTTTACTCCTGTGGTTTCCCTATTTATTTGGGCTTTATCTAGTATTTCTATCCCAAATTTCTTGTTAAATTTTTTGCTTAAGAAGAGGATCCTTTCTTTGGAAATAGAGGTAGCTAATGATTGATAGTTGGTATTGAGCTCCTTTTTTAATTTTATGGCTGTTTCAAGACCTACACCATTATCTTCTATCTCATAAACCAGATAGTCTTCCCTGGGTTTAATCCGTACATCAATATGCCCACCTGACGGTTTGTGAAAAATGCCATGTTCAATGGCATTTTCAATAAAGGGTTGCGCCAGCATGGGAGGGATTAGTGTGCTGTCCGGATCAATGTCGTCGTCTATGTGTAATTGAAATGTAAAGGACTGATTAAAGCGTATTTGTTGTAATGTCAGGTAGTTGTTAAGGAGCGTAAACTCGGCACTAAGGGGTATAGAATCTTTACGTGAGTTTTCAAGTATTTGACGCATTAGTGCCGCAAAATCGGATAGAAATTCGGATGCTTCGATGCTATTATGTTTAAGTATGTAATTCTGCGCGGCATTAAGTGAGTTAAAAATAAAGTGAGGATTCATCTGGGATACCAGAAATTTTTGACTCAGAATGTTGTTTTGCTGACTGGATATGATTTGTTTTTGTTTAAAGTAAAAGTAGATAAAGACCAATGTTAAAAGAAGTATAATAACTACTGAGGATGTTACATAAATCATTCTGCTTTTTTTCTCTTTTTCAAACGCTATCTGATTCTTTAGTTGTAACATTTGCTTTTCTGATTCAGTTTTAAGCCGGAATTCTTTTTCCCAGAAGTTGTGTTTTATTTGTTCGATGGAAATCATTCGTTTAACAGAAGCTTCATTTAGTGTTTGTCTGGCTTGTTCCGCTATTTTATAATAGGTGAGAGCTTCTTCAAAATTACCCGATGAAGCCAGGCATTTGCTTAACAAAAGTCCGGCGTTTTGTTTTATGTCGAGGATATTTTTATTTTCGGCAATTTGCAATGCTAACTTATTGTAGTAAATGGCTTTTTCACAGTTTCTTAAACTATCCCAGACGCTACCCAGTAAATGTAAATTCTTTGCCTCATGAATGGATAATTTCAGTCTTCTGTTTAACGTAACAGCTTGTTCTATTAATTGAATAGCCACTTTATAATTCTTTTCCTTTAAGTGAAGTTTGCCCCGATTGTTGTAAACAACGGAAAGATTAATATTGTCATTTAAACGTTGAAATATATTTTCGGCGAGAAGAAATTCCTTCTCTGCTGTATCTGTACGATTCATCATTAAATGCGCTATGCCTAAGTTGAGGTAACTTATTCCCATTTTGCTGGAATCCCCAATATTACGTTTGATTTCCAACCCACGGTGGAGATATTTCAGTCCATTGGAAAAGTCTTTTTTTTCGATGTAAATGGTTGCGATGTTTTCGAGTACCAAGGCCTCATTTTCATTCTGCTTTAATACTTCAAACATCTTAAGACTGGCAAATAAATAGTTTAATGCGTTAGTTAAGTCATTCTGTTGTTTATAAACGGAGCCTAGATTCGAATAAGTGGCGGCTATACCTCTGTAATTTTTTTGTTGCTTTTCAATTTTAATGCGTTCAATCAGGCATTGTTTGGCACTAAAGAGATCACTTTTTCCGCTATAGGCATTTGCCTGGGCATTTAGGGATAATGCTATAAAGTAAGGCAGATGTTTAGCGGTGGCAAATTCGTACTCTTTTTTAGCCCAAAATAAGGTGCTGTCGGGATTAGTGTTTAAGTAATGGAACCATATTATGTCGTCGAGAGCTTTTAATCTGCTGGTATCTGCCAGAGATGGATTATACCAGATGTTCCATAAGGAATCTTTATTAAATTGTCCAATAGAGAATAATGAATGAAGTACGAAAAGCAAAGGGAGAAACGTTGAGCGGACGGATCTGGGACTTAGGAATGACATGGTTACAGGTAAATTTATAGTTGAATTACAATGAACGGCGCATACAAACAGATCTAAAAAACGCTATTAATATACTTAACTAAAAAGATAGTGAAATTTGAGCTATCTGTTTGTGTTTTAAAGGTACTATATTATTTGCAAGAGGTCAGGAGAAAGTTTGTACATCTGCGGGAATGATTGGTGCGGGAAATGAATGGGAACGATGGTTTGAACGTAAAAAGTTGCGTAGAAGGGAAGATGCACAGGTATTGACTACTTGATGCTAACAACCTAAAGCATAACTGTTTTACACCCGCACTTTACTTTTTACAATAAACGCGCTGGGAAAATCGCCCTGTATTTTTTTAAGCACTTCAAAGGCTTCGAGTTTGGTTTTAAAATCGCCTACCAACACCACAAAATTGGGTTGCTGATAATCTTCGTAAGCTTTAATGTCGTTGTATTTGGAACTGAATTTGCCGCGTATGTTACTGGCAATGTTACGGTCAACACCAAAATGGATTTTAATACGGTAGCCGTCTGATTCGCCACCGGTAATACGGTGATACTCTGCTTTTTTAGCAATGAGTTCTTTTACTTTTAGCTGAACAGTAGTTTGGTTTTCCTGAGCGGATAACCGTTTTTGACTAAAGCCAATTAAAACTACCAGTAGTAAAATATAAATGCTTTTCACATGGCAAATTTACGGAATAAAACCCATTCTGCCGAAAGCCGCGCCGGATTCCGGTAGTTTGCCCACAACATCCCCCCTCAGCGTTTTAAAGAATGCCTTTGGGCACGGCTTTACGGGTCCAGGCTTTGAACTGTTTCTTTTTGTCTACCAGTTTGTCGGGATTAAACGTAAGGGTGGTTTCCCATGCGTTTTCGGGTTTAAACTCTGTTTCCATGTGCTGTAATACGCTTTGCGCGATAGGTTTGGAATAAATGAGCGCGAAGCATTCGGTGTTGAAGTTGGCGCTTCGCGGATCGAGATTAAACGTGCCAATAACGGTAGCGTAACCATCTACCACCATTGATTTGGCGTGTAAACCAAAGATGGGCGTGAAGTTCATTTTCTTTTGCAGAGCCCCGGTCATTACTTCGTAACGGCAGCGCGCATCTGGTTTAAATTCAAAAATGCGAACGCCAGCTTTTAAAAGCGCATTCCGGCATTTCTGATACCCGGCAAAGGCTTCCAGATTATCGGTAGAGGCCAGACTGTTGGTGAGTATTTTTACTTCTACACCGCGTTTCACTGCCTCGGCAAACAATTGGGTACCTAAATCGGTAGTTATGAGGTAGGGCGATTGAATGATGACGGAGTGTTTGGCTTCTTTTACCAGTTTCATTAATGCTAATGTGGTAAGGCCTCCGCCAAAGCCTTTGTCTTTCCGGATAAATTTACCGGGCACGTCTGAAATAAACTGCACACTATCGCTCCATACGAGTTTACCCGAAGCCTGAATGGCCTTAAAGGCCTGAGGAATATGTTTGATTTCTTCTCTGATCTGCGGCCAGAAGTTATCAGGGTTACAGGCATACTGGTGCAAACCTTCGTAGCGTTTGGGGTCGGGTTTCTGAAGAGTGGAGTCGCTGACGATACTGCTTACGGGTACTGATAGTGTGTCTTTCCAGAATTGCTCGAACGAGGCCTTCATGGTGCCAACGGTTTTCCCTAAGAGCAATACATCCCGGTCTCTGAAATTGTATTCGTGGTCGTAATCAAAATACTCATCGGCAATGTTGCGCCCCCCGGTAATGCCTACCACATCGTCCACAATAAAGGTTTTGTTGTGCATGCGCTGGTTGGCTTCAATAAAGTGAGTGCGGAAGTGATTCATGCGTTGCAGTAAGGATTTGCCAAGTTTTACACCGGGATTGTACACTTTAATGTCTATGTTTTCGTGCGCGTCCATCATTAATACATCGTGTGGTGTGGCTTCTACCATAATATCGTCGAGCAGTATACGCACTTTAATGCCTCTGTTGGCGGCCCGTACGATGTAATCACAGGCAATAAGCCCCACATTGTCGGTGCTGAAAATGAAGTATTGAATGTCTATGCTTTTTTCGGCATGTTCACTGAGCCAGGCGCGGGCTATCATGGCTCCATCGCCATCTTCGAGTGGATAAACGCCAGTTTTGGTCTTTAGTTGCGTGGCCAGAGGTGCTAATTCTTTTTGCAGACTGCCAGAATCGCCGATGTGTATCTGTGAACAAAAATCAACCAGTGGTTCAGGCGCTGGTTCTTTTTTTTCTTCGGTGCAGGAAAATAGATTAATGCTTACTATAAATAAGACAATCAGTAGGTGGTTGTTTGGTGTTTTCATGTGGTGTTGGTTTTATTTCTGGAGACGTCCCCAAACCCCAAGCGGCAGGTTAACGCCCGATTTAGCAGGGAGGTATAACTCTCCTATGCTTAATTTGCTTTTGTGTTTTTGTGCAAAAGGCAGCAAAAGATTTTGAGGTACCAGTGCCGAAAAGCCCAGGGAATAAGCATTCAGGATAAGCAGGTGTTTGTCTGTATCTAAAATGGCGAGCACGTGTTCCATCATTTCGGCTATGTTGTCTTCCAGTTTCCATTTTTCGCCATTGGGACCATGTCCAAAGGCTGGAGGATCCAGAATAATGCCCTGATAAGTGTTGCCACGCCGGATCTCTTTTTTTACAAATTTGAGGGCATCGTCCACCATCCAGCGGATGTTGTCTAAACCACTTTTCTGCATGTTTTCGTTGGCCCAGGTAACAACCTGTTTTATACTATCTACGTGAGTTACCTCGGCTCCCGCGGCGCGCGCGGCAATACTGGCGCCACCGGTATAGGCAAATAAATTCAGGAAACGGGGTTTATTCAAAGGTTTAAGGTGCGCGTAAATGGTATCCCAGTTAACCGCTTGCTCCGGAAAAATACCCACGTGTTTAAAGGCCGTTAAGCCTAGGCGAAACGTTAACTGATCGTCTTTACTAAGCGAATAGTTAACCGTCCATTGATCGGGCATATTTTTGAGTTTTTTCCAGTCGCCGCTGCTGCTGCTTTTGGGAATGAATTTAACATGGGCTTGCTTTTCCCAATCGTTGGTTGACAGAACACGGGGCCACACAGCCTGAGGTTCGGGACGTATGGTTATAAACTGACCAAAGCGTTCCAGTTTTTCAAAGTCGCCGCAATCCAGCAGTTCATAATCTTTCCAACGGGTGGGGTGTAACATTTCCATCATACGCAAAAATAAACAATCCCTGTTAAGCAATACACTACCTGAATATGGGTAATTAAAAGGAAATGGTTAACAACTCGGATGGCTAAATTTGCATCCGGACGATTATACATTTACCTTCACTTTTAAAGTAAATAGTATGCAAAGTAATCGTACCGCATTTGTCACTCTTATTTCGGTTTTCTTTTTCTGGGGCTTTGTAGCGGCCTCTAACGATATTCTGATTCCGGTATTTAAGGAAAAGCTGAACATGACGCAAGGGCAGGCGCAATTGGTGTCGCTGGCGTTTTATATTGCTTATACAGTCGGATCCATTATTTATGTGGCCTTATCGGCGGTAAACAAAGGCGATATTTTAAACCGTTTAGGGTATAAAAATGGCATAGCGCTGGGCTTATTGATTTCGGCGGTGGGTACATTTTTGTTTTATCCCGCTGCTCAGTTTACATCGTTTAACTGGATGATTGCCGGTTTGTTTATTGTGGCACTGGGCTTCTCGCTACAGCAAACGGCTGCTAATCCGCTGACCATCCGCATGGGTGATCCGGCTTTGGGATCGCAACGGTTGAGTTTGGCAGGCGGGATTAATAACGTAGGAACAACCATTGGCCCCTTGCTGGTGAGTCTGGCTATTTTTGGCCCCAAGCAAGAAGGGGTAGAACAAAAGTTAGAGAGTATTACCGGTGTGCAAACCCCTTATCTGATTTTAGGATTGGCCTTTATAGTGGTGGCTATTATTTTTAAATTTTCAGCTTTGCCGAATACAATTGAAGAGCCAGCCGCATCTGCCAATGAGGGGCAGAAATCGCGTTCATCAGCCTTGGCGTATCCCCAATTAGTACTGGGTATGTTGGCAATTTTTATTTATGTGGGGGTAGAAGTGGCTACAGCATCCAATTTACCGGAGTATCTGAAACAACATCTGGCTATTCCAACTTCGGAGGCGGCGCCTTATATTTCCTTATTCTGGGCCAGTTTAATGATTGGCCGTTGGGCTGGTGCTGCCGCGGCGTTTAATGTGTCAGCTTCCCTAAAGCGGTTTTTACCATTTATCATGCCTTATTTGGCCTTTCTGGTGTTTTTGGGTGTTAATGCGGTGATGGGACGTGATTTGCAGCCGTTTTATCCTTACGCGGGAGTTATTTTAATTATGATTGCTGGCGATTACCTGAGCAAGGGGAGTCCGGCCCGACAATTAATTATTTATTCTGTACTGGGAATATTAGCGTTAGTGTTAGGTATGCTGAGTAGCGGGATGGTTAGTGTGTACGCGTTTATTTCGGTAGGCTTATTTTGTTCCACCTTGTGGCCTTGTATTTTTACACTGGCTATTTCGGGATTGGGAAAACATACCAATCAGGGCAGCAGTTATTTAATTATGATGATTATGGGGGGCGGAATTATCAGCTACCTTCAGGGAAAACTTGGTGAAGACGCGTATTTGGGCATTAAAGCCAGTTACTGGGTAGGTGTATTTTGTTTTGTATATTTAGGCTATTATGGCTGGAAAGCCGCGCGTTTATTAAAGCAACAAGGTATTGAAGTGATGGAAACCAGTGGGGGACATTAAACGCAAAAAGATGATTGCTGACATCCCGGTTTTTTTAATTCATAGTAGAGGAGTGAAGCACAGGGATAAATTTATGTTTGCCTTTACGATTCCTCCATGCCAATATGAATTAAGGCATCGCCGGTATTGACAACCGGATGATTATTAATTCCTACGATATAGCCATCTGTTTTACTACGTATTTCGCTTTGTATTTCACCAAAGGGATTGCAGATAACGCCTAAAATGTCACCTTTATTCACGTGCGCCCCATTGCTCACATTCATGTGAAATAAACCGCTTTCGTGTGCCCTGAGCCAGGTGTCGCGCCGGATTTTAACACTGGGGTTTTTGGGCAATTCCAGGTCAATCATGTTGTAGCTGTGCATCAGACGCAAGCAACCTTGAATACCTTCGTTAATGGCGAGGTAGTCAAACCGCATACTTTCACCACCTTCGTACACCAGAATGGGTTTGTCTTTTTTGGAGGCTTCTTTACGGAATGTCCCTTCACGGTATGTACTGTCAATAATCAGTGGCGGAGAGAAACGTTCGGCCAGTGCTACGTTATTAGGGAATTCAAACACACAGCGTAACTGCGGGAAATTATTGATTTTAGCGCCACCCGTGTGAAAATCAACGCCAAAATCAATAATGGGTAAAATATGTTTCATCAGGTCATAAGCGATACGACTGCCCAAAGATCCGTTTTTGGAGCCGGGAAAGCAGCGATTCAAATCCCGTCCATCGGGTAGATCGCGACTGCCATACAGAAACGAAACAATGTTAATAACCGGAATAGCAATGAGCGCCCCGCATTTTAAATCTTTTACTTCCTGGCGTTTGATGACCTTACGTATAATTTCGATGCCATTGGTTTCCTCTCCGTGCATGCCTGCGCATAGCAGGAGATTAGGTCCGCTTTTGCCACTATTGATGACGTGAACGGGAATTTCAATTTTTGTTTTGGTATGCAGTTCGTAGGCGTTAAGGATAACGGTTTTGCAACTGTTATCAGGAACAGATTGATTATTAATGGTAATTTGCACTGGTGAAAATTTTGGTAAATATCATTAATTCCGGCGAATAAAAACCACTGCCCGGCAACCTGCTTTTTTTGTAAATTAGAAACTCTGTTTTTGTATGCAAAAAATTTTAAATTATATCAATGGGGAATTGATTGCCCCACAATCGGATAAATGGCTTGATAATTATAATCCGGCTACCGGGAAAGTATATTCCCTGATCCCGGATAGTGACAGCGCGGATGTAGAGGCCGCTTATACTGCCGCTAAAGCCGCGTTTCCGGAATGGAGCACGTTATCAAAAGACAAACGATCGGCCTACTTGTTAAAGATAGCGGCGTTAATAGAACAACATTTGGACCGTTTGGCCTTGGCGGAGAGTATGGATAATGGTAAGCCGTTGAAGTTGGCTAAAACAGTGGATATTCCACGTGCGGCTTCCAATTTTCATTTTTACGGAACAGCCATTTTGCATTATGCCAGTCATGCGCATAGTATGGAAGATACGGCTATTAATTACACACTCCGGCAACCAGTTGGTGTAGCCGGATGCATTTCGCCATGGAATTTACCCTTGTATTTGTTTAGCTGGAAGGTTGCGCCTGCATTGGCTGCCGGTTGTACCGTAGTGGCTAAACCCAGCGAGGTAACGCCAATGACGGCTTATTTGCTTTCTGAAATTTGTATTGAAGCCGGCTTGCCGAAAGGAGTGTTTAATATTGTGCATGGTTTGGGGGGAAAAGTCGGGAGTGCGATTGTAAGTCATAAGGACATTCCATTGATTTCGTTTACGGGTGGCACTGCTACAGGAAAACATATCGCGGGGATTGCGGCGCCGATGTTTAAAAAATTATCGCTGGAGCTAGGCGGTAAAAATCCTAATATCATATTCGCGGATTGTGATTATGAGAAAATGCTGGCAACAACATTACAGTCGTCGTTTGCCAATCAGGGACAAATCTGTTTGTGTGGTTCCCGGATTTTTATAGAGCGCCCGCTTTATGAAAAATTTAAAACGGATTTTGTAAGCCGTGTAAAGGCATTAAAAGTAGGAGCGCCTCAGGAGGAAGGAACAAAAGTAGGAGCAGTGGTATCTCAACCGCATCAGGAAAAAATACTATCGTATATTGAATTGGCTAAACAGGAAGGTGGAACGGTTTTAACGGGCGGGAATAAGGTAATTCTTGAAGGCGATTATGCAGGAGGCTATTACATTGATCCTACTGTAATAGAGGGTTTAGATTTTAATTGCCGTACCAATCAGGAAGAGATTTTTGGTCCGGTTGTAACCTTAACGCCATTTGATACAGAGGAAGAAGTTCTGAAAATGGCCAATAGCACAACGTACGGATTGGCCAGTATTGTTTGGACAGAGCATTTAACACGAGCACACCGGATGGCTAACCAGATACATGCCGGGATTGTATGGATTAATTGCTGGCTGTTACGTGATTTACGCACGCCGTTTGGCGGGGTTAAAGCCAGTGGTGTAGGTCGTGAAGGTGGTTTTGAGGCTTTGGATTTTTTTACAGAGCCTAAGAATGTGTGTGTGAAATTGAAGTAATAGTGAAGTCTGGTAATTACCCTTTAAGTTAGTGATCAGAAGAAAATGTTAGCCTTTTCGCTGAACAACCCCGCTTATTTCTTTTCCAATTCCGTTAAACGAAACAACGTTTAGTGGAAATTCAAGAAATACATGCAGGAAACTCAAAAAGAACAGGGCGGTCAGCCCAACGTTGTAATCATAAATATAAAGAGCAATGGACGCCAGCCATAAAAGAATGGTGCCAATTAAAACCGGACGCTTTACTGTATGCCATTTGATAACTGATGTTTTTGAAAACCAGTTAAGGTAATGGTAAGTGTAGGCAAAGGCAATAAAACGCATAATAACAAATCCCGCACTGGAAGTAAAAATCTGTTTTACTTCTGTTAATTCATCCAGATGAAAGTAATTAATGAGGTAATAATTTAGCAGATCAAATTGGGAATAACTTTTTTGTACGTAATCGGAAACGGCGTAATTAAGATTGTCGGGCCGAATAAGAAAGAAGGAGGCGGCACAAATCAGTAAAACAATGATTGACAAAAAACCTGATTTTGATTTTTCTTTCAGTACTCCATACAGCATAAACAACCAGGTGAAGATGAAAACATGTATGATAGTGGGTAGGAAAATACTGATCCACACATAGTAATGTTCCGATTTTCCGAAAAAACTGAGTACAAAGAAGCTAAGTACAATAAGTGCAATCCGGTAAAGCCAGTCTTTAATAAAAACAAAAATGGCGGAACTCATTAAGCCAAGAGCGATAAGATTACTAAAAAAGATGGGATCGTGTGCCTGTTTGGAACGTTGTGCAAAAAAGCTATAGTAAAACAAGATGGAACAAATAATTACCAGAAATACAAAATCGTATTTGCCTTTTGTAAAATAGTTTTTTTTATGAAGCCATCCTATTTCAGTGAGGTAATGCAAAGGACCCAAAATACCGTAGGAAAAAAGGAATAACTCAAATGGTAAAAAGAAAGCTGCGATGCAGGATAAAATAATAAGGCCAATATTTATGTAATTAATGCGGTCTGTATTCACACTATCAAAAGTATTAAATTATTTTCGCTTTCCGGCCTGATATTCCTCAATAAAGGTTTTCCAGTTTCCTGTTTTATAGTAATTGCTGCCAAAGTAGCGCAGAACCGGAACCAGTTGTTGAGGGCTCTGATAAAAATTCAGCGTTTCAACAGGGTTTAATTGTTCATCCATTACCACCAGGGCAGGAAGCGACAGGCGATTGTTGGTTAGTGCCAAAGATAAGGAATGCAGGGGGTAGTTACTGATTAACTGTTTGAAGTATTTTTGATTTTTAAAAGTAAGGGTGTCATTACTTTCCGCGTCGAAATGTACGAGGTAAAAATTTTTAGTGATGTAATTGGCAATGGCTGTATCACAAAATGTAGTTTGTTTCATCACTCGGCAGGTATTACAGAAGTTGGTTCCTATATTAACCAATACTTTCCTGGGCTTCTTTTTTTGTAATGTTTCCAGCTCCTTGAAGGAATAGGATTTTACGGGTACTTTTTTAAACGTAGTGTCATAAAAGGCATGTTCAAAGTGTTTGGCAAATTCGTCGTAGATTCCTGTTCGCCAGGCGTTTTCTGTAATGAATACCAGCAATGGTTCTATTTTTTTTTCGTCATAGAACCCCTGAGTCAGTAAATTGTACTCAAAATTATTAGTAACAAACACGGTGCTGGGATAGCTAAGATTGCTCCCTAAGAATTTGATGGTTAATTCATGCGGGGTTCTGGGATCTGGAGATAAGGGCTTGTATATTTTACCATTATATTCGATGGTATCTTTAGTTTCGGCGTTAAATTTTACCGGGTAAAAGTTTTGGTTGATGTAGGCTGCAATATTAGGGTTACTATATGTGGTTTTCATCATGTGCTTGCACCATCCGCACCAATCTGTATATAGATCTATAAGAAAGGGTTTCGCCTGAATTTTGTTTTTTTCCTGTGCTTCCTTAAATGTTAACCAGTTTACCAGGCCGTTAAGTTCGCCTTGTCCCAGAACGCTAAAAATGTTAAAATAAACACCTAAATAGATTAAGATAAGACGCTTTGTTAACATGGGCTTAAGACTTAACAGAAAGTATTACGTAAATTTGCATAAAAATAAAAAACAAAGCGCATGATTAAAAATTTACTTTTAGCGGCAGGAATACTTTCCGGAGTCGCAGCCTCAGCACAGTCATTTAATGCCAGCTATTCATTTTCAGCTGTTGTAGGAGGAACTACCAGTTCTACCGGAACATTGGATCCAACGCCAGTGCCAACCGCAGCAAATGTAACTTTTGGCCCTTTTACCGCGGTTGGAACTAATACAACTTCCAGTACAGGGGGTGTTTTTTCGTTTACAGGTTGGAGTCTGGGAGCGACTAATGGCAACAATACGACTTTTACAGGAGCTATTGATCTGGCCAAGTATTATAATGTGACGATTACACCTGCAGCAGGATACGCGTTAAATATTGTTGATATTGCTTTTCAGGCGACACGTTCAGGAACCGGAGTACGTAATTGGGCGGTTCGCACCAGTGCCGATAACTTTGGAGCTAATTTAGGTACTGCAGCTTGTAGTAATACAAATATTGCTATTCAGGGAGGAAACACTTATTTCTGGTCAGCAGATACTTATACCGCATTTGCTACCCAAAATATTTGTACCATTAATCCTGGAAGTTCATTAGCGAATATAACCACTCCTTTAAGTGTGCGGTTTTATGGGTGGAATGCAGAGGCATCGGGAGGAACATTTCGTATTGACTCAGCAACATTTAACGGTTTGGCTGTTTTAGCTTCCGGATTAAAGGAATATGCACACAGTTTACAGGCACCTTTCAAATTACTACCTAACCCAAGTACAAACGGATTTGTAACCATTGAACCATTAACAAATGACTATGCCAATTTCCAGATTGTAGATGTTTTGGGTAAAGTTATTTTGACTGAGCGCAATGATAAAACAGGTAATAAAATAAAGGTAGATGTGTCTGCTTTAAGCGAAGGCACTTATTTTGTAAGATTTAATACCTCGCAGCGCACCTATAGTGAGAAACTGATAATTACCAAGTAAAAAATAGTTATTTTGTTAAAACTTCCCGCTAAGTAGGTTGTGTGCTACTTTTATTGCGGGAAGTTTTTATTTTTATATTATAATTAAAAACAGTATCCTATGAAAAAATCTTTACTTTCTGTCTTGTTTGTTGCTGCCGGATTTTGTGCTTCGGCTCAGTCCTTTAATGGCTTGTATCCATTTACAGCTATTACAAATACCACAGGTACAACAGACCCAACTACACCGCCGGTGGCAACTGGGGTAACATTTGGAGCATTTACTTCCGCCGGGGTGAGTGCCAATCCAAATGCCTCCGGACGTTTTACGTTTACAGGTTGGGGAACAGGGGCCAGCACGGTCGCTTTAACGATTGATACGTACTCAGTCTATACAGGAAGTTTGTCGCCTAACCAATACTATCAGGTAAGTGTTACACCTTCTGCAAATTACAGCATTAATTACAGCCAGATTCGTTTTGATATGCGTCGTTCAGGAACAGGTGTGCGTAATTACGCGGTACGTTCAAGTGCAGACGCATATACAGCAAATTTACCGGCATCTATTACACCAACCAATGCTAATTTGTCGGTATTGCCCGGAGATATATTCTTTTGGAATTTTGACGCAACTTCTACTGCGGCTGATCAAAAAGGCTCTACTATTTCTCTATCCGGAACCTCTTTTCAGAATGTAACGACACCTTTGTCTTTCCGCTTTTATGCCTGGAATGCTGAGTCTAATGCAGGAACGTTCAGTATTGATACAGTGGTAATATCCGGTACAGCAAACTTTACTTCCGGGTTAAAGGCGTATAGCCATGAATTGAATGCTGGATTTAAGTTATATCCTAATCCAGGAACAGGTGATGTAGTGAATCTGGAGGTATTAGATACGGATTATGAGCGTATTGATATATACGATGTTCTTGGAAAGAAAGTGTTGTCAACTTGGCATACAGAAGAAAGCAGGATAGTGTTAGATGTTTCTGAACTGACAGCTGGTACCTATTTAGTTAGTATGAAGGGTAAAAAAGGCATCTATGAATCCAAATTAATTGTAACTCGCTAGAAGTGGTGATATAGAGATGGTTCTGTTTTAAAAGCTTCAGGACATTTTATGGTGAGTGAGATAAAGCCTGTTAATTATAAGTTAACAGGCTTTTCATTTGATTAAAATTTTTGAAGCGGTTTCTGCACTATTTTTTTTCATCTTTTCACCTGAGGATATAAGAGCATTTGTTAATGTTTTATCAAAAAGAGACTTCTCATTTGTTTCTCCATGTAGTTCCGGATGTAAAAATTTACCGCGTTCATGAGGTTTTTTTTCTAATTCAACTACCTCTGATTCGGGATGGTGCTTTATCCATTCATCATGACGTTGAGCAATAACGATCCAACTCACTTTTTTGCCGGGAACGCCCCCTGAAATTCTGAAAATGCCGTTTTGTAGTTCTTTAGATATATGTAATTCTGGCATTGCAATTCCTATGGCAGTTAATTGATAAGAGTAATTTATGTTGATGCTCTCAAAATAGGAAGGCAGCTCAACATCTCTATTTCCGTATGCGTCGAGTACGATAGTTCCCCTGTATATATTCAGCACTTCGGGAGATTCTACAGAATAGTGAAGTAAAAATTTATTGCCGGGATCCTGTGGATGATCTATTTGGAATGCTTTTGTGCCAGAAGCCGCAAAATTCCCGTTGGCGAAAATGGCTCTCCAACTAGCTTGCCCAACAACACCAAAACCAAACCCTGTGTTTGAATTAGCTAATCCAAAAACACCAATAGCGTCAATATTTCCACCGCCAATGTACTGCCCAGTTGCTCCTATACTGTTGTTATTTGCTAAGTTACTTAGTCCAACAATCCCCCTTACCCCATTGCTTTGTCCCCAGATGGCCGCTGCTCCTGTATTAGTAGAGGTAGTGGAATTAGAAGCAAATAGAGTAACGGCAATATTCGATACTAGCTGATTTTGAAAATTTCCTGCCCGCCCGCTTCCGTTATTAAAAGCACCAATTACAATGTCAGTATTACTGGAAGAAGAAATGGTTGCTTCGATAGCTCTTCCGGATGAAGCAGAAGAGTTGATGGCATATACAGCAACCCCGGTTCCTCCACATAAGCCATAAACACCTCTTCCAGAGGAATTATTTTGGCCATAAATGCCAATACCCGTTCCCAGTGCGTAGCCGCTAACAGCACTGTTAAAGCCAGTAGAGTACGATGAAAAAACATCGCTTGCGATAGGAGCGGTTGCATTTACAACAATTTGACCTGAACTAAAGATTCGCATACGTTCAATATTGTTGGTATAAAAACGGACATCATGGTTGCTCAATGTGCCGAGGATACCGAATCCCGTTAATGTGTTTCCTGTTATTTTCCAACCGGTATTTCCGCCTAATAATTCAACCCAAATGACTCCGTCGAACCACCAGAAAGTGTTTGTTGATGTGTCATAAACAAGTAGTCCTGTGGCAGGCGTTGTGATGGCAAGCTTTTGAGCAGTAGTCATTCTCGGGATTAATAATCCGCTGGTTGTTGACGAAATGTCTAGCATGGCGCTTATAGCAGGTGCTGTGCCGGTGGCATTGATAGCTACGTTTTGTGTAAAGCTTGTATTACAACAAATCAACACAAGGAAGTAGATGTATAGAATTTTCATGATAGAAGTGGATTAACACAGTATCTAAAGTAGTTTAATGTGTGTCTCTATTCAAACGTAAGGATGGTTATTCGTCAAGAAATAGGAACGGTCGGTAATATATTTAAGTGTTATTGCAAGTTTCTGAGGTTCAGTTAGTAGAACTACAAGAGAAGTTGGTAGATAATGGATGCGGAAACTGAGGATACTGTGAGCTGTTGATTTTTTTCGTTGCCTGATTTAGGTCAATAAGCCATTTTCTTCTGGTAAGTAAGATCAAGGAAGTTACGAGGTGGTATTTGGAGTTTAAATCAAAAGAAGGGATTGACATTATATTATGTCAATTGTATGATTTGGTATATTATGGGTAAAGAGGTAATGTATAATCTTTGATGGGTGGGAAAGCATATGGTTCTTATAAAAATTGAGTGTATCCAGGTAGAAGGAATTTGATATAAACATTAAGGGCCATTCAAAAGAATGACCCTTAATGTTATAATTAGTGTGATAGAAATTATCTGTATATACTTACAGTACCTTTTTCTTCATACTCCTTATCATCTTTACCTTTGGCTTTGA
>JASGCO010000004.1:0-129013 GCA_030054095.1 Sediminibacterium sp.
CAGCGGCACCACAGGTAGGTATGTTAATAAAAGGAGTCCCTGCAGGAAATGAGTTACCGTTACCGATTATCGTCATCGGAGAACATTTAGCATCAAAATATACGTAACCAGCGTGGCCACCTAATGCACAGTCAATAGCATACACGTCTAATGTTACCTGAAAACCAATGTTAGCTGATAAGTCTATAGACGATGGCACCCAGGCTGGGTTATAACGGTATCCACCGGTACCAAGCGAGAATGTTGGTGCACCAGGTTGAGTACCACATGCTGTACCAGCAGCTGTAGAAACCTGAGGACATGCCAGTACTGTAGAAGAACTGGTTGCCGTATTGGTAATAGTTACGCGAATTTTAAATCCAGGCTGATCGCAACATCCGTGACTGGGATCATTGAGTACAGCACGGTATGAATATTGAAATAACGCATTAGTTGGCGTAACAGTGTACGTTTTTGACAAACGGATTACTTTTCCCCCCGAGCTGGTATTATTTAATCGTATAAAACACGAACCAGCAGGCTGAGCAGTTGACACAGCATCAAAATAAGAACTTATAATGGAAGATGATCCGGCAGCGGCACCGATAATAGCATCGCTTACGGGAGCGTTATAAACCGTATAGTTTGCAGTAGCTCCTGTTACCACAGGCGTATTACAAAAATCGGCTCCGGTACCACCATACAAATCCCAACCATTTACAACACCACCGGCCTGAGGTCCGGCATTAGCAGTAGCATCTTCAAAATCTTCATTGGTACAAGCACCACTACTTGGCAAAACAGATGATCCTTTTGCCGAAATTTTAGGCGGAATAGATACCGGATCATTTTTAAATGGCAGTAGCGGATTTGCCACATTTACATTGTACTTTTGGTTTATAAACTGACGCTTGGCCCTGTTCATAAACACTTTAAACTCCTGACCATAACAGCCATTAGTGACCGCAGCAGCAGAAGCAGCCTGTTCATCAAATCCGTCAAGCGAATCAGAATCAAAGGTGTGGGTAAAAAAATTATCTACCGTAGTCAGTTCGTTTTGGGCAACACTACGTACACCCAAACAACACAACAAAGCGATAAAAACCCCTGTTAAAATTGTTTTTGTTTTTTTCATGATTTTTCGATTACTCACTAATCAAAGCATAAATCATGCCAAAACTTGTTAAAATGCAATTTTTAGAAAATAAAATGAAATTTAACTGATTGATTATCAGTGAAAAAGATTACTTTTTCAATTTATCTTTAAATACCTTCTCGAATTTCTCGATTTTGGGCTGAATAACATAACGACAATACCCTTCGGTCCCATTTTGATTATAATAGTTCTGATGGTAATCTTCAGCAGGATAAAATGCCTTAAAAGCAGTTATTTCTGTTATTACAGGCGCATGGAATGCCCCACTTTTATTTAATGCTTCCTTATACTTTTCAGCCAGTAATTTTTGCTCCTCTGAATGGTAAAAAACAGCGGAACGGTATTGTGTTCCTATATCAGCACCTTGTTGATTAAGCGTTGTCGGATCATGGGTTTTCCAGAACACTTCCAGTAATTCATCAAAACTAATACTATCCTTATCAAACACTATCTGAGCCACCTCGGCATGCCCCGTCACCCCCATGCATACTTCGCGGTACGCAGGATTTTTAACAAACCCACCACTATATCCGTTTTTTATACTTATTACGCCTTTTAACCGCTGAAAAACCGCTTCCACACACCAAAAACAACCCGCTCCCAAGGTAGCCGTATCAAAATGTTGATTCATTTTCTGTAGAGTATTGCTTTGATTATTCTTAGTTGCTGCTTCATGTCCGGAAAGCTGCGTCTTGTTTTCTCTTCCTGAACCTGCCCCTGCTTCCTGAGCACAGGATAAGAAGATAGTAAACAGCAAACAGACAATATATATCGCGGAATTATTTTTATAACGAAACACCAAATTTGCTTTCTTACTTAACTGTGCCACCGGAATTACTGCCTTCGCCTTCTTTCTTTGCTTCCTTTTTCTCCTTTTTAGGTTTACCACCTTTTTCACGACCTACAAAATCAAAAAATTTCTTGGGCTTATCATTTTTAGTTATTTTGATGGTACCTTCAATATCCCATTCCTGCACTTTAAAATTCATAATTAATGTTTGGTCTTTCTCATCTGTTGTACTCGCTTCCACTTCCAGGTACCTTACTTCGGTATCCGTTTCGTCCATAAACGTTGAATCTTTATTAATGCGGTATTTTATCCATTTGTATTGCATTTTATCATACAAATAATCACTAAACAACTTACCGTCTTTAAATTCAAGAACGTCTGCAACAGGCTTTCTTGGCGCAGACCCCTCCTTTACTTCAGATATATTAATGTTAAATTTGCGTTTATGAAGCGGATCGTATTCCTTCTTAGATACAAAGGCCAGCATAAGGCAAACAACGGGAAATAAAACAAACAGACTTATTTTTTTGAGGTTCATAATTTGTACTTTTATATCAGTAAAAATAATAAAATATTACCGGTTTTTATAGTTAAAATTTTCAAATCATGCAGCCATTGGCAGAACGTGTCCGCCCCCAACTATTAGAGGATTATATAGGTCAGAATCACCTGATTGGTCCAAATGGCCCGCTAAGGCGTGCATTGGAGCAAAAAATTATACCTTCTCTTATTTTCTGGGGACCACCCGGCGTAGGCAAAACCTCTCTGGCGTTATTATTGGCACAATACCTCAATCGTCCGTTTTACCAACTCAGCGCTATTAACAGCGGTGTTAAAGATATTCGTGAAATTATTGACAAAGCCGGGTATCAGGGCCTGTTTAATCAACAGCAACCTGTATTATTTATTGATGAGATTCATCGTTTCAGTAAATCGCAACAAGACAGTTTATTGGGGGCTGTAGAAAAGGGAAGTATTACGCTGGTTGGCGCTACTACCGAAAATCCCAGCTTTGAAGTTATCGGGGCATTACTAAGCCGTTGTCAGGTTTATGTTTTGAAGCCACTTGAGCAAGCCGACTTGTTAACGCTACTGAAACAAGCCATCCAACGGGATGAAATTTTAAAACAAAAAACGATTCAACTCCATGAAACAGAAGCCTTATTCAGGATAAGTGGCGGTGATGCCCGTAAATTATTAAACGCGCTCGAAATTGTGGTGAATGCCCAACCATCTGACACTGTAATAATCACAAACGATCTTGTGTTAAATGTGATTCAGCAAAATCTGGCATTGTACGATAAACAAGGGGAACAACATTACGACATCATATCCGCTTTTATTAAATCCATCAGGGGCAGTGACCCAAATGCCGCTTTGTATTATCTTGCCAGAATGCTGAAAGGCGGAGAAGACATCCTTTTTATTGCCAGACGAATGATTATTCTTGCATCGGAAGATATCGGCAACGCCAATCCGAATGCCCTTTTACTGGCCAATGCCTGTTTCGAATCGGTAAATAAAATAGGAATGCCGGAGGCTCGTATTATTTTAGGGCAATGCGTAACTTACTTGGCCAGTTCTCCCAAGAGTAACGCCTCTTACGCCGCCATTGATAAGGCGCTGGATTTAGTTGAAAAAACGGGAGATCTTCCTGTGCCACTTCATTTAAGGAACGCCCCCACCAAACTGATGAAGCAATTAGACTATGGTAAAGACTATGCTTACGCCCATGCGTATGAAAATAATTTTGTAGATCTGGAATTTTTACCGGATGCGGTAAAAGGTCAAACACTTTATGAACCAGGAGCTAACGCGGCTGAAGATAAGTTACGGCAGTACCTTAGACTTTGCTGGAAGGAGAAATACGGCTACTGAGCCTTTTTAAATAGTCCCATCTCTTCAAGTTCTTCCAACAACATCCGTTTTCCATTATAAAGCACCGTTACAAAAGCGTCCGTAACTCCTTTTTCCACTACTTTTTTATTGTGTTGCCAGGCCCTTCTAAGTGTAGAATATGTACCACCTGCCGTTAAACGCACAATCCCATCAGGCAATAACAGTTCTTCTATTTTGCCAATTCCTTTCATGTTGTAGTAAGGCGATTTCCGTGCATTCCGGTATGCGCCAATTTGTACCTTAAACTCAAGTCCCTCAGCACTTACATCTCCGTACATCTCCACATACCGTTTAATTTTCTCCTGCATTTTATTTCGCGGAACAAACGTATCTTTTTCAGGAGCCTTTGTTACTTTTCCCGGCTTTACATCGGTCTTTTTTGCCACAAGTCCGCTATCCGCTTTTACCACAGGCAAAATTGTATCTTTTCGGGTAACAAACAGGAAATCGTGATTTTTTTCATTAAAACCTGCGCCAGCGGTGGCATCAATGTTTATTGTTTGTGGAGGAAAATTCTTACACGTTGCTGTTAGTTTATAGTTTTGTCCTGCGGGTAACGCTACAAGGTATTCTCCCGAAAGCGAATTACTGGTGTACTGTCCGTACATTTCATTTCCTTTAGATAAAACCTGCACCAAAACTCGTCCTTCGGAAGGATTTCCGTCAGTTGTCAATTTCCCCTTTACAAGAAAAAGGGCAGGTTTGGTTTCTGAAAATGCAGGGTCTACTTTGTAAATATCCTTAAGACCCTGCCCTCCTTGTTTTCCACTGGAGTAATATCCTGTTTTATTATCGGCCGATAACACAAAATAAATATCATCGGCAGTAGAATTGATTGGGTATCCGAGGTTCACCACATTACGGAATACCGAATCTTTAAGATCGAGTGTTGCAGCAAATATATCATAATCACCCATACTGTTTTTTCCTTTGCTGCTGTAATAAAGGGTCAATCCATCGGGATGTATAAATGGCGCGTCATCGTCCATCGCAGTGTTTACAGAATCTCCCAGATTCTTCACCTGCCCCCATGTAGAATCTGGCTGAAGAGTGGCTTTATATATATCGCGTCCGCCAAAACCACCAAAACGTTCACTTGAAAAGTAAAGCGTTTTGCCATCAGGTGACAACGAACAGTGGCCGTCCCAGGAATACGAATTGATTTGCCCTTTTAACTTAACTGGCGTCGAATATTTATCTCCCAGAAGAAAAGATTCGTAGAGATCGCCGTGATCATCGCCATTATCTCTGAACACAAACAGCCTTTTTCCATCATTACTTAACGAAACCGCGCCATCATTTGAATTTGTATTGATGCTGTCTAATCCTGTGGGTTCCGAAAATGCATCCTTTACTTTGTAACTGATGTAAACATCTTCATGAAATTCGCCGTAGGGATCAGGTACCATCAGGTTATTTAGTTTTCCCCCCTTGCTTTTTTCACCGGCATACGTGTAAATTAAAACTGTTTCATCTGCACTGATTGCGGGAACGTATTCTTCCCCTGATGAATTTATAACACTTCCCAGATTAGTTATTTTGGCTTTTGTTGGTGAGGCTACAAAGTGCTGCGCATTGGCAATGTACTTTTTTAATTGCTGACCCAGCGGTATATCTTCCGGGCGGGTGCGTTTACCGGTCAGGAATAAATCCACCATCAGCATGGCGGAATCCAACACATTATTGTAATGATACGCCTTTGCTAGATCTAGAGCAATATTATCTACTTTTTTGTTCTTGGCATATACACGCCGCAACAACGGGAGAGCATCCGCATGTTTATCACTTCTGTATAACGCACATTTTCCGTACACGTATTGCAGGAAATCTTCTTTAGGATGGTTTTTATACAATTGTTCGTAAATGGGTAAAGCAAGCAGATAATTTTTTTCATCGTAAAGAATCAACGCGTTCTGCATCGAATCGTTCTCTGAGCGACGCCATTTACGCGTATTAGTTGTTTGAGAGAAGAGGGATTGAATTCCACTGAAAAGGCATAATAAAAAAACAATACGCTTCACCATCACCATTTTTCTATTTTTATAGTTTTAGAGTAGTAGTCCGAATATACTCTTAAAAAATAAATTCCGGCTTCCAAATTCGACAAATCTATCGTTTCTTCTGCTGTGATCGTATCCATGATGCGTATTAAACGTCCTTCTACCGAGCGTAATTCCGCTGTAACCCGATGACTGGTACTTAATCCATTTTTAAGGGTAAGAAAATTCTGTACCGGATTAGGATAGGCATTTATTGTTACCTTTTCCTCATCCTTAATTTCATTTAATCCCACCAGATTAGTACCGTAACTCAATACTGAATCCCGTTTAACAAAAAAGACATCCCGGTTTATTGCATTGAAACTAGTTGTATATCCTACCTGCACGGTACCTTTATCTTTTGTTGGGGCAATATCAAACGCCTCTTCATCTTCTAAAAAACCGAACGAGCCGCTAAATCCACCGGGCACAAGCCAACCACCAGTATTGACACCCGCTGTTTTAATATCTGTTTTACTTCCGGCTATTTCTTTGGTTGAATAAATAAATATACTGGCACAAAACCCCGAATTGGACCGGATGATTTTAAAGATTTCTTCATCTTCCGTTGCGAGACCATCATTTATATAAAAATCAAATTGCCCCGATGGATAGAACCAAACCCTGCAGGCATCTTTCTTTCCGTTGGTAAACCCTTCGCTACCACCCGCCAGTATTGTTTTGCCGTCGGGCATCACCACTACATCATTGGCCCAATCTGCCTTATTACTGCCATACATGAGCCTGCCAAGTGAATCACCGTTAGCCGGATTTAACGTAAACGCCCACATATCGCCTAAAACATCGCCCCTGCTTTTGGTGTAACCAGCCGACACAATGTTTCCTGAATTGTCAAGTGTTAATCCTTTAAACTCATCGTCTTCGGCTCCACCAATGATTTTCTGCCACATTACACTGCCGTTAAGCACATTCAGTTTAACGGCAAAGGCATCTTTTTTTCCATTGCCAAAACTTTGGGTAGAACCACAAATAACAATGTTGTTATCCGGCATCAGTATCGCATCCTGAGCAAAATCCCAATCCATTCCTCCCCAGGTTTTTTGCCAGATTACATTCCCATACTTATCTGTACGTACCACATACGCGTCGTAACCTCCGTTTCCGAAAGAATTAGAATATCCTGACACAACAAAACCCGAATCGGGCAATTGATTTATGCTGCGTCCTATATCGTTTACAAAACCACCGAGCGACTTTTGCCAGATAATCACTCCCATTGAATCCATCTTGGTCAGTAACGCATCCGTATTTCCATATCCGTAACTGCTTGTAGAACCGGTTATAATGTATTGACCATCGAGGGTTTGTTTCACTCCATAACCCATATCTATACCGCTCCTACCGAACTTTGTATAGAATTTTCGTGGCGCCTGCCCATTAAGAATCAATGCGGATAAGGCAAATAGCAAATAAAATAAGCTCCTGTTAACACGTTTTTCCATGTCATTTAAGTTTTTTTGCGATGCTCAGGTATATTCCCTGCCCGAATGTTTTATCCGGTTTTATAAACCCCTGTACACTATTGCTGCCAATCTTTACAAACAAGTGTTTACTATTATACATTACCGATAATCCGGCATTAAGACGGGTGTATCCTCCATATCCCAGATGAACACTGTATATAAATTTACCATGAATGTACTCTGGTTCAATAAACACATATGGTCTGTAGTTGGCGTTAAAAATATAGCGAAACCCTGTATTGAACGCGTAATGCGGATTTTCAAAATAGACGCGGTTTATTAAAACCAGATTGGTTGGTATATTTACATTGAACGACTCCGTCCGTGCATTGGTTAAACTTTTAAGCAAACTGTCGCCATTTATTTTTTTTAAAGTACTATCCCTGAGATCCAGAATATTATCCACCTTATACCCCTGAAATTTAAGAACCGAATCACTACTCAACTGTACACTATTATTTCGCCAATGAATAAACCCAATATTATTTGCATTTACCGTTAACACACTTCGTTTACCCAGTTTGCTTTTATAAGGAGTTTCAAAGAATATATCGGCACTGGCACCTATCCCATTAAAGGCAAACACGTTTTTATTTCCGGTATCACTTAAAGCGATGTTAAACTGAGAATTAATGATCAGTTCGCTGCCATCGGAACTTGTGTATAAAGACGAATTTTTATTCGCTTTAAAATATGCCAACTGTTCTCCTTTAATAAAAGACAAGCTGACTCCTATTTTTGCTACCGAATCAACACGGTGCATAATGGCTCCTATCTTCAACTCCTGAAACCGCAACGCGTTAATACTGGTTCCGGCCATATTAGCTGTTTGACCCGCAAACCGCTGATTACCATAAAACAACAGACTAAAAAAATCGCGTGTAAACGTCGCATTCGAATTTTGCTGACTCTTCATCCCAATCAGGAAATCGAAACGTGAGTTTCCTTTAACAAAAGCGTTAACGTCGTAATTAAGATTAATACCAAAGTTGCTTATTGCCTTCTGCTTTGCAAGGGCAGCGTCCTTTTCCGGATTTTCTATTTTTCCACCCCAGATAAACTTATTAATCAAATTATTCTGTATACCATTTGAGCCGGCATCGTAATCAAGGTTAAAAGATACAGAGCGCCTGGTATATTCGTAGTTGATAAATTCAGTATTGTACTGCGCCAAACCTCTCATTCCTACCATAAGCAAGCAAAAGAACAACGGGGATTTTATCGTGTACTTCCTCATGGTCTTACGTTATAATTCACATCTACAATTATTTTCATACTTAAACGATATGTTTCCAGAAGTTTGATATCTGGTGGATTAGGGGGCATCACCAGGCGGGCCACTATTTTAATTTTCCGGGTCTTTTTTAAATTTCCGATGCGGTTAAATTCGACAGGAATACTTAATTCGCTACCGGTAGATGCCACTACCGTATTTTGTGCATTAACAATTCCGGGGGCAATAGTATTATTAGCTGCCGTAAACACAGAATCTATAGTAGTATTAAGACTATCCAGCATATAAGCCTGAAGCCTGGCAGAGAAAGGGAAGCCATTAACTGTTTTAATAATAAAACGGCCATGGTTAATATTATTGATTTGTTTAACCTGACTCAGGTTTACTGTTGAAAGAGCCGTTAAATCGAAATGATCCGCGTTAAATACCATTGGAATATCAATGTTGGCATCAATGCGTATGGCGGAATTGAGGTAGGCAAAATCATTAAACCCACTGGTATTTCCTAGTGGATTTACATCTATTGACCCGGAATATTTAAGGTAATCGGGTAATAGTTCCAGGCACTGTTTAACATTACTATTGGTATTATTTAATATTATTTGCTTTATACTGGGTGAATACGGACTGTACCATAAGCCGGTTTTGTTAGCCCGGTTTATATTAATGTTACTTAATCCCTGCGCATTTAAGGGCAATTGCGTATTCTGAACTTTATTAACAGATACAATATTTCCCAAACCGGCCGATAATTCGCAGCCAAAATCATTGATTACCTTAAACTCAACCGTAGCCGAATTCAACTTAAAATTAGACGCTGTAAAATTTTTGGCAATATCGAGTTTAGCGCTATCTGGCTTAAGTGTAATGGTCTGTTTACCGAAATATCCCTCCACATACTGCGGAATAAGGTCTTTGTATGAAATTTTAAGTGTTACTCCCTGTCCGGTTTGTATAGTTGCCGTTTGCGCGCCAGGACTTACCTTAACTGAATAATTCTGGCTCAGGGTATTAATTTGCCCTCCGTTTCCGGTCATATTCAGTTGATACCCCCCCAAATCGTAATAGCGTACCCGTCCTGTTGTATCATACCCGGCAAGGGTTTCGTTTACCTCCAGCATAACACCGTTTTTAGTTATTCCGGGAAAAGAATATTTAAAATCAATTGGTTGCGAGTAACTGTTCTTAAATTCCACCTTCAACTGTCCTTTGTCCATACTAACATATCGTAAGCCAATGCCATTAGGAAAATTAAAGGTTAAGGGTTGCTGAACTCCCGAAGCCAAAATTTGTCCCGGCCCTATCGAAACCGGAAATAGTGTCCATGTATAGCCACTCGTTATAATGGTATCAGGAATCGCGATGAGGGTATCCAGCTTCAACGATGCAATGTTGCGATTGATGTTCAGATGCAACAAACCAGTATTATCAGAATTAAACAAGTTATCCTCCAGAAAATTGCCCATATTAAGATCAGCGTTGATAATCGGAGCAATCACATCCACATCCCAACTTGTTTCAGTCTTTTTACGACAGGAACCAAATAAAAGACCCAGGGCGCCAAGCCATAAAAAAAGAGACAAATACCGCATATTTACAAATATAATTCTTTCTGCCGTTCTGTAAAAACCCATTGTACTTTAATTTAAAATTTGCCGAAACTGTAATATTTGTCCATTTATTAAAAACGATACAAACACCAAGAATCATTAGTAGGACTCCCTAAATCTAAAATAGCTGCAAATAATTCGATTTTTAACGCAGTTGTACTGTATTTCAGCAACTTTACTCAATTATTTGCGTACATTTGACGTATTAAAATGAAGTTTAATCTGCGTTTTTTTATTTCCTGGATTCTATCTGCGGTTGCCATGTTCAGTTTGTTTTACATTTGGCATGGTTATTTTCTTAATGATTTTAAACGGATAGAGTTCCCTTACACCTGGTTTGTCAGTTTTGCTGCATTTACCTACCTCATTATTGCATTTGGCCTGTTATTTATTTTTGAATCCTCATTACTCCGCAAAGTTGATAACATTTTCATGCGCGGTATTGCTACCGGCGCCTCTGTTGGGTTTATTCTGTTTATGATAGTAACCGTTATTCATATTTCTTTTACGCGACAACTAACCGCCTCTTACCTTATGATAGACTGTTTATGGCAGGTAGCAGAGCAAACAATCGGAGGACTCATTATTGCTACTTGTTATATTTTCATTATTTCGCACGACCACGAAATAGCGTAAAAATAACTCTATACGCCTTCCCTGTTCCTTTACTTTTGCTGTATTTACAACACCAGACGATAGTATGAAGAAAAATATACGGTACATGATACGGCATTTGTCGATTTCTATCCAAAATTCATCCAAAAAAAACAGTTTTTAAGAAACGTTTATTGGTTTATTACGTTAAACAGATATAACATACTTGAATATTAACCAAAATCATTGATTTAATTGAATAAAATGATAACATATATGGAAAATTACGAATTGGTCGAGAAAGAGAAAATAGAAATGATGCGTTTTCCTTCAATTGAAGTTTTAGAAAGTACAGATCTTAAACAGGAACGACTTTCAAACCTTAACAGAGCGCTTACACTTGGAAATCTGGAACACAATAAAATAAAAATTCTTTTTGAAGATGAAATCGGGAAAAAGATAGTGGAAACAACTGTTTGGGGAGTAACCGACAAACGTATAATCCTTAAACAAGGCGTAGTAATACCTATTCATAGGGTACACGCCGTTAAGATATAACCCACTTTATCAGATATTCGGGTTTCTTTTGCAACCTAAACGCCCCAACACTTTGCCTTTTGTTGTCCTATGCAACAAAATACCGTATTTTGCCAATACAGGCATTTTGTTAAGATTATCGCAAGGATATATTATCAACTCCGGTAAAATAATCCATACATTTTTTTAGCTTTGGGGTGGATTGGTTTTATGGCAAAACAGGCAGCAACTCTTTTAATAATTGACGATGATGATGACATTCTGATTTCGGCAAAACTATTTTTAAAGCAACACTTTACATCTGTAATAACGTGTAATTCCCCAAAGGAAATAAACAATTTGTTAAGTGAACATAAGCCTGATCTCGTTCTTCTGGACATGAATTACCGCAAGGGTATTAATGATGGAAAAGAAGGTCTGTACTGGCTACGTCATATCCTCGAAATTGACCCGGGATACCAGATAGTTTTAATGACAGCTTTCGGAGACGTTGAACTGGCTGTAAACGCATTAAAGACAGGCGCGAGGGATTTTATACTCAAACCCTGGAACAATGAAAAATTACTGGCGGCACTCCAGGTAACACTCGATAACGGGAATAACAAAACATCGCCGGTTAGTCCAGTTAAAAATAACGCTCCTGATGGAACAAAATCACGATCCGCCAAATTTGATGAGCTGGTTGGCGAATCGGACTCCCTTAAAGATGTGTTTAAGATTATTGAGAAAGCATCGCCCACTGAAGCCAATATCCTTATTTTGGGCGAAAACGGAACAGGCAAGCAGGTTGTAGCAAAACAAATTCACAAATTATCTGACCGTTCAGATAAAGTGTTTCTGCATGTAGATCTGGGATCTCTCAGCGAAAATCTTTTTGAAAGTGAATTGTTCGGCTATGTACGTGGTGCTTTTACAGATGCTAAAGAAGACAAAGCCGGACGTTTTGAGGAAGCTAACGGCGGCACCATTTTTCTGGATGAGATTGGGAATCTGTCTTTACCACTTCAGGCTAAACTTTTAACCGTACTTCAAAACCGTTCGGTAACCCGTTTAGGAGAGAATAAACCCAGACAGATTGATGTACGTTTAATTACCGCCACTAACGCAAATATCAACGAACTGATAAGTCGTAATGAATTCCGTCAGGATTTGTATTTCCGTATCAATACTATGGAAATTAATTTACCTCCTTTAAGAGCGCGTAAAGGAGATGTTCCGCTTCTTGCCAATTATTACCTAGACACCTACAAACATAAATACAAAAAACCGTTAACTGTTTTTTCCAAATCTGTTTTACAAACATTTGAAGAGTACAGTTGGCCCGGAAATATCCGCGAATTGCAACATGTTGTGGAACGGGCGGTTATTATGTGCGATGGAACCGAAATCGGATCTGCCGACATTCAGTTGAGTAACGCGCGTTCACACTCACAACAACTGGCGGAAGTGCCTGAAAATGTTGATTTGGAAACAATGGAAAGAAACCTTGTAAAACGTGCTCTGGATAAACATCAGGGAAACATTTCCAAAGCCGCCGCGGAACTTGGACTCACCAGAGCCGCCCTTTACAGACGCATGGAGAAATTCGGCCTCTGAACCACTATAATCATTGCCTACCCTTTTAGTTCCCGGTTGAGTTGCTGTTCCAGCATCCTGATACGTTCATCCTTCTCCTTTAGCAGTAATTCGTAAAGTGCCCTTTCCTTTTCAGAAGAACCGTGATGTGTTATGTGATTGGCAAAGGTTTCCACATGACTCCCGTTATTATTAAGAATAACATTATCGTCAAAATTAAATAAGCGGAAAAGGCTTACCTGCATAGACTCTGCTATACGTTCCAGCGTCCGGATATCGGGGCTCGACACATCGTTTTCGATATTACTATACGTCTTTAATGAAACACCAATATTATCCGCTATAAATGAACGACTTAGATTCTTAAACTCACGAATACGCTTAATATTTGACCCAATATTTACCATATATGTAACTTTTTACTCAACAAATGTAAATTTTATACACTAAAATACCAATATTTACAACACACAAACAAAACACATACAATACATTTGTAAAATAAAAATAATAACATGAAACTACTTAAAGTGCTTCTTTTGTTTCTGGTACTGATAGGTGCCGGATACGCGCAAAACGGAACTCCCGCTTCCGCTTTTTATGAATTAACACCTCAGTCTGCTCCTGCTGAACCATCTAATTACTGGGTCTGCCACTCAAATGGGAATTATCAGACATCTTACTGCACCTATTACAATTTTGTTTGTGTAAATGGGAATGTGTCCATTTCCGTTAGTGTGAGTATGTGCAACTTTCAGCAATACATTGTACAAAATCTGAACAACGAACCAACTCCCATCGCTTTCGACATGACCTATAACGTGATTGACCGGAATGGTATCAGCGACGCACAACTGGAACAGGTTCTGCAATCGCTCAGAAACGGGTATATTGATTACCCGGATGATGTTTTAATCGAAGAGTCCAACTATACTATCCGGTTAAAAAAAGGGCGTTACTACCTGAAAGAAGGTAAATTACTATGCATAGGTCAAAAACTGAGTCCTGTTGATCCTGTCAGCCTGTTTCATGCCGAACCTTCTCCTGTTCTCCCGCCTATTTTAAGTTACGTTCACTGCTCAAATAGTTTTAGCGGCTGGATGGATGATTGTTACGTTATTATCGGAGGCTGTACATGGATTAATTATCAGGGACAGAGTGTGCAGGTTTCCTTCTCCACCAGGGTTTGCAGGGAAGACATTGCTACCACACGGTTAGCCAACATAAGCAATACACCAAAGGAGGTTTCATTTGATATAACCAGTGGCATATCTGATATCAGCAATGCAGCTACCCAACAAGAATTAGCTATACTAAACAATCGTATCAAAAACGGTTACCTTATCATTACGGAAGAACTTAGTTTTTCTCCGGGCACCGGTAAGAAAATCATTTTAAAACCCGGTAATTATCCGGTTATTGATGGTAAACTCTACACATCCACAAAATTGGTCTCAGGCCCCGTCATTTTTGGTCAATAAAACGATACATTAACAAAGCGGCTATCTCAAGGATAGCCGCTATTAAAACATAAACTAAATGAAAAAAACACTTATTCTGTCCATTCTTTTAAACTTTGCTCTTTTTATTGCATTTGGCATCTGGTGGTGGCAAAAAAACAAAACCCAATATACGCCCATTGATCCCAAAACGCTAAATTATGATACGGAAATACATAAAGCCATCCAATACCTGAACAGTAAAGGAAAGCGAACTCGTTATTACTATTTTAACCTGTGGGCTGTTTTTTGCAAACCCTGTATAGCTGAAATGCCCCGGCTCGATTCACTTGCCGCTAACGCTTCACCTGACATCACCTGGACATACGTTACACATAATTCAAATCAGATGATCAGTGAGTTCTTTGGTAAAAGCGGGCGGTACAAACCCCAAAAATTTGAATTGATGAATGAACAGGAGGTACTGATGCAGGCAATTTTCAAAGAACTACATATTACCGGCGGCTCTTACCCAACGCATTTAATTGTTGACAGTACTGGTAAAATACTGCACTCGCATTCAGGATATATTGAAACTCCGGTTGGTGATATTCTTCTGAATCAGGCTATTGCCCGGCTGAAGCCTTAAACTCAGCAATACATTAATTACTCATTGTGTATCGCTCTGATTTTTACTAAAATCAGACACCTCCTACTGTTGCTAATACAGTAGTTTTGGCATTTATATCCGACTGACTTCAAGTTATTCCGTTTATCCCATTTCCATTACCTTCAACTTTACAACGCCAGTTCTTTTCCAGCACATCATCGTATCATCTAACTTTTGTTTACCACAGTTTTTGTGTGAAATGCACTAGGATGTAATTTTTATCAGGGCGGGAATAACCCTAAGTAAAAATCCTGTCAATAAAAAAACTAATTCAAAACAGCAAAATCACGAATTTAATGCGTAAATTATGACATAATATTAACATTTATGCGTTATGAATACAGAAATACAAACTGCAACCTGTAATGAAATGTTGTTTTTTAGGCGCAGGATCGTTGTGCGAGTAGATTTAATCCCATCTTCTATGAATAGAAATTATCTACTTTTCTTTTTACTTTTTTCCTTGGTTATTTGTGACTGCTACAGAGCACAGAACGTTGGCATCAATGCCACAGGTACCGCACCGAACAATAGCGCCATGCTGGATGTATCTTCAACAACAAAAGGCTTCCTGCTACCAAGAATGACAACCGCTCAAATGGTTTCTATCCCTTCTCCAGCAATAGGATTAATGGTGTATAATCTCGACTGTAATCTTCTTCAATACTGGAATGGAACTGTATGGGTAAAAGTTTCTACTTCTACCTATAATGCTTTTGTTACGAACTCTATAACATTTAATTATACTGGCGGCATTCAAACATTTACCGTTCCACAATGCGCCTCTACCTGCACCATTAAAGTGTGGGGTGGTGCCGGTGGTGGTGGCGGTGCCGATGCAGCTGCAAATGGAGGAAGAGGCGGTGGCGGCGCCTATTCCACTGTTACAGTGTCCGTTGTTCCGGGAAACGTTCTTCAGGTATGGGTTGGCCAAGGGGGTGGTTTCGGCTCCAGTAATGTTACCAATGGTGCTGGCGGAGCTGGTGGTTGGGGATATTGCAATGGTGGCCCCGGTGGAAATTCAGGTAGCCTTGGTGCTTCGGGATGTGGAGCCGGTGGCGGTGGCTCATCAGCTGTAAGAAACAGTAGTTCTGCCGTTTTACTGGCTGTTGCGAGCGGCGGCGGTGGCGGCGGTGGCGCAGGAAATGCTGCCGGAAACAGCAATGGTGGTGCCGGCGGTGGCGGTGGTCAAAATGGTTTTGTAGGGGGTGCTGGTGCCAATGGTGGTACAACAGGTGCAAATGGAACCTGTGTTGGTCAAAACGGATTAGCCAGAGGTGCCGCAGATGGTGGTGGAAGTGGCGGCGGTGGCGGCGGAAATACAAATGGCGGAACGGCCGGAGGGGTTAATACAAGCGTTTCCGATTATGGCGCAGGCGGTGGTGCCGGTGGAAATAGCCTTGGCAATGTGACCAATGGCGCCGGGTTTACACCAGGAAATTCTGCTGACCCTGATTTATGTGCCGGTTGCGCGGTTGGAGGCGCTGTATCTGCAAACGGAACCAACGGATTTGTAAAAATATACTGGGACTAATAAGGTGTCATCTCAAGAACAGGTATCCGCAACTTTTGAAAGAGTTTTCTGAGAAGGTATTCATTTAAAATTCATTAAAGATAGGTGTTGTTTTTAATCAGGAAGAACACGGGTAAATACAAAATTCTTACCCGTTCTTTTTGTCCTCAAGTAATTTTTCAAGGGCATACATTTCATCACGCAAACGTGCGGCTTCCATAAAGTCCATGTCCTTGGCGGCCCGCAACATGGCGCTTTTAATTTTCCCGATTTGTTTCTTTAACTCCTCCACGTTCATATATTGTACCACCGGATCTGCCGCTATGTTTAATACAGCATCCTCTGCCTCTACATAGGCTTTCACCAGTTTCCCATCCATGGTTACTTCTACCCCACCCATCATTGGATGAATAAGCGCTTTTTTACCAGCCTGTTTTGGCGATATGCCATGTTTATAATTGTATTCGATTTGCTTCTGTCGCCGGCGTCGTGTTTCTGTAATCGTATAACGCATGCTGTCTGTTATTTTATCCGCATACATGATGACCCGGCCATTCACATTCCGCGCGGCGCGGCCAACCGTTTGCACAAGACTTCGCTCATTTCTCAAAAACCCCTCTTTATCCGCATCCAGAATCGCAACCAGCGATACCTCCGGCAAATCCAGGCCCTCCCGCAACAGATTGATACCAATTAGTACGTCAAACATGCCCACCCGTAACTGCCTTAAAATCTCGATACGTTCCAATGTTTCCACTTCGCTGTGAATGTAACGGCAACGCACATTCAGCTTTGTAAGGTATTTCGTTAATTCCTCCGCCATCCGTTTAGTGAGGGTTGTCACTAACACCCGCTCATCCAGCGCTACTGTTTTATGAATTTCATCCAGCAAATCATCTACCTGATTTACACAAGGTCGTACTTCTATCACCGGATCCAGAATACCAGTAGGGCGTATTAACTGTTCCACTACTACCCCTTCTGATAATTGCAGTTCATAATCCGCAGGGGTTGCACTGATGTAAATTACCTGATTCTGAAGGGTTAAAAATTCTTCGAATTTTAAAGGACGGTTATCCAAGGCGCTGGGTAAACGGAAACCATATTCCACCAGATTCTGCTTACGGCTTAAATCGCCACCATACATGGCCCGCACCTGTGGAATGGTAACGTGACTCTCGTCTATCATCATCACATAATCATCCGGGAAATAATCCAACAGGCAAAAGGGACGCGTTCCCGGTAAACGCCCATCCATATAACGCGAGTAATTTTCAATTCCACTGCAATATCCTAGTTCCCGCATCATCTCCAGATCGTAATTCACCCGCTCTTCCAGTCGCTTCGCCTCCAGATCGCGGCCCTGCTTTTTAAAAAACGCGACTTGTACCGCCAGATCTTCCTGTATATGTACCATCGCCTTTTGAAGCGTATCGGGTGCCGTAACAAAGATGTTAGCCGGATAAATGGTAAACGAATTAAATTTTTCAAGAACTGTTCCATTGGCAGCATCAAATGTTTCTATGCTTTCGATTTCATCACCAAAAAAACTAATGCGGACAGAATAATCCGCATACGCCAAATTCAGATCTACTGTATCGCCTTTTACACGAAATGTCCCCCTTGTAAACTCTCCGGTTGTACGCGAATAAAGCGCTCCCACAAACTGATGCAGTAACTTGTTTCGTGAAATCAATTGCCCCTTCTCCACTACAATTATATTTTGCCGGAAATCAGATGGATTCCCCATACCATAAATACAGCTTACTGAGCTTACCACAATGATATCGCGGCGCCCTGAAAGTAGCGAAGAAGTAGCACTTAAGCGCAGTTTTTCAATTTCGTCATTAATAGCGAGGTCTTTTTCAATGTACGTATCACTGCCCGGCACGTAAGCCTCTGGCTGATAATAATCGTAGTAACTCACAAAATACTCTACCGCATTTTCTGGGAAAAATTGTTTGAACTCACTGTACAACTGTGCCGCCAGTGTTTTATTGTGACTTAAAATAAGTGTGGGCTTATTGATTTGCGCAATGACATTTGCGGCTGTAAATGTTTTTCCGGATCCGGTTACTCCCAGCAACACCTGATGTGGCGTATCGCCCTTTATACCTTCTACGAGTTGACGGATGGCTTCCGGTTGATCACCGGTAGGCTGGAATTCGGAGATAAGTTGAAACGACATGATAGATTGGCCTAAAAACGACGTTTCCACCCTGTGTGGTGGAAACGTCGTTTGATATTATTTAATTCTGTTATTTTTTAAGGTTCTCTTTTTCCATCCGCTCCAGCAACTCCAGATATTCTTTCACCTGTTCGGCGCCTAAACGTTTGGCTTTAATTTTTTTATCCTTATCCAGTATATAAATAACCGGAGTTGAATAAATGTCGTACTTATCTTTCAGGTTGTTCAGGTGAATCGGATCATACACATTATAAAAATCCACTTTCTTCTCCTTCAACCATTTTATCCATTTCTCAAACTCATCCTTTGTATAAACAGCATAAACGGTATAGTCTATTTTCCCCTTAACATCTTTCAGCGATTCCTGCAACTTCGGGATCTCCGTCTGACAATGGCCGCAATCCACATCCCAGAACACTAAAACGGTGTATTTCGATTTAATATCCGACAAGCGGTTGAACATCGGGGTTAGCTTATCAATATTCTTATAATACAATTTGGTCACGCTTTCGCTGCTGCGGCAAGTATCAAAACCCATTTTTGTTACTTCTTTTCCACGAATAGTATCAATCATAAATAACTCCGGGGCCTTGGAATCAATCAATAAATTGCGGACAATCGCAATCCGGTCGCCTATCTTTTTAATGGTTTCTTCAGAATAGATCTCTTTGGCCTTCCCTGCACCAATGTACTTATCATACATGTGAACAAAGATCTTATCAAATCCCATAATCTTACTGTTTTCATATTTGGAGGTGAAATGCGCCAGTGTCATATTATAAAGATCATTTCCTTCTTCGCATTTTCCCATCACCATATCTATCGCCTGAATAACCGTATCCGGATTCTGTAAAATTACATTATCAAAATACTTAATTAACCGATCATCATAAAAAGGGGTACGTACCAGGCGCTCATCTTTAAAGTTAACCTCATCCCAATAGTGGTTTTTATAATAATAGTATTGCCATACACTATCCGGCCGATTGTTTTTTGCTTTCGGAATCATAGCAGGATCCGGATTTTTTTCCGTTTTCAGATTCATGACATCGTAAACAAACGAACCTTTTACTTTAGTCATAAAATCTTTTTCAAACTTCACGACTTCCTCATTTAGTTTTTTAAGATTGTCCGTCATAAATTTGATACTGTCCGCCTTTGACTTACCTTTAGTTTGTTCTTTCAATTTCCCAAACTCTGAATTTTTGTTGGTAATAAAGCGGATATATGAAAAAAACTGCTCATTATCCTTACTACCGGTGGCTTTAAGACTATTTACAATATCACTGAAATCGGTAGAAATGCCAAATTTCTGCGTGTCATTTACAAAAAAATCGAAATAAATTGATTTTTTTTCACTCACCAAAGTGTAAACACCTTTATCCAGCGGCTCTTTTCCTTTAAATACAGCCGCCCCGTTCTTAATACCAACACAGGTATCTGAAATATATTGCTTATCAAAAAGGTATTTCACAAGATAAAGCGTGTCGTCGGGCAAGCCTTTAAAATTTACTTTAATTTCGTAACCACTTTGTGCACGGGATCCTAAAACCCACACAAAACAAATCGTTAAAAGGGTAAAACTGCGTTTTATCATAGTTATATCAAGGTTAGCAAATGTAATAAATGCGCCCTGATCTTTTCAAAAGTCATACCAAAAAATACCGAGCCATTTATAAAATATGTTAAATGCCCGACTGTTCCGGGCATTTAACATAAAAGCCTAATGTATTTAAACTCAACTATCAGCGTACGATAGCGTCTTTTCGAAAACGTCTTGTAATTAGTTTACCACTCTCACTCTGGATACAACAGACGCCATGTTAAACCAACCTACAGCTTTCACTTTTGCACCTCCGGGTGTCACCAAATTGGTTTTAACATTCTCGGGAGTAGTAGCAAATAAACCACCATTATTGATCTGAGCAATTGCCTGAAGTAAAAAGAAATAGGTTTCACGTGAAATGGAGTGAATTTCTACCTTACAGACATCAAATTTACGGTACCTGTAAAACCCAATAAAAGCAGGAGGAGGGGTAAATGTAAGTGAATCCAGACCCGATGTAACAGCTCCATTAGTTCCGTCAATGGCAAGGTTAACGTCTTCCGCCTTTTTAAACAAGGTATCGTTACGCGATGTTTTTATCCAGTAGTAATCTGTATTAGCATCTACTTTATCTTTCGCATAAAGGTAACAGTAGTAAACATTTTTAGGTGCTCCAGGTCCTCCCAGGCTTCCATCTTCATCAAGCGTTACTCCTATACTATCGATGGAGGCTGTCCGCTTTAAAGTAGTGGTCGATTTATACACCTGTCCTTCGTAGGTAATATTTAATTCATATACGTGATTTAATCTGGCCATAGTATCTGTGGGATTATACGGCAACTGATACCGCCCGTCACTGGTATGATTAAAAATGTATGTCTTATTCATTGTCAGGTCTTTAAGTTCTACCTGAGCACTAGTAACCGGCGGGGCTGCCTTATTACTAAAAAAACTATCATTGTTGGTCAGAACTATTTCCTGAGTTTTTGGCATATTATTTATAAATGCATCAACTACCAGTAATTTGGATCCTTCTTCCAGCTTAACCTGTATAACATCTTCACACGAGGCGAAAAAAATACCGGTGGCTACTATTACGAAGTGGATTATATACGATTTTATATTTTTCATACACATGCTTTAATAAGTGATCAGAATTTAAAATTATACGTGATTGCCGGAATAAATGAACCAATAATTGAATAACGTACCGCCTCTGTAGAAAGATTATTGTCTTTGTTGGTTCTGAAATAAATACTAAACGCGTTACGGCGGTTATATACATTATACACACTCATCACTATGGTTTGTTTATATCGGCGAACATCATTCTTCTTGAAATTATAGGTTGCACCAATATCCATACGATGATAAGGGGTAATACGGTAGTTATTTCTTACGTTGTCTGTATTATAAGGAATATTCAAATTCTGAATCTGTAATTTGGTATTAGGGAAAGTAGCAGGTGTTCCACTCAGGAAAACAAAATTGGCAGATACGGTCCAACGTTTATTAAAGTCGTAAGATAAACTTGTATTTAAACAGTGTGTGCGGTCATAACGGCTGTTAAACCATTCACTGTTACTGATACCTTCCACCAAACGTTCTGTTTTACTCAAAGTATAACTTATCCAGCCATTTAGCTTACCCTTGTTTTTCTTTATATATAACTCTAAACCATAAGCACGCCCCAGACCTTGTAATAGTTGGCTTTCTACCTGCGGGTTAAGGAATAAATCCGCGTTATCAATATAATCCAATTGATTTACCATGTACTTGTAATACACCTCTGCCGATGTTTCAAACATATTCTCTTTAAAATTTCTGAAATAACCTATGCTTCCCTGATCGGCAATAAGCGGTTTAAGGTTATTGGTTGCCAATGTGTACACATCAAGCGGTGTACTTGCTGCTGTATTACTTATTAATTGCAGATACTGTGCCATGCGGTTATAACTGGCTTTAACAGATGAAAAGTCGTTAATGACATAGTTCACTGCCAAACGCGGTTCAGGGTTCACGTAGTTCTGTATGCTTTTCCAGGGATCGTATTTTTTCGTTGATCTGAGGGGCAGTGGCTCATTTAAAGCTGTATCTCCGTAAAAATAAGCGGTTCCTTTTCCAAGATAATCAAACGCGCTAACCCTTAATCCGTACTCAACGGTAAGGCGTTGCATAATTTTATGTTCATTTCCTACATAAGCTGAATATTCCATTCCATAACGCTTATCCAGTGTAATCGGAATTGTTTGATTATTACTTGTCGCCTTCGCATCACCCGGTAAAAAATCGTAGTACATTGCCTGAGCCCCAAAACGTATCGTATTTTTGCTATTCAGGTAGAATGTAAAATCGGGTTTAAAACTATAATTAATAATGTTCGAGTTCCATTTAAAACTCTGATTGGTACTTTCCTGTTTAAACTCTAAACGGTAATCGTAGTTACTGTAAAAAGCCGTTACATTCATAAATACGCGGTTATTAAAAATATGATTCCACCGTAACGTGCCGGTCGCGTTCCCCCAATCAAAACCAAAACCGGCGCCAAAAACATCGCGCCCGAAATACCCGCTGGCAAACACCGTGTTTTTATCATCAATCCGGTAATTCAATTTTGCTGTTAAATCATAAAAATAAAATTTTGCATCTTTTAATCCCGGACGGTTTTTTAAAAAAGGTTTGGCTAAAACGTCAATGTAACTGCGACGACCTGCAATGATAAAACTTGCTTTATCCTTTACAATAGGCGCCTCAACACTTAAACGACTAAATATACTACCAATACCACCATTCACTTCCAGTTGTTTACTGTTACCTTCCTTCATACGGATATCCAGGATAGATGAAACCCTGCCGCCATATTGCGAAGGAATGCCACCTTTAAGAAGTTTCACATCCTTTACAGCATCAGGATTAAATACCGAGAAAAATCCGAACAGATGGGAAGAGTTGTAAACCGGCGCCTCATCCAGCAGAATAAGGTTTTGATCAATATTACCGCCACGTACGTTAAAACCACTGGCTCCTTCTCCTACCGTGGTAACACCGGGCAATAACTGTACTGATTTCACAATATCCACCTCGCCCAACAAAGCCGGAATTTTATTGATCTGTTTAATGTCCAGTTTGGCCGTACTCATATCCATACTGGTTATGTTTTTGTCCTCTTTCTCACCCGTTACAGTTACTTCATCCAATAACTTCCCTTCTTCAGTAAGTTCTATATTTTTGGTGGTATTTTGGGTAAGATCCACTACTATGGTGAAAACATTGTATCCAATATAACTCGCCATCAATGTATGGGTACCTTTTGGTAAGGTTAAAGAATAAAAACCATACTCATTAGTTGGAGCAGCCATATTCGTTCCCTGCTTATATACTGTAGCACCAATCAGCGCTTCTCCGTTTTTAGCATCCTTAACATATCCGCTAAGTGTTGCTTTTTCCTGTGCCGTCATCCTGAAGAACGAACTTAAACATACTGATAATAAAACTAATAAACGCTGACTCATATACTCACTTAATAATAACTACTTTCTTAAACCCTACTTTCATTAAATTGTTCGCAAAACTAAGGAAACCTATTGTGTTTCCTTGGTTTTTTGTCAAGTTTAACATTTTTTAATTCACAAATCATTTCACATCAAAATAACCTGTTTTCTCCTTCCAGACAGCCCAGTGGAACTTTACCCCTATCTGCCCATCAAAAATATCCGGCAAAAATACATGTTTATTTTACGGCAAGAATTACCTATTGTTAATTAATTCGTTATTATCTGATAAAGTCTTTTTATCACATTTCGGCGTTTAGCTATTAATCGGCTATAAATCCGTAAGTTTGCAGTCTTTTAAATAGCGCCATGAAACCTTCTATACCTCGCGGAACGAGAGACTTTGGATCCGCAGACATGCGTAAACGGAACTACATCTTTTCCATCATCCGGAAAAATTTTGAACTATTTGGTTATGAACCCATTGAAACACCTTCGATGGAAAACATAGCCACTCTGACGGGCAAGTACGGAGAAGAAGGGGATCAATTGATTTTTAAAATTCTTAATTCCCGCTTACACGAAAGTAAAAAGAAGGATCTTTTACAGAGTGAGTTTGAGAAAACGCTTAAATCGGCTTATAATTCGGATGAATTAACCGGTAAGGCCCTGCGTTACGATTTAACTGTACCGTTTGCCCGCTATGTGGTAATGAACCGTCATTTACTTACTTTTCCGTTTAAACGGTACCAGATTCAACCTGTTTGGCGGGCTGATGCACCTCAGCGTGGCCGCTACCGAGAATTTTATCAGTGCGACGCAGATGTTATTGGCTCCGATTCTCTGGTAAATGAACTGGATCTTATTGGTCTGATTGACAAAAGCTTTTATGAATTGAAGGTACCGGTCCTTCTTAAATTCAATAACCGTAAAATTCTCAGCGCCATTGCCGAAATTGTAAATTATCCGGATAAAATTGTTGAAATAACCGTTGCTATTGATAAACTGGATAAAATAGGGAAAGAAGGCGTCGTAAAAGAATTAACGGCAAACGGAATCAGCAATGACGCTATCGCGAAGTTGGAACCATTAATTGATTTTAAAGGCAACAATGCCGAAAAAATAGAAATTCTCCGCCGTTTTGTTGGCAATAACGCTATTGGATTAAAAGGTGTTGAAGAACTTGAATACCTTCTGAATAACAGTTCCGGACAAATACATCATGCCTCACTCGAACTGGATATTACACTGGCACGGGGACTTAATTACTATACAGGCACTATTTTTGAATGCAAAGCAAATGCCGGTACCTTTACACCAAGTATCCTTGGCGGGGGACGTTACGATGACCTTACCGGAGTATTTGGATTAAAAGACATGTCGGGCGTTGGTATTAGTTTTGGCATTGACCGGATTTTTGATGTAATGGAAGAACTACAACTGTTTCCTGATAGCATACAGGCACAAAGCACCACTCAACTACTGTTTGCTAATTTTGGCGGTAACGAGGAACGGTATTGCATTGAATTAATAAAACGCTTAAGAGATAATGGCATTGCCTGCGAATTGTACCCGGATGCAAAAAAAATGCAAAAGCAATTTGAATTTGCCGACAAAAAGAAGATCCCCTTTGTTTGCATTGCAGGAAGCCAGGAAATTGAAAGTGGCTTATTAGGATTAAAAGAACTTAAAACAGGGACACAGGAAAAGTTGAGTCCTGATCAATTGGTTGAAAAATTTAAAGTTTAATTATGTCTGTATTTCGTATAGATCCTTCCGCTAAACTCAGCTTGTCTGATTTACGCTTTTTCCTTCAGCAAAATCCGTTTGTTGAACTATCTGATGCCGCTCGTGAAAAAATCACGCATTGCCGTCAGTACCTCGATGAAAAATTAAAACGTCATAATGCGCCAATCTATGGCATCAATACAGGATTTGGTTCTCTCTGCAACGTGGTTATTCCCGATCAGGATCTGGAAACCCTTCAGGAAAATCTGGTAAAAAGTCATGCCTGCGGCACCGGCGAAAAAGTTCCGGCAACAATTGTAAAATTAATGCTGCTTTTAAAAATCCAATCCTTGTCTTACGGGAAAAGCGGTGTTCAATTACAAACAGTGGAGCGCCTGGTCGAATTCCTCAATAAAGGCGTTTTACCGGTAGTGTATCAGTTGGGCTCTTTAGGAGCCAGTGGCGATCTGGCACCTCTGGCGCATTTATGTTTACCATTACTTGGATTAGGAGAAGTATGGTTCAACGGACAAATTCAGTCCTCTTCAGATGTACTGAAACAATTAAACCTTAAACCCATCGCATTAAAAAGCAAAGAAGGCCTGGCGCTTTTAAACGGCACACAATTTATGAGTGCTTACGCAGCTTATTCGGCCATAGAAGCACTCAAACTAAGCGAGCAGGCCGATGAAATTGCCGCCATTTCACTGGAAGCTTTCGACGGTCGCATTGATCCGTTCAAAATTCATTTGCATACCATTCGCCCTCATGCCGGACAACTGCAAACTTCTGAAAAATTCAGACAATTACTGGCCGGTAGTGAGTTAATTGCCCGCCCTAAACAAGCCGTTCAGGATCCGTACTCGTTTCGTTGCATTCCTCAGGTTCACGGCGCAAGCAAAGATACGCTTCGACATGTTATGAATGTGATTGAAACCGAAATAAACGCTGTAACCGATAATCCTACTATATTCCCTGAAGAAGATGAAATTTTAAGTGGTGGTAATTTTCATGGTCAGCCACTGGCTCTGGTACTAGACTTTTTGAGCATAGCCATGGCGGAGTTAGGGTCTATCAGCGAAAGACGAACTTACCTGCTCATCTCCGGTCAGCGTGGCCTCCCGCCATTCCTTGCTGAAAATGCGGGCCTTAACTCCGGGTTCATGATCCCTCAATACACAGCCGCCAGTATTGTTAGCCAAAATAAACAATTATGTACACCTGCCAGTATAGACAGTATTGTAAGCAGTAATGGTCAGGAAGATCATGTTAGCATGGGTGCCAATGCCGCCACAAAATGTTACACCGTTGTAAAAAATACCAGTCGCATTCTGGCCATAGAGTTACTTAACGCTGCTCAGGCCATTGAATTCCGAAAACCTGTCAAAACATCTCCCCTGCTTGAAAAACGCCTGTACAATTTCAGGCAATCCGTAGCTTTTATAAAAGAAGATGTTTACATGCACGAATACATGCGTTTAAGCGAATTATACCTGCAACAATGGGAAAACGTCTGATACTGATTTGCTGCTTTTTGACAGGACTGCTGCAGAGCATACATGCCTGCCAATGCCCCATAACCGTGCTTGGTAAAGCAGAATGTGATAAATACGAAATTATCTTTAAAGGCAAAATCAAATCTGTAAAAGAATGTGGTAACCGGTACGGGGAAGCACTCTTTGAAGTAGAAGAATTGTATAAAGGAAATATAGCGCAGCAATTTGTTGTTTTGTTTGAGTGTAACGTAGCTTGTGCTCAGAAATTAAATGCAGGCGAAGAATGGATTATCTATACACGCTATAAACAGGTAAATAATGCTATGATGGATTGGTGCAGCAGAAGTCGGAAATTTTTCAGCAATGAAAAAGAAGACTTTTATACCGTTACCTACGGGAACGATTATTACGACGAACTTAAATTCCTTCGTGAAAACATGGGACTTCACCGTTTCCTGAAACCACAACAAACTGCGCAGGAAAAGCGAAACCTTTTACCCACAAACACACAAAGTATCATTATAGTACTATGTTCTATCGGCACCCTTATTTTGTTCTATTGGCTGTTTAACCGTTTCTTTAAATTTTAACTATGAATGTGAATTTATTTAAACCACATCCCTGGCATGGGATTCCGTACGGAGCAAATTTTCCCGAATCGGTAACCGCCTACATCGAAATGGTGCCAAGCGACACCGTTAAATACGAAATTGATAAAGCCACGGGATACAGAAAAGTGGATCGTCCTCAGAAATTTTCCAATATTGTTCCTGCCCTCTATGGCTTTATTCCACAAACCTTTTGCGATCATCAGGTCGCCGAATTTGCAGCCCTTAAATCGGGAAAAACGGTTATTAAAGGAGACGGCGACCCGCTTGATATATGTGTGCTTACCGAACGCTTTATCAGCAGCGGAGATATACTCGTTGAAGCCATTCCAATAGGTGGGTTTCGGATGATTGACAAGGGAGAAGCCGATGACAAAATCATTGCTGTTTTAAAACAGGACGAAATTTACGGGGCCTTTAAAGACGTTAGTGACTGCCCCTCCACTTTAATCAATCGCCTAAAACATTACTTCCTGACGTATAAAAACATGCCGGGTCAAACAGATAAAGCTGTCGAAATTACTCATGTTTACGGGCAAGCAGATGCTTTAGAGGTTATTCGACGAAGTATCAGCGATTATGACGCTAAATTCAAATCGCACCTAACCATAGGTGTTTAAATTGTTACGCACTTAATCTAACAACTGCATTCTCTCTTAAAAAGGATGGTGGTTTTACGTTATTTAACGTTAGTCTTATCTAAAATTAGATGTTATAACATATATTTGTACTTTAAACTAATTTTATATGAAAAAACTTAAACAAACTCTTGCCTTAGTAGCATTAAGCGCTGGCCTTATGGCCCAAACCAACTGGAAAGTAGATCCAAGTCACAGTAAATTAGGATTTTCTGTGGTTCACATGATGATTAGTGAAACTGAAGGAACCTTTAAAGTTTACGAAGGAACCGTTAGTTCATCTAAAGAAACAGATTTTACAAATGCCGCTATTGATTTTAAAGTGGATGTGAATTCTGTTAACACCGATGATGAAAAACGCGATGGTCATTTAAAAAGTGCGGATTTTTTTGATGCGGAAAAAAACCCAAAAATGACTTTTAAAAGTACTTCTATGAAAGCCAAAGGAAAGATGATATACGATCTGGAAGGTGATCTTACAATTAAAGGAGTAACTAAAAAGGTAAAACTACAAGCAATTGGTGCCCCTAAAACAGTAAAAGATCCATGGGGAAATATCCGTTATGCGTTTAAAGTAATTGGTAAAATAAACCGTAAAGATTTTGGTTTAACCTGGAATGCCGCTCTTGAGGCTGGCGGTGTTGCGGTAAGCGATGACGTGAAACTCAACATTACTATTGAATTGGTTAAATCCTGATTCAACACATAAATTTCTCAATTGTTCAAAAACTCAGCGAACAACTGAGGTTTTTAAAAAACAAACAATTATTTCTATAGTTTTACTCCAACTTACAACAAAGTTGGAGTTTTTTTTACCCTTTCCGGATTATGCTATTAGAACATGAAATTCAGCAACAAAAGTTTAAAAGCCCCGCACAGAAACTGGCTGTAAACATTATTTACACTAATAACTGGCTTAGTTACTTTTACGAATCTATGTTCAAAAATACAGGACTAACGCCGCAACAATATAATGTACTCCGCATTTTAAGAGGACAATATCCTAACGCCTGTAACCTTAAACTAATCAGAGAACGAATGTTGGACCGAATGAGCGATGCGTCGAGAATTGTAGATAAATTAAAACAAAAAGAGTTAATTGAACGGCGCGAAAGTGAAACAGATCGCCGCAATCTATCCATTCATATCACCGAACGAGGTCTGACATTACTTAAGTCTCTCGACCATATAGATGAAAATGTAAAAAAACTTTTCAAAAACCTGAGTGAAGATGAACAGATCTTATTGAATGATCTGCTGGATCGTTTAAGAGGATAATGCCGCTTTCCGCAATTTTAGTAACTTTGTGACGCATGAAAACAAAGACGCTAAAAAAGAACAAGGTAAACGTTGTCACTCTTGGTTGTAGTAAAAATCTCGTTGACAGCGAAGTGCTGATGGGGCAATTGAAAGCCAATAAATTTCAGGTAGAACACGAAAGCAAAGAAGATGACCATCAGATTGTTATTATTAATACCTGCGGCTTTGTTGATAATGCCAAACAAGAAAGTATTGATACCATCCTGAGATACGTAGATGCAAAAAAAGACGGTGATGTCGAAAAAGTTTACGTTACCGGATGCCTCAGCGAACGTTACAAAACTGATCTCGAAAAAGAAATTCCGGAAGTAGATGCGTGGTTTGGCACCCGCGATTTACCTAAAATATTAAAAACACTTAAAGCCGATTATAAACACGAACTGGTGGGCGAACGCCTCTTAACCACGCCACAACACTACGCTTATTTTAAAATCAGTGAGGGCTGCGACAGACCATGTAGTTTTTGCGCCATTCCTTTAATGCGTGGTAAACACCAGAGCGTTCCTGTAGAAGAACTGGCTCTGCGCGCTAAAACGCTTGCCGCAAAAGGAACACGGGAGCTTTTACTCATCGCCCAGGATCTTACCTATTACGGACTCGATATTTATAAAAAAAGAGAGTTGGCAAATTTAATTGATAAACTTGCTGACACCGAAGGTATAGACTGGATCCGTCTGCATTATGCCTTCCCGAGTGGTTTTCCAATGGAAGTACTTGATGTGATGAAAAAAAGGCCCAATGTGTGCAAATACCTGGATATGCCGTTGCAACACATTAGTGATAATATGCTTACCAGCATGCGCAGGGGAATTACCAAACAAAAAACCATTGACCTCGTTAATAAAATCAGGGATACCGTTCCCGGTATTGCTTTGCGTACAACCCTTATTGCCGGCTATCCGGGCGAAACAAAAAAAGATCACGAAGAAATGTTGAAATGGGTGGAAGAAACCCGTTTCGAACGTTTGGGAATTTTCACCTATTCACACGAAGAAAATACGCATGCCCACACGTTAAAAGATGATGTGAGCGAAACCGTGAAGCGGAAACGTGCCGATGCGGTAATGGCTGTGCAACAGGAAATTTCGTTGCAACTTAACCAACAAAAAGTGGGGCAAACCTTTAAAGTACTCTTCGACCGGAAAGAAATGGATTACTTTATAGGCCGTACAGAGTTCGATAGCCCGGATGTGGATAACGAAGTGCTGGTAAAAGCGGACAAAAACAGTTATGTAAGAATCGGAGACTTTGCGAACGTAAAAATTACCGAAGCCAGTGATTTTGACTTGTACGGAACCCTCATCTGATAATCTGTTATGCAAATTGTTTTAGCCACCTCTAATGGGCATAAATTAAAAGAAATTCAGGCACTTTTGCCCAAAACCATCCAGTTGTTAAGTTTACGCGATATCCACTTTACAAGTGACATTGAAGAAACAGAACTTACTCTGGAAGGTAATGCCCTGCTAAAAGCCCGTCATATATGGACTTACTGCCAATCTAACGGAAATACATCTGTTGATGGCGTAATAGCAGATGATTCGGGTCTGGAAGTACATGCGCTTAACGGCGCGCCCGGTGTATTCAGTGCCCGTTATGCAGGCGAACCTAAAAACGATGATGCTAATAATCATAAATTGCTACAAGTTCTAGAAGGAAACCCAAATCGCAAGGCACAATTCAGGACCGTTCTGGCTTTTGTTTCTGCTAAAACCACTTTTTGGGTAAACGGCATTATTAACGGACATATTACTTCTTCTCCAAAAGGCATGAATGGTTTTGGCTACGATCCTCTCTTTATTCCGGATGGCTATCAGGAAACGTTTGCACAATTAACTGCTAACGAAAAAAATTCAATATCTCACAGAGCGCTGGCTGTAACCGCTTTGCTGGAGAAAATCTCAATCACCTGACAGATTCTATAAAAAGGCCCATTCAAATAGTAATGATTATTATTATATTTGTGCGGCTTTAGGGGTATTCTGATAAAGAATTGAGAGAGTCCCTTTGAACCTGATTCAGTTCATACTGACGTAGGGAAAAGTTAACACCTTTTATTTCTTCTGTTACACAGACGAATTCCTAAGCCTTTATTTTTTATACTAAAAGATGAGAAAAAAAATCTGGGAGTACGTTATTGCTGTACGCGAATCGGCTCCGCTTGTTCACAACATTACAAATTATGTGGTAATGAACACTACTGCGAATGCCCTTTTGGCTGCCGGTGCTTCACCTATTATGGCTCACGCGCAAGAGGAAATTGAAGACATGGTAAACATTTGTCAATCGGTTGTTATCAATATGGGCACTCTGGATCCTTATTGGTCCCAGTCTATGTTACTGGCTGCCGAATGTGCTCATAAACACAACAAACCCTTTATTTTTGATCCTGTTGGCACTGGCGCAAGCAGCTACCGTAATAAAATAGCGTCTGCCATCCTTGCCTTACGTCCTACGGTTATCAGAGGCAACGCATCCGAAATAATGGCGTTGGCAAGTCTGAACCCGGGAAAAACAAAAGGCGTTGATAGCACTCATCAGAGTAACGAAGCCATCATTGCCGGGCAAACACTTGTAAGGGATTACGGAGCCGTTGTTTGTATATCCGGTGCTACAGACATTATCCTTTCCGGTAATCGCGAAGTACACTTAAATAACGGTCATCCCCTTATGACAAAAGTAACAGGGCTTGGTTGTTCCGCTACAGCCCTACTTGGCGCATTCAGCAGTTTAGGAAAAGATATTTTTGAAACATCAGTAGCCGCCACGGCCCTTATCAGCATTGCGGGTGAAATAGCGGCTGAAAAATCATCAGGCCCCGGAAGTCTTCAACTGAATTTACTGGACACCCTGTACACACTAACAGAACAGGAATTTGACAAACGCCTGAAACTGACAAACATTAAATGAAAACGCTTTTCCCTTATAAACTTTATCTGGTTGTTTCACAACAGTCATGTGGTCATAAACCCTTACTGGAAGTGGTAGAACAAGCTATAAAAGGTGGCGTTGATTTGGTGCAGTTAAGAGAAAAACAAGATCCTACAAATCTTCTAACCGCCAAAGCTAAAAACCTGAAACTGTTGCTGGATAAATACAATGTTCCTTTAATTATTAATGATAACATTAAAGCAGCTATGGATTCAGGGGCCTACGGCATACACGTCGGGCAGAAAGATATAGTGCCGACTTGTGCCAGCGCACTATGGCCCGATTGTAAAATGATTGGCTATTCTATTGAGCAACTCCGGCAACTCGAGTCTAACGATGTCCTGTTGTCCGATTACCTCGGCATCAGCCCTGTATTTAAAAGTTCAACCAAAACCGATACCGGAAACGAATGGGGATTAGATGGGCTAAAGCAGATCTGGGCGATAAGCAACAAACCGCTTGTTGCTATTGGCAATATTAACGCGGAAAATGCGAAAACCGTTCTGGATGCAGGAGCCGATTGCTTGGCCGTTGTTTCAGCCATTTGCCAGGCCGATCATCCGGAGAAAGCCGCGTTCGAACTCAGAAACATCATCGAAAAACACAAATGAAAAAATACATATATCCATCTGTTTTAAGCATTGCTGGTTTCGACGGGAGCGGTGGCGCGGGCATACAAGCCGATATAAAAACCATTTCCGCTTTGGGATGCTATGCCACTACTGTTCTAACCGCTTTACCGGTACAAAATACAACAGGCGTTAAAACAATTTACCCCATTCCTGACACGGCCGTAAGAGAACAGTTGGTTTGCATACTAGACGATATTTTCCCGCATGCAATCAAAATAGGCATGGTTCACTCGAGCGAACTGGCATACATTATCAGGGAAACATTAGACGCGTATAAAAAGGTACCGGTTATATTTGATCCGGTGATGGTTTCTACCAGTGGTCACAAACTGATTGAAGATAAAACTATACAAACCATTATAGAAACGCTCTTCCCGATTACCGACCTGCTTACTCCTAACCTCGATGAGGCAGCCGTGCTATCTGGAATGCCAATAACCAAACTGGAAGACATGTATAAAGCCGGTGAAAAAATAAAAACGCTGGGGGTCCGATCGCTGCTATTAAAAGGCGGCCATTTAAACAGTAAACGCCTTACCTCTTTGTACTTTGACCAACACAACAAGATAACCGAGTTTCATCAGAAAAAACACAATACTATTAATACGCACGGATCAGGATGCACATTATCTTCGGCCATTGCCACTTATATTGCCCGCCGTTTACCTTTAAATGAAGCCGTGCATCAGGCGCAACTTTACATTGACAATGCTATTTTAACCGGATCCGATGTTATGACCGGCAAAGGGAATGGGCCTTTAAATCATTTTTTCAATCCTTTACCTTTATTAAAATATGAACTGGAGTCTTAACGCTTGGAACAACATCTCCGGCATTTATCAATCCATTATTGAAATGCCCTTTATTAGAGAATTAGCCGAGGGGTCACTTGATGCTGAAAAATTCAGATTTTATATTGCACAGGATGCGCATTATCTTGAACACTTCAGTAAAAGTTTAGCGCTACTTTCCGCTCGACTGCCGGATACAGAAGATGCTCTTCGTTTTATACGGTTTGCTGAAGGCGCCATTGTGGTAGAAAAAAGCCTGCACGATTCTTACTTTAAACAATTTAGCGTTTCCAACAAGGGGCCAATGGAACCGGCTTGTCACCATTATACTCACTTCCTGAAAAGTACAAGCGTTCTGGATCCTGTTGAAACAGGCGTAGCTGCTGTTTTACCATGTTTCTGGATTTACCGCGAAGTTGGCAAATACATTTACACACACCAACAAACGGAAAACAATCCTTATCAGCTTTGGATAGAAACATACGCCGGAAACGATTTTGATAATCTGGTGAACGATGCTATTGCTATTTGTGACCGTATGGCCTCCAAAACAACTTCAGATATCCAGAAACAAATGCTTCAAGCTTTTAAAACCGCGTCAAAACTGGAATATGACTTCTGGCAGGCCGCATGGGATCAGCGAAAATGGTAAATTGTTTTTACTAAGCAATGCCTATACATTGATTAGGTCCCAAAACAGAAAAGTACCCGATAATGGCTGTTAGTAAATTCAGTCGTAACACTGTTACGATTTTTTTACCTATATTTCTACAACAATAGCCCATTGAAAAACAGGGTACACGATATCGTCAAAACAACTCACAGTGAGCCTCCTCCTAAAAAATGGCATAAGGATACGCATGGTATTCAATTTACAAAAGAGCAACACGCAAATAACAGAGTTGAATCTCTCTGGCAGAGTACCATTCAGGCGATGGCCGATAACAGTCCCAGAGTAATTGAAGGAAAGCACACACAGGATATGGCCAATCAATTTGTATCTGCGCAATCTTCTCCTTTTATTCAGACCAAAACAATGGAAAACGGCTTACCCCCGGATTTAAAATCAGGAGCAGAAACGCTATCAGGTTTATCACTAGATGATGTAAAAGTACATTACAATTCTTCTAAACCGGCACAACTAAAAGCGCACGCTTTTGCTCAGGGCAACACCATACACCTTGCTCCCGGACAAAACAAACACCTTCCACACGAAACATGGCACGTTGTTCAACAAAAACAGGGACGTGTAAAACCAACAACACAGTTAAAAAACGGAATTTCCATTAACACTAGTGAGGCTTTGGAAAAGGAAGCAGATCAAATGGGAGCCAAAGCATCAGGTATTTCAGAAAATACCACGGCTATACCCATCACAAAAGAAACAGGGACTTCTGGAGGTGCAACGCCTCCGGTTCAAAGGGCACTTAAAGCATCTGACAAAGCTGAAATAGTACGATTATCAACAAAAGATGATCTGGTAGAATGGCTTATCACCGCTATTGCGGCAGACGATATTATAGAAGCCATAGACTACTGGATTTCGCAACATCCTGAACATGCCGGCTGGAGAGCTGAACTAATAGAACGTACCAACAGCGGAGATGACGAAGAAGACAACAGTGGCTCAGAATCGGAACAGGACGATCATGACCATGATGACGAAGCCGCAGACGGTTCAGATCATGATAATGAAGAAGATGAACTCGAAGCCTTTAACCGCAGGCAGGAAGAAAATAAACCCATCGTTACTGAAGCCGTTACCAGCGCTATAGCTATGATTGACGCCGTTAGTGAACGAGCCGGAAATTTCAGAGGTAATCTGGTATTAATTAAAAATTATCTGGCAACTAAGTTAGCCCATTACGATGAAAACCACATTATCAGTAGTCCGGAAGCAGGAGGAAACGTAAACGAACTGGCCCATTCAAAAGCCAATGGCACCATTGAGTTATTTCGGGGCTTTTTTGAACTTAGCGCTGAACGGAAAGCGGAAATTTTAATTCACGAGGCCGTTCACTCAGTTTTACACGTTACAGATCACGCCTACGACTGGCAATCCATTTTCAGATTCTTACCTGAAGCCACACAACTCCAAAATCCGGACTCTTATGTTGCCAAGATAAGAAGTTTATCTGGAAAGGCTGTAAACACTCCTAACAGTGGTAACGATGAAAACGACCGTATCATCGGATTAATGGAACATGTTTGCTTCCGTGGACTACCCATTGTAGAACTAGCGCTCACTCAAATTGAACGTTTTGCGGAAGCTCAACCTCCTCAGCCACTTCGTACAATAAAGGAATTTAAAAACAACTTCAATAAAGACCAGTTAAAAGCATTGTTAACAATATGCAAGGTGTACGCTACGGATGCTATCCCCAAACTAAGACCCGGGAAAATTGTTATTCGTAGAAAAGAAATACCACCTGCTAATTTTGACAATGCAGAAATTTCTGTAAATGAAGGAATCATAACTGTTGATTTTATCAATTCTGAAGCTGTACCTTCTTTTGTTGTGATGCTGGCCAAAGTTTTCAGCACAGTTGGTGCTCCTAAAGCCAATGCTATTGCCGCAGCCACTTCGTTAAATAAACTTTCCAGCGAAGGACATATGGACACCACGACTCTAGAAAGTAAACATTTTGCAGATTAAATCCGTTAAGCTACTGCTTTCACCTTCAGTAAAGCGATATCCAGTACTTCTTCCATACGGTTTACATAATGGAATGTTAACCCTTTCAGATAATCCTGCTTAATCTCCTCTACATCCATGTGGTTATCTTCACACAGGATAATTTCTTTTATACCCGCCCGTTTTGCGGCCAGAATTTTTTCTTTAATACCGCCAACAGGTAATACTTTTCCCCTTAGGGTTATTTCTCCGGTCATAGCCAATGCCTTTTTAACCTTACGACGGGTAAACGCGCTCGCGAGAGAGGTTAACATGGCAATACCTGCACTGGGACCATCTTTGGGAGTAGCCCCCTGAGGTACGTGAATGTGAATACTCTGTTCTTCCAGTTGCTCAGGTGTCATATCAATAATATGCGGATGCGCTTTCAGGTACTCTAAAGCCAAAGTAGCGCTTTCTTTCATTACATCACCTAAATTACCGGTTAAGGTTAATTTAGGATGCTTACTCTTACTTAAACTGGTTTCAATAAATAAGATATCGCCGCCCACCTGTGTCCAGGCTAATCCAGTTACTACACCTGCTATATCGTTACCCTGATATTTATCCTTTATATGTGAAGGTCCTAATATTTTAGTGATTACGTCTTCCGTTAATTTATCCGGTTCTTCCTCCTTTGCAATATTTACAGCAACGTGACGGGCCAGCTTCGATATTTTTTTCTCCAATCCACGTACCCCGCTTTCAGCAGTGTATGTTTCTATCAGAAATTCAATCACTTTATCACTTAGTTTCAACTGCGACTTTTTTAAACCACATTCTTCCACCTGTTTCGGAATCAGGTAATTCTTGGCGATCTCTACTTTTTCTTCTACCGTGTAACCTGACAAATCAATGATCTCCATCCGGTCACGCAGCGCTGGCTGAATGGTGTTGAGATTATTACAGGTAGCAATAAACATCACTTTACTAAGATCATAATCCAATTCCAGAAAATTATCATAGAACGTGCTGTTTTGTTCCGGATCTAATACTTCCAGCAACGCCGATGAAGGATCACCATGAAAATCGTTTCCTACCTTATCAATTTCATCCAGAATAAACACCGGATTAGAGGATTGCACTTTCTTTAAACTCTGTATAATACGCCCAGGCATAGCACCGATATACGTTTTGCGGTGTCCGCGGATTTCGCTTTCATCTTTCAATCCGCCCAAACTCATGCGTACGTATTTACGGTTAAGCGCTTTGGCAATGCTTCTTCCTAAAGAGGTCTTACCTACTCCCGGAGGGCCGTATAAACACAGAATGGGGCTCTTCATATCGCCTTTCAGTTTTAAAACCGCCAGATGCTCTATGATCCGTTCCTTCACCTTTTCCATTCCGAAATGATCTTCATCCAACACCTGCTGTGCGTGTTTCAGATCAAAATTGGTATCGCTCATTTCATCCCACGGCAAATCCAGTAGTAATTCCAGATAGCTGGTTTGAATCCCATATTCCACCGCGTGCGGGTTCATCCGTTGCAATTTTGACAACTGCTTATCGAATGCTTCCTGAACCGTTTTACTCCATTTTTTATGATTCGCTTTCTCTCTGAACTCATTTACTTCCTGCTCAAAATTATTTCCCCCTAACTCCTCCTGAATGGTTTTGATTTGTTGATTCAGAAAATACTCACGTTGTTGTTTGTCCAGATCTTGTTTGGTTTTATTCTGTATCTGATTACGCAGTTCCAGCATTTGCAAATCCTTATTCAACTGTCCGAGCACCAGCAGAGAACGTTCTTTCAGATCATTCACCTCCAGCATTTTCTGCTTTTCGGAAGATGGCGCCTGCATATTACTCGAAATAAAATTGATAAGAAACGTAGGACTTTCTATATTATTAAGAGCAAACGCTGCCTCACTGGGAATATTGGGCGATTGCTTGATAATTTGCAGGGAAGTTTCCTTTAAATTCGTAACAATAGCCTGAAATTCTTTATCCTTGGTATCTGGTTTTATTTCCACCAGAGGCGATACTCTGGCTTTATGGTAAGGCTCTGTCTGGATAAACTCATCCGCGCGGAACCGGCGCTTCCCTTGTATAATCAATGTAGTGTTACCATCCGGCATCCGCAGCATTTTAATAATATGCGCTACCGTTCCCACGGTATTGAGGTCTTCCGGTTGGGGTTCCTCTACCGCATCGCTTTTCTGCGTAATAACACCAATAATTTTATCGGCCTTATGCGCATCTTTTACCAATTGAATTGATTTATCGCGACCAACAGTGATGGGAATAACCACTCCCGGAAAAAGAACAGTATTTCGTAACGGTAAAATTGGCAGTATCTCAGGCAATTTTTCATTGCTCATATAATCCTCATCCTCGTTGGATAGAAGAGGGATAAAATCCGTGTCTTCGTCTATTATAGATGATAAGCCCACTGGGCCTGTTTCTCCGAAAAAATTCATGTCGTTTACCTAAAGGTACTAAAAATAATGCACGTTTTGTGCCAGTAATAAATTAGGACGTATTGGCAGGGTTTTAACTTTTATCTTAATTTTTTATAAGATCAATTACTATAATCACTTTTTGACAATTTTCTTGTGTTTTAATCCGTTAATTATAATATAATACACACCAACTTCAAAAGCCTCTATATCGACTTTAAAATCGCTTTCAGTCATTATTCCCTCCTTAATTATCTCTCCTAATAAATTGATTATTTTATAATGTCCTTTGACCCCTGGAGATATAAATACATTAAGAAAATCACTTGCCGGATTTGGGAAAACTGAAAAATTATTCTCAACATCAACCATCCTATCCAGTACCGTACAATTATCCACATATTGAGTAATAAATGCCTCTCCTATGCAACCAGCTAAATCTGAACCAGTAACAGTGTAAACAGTTGTTACACTTGGAGTGACCGCTATTGTAGATCCAATACTTACACCAGTCCATGTATAACTAAAAGCGCCCGCCGCTGATAAAATAGCGAACCCTTGATATGGTGGTCCACATATTATTGAGGAAGAAGATGTAGCAGTAATTATCGGCAGGGGGATATTATTAACCGTTACAGCAACTGTTTTGCTGTTTACACAACCTGCATTACTTGTACCTGTAATTGTATATACCAATGATGTTGATGGGGTTATCACGGAGCCGCCATTACTATAGGTATAACTCTGAGCTCCTGTAGGATAAAATGTGTAACTATTTCCTAAACATACAGTACCATTATTGCATGATATAATTGGCAATGGATTAACTACTATCTGCTTAACAACATTTGCAGAAGAACAACCAAGACTATTTGTTCCTACTACATTATAAGACGTGGTAATACTTGGTGTAACAATAATTGAACTAGCACCAACTATTCCATTCCATTGAACTGTAGTTGCGCCACTTGCTGAAATAGTAACCGTATTACCTGCACAAATTGAAGTTGCTGTTGAAACCACATTTAGTAAAGGTAGCCTGTTTAGTAATATCGATAAGTGAGAATTGTTCCCATTTGAAACGCCAATATCTGGTTTTCCATCAGAATTAAAATCACTTTGAATCAAAGACATAGGCCATGTACCAGAAGAATACATACTTCCAAGTGTAAAAATTCCGTTTCCATCACCCAAAATAACCCATACATTATTGTTACTATAATTGGCTACAACTATGTCTTTATTCCCATCAAAGTTAAAATCTCCTGTGCAAATGGAAGATGGTCCCTGACCTGTTGAAATATAAATTGGTGATGAAAAATATCCTGTTCCAAATCCCAACAAAACAGTTAGGCTATTCCCTCCATAATTAGCAACTACTATATCTTGCTTTCCATCTGCATTAAAATCCTCAGCGCATATATACCTTGGCTGAACTCCTACAGAGAAAGTTCCAGGTAATAGAGTAAAGGTTCCCATTCCTCCACCCAGTAAGATTGATACATTATTAGCATTTTTGTTACAGGTAGCAATGTCAATATTCCCGTCGTTATTAAAATCAGATAAACACAAACTCATAGGGAAGCTACCTACAGAATAAGTTAAAAAGGATTGAAACATCCCATTTCCTAAGCCCTTAAATACAAAGATACTATTAGCACCGCCACTTGATACTATTATATCTTTATACCCATCTGAATCTATATCTTCCGATTTTATTGATGTAGGCATTGCTCCCACACTATATGTATATGCTGGGGTAAAAGAAGCTAGTCCAGTTCCCAATAAAATTGAGATATCATTTGTTCCATAATTAACAACCGCCAAATCCAAATAATCATCATTATTAAAATCAGATGTACATAATTCATGTGGATTTATTCCAACAGCGTAATTTACAGGTGTGGAAAATGCCCCTCCACCTATCCCCTTTAAAATAGAAATATCTCCTCCCGACAAATTGGAAGTAGCTATATCCAAAATCCCATCTCCATCAAAATCTCCGGAGCATATAGAGTTATGATCCATTCCCAAACCATAACTTGATTTTGCGGAAAAACAAGGCAATGGATTAACCTGACTAATTCCCTGTTGGAAAATGTAAACTATTAAAATTGATAATACTAATCTCATAAAAATTACAACATCAAATTCCCTTTATTATCGGCATCTTCACAAAAAAAGAAAACCCATTTTTAGAATATAATTTACGCAAACGTAAGTTCGTAAACAATTCCTTCTCATTCTGGATTTTACAAACAAAATAAACAGGTTTATTTACTTCCGATTCCAGCAACCAACGTGTATATAATAGTGAAATATATTTAATCGGCGATTCCCCCCTTTCGAGGTAAGCTTTCTGTTCTCTGCTCAAAAAGGCAATAAAACCCGGATCTGTAAAATGTTCGGGCATTCGTTGGGCATAAAATAAAGGCGCATAACTCTTAAAACGAACCGATTCCACATAACAATCGTGATTGGCACACTGTCTGTAAAAATCAATGGCAGCCCGCTGCGAAATTAACTCTCCCCGGGGGATAAATACATTCAAGCATCCCATTACACACACGCTTAATCCAAATAAACCATACAGCAGTTCTTTCGTTCGTCCCTTTTGTAACATTCTGAAAAAATACATACAGGCTCCAAGGAACACTATGCCCAAAAGCCATTCCCATCCCCACCAGGGAATTTCTGCCTTAAAATTAGCACGTGTAAAATCATCAGGCACCACCTCGCGACTTGTTACTACTCCCTTAAACCATTTAAAACATCCCGCTGCTACAAACAACAAACTGAACAAGCCTCCAATCAGCCAAAAAAGCACTTTATTCCATCCTGCTATCTTACCGCTTCCGGAAGCAGTACTCAGTGCAACCGCGGCAATACCGGTTAACGGCAAATAGCACAAAGAAGAATAATGCACAATTTTTGTTTTAACCACCGAAAACAGAATAAGTACTACCCAAAAGAGGATTAACACCACTAACCGGAAATGCAATTGAAATGGTGTCAGATTCTCTTTATTTCTCCAGCCTGATAAAAAAACAAGAGAGGCCGGAAAACAGCCCACTAAAAGAATAACAAAATGATACACAAAAGGGCCGCCATGGTCCGCATCCTCCGTTGAGAACAGTCGTATCTGATAGGTTATAAATTCTTCTACCACATTCCATTTTCCGTTAGCTATCTCATAAATGAACCAGGCACTCCCCATTAACAAAGCACTAAGTACAAACACCCAAAAAGCGCCTGTCATCCATAAACGAAACTGCCTTTTAATGACCATCCACACCACTATTACCAGACTACTTATCAAAATAGCTACCGGCCCTTTGGTTAATACTGCCAGACCTATACAAATCCCGGATAATAACGCGTAAAACCATTGTTGTTTAAAGGCCTTGTAATTCGAAAACAGTATAAAAAAATAAACACTCAGAAAAATAAACAGGTTAAACCAGGGATCAATAATTCCCGATTTAAAATACAAGTGCGGGAGCAAACTACCCGTAAATAAAAGAACCCATAACCAACCAGTGCGCAAAGAAAAATGCCGTTTTCCAAGGTTAAATACCAGCATCAATGTCAACACACCGCACACGACATTTGGCAAACGTGCCGCCAGTTCGTTCACTCCCAGCCACTTCATACTAAATGCCTGAAGCCAGATAAACAACGGTGGTTTTTCCCAAAAAGGCTGAAAATACAATTGCACTTCGCTGTAATTTCCGCTTGCCAGCATTTCGCGCGCACATTCAGCAAAGTTAATTTCATCCCAGTCGAACAATGGCATATTGCCTACTCCCGGCAAAAACAGTAACACGGCCAGCAGTGCAACACCCGTTTGCTGCACCCAGTTTTTATGTAGAACCTGCATCATGTTTTTAATTGCCATACAGGCCGTTTCCATTTATCCAACTCAAAAAAACGTTTCACCAGCAGATATACGACAATGGCAGTGGATATTCCTACTACACTTCCGCCGACAATATCTACCAGCCAGTGCTGAGATAAATAAACCCTGCTGTAGGCGGTTAAAATGGCGATCAGAATACAGCTTAATTTTTGCCATTGCGCTCCGGAAAAAAAGGCCAGAAGACCAAAGATAGCGAAAGCCTGTGTAGCATGTCCGCTCGGAAAACTATTATGAATATGCAGATCCACTCCGTCCACATATTTGAGGGTTTTACCCTGCACAAAAAAATAAAACACAAAACTTGGGCGGTTTACGTCATCGTATCCTATTTGTTTAATACAAAACGTAATAAGTCCAGCCAGAGCAAAACACACCAGTAAGGCCAATCCATTCCGCAGATGAAATAGCAAAACGACACCTATAAGTACCGCGGCTATCATGCCATCTCCCAGATACGTAATCCAATAAAAAAAGAAATCAGGAAACGTATGTCCTACCACCTGATTCATCTGATAATGCAGGTTCACTTTATCTATCCGTAATAAATAGTAAACCGAGATTCCCACCAGTAAAAAATAAATCAACAGTACCCATTTATTTTCTTTCAGAAATACCATAACTAGTTATTTTTGGCTTCATTCCAGAAGACATCCATTTCTGCCAGAGTCGAATCTGCCAGACTTTTGCCCTGTTCCTTTATTTTAGTTTCCATATAGGTAAACCGTTTAATGAATTTTTTATTGGTTTTTTCCAATGCATCCTCCGGATTGATGTTCAGAAAACGGGCATAATTAATTAACGAGAACAATACATCCCCAAATTCGTTTTCAATAGCTTCAGTATTTTTGCCGGCCACTTCTTTATCTAACTCATCCAGTTCTTCTTTCACCTTATCGTACACCTGTTGGGGCTCTTCCCAGTCGAAACCTACCGAACGCGCCTTCTCCTGTATACGGTAAGCCTTTAGTAAAGCCGGCATACTATTGGGCACACCAGACAGAACCGTTTTATTGCCATCCTTCTCTTTTTGTTTTAATTGTTCCCAGTTCTGTTTTACCTCATTTTCGTCTTTTACCTTTACATCACCGTAAATATGAGGATGACGAAATACCAACTTATCACATAGCGTATTTATGACATCCTTAATATCAAACGTATTGGTTTCGCTGGCAATCCGGGCATAAAACACAATGTGCAGCAGAATATCTCCCAATTCCTTTTTAATTTCCTGCATATCGTTCTTCAAAATCGCATCACTCAGCTCAAAAGTTTCTTCTATGGTTAAATGCCTTATGCTTTCGATTGTCTGTTTTTTATCCCACGGACACTGCTCCCGCAACTCATCCATTATAGTAAGTAGACGTTCAAACGCTTTCAATTTTTCATTCATCATGGGTTACAAATTTAAGATTATACGCCTATTCACTATCAGATTGTTGCGAATACTTTTTCCGGAATAGCAATTTTTGCTTCTGCCGTTCCAGTATTAATCGCGCCATGGTGCGGCCCGGAGGCTCAACCTTATGTAAACGGGCCAACTCGCTCCTTACCAGCTTTTCACTCACATCTATACGGTAAAGTACCAATAACAATTTGTTAAAGTCTGTATTGATCCATTCGGTGCATTGCGCTTCAAGTTTTGCCAGTAATTCGGCTTCTTCCTCACCGGATCTAAACTCCAGATTAAGTGAATTAAATGTAAACTGAAGCAGTTCCATAGGCAACAATTGATAGCTGTCCGGTTTTTCCTGATCTTCCATGCTTTAAATGTATCATTAAAAAACTATGTCCGACACGCTGAATATTCCCGATTTCTTTTATCTTTGCTGGCTATAAATAAATTAACCTACGTTGTAAGTAGGCCAAACGTTATGATTAAAATTACTTTACCCGATGGTTCCATTCGTGAGTACGAAGCAGGAACAACCGCCTTACAAATTGCTCAGAGCATTAGTGAAGGTTTAGCCCGAAATGTATTAGCAGCCAAAGTTAACGATCAGGTGTGGGATGCCACGCGCCCCATTATATCTGATGCTACGCTGCATTTATTAACCTGGAATGATGCGCAAGGCAAAGAAACGCTCTGGCATTCCTCGGCGCATTTAATGGCCGAAGCTCTTGAATCCCTTTATCCGGGCAGTAAATTTGCCATTGGCCCGCCCGTGGAAAATGGCTTTTACTACGATATTGATTTCGGAGATAAAACGTTTTCGATTGATGAAGTAGAAAAAGTAGAAGCTAAAATGCTGGAACTGGCTCGTCAGAATAATCCATACATACGTGAAGAAATCAGTAAAGCGGATGCCGTTTCGTATTTTACCGAAAAAGGAGATCCTTATAAACTGGAACTATTGGAAGGATTGGAAGACGGGAATATTACCTTTTATAAACAAGGGCAGTTTACTGACCTTTGCCGTGGGCCTCACATCCCTAATACCGGTTTTATTAAAGCGGTTAAATTATTGCGTGTGGCAGGAGCCTACTGGCGTGGCGATGAAAAGAACAAGCAGTTAACGCGTGTATATGGCATTACTTTCCCGAAAGAAAAAGAATTAAAAGAATACCTGGTACTGCTGGAAGAAGCTAAAAAACGCGATCACCGTAAACTGGGAAAAGAACTGGAATTGTTTACATTTTCAGAAAAAGTGGGTATGGGCCTGCCACTTTGGCTTCCGAAAGGTGCTGCTTTACGCGACAAACTGGAACAGTTTATGCGTCGGGCACAAACCAAAGCCGGTTATTTACCGGTTGTTACGCCTCATATTGCACAAAAGGAATTGTATGTCACCAGCGGCCACTATGAAAAATATGGCAAAGATTCCTTTCAACCCATAAATACACCGGCTGAAGGCGAACAGTTCTTTTTGAAACCCATGAACTGCCCGCATCACTGCGAAATCTACAAATCATCACCGCGTTCATATAAAGATTTACCGATTCGCTACGCTGAATTCGGAACCGTTTACCGTTACGAGCAACATGGTGAATTACACGGTTTAACACGCGTGCGTGGCTTTACTCAGGATGACGCCCATTTGTTCTGCCGTCCCGATCAGGTAAAAGAAGAATTTTGTAAAGTGATTGATCTGGTATTATACGTATTTAATGCCCTCGATTTTAAAGAATATACCGCTCAAATCAGTTTACGGGATCCGGAAAACAAAACCAAGTACATTGGTACGGACGAAAACTGGAACCTGGCTGAACAGGCTATTATTGAGTCGGCTCAGGAAAAAGGACTGAAAACCGTTGTGGAACTGGGAGAAGCTGCTTTTTATGGCCCAAAACTGGATTTTATGGTGAAGGATGCTTTAGGTCGTAAATGGCAATTGGGTACAATTCAGGTGGATTATAATTTACCGGAACGTTTTCAGTTGGAATATACCGGCAGCGATAACCTGAAACACCGTCCGGTAATGATACACAGGGCACCATTTGGTAGTTTGGAACGCTTTATTGCCGTGCTTATAGAGCACTGCGGCGGTAACTTCCCGCTGTGGTTAACCCCTGAGCAATTTGCTATTTTACCAATCAGTGAAAAATATAACGATTACGCCCAAACACTGTTAAATGCCCTGGCAGCCAAAGACATCAGAGGCTTTGTGGATGAACGGAACGAAAAAATAGGCAAAAAAATAAGGGATAATGAAGTAAAGAAAATACCATTTATGCTCGTTATTGGCGAAAAAGAAGAAGCCGAACAAAAAGTAGCAGTTCGTCAACATGGAAAAGGCGATATAGGCACTTTCAGTATTGATGAATTTATTACATTTGTTAATAATATTATCGAAAGCGATTTCGAAAAAAAGAACTAATTTTCAAGAACGTTTCCGGCGAAGCGGAAATGGGTTAAATAAATAATGAATAACGAAACTTTCTTCGCGGGTTTCATTTAAAAAACGGAGGTCACTATCAACGATTTCAAAAAACCAAACACCGGTGCTCCCGGTGGAGATCAGGAAAAACCCAGACAACCCAGGGGATTAAAAGCGGGGTTCAAGCGCCCCGGTGTTAAAGAAGAACAACATAAAATTAACGAACGTATATGGGCAAAACGTGTACGTGTAGTAGGCGAAGGCATTGAAGCCGGTGTTTACGACATTAAGGATGCCCTGCGTATGGCTCACGAAGCCGGTTTGGATCTGGTAGAAATTGCTCCGAACGTAGATCCTCCTGTTTGTAAAATAGTGGATTACGGTAAGTTTCTTTACGAACAAAAGAAAAAAGCCAAGGAAATGAAAGCCAAGGCTGCCAAAGTGGTAATAAAAGATATCCGATTTGGACCGCATACCGATGAACATGATTTTAATTTCAAAAAGAATCACGCCATTAAATTTCTTCAGGAAGGCAGTAAAGTAAAAGCCTATGTGTTTTTCAGAGGACGTGAAATTGTGTTTAAAGAACAGGGAACTATTTTGCTTCTGAAATTTGCCAGTGAACTGGAAGAATACGGAAAAGCAGAACAGTTACCCATTCTGGAAGGTAAAAAAATGCAAATGGTAATTGCACCTAAAAAGAAATAATAAATACACTATTTTTCGACAGACTAAATGCTGGTGCATTTAGTCTGTTTTTTTAAAACTCAGTCCAAAACCGCAGAAATAGTTTTATAGTCATGAGGCCCGGTCTTCCTTCTAAATTCAGGTTTTTAAATAAGTACTTTACTAAAAACGGTACGTTTACCCTTCTCGATATTGGTGCAGGTAACCATTCGGCAAAAAACACAAAAAAATGGTTTCCGAACTGTATGTATTATGGTGTTGACAGGAGTAAAGACTACAACAACAGCGAAGAGGATTTTAAACTCATGGAACAGTTTTATGAACTGGATCTGACCCAACTAAATTTTTCCGCTATTCCGGATAATCATTTCGATGCCATTATGATGGCTCACGTTATTGAACACTTACACAATGGCACAGAGGTAATAAAAGCCCTCATTCCAAAACTTAAACCCGGTGGATTAATTTACGTTGAATACCCCAGTCTTAAAAGTACCCGCTTGCCAAGCATGAAAGGGACACTCAATTTTTACGATGACAACACCCATGTGAGAATTTATTCGGTGCTTGAATTAACCAATACATTCCTGTCCTCGGGTTGTGTTACCCTTAAAGGCGGCTATCGTCGCGATGTTCAGAATATTTTAATGATACCGGTTAAAATCATCCATAACAAACTAAAATACGGTTATGTTATGGGGAGTATTTTCTGGGATTTACTGGGATTTGCCGAATTTGTTCTGGCGAAACGAAAATGATTTCCCGTGTTAAACACTTACTCTTTCTTTTCCTTAGCAGGAATATTTTTAGCTTTGCAGCGTGAAAATTGCGGTTAATACGAGGCTTTTACTGGCCAACCGGCTCGAAGGCATTGGATGGTTTAGCTTTCAAACCCTGAAGCGCATTACCAAAGATCATCCGGATGTACATTTCATCTATTTATTTGATCGTGATTTTGATGAATCGTTTATCACTTCAAACAATATTACACCGCTAATTATAGGCCCTCAGGCACGCCACCCTTTTTTGTATTATGCCTGGTTTCAATGGTCTGTAAAACAAACGTTAAACCGTTTAAAACCCGACTTATTTCTGTCTCCCGATGGTTTTTTAAGTTTAGGTGCCAAAACCCGGCAATTACCGGTTATACACGACATTAACTTTCATCATTTTCCGCAAGATGTCAGTCGTTTGTCGGCCCGCTACTACAATTATTTCTTTCCGAAATATGCCCGTGCGGCAACACGTATTGCCACTGTTTCAGAATACAGTAAACAGGATATTGCGAAAACGTATGGCGTTAATCCTGCCAAAATTGATGTAGTATATAATGGCATTAATGAATTTTTTCAGCCACTGGATACCAACAGCAAAAACGCGGTGAAACAAAAGTGGACACAAGGGCAGGATTACTTTGTGTATGTGGGTTCTTTACACCCCCGTAAAAATATTCCGAATCTTATCAGAGGGTTTAACGCTTTTAAACGAAATGGCTCACCAATTAAACTGGTGCTGGCGGGCCCTTTGTTTTGGGGCAAAGAAGAAATAGATGCCGCATTAAACGCTTCCATTTATAAAAATGATGTCATTTTTACCGGTAGGTTAAATAATGAAGAATTAAATGCGGTACTGGCATCAGCGCTGGCAATGACCATGGTGCCGCGTTACGAAGGCTTTGGGATTCCGGTAGTAGAAGCCATGCAGGCCGGAGTACCTGTAATTTACAGTAATGTGAGTAGTTTGCCCGAAGTGGCAGGCGATGCCGGAATTGCTGTAAATCAAAATGATCCTTCGGATATAGCCAGAGCCATGTTACAAATGGCTGGCGATGAAACCCTGCGCAGGACTTGCATTGAAAAAGGCTTAGTACAAAAACAGAAATTCAGTTGGGACAAGAGCGCGCACTTGTTATGGAAAAGTATTGAGAAGTGTGTTCACCCATAATTTCGTTGTATCCACTTATCTCTTTTCATCTTCTATTCCGATCAAACCACATCTACAAGCTTTCCCCGTTAATGCCAGTAAATAAGTACTCCCTGAGTTTAGCTATCCCAAAAGCAATAACACCTCATGTGTGATCCGCTATCTATTTCCGGTAAATAATAAAATTATTCACTTCGTTTTCCTTTCTGGCCGTTGGTGTCTGTCGTCCGCCGGTAAGCTCAGATACCTTATCAATAACGTAAGATTTTAATTCTGCGATCCGTATCTGTTTATCCTTATCCAGATCCGCTTCACTGCTTTGCAGCCCCTTAAGCAAGCTATAGGTAAATACACCATTGTTCCACTCCTTCGACTCTAAAGCAAACTCGTTACCACCCGCCGCAGAAATAACCGTTGCACCCGACCCTTTCGACACATCGGAAAACAATACCTGCATGTAAGCAAATGAGTTTTTTAATCCGGCTTTAGGTTTAATAGCCAATCCTCCGGCTTTTGCGGTTACTTTTGCTGCATCCGGATTCGCATTCGTGGATACAACATCCACACCTTCCTTATCTACCTCACCGGAGTGACAGGCATCAATAAGTATAAGGCGATTACGCGCCTGAACTGTATTAAACAGCCCTTCAATTTCCTCATAAGGTAATCCCTTTGCAGCCGGAGCTTCAAAATCCACATTATGTGTGGCAATGTAATAATCCAGATTATTATCTAACAATCCGTGACTGGATACATAAACAATGACCTGATCATCGGGACGGGCCGTTTCGTATAACTTACCAGCCGCCCTAATGTTTTCGACGGTAACCATGGAATCTTGTAAAAAACTCACTTCAATCTTTCCAAACTGCGTTCCTGATTTCATTTGACTCACAAAATCCCGTCCATCTTTTACAGGAAAAGTAAGATTATGCTTGCTTGCTTCGAAGCGTGCTGCCGCTATCACCAGAATATACAGGTTGGGCTTAGGTTTAGCTACCGGATTCTCCACAGTAAACGATTCACGTGTACTTTCCAAACCTTTAGCATTCACTACCGATACTTCTATCAGATTTTGACCTGCGCTTAACACTAGCTCTACTTCTTTATTCAGTTTGTTTGATTTTGTTGTACTCACATCCAATCCCTTTAATCCATACACCGGAATATTATTCACATAGACATTTACTCTGTTAATCGGACTATCGCTATCCCAGGCCATCAACTTAAATTTTACTTTTCCACCCATCTGTACCAAGTTTTCGCGATTCTCTATTTCGACTTCGGGCAAACTGTAAGAACCATTCAGCGCCTCTTCGGTGAAACCCATCCGCTTTACCCGTTTTTTCCAGGCTTGCCGGTACATACTTACCAGTAATTTTGAAGTTCCCAGTTTTTCCATTACCAGATCGGGGCGGTTCAATTGTAAATCAAACTGATCGAAGCGATACAATTTGTTTTTATACCGGAAGCAAATTCCGTCGTAATTGCCTTTAGAACATTTATAATAGTACTCCGGCGAATAAATAATATACTCCTCTGCGCCTGCCATACACACAAGGCTTCCCTTCATACTGCAGGTGGCTACATCCCATATTTTAGCCGTTCCGTCCAGACTTGAACTATACACCGTGTGTCCATCAGTATGCCAGGCTACCTGATTAATAGCATTAATATGTCCTTTTAAGCGGCATTTTAAAGTTTTACTTTCCCAGTCAAAAAGAATCACATCATAATCCTCTCCAAAAGAATGTCCTGTACCAAGCGCCAGCGTTTTCCCATCCGGGCTAAAGGCGCCGCTATTGATGTAATTCAAAGCAAAAACATTTACCTCTTCCTTTAATTCACCCGTTTTATAATCCACCACATAAACCGTATTTTCGGCATCTTTTACAAACTTATCCTGTGCCACTATGGCCTGTGTTGTTCCGGGAACAAATGTCAGCAAACGACTGAATTCCTTATCTGTACGCATCTGTTTTACGCTTTTACCTCCCATTGTTTCCAGCACTTCCAACTGATAACGTCCTACTCCGATAACATAAGCCCCATCGGGGCTAAAGCGGGCTTCCGGGTAAAATGTATGATGATCTACCGTCGTCTTTAACGTTTGTTTATAACTAGTCGTTTCATATACCAGCAATTCATCTTTGCCGGGAGTAAGTGTGTTTACTGTTACTGCAAGCAAGTACTTTCCATCGTCTGATAAACTGGTTTTAATTACATTTTTGAGTTTCAGTTTTTTTTCCAGTGAAAAATCAGTAGTATTAAATATTACCAGTGAATCTGGCGGATACCAGTAACAGGCTTTACCACTTTTAGTAAATGAAGACTCATAAGCCGGAATGTTCTTAACGATACTACCATCTTTCAGGTTCCAGAAACGTAAGCCCGGATCTTCGCCCCCGATTACTCGTGTACACAAGTACTTATTATCGGTAGTTAATGCCATATCGCGAATCATTTTAAAATTACCCTGCAGTCTTCCTTTAGACTTTCCGGTGTTTACGTCGTAGATAAGTGTGGTGTAACTATTGGTATTCCGTCCATTATTCATTTCTATCAAAGTACCGTTAAAGGCTACCAGATTCCCGTCACTGCTTAAATCTAATCCCGCCATTCCAAAAAACATGGTGTAATTTAATCCAGACGGAGGTTTGATAAGATCTTCAATAGTGCGTAAAACTTTGCCATCCTGTGTACTGATAATTCTGAGTCTGTTTTTCGATGTACTGATTAAAAGTTTCTTTCCATCGGGACTAAACATAAACGTATTAACCAATTCACCTGCTTCAAAAGGCACCACCACTTTGGTGTTTTTTTTAGTCAAATCTATCAATCGCAATTCCTTAAAGGTCATAATAGCCGCCATATTTTCCGTTTCGTTTACGGCTATTGTTTCCTGAAAAATAACCGTTTCATCCTTTACTTCAACTAAAGGAGTCTCTGTATCATCCAGTGAACAAATCACAAGTCCGCGGCCATCGCGCGTAGCAATAAACCGCAAATTATCACTTAGCAATTGTACTTTTGAGGGACTTCTGAAATAGACCTTTTTCAATAGTTTACCAGATGGTACTTCCAACAATCTTAAGGTATCTTCGTGTCGCACCAACACTTTATTAGCAGTGGGAGAAACTGAAAACGGATCATTGGCTACTTCCAGTTTCAGATGAAACTGTTTTTCTCCTTTTAACGCATTCCAGAACATAAGATTTCCGGCGTCGTCCATAGATACGAGGTACTCGCCATCGTGCGTATAGGCTACCTGACGCACGCCTGAAGTGTGTCCGGTAAGAGTGCGGAACTCCTGCTTTAAAGCTCTATCCCATATTTTAATACTATTATCATCAGAACCCGTAGCCATGAAACGGCCTTTGGGGTGAAACGCGCAAGATTTAACTGATAAAATATGCCCGGTTGTTATTACAAGTTCTGGCTTCTCCTGAGCTTGTAATACACTTAACAATAGTACAAGTAATCCACTAACAATTGTTTTCATGTTGTTTTCCTTAAAACAAAAACACGCCTGTTTTATGGCGTGTTTTATATGATTCTTTATTTCGTTAATTCTCTTTGGCATATATTACCCAACTATCCACCTTATCGCTTCCATCAATAAGAAAGATAATCTTTGCTTTCTCATAGATGTAAAACGTTTTCTGGGCACCGGCTACCGTTCGTGTTGGCGAACCGTACTGTTCCTTTACCTGAGCCGCTTTAGCACCTATTGTTATACCTCTGCCCGACTTGCCTTTGTAAAAAGGAGTAGTTACAATAAAATTATCAAGTCCTTTGGGGTATGAATACGTTTTTACTTTAATAGCTGTATAACTCTCTTCATGCCGTGAGTAAATACGAATAGCAGGGCGTTTGTCACTTTGCCGTTTGATTTCCATTTCCTCTGCACCTTCCAGAATTGCATCCATCAAGCCTGGTTCTGTTTCCGCAATCGTTTCTTCCATAGAAGAAATTTTCTCCTCCGATTTTTTAGGCTGCCCGAATAAACGCGCAAAAAAACCAGGTGTTGTAATGGCATTCAGATTTAATTCCGCCATTAACTTATTACCGTCCTTTGCTTTATTAAATGCGTCCTTTGCTTCGTTGCTTTTTCCACTATTGGCCAGCGCGATTCCTTTGGCTATATACGCATTAGCCAGCAACACCTGAAGACCATAAGCCTGTGACATTGTAATGGCTTTACTTCCCATTCCGGCCGCCAGCTCATGATCGCCCAGCAAATCATTTACCATTGTGAGGTTTACATACGCAGGAGCATACTCCGGATCCATTGTAATAGCGGTATTAAACATATCTTTGGCCTCAGTTAATAAACGTTTCATCTTTTCATCCCGGTCTTCACCAAGTCCCTTTTGTCCGGCATTATCCATACGTGTATCCAAATCCATTGTAAAAGGATAAGCGAATTTTATTTTTTCCACGTCAAACAATTTAAGTGCCTCTCGGGCCAGAGAAACACCTGCATTATTATATACCTCCCGGCTTGGGAACACGGAGATAATATGATCGTAACACGAGGCGGCACGTTCAAAATCATCCGTAGCATTCAGCAGATTAGCCGCTTCAAAAACAGCGATAAGCTTTTCCAGTTTTTTCTTGGAATTAGCGCCAATTTTCATTCGTTCCTGCAGGGTTGGATAACCATTTGTAACAGCGGGTAAAGCTGCGGCTGTATAAAGTTCTTTAAAAAATTTGGGGCCAACATCCAACGATTTGTAACCAGCCATATAAGCAAAAAGTCCCCCATAATAATCGGCCTGCGCCTCGCACTCTGTTTTACGTTCCGAGGTTAACTTTAGTTTATAAATCTTACTAGCCACTTCCAGATCTTCATTGGCCGTTCCAAAGGCCATTCCCCAACCATGATCCTTGTAAAAATGCGCCAGTTCGTGTCCCAGTACCATCGCCAAAGCGTTCAGTGAATCTTCTCCAAATCCGGCACATAAATCGTAAATGCCCTCGCCAAGGTTAATCGTATTGTTGGATGGATCGTAATACGCGTTATAATAAGGCTTCGCATAATTGTAGATAAAATTGAAAGTTGGTTGCTTCCTGCTATCCTTAGCGGTTTGCGCAATGCGGTCATAAACGGCTTTACTTACCTTTAATTTATACTCCTTTTTAGCTGCGTTTGGTTTAGCCCATCCAACATAAGCAGAAAACACAACACAAAGCATTAAAATTCCCCTATTCATACTCTATTAATTTAAAGTACCTAATATAGTGATTTAGCCTAATAATTGGCTAATGGTCGTGTGTTTTTAAAAAAAACAGCACACCCCTATAAGAAACATCCTTTATTCTGCCAGCTATACAGGAACACGTCAGATAAACCAGTCTTTTGGGGAAGAATGGGCCATCAACGGATTTTGAACTAATTTGTAAAAAAACAGTTTACAGTATTGGCTTTTCTTCTGAAAACCGAACAGTTCCGCCTTTTCCAAATAAGCGTAAAGCCAGTTCCTTCCCTACCCCTTCCGCATCCTTAAACAAGAGCTCCGTATTAGTAACGATTTGTTTACCTAAATGATTCCATACATTTACTACTACACGGTATGTATCTCCCCTTTTCTCAAAGTATAATTTTGCTTTGGGACTATCCTCCGATTCAGTCCAGTTGATATTACAGTCTTTCAGATCCGCTACCACCTGTTCTGCCACCACACCCTGTGCATTGTGTTCCAATTGCATAAAACAAGGAATACCCGAATAGGGCAATAACTGCGGGTAAGCCTCGAAACACTTTTTTGCCAATGCCAACTGTTTCTCTTCATCATCTGTACAGTGTGCCAATAACTCCATTAAACGGAATGCGTATAAGCGTTCATAATCCCGGTCCATGCCGCCGTGTTCTGATACCTCTTCAGAATCAGATGAAGCATTCCCTTTTAATAAGGTTTCCTGAAGCAAGGTTTCGCCTAACTGTAACGCTTCCTCTTCGTCTCCATCCTCGAATGTAAACCTGGCCTGTAACAGTTGAAAATAGCGTTTCACCCGCAAACGTGGATCTGTAGCAGCATACCGTTCATATCGTTTCCGGAAAAAAGGAAGGCAAAAATCTTTTAATAAATACACGCTTTCATCAAAACTAACCGTAGCCTCGGCACAAAATAAATCATAGACCATGCGGTGCCGCTCCGGGTTACTGGCCAGCGCATCTACCAGCGCGTATTCCAACATCGCTTTTTCCAACTTGAGTGATGCGAAGTCATAAAGATCAGAAGGCGTGTACCACCATCCCTTATTAAAAAATTTGAGGCGACTTATTTTTTTATCTGTCAGCTGAACACGTAACAAATTAATGGTAAACTCATATTGCGACTGTGTGAGTGTGGTATTAATGTGTAATTCCTTAAACTGAAAGGCTTTGTTTAAGTGAAACTCGCTGCTGTCTAACTGTCCATCGTACAAATAAGCTCTGGCAAGGGCAATGTTATACCACCCAAAACCCGGCGTAGACCCGACCTGCTCAATTTTATCTTGTGTGCTCCTGATAGCGCCTTTGGTATTTCCAGCATACACCATTAAGGTGGGCATATAATAACTGGCTTCTTCCAGCGCGAAACGTCGCCTGTATTGCGGTTTCTGATAATTTTCCATGGCACCGGAAAACAAGCCTACCTCGTGTTGCATATTAGCATAATTGCTCCAGGAAACACGTCCTCCCTGTATCAGGAAACGGTAATAATATTCTGCGCTGTCGTAACGTTGCATATAATTATGCATAATGGCCAGATAATGATATACCGTTAATAAATCTTCATCACTTTGATAAGGGCCATACCACATATCGTTTACCTGCTTGTTGCGCTGAATGGTTTCTATTTGTTTGTAGCAGGATTTCAGTGCCATTTGTACGTTTTCCTCAATCGAATTTTTAAGAAAAGGGTGCTTATCTGATGTGTAGAAACGATTCCGGTGATACAACCAGCAACGGTCGCAATCTAACCCAAAAAAATCACGCTGAAACTGATAGCCCTCTATTTTATCAATCAGTGCCATGGTGGAATCCGGCATTTCAATACTGTTGTAACTTTGAATAAGTGTGTTGGCGATGTAATAAAAATCATCGAAGCGCTGCACATTCTGACTAAAAAAACCAAATGAAGAAAACATACGCTTTAATGTTTCGCCGTAATCCTTCTCTATCAGATAAAGTGCTTTCCGCAGCGGCACAATAGCCTGACGATACCCCAGATAATCACCGCTCCGTTCGTATTTATACAATCCTTCCAACAACCACCCTACGTAATAGGTACTGTCCAGCCGGATAAATTCACGGCTCCGCGGTAAGGCATCCTTATCATCAGGATTAACCCCAACGCGTTTGGCATCTATCTCGTACCGCGCCGCGCTTTTGATCTGCGCTGTCATCTGCACAGACGCCAGCAGGAAGCTAAAAAATAATACAATTATCCTGTTCATGTACTTCATGTCTCAGGCCATAAATGTTCCCTGTGATTGTAAATTCAGACGGCGCAAACGGTCGAGTTCTTTTGCCAGGATTTGTCCCAGTGCCTTCTGACGCCCTTCCTTACTTCTGTAGATTAACCGATGATCCAGTACTGGCGGTGCCAATCGGGCTAAATCATCTTCCGTTACATACATACGGCCATTTACCATGGCAAACGCTTTTAAGCATTTTAAAAAAGTGATGCCACTGCGCGTAGATGCGCCTAAGGTAATTTCGGGATGTGAACGGGTTGCTCTTATGAGATTACGAACCGCAACCACCAGTTCTTCGTGTATAAATACCTTTTCGGTTTCGTTTTGCAGATGAATAATTTCTTCCAAACTTATCACCTGCTTTACTTTGCTGATATTATTCTGTATGCCGAGGTAATCGTTGTAAATGTCTAATTCGGTTTGTTCATCTACGTACCCGAAATAAATTTTAATAAAAAAACGATCTAACTGAGCCGTTGGCAAAGGATAAGTCCCCTCGGTTTCCACCGGGTTTTGAGTGGCTATTGTAAAAAATAATTTTTCAAGCGGATAGGTCGTTTCACCTATCGTTATTTGATTTTCAGCCATACATTCGAGCAATGCCGACTGTACTTTCGGGGATGCGCGGTTGATTTCATCTGCCAATAGAAAGTGGCAAAACAATGGCCCCTTTTTAAACACAAAATCCTTTTTATTCTCATCAAAAATATGAGACCCAATAAGATCCATAGGTAGTAAATCTGGCGTAAACTGTATCCGCTTAAACTGTACATCGCCCGCGCCACCGGCTACACTATGCGCCAGGGTTTTAGCCATGACTGTTTTTCCCGTCCCGGGATTATCCTCCATCAGGATATGTCCTTTCGCCAGAAGCGCTGTTAATACAAACTGGATTTGATCCCGCTTTCCTTTAATAACGGTTTCTATGTTATCTATCAACTTTTGTATCGTGGTTACTACCTGTTCGTTTTGCTGCGTTGTTTCCATGGTTTACCTGGGTTTTATAAAAAATTGTAATGTACGTCCAACGCTAAAAAAAGCACCGACGCGTTTTGTTAATGGTATAAATTTCTTTATCCGTTTTAGATTGCTGCTAAAAGCAGTTTCTATCTGATCCTTTTCCTGTAGCAGAAGCGGTTGTGTGCCATACTTTAATTTTTGATAAACACTCATAAAACGTTCTAATTCCGTTCCCATTGTTTTATCCATGCGTTGAGCAAACGATTGAGGCCCCATTCCATAAGCGGAGTAGTCCATCTGATTAAGGTAATACAGTAAAGCACGGTGTCTGAAAAATGCCTTCCGCTCCGTAGCGTTGTTTTTAGATTGCGCTAAAACACGCATGTATAGCCAAATCAGGAAGGGTAACAGAAATACAATACAGGTAAGAATGACCAGAGTTATTAAAGTAGTGTACAGTATATTCAGCCAGTTTACGGGTTGAGTAGACTTCTTTTGCTTTTCTTCCTTCTTTTGCTTTTGTTCGGGTTTTACCAACACTTTTACTTCGTCAACCGGAACCCGAGCAGGTAAACGCTCCAGAATGGCATCAAAATTATCGGAGGACCGCGTGTAAATAGTTTTAAGAGCTTCGGCTCTAGACACGAGCGTTACGCGCATTCCGGTTTTAACAAAGCCAAGGGATACAGTACCTGTGTCATTTATAATACGAGCAAGCGATACATCAGTGAGAACCTCACGATTAGCTGGCGCTACAAATTCTGTATCGTGATATAACATTTTAGTAGTGCTGAGTTCAAGTGTTTTCTTTATGGTATCAATAGCCGTTACCTCTCCATCCATTACCAGATAAGTAGCCGGTACTTCTGAGGGGGGCGTACCATCTGGCTGCGGTGCCTGGCGGGTATTGACATCCGGAACAGTTGTATCAAAATCAATCCAGCCATACCCCTGAAAATACACCTGTACCCAAGCGTGCGCCTGATCGGCATAAAACCAATACCAACCCGGATTTTTACTACTACGGTCAGTAGCCAGAAACCCGGCTGCCAAACGTGACGGAATACCTAAGGATCGTAACATAAACAAAGTAGCTCCGGCATAATAGGCACAATAGCCTTTACGGTTTTCGAACAAAAAATAATTCAGCTTACTGGCACTCGGAATTCCCGGTACACCTGGATTATCAGAATAGCTGAACAATGGCTGATTAAATTCATCCTTACTTAAAAAGTAATCCCTTATGGCCAGTATTTTATCAATAGGCGCTTCCGCATCCGCGGTGATTTTTTTACTTAACGCCGCAATACGCTTATATTCCGGATTAGAGGGCATAAACGTGTAATAACGTTCAAACGCTTTATCGGGACTTTGGATGCGTGTTACTTCCCGTAATTTAGCAAACCGTAATTCCTGGAATTTTTCCAGTTCCATATTTCCTGCCGGGTTATAAATAAAATAAGCGCTGTTTAATTCACTTACCCACATTTTGGCAGTATAGGCACTCCGGTATTCCTTTTTGTATTCTTCGGGTACGGAAATAGGCTGACAATAAAACGCGGTTGACGGCGCTACAAAACTTTCCGGTGAAAGGTTCACTTTATAAATATCTGCCGTAATTACCTTGCGATCTAATGTGCCCAGTGAAGCGCTTATCATCGAAGTATCACTCTCTTTAAAATACAAGGGGATTTTAGATGGATCAGGCTTAAACAAATCATTATGTGGTAAACTGTCATCTACTTCAAACGTTTGCGTTAAAGTATCAAAACGGGTATAATAGTGTGAGGTAAAATAGAGTGGATTCGGAATTTTTGTATTTTCAAAAAAATTATCGAGTCGGGCTACAAAAACAAGGGATTTATCTTTACTAAGTGAGCCACTAAGCTTCGTCTGATCTTTATTTTGTATGCCACCATTCTTATCTTTTTGAGTCATGGACTCACTATTGCTTCCGCCATTCCCTTCCTTGTTCTGCGCTTTACCACCTCCCCACTGTTTTTCTACTGCCTGAAATTCGCTTTTGAATAAAGTAAGCAAGCCCACCAGAAACACCAGAATTAATAGGGTAAACCATACTAAGCGTTTGCCGATAAAAAACGAAAAACGTGCCTCTTCTTCACTCACATTCCGGATAAGTTCGGCTGTGTAAATACAATAAAAGCAATATACAAGAACCGGTATCAATCCACTAATTAGAGAAGATACTGTTATATCGCTTGTTCTGCTGATAAGAGCTATTTCAGACAGTAATAACAGCGCGCTCCAGAAAATAGTTACAAAACGCGACCTGCTGAATCCATATCCCGACAGCCAGCCTACCAGGAAAAGTATGCTAAATACATAAAAGCGTATGGCGGCATGAAAGCTATCAAACTCTCCGAAAGATACCTGCTGAATAATCTGATAAAGTATGGCCAGAAACAAAGCCAACGCGGCACTAAGGGTAAAAAACCGGAAGCGGTATCTGAATACAAAAACCGCGGTCGTACATCCTATTGCAAAGTAGATCGTCTGACTGATCCATCCATTACCCAAAATCGCATAATACGCGTTTACCCGTTTCAGAAAAAAACAGATAAATAGCACTGTGAGTATCACCAGTAGCAGGAGGCGATATACCGTTTTTTTAAGTGTATGGTATTGGCCCGGCTTCATGTTTCAAGTGTCATTATATTTACCCGCTCAGAGCCATTCAGTATGGATCGGATACGGTCTTCATTTGCCTTTAACTTTAAACGTAGTGGGGATAACTGCCACGCTGTCGCGTTCTGTTCTTTTACTGAAGGGTCTTCCTTTATAAAGAGCCATCTCATCCACTGTGTTAGTACTCCCCGATGCATGGCCTCACTTAACGGTACAAAAACAAACGAAATGTCGTTACCATAGCGTTCCAGCCACTCTTCTACTTCATCCGCACTATTTAAAGAAGAAATAAGAATCACCGAGGCATAACCAGCCTTTACAAAATCGGTTAAGGTCGTTTCGTTCTGCCAGTTACTGGCCGCTATTCTGAATTTTATTTTTTCCGAAGGATCGGTTACTGAAACCGGAGGCAAACTTTGATCAGGAATATACGTCAATTCAAATCCCTTTTGCGCAAGCTGGCAATACACCGTCCAGCAGGCATTTTTATAGTAGTTTAAGAACACCTGTTCGGCTACTGTGTTCCCTACTACACTGGCAAACGTATAAAAGGAAGGATAAAAATAAATATGTGACGCGTAAGGATCTAATCGTTCCGGCGTTCTTACTACCAATTCTTTATTCCGCGCGTAAATTTTCCATACGATCCGCCGTACATCATCGCTACTTTCAAAATTTTTATAATTCAGGTACTCGCCTTCCACGCGCTTAAGTTCTTCTATTCTTACATTCGTTTCCTCCGTTTTACGTGGAGAAGCCAGAACAGATTGACTTTGGTGTTCAACGGGATGTACATGAAAACGTAGGTTTACCGGTATGGGTACAACCAAAGAAAAGAAATGAAAAAAATCCTCAACATACAAAATAACTTTATCCGCATGGTATTCTCTGATTTCCGGTAACCGCCAGGAAAATAAACCCTTCCACCCGGAGCCCTTCCCTTTTTCTTTCTGAAATGCCGGGGAGAATTTAGGGGAATACCGTGTTATATCGTATCGTACCCGTAATTTAATAAATCCCATAAAAGGAGGAAGCAACGGGTTAACAGCACAACTTAATAGTTGTTGTTCAGACGAATTTGAATGTCGTGGCAAAATATCCAGCTTCACTACCATGTCTCCTTTTCGTTGCTGCCATTTAATATACCCAAATGAAAAGAGTGTCGTTAATAAGGCAAAACAAACCATGCTGATACCAAACAGTACACTCAGGCTCATTAGTACTTTAAAGATATCTCGATAGGCCGATTCGGGTAAGTCGGATAATTGTTTCAGTTTGGAATACCCCGGAATAAGTATCGCTAAAAACACCAGAAAATAAACAGTTACGGGGATAAAATACCCCACGCGCTGAATACCCTGCCACAACTTGCTAAAAAAGCTTCTCACAAGTGTTTAAATTACAATTTTGGGTAGAACTAAGCAAATAAAGGAGGCGTCCTTATCTATTGCTTAACTATTTTTTTGATTGTGCTTGTTCCTTTCGCGGAAGTCATCTTAAACCAATACAATCCGCTGGTCCATTCGCGGGTACTGATCATTTGATCTGCGCCCCGAAATACGACTCGCCCGCACATATCCGACACTTCTATTTCCTTTACATCTTCGTCTTTCGTTGCCATAATGTAAACTACATCTGTAGCCGGATTCGGGTACACATAAAAAATGTTTTCGAAACCGTATTCCTTTACGCTTACTACACTTTGATGAATAACGCCCACCGCATCCAGATCGAAACCGCCGCTGGCAAATGCTGTTGGATAGGGATCATTAACAGGGTGATTATTTTTATCGTAAGTGGCATAGGGTGCCTGCACTGCTCCAACCACGTCCACTATTTTAACGTGTGTAATGGCACCAATATTTAAACCTTGCACTGTACTTAACTCCTGTAAATCAAACGGTGTTCCGTAATCTACTTTATACTTTCCTGCCAGATTATGCAACTTTGTCGCATCGCCAGAGGCATCAAAGGGACCTATCTGAGTAAGGGTTGATGTATTGGACACTGCCGGAAATCTTACATAGTGACTCCCATCGCTACTCACTTCTACAAATGCCAGTTCGAGAAACGCATTATCGAACGCATTTTCAAAAACGGCAAAATCGGGACCGGGGCCATTACTGATTGGTGGCTGAAATGTTAGAATGGCCACGCCTCCATCGCCAAGACTTACAACAGGATTATGTCCCACTTTTCCTGTTCCGTTGGTATCGGCACCCACGCTAACATATCCCGCACCAGCATTGGCTATATCCTGATATCCACGGTTTACCACACAGGTTTTAGCCCAATTCACAAAAGCGGCACTGTCCTTATACATGGCTGTTGTAGATAAGGCACCTACAGGGCCGGGAAACTGTGCCTTGCAACAAAGTACTGATATCAGCACCAAAATAAACATAATTCCTGTTTTCATGATTTTCATTTTTTTGAAGAATTACCGTAGGCACAGTGCCTGCAACCATTTCCGCAGCATCTTCCTTTTAAATAATGATATAATTCCGTAAATACCAGATAAGGTCCTTCCTTGTAATAGTGTCTGTTTTCTTCCAGATTACCGGCTGAAGGACTCATTCTTTGTCCGGCCGATTTCACCATTTCATTGAGTTGAATGAGGCAGTTTGAGCAAAGGCAGTCGTAACTGGTCTCTTTAAGATAGTGCCTGGTACTATCCATTACATCAACCTGCATACAAGCACAGGATGCAATTTCCTCCGATTTGCATTCAAATGAACTACCACAACGGGCACACGTCTTTATCTTATGTTTTTCCTGCATACTTACACTACCCCAGTCCGCGAGGGCCAATGTGTTTCAATTCCGGCAGTTCTCCTGACTTGTTGCCTCACCGGGCGCCTTCTCATTCTGATGGGCAGAACAATGGCATTTGCCTGATGATATAACAACTTACAGTTGCGCGACAGTTAAGGATTTTCACCTTATTCTCTTTTCATCATTACACTAATGAACCGGAATCGGATCTAAAAGTATCCATTTATCCTTTTACAGACAAATTAATTTACGTTAAAGGCCACTTTCTTTTGCCCGTACCTTTATGGCATAGCGTTACCCAAACAAAAAAAGCGGCCTTACTGAAAAGTAGGCCGCTTTATAAATTAAAACCTAAAAAGGGTTATTCTTTTATTAACCGTATCACCTCTGTTCTACCATTAGTGGTTACTTCGATCAGATATAAACCACTTGCATTCGAAGAAAGATCAACACTATGCTGTCCCGCTTCTAATTTCTGGCTCATAATCATTTCGCCTATCAGATTGATAATACGCACCTGTGCTGCAGATTTTACATCTATGGTAAACTGCGCTTTTGTTGGATTAGGGAAGATACTGACCATACCAGACTCCTGACCTTGCTTTACAATACCAAGACATGGGCTTACATTTTGGGTGATGGTAATTACTTTGTTACAGCCATTGCTTGTGCCGGTTACTGTATAAGTGGTGGTAACACTCGGTGTAATTGCAATTGCAGAGGTTGATGCACCTGTACTCCACGAATAGGTGGTAGCTCCCGAAGCTGTTAATGTTGCGCTGTTTCCGACACAAATTAAACTAGCCGTTGACGCTGCCGCTACATTTGGCAAAGGTGTTACAGTAATGCTACTGTTTACCGGAGAAGAAGTACAGCCTACTGATGAAGTTCCGATTACACTAACTACCGTGCTGGATGCAAGAGCCGTTAAAACATTGCTACCACTGCTGTAAGTGTAAGTACTGGCCCCAGAAGGTGTGATAGTGTATGATTGTCCCTGACACACTGTCCCACTGTTAACAGTAATAACCGGGCTAGCGTTAACAGTAATCGTTGCTACTGCCGCCGAAGAGGATATACACCCCGCAGCACTGGTTCCGGTAACAGAATAGTTAGTAGTTACAGAAGGACTTACTACCGCTGAACCACCACTGAAAGTATAGGAAGCAGCACCTGAAGGGCTAAGTGTATAGCTTTGTCCGTTACAAACAGCGCCACTGTTAACTGTAATAACCGGAATAGCGTTAACAGTAACCGTTGCTATTGCTGCCGAAGTTGATACACAACCTGCTGTACTTGTTCCGGTAACAGAATAGTTAGTAGTTACAGAAGGGCTTACTACCGCTGAACCACCACTGAAAGTATAGGAAGCAGCGCCGGAAGGGCTAAGTGTATAGCTTTGTCCGTTACAAACAGCGCCACTGTTAACACTAATAACCGGTGCAGCATTTACATTCAGCGAAACAGTAGCGGCAGGAAACGTCAGATTACATCCTGCCAAAGAAGCTGTCACCGTATAGGTAGTAGTAACGGAAGGCGTTACCGAAACAGAAGCTCCGTTAAGAGAGCCGGGTGTCCAGCTATACGTTAATCCACCTGTTGAATTAGAGGCATTCAGTGTTGCCGAAGATCCCGCGCATAACGCCGACGCACTTGCTGTTACAGTAGTAACCGACTGCTGCGAAAAATCGAAAGTATATGTTGGTGCCGGGGTAATTGTATTTTTTGTAAAATACCATAAATCAGGATAACCATAATGAAAATTACTCAATACATTTGTTGGAAATGTATTAGCCGCACAACTGTTACAATAGCGCATATCGCCATACGTCATGTGTTGCCCGATTTGCGAAGATGTACCAAAGTAATAGCCATCTGCAGGGCCTTGATACAATGAAAGAATATACTGCGTACCATTTACCAACCAGATGGGATTAGTGAGCGTGTTATAATTATATTGCGCTGCTGCTCCGGTAACAGTGAATTGATTAACAATAGCCTGAGTCGCAAAGTCGAACAGTGTTACGGTACGTGGTGTACCATTTGGCTCGCGCTTTCCGAAATGCGTCACCAGCAAATCTTCGGTCGGAGTAAAACGGAAACCACGTTGAGAATTGGTTGCTCCGCCCGAAGCACCAGTAGCCACACTATCGGTAGCAGAATGAGGGCCGTTGAAAACACCAACCACCGCGCTGGTAGCTGTTGCAGCAGCATTACCGTAAAACATATAAAATATACGGCTACCACCTGCTGGAATGGTATCTATTTTTACCCAAATATTTGTAGTTGGCGTATTAATGCCATTCTCTATCCAGTAATTGTAAAGTGTAGCGCCATTACAGGTTTTCCCGAAACGGATATCGTCGCCGGTTGCCAGCATTTGAGAGGCAGCAATAAAACTTTGCGTATTGACGGTTAATTTTAACTGATAGTTAATAGCGCTGTTAGTAGCCGTATTAACCACTTTAATTTGTTTAACATACGACCAACCGGCAGGCTGCGCGTAAGCCAGAGTTGTTAAGAGCACCAATAAAGGTGTAATAATAAAGTAAATATGTTTCTTCATAATTTTAGTGTGTTTGTGGTTTAACCTGATTTTCTTTCATCTGTTTAAGTTGCTCCTTTTCCTTTTTAAGTTCTTCCGCCGGATACGTTGGATCCGTTTCATTTACAGCAATCTTTTGTTCAAGTTGCTTAATCTTTTCCTTTTCATCCGCCTGTACATTCTGTGTTTTGACAGATTTAGCAGATTTTTGTCTGGGTTCCTGAGCCATCAAACCGATCGATAAGAATAGGCCCGTAATTACAAAAACGTGTTTCATGAGTTATTATATTTATACTGTAAACGTACTCCTTTTTTCTTATTAAACGGTCAGTATAAATACCTGTTTTGTAAAAACTGCTGTCCATTTTATGTTTCATAAACAAGAAACTAAAAAAATTTAAGGCTTGTTTTGGGTCTAAAAAAGCCCAATAATGCTAAGATGCAATTAAAAAGCCGGGAAGTTTTTCCCGGCCGCAAATATTTTTACTTCGATTTAGATTTTATCCCTTTAACTTTCTCAATTTTTCCTTGTTTAGTATTGTGATACTGCTTCCCTTCATTTCAATCCATCCTTCTTGTTTAAAATCACTCAATGTACGAATAAGTGATTCCGTGGCTGTTCCGACTATATTGGCGATATCTTCGCGCGACATACTGATTGTAAACGGTTCCGGTTTATTTTTCCCATACCGCTCATCTAACAACAACAATGCCTCAGCCACACGTTTCCTCACACTACTGTATGCCAATTTCAGTAATTGCTCTTCCCTTTCTTTAACATCTTTGCTCAGCAATTTGATAAATGCTTTCATTGCTTCGGTGTCGCTATCTACCAAATGGTAAAAATCAGCCTTTGGAATAAGCGTTAATTCAGAATCTTCAAGACACTCCGCTGACTCTGTATAATCCATACCTTCCAATAAAGGAACGTAGCCAAAGAACTCGTTCTGTGCTACCAAAGTATTGATATATTCCTTTCCGTAATCGTGTAGTTTAAAGGTTTTAACTTTTCCACTGTTTAAAAAATACAGATAGTTAGGCGTATGTCCTTCCTGATAAATCACTTCCCGTTTCTTATACTTTTTTGTTTTAGGCTCAGCGCTCAGCCATTTTAATTCCATCAGCTGCTCCATGTTACCACCTCCGCTTTGTAAACGTTTGGCAAAATCGGGGGCACCCGCTTTCAGGCTTTCCCGTTTTTTAAAACGGGTTTCTACGGCTTGCAACAGTTCCACATCATCAAACGGTTTAGTCAGGTAATCGTCTGCGCCTGCTCCCATTCCCTTTCTGAAATCAGATCGTTCCGCTTTAGCTGTTAAAAAGATAAACGGAATAGCAGCTGTTTTTTCCTGCTTGCTTAATAAATGGATAACACCATACCCATCCAGTCCAGGCATCATTATATCACAAATAATAAGGTCTGGCGCGGCATGCAATGCTATTTCCACTCCCGTTTTACCATTATCAGCCTGTAAAACCTTATACCCCGCCAATTCGAGAATCTCTGCCGCGTTCTCCCTTACCTCCTGATTATCTTCAATTAATAAAATTGTTTTCATTTGTATTTGTATTTGGTAGTATCACTGTAAATAATGTTCCCTTGTCTGTTTCGCTTTCAAACGTAATTCTTCCATTAAGTAGTTCTATGTATTTTGCCACAATATGTAATCCTAAACCTGTACCCTGAATATTCATGGCATTCCGCCCCCGGTAAAATCGTTCAAACAAGTGAGTTTGCTCGTCTTTGGGAATTCCGATACCTCCGTCTTTTACCCTTATCTCTATACCCTCATCATTCATATAGGTACTCAAAAAAATAGATTTATTGACTTCCGAAAACTTAATTGCATTGGAGAGCAAATTCAGATAAATGTTCTTTACCATTTGTCTGTCGAGGTAAACCTGTTTATCTTCCCCTTTAAAATCGGAAACGATTTGTTGCCCTTCCTTTTTAATGACACTGATTTCTGTTTCGCATTCTTCATGCAAGACTTTAATTGAAAAATAGGTGTAATTGGCAAAAATTTTCCCCTCCTCCAGTTTTCCAACTGACAAAAAATCATTCAGTATAAGTGTAAGATTGGCCACTGAAGACTTAATACGGTTTACATGCTTTGTCCGTTTGTCTTCATCCTCCGGCTGATTGTATTTTCCGATCAATGACGCGGAAGACAGTATGGTGCTTAAAGGCGTTCTGAATTCATGAGAAGCCATAGATACAAAGCGCGACTTCATTTCATTAATAGCCATCTCTTTCTCCAGCGACTTTGACAATTTTTCTTTGGACAATTCCAATTCATTTAACGCTTCCTGCAGAATCTGGGTGCGTTCTTCCACTTTTTTCTCAAGATCAGCATTTAGCTTTTTGATACGTTCCTCCGCTTGTTTTCGCTCCGTTACATCTATAATAAATGCAATAACAAACAACTCTTCCGATCGCCTGAAATAAGACAGACTAACCTGCACCGGGAATTCAACTCCATTTTTCATCAAGCCCTTTAAGTCGTATTCTTTACCCATTGCTCTGGGATGCGGTTTTTGGTTGTACTCCGCGCGGTGCGCACGATGTCCATGCACAAAACGCTGTGGGATCAGGTCTTCTACTTTCAGCATCAGCAATTCTTCCCTTTCATATCCAAAAAGAGCAGCCGCACTAGGATTACACCTCACAATGCTTCCTGAGGCATCTGTAATAATGATCCCCTCCGTAGTATATTCAAACAAAGCGTTTAAGCTTTCCTGCTGAAATTCCATCATGTATAATTAGTATTTAATAAGTCTTAAAATATTGACAAATATCAGTTTTTTGATTGATTTTTAATACACCGGCCTTTTATACCGTTTAAGGAAAGGGCACATTTATTTACCTTTGTTACAAATATGGAACTTGATATTATCACGACACAGGACGGTTCTTTGAGCATTCTGAACAAGACGCTCAACACATCTTACCACTCAAAATTTGGCGCTTTTCAGGAAAGTCAGCACATTTTTATTAACCATGGTTTCGAGTATGTTATGGCTGCATTTCCCGGGGAAAGAATTCATGTGCTGGAGGTGGGTTTTGGAACCGGTTTAAATGCACTGTTAACTTTACAAAAAGCGATTGAAAAAAATGTCATTGTAAATTATACCGGTATAGAAAAATACCCTTTACCAGCTGACATCAAAGATCAAATCAGTTACAGACACTTACTTCCTGAAGTAGAAAAGGAGTTATATTCTGCAGTAAATGATTCATTGTTTGAAACAGAACACGTTGTTCATCCAAACTTCTCGCTTCTGAAAAAAGAAATTGATATTGCCGATTTTACACCGGAGAAACCTATACATCTGGTGTATTTCGACGCATTTGGGCCAGGTATTACACCTGACATGTGGCAACCGGTTATATTTGAACGCTTATACCAATCTATGCTTACTGGATCGGCTCTGGTTACATTCTGCGCGCAGGGAGTTTTTAAACGTTTACTAAAAACGACAGGGTTTACCGTTGAAACATTGCCAGGGGCTCCAGGCAAAAGGGAAATGACCAGAGCTATAAAACCGTAAAATTCACAAATTCCAGGTGTTACTAATTGCATCACCACGAATTCCGATTACATAATGTGAGTTTGAACAAACGTCCTGTTTATTCTCTTGTTATAAGAATACAGAAAACAGATGACAATCCCCCCTCCGTTAAAAAACAGGGAACAGTATCAGGCGTATTTTTCTAATTTATCCTGAAAATGAAGATCTTGTGTTGCAGCATGGATTTTTATATTAATAAGTAATTCTTCACATCCGTTTGACAAGGTGTCTTTTCTGATATCTTCTATTAATGCGTAAACAGCCTCTGGTTCGCCCTCAACCACAGTTTCGAATGGGCATACTTTGTAAAGCAATCCACTATTATGAATACGAGCAATGGCATTATCTATCAATGCAATCCGATCGGCCGAACATTTTGTTGGCAACAGTTGTATAGCAGCATTAATTTTAGGCATCGGGTGTTAATTCTAATTCTGATAATTTCCTGCTCATGGTATTGATCAATTGCAACAATGGCTTTTCCGCCATCATTTTTATGATTGGATTCATATCCGCCAACAAATCTACCCGACACTTTCCTTGCTGTTCTGCAGCTCCATTGAACCAAACCGTTAATTCAAAATTAAATTTAGCCAGTCCTTCACTATTAAATACCAACTTAGAATGTGGTATATTTTCCTTGCGTACTATGCTCATTGCCGTCATGCCCTTTATGGTGAAACTGCACCTATCGCCACCATAATTAAAGTCCTCGACTTTATCTTCTGGCAGAATAGCTTCAAAATTTTTGAAATCGCTCAGGAAAAGAAATAAGTCCCTTATCCGGCTTTTGGTAGAATGTGTATCGCTGTTAAGTGTAAAGGCTGCCATTACTTAATTTCATACTTTACAAAATAAGCTGACCTGATTTTAATTTTGGCCATGCTTATATTACTATCATCTCCTGAAAAAGATTCGCTGAGTGAATTCCCTCCCACATTACTATAACTTTGAGCCACGTTATTCGCTATACGGTAATTATAGCCATTAGACGGCATATTGTTCACGTAATTTTCACGTTCACTGATCTCCAGCGCTTTTCCTGTTGTTTGATTCACCGCTTGTGCAAGGTATTCTGCCTTTTCCTTAGCCGCTTTCACTGCCTTAATCCGGTTTTCCTTTGTAAACTCAATTAATTTTGAGTGATTTAATTTGGAAATATAAGCATCCTCTACTCCCATCTTATCCAACCGCTCATAAACTGTACTGAGTGTATTTACATCTTTTAATTTCAGTGTATAGCTTTTAGATGTGATGACCTCTTTCTTTACTTTACGGTATCTGCTGTAATCGGCATACGCTTCGTTTAATACCAGCTGCTCTAATGGTATGGAAAGGTCTTTGAGAATTTGCTTCAAGTCAGTTTCCAGTTTCGCGATCGTCAGTTTTTCTTTATCGTTCCGTTCTCTTAGTGTAATAGCTACATAAATCTCATCTGGTGTTATTTCCATTTCACTTGTGCCTGTTACTTCGATAAAAGGCGAAGAAACCGTCTGTGCTTGCACCATAGAAAACAAGGTCATAAAAATACCTGTTAGTAATAAACCAATTTTTTTCATCTGTTTAAATTTTAATATGCTTAAAAGTAAAGGTTTTTGCCTAACGTAACCCTTTTTAGTCTTATTTAACTAACGGCTGCTGCCAGGTAGAAGGAGATAAGCGCCATTGTTTAAGACTTTCAACATCCTTTTCGGTAATGTAGCCTTTATTTAAGGCTTCGGTTATCAGATGGTCATAGTCTGTTAAAGTTGCTGTAATGCATTTTGCTGCTGCCATATTTTTTACCGCTTCTTCGAATCCATAGGTAAAGATGGCCACCATACCTTTTACCACGCATCCTGCTTCCCGCAGAGCCTGTACCGCTTTTAAGCTACTTCCCCCTGTGCTTATCAGGTCTTCTACCACCACCACACTTTGTCCGCTTTCTACAACACCTTCTATCATGTTGGTTAAACCATGCTTTTTGGCTTCACTTCTAACATATACAAATGGAAGCCCCATGTCTTGCGCCACCAAAGCGCCCTGGGCAATTCCGCCTGTAGCAACGCCTGCAATTACATCCGGTTTACCAAATTGATCCTGAATTGTATTTACAAACTGCTGACGGATATACGTCCGTATCTGAGGATATGATAAAGTCTTACGGTTATCACAATAAATTGGTGATTTCCAACCACTGGCCCATGTGAAGGGATTTTCGGGTTGTAGTTTAATTGCTTTAATTTGTAAAAGAAACTCCGCTATTTTAAATGCCGGATCGTCAAACGCTGTCATACTGATTACAAATATATGGTTAAACTTTTTTTTAATGTGTGCTAATTATGAACAAACGAATTTATTATGGCTCTTCGTATATTGACTTTATAAATGAGTCTCAACTCCATCATAATCAAAATATTATAGATCTTACTATTTTAGATAATGGCCAATTAACGGCGTTGTTACACTCTTTTATTAACGATTTGACCAAACACTTGGTTTTCAGTGAAAAAAAATTTGATTTAGTTGTTACTACCTTACGTTCGTTCTGCAAGTATATTGAATCGGCTGGTGGGTTTATTGAACAGGACGGATTTTGGCTTTGTATTCACCGCTTAAACAAGTGGGACTTACCAAAAGGTAAACTGGACAAAGGAGAATCTCCTGAACAGGCAGCGATCAGAGAATGTGAAGAAGAGTGTGGTGTATTTGAACTAACAGTGCGACGCCCTTTACAATCTACCTGGCATATTTATCCTTTCAAAAATGGTTTTGCGCTAAAACAAACCTACTGGTTCGAAATGAGCAGTGGCTACAAAGGCGCTCTTATACCACAAACTGAAGAAGACATTCTTGAAGCAAAATGGTTTACTCCGGAAGATATAAAGACGCTTGTATTGCCTCATACTTATTTCACTATTCAACAAGTGATTGAAGAAGCCTGGACCTGATTTACGTTTACTTTTTAATATCTTACATTTTTTAACAGTAAAAACGTGTACTAAGCCATCAAATGCACCATATTTGCTCATGTAAATCCATTAAATCCATCATTATGAAAAAAATACTTCTATCTGCATGCCTTATTTTAAGCTTATATTCCGTTAATGCTCAGCAAGCTGTTCCGACTGTAACTTATGAATATAAAATGTTCTCTACTATTGAATCAGTTGTACCTGCCGGGCTTGGCCGTTCACGGGTTATTTCGACAGACAAGAATTCACAGATGCAGGAAAAAGATCTGGAAAATATTTTCAGTTTAATTGGGATAAATTTTAAAAATATTCAGAATAATGATCAGGTTATAACTGATAAAATTAATGAGTATGCTAAAGATGGATGGGTGCTTGATCAGGTTGTAAACGGGGTTTACGGTCCAGAAAAAAGTGTGGGAATTTTTATCACGCGTTATATTTTCAAGAAAGCCCTTGCTAATCCATAAAGGCAGAACTTACAGCGGAACCATCCTTCCGTAAAACCAGACAATGTTCAGATAAGAGCGGTCTTAATTCCGGATGGGATGAATTTTCGCTTTGCCAAAACTGTAATGGGTCAGGATTCCTTAAACAGGAAATGACTATTAGCATATTTTTAACAAACAAATATCCTTCGCCAGTTTCATTTTAAACCATAACTTGAACTGCGTTATGACAATAAAAGAATCTTCGGAAATAAACGAAATGCTGTTTGCTGAGCTTCAGCGTATATACACTGTTATTGCCAAACATTCACTACCTGAAGCTAAAATTTACAACAAAGGCGAACGCATTTTCCAGGAAGGCCAAATACCAAAAGGCGTTTATTATTTAAATAGCGGAACGGTAAAAATAACCCATCATACCGATAAAAAACCGGTAACCGTCAGATTGGCCAGAGCGCATGACTTTGTTGGCTATTTATCACTGCTAAAACACTGGGATTACATTACTACCGCCACCGCTACTGAAAACTCGGCATTGTTCTTTATTCCCAAACAGGTTTTTCTGAAAGCCGTTTACAGCGATAATCGTTTCACTAACGTTTTGCTGGATGTACTTTGTAACCAAATCAACGAGAATTATAAACATGTGGTAGAACTGGTTAGTAAGCAGGTTAAACAACGTTTGGCCATTTTATTACTGAGCCTCGAACAATCCACTTTATTTAATACACCGCAACATGATAACCAGATTTACATATCAAAAAGGGATATTGCTGCTGTTCTTAACATCAAGCCGGAAACTTTAAGCCGAAATCTGGCGGATCTGAACCGTCAAAATATTATCCGTCTTCATACGGATACAAACAGTATTGAAATACTGAACCGTAACCAACTGGTTAAAATCAGTAACATGAACGATTAAACAGGCTCAAAACATCGCTCCCGTATTACTGACCTGTAATTTAAGTTCACTTCATCCTTATCCCGTGCTTTTCTAATTCCGACTTTTTTAACAGGGATTGACCTGAGTCAACACGTCTATAGCTTTTTTAGGCTATTTTTGAACAGCACTGTCCCAAATGGAAACACAAGTCTCTATTTTTAATAGCGAAGCTGGCTTTAAAGCACTTTTCAAACATGCCACAGTAGGTATTATCGTTGTTAATGCCAGTGGTGTAATTATCCTCTCTAACCCTTGTATAGAAAACATGTTAGGGTACCAGACAGGCGAGCTGGAGGGCCAGATGCTGAGTACTCTCATTCCCTCAGATAACATGCCTACGCATACCGCACATGTTTCAAGTTATTTTAAACGTCCGGTTAACCGCCCTATGGGCGTTGGACGCAATCTGAAAGCGCTCAAAAAATCTGGTGAAGAACTATATGTAGAAATCAGCCTGTGCCATTATACGTTTGATAGCGAAAAGCTGGCCGTTGCCTTTGTAACTGACATCAGTTTAAAAAAAGAAAAGGAAGATGAACTCGAAAAACACAAACAAGAACTGGAACATAAAATAGAAGAACGAACCTTATACCTTAATGAAGCTTTAGAACGAGAAAAAAATCTTAATGAAATTAAATCGCGTTTTGTCTCACTGGCATCACATGAATTCAGAACACCCCTTAGTACCATTCTCTCTTCAGCCTCACTCATTTCTAAATATAATACGCAACCTGAAAACGAAAAAATTGACAGACATACTGAACGTATTAAGAATGCGGTTCATAACCTCACTAGTATCCTTAACGACTTTTTATCACTCGACAAACTCGAACAGGGAATGGTTAACATTCAGGAAGAAACGTTCGTTTTAGAAAATGTTTTTGATGAGATAACGGACGAACTAGAGACCTTTTTGAAAACAGGTCAGAAAATTGTTTTCACACAAACGGCAACATACACAATCACCACCGACAAGAAGCTGCTTCATCACATCCTAACTAACCTTATTTCAAATGCCAGTAAGTATTCAGCAGAGGAAAAGATGATTTATGTTTCCAATGTAATTAATCATCAAACACTTGAAATTTCTGTAAGAGACGAGGGAATTGGCATTCCAGAATCTGACCAGCAAAAACTTTTTGGATTATTTTTCAGAGCATCTAACGCTTCTGGAATAAAAGGCACTGGATTGGGATTAAGTATTGTCGCTAAATATGTTTCCATTCTTAAAGGCGAAATCACATTCAAAAGTGTTCAGGACGAAGGAAGTATTTTTACTGTAATTATACCCATCCACATCGTTTAATCGGTAATATACACAGGCTCTGTGAAACAAAACCTAACAACTTAAATGTCCCTTCTGCCTGTTCTGGTAAATTGATCCTTTCTATCACAAATAATGAGCATTTTTATCAGGCCTGATCCATACGGAAGATTCAGATAATGTTCTCTCTTTTTACAAATCCTTGTCTCGGAGTATGAAATACTACTTTGCAGGATACAGCTGCTTTAAACGACGGGTCAGCAAACGAACGGCGATTGTGGCCTCTTCGTTAAATACATTGACAAAAACGATATATGCCTGTTTACGGGTTCGGTCAATCGAAGCCATAGCATAGTATGTACCATCTGTGCCGGAATGCGACGAGTACCCATTCCCGTTTTCATAAACATTAAACCAGCCCATCGCGTACCCTTCATAGGCCTCATGCAAAAACTGGTATGTTGTACTTTTGAGGTAATTATTCTCTCCGTTCAATCCTTTTAAATTTAACTGAATGTATCTGGCATAATCTTTAAGTTTAATGTTAATATCACCTGCTGGCTCAGCCAGATCAATACAAAAACTGGTATCTGAAGGAACCGGAATAAGCCCCTTTTCCGTGCTAAAATGCCCCCAGGTATCTTTCTGTTTTTGGTTTTCGGGCCACGAAAAACCAATACCCAGCTTAAGCAAATCATTACAATTTTTTTCCATCAGTAATTCCCAGCTCTTTCCCGTAACTTTTTCGAGCATTATGGCTGCAAGAGCGTAACCCGCATTGGAATAAATAAAAGGCGATGAACTGTCCATTTTAGCTGGGGGCAGACTTAAAACAAATCGTCCGAACGCCATGCGTTTTTGCTGACGATTACCTTTAAAAACGGGCAAAGGCGGATCATTTTCGCCCAAAAATGGCTGAATCCCGGCTCTGTGAGAAAGCAACATTTTAAGCGTAATAGTGTGATAAACCGGTATCGCGTTTTTCTTCCATTCCGGAAACAAGTCAAAAAAACGCGTATCCCACGTTAACTTTCCAAGCTCTACATAATGTGCAATGACAAATGCCGTGAGGGCTTTTGTATTGGAACCCAGATGAAAACGATCGTTAAGATTCGCCTTATCGCTAAGATGAATGGCATGTTTACCCGTTACAGCTAACTCTAACACGCTATCGGCGCGAACCAAAGCGTAAGCCATTTCCGGCACATGAAAAACAGTTCTCAGGGAATCGGCGTAAGAGATGGCCAACTGGCAATTGCCGCTATTCCACACCCACAGAAGAAGTAAACTCAGACTAAACCTTACCATAATTTAATAAAACAACAAGCTGAAACCTACACATATAAGGCATTTCAGGGTATCAAATAACGCGTGTAACCGCAATTAAAAGGATTGTTAACAACGCCGGCAATGCCTGAACAAAGAATATACGGCGGCTGGCAGTGAGAGCGCCGTATATTCCCGCAACAGCCACACACGACAAGAAAAACAAAGCGACATTATCTTGCCATTCCCGGTTGCTGATAAAGAACGACCAGATTAAACCAGCCGCCAAAAACCCGTTATAAAGTCCCTGATTAGCCGCCAGTGTTTTGGTTTTTGGGAACAAATCTTCCGGGATACTTTTAAACACCTTTTTTCCCCGGGTTTCCCAGGCAAACATTTCAAAATACATTATGTAAAGATGTAAAAGAGCGACTCCGCCCACTCCTATAGCTACTGGTATTGTCATAACATTTATTTCTGAGGGTATTTTATCTACTACTATACAACTCCTTTAAATCCAATCAATTTAATTTAGCGGGAACAACCATATCAAACCTTGGAATTTGTACATTAAACTGTTCATTATCCAGTAAACGCTTCATAGTGTAGTAGCCTTTCATATATCCTAACTCCCCTGTCAGATTACAACCACTATTGTACTTAAACACCTCGCCTGGCTCTAAAACCGGAGTTTCCCCAATTACGCCCTCGCCATCAACCGTTCGGTTTTCCCCCTGAGTATCCACTATATCCCAGTGACGATTCATCAATTGGACAGTGTACTCGCTCTTATTCTCAATGGTAATATAGTACACAAAAAAATAATGGTTTTCTTTTGGCAAACTTTGGTTGGGCCAATACTTTACCACTACCGATATGTGTATATTTTTAGTAACCGTTTTATACATGTGTGCAAAAGAACAATTCTGGCTAATATTTAGCCGGATTAATTGTTAAAACATAAATTTAATAAAACGATTCCTTAAAGGGGATAATTATTTCATAAACAACTGAATATCAAAACTTTAAAATATTTTCAAAGGAGTCATAATTTTAACAGAAAAAGCCTTTGAATTGCATATATTTGTACCCCTGTTTCAGGTAAAGCTGAGCAGTCAAAAAAATAAATTAAGTAAAACCTCTTGGGTGGCTTTACACATCCAATACAAGTAGTAAAAAAATGGCAGATAAAGCCTTAGTAGGAAATCCTGATTTCGATTGGACCGCGATTGGGAAAAAACAAGATCATTATTCAACCGACGAGAAATCGAAACTGGATGAGTTGTATGGTAAATCGTTAAACAGCATTACTGATCTTCAGATTATTGAAGGGACAGTAGTAGCTAAAAACAACCGTGAGGTGATCGTTAACATCGGTCACAAATCGGATGGGGTTGTTGCACTTTCTGAATTCCGTTATAATCCGGATTTAAAAGTTGGCGACAAAATTGAAGTTTTCGTTGAAACAGCCGAAGACGCTAACGGACAATTAGTATTGTCTCACAAAAAAGCCCGTGCTGGCAAAAGCTGGGATCGTGTTAACGATGCCCTTAACTCTGATGAAATCATTAAAGGTTTTGTTAAATGCCGCACTAAAGGTGGTTTAATTGTTGATGTATTTGGTATCGAAGCGTTTTTACCAGGTTCACAAATTGATGTGAAACCAATCCGCGATTACGATATTTATGTTGGTAAAACCATGGAATTTAAAGTGGTTAAAATCAACAACGAATTCAAAAACGTAGTTGTATCTCATAAAGCGCTTATCGAAGCTGAAATTGAGAACCAAAAACGTGATATCATTTCTAAACTTGAAAAAGGTCAGGTACTGGAAGGTACTGTTAAGAACATCACTTCTTACGGTGTGTTTATTGACTTAGGTGGTGTTGATGGATTAATCCATATTACTGACCTGTCATGGGGCCGTATCAATCATCCTGAAGAGATCGTTAAATTAGACGAGAAAATTCAGGTGGTAATCCTTGAGTTTGATGATGATAAAAAACGTATTGCTTTAGGTTTAAAACAATTAACCAAACATCCTTGGGAAGCTTTAAATCCGGATTTAAAAGTAGGAGATAAAGTAAAAGGTAAAGTTGTGGTAATTAACGATTACGGCGCGTTTATCGAAATCGCTCCGGGAGTTGAAGGCTTGGTTCACGTAAGTGAAATGAGCTGGAGCCAGCATTTACGTTCTGCACAAGAATTCGTAAAAGTAGGCGAAGAAGTAGAAGCTCAGGTGTTAACATTAGACCGCGAAGAGCGTAAAATGAGTCTGGGTATGAAACAACTGACTCCTGATCCTTGGAACATGATCATGGATAAATACGCTAAAAACTCTAAACATACAGGAACCGTTCGCAACTTCACCAACTTTGGTGTATTTGTTGAACTGGAAGAAGGTGTGGATGGTTTAGTACATATCTCTGACCTGTCTTGGAGTAAAAAAATTAAACATCCTAGCGAATTCTGCAAGGTAGGTGAAAAAATGGAAGTAGTAGTTCTGGAAATAGATGGCGAAAATCGTCGTTTATCTTTAGGTCACAAACAACTCGAAGAAAATCCATGGGATGTATTCGAAACCATTTTCACCGAAGGTTCAGTTCACAAAGGAACCATTACCTCTATGAACGATAAAGGTGCTACAATTGGTTTACCTTATGGCGTAGAAGGCTTCTGCCCTGCCCGTCATTTAGCGAAAGCCGATGGCACTTCATCTAAAGTAGAAGATGTAATGGATTTCAAAGTGATTGAATTCAGCAAAGACGCTAAACGTATTGTTGTGTCACATGCCCGTTTACACGAAGAAGTGAAAGATGAAGCACGTAAAGCCGACAAAGCGTCTAAAAAAGCTGATGCTGAAGAAAGCAAAAAAGCCATTAAAAAGGTAAAAGACAGCGTAGAAAAAACCACTTTAGGTGATATCTCCGCTTTATCAAGCCTTAAAGACAAAATGGACGGCAAAAAATAATTTGCTTAAATCCCACTCCCAAACTCCCGCCAGGAGCAAGGGCAACTAAAAATCCGCCATGGTTTTTAGTTTTTGAGAGCCAAAGCCTCGCAGCAATGCGGGGCTTTGGTATTTTAAATGCATTCTATTATAGCAACGATTTTTTCCTCGTCGTATAACAGGAACTCATGCAAGTAATTACCACATTATTTATTTAGTTCCTTACCTTTATCCGGATTTTTTTATGTCTTTTTTTAAAAAATTATTTGGACGGGCCGGCAACGGAAAAACAGCAAAAATAGTCTCCTCTGAGTGTTATTGGATCGCACCGGAAGAAAATCCCTGGAAGCAAGCCATTGTGGATTTGCGGCCATTTACGCAAAGTATACTTTCCAGCTCTCCTGATCCTCAAATGGCAGAGAACGCCATCTCCTACAACGGCGAAGACGGTACAGCTTTTTACGGTATAAATCCAAAAAAAACAAAAGAAACCGAAGGAAAAATCACTTTTACCATTGACAAGAGACTGGAACCCGGTGTACTGTTTACTCCGGATACCATGGAACACAAATGGGCTATATACTTTGATGGTGCAAATCTTATTTTCATCAGAAGCTGGTTAAGAGAAGTAGTGGCTATTGCGCGTACGTCTCAGCGTCAAAATTTACTGATAATTGAAAGCATCACCGGTGAATTTTCTTCGGATGAATCCCCTGATTTTACAAGTGCTACTTTAAACGCTATACTGACGACTCATGTGTTGAAAGATAACGTACCTTGTCCCTTGCCAGCCGATCTTAAAGACGATCTTAAACAAGCCGCTTTATGGGCATTTTCGGTATATGGCAAGATGGCGCATTTCGGTACGTTTGATACCAAACTTTATCCCACATCAGATTCGCCTTTACGAACACACTCATTACTGCATATTGCCGTTGCCCGTGGCGATAGTGATGCAATACATAAACAGATCCGGCTAGGAACAAATCCTGATTGCCTGGCTGGCGACGGGTTAGCGCCACTTCATTGGGCTATCGCCTGCGAAAACAATACGGTTATCTCCATACTTATAGATGCGGGCGCGAATCCAAACGTGAAGAGTTTAGAAGGTGCCACGGCCTTGATGAATGCTGTACAGTCAGACAAGATCGAAAAACTGAACCTGCTGGTGGCTGCCGGTGCTGAAATAAACATACAAGACAACAGAGGGTTTACTGCCTTACACAGGGCCGCGGAGATGGGACTGACAGCTATTACCCGACGCCTGTTAGAACTTGGTGCAGATAAACGTATTTCTGCGCAGGGATATACAGCGCTCCAACTGGCGCAATTAAGCAAACACCAAGCTATTGTTAATCTATTAATCTAACACCGGAAGAGTAACCTTATTTCGATAGTTCATAGGAGTGTTCATAACTATTTTTAATATAGTTTGCAATCCTAACTATATTTGCATTGGCAATATTGCCGTAAAACTATCAATCATTTAAACATGAAAAAATCAGTATTTTATCATGCCGGTTGCCCGGTATGCGTCAGTGCGGAGCACGACATCATCTCCTTAATCGGAAATGAAAATGTGGAAATTGTTCATTTAGGCAATGCTAAAAACCGGATAGCGGAAGCGGAAACATTGGGTGTAAAATCGGTACCAGCCTTAATTACCCCAACCGGAAACGTACTCCATATTAATTTTGGTGCCAGTATGGCTGATGTAAAAGGCTAAAAAAATTTATCAAATAAAGTAAGGATTCCTAACATAATCCTTACTTTATAGTTTATTCCTTCATAGAATTATCCGGGCTAACCATCACAAATGAAAAGGATTGGTATATTTACGAAACGGAAAATAAGTAAATAATGAAATCCGCATTTGATCCCGGACGCCAGAACAAGGCTATAGAAAGCAAAATAGTAGTTGCACTCGAAAAAATAGCCGAAGCATTCCGTGTATTGCTATGGAACGAAAGTAAAGAAAATGCGCTTAGCCCCATTCAAATACAGATTCTTATTTTCCTTCTTTTTCATGAACAGGGGAAATGTAAAATCAGTTATCTTGCATCTGAATTCAACATGACTAAAGCTACTATCAGCGATAGTGTAAAAGTCCTTTTATTAAAAAAACTGATCAAAAAACACAACGACAATTCCGATACACGAAGTTACTCTGTAACTCTGAGTCCGGAAGGATATAAAACCGCGGCAAAAGCAGCCGCATTTGCAGGACGAATTGAAAAACCAATTTCGCATCTTGGTTCTGAACAAAAAATAATAGTATTAAATGGCTTGCTGAATGTTATTTACGAACTCAATCGAAGCGGAATCATTACTATTCAGCGCATGTGCCTTAGCTGCACGCACCATAAAATTCATAACAATGCTCACTTCTGCGAACTTCTGCAAACCAAACTGGCTTCGCAGGATCTACGTATAGATTGTCCCGAACACAGCCCCGATAATGTATAAACAATTTGTGACTATTTTCAGAGTACCAGCTTAAAACAACATTTTATTCTCTACTCCGTTTCGCTGCACACTGCTTTATACACTAAACGATTCAGATATATTCTTTAAACTGTAACACCTGATTAAATATCTTTTCATTACTGGCGCCCGGGAAACCGCACTCATTAAAAATGTCACCAATAGTGGTGCATCGGAATAATTTTAATTTTTCACTCAATTCCTTTTCCAGACATAAGTTACTGATTGGGACATGACATACTGGTTGTCGGCCCATCTTTAAAGCCAGGTCAAAGAAATACAACCAGAATTTCAATACCACCCAGTACTGATATTCCTGATAATTTTGTTGTAATTTTTCTTCCAGCTTACCCGTCAACACTTCAATGATTTCATCTCTGTCGACGAACAATTCAAGATAATGGGTCTGCAATACAAAATTACTTTCCCTGTAGCGTTCAATGGTGTAAACGTCGGTTTCAGTTAGCCCATTGTGCTCGTAGTATTTCCACTCATCCCAAAAATCTTCGTACAACAAGTACTTTTGTTTTAATTGTTCCAATACTAACATACAGATTGTATTATTTACGGTTGGTTCTCTTGCTTTATAAGACCAAAGCGTTCACTTCACTTTCAACAGATATTGGCGTTATAAAGCAGAATTTGTTGATCAAATATACAGTTTTAATTCTAAAAAGACACTAATATGATACACTAAATATGTATGATTTGATACATGGTAACATATTCGGCGTTTTAGGTTAAAATTTGTAATTGTGAAAAAAAGAGAATCTAAAAAAACAGTACGCCTACCGCTTAAAAAAGAGGAGACGTTAAAGAAACTGGGTGAACGGATAAAATCCCTTCGCATAAAAAGTGGTTATTCCAATTACGAGTATTTTGCTTATGAAAATGACATTTCGAGAGCTCAGTACGGGCGTTATGAACGGGGTGAAGATATACGTTTTGGAACGCTCATCCGTATTATTAATGCACATGGCATTTCTATCAGTGATTTTTTCTCTGAGGGCTTTGAATAAGTCCGGTGCCACAAAAAAGAATCTACAAAGTGATTATAAACAACAACCAACATTTCGACATCCTCTAATTTCACTTTATCATGCAAGTACCTCTGACCTGATTCAAATGTCCCTCATTGTGAAGCGCAGCCATTTCAAACGCTTCATTTAAAGTGCATAATCAGGTCATACTATTAATAAATCCTCTCGTACCATATTGCTTCAAATATTGTTTTAACAGAAAAATAACCGGAGTTTTGTTGACTGTAAGTATCATTATACTGATAGCTTGCGGAAAAGAAGTGCGCAGCCCATCGCCTTTATTCCAAACATCCTAATCCCCCTCATAATTTGTATCGTTTTATCTGATATTAACCTAAGTTAATGTATCCCCCCTATTGTCAAATTAACTTTGTATCAGTTATAAAATACACGTTATGAATACTATGAAAGCGGCACTATGCAAAGCCTATGGGCCTCCAGAGGTAATAAGCGTTAAGAATGTGGACAAACCCGTTCCCGGAAACAATGAGATACTAATAAAGATAATGGCCAGTGCGGTCAATTCGGGTGACACAAGGGTACGCGGTCTAAAAGCAGGTCAGGGTCTCAGATTTATTATGCGATTCGTCCTTGGTTTTTTCAGGCCCCGAAAACCCATTCTGGGAACCGTATTCTCTGGCATCGTTGAACAAACCGGAGACAAGCTTACAGGCTTTTCACCAGGCGATAAAGTATTTGGTTCTACTGGTTTTAAATTTGGCACACATGCCGAATACATTTGCCTGAATTCGAAAGCGGTAGTTTCCAAAATGCCTGAAAATGCCACCTTTGAAGAGGCCACGGCTATTTTATTTGGAGGACAAACTGCCATATACTTTTTACAAAAAGCAGGAATCGGAAAAAAAGAACGGGCTAGTGTTCTTATATACGGTGCCGCCGGAGCGGTTGGAACGGCTGCCATTCAGATAGCGAAAAGCTATGGAGCAGATGTTACTGCCGTTTGCAGCAGCGCAGGAAAAGAAATAGCTGAAAAACTGGGAGCAGATTACGTTATTGCCTACGACAGGGAAGACTTTACGCAATATGACAGACACTTTGATATAATTTTCGACGCGGTAGGAAAAACCAGCAAAAAACAATGTGCCCCGCTATTAACTCCCCACGGAAGCTACCTTAATGTTAACAGTCTCGATTTTGCAGATGAAAAAGTAGAACAACTGAAACTTCTGAAATCACTGTTTGAACAAGGTCACTACACCGCTGTGATTGACAAAATTTTTCCTCTGAATAAAATTGTGGAAGCTCACCGCTATGTAGATAATGGCAGGAAGAAAGGAAATGTAGTTATAAAAATTTTTGATACAACCGTGCCTCTGAATCAACTATCGCGTTGATACGTTTTACTTAATCCATTAATTGCATCAAAAGCACATACAGTTTATCGTAATGTAACTGCTTTCCGGAAAGCTTTATAACCACGTATTCTTGCTCAAGACGAAAACTGATCATATAGTGATATTTCAAATGAACAACATGAAAGGTTCTGGTCCAGGTTTGCCCAGTCACAATCAAATCTAACAATGGCTTAAGGGTTGATTTATAAAGCAGGACTTCAGAAGGGAACTCGGCCGTAAGCCATACAAAATCGTTTTCGAGTACGTCACTTATAAATTTTTCCAACACATCTGTTTTCACCCCTATTTCCTCGCATGTAATGCTCTTCCACCAATTACTAAAAACAGTTGTTTGATTGTTTAATTCGTAATAAGATGCGGGACGTTTAATAAATTCCGTTTCTATTTTCCGGAAAATCTGCTTACGGTTTACATGCGGTACCAGAAACTGCGTGGCCGCATATCGCTTCTTAATCAGATCTATCTTCTCATTCCACAACATACTACAATTTTCAATTTACCTTCTCCTCGTCTCCGGTACAAAAAACGATTTTATATATAAAGCCAGATGCAGACACATTCCTGCAATACTACCAGCAATGAGCATTCCTCACAGGTAGCTATGAACAAAGACTAAACCAATACCCCCAAATAAAAGCCCTGTCATTAACTGATATACCACCTTGAGTCTTGGCATTAAAAGCGAAAACACAACTGTCAGGGTTATACCATAAAACAGAATACCTCCAATAAAACCACCTTTATCTTCCTTTACAAGTGGATATGCGTTCCATTTGCCAGCTATGACCATTAAAACAACAGGCGCATATAGCATTAATGCAATAAGGGCATTTATTTTCTTTATAATTAAACTCATTAAATGTTACTTATAATCAGGCTATTTAAAGAAAACCGAATTCAAGGATCTGACACGTAGTGTTTTTCCATTTACTGATCCTTTCATGATTTTGATAGTTCTGCGTTCTCCCGGTAATACCGTAAAAAAATTATCTTCTAACCACACCTCTCCCTCGGACGTATATACCTGAACATCTTTAGCCAACACATCACTGCTCAATACAATCGTATTTTTAATAGTATCCACTTTTAAGTGAATGGTGGCTGGTTTCAATGCAAGATCCAATGCCTTTACAAAAAAGAAATCATCTCTGGCCAGCAATTCACCACCTTCAGAATGCAATTCACTATTTAAGACTAATTCACGTAGCAGATACCCCTTTAATACAGACTTTGGAATTTTAAAATAACTCCCCGAAGACCTATGGGGCACTATTACTCTTTTATCCATTCTCCATGCTACTTTTCCAGTTGCATCCAAAATTCTTAAGCTCAACGTTCCTTTTAATCCCGTGGGACGGTCAGAAATGATATAAACCGCATAAGTAGAATCTTCTTCAGTCACTGAAATCAACACTTCCCTGAAACTCCGTTTCACTTCATAATACAAAGCTTTAGGGCTGTTACTTCCATCTATCGCGCTCCATGATGCTACCGGCCAGCAATCGTTCCATTGCCAGAAAAGTGTTCCCATACAATACGGCATAGCCCGCCGGTGTGCCTGAATAGCCGTTTTCATCCCCCCTGCCTGCAACAACTGCGACACATACGCATAATCTGAAAAAGAAGAAGGCTTTTTATACTCGCGTTCCATATATGCTTTAATCGTTTCGAAGCCTCTGGGGTGCTTTTGGTGCCATTTAACGGATACAGCATTCAAACTTGTATCTGAACAAAACGTGCTATAATAATACGAAGATGGCATACTCTGGAATCCATACTCACTCATAAAACGCCCCACTTTCTGTTTATACACCTCAAATGGCTCCATGCCCCACCATACGCCCCAATAATGCGCATCGCCCTGTAAAAGACTCTCCTTTCGGCCCCAACCAATGGATGGAGAGGAAGGCCAGTAGGCATTTTGAGGGGCATACATTGCTACCAATTCCGGCAATTCCTTATGAAAAAGACGGAGGTAATCATTCCAGATTTTTCCGGAATCCTGAGGTGTGTAGTGGTATTGCTTTTGCCAACCCCAGTTTTTCCACCCCTCATCGTTTTCGTTATTACCGCACCATAGTGCTAACGAAGGATGATTCGTTAGCCGCTTAATCGCTTCTGCTGCTTCTTGTTTTACATTTTCAACAAATGCCGTATCACCCGGATACATGGCACAGGCAAACATAAAATCCTGCCATACCAAAATACCATACTGATTACATAACTGATAAAAAATATCGTCTTCATACATCCCGCCACCCCACACGCGCAGCATATTCATATTGGCTTCTGCTGCTTTTTTAATCAGAAGTTCGTACTCCTGCTTATTAACCCTTGTTACAAAATTATCAGCGGGAATCCAGTTAGCGCCTTTCATAAACACCGGTACCCCATTCAATTTAAAATAAAACTGCTTTCCTTTAGCGTCCGGTTTCTGAATCAATTGAATGGTACGCAAACCGGTGGTGAGTGTGATGGCATCTTCCTGTTTACTTCCTTTCACGCTGCATTGAAATGTATAAAGCGTTTGAGGTCCCATGCCATTACACCACCATAAGCGCGGGTTCTTAACTACAAATGGCACCTTTACCGTTTGCAAACCTTCGGTTAAAGTCATTATTTGCGTAGTAATGATTCGCTGTGTAACAGGTTCCGTTATATTTACGGTGTATGTTCCGGCAGTTGTGCAATTAACCTCCAGTATTGCGGTAAGATCCGCTTTTTGCGAAGATAACTTCTGCGATCCGATATAAAACCGTTCTATACGGATGGCATCCCATGCCACACATTCTACTTTTTTCCATATTCCACAAGTCACCAGGCGCGGTCCCCAATCCCATCCATACTGATACTGAGCCTTTCTTGTAAACACCCGTTCATCGCCGGGTAATGTATATGGCAGGTGTTTCGCCATTTCTCTTCCGCGTTTTACAGCTGCGTCAAACCGAACCAATACGGTATTTTTTCCGGAGGTCAGATATCGCTTTACATCAACAGTCCAGCTTCTGAACATGTTATTGGTTGTCAGAATTTTTACGCCATTCAGGTAAACAGTGGCATAAGTATCTAATCCATGAAATAGCAACTGTATGTTTTGTCGTTTCAAGAACGATTCATCTACCTCTAAAACACTTGTGTATTCCCAATCCGTCTCCTCCACCCACTGCATCTTTTGCTCGTTGTCTTCCAAAAACGGATCAGGTATAAGGTGTTGACTCAACAAATCTGTGTGAACCGTACCGGGAACGGACGCTTTATGCCAGACCGAATCTCCACTTTTACGAAACTGCCAATTTATTTTCCATTCCAGCCGGGAAACCATTTGTGCTTTTAGCTGAAACAGAAATAAACACCCTATAATAAAACGAACCACTTTCATACGCGTAAAGCCTGTTTTAAAGCCCAAACCTCGGCCTCGCTTGCCATTTCTCCCTGTACAATTGCCGATGAATGAAATTCCGACGCGCCGGTTATGCTCTGTAACTCTCTGATATTACCCGAACGGACAGATCCACCGGGCATAATACTGATACGGTTTCCCGCCCTTGTCACCAAATATTGCAATACATTTGCACCTTCCATAGCCGTAGACGCTGTGCCTGAAGTTAATACCTTCGTAAACCCGCATTTTATCACCTGCTCCAATGCCTCCGAAATATTCACACATTCATCAAACGCTCTGTGAAATGTACATGGTAAGGGATAGGCCTTTTTTACAAGTTCGGTGCTCCGCTCCACATCTATGATCCCATCCTCTGTCAGTATTCCAAACACAAAACCACTAATACCGCTGTGCTTACGTTTTTCTATCTCTGAGCACATTTGTAAAAACTCGTGGTTGGTATAACTAAAATTTCCACCACGAGGACGTACCATTATCTGAACCGGAATATGAACCGCCGCCACAACTGCCTTTAACAATTCATCGTCGGGGCTAACGCCACCTTCTCTGGCATTACTGCACAACTCAATACGGTCGGCACCTCCTGACTGAGCAATAAGAGCCGACTCAAAATGAAACACCGCTATCTCGAGCAGAGCAGTCATTTTCTATAAAATACTTTTAGCTTCAAACAATTGATTAGGAATAACCGGAGAATACACGGCATAGTTAAATCCTTTTTGTAAACAATACGCACCATGCTCCCCCTTTTTATTAATAGCAATAAAACCCACCTGAATATCTTTCAGATCTTTTCCTTTCCGCATTTTAATAATACGTTCTACCGCTTTACGGCAAGCTTCTGAGGGTGAATAACCGTGCCGCATATACTCCACTACTGTATGACTTCCGGCAATACGAATAACCTCTTCGCCGTGTCCTGTGGCAGCAGCGGCTCCCACTTCATTATCAACATACAAGCCCGCACCGATTATGGGTGAATCGCCGATACGTCCATGCATTTTAAATGCCATACCACTGGTAGTGCACGCGCCGGACAAATTTCCATGCGCATCCAAAGCCACCATACCGATGGTGTCATGATTTTCTATATTTATGATTGGTTTATACTCCGATTTACGCAACCACTCCCTCCATTCCGCTTCCGATTCTGGCGTTAAGAGCGTTTCCTTTTTAAATCCCTGCGACAAAGCAAATTGCAAGGCACCTTCGCCTGTCAGCATTACATGTGGTGTTTTTTCCATCACCGCTCGGGCTACAGAAATGGGATGCACAATATGTTCAAGACAAGCAACAGATCCTATATTTGCAAACTCGTCCATTATACACGCGTCGAGTGTTACCCGCCCATCGCGGTCGGGGCGGCCTCCCAAACCAACACTTCTCTCTTTAGGATCCGCTTCCGGAACCTTTACGCCCTGTTCTACTGCATCCAGAGCGCGGCCATTAGCGCTTAATACTTTCCAGGCCTCTGCATTGGCCTGTATTCCGAAATTCCAAGTGGAAAGAACAACAGGTTTAACCGTTGGCCCACCCAACGTCAGCAGGTTGACTGCTTTACTCTTGTTAAACGAAAAAAGAGCCGCTGAGAGAGCGGATAACTTTAAAAAATCACGTCTGCCGTTTTTCATTGTATCGCTTTATCTACATTAATTAGATCCCTTATACCATCATCTCCTGTATTTCTAACCACCGCATACTTTTATCATCCAACGTATGAGTCAGTTGTTGTAATTGCGCTGTCAATTCCTGTATAATAGCGTAATCGGTTAATCCACTACTCAATTTTGCTTCCAGTTCCGCTTTCTTAGCTTCCAATTGCGGAATTTCCTTTTCCAATTCTTCCAACTCTCGCTGTGTTTTATAACTTAATTTCTTACCTGCGTTTCCGGCTGGCTTTACCTCTTCTTTCACTTCCGGTTTGGTAACGACCACTTCCGTTTCCTGACGGGACTGCTGCGGGGCCGCTTTTTGCGACTGCTTCCATTCTCTGTAATCGGTATAATGACCAGGAAAGTCCTTTATTTCTCCGTTTCCTTCAAAGGCAAATAAATGATCTACCAGACGATCCATAAAATAACGGTCGTGACTTACAATAACAACGCATCCTTTAAACTCATCCAAAAATTCCTCAAGCGTTTGAAGCGTGACAATATCCAAATCATTAGTAGGTTCATCGAGAATCAGGAAATTGGGGTTCTTTACCAAAACAGTTAACAAGTACAGACGACGTTTTTCACCTCCGCTCAATTTACTGACATAACTGTACTGTACATCGGGTGGAAAATTAAAACGCGTGAGTAACTGCGAAGCTGATAACGATGTGCCATTGGCCAAAGGAATAAACTCAGCAATATCTTTAACCACTTCTATGAGGCGCTTATCTTCATTCAACTGAATTCCACCCTGAGAGTAGTAACCGAACGATACGGTATCCCCTACCTGAACCTTTCCGCTATCGGGAGTTAATAAGCCCTGAATAATATTTAATAATGTACTTTTACCGGCACCATTCTTACCCACAATTCCTATCTTCTCGCCATGAACAAAAGTATAAGTAAAGGGATTAAGAATCACTTTATTTCCAAAAGCCTTGGTTATTTTGTGGAGTTCTACGATTTTAGAACCAAGACGTTCCATTTTAACACTCAGTTCAATTTTTTTATCAATCCGCTTTTGTTTAGCTTTTTCTTCTACATCATAAAACGCATCTACGCGGGCTTTGGCCTTTGTGCCACGCGCCTTTGGCATTTTACGAACCCATTCCAATTCACGTCGGTATAAGTTCCGGGCTTTATCTATTTCCGCATTTTTAATTTGTTCCCGCTCCGCCTTCTTGATCAGGTAATTTTCAAAATCACCTTTGTACTCTACCAGTTCTCCGCTATCCAGTTCAATAATACTGTTACATACTTCATCCAGAAAATACCGGTCGTGTGTAACCAGTAACAGGCTCAGTGCTGAACTTTGCAAATAATGTTCCAGCCACTCTATCATTTCCACATCCAGGTGATTGGTGGGCTCATCCATAATCACCAGATCGGGCTTATTGATTAGTACAAGCGCTAATGCCACGCGTTTCTTTTGTCCGCCACTAAGCGTTTTGATAATTTGTTGCGTATCGCTTATTTCGAGACGCGATAAAATTTCGTTTGCTTCGTTCTCATACTCCCAGGCGTTCAGATCATTCATCTGCAATAAAGCGTTATCCAGTTTTTGTGCAACTTCACCGCCATGATCATGCTCCGCAGCCTTTAGAGCTTCGTCGTACTGCTTAATACATTTTACATACTTATTATCAGCATTTTGAAGCAAGTCTGCTATACTTTGATTTTCATCAAAAGTGATATCCTGATCGAGAAAAGCAACAGAAATATCTTTCCGGAATACTACTTCTCCCTCATCAGCAATTTCTTTTCCTTTTAGTATTTTAAACAAAGTAGATTTGCCCGAGCCATTCTTGGCCACCAGTGCTACTTTGTCGCCATAGTTTAATCCGAAACTAATCTTTTTAAACAGTACTTTAGGCCCGTAAGCCTTTGATAATTGATGTATAGATAATAAGTTCACAGTAAAAAATTAGTACGATTCTTGTTCGTTTGGAAAATCTTTAGCCTTTACATCACCGATGTATTGCTTAAAAGCCTGCCCCATACTTTCGTATAGGTTAAGATAACGGCGTAAAAAACGCGGGCTAAATTCATGGGTCATGCCCAACATGTCGTGTGTTACCAGAACCTGACCATCCACGCCTCCGCCAGCGCCTATCCCTATAACAGGAATAGTAAGCGTTTCAGCCACTTTTTTAGCCAAGGCTGCCGGAATTTTTTCGAGTACAATAGCGAAGCAACCGTATGCTTCCAGTAATTTAGCATCTTCCAGTAAGCGTTCAGCCTCCTCTTCTTCTTTTGCCCTCACCGTGTATGTACCAAATTTATAAATACTCTGGGGTGTAAGTCCAAGGTGCCCCATAACCGGAATACCCGCTGTAAGTATGCGTTCTATGGAATCTTTAATTTCCTTTCCTCCTTCCATTTTTACGCCATGCGCGCCGCTTTCCTTCATAATGCGGATAGCAGAATTTAACGCTTCTTTACTGTTACCCTGATAGGTTCCGAATGGCAGATCAACGACTACCAGTGCCCGGTTTATAGCTCGTATTACACTACTGGCATGATAAATCATTTCATTAAGTGTAATAGGGAGTGTTGTTTCGTGTCCGGCCATTACATTACTGGCACTGTCACCCACCAACACCACATCAATACCGGCGCTGTCAATAATCTTTGCCATTGTATAATCATAAGCGGTAAGCATGGCTATTTTCTCACCTTTACGCTTCATTTCCTGTAACACATGCGTGGTTACTTTTTTAACTTCTTTATGTACTGACATGAAAAGCCTTTTAATAGGTTATAAAGGTCAAAAAAAGGAATGAAAGAAACTAATATTGTAAGGATTTTGGTTTTGATTAATTTCGTTATCCTTTTTATGTAACGGGTTCCACATTGATTCTTGCACTGGCAGTATCAGATACCGACACTTAATCTTCCCTTATTAAACATAAAAAGGGCCATTTCCGTTTGAAAATGGCCCTTTTTCACATTAGACTGGAATTACTCCTTTATAATTTTAATAACCCCGGTTTTATTGCTTTGCGTTGAAAGTTTAAGGAAATACACCCCATTCGCTACATCCGATAAATCAATTTCTACTGCATGTGCAGCCTTATTAGCGTCTATTACTTTGCGGGCATGTATTTTACCAAGCACATCTGCTACTTCTATACTGATGGTTGTATTATAGGCCCCAAGACCATCTACCATTATTTTTCCAGAAGTTGGATTCGGATAAACAATAGCCTGAAGCATATTACCTGCCTCATTTAATCCGGTGCAGGTTACCACATTCACAGACGCTACAGCGTTACCAGAGCAAGCTGACGAGGTACCGGTAACCGTGTAATTAGTTGAGACAGACGGCGTATAAACAGCAACAGATGTAACAATACCACCAGCACTCCAGTTATACGAAGTTGCTCCGCTGGCACTGAACGTTACTGCACTACCGGCGCAAATAGTTTGACTGGCGTTAGCTATAGTAACCGTTGGCGTTGGGTTAACATTTACGTTGGCTACTGCCATTGATGAACAGGATCCATTACTACCCGTAACCGTATAAGATGTGTTTGAAGAAGGGTTATAGGTTGCACTGCTACCAGATCCGCCACCATTTGACCACACATAAGCCGATGCCCCACTGGCATTAAAGGTTACAGCATTACCCGAACATATTGTTTGATTTGAATTGCTGACACTAACCGTTGGCGTTGTATTTACTATCACGCTTACAACAGCGTTTGATGAACAACCGGTTGATGTTCCGGTAACTGTGTAAGATGCATTGGATGATGGATTATACGTTGCACTACTACCCGTTCCGCCACCATTTGACCACACATAAGCTGACGCCCCACTGGCATTAAAGGTTACCGCATTTCCTGAACAAATAGTTTGATTTGGATTGCTGACACTGACCGTTGGGGTTGTATTTACCACAACATTAACAACCGTATTTGAAGAGCAGCCCGCGGTAGTTCCGGTTACTGTATAAGATGCACTAGATGCAGGATTGTAAGTTGCACTGCTACCTGTTCCACCACCATTAGACCATACATAAGCCGATGCCCCACTGGCATTAAAGGTAACGGAGTTACCAGAACATATTGTTTGGTTAGGATTACTTACGCTAACAACCGGGCTTGGATTTACAACAATATTTCTAACAGAAGTACCCACGCAGCCGTTAACATCTCTTCCTGTTACGGTGTAAGCAGTATTAACAGACGGATTCACGCTTACAGGGTTTCCAACAACAGAACCTGGCATCCAGGTATAAGAAACAGCCCCACTGGCACTTAAACTTGTACTTTGTCCATTACAGATACTGGTATTACTGGCTGTAGTATTTAGTGCTGGTAACGGATTTACAATCACACTCCGGATAGCCGAATTAGTACATCCATTAGCGTCAGTAGCGTTTACAGTATAAGTGGTATTTGAAGAAGGTGTAGCCGTTACATTCGATCCAATCAGGTTGCCTGGCATCCAGGTGTAAGTTGACGCACCACTGGCAACCAATGATGCATTAGAGCCCACACACACCGCCGTACTGCTAAGTGCCGTACTGATTACCGGTAACGGATTAACACTTACGGTTTTTACAGCCATATTCACACACCCATTAGATCCTGTTCCTGTTACTGTATAAGAAGTAGTTGATGATGGGGAAACAGAAACTGTAGAAGTTGTAGCCGATGTATTCCATACATAACTGGTAGCCCCCGAAGCGGCAAGAATAGCAGATGCGCCGGTACAAATAGCATTTGCCCCACTAACAGCAACACTTGGCAAAGCCTTAATACTAACGTTGGCTATAGCTGAAGAAGAACAACTGCCATTGCTTCCTGTTACTGTGTAAGATCCGGCAGCAGAAGGCGTATAGGTTACGCTGGCTCCTGTTCCACCACCCGTCCAGCTATAGGCTGTGGCTCCTGAAGCATTGAAAGTCACCGGTGAACCAACACAAACTGTTTGATTTGCATTTGAAACAAGAACTGTGGGTGTGCTGTTAACGGTTATGGTTTGTGAACTTAATGTTCCTGGTCCTCCTGCGTTACTGGCTATCATAGAAACCACATACGTTCCACCATTTGAAAAACTGACCGTAGGATTTTGTGAAGCTGAAGTGTTAATGGTTACCCCCGCTGAAGGTGTAACGCTCCAACTCCAGGCCGTAGGTGTATTGGTTGACTGATCGTTGAATACTGCATTTTGCCCGGAGCAAATACCCGCAGAGGCAACAGAAAATCCGGATACTGGCGCAGGTGGCGTTCCTGAAATAACGTCCACTACCCATACACCTCTTCCATACGTAGCTGCAATAAGTTTGGTTGGATCGGCAGGAGAAATTTCCATATCCGAAACAGCCGTATTAGGTAAACCCGTGTTATAAAGTGTCCAACTGGTCATACTTGCATCGCGGTAATACACACCCACATCCATACCTACATATATTCTGTCACTTGAACCCACCTGATAAACTGAACAGTTGGCCGGTAAATTGGGCAAGTTGGATGTATAATTAGTCCAAGTAGTTCCACCATTGGTGCTCATAAATACTTTATTACCTGCTGAATAACCACTTAGCGTTACCCACAATTTATTGGCATCTGTTGGCGACACTGTAATAAATGTTGGTGCTCCGCTTCCTGTAGGAACAGTGCCTGTGATATTGGTCCATGTGGCGCCACCATCCGTAGTTTTAAACAGCGTTGTTCCTTTAATAACATACAACACCTGATTATTAGACGGTGCAATAGCAAATTCAACAATGCCTGCGGTTCCGGCCATTGATCCAGTAGTCATAACAAAACTGGTTCCGGAATTGGTAGATTTAAACATTTGTTGTTTACCTGCCCATATAACAGTAGCTGTTTGAGGATCTTGTTTCCAAGGTGAAACCCAGTTACCGGTTCCTGAAAAACCCGTTGGCGTTGACCAGGAAGTTCCACCATTGGTAGATCTTTGAAACTGTCCGCTGTAATACGAAGCAAACACATTGTTATTATTTGTGCGGTCAATAAAACAATCCATACCATCCCCTCCCATACGCGCGGCGTAGGTTGTACCATTCCACCAACTAGTTCCGTTATCCTGATGTCCGGTAAACCAATAATTGGCAGTTAAGGCCGAAGTGCCGATTTTATAGATCTGAGAAATATTCATTAGTCCGGAAATTTCCTGCCAGCTGGTCGCGCTTGGGGTTCTTCTATATACTGTCCCATCATTACAATCGAACAAATTACCAGAAGCATCGTATTCCAAATCATGATGATCGGCATGTGTAAACGGAGCGCCTGAACCGGTCCAATGCCCATAAATTGACCAATTTGTTCCTCCATTTGTAGAACGCCAAACATTTACGCCACCCACCACTACTTCATCTTTATTAAGTGGCGATGCTGCCACACACAAATCATACCATCCTTGTCCACCGGTATCTCCGCCGGTATTACTCCAACCTAAAAGATTGGGAGAAGTGGCCATTGTAGTGAAACCTGTTCCGCTGTTTATTGAACGGTAAAGTCCTTGAAAGCCATCATCGGCGCTAGATGAAGCCAGTACATATACATAATTGGCATCATTTGGCGTTACTGCAATAGCCATACGGTTAACACCTGTTGTTGGGATACCGGTACTAATTGTAGTCCAGGTTACACCACCATCTATTGACTTTCTGAATGTTGTTCCACCTGCGTAAACAGTATTCGGATCACCAGGTTTAAATTCGAGATCGTATGTACTACTGGTAAAAACCTGAGTCCAGTTTGTTCCCCCATTGGTGGTTCTGTAAATACCGATGTTGGTAGCCGCCAAAATAATTTGAGGGTTTGACGGATTAATAAGTAAGCGTCTGATTAAACGCCCCTGATTAACCGTCCATGCTAATCCGGTTGATACCCAGGTAGTGCCACCATCAGTAGATTTTAAAACGCCTATAGAATAATCATCTCCTGCGTCTCCATCCCCTGTAGCCAAATACATGGTATTGTTATTGGAAGGGTCTATAACCAGATCAGAACAACCAGTTACCGTTAGAAAGTCCGTGTTCGTAGTCCAGCTTGTTCCTCCATTGACCGATTTCCATAAACCACCCGCCGGTGCTCCAACAAAAAGCGTATTTGATCCGGCAGGATGAATCGTTATAAAATTCAGACGTCCTGACTTAAGAAATTGCCCACCAGCATTACCATTAATTGCACCAAAAGGCCCAACTGCGGTCCAGGTAGAAGAGGCAATCATGTTAGAACTGGAATTAGCCAACTTTTGTGTAGAATAGGTTTGAAGAAATGTCTCAAAATTTTGCATATTCTGAGAAGGCAATGTTAAATCGCCGGAAGGGTACACTCTTGGTTCCATAAAATACTCCCATCGTTTAAATTGCTTCCATCCTTTGCCCTTTTCTGTAGAGTCGTGTGTGGCAAAATAATTATTAAACCCCGTTCTAACTGTATAAAAATTAGCGCCTGGCTGTTCCAGTAATGTTGACCAATGCTGCGCAAAGAATCTTACACTGAAAAAAGTCAGAATAAAGAAAGTATTTAATCTTCTCATAATTGGGAGGTTAAAGTTTATACAATGGTAATCACCTAAATCGAAAAAGTCAATATTAAACTTTGTTTAGATCAAGTAAAATACAACTAAATTAAATACGAAATTGGCAAGCTACCTACGCACACCGTGTTAAAAGGTTTTTTTTACGGTTAAACGGAAATAACAGCCCTACAAACGAGAAAAATTATGCCAAAACAAATTAAAGTTCCCGGGTTACGCACCATAAAAAGAGTAATCTGTGTACCCCCTACTTCCTCTTCCTCCAAATAAAGTATGTGTATCAATAATCGTATTCATTGGCAAATCATATTTTACTCTATCGGGATAATCGGGGTTAGCAATAAATTTACGTCCAAAGCCAATTATATCAGCCAACCCTGCCTCAAGCAACGCCTCCCCTTCTTCTGGCGTTTTATTTCCCGTAACTATTAGTGTATTGCTGAAATTTGTTCGTAATGCTTTCCTGAATGAAAGCGGTATTTCCGGAGCGTCATCCCAATCTGCCTCACACAAATGAATATATGCTATACCCACTTCGTTTAGCTTTCTGGCAGCCAAAAGAATCGTATCTGGCATCTCAGGATCATCCATGTCCTTAAATTTGATGTAGGGCGATAGCCGCACCCCTGTTCGTTCTTTTCCGATAACATCTGCTACCGCGTTCACAATTTCCATTAAAAACCGGATCCGATTATATGCATTCCCACCATACTTATCTGACCGGATATTTGAATTTTTACGCAAAAACTGATCAATCAAATAGCCATTTGCCGCATGTACCTCTACTCCATCAAATCCTGCCAGAATAGCATTAGAAGCAGCCACTGCAAATTCCTGTACCACCCCCAAGATGTCTGAATCAGACATCTCTCGTGGTTCATCTACTGGCACAAAAACAGCATCAGTACTATCATCTGAATCAAAAATATAAACGAACGTATCATTGGCAATCAACGCCGATGGCGCTATTGGTTGTAATCCATTTACCTTTGCGGAACTAACTCTCCCTACATGCCATAGTTGCGCCACTATTCTCCCCCCCGACAGGTGTACCCGATTTGTTACCTCACTCCAACCCGCTACCTGTTCGGGGGTGTATATTCCGGGAGTAGCAGCATATCCTTTTCCCTGCAATGAAATTTGCGTGGCCTCCGATATTATTAAACCTGCCGAAGCCCGCTGAGCATAATACTCGGCCATTAATGCCCACGGGACATCTCCAGGTTGCTGCGACCGGCTCCTCGTCATTGGAGCCATCAAAATCCTGTTTTTTAATTCGATGTTTTTTAATTTATAGGGGCTAAACAATAGTGGATACTTCATTGTTGTGTTTCATTTCCAGGTTACCATTTGATTCAAAGGTCTTCTTGTTTTCGCTTTGGGTTCCATTACCCTATACCCAAATGCGACCATGTACGAAACTCCAAATTTATCCGTATCAATACCAAAACTATTCCTGAGAATTGCTTCTGTTTCCTTTTGTTCAAATCCTTCCATAGGGCAGGAATCTATACCTATCAGAGCTGCCGCTGTCATCATATTTCCCAACGCAATATAATTTTGCTTCGCGGCCCAGTCAAACAGCTTTCTATCGTCGGTTAAATCAAAATCTGACTTTTGAAATGTTTCAAAAAATTTTCCCTTCCCTTTTACAACTTCTTCGGGTAATTTTTGAATCTCCCTCATAAAATACTGAATGTATTCTGCATCCCATCTCATAAGGGGGCTTTTCATTGTTAAACCAATTACAATGTGGCTGGCTGTATCCAATTTCTTAGTAACTCCCCAGGCTTTAGATCTTAACTGCTCTCTTAAATTTTTGTCTTGAACCACTAAAAAATGCCAGGGTTCAAATCCAAAAGAGCTGGGTGAAAGCCTCGCTGTTTCTAATATAAATTCAAAATCCTCCTCTGGAATTAGTCTATTCACATCAAATTCCTTACAGGCATGACGAAAATTAAAAGCGTTTAATAATTGTTCTTTGTTCATTTTATAAATTTTATGTTACTTCATACCATGTTGTTCGTATGCTATCTACACTAGCTTACGGTATCCTAAAAAAAACGTGTTATTCTCCAGATGCGTTAAAAGTATAAAAAAGCTGATGGCATAAATCATCTGGAAACCGACAAATTCCCATTTTTCAATAAGACAGGACCCTAAAATCAGAAAAGCCATCATCACCGCTCCCGCTATTAATGTTTGTCTGGTTAAAATTCCGAATATTAAACATAAGCCAAGCGCGAATTCCAGAAATGGAAGTGCTGTGGCAAAAACAGAAGTCAGAACCGGAGGCAGAATGGAGTACTGAAACGTTCCGGTTATCCACTCTCTGAAACCGTTTATTTTTGGGAGGCGAACCAATCCGTGTCCCAAAAAATTTATCCCCTGCGTTACACGGAACAGTAAATAGGCTAACTGGTGTGATGTCAATTTACGCATACTACTACTTTATTAACTTATATGCTTCTATCTTGTTATCATTCATTAATGGAATATACACGATTCTCTCTTTTTCATCAAACTCCAGATCAGCGCTGCCCTGTGGTAAATCAATCAGTTCTGTGGCAGTATTACCGTTATAATAAAACAACTTACCTGCCAGCCAGTCTGTTATCACATAACCGTGGAGCGTTTTTTCCAAACCATCTAGGTTACCGATGGGGCTGGACAAAACAGTGATCTTCTTGCTTTTCATGTTTACACTTAACAGCGATCCTGGCGTTTTGGTTTGGTATGTAGCAGGATCGAATCCCATACCCCAGGGTGCTATCAAAAGTTTATCTCCATCCACACATAAACCATTTGGCATTTGTAGCTGCTCATCTTTCAGGAAAGTTTCTATTGTATTGTTTTTACTCAGTTTATAAATGGCACTAAATCCGAAAGTATTACTTACATATACATTCCCCTTCTGATCGGTTGCTATGTCATTCAGAAATGTAGAACCTTCAACGGCAAAACGGTTCGTTATTTTTGCCTGAACGATATCAACAACAACAATGTCATTAATATCCGCTATGTACAATTTTCCTTTATAAATAGCCATTCCTTTGGGGGCATGTAGTCCTTCTATCCATTTTTGTGAAACGACTTTACCGTCAACAGACACTTTAGAAATATATCCATTGTTGTCCTTATCAGCTGGATTTCCATTCACACATGAAACATAGAGTACATTATTTGCATCATCTTTTATGATGCTTTCCGGGTTATTAAATCCTGAAAGTTCCCATTTTTTTTCTACCTGAGGTACTTGTGCAACAGCTAATGTTGTTATAAACACACCGATTGCTAAAACTACTTTTTTCATTTTTAAAATTATTATGGTTTACAATTTGATTCGATAAATATAGTAGGGAGGATTCCCCAAATCTGTTGTACCCGAAAACGCAGGCGTTGTATTAAGTTGATTGATGGCTATATAAAGATACCCTTGCGGCGATAAAGCCACATTATCGGGAAATTTTAACCGCCCATCTGCTATTACCACAGTTAACTTACCGTTGGCATCCAGCTTATTAATACTATGCGCTCCTGGATTGGTTATATAATGGTTTCCGAATTGATCAGTAGCAATACCGTCACTTACCGGTTTATTCCCAAATTTCTGAATGGCTTTACCAATAGTAGTATTGTCGGCGTTATTACGAAATAATTCTGCGGGAACCTTATACCAAACGGTGCCGTTCATTGCTCCGAAAAAAATTGTTTCTCTGTCGTCGGAAAGTGTAATGGGGTTTATTGCCACCCGGGCGGGAGCACCCTTAAAATTTACAATACTACCATCTATAACCATGTTCACATTTTCGGCCTGCAACGCAGGATGACCACTAAAGCGCCTGGCGGCCAGCGTTTTTAAATCAAGCGCTATTATTCCCGGATTTGCGATGTCTGCCAGATAAACCCACTCCCTTGTTTCATCCACGGCAAAATCCTGAATAAAACTACCTTCAGGTGCTATTTCTTTTGAAAGTTCAATTTTCATCAAAACAGTGTTTGTATTCAGATCGAAACACCAAAGCCGAGTTTTCCCTAATTCTAACCCCATGTCTATCATCCACAAACGGTTCTTTTTATCAACAGAAATACCCAACGGCGTATCAAAAGTTTTATCACTGGCTTTATTCCCATTCTTTTGCATTTCGTTATCAGGAAATGGCAGGGCTTTTCCCTTTTTAATCTCCATTAATTGCTGCCTTGGATTTCCTAAAGGGTGCATCGTAGTAAATACGCGTTCATCCCTGCTAACCGCGACGTTACCGGGACGCGCGTCTCCGAATTGCGCAACTATTTCTAAACGATTTCCCCCGGAATTCTTCCTCTTCACCTCTTGCCGGGTCTTTTCCGGTACACCTTCTGATACAGGGGTAACGGATTGTCCGGAAGTAACTCCTGATGCCAGGATTGTTGCGAATACTATCAGAATCTTTAGTCTAAACTTTTGCATATACATGAAGGATTTAGTTATTGTACATTTAAACGCTTAATATCATAGGTTGCCTGTGTTTTATCACCCGATAAGAGTTTTCCCAACCATGAATGCAGTACATATAATTTGCCATTAGGAGTGGTAACAGCCGTGGTTGGAAATTCATTCTTTCCTACAACAAACTCTTCACTTTGTACAACGGAGGCCCAGTTATCGGTACTTTTCAGAATATGTACTTTCCCATCGCTGAGTCCGTTTTCAACTACGGCCAGTTTGCCATTAATCCACTCTAAGCCATCGGGTGTTTTTAGATTAGCTGATGTTGCAGAAACTTCTGTTATTTGTTTACTGGCAATATTAACTTTAAACAACTTATTGCCTTGCGTGTGCGCTACCAGCAAGAATCCATTACTATCGTAAACAATTCCGTTAAGACCAAACGAACCGGCGGGAACAGAAAATTGCGGGTCGTTTATGAAAACAGACGCGTTATAATTCGTATCAATTTTGTAAAGAACAGGAGAAAAGGAATCTGTAATGTAAACATTACCGTCTTTGTCTACCGCTATGTCGTTAGGAAATACAGCGCCATTTGGCACAAGCAGCTTAAGGTCAATGCTCTTCATTAAAACTCCTGTTAGAGCATTATAAAACGCCAGATATCCCTTTTTACCCACGTTTGCCGCAGCTGCCGCACTTTTTTCAGATGCGCCCGCGTCTCCACTAACCACGATAATACGATCATTTGCTTCATCAGTAAAAACGCCTGTAGCTGCTATCAGGTTATTGTCGTTAATTAACTGGTTAAACGTTTTACCATCAGAAGATAAGGTATAAACAGCCCCTTTATTAAAAGAGGAGATTACAAAGCGGTTGTTTTTCGTATCATAATCAATGCCTTCAGGGTAAAGAGCGGACAATGATACGGCATAGTTATCAGTTAGCTCTGCTGAGACAGATGGAGGAACTGGTGCAGCCGGTTGGCTGTTCTTTTCTTTCTTCTTGCACGCTGTTACTACAAGAGTTGATGCTGCAATAAATGCAAACGTGTTTACCAGTAATTTTGATTTCATTTTCATAATTGTATTTGGATTAGTTTTGATTGATTATTGATTGTATTTATTTTCACTATTATCTACCGGTGTATCCGGGTCGTTAAGCACCAGTTTCGCAATTTCATCTTTGCGCATAAAGACAACACCGGGTTTTGTCTTTACATAAGCGATAAAGTCATCGAGTACCTTTACCATTGCAGGTTGGCCGCCTATCCGATCGTGTAAACTAATGCTCATCATGCGCCGTTTATGGGTCCCCTCGGCATATAACTGATCAAATTCGGTTTTCAACTGAACATAAAACTGGTCGGGACTCCAATGACTGCCTGATATCTGAACAATATCATTGTTACGGAGGGTATAAGGCATTACCACAAAATTTTTATTCCGAACTTTAGTTATGAACGGCTCATCCCTGCTCAAATCATCTATATGATAGAGAAAGTTCAGATCCTGTAACACTTTAAGGGTGTTGGGGCTTCTTCGCATCCAGTTACAATTGTATCCCACCGCACGTTTACCCGTTATTTTTTCAACTACCTCTACTCCTTCTCTTACAAATTTTAACTCGTCGTCATAACTTTTATCCCACTGATTGGTCCACGCCATGCCATGTGCCGCAATTTCGTGTCCTTCATCGGCAATGGCTTTGGCTACTTCCGGATAGGCAAGCGCTGCCGCGCCCACTACGTGAGAGGTTACTTTAATATTATGCTTTTTCCATACATTGAGCATTCTGTAAATCCCCTCTCTGGCTCCATAACGAAACCAGGAGTCTGCCGGCAAATCCGGTTGTCCATCGGGAAGTGGCGAACCGGAAAACGGGCTTTCTGCACCTTCGGGTTGGCCCCCGGTTTCAAATTGCATGGAAATTGAGATAACCAATTGAGCAGCGTTAGGCCATTTTTTAAGGAGGGGTACTTTGTGCTGATTAGGTACCGCCTCCTGAGTGTTGTTTTTACAAGCCCCGAAAAAGAATAACACAACGAAAAAAAGGAAGGTATTACAAATTAATTTCATGTTTAATCATTTATTACATTACAAAAGTAAAGGGAGCACCCCTTCTATAAGTTGTAATAATTAATTATACATTTGTAAAAATCCATCTAACAAAAAACTTTAACAGTGTTTTAACATGAAGCGTTTTAATAGTTTTCAATCCATCAATGTATTTGAACTGGTTACGAGTAAATGGCCATACGAAACACATAAACATAATTTTTATGAGCTTATTTTTGTTGTATGCGGTTGTGGTAAACATCTGGTTAACGGATTAAAATATACATATAAAGACAGAGACATTTTTTTACTGACGCCCAACGACGCGCATAGTTTTGAGATAGAAAGCAAAACCACATTTATTTACCTGAAATTTACAGAGGCCATATTCCTCGAAAAATTAAGCAGTAACCGGAAAACATTCTGGGAAGCCTCTCTTAAAAACATTCTGGAGCATTATAAAGTACAGGAAGGATGCTTTGTGAAAAATAAGCAGGATAAAGCACATCTTTTTGCTCTTATAGGAATTTTACTAACCGAGTTTAATACAAGAAATATGCTGTTCAACACCGAAGTAGTGCTTGAATTATTTGGCGCCATCATGGCTTTGGTGACTCGGAATCTGAATCACCACAAAACAGAAAAATGTTGTATAGACAAAGACTCGGAGCGGGTCAACAGCATTCTTTCCTATATACGTTTAAACGCGATTGAAAACGATAAAATGCAAATCCGGAATATAGCCGCTCATTTTAATCTCTCTCCAAACTACATCAGTATTTTTGTAAAAAAACATACAGGCTTACCAATACAACAACATATAATACAAGCAAAATTAAAAACAGCAGAACGCTTGCTAAAGCAAAAACGTTTAAACATCAACGAAATAGCACTGCGTTTGGGCTTTAATGATGCCAGTCATTTTAATAAACTATTTAAAAAATACAAAGGTACTGCCCCTTTAAAATTCCGGTTCGATGGCAATTAAAATACGATTATCCATCCCTTGGCCTTACTAAAGTTCTTCTAATTAACGATTTGCTTCTCACTTTTCATTTCCAAAATCCGTCACGTACTACAAAAAACAAATCATACAGAACGTTGTTTTCGTTTTACTACACTGTATAGGGGTCATTACTTACAGAAACATCCTATTTGTTTTTAAACGCATAAACACAAAAGACGGATATTCATTCCTTTCTTACGAATTTTCGGCCAGCGGGCACGCACAATCATTTAGAGTACTTAGTTAATTCGTGCAGACTACCTTTATTCAGCAAATAATTATCTTATGGAAAAATTACTACTTATTTTCTTATTCCTAATCAGCCATGTAAAAGCGCAACCCATCTGTTTTAATCTGGCAGGAACGTATTCTGTGGGAAATGTACCGACAACATTAACCATTGGTGATTTTAATAATGATGGAAAGAAAGATATTGCTACTGCAAATCAGGGTTCTAATTCTATCTCCATTTTACTGGGATTGGGCAATGGTAGTTTTTCTGCTGCTACGCATTTTACCGTTGGAAATGGTCCATCCGGAATAACAAGCGCCGATTTTAATAATGACGGTAACATGGATATTGCGACTTCGAATCAGAATGCTAATACCGTATCCGTTCGTATGGGATTGGGAAATGGTTCGTTTAGCGCTCCGGCTAATTATGCGACGGGCTCAATGCCACTCCGGATTATCAGTACTGACTTTAACAATGATTCCAGACCTGATTTGGCCGTTACCTGTTATAACTCAAACAATGTAAGTGTATTGCTATGTTCCGCGACGGGAACATTTTCATCTGCGGGAAATTTTAGTGTTGGTAATTCGCCGCATTCGTTAGCCTTTGGTGATTTTAATGCCGATGGCAAAAAAGACATTGCTGTTTCACACTTTATCTCGACGTTTGTTTCCGTTTTACTCGGGAACGGTGCCGGTGGTTTCTCGGCAGCATCCAATTACGCCATAGGTTTTAATAATGGTACCAGCGTAGTTTGCAAAGATATGGATGCTGACAATAAAACGGATATTCTGGTTTCGACCACGGGCCGGATAAGTTTCTTTAAAGGCACTGGAGTAGGAACCTTTTCTCCAGCCATTCACGCTATCGCTTCCAATCAACCGTATGACATGGAAGTAAGGGATTTTAACAACGATGGGTTCGATGATCTGGTACACTCCACAGGCTCTATTCACTTTAATACATACACCATTTCTCCTACTGTTGCATTCACTCCTATGGGAACATATACTGTTACTACTCCGGGGGACGATTATTACAGCGTGGAATCGGACGATTTTAATAACGATGGCAAATATGATTTAGCTATTACCAATTATTCGTTCGGGAAAGTAACCCTATTCCTGAACGGGTTACCAAATGTATCGGTAGCATCAAGCGCAAGTGTAACGTGCATTGGTTCGGCAGTTACATTAAGCGCGTCGGGAGCAACCAACTACAGCTGGAGTAACGGCGCTACGACAAACAGCATTTCAGTTAGCCCTACAGTTAGCACCACTTATACGCTTACCGGGAATACGCTAAATGGGTGTTCTAACACAAACAGCATAACCATTAATATAGATACACCAACTATCAGTGTCAACAGTGGAACAATATGCAACGGTCAATCGTTTACCATTACTCCTTCGGGTGCCGTTTCGTACACCTATCCGGGAGGGAGTAACGTTGTGAGTCCATCCTCTAACCAATCTTACTCTATAACCGGATCCAGTACAACTGGTTGTATCGCTTCGGCCATCAGTAATGTTACGGTCAATGCTTTACCCTCACTAAGTATTACACCGGCGCATACGCTAATTTGTACTGGTCAAACCACCAGTTTAACGGCCAGTGGCGCTATTACCTACACATGGAGTACGAATAGTGCAAGCAATTCCATTAGCATATCACCTGCCACTACCACTACTTACACTGTTACGGGATCATCTGTAAATGGGTGTACCAACTCCGCCTCGTTTGCACAATCTGTTTCCGCTTGTACGGGCTTAGCTGACCAGACTGCTATTCAAAGCGTTGATCTGGTTGTTTATCCAAATCCCACTAACGATGTAGTTTATTTAACTTTAAATAAAGTAAGTACTATTGCGATATTTAATATGATGGGGGAAACTGTTCTAACAATTGAAACTGTAAATGGAGTGCAACGTATTGATTTAAGTCGTTTGCCACACGGGGTTTATTTTATCAGGGCTGAAGATGGAGTTATACAGCTATCGGCAAAAGTATTGAAGCAATAAGGTTTTCATAAACGTATCGGATAATCTTTACAATTTACCAGAACTTCCATGGAAATGATTTTCCTTTTCCATTCGTAGTAATTAAAGTGCCAGTTTCCTCAACTTTCGCTTTTTGTTTATGCTGAATTTCGTTAATGGAATTATCTAACCATAGTTCATACCAGTCTAAAAATTTCACCTTTTGTTTATTCCCCAATTCAAACGAGGGATAAATACCGTTGTCATTTGTCCTGTCATCCGTCCAAATATGGCCATATTCCGCTCCGTTTACTACTAAGTTTAACCTGACACCACACCCATAATTACAGATTGAAATTACACCATTCATATACTCCGGATTAAAATATTTACTATCAAACCCATCCAGTTCTGAATTATACTTATCCAGATCCTGTTCCCCGGCTTCGGAAACTTCAAAATTTATATTCCAAGGTTCAGTCAGAAGAAAAGGCACAGAAGGATTCAATAACATTTCCTGATGTTTATAATCCAAGTCACAAAACAAGGCATTCTCTATAGGCTCAAGTCCATAAAAGGGGCCAGCACCTCCATTTCCTATTTCGGTCAGAAACATTTTGTACTCAATAGGCAATGTTATGTTATGTGCTTTCTCAAATTGTAAAATGGTTTCTTGGGACACTACTGGATTTAGCATATACCGATGTGTAGAAGCACCAAACAATATCAGATTAGCATCTAGGACTTTCAACTGTTCCAGTTTCCCCTTTATTCTATGTAGTGACTTAATCATTGAGTTAGTTTTTATTATATAGTTTTCGCTCTATTAATTTAAAGATCTAATTACCCTCATACGCAACAGAATCGGTAACGCTATTTCCTCCACATGGAAAAACAACAGGCCATAACTTTTGCCGGATTTCTTCCTTCTTTCTGATCTTTTCCTGTTTAATGGATTCATTTTGAGAAAATATCTGAAATTCTATTTCCTCCCATAAGTTACGAGTTGAAGCTATATTCTGCTGTTTTAATACCTCCTGTTCTTTAAGCGACAACTCGGCTAAGTTGACTTTATGTTGCCCCGTTTTAATATTCGTTAAGGTTTGTGCATAAAGTTTATTCCCTTTAAATCCGAGTACAAACGCATCATAAGTTACCAATTCATTCAGTTTTTCACTAAATTCTGAACCTGTTTGTGACATAAGTTGAAAACTTAGACCTTTTCCGGGCAATAAGTAAGCTATTACTCTATCGTATTCTTTTTCATGTTCCAGTTTAAGCGTTACAGGATTGTATATGATGATAGCCTGTTTACCGCTTTGCTGATCTTTATAATTAAGTGTTTCTCTGTTTGCCGTAGAAGTAAGCACATACGCGTCCAGATTTTTCCAGCCGGTACTCACTATGGTTGCGTTTAAATAACGATCAGCCGGAGGGGGCGTTGGTTTGTACTCTTTACCCACCTGCCTGTAGGCTTCTTTTAGATTTAACTCCAGTTCTTTTGAAATGTTATCGTTGATACGATCAAACTCTGACCATTCGTGCTTCTGAAATACTTCACGGGCTCTTTCTTTCTCTACTTGTTCTTTCGCATAGCTATCTTGCATAGTTTGAATTGCTGCTTGTTTAAACAAGGTTTGCTTGACGTGAAGGTATTGCGCTAATTTCTGCATTCGTGTATCGCTTATTTCAACGCCTCCATCGTGTCTTAAGTAGAATTTTTGAAATACGTTAGCCAGTTCCGGATTAATTCCCGACAACATTTCAGCAGCCATACTATCTAACTGGTACATTTTTTTATCAAGGTTACGGGTGTAGAGTTCTAATAGTGATGGGTTACAGGTTTTAAATATACTTTGTAAACGTTCTTCAAATGCTTTGGTAGCTAACAGGGTGCTGTTAAACTGACGATTATGAATCGCTTTAATCCGGTATGGCGCAATCTCACAGGTTTGTTGTCCCTTATCTGGAAACGACTCTGCTGAATTATTATCTATATATGCAATTATCGTATTTACATCTGTTTCTGTTAGCTGACCTTCAAATACAGTCATAGCCGCTTTACCATATTGCCGGTAAATTCTATTGGCGTATTCATCTCCGCTTTTGATGAGTTTTTCATTATTGAGTATGAATTTAACCAGCCAATCACCTTTGGGAGCCCGTTGCGTAACACCTGCCAATCCGGGCCCTGTAAGCATTTGCGTACCGGCGCTATGGCAAACAGAACAATTTTGCCGGAATAGTTTTTCTCCTCGCATCAACTGTTGAGTGTTATTCCACGGCTGATCCCAATACTCCACATCATTAAAATCTACAGTTTTTGCTGAATCACCTGGTGCAGAGGGGGACGCTCCACATACATAAGAATAATAAATACTATCGGTTAACTGTTTGTTTTTGATATCAAAGCCCATTTTTTGCAATGTATCAAGAAAATGTGGCGGGTAAAAATTCAAGCTCATGATATCAACGGTGTGTAATGCGTTTTCCAGCTGACGCGGATTTATCCAGTTAATTTCACCGTTGGGTAAGCGCTGTCCGTCAAAGAGAAGCATGGGTTTACCTGGATTTATTTCCGGAATGCTGGCATGAATACCCTTACTTTGGTCTATGTCCAGGTTTTTAGCATTTTGCCGGGCGTTAACATAGAACATACCGCCTGTTTCCAGCAAACGGCCATTACTGAAGGTCGTTAACCCAGCTTTCATAATATCTAACGGATTCAGGGCTTCTTTCACTTCTAGTTCTATTTCACCGGAGACAGCTTCAGCGGTGGCATTTAAAAAATTTTTAGCGGGAATGCTCAATAGTATTCCTCCTTTTGTTTCGATCACGGTATCTTTGCTTCCATCAATGGAAAAGATCTGAGATTCGAGGTACTTATCGGCGTTAGCCCATTGGCGTTGATTGCGTTCGTTTAGCTCGTAACGCAAATGGGTAGAGCTGTTGCCGGAAACGATCTGTTGTTTTATAACAACTATTATTCCTACTACAGCAATAGTTACAAGTGTAGTTAAGACTATTTTTCTAATAATGGATTTAGTGCGGCCGGTTTTCAATCCTTTTTTAATGGCTTCTTTTTGTCCACTTCGAACAGCTCCCTGCATTAGCTCCTTATAATCATCTAGTTGCTGACGCAAGTTTCTATCGTGTGCTAATTGTTTTTCAAATTCTGCTCTGGTCTTTGGATCCATCTGATTATTCAGATAATCCAGTATATACTGTGTTGTTTTATTCATGGCTGTTGTTCTTTAGTGTTTGTAAATAGGTTCTTGCATTTTCGAGACAACGGTACTTTTGATTCTTCGCCACTTTTTCATTGGCAAATCCCATTTTTTGAGCGATGGTTTTCAGATCAACCTTACCGTAGTAAAACAGTTGCAATAGTTGCTTACAACGCTGCCCCAGCCTATTAACAGCTCGCTCTGCCAACTTTATCTTTTCCTCCTGTTCTTCCCAGATTGTATCATTTCCTGCTATTTCGTTGGTATCTGTATGAACCTTGGTGTTTATTTTCCGTTTTTTGAGCACATCGCTCCATAAGTACCGGCAAACACTGTACAGGTAGGTATTTATGGAACTGGTAAGTATAAACTCCGGATTCTGTATCTTTCGGAAAAAAACGATCAATGCTTCCTGGTAAATATCTTCGGCATCTTGTCGGCTGCCACTATTTGCCAAAATTTGTTTTCTGACTACAGGAAAATAAGCGTATAACTTTTCACTGGCTTTTGTATAATTTTCCTTCTTTAATAAGGTTAATATATCTTCATCTTTCATTCGTTTTTTACATTAATGGAAAAAAAACAAAAAGGTCATCACTGACTTTTTATTTTAGTTCACTAATGTACTATCAAATTCAAATATAACACGACAACAACATATTAAACCCATTGTTTTCTGGCAACTCTTATGGTACATAAACCCCTGCGCCAGGGATGGAACGGTCTGTCTGAGCTCTTTTACCGGCTTTTGTTCCTGCCGGTAAAAAGCGAGTAGTGACAGCCCGGCTTTTTAGAAGGGTCGTTAAACCCAGATCGTGCATTAGAAATCCTATTACGAACAAAAAGGCCGATAAAATCTGAAGCTTCGCATCCTGGCACCAGCCCGCTCATAAACCCACTGGCTTTATGCCGTTCATTCACCATAGTGGTGACTATGACTCAATCGCAAAAGTTCAAATTTTATCGGCCTTTTTGCTCTCACTACATATTTCTAATGCACGATCTGGGTCAAATCTTTTCCAAAGTTCTTAAACTTTGGAAAAGATTGCGGGCGGGAAAAAGAGTGCCCTGAATTTACTATGGCCAGCTACCGCTTTTATTTCATGAACATGTCGCGTAACCAGTCGGTATTGGCGAAGAGCATAAGGGCCAATACAATGTATAAGCCTACGTTGTTGGCTACATAAATAATCTTATCGCTTACTTTTTTGCCGGTAATCATTTCCCAAAGAATAAACATTACGTAACCGCCATCTAACATAGGGATTGGTAAGAAATTCATAAACGCTAATGCCAGTGACAGGAATCCGGTAAACATCCAGAAATTTTCCCAGTCCCACTCAGAAGGCATGGCTTTGGTCATGGTGGCAAAACCTCCAATTTGCAAATACGCGTCTTTTACCGTGAAAATAACTACCAATTGTTTTACCTGCATTACCACTTTTTCCCAGGCATCTTTAGAACCTTGTACAATGGCTTCAACAAAGCCGAAAGATTGATGATGTATTACATAGGTTTCTTTTCCATCTACTACTATTCCCAGTGTACCTTTAGTGGTCAGCTTATTTACACTTTTAATAGTGTCGGTGCCACGTAAAAGGGTAAGACTTACTTCTTTTCCGCGGTTAGGATACAACTGCGCTTTTAATTCGTCCTGATATTTAACAGGAACACCATTTACCGCGATGATGTAATCTCCCTTCTTCATGGGAGTGTTAGCGGCAAAGGAGCCCGCTTCGATGCTGTCAATTTTGGTAATATTACGTGGTGCAATAAATGGCGATACTTTCAGGTTTTTTAAGATAATGCTACGGTCGCGATCGGTTACCGGAATGCTGAATGGTTGACCGTTGGCATGCACCCCTTCGATGGTAGCTACTTTATTCATAATAATTTCGACAGGAATACGGTTAATGGATTTTACCGGAATGTGATCGAGTGATGTAATGTAATCGCCATTGCGCAATCCCATTTTATAAGCAACGCTGTCTACCTGCAAGCCGTATTTTAAGCCGGTTACGGGCTGAGTGTTTTTACCCCATACCCATAGTACCATCCAGAAGATCAGAAAACCTAAAATGAGGTTAACAATAATCCCCCCCAACATAACCAACAAGCGTTGCCAGGCTGGTTTACTGCGTAGTTCCCATGGTTCAGCCGGACGGTCAATCATGTCTTTATCCATTTGCTCATCTACCATGCCGGCAATTTGCACATAGCCCCCAAACGGGAACCACCCCAAACCGTATTCTGTATCCCCTATTTTTTTCTTGAAAAGTGAAAATGGCAGAAGGTTGGCAAAGGGAAACAGAAAATCAAAAAACAGGTAAAACTTATCTACCCGGGTTTTAAAGCGTCGGGCAAACCAGAAGTGACCAAATTCGTGAAGGGTAATAAGGATGGTTAGACTTAAAAAGAGTTGAGCAATTTTAATGAACATGACAGGATTTTAAATTTATAAATGTGAAGAATAATGTTGCTGAATAATAGCTTGTGCTAACTGCCTTGTATCGGCATCGGAGGCAATGTACTGTTCGTAATCCGGTATAGCTATAAAGTGAGCTTTGGCAAGCGCTTGTTCAACCACTTCGCCAATTTGTAAAAACCGGATTTTATCTTTCAGAAACGCGTCCACTGCAACTTCGTTGGCCGCATTAATAATACAGGGGGCATTTCCTCCTTTTTTTAATGCTTCGTAAGCCAGAGCTAAGTTAGTAAATGTTTCAAGGTCGGGCTTTTCGAAAGTGAGTTGCGGGTAGTTAAAAAAATCAAAACGCGGAAAAGGCGTAGTTATACGGTAAGGATACGTGAAAGCATAGTGAATGGGTAACTTCATATCCGGAAGTCCCATCTGGGCTTTCATGCTACCATCGTTAAACTGTACAATACTGTGCAGAATACTTTGCGGATGCACAATAACATCAATCTGTTCGGGTTGAAGATTAAACAGCCATTTTGCCTCAATTACCTCGAGGCCTTTGTTCATGAGTGTAGCCGAGTCAATGGTAATTTTAGCCCCCATGCTCCAGTTGGGATGTTTCAGCGCCTGTTCGCGGGTTACACTTGCCAGATCGGAACGGGTTTTCCCACGAAAAGGCCCTCCACTGGCAGTAAGGTAAATTTTCTCAATACTGTTTTCCCACTCACCGGTCAGACATTGAAAGATAGCCGAATGTTCGCTATCTACCGGGTAAATGTTCACGCCGTTTTCCATGGCCAAACGGGTTACCAGATCGCCCGCCACTACCAACGTTTCTTTATTGGCCAGAGCAATGGTTTTTTTATGGCGGATGGCATTTAGCGTACTGGCAAGTCCCGCATATCCTACAATAGCGGCCAGCACAATGTCAATGCTTTCCATTTCCACAATTTGTTCTACTGAACGCGCCCCGGCATACACTTTTATATCGTGTGGCTGTAAAGCTTCCTTTACTTCCTGATATTTACTTTCGTCGGCAATAACTACGGCATTGGGTTGGGTAGCCATAGCCTGCTGTATCAATAATGCGGCATTGCTATTTGCCACCAGCACTTCTACCTTAAAATGTTCCGGATTAGCCGCTATTACATCAAGTGCCTGAGTTCCAATACTTCCCGTACATCCAACAATTGCTATATGCTTAATTTTCAAAGTTATATGTTAATACAAGGTTGCAAAATACAGCATTATTTTTTGATAATAAAAGGATAGCAAAGGGTTTTTATACACAGCAATGCAGCTAATTATGGGCAATGCCAGATTTGGTGGTTATGCGGCATTACCAAAACTTCTCCGCTATGATTAACAACAAATCACGCATTAGTGATGCTATTACGAACAGTAAGTATCTATGCCTGAGACTCCATTTCTTTACATCTGCCCACTCATAAAGTTACTAACTTTAGGCCATTACCTTGGCGGTTACTGCCTCTCTCTTGTGTCTGATCCGGGCTATACAAATTGTTCCGTTTTGTTTTGAGGTAACTGATGGATTCCATTTTAACATTATTACAAAACCATTTTAAACATATTCCTCTAAAATTTTAAACCATTCATCGGCAGTTAAATTTTAGAACTTACCTTAATGAGCTGCCTCTTGAATTGCTCAAATACAAGAGTAATAAGCATTGCAGCCACTTGGAATATAATGATAAAACAAAGAGAGCGAATAGGGTTCCAATTCTGTTAAGAAAACCTAAATCCATTTTATCATTTTATTTCCTTATCATTGCGGCATAATTAATGCAAGTAATACAAACATGAAAAAATTGATTATTCTTTTATCGTCGGTGGTACTGTTAGCCAGCTTCGTATTATCGGGTGACGGGGATAAAATCCCTTCGGCAGTTGTAAAAAAACTGGATGGTTCAAAAGTAAACACCAGCACATTCAGTAATAATGGAAAACCTATTATTATCAGTTTCTGGGCTACCTGGTGTAAACCTTGTAAAAAAGAACTGGATGCTATCGCTGAAGATTACGATACATGGGTAAAAGAAACAGGTGTAAAATTAATTGCTATCAGTATAGATGATGCCCGCAGCAGCGGCAAAGTGGTTACCGATGTAAAAACCAAAGGCTGGGCGTATGATGTTTATATTGATGAAAATCAAGATTTTAAACGTGCCATGAATGTAAACAATGTTCCTTTCACATTTATTGTAGATGGTAACGGCAAAATTGTGTATTCGCATAATTCCTACAGCGAAGGCGATGAAGAAAAACTGTATGAAGCAGTGAAAAAAATTGCTTCAGGAGAAAAAGCAGCACACTAGTTTTATTAAAAATTGTTATTTTTACGTATGCAAGTTTCGTTTTTAAAAAGTAGCGCGGCTACTTTTTTCTTTTTATTTATTCTAAATGCTTTTAATTCAGTTGCTCAAACAGCAAGTGAAGAGTTAAACTCCGTTCATGGCAATTTCCAGATTGATGCGCAATATTATAATGAGGATTCGTTAATTGGCGCGCCTAAGGTTCCCGAAAAGATGTTAAGCAACGCGTTTGGTAACATCATGTATAACAAAGGCAAATTCAGTGCAGGTATACGTTATGAAGCTTATAATAATGTTATGCAAGGTTTTAATCCTTCGTATAAAGGACAAGGTATTGTAAACCGCTTTGCCCGTTATCAGGATAAATTGCTGGACGTGACGGTGGGTAATATCTACGATCAGTTTGGTATGGGGTTAATGTTCAGAACCTATTATGAACCCGGCTTACTGTATGATAACTCGCTGGATGGGGTTCGTGTTATTTCTAATCCACGTAATGGTATTACCCTGAAAGGGCTGGTTGGTAAACAAAGAAGTTTTTTCACCGTTGGGCAAGGGATTGTACGTGGGGTGGATGGCGAAGTAAACATCAATGAATTATTTGATTCAGCTCTGGTAAACATGAAGACCAAGATTATTATTGGTGGTAGTTTTGTAAGTAAAAATCAGACGGATAATGATCCAAAACTTTTACAGCCCGAAAACGTTGGTTGTTACGGCGGACGTTTAACCGTTATTAATGGCGGTTTTAATTTTAGTGGTGAATATGCTTATAAAATGAATGACCCTTCATTCGATAATGGGTATAGTTATAAATTCGGAGAAGCTTTGTTTATTTCGAGTAGTTATGCCACCAAAGGGTTCTCATTTTTGTTACAGGGAAAACGTATTGACAACATGAGTTTCAGAAGTGACCGTGATGCCAATATTCAAAACCTGCTGATTAATTATCTGCCGGCTACTACCAAACAGCACACGTACCTGATGCCTGCCTACTATCCTTATGCCACACAGATTAATGGCGAAATAGGCGGTATGGCGGAAATGCAGTTTAAAATCCCGAAAGATACCTGGCTGGGTGGCAAGTATGGTACAGAAATTACCTTAAACTATTCACACGCATCGGATCTGAAACGTAAACCGTTTAACGATAGTTTAGCGGAGCGCTTTTTCTACAGTACAGCATGGGATCAGATAGGACGTAATTTTTATCATGATTTTTTTGTTGACATTAGTAAAAAAATTAATAAACGCTGGAAATTTACCGCCATGTATTGCAACCAGTTCTATGACAAAGCGCTCGCCGCTCAGATTACCTCTACTAAACTGACAGGCAATATAGAAAGTCATATAGGCGTTCTGGATATTACTTATAAATATAAAACCGGATCGGCTATCCGTTTAGAAACACAAGGATTGTTTACCAAACAGGATAAAGGCGACTGGGCTACTGCCATGATTGAGTGGACACCAAGCAGTCATTGGTTTGTAGCTGTTCTGGATCAGTACAATTATGGTAATTCTGTAGAAAAACTACGATTACATTATTTTCTGGCCAGCGCAGGTTATACAAAAGATGCGCACCGCATCAGTATTAGTTATGGTAAACAACGGGCCGGTGTATTTTGTGTTGGAGGGGTTTGCCGTAACGTACCTGCCAGTAATGGTTTAGCTATTAGCATTACCAGTACTTTTTAACAATCCTACAAATGTTAACTTATAAAAACAATACGTAATAATATTTAACTTTAAGATATGATGTTTATGAATCGTATTTTCACCCTTTCTATAACTTTGTTTGCATTAGCCTGGGTTGCTTGTGATAAGGTTTCTAATCCGCTTCCCAAAAAAGATGCCTCGTCTACGGCGTTGGTTGATACTACTAAAACGGTTACCAAAACAATAACCAATAATACTTTTAAAAAGGTTCTTATTGAGGATTATACCGGTCATAAGTGTGGTAATTGTCCGCAAGCTGCCACAGAAGCGGAAAACATTAAAAATAGCATGAAAGATTCTGCGCTTATTCTGGCAGTACACGCTGGTTTTTTTGCTAAAACCGATCTTAATTATCCAACCAATTATACTACGAAAGCCGGAAACGACTGGGACGCGTCAACCGGATTCGGGGTTGGGTTAGCAGGAAATCCGAATGGCATGGTTAACCGGATCAATTATCCTTCTGGTCATGTTAAAGGTTATACCACCTGGAAAAATCTGGCGCAACTGGAAGTAAAAAAACCAATGAAAGTAAAAATTGACCTTACCACCAAATACGATAGTACATCTAAGGGTATTAACGCCTATATTAAAACTACATTCCTGCAATCGTTAAGCGGTAGTTATTTTTTGAATGTTGTGTACTTTGAAGATGATATTGTTGGTAAACAAAAATTCTATACCCCCGCTAAAGACTCGGTTGGTTATATTTTTAACCACGTATTGAGAGGGGATATGAATGGTAGTTGGGGAGAATCAATTGCCACGAATCCTATTGCAGGTACAACCTTTTCGAAAACCTACCTTAATAATGCCCTTCCTTCTAATGTAAACGATAAAAAAACCCACGTTTTGGTATTTGTTTATGATAATACCAGCAAGGAAATTATTCAGGCCGAAGAAGTTAAAATCCGGTAAGCACTTTTCCGATAGGTTCATATTATCTATCGCCCATCAACATATTGCGTTAAGTTCGTATTGATTTTCAACAATTTCTGTTACGTAAAAGCGGGTGAATGCCCGCTACGGACAGATCAAGGTTAAAAACTGTTAATAACTTCGTTACCTGGTTTGATACAGAGCAAGGAAAATATCTTTTCTTTGCGGGAAACTAATTAAAAAAAACATGGAACAAACTACTCCGACATCAAATCCTAAAGCTGGTAAAGCTCTAGGTATCGCAGGTATGGTACTTGGTATTGTAGCTGTATTATTTTCATTTATCCCTTGTTTAGGTGTTTATGCACTTATTCCGGGAATTATAGGTTTAATCTTATCTGTCATCAGTTTTGTACAGGCCAATAAGGCAGGAGCTGCCAAAGGCATGGCTATTGCCGGGATAGCTTGTTCAGTAGTTGGTTGCGGTATTGCTGGTTACCAGTGGAAAAAATTAAACGATCTGAGCCATGCTATTCAGGATTCAGGTGCTTTGGATTCTTTAAACAAAGCCATGGATCAGTTGAAAAACATGAACATTACTGATTCTTTAAACAGTGCTGTTGAACAAATGCAAAATGCAGATTCAACTGCATCGCACTAATATACATGCGATTAAGCACGTATAACGCATTAAATTTTTTTATAATCATTACAATAGGAATAGTTTTTAGCTATTCCTATTTTTTTTATCCCAATTCGCATCCGGTTGGCTGTCTTGTTAAAAAAGTAACAGGGAAAGATTGCTCTGCCTGTGGCTTATCGCGTGCCTTTAGCGCTTTTACACATGGAAAATGGGAACAGGGTAAAAACTACAACCCGTTAGCCCTGAACGTATTTTTATTTTTTCTGATTCAGGGATGTTACCGGGCCATTGCCGTTCTATATGAGCGTTTAAAAAAACAACCCATTCCTCAAAAAATTATTTATCTGGATGCGTTTTTAACTATTCTTTATTTTCTCTATTGTTTTTCTCCGTTTATTTTAGTTATTTAGCTTATCTTGATTAAGATCAACTGGTATATGGAGTCCAGAAACCATTATCAGGCGCCTGTTGCACAAGTTACTCCTTTCTGAGCAATAGCGTGTAAGTAAACGGGGTCTATCCGAAAAACCATAAGAGTAGGAAACTAAAAAAACAACACTATGGCTGGCTTAGCAATTATTTTTATTGTTTTAATTTATCTGGGCATTTTAGCCCTGTTAATTGTATCGAACTGGAAAATTTACACAAAGGCCGGGAAACCCGGATGGGCGTGCATCATTCCGATCTACAATTTTATTATATTACTTGAAATTATTGGAAAACCCTGGTGGTGGCTGCTTCTGATGATGATTCCTCTTGCTAATATTGTATTTGCCATTTGGGCTGTTAATTTACTATCAAAAAGTTTCGGGAAAACGGAAGGTTTTACCGTAGGGCTTCTTCTTCTTCCGATTATTTTTTATCCTATACTGGGATTAGGCGATGCCACTTATAAGGGGCCCGCAGGAGATTATAAACCTCAGACTGTCGCCTAACTCACCTTCCTGTTAGCACCACAGGCATACTAACTGAAGGGTAAATACAATTGCCGTTGGTTCGTAATGCACCTAAAGAGAAGAAAGATAACAGGCAGTATTAAAAACGTTTGCTTTTTTACATTGTTATTACTTAATTCGTACAAACTAATTTAAGATTATGGAAAACACTTTAGACAACACCTTTAACAACGACCTTTCGGCGGCGCCCAAACGTCCTCAATTTTTAACCGTGTTATGTATTTTAACATGGACTATGTGCGGCATAATGCTAATCTTTTCGATAATAGGCTTGGTGGCTACGCCTTCGGCTGATGCGCAGAAAGAACAGATTGAACAAATCCGGCAGTTCAATCCGGAGGCAGCTGAACAAATGGAAGCGGCCATGGGCAATCAGGGCTCTCAGATGCTAAGTACTGTTTTAGGTCTGTTAGCAATTGGTCTTTCTGGCTTTGGCGCTTATTGGATGTGGAATTTAAAGAAAAATGGATTTTACCTTTACATTGTAGGCGAACTCTTACCTTATATCGGTATGATTGCCGGAGGTGCTGCCGCTATGAGTGCACTCAGTGCTTTTGGAGGTGCCGCGCAAACAGCTGGTGTTATTATGATGGCACTAATGGTTATTGTGGATATCGTTTTTATTGTCCTTTACGGATTAAACCTAAAACACATGAACAAATAGGGTATGAATGGTCTTTTACCCGACAACGGTAAACTGTTGTTAGCAAAGGTCTCTGAAAAGAGGCCTTTGTTGTTAAGTATTCTGTGCATTCTCTCTTTTATTATGAGTGGGATAATGCTGTTAACCTTTGGTTCGGGCATCGTAGCGTTATTTCTAAGTGAATCAACTATTAATGGTGTATGGGCTGGTGTAATGGAAACTCAGCCTCAGATGGGCGGTGTTGATCCGCATAGTTTCTTCAGGTCAGCCGGAATTTATAGTATTATAGCTTTTGCATTCCAGTGTGTTTCACTATGGGGCGTTATCTGGATGTGGAAACGACGCTGGCAGGGGTTTATTATTTATGTGCTGGCCGAACTTTTGTTTTATGCTATTGGTAGCCTGGTAAACTTTAATGGTGAGGCCAATGGTATTAGCGGCGCTTTGGTTTACATTCTGGTGGATCTGGTGTTTATAGGTCTATATGGGCTAAACTGGAAGTATTTAAGAAACAACCGGGAAGATAAACCCATCGTAACGTAAACAATGCTTAATTCCATCTACTCACTTCTTTCTTGCATCATATAAAACAAAAGCGGATGATGGATCATCCGCTTTTGTTTTTTTACGTTTGTAGTCTGACAGTTTATTTATCTCTTTTACGTAACCATTCCACTACTGCAGGAGCCAGTTCTTTTTGAGATTTTCCACCTACAAATACGCCAATATGCCCGCCTTTAAAGCTATACAGTTCTTTATCAGAAGAACCCACATAATCGTTTAAAGGTTTCGTTGCCGCCGGAGGAACCAGATGATCTTCCGTAGCATAAATATTTAACAAGGGTGAGGTCAGATTTTTCAGGTTTACCCGCTTCCCTCCTACTTCCAACTCACCTTTTACCAGTTTGTTTTGCTGATACAGATCCTTCATAAACTGACGGAAACATTCCCCGGCCTGGTCTGGACTTTCGCTGATCCATTTTTCCATACGTAAAAAGTTCAGCAACTTATCTTTATCATCCAAGGCATTAACCAAAGCCTGTTGTTTCTGAACTTTCATCATTGGCTTCAGCATATCGAAGCCCTGGTTCAAAAATTCACCGGGAATAAGTCCATTGTTGCCTTCTACCAGTTTATCAAAATCCATGTCTTTGCTCCAACGAAACAATAAACCATCGTTTGTATCAAAATCAATTGGCGTAACATGTGTTACCAGATTTTTTACTTTATTGGGGAAAAGCGACGCATAAATCACACTCAGTGTACCTCCCTGACAAATACTAAGTATGTTTACTTTATCAATACGGTGCTTTTTACGAATAAAATCCACACAGTTATTGATATAGCCGTTTACATAATCATCCATGCTCAGGTAACGATCGCCTTTAGCCGGAAATCCCCAATCAATAAGATATACATCTAAACCGTTATTCAACAGATTTTTAATGTAACTCCGGTCTGGCTGCAAATCCAGCATTTTGTAAGTGTTTACAAGCGCGTACACTATCAACACCGGTGTTTTAAAAGACGCATCCGTTTCCCTATCATAGCGGTAAAGGGTTAACTTATCCTCGTTATATACGGCGGTTTTAGGAGTTGTTGCAATATCAACCTCCTGAATCTGGTTCAGGGTTTCGTAACTCTTCATGAGTTTGGTACTCATGTCGTTCAGTTCTTTTAATACTGTATTTTCCATTACTTTAAATGTACTCAATTCGGTTAAATAAAAAAGCCGCCCCTAAACACAAAAAAACGGGACGGCCTTGTTGCTACAAGTAATTACTTTTTCTTGTTTTTCAGAGTCTTTTCATCATCAAACAGTTCCACATTGGCCGCATTATTAATGGCAAGTTTTACCTGCAATTCTTTTACCTGCTTTTTAAGTTCGTAAACTGTTTTATGTAATTCATCTATTTCACTTTTAAATACCAAAGGGTAGTTTTCAAACATACCTTCGAATTGCTTTTCGAAATGTTTTTTAACATCCATGCTAAGGTTCAGCGTTTCGCCTTTGATTTTACTGAATTCTTCGCTGGCAAATAATTCAGTAAAAAGCGCCTCGTTATTTTTAACCCATTCGTTATATAATTCCTGCGCGTTAGGCATTTGCGTAAACGCTTCGGGCTTATTGTAGCGTTCTGCATACTGCTTGGCTAAGGACTCAACACTTTTTTGAGTGGTTGTTTGTAAATGGAACTGTAATTCCGCTTGTTTAATAGAATATTCAGCCAGTTTATCCATTAAGGCAATGGTTGCCTCTACGTTTTCTTTTTCTTTACCTGGATTAACCAATTTCAAAAGTGGTTCAAACGTTTTGCCAAACACATTATTAACCTCTCCGTAAAGATCTTTCATTTTTGAAAGGTTACCACTAAACAAGTTAGGATACTCGCTGGCCATATTCTGGATTTGCGCGTAATATTCCTTACTCAGATTATTCTGACTTGTAAAGAAATTCTGCACTTGCTTCATGCCTTGTTCATAAACATCCTTAAGGTTACCACCATTGTAAAGATTTCCGAACAACTGTTGCGCAATCGTTTTGTAGTGCTCCGCATTGAAATAATTTTTAAACGCGTCGTAACTAAACTGTCCCTTTTGGATGGCTTCAGCCATTGGCTGGAAAAACTCCTGCATCTTCAGATACACTTGATTTCCCTGCATATAATTGGCAAACACATCCTTATTAAAGGAACCGTTCATGTTTTTCATCATAGTATCGTACGATGTATTTAAGGTATGCATCCACGAATTGTAAATATTGGTCCAAGCGTTGTTTGCAGTATTAAAACTACTCATGTATTCGTTGGCTGGTTTTCCGTAATTGGCAAAACTGTTATAAATACTTTGATTAAAATCGGTCATTTGCTTTACAGCGTTCATTTGCTGGTTGTACCAATTTTTAAAAAATTCCTGCGGCTGCTGTTGCGCGTTTGCCTGATTATAAAACGAACCTGCATTCCCCTGCATTGCGTTCAGTATGGTCATTTGCTTATCCAGCCACTCTTTATAAATCCCCTGTCCTTCATGCACCATATTTCCGTTGGTAAAAGCTGACTGCATTTTTTTTGCACTTTCCATGAAATTATTCATAACATGAGATTGCGTTTCTACTATGCTGTCAATAAAAGGGTTGTTCGTTTTCATTACTTATGTTATTTAAAAGTTAATTTACCTTTAAACTTCCATCATTTTGTAAATTACTGTAATACAGTTATTTACGTGATTTTGGAAATTTTCTGCAAATATCGTCAATTTATCGCAAAAAACGACAAAATGATTGAAGAAAAATTGTTAAATGTTGATTAAACTTCGATTTTGTTAATAAAATTAGTTCTTACAGCATAATGTACAGCAAGCGCCCTACCAGGAAATAAATCGTAATTCCAATAATATCGTTCAGGGTAGTTACAAAAGGACCCGTTGCCAAAGCGGGATTAATTTTAAAACGGTTCATAGTAAGCGGTACAAAAGTACCTAAAAAAGAGGCGCATAAGATAACGGTAAATAAAGCGACACTTACAGTAGCTGCCAGTTTCCAGTCTTCAACAAGCAAAGAATAGCCACATATAATGATCGAACATATAAAGCCATTAATCATGCCCACACCCAATTCTTTCAACAATTTAGGCGTAATGGCATTTCCCAACAATGTATTGTTAGCCAGGCCCTGTACAATAATGGCACTGGACTGCACCCCCACGTTCCCTCCCATCGCGCCAATCAGGGGAATAAAAAACGCCATTTCCGGGTTCATCTGTAATTGCGCTTCGTAGGTACTGATAATGCGCGAACCTATAATTCCTCCACACATCCCCACCAACAACCAGGGAATCCGGGCTCTGGATAAACGCCAGAGTTTGTCATTACTATCCACATCATCACTAATACCACTCATACGCTGAATGTTTTCATCAGCCGTTTCCCGGATTACATCTACCACATCATCAATAGTGATTCGTCCTACCAGGCGTCCCAACTGATCTACTACCGGCAATACTACCAAATCGTACTTCTGCATAATTTCGGCCACTTCTTCACTGGGCGTGCTTGTTTTCACATACTGCACATCTGACTCAAAGATTTCACTCACTTTAGCCAAAGGGTGAGAAATAATCAGCTTCTTCAGGGATAACATTCCTATGAGCTTTTCGTTCTGATCCACCACATATACGGCATACATCACATCCACATCCTCCGCCTGACGACGTATTTCATCAATACACGCATTCACGCTTTCAAACGCGTAAACACTCACCAACTCCTTGGCCATTAAAGAGCCTGCTGTACCTTCCTCGTAATTCAGTAATTCCGCAATGTCTCCCGCTTGCTCAATATCTTCAATTTGCGCTAATACCTCTTCCTGTATCTCTTCGGGCAATTCATTAATCACGTCAGCAGCATCGTCGCTATCCATGTTATCTAACTGCTCCGCTATTTCTTTGGTACTAAACGTAGCCAGCAACTCTTCCCGCTTCTCCTCATCCAGTTCAAGTAATACATCGGCGGCTATATCGTCATCGGTTAATTCGTATATATAACTGGCTTCCGCAATGTTTAACTGATTGATGATAATAGCGATATCAGCGGCATAAAGTTCCTGAAGACGTGTTTTGATGAGTTCATCGTTCCGTGCTTCAATATCACTTCTTAATTGATCAATATACTGCGATGTGAGTTCGAATTGCATAACCGCCAAAAACCATGCAAAAGTAAGTTTATTCACGTAGATATTACAACGAAAGACGAATTATTTACAGAAGCGTAACCTGAAACTACTGTTGCTGTGATAATTCTCCCTTTACAACAAACAGTGTTTACATTCACTGACAGTCCTCTTATTTCTCCTCAGCTCCTGGTCAATCTAACCTTAATTTCATATTTTTACAATATGCGATTACTCCTGAAAATTCTCACTTTACTGGGCATGACATCGCAGATAATCATTGCCCAAAATGCACTAATCGCTACCATTAAAGACAAAAACGATCTTTTACCTATCTCCTTCTGCGCTATTGGCGTTAAAAACAAATCATTATCCACTATATCCAACGAAGACGGTGTATTTACATTTAAAAACCTTTCGGATACCGACACTCTGGTATTCAGCTATCTGGGATACACCAAACGACAACTATCCGTAAAAGAACTGGCGGCCCAACCGCTTGTGCTTTTAAGTCCAAAAATGAATCTGCTTCAGGAAATTGTCATCAGTTCTGACAATAGTTTCCTTTACGAACTAATACTTAAAGCCCGTAAAAAACTACTTGAATCTGCCGAATACACTTCCAAAACCTATTTTACCCTTGAAACAGAAGTAGAAAAACAGCCCACCGAACTTATTGAATGTTATTATAACTCCTCTTTTACCAATTCCGGAATAAAAGAAATGAAATTTAAAAACGGAAGGATAGGTATGGCTGGCTACAAAGGTCATTACTTCATCAACACAAACATATCCCGGGTTTTAATAAACAGCAATCTGATTTATAATTACGACGCTATCCCTTTGCCTTACAATCCGCTCCAATTAAGTAAACGGGAATTAAAACGTGCTTACCTACTTCAACTCAAAAGTGTTAACGGAACAGATGCGCCTGAATATCAGATTGAATTTATACCCCGAAATACTACCGGTGAGTATTACAAAGGTTACATCTGGATCAATACAAAAACATACCAGATCAGCGCCGTCATACTCACTATTGACAAAGCAAAACGTCATCCGTTTTTACCGTTATTTCCGGATGGAAAAATTGAACAGGCGAGTTTCAGTATCAATCACTACTTTAATCTTCAGGACAACAGACCGGAACATATCAGCTTTAAACTGAATTTTTCATACAGAAATGATAGCATCGCCACTGTTATGCAATCAAAAGGTATCTTGTTCTTTTACGACTACGGACAATTATTCAGTCCGCTCTATTTTAATTATCCAGACGAGATGAGTGATTACTGGCGGATAGTGTCGCTATCATATAACGACAATTTCTGGATGAATAATAAAGGCCTTGTTTACTCTGATAAAATGAAAAAAGGTATTCAGTACTTTAAAAACCATGGACAACTTATTAATTACAATGGTAAAATAACCCTTCGCAAAGGCGACAGCACCAATCTCTTTGAAAACAACTACCTGATGTGGGACTCCGTAAAACGTATAGCAGTAAAAAAGGATCTGAAATTAGGTAAAAAGGAAAACCCAAAGTTAAATGCGTTTCATGCTGAATTTATCAGCGATCTTTATCGCATAAAAGCACAAATATTTATGGATGTAAATCCCTCAGGCGACTCTCTGCATATTTTTACCAAAACGGTTCTTGACGTATATGACACCTATGTAAACCTAACGGAGACCCCGGAGTTTAACTGCTACATTAACATCTACTTTGATTTGTACGAAACAGGACGGCGACAACTCGTAACCACTTGCCGAAAAGTAAAGTCAACGGATGAAATAGACAAGCTGTACAAAAAAATAATCTCTGACACTGAAGAAAGGGTTGCCCGCTTTTCAAGAGAAGTGCAATCCGGAAAAAACAAAAAAGCACTTCAAAAATGGAGCGACATCATTTTATATGAACTCCATATTGACAATATAAAACTATTTAACATTCAGCCCTAACCGTGTCTTCATCTACTTTAAGCGCTACTAGCTGCCTAGCAAACGAAACGCACCATTTGGGTTATGGCTTATTTATCCTGACTGTACGGTTACGTATCTGAAGATCGGCATCCGAATTACTATATAATTCCTTTTCCTCTCCAATTCCATACACCTGCATTGCGGAATTACTTACACCTCTCCGGTGCAATTCATTCTTAACGTATTCCGCCCGTTTATAAGATAAAATCTTATTATACTCCTCGCTTCCCTTATTACAGGCATACCCTGTAATACTAATCTTTAACTTATTATCAATTACCAGTTTCGCTATACGATCCAGATCCGCCCCCTTATCTTCAGTAAGAGTGCTTTTATTAATATCAAAAATAAACGTCTCACTCAACTGATGAATCTCTTTAAACACATCGTCTTCACGCGGTACAACAGGAGTTGATACTACGGGTGGGGTTTGCTTAACTGGCTCAGCAATTGGTTCCTCCTTTTTAGGTTCTTCTTTTACTACAGGCGGCTGCTCAGGTACCAGAGGTTGATCTTTTACGGCTTCTGCAACCGGTTCCGAAGGCTCCTGTACTTTGGTCTTTTTACGACACAAATCAACCCCAAGCAACACCTGATGCGAACTACCAAGTCCTGCCGCGTTTTTCCCTACACCATAATCAAAACTATACGCTATTTTTAAAACACCCAGTTCAATACCTGCCAAAGCCATATATCCATAATTAAAGCGATAGCCGCCTCCTACGGTAATCATTTGCTTAAACCTTGCATTTAGCATGGCTTCCGGCTGATTAATCCCATTAATTGTATAGCGGTTCACCACCCAGGGTTCCACTTCCACCATCTTTCCCTTATTGAACTTATAGGCTAGTAGCGCATTTAATTGTGGTTTTGCTTCAAAGGCAACAGCGTTCATTTTACTGTTGGTGTTATACAAATGTAATGCGGAAAGTCCTGCTGTCCACTTTTCGCCTAAAAGCATAGCACCGGCTTCACAGTCAAAATTATTGCTCCGTAGATTAGACTGATTATTACTGAGTGAGATATCATTATTATCAGACACTATTGCTTTGGAGGCATTAAATGTATTCTGGCGCCATGCAGCACCAATTCCAAGATGAAGCTTTGCTTTATCCGTAAGTTTAGCCCTGTAGGCGTATCCTAATGTAGCACCTGTAAACTTTAAAAGTCCGACCGTATTCTGAGAAATTTTAAGTCCTATGCCACTACTATTTCCTAAAGCCATTCCGGCGTTCAGCTGATACAATCGAGGTGTTTCTTTAACGCCAAGCCATTGCGCGCGGTAATTCAGATTAGCTTCAACACACGTTCTTCCGATAGCAGCTATATTCAACTGCATGAGGTCATAACTATATGTATTAAACAATGCTGTTTGCTGAGCTTTTCCCCATACAAAACTTAGCATAAACACTACTATTATTCGATTTACTTTCATTTTATAAATTCCTTCCGGGCAATTAAACACGTTTTACAATTTCTTATCTTAAAATGGTGATGCTTCCGCTGTATTTTACGCTACCACCTTCACTAATAATATAGTAATAGACCCCATCCGGCAGTATCTGCCCATTACGGGTTCCATCCCAGTCATTATTATAATTCCCATTCTTGGAATAAATGGTATTCCCCCATTGATCTACAATATTCACCTCATAATCCTTAATCAAACTTGGGTTATTAACCTTCCATGTGTCATTCTGTCCATCGCCGTTCGGACTCATGTAATTGGCAATTTGCAACTCACCTACCAACCTGTTGTTTACCGGCAAATTGTTTACCACAAGCATCACCGTAGAAGATGCCGTACATCCACCCGCAGAATTAACTATCAGGGTAAAAACAGTAGTCGCCTGGGCTGTTCCCGTTGGCTGCAAACTATTGGGATTGCTTAACCCTTGCGATGGCGCCCAGGTATAAGAAGAAGCATTCGTCGTTCCACCAAGTGTAAATGTATCGCCACTGGTTACAGTAATATCAGTACCCGCACTTACAGTGGGCGTAGTCAACACATTAATAATAGCTGTTGCAGTCCCTGTACATCCCGTCGCATTACTACCACTTATGGTATAAATAGTTGTAGCAGAAGGTGTCGCAACCGGATTTCCGCCGGGATTATAGGTGTAACTAATAGCGCCTGATGGTGAAAAGGTAAAACTCTGCCCCGCGCAAACTGATCCGCCGGAAACAGTAATTACCGGGATTGCCGAAACATTCACCGTTACAGAAGCCGTACCAAGGCAACCATTGGCATCCATACCGGACACACTGTAATTTGTCGTTACAGGTGGATTTACGCTAAGTGTCGTCGAAGAAGCGCCAGTGTTCCATGTATAAGACAAAGCTCCGCTGGCATTTAATTGTGTTGCACTTCCATTACAAACTGTCAATGAACCATTTATTCCAACAAGCGGAAGCGCATTTACAACAACAGACTGAGTAAATACATTTTTACAACCAGTTACCGTATTGGTGCCTGTTACCGTATAAGACGCCGTTACAGATGGAGACAAGGTTATTTGAGAAGACACTGCTCCTGTACTCCAGCTATAAGATGATGCCCCTAAAGCGGTCAGTGAAGTACTTTGTCCGGCGCATAGTACTGTATTTCCGGATACACTGATAAGTGGCAATGCATTAACCTGTACCCCGGCACTGGCTGTAACTACTACCGGACAACCTGCCTGCTGCCCGCTAAGTGTATAAACCGCCGTTGCTGACGGAGACACCACAATACTGGGCGTTGAAGCTCCGGTGCCCCAGCTATATGAACTTACACCTGACGCCGTAAGCGTTGCACTTTCTCCTGCACATATAGTGGCCGAATTAACCGTTAAAGAAGGAGCGGGTCCAAGAACTACACTTGCTGTTACTGCTATAGCCGTACATCCGGATGCGCTTACGCCATTTAGCGTGTACGTCGTATTCACCGTGGGTGTCACTGTAATGCTTCCGGTAGTCGCGCCTGTACTCCACGAATAGGTAGAGGCGCCACTGGCTGTTAGTGTAGCCGTTCCACCACTACATATTGTTTGGGAGGATACTGTTAAAATAGGAATAGTATTCACCGTTACCACAACAACTGCAGGAATGCTCACACAGCCCTGAGCACTGGTTCCGGTTACTGAATAACTGCTGGTTGCAGTAGGACTAACAACCGCGCTACCGCCGGAATATGTATAAGTAGAAGCTCCCGATGGATTAATCGTAAAACTCTGACCCGAACAAATAGATCCGCTAAGTGCTGATACTGTTGGGGTTGTATTGAC
>JASGCO010000004.1:129113-234738 GCA_030054095.1 Sediminibacterium sp.
CGGTACATATTGTTTGAGAGGACGCGCTGATAACAGGTATCGCGTTTACTGATACGGTTACAACGGCTGTATTAATACTTACACAGCCCTGAGCGCTGGTTCCTGTTACTGAATAACTGCTGGTTGTTGCAGGACTAACAACCGCGCTACCGCCGGAATATGTATAAGTAGCTGCTCCAGATGGGGTAATCGTAAAACTCTGGCCTGAACAAATGGATCCGCTAAGTGCTGATACTGTTGGGGTTGTATTAACGGTTACTACTCTTACAGCACTTACAGAGCAAGTATTTGCATCCGTTGCAACAAGTGTGTAATTGGTGTTTACTATTGGGGATACCACTATAACAGAATTAGTTGCGCCTGTACTCCAGGAATAGCTTATTACTCCCGTACCTCCACCCGCGCTTCCTGTAAGCGTGCCGGAATTACCTGAACACAATGTTAAAGATGGAGGAGAGACAGTGACAGTTAATGCTGCTGGTTGTGTTATAACAACCGTATTAGTTGCTGTACATCCATTTCCATCGGTCACCGTAACGGTTCTTACACCGGTATTTAATCCAATTATAACGGAAGTAGTCTGCGCAGATGACCATAAATATGTATAGGCACCGGCGCCGCCAGAAGCCGTAACTGTAGCTGATCCTGTACTACCACCATTACATAACACATTGGTTACAGCTGTAGTGGTAATAATTCCTGAAGCAGGTTGTGTAATTGTAACAGTGTTAGTTGCTGTACATCCATTTCCATCTGTAACCGTAACGGTTCGTACACCGGCATTTAAGCTACTTATGACTGAAGTAGTCTGTGCAGATGACCATAAGTAAGTATAAGCACCTGATCCACCAGAAGCTGTAACTGTAGCAGATCCTGTACTATTCCCAAAACACAATACATTGGTTACCGCAGTGGCTGTTGCTAAAGCGGAACCGGGTTGCGTAATAACAGCCGTATTAATTGCTGTACATCCATTTCCATCTGTTACTGTAACAGTTCGTACACCAGCGTTTAATCCGCTGATTACTGAAGTGGTTTGCGCGGATGACCATAAGTAAGTATAAGCACCTGATCCACCAGAGACTGTGACAGTTGCCGATCCTGTACTATTTCCAAAACATGACACATTAGTTACAGCTGTGGCCGTGTTCAGAACAGGTGGTTGGGTAACTATAACGGTGTTTGTCGCTGTACAACCACCGGCATCGGTCACCGTAACAGTTCGCACACCGGCATTTAATCCACTTATAACGGAAGTAGTTTGCGCAGATGACCATAAATAAGTATAAGCACCGGCACCGCCAGAAGCCGTAACTGTAGCTGACCCCGTACTACCACCATTACATAACACATTGGTTACAGCTGTAGTGGTAATAATTCCTGAAGCAGGTTGTGTAATTGTAACAGTGTTAGTTGCTGTACATCCATTTCCATCTGTAACCGTAACGGTTCGTACACCGGCATTTAAGCTACTTATGACTGAAGTAGTCTGTGCAGATGACCATAAGTAAGTATAAGCACCTGATCCACCAGAAGCTGTAACTGTAGCAGATCCTGTACTATTCCCAAAACACAATACATTGGTTACCGCAGTGGCTGTTGCTAAAGCGGAACCGGGTTGCGTAATAACAACCGTATTAGTTGCCGTACATCCATTTCCATCTGTTACTGTAACAGTTCGTAGACCAGCGTTTAATCCGCTGATTACCGAAGTGGTTTGCGCGGAAGACCATAAGTAAGTATAAGCACCTGATCCACCAGAAGCCGTAACAGTTGCAGATCCTGTACTATTTCCAAAACATGACACATTAGTTACCGCTGTGGCCGTGTTCAGAACAGATGGTTGGGTAATAGTAAATGTTTGCGTGAGGGTACAACTATTTGCATCCATCACTGTACAACTCCATGTACCAGCTACAAGACCTGTAACATTGGTGGTTCCGTCTCCTGTTGGATTACCAGGTGTCCAGTTATACGTATAGCCACCGGCACCACCTGAAGCAGGATTAACGGATGCAGCACCATTATTTCCGCCATTACAGGACACATTCGTTTGTGATAAAGGAGTTAAGGTTAAAGCTGACGGCTGGGTAATAGTAAATGTTTGGGTACGGGTACAACTATTAGCATCCATTACTGTACAACTCCAGGTGCCGGCTATAAGGCCGGTAACATTAGTAGTTCCATCTCCCGCCGGATTACCCGGGGTCCAGTTATACGTATAACCACCGGCACCACCAGACGCCGGATTAACCGATGCCGCACCATTATTTCCGCCATTACAGGACACATTCGTTTGTGACAAAGGGGTTAAGGTTAAAGCTGCCGGTTGGGTAATAGTAAATGTTTGGGTACGGGTACAATTATTAGCATCCGTTACTGTACAACTCCAGGTACCGGCTACAAGGCCGGTGACATTGGTAGTTCCGTCTCCCGCCGGATTACCAGGTGTCCAGTTATACGTATAACCACCTGAGCCGCCAGACGCTGGATTAACCGATGCCGCACCATTATTTCCTCCATTGCAGGATACATTCGTTTGTGATAAAGGTGATAGATTGAGTGTTGGTGGTGCAACAATATTAAATGTCTGAGTACGGGTACAACTATTAGCATCCGTTACTGTACAACTCCAGGTGCCAGCTACAAGACCGGTAACATTGGTAGTTCCGTCTCCCGGCGGATTACCCGGGGTCCAGTTATACGTATAACCACCTGCGCCGCCAGATGCAGGATTAACCGATGCCGCACCATTATTTCCTCCATTGCAGGACACATTTGTAGATGATAACGCTGTAAGTATCAGCGCCGGAGGCTGCGTTATGGCAACAGTAGTCGTAGCAGTAGCACCGCAACTATTAGTTACCGTGCAGGTATAATTTCCGGCACTTAATGCGGTAGCGGATGCAGCATTACCACCACTTGGCGACCAGGTATAGGTATAAGATGGTCCACCACTTGCTGTAACTGCCGCGCTTCCGGTTGATGCGCCATTACATAATACATTTAAACTGGATGCTACATTTAGTGTTGGGGTAATGCAGGGGGCTATAGCCGTTGCAACTGTAATATCCAGCATAAAAAGATTTCCCTGAGCTGACGCGTTCGTAGGAACAACTCTAAACTCATCTATATTATTGAATGCCGCATTATTGGTAAAGGTAACTGTAATGCCATTTGTTACTCCCGTTACCGCTATTGGTGCCGATGTAAGCGAAGCTCCGGCCACAAGTGCGCCATTTCTATATCCATTAAATACATAACCAAAACCCGTCATTGGTGCCGACGTTGTCGCTATATTCAACTGCTCCAGTTTAAATTCACTTCCATCTACCGATCCATACGTAACACCAAGCCATTGAAACCCTCCGGGGGTAGCATTTGTATTAATGTGACCGTCAGTTCCAGCTGCTGCCCCCACCCAAATAATAGCACAATTACTGCTTGAAGCCACAGACAAACTCCATCCGGCAGCAGAAGCCGTTTTGGAAGGCACACAGGGTCCGGATGTTGCCAGAGTGGTATTAGTAGGGTTCGCAAAGGTAGTAATCCCAGTTACAGGAAATGTTACGCCTGCTTGCGAAAACATATCGTTTATACATAAAAGCAGTACAACATTTAAAAGTAGTAATATTCGTTTCATTTTATATATTTAAAAAGCTTTCGCTTTTATCATTTCCGATTTAAAAAAATCTGCCATTAATGGCTTGTGAAAATAGGTCTGTTTTAACGTCGTTTAGTATCCGCAAAAATATACCTTTTGTTTTAATTTTTTACTTACATTTTTATTTGTTTTTCATTCCTAACAAAACCAAAGCGCCCGATTTTTTATTCCGGACGCTTTTGGTTGGTGAGTTTTTTAGGGTCTTGATGGATACACCCCGCTCCATGCTATAATGTACTGCATAGCCACATAAGGCGGAACCGTTGGTACAGGCGATGGACCACTTCCCCATGGCGTAAGGGTAAGTCCTGTTGGATCAAACGTTAATGTATTATTAACTGTTGAGTTTATACCTCCCAGATTTATATTAGCTGGCTGATTGTTATAAACGCCAACATCGGTACCAGCGCTTGACAAATCCGTTACTTTACCAAGTGTATTACCTGCGGCAGGCGTTGTTGTTGAACCTGTACTACTGGCATTGGCGCTAAGTGTTGTTGCAACTGTTATACTTCCCTGCAGATTAGTTCCTGGTCCTTTTATTATACTGTGCGTATGAGGCGGCACATTAACAGATGTGATTGTATAACTCTGATTTCCTCCTATTTGTCCGTACGCGTATGTTCCACCTAGGTGTGGGCTGCTAATGTTTGTACACTGTGTAGGAAATGCTCCACGCAAATCAGGTAATTTAAACGTTTGAATACCATCACCACCATAAGTTGTTCCAAGTAGTGAAAATAAAGCACTGTACTGTGAAATAGCCAATGTTTGGCCTTCGCAGGTAAACCAGCCTTTTGGAGCAAAGTTTCCTGCAAACATTTTAATTTCTCCTAATATAGGTTCCATATTATTTTGTTTTTAATGTTTGAGTTAGTTTTAAATCTTAAGGATGCGAAGGATAAATCCCTTCATAAGCAATGATATATTGCATGGCCACAAAAGGCGGAACAGTTGGTACCGGCATAGGACCACTCCCCCAAGGCGTAAGGGTTAATCCGGTAGGGTCAAAAGTAAGTGTATTATTTACAGTTGAGTTAACTCCACCCAACGCTATATTGGCTGGTTGGTTGTTATAAACCCCAACATCGGTACCTGCACTTGACAAATCTGTTACTTTTCCCAGTGTATTTCCGGCTGCAGGTGTTGTCGTCGAACCTGTACTGCTGGCATTGGCACTAAGTGTCGTTGCAACCGTTACACTACCTTGCAGATTTGAGCCCGGACCTTTCACTATAGAATGGGTATGAGGTGGCATGTTTATTGAGGTAATTGTATAACTCTGACTGCCTCCCATCTGACCATACGCATAAGTTCCTCCAGGATGAGCGCCTCCTAAATTTGTACATTGAGTAGGAAAAGCACCACGCAAATCAGGCAATTTAAACGTTTGAATACCATCTCCGCCATACGTTGTCCCTAAAATAGAGAATAAAGCGGTGTTCTGTGCAATAGATAATAGTTGGCCTTCGCAGGTGTACCACCCCTGTGGGGCAAAGTTACCGGCAAACAATTTGATTTCTCCAAGTAAAGGTTCCATAATGTTTAATTTTAGGTTTGGATTAGTTTAGTTTTTAGCATTCTTGAATTTTGTATAGTAAGGCGCGTTACTCTGACAAAGTTAGATCCTCAATATTCTTCCGCAATAGGTATAAATACCTGTTTTTAATGCCAGCGATTTTTACCGCTTATTCTGACGCTTTTACACAACTGTAATACCAGATAATCAAGCATCCTTTTACAAATAGTTCATCAGTATCATTAGCCATAAAACAGGTTACCGTTCAATCTATTATTATACGTTTGAACAGATGAAATACTGCAAACACCTTGCAACTGATTATACTCTTAAAATCAGCCTATTCATCAGGCATCTGCCAGAATACGAATGGAAAAACAATTTGGCTAGGTGATTATACTATGAAATACAGTATGAGAGTCATCATTACTCCCTTTCAAAGACTCTTTTGCCTTTTTGGAGTAGCAAAGAAATAGGGTTTCAGATAAGCCGGTTCCGCATAAGCCACATCCGAAAAAAGCCTCAGGCGTATTTTCTCGGAGATTAAATCCACAGCATACATAGGAAGCGGTAGTATGTTTTCAATAAAACGGGCGTCTGATAACTGCAGGACATCCCTGCTCTTAGGCATTCCATTCCCGAAAAAATAAACAGGACTACCTGATGGCAGTGCTTGTTTCCAGTTATCGTCAACAACTACGGCTGATGGCGGATTAATTACTTCAAGATTTTGATTGTAAATAGTAGTATATACCTCCATTCGTCTGGCGTCCAGCATGGGAGAGAGTAAAAACGGATCTGATTCGTTGTTAAGTTGTTGTTTTACACCGTTAGCCATAATAGCCAGCGTAGAGCACAAAACAAGTGGTTTATTCAATGCAAAGGCCAGACCTTTTGCCGCACTGACTCCTATACGCAATCCGGTATAAGAACCAGGCCCTTCGCTAACAGATATTGCCGTAAGCTCGCCAGGCTTGATACCAGCCTCTCTCAGTACATCTTCCATAAAAACATGCAATTTCTCCGCATGATTCATTCCTTCTGTATCTAAACGCTCGGTAAACAGTTTACCATTCCGGAACAAAGCCACGCCACATAAGCTGGTGGCTGTTTCTATGTGTAGTACAAATTCCACTACTTCAACTTATAAAGTTCACTTTTTTGTACAACTTTTACGTTAGTCCCATCTTTCAAACTCTTTGATACAGCACTGTATGGCCCACTGATTACCTCATCGCCTTTTTGTAACCCTGACAAAATTTCAATATAATCGTTATCCTGAATGCCAGTGGTAACAACCTTCTGTATCGCTTTGCCATCTTGTATCAAAAACACCAGTTCTTTCAGTTCCTCTTCCTCAGCATCCTTTTTTTCTTTTTCTTCCAGATCATTTTTTACCTGTAATTCCGGTGGGCCAAACTCATCTCCTCGTGTTGCATCCGCATTTAAGCTATCTTTATTACGGGTTGTTACCGCCTGTATTGGAATTGCTACAACATTACTGACTCTTTTGGTTTGTATATCCACAGCTGCACTCATTCCCGGGCGAAACGGTACGGGGTTACTTTCATTCACCAGAAACGCATACGAATCACGCAACAATCGCACTTTTACCACAAAATTAGTCACCTGATCGACCGATATTCCGTTAGTGTTGGCTGAGTTGGCTATTTCAGTAACAATTCCCCGGAATTTCTTATCCATGTACGCATCAACTTCTATAATAGCCGTATCATTACGATGTACTTTAACAATATCATTCTCGTTAACTTCTACACTCACTTCCATTTCGTTCAGGTTCGCTAACCGGAGTATTTCTGTTCCCTGCAATCCGGTAACACCAGAAACCCGTTCTCCTTTTTCCACATTCAACTTTGATACGGTTCCGTCAACAGGAGCGTAAATATATGTTTTATCAAGATTGGAACGCGCTTCTTTTAAACTGGCTTCTGTCCCTTTTACATTATACGCGCTTGCATTAATACTTGCCTCTATGGCGCTCACGTTTGCCTTTGCGCTCTCGTATTGTGCTCTTGCCGCATCGTACTCCTGTTGCGACAATACATTCTGATCAAATAATTTTTTACTCCGTTCAAACGAAGCCTGCGCGTTAATGAGGTTCGACTTGGCTTGTTCCAACTGTGCTTTGGTCGTATTCAGATTAGCCATACTGCTTTTAACACTGGCATCCACACGATCAATGGCGCTTTCATACAAATCGGGTTTTATACGGCATAGTAGCTGTCCTTTTTTAACCTGATCCCCTTCTTTAACCAATAATTCCGTTATTTCGCCACTTACATCACTGGTAATTTTCAATTCCGCTTCCGGTTGAATTTTACCGGTAGCGCTAACCACTTCAATGATAGTGCGCAGTGAGGCCTTTTCTACCACCACATCAGTAGGTTGGGCACCTTTCATAAATTTAAACAGCAGTAAACTACCAATTAACAGTATGCCCGCAATGATGATCCAATAAACACGTTTCATAATAGAGGAATAAAGGTAAACATTTAGGAAACAGGTTTTGATAAGGGGGGAAATTATATTAGATAACAATTCCCGGACTTTGTCAAAATTTACCCTTGACACACTAAGTATTAAGAATATTAAACTTAATGCATAAAACAGTTCACATTCCATACGAAAACTAAACTGTAAGCTAAGTTTATCAGGAAAACTGTTCAATCTCAACTATAAAAAGATTAAAATGGCGTTTTTATCCCGAAGAAGAATTGAAATTTTCCAGATGGATTCTGCCCGTGTAATCAGTTAACATAAAAAACCTATGCCGTGTTTTTAGTACTTTTAACCTCATGAAATTTACCAACGCCCTTATACACGAAACAAGTCCTTATCTTTTACAGCACGCCCACAATCCGGTTAACTGGGTGCCGTTTGGCCCCGAAGCTTTTGATCAGGCCCGGCGTGAACATAAAATGGTTTTAATCAGTATTGGTTACAGCGCCTGCCATTGGTGCCACGTGATGGAGCATGAAAGTTTTGAAGATGAAGAAATAGCCAAAGTCATGAACGCGCATTTTGTATGTGTAAAAGTAGATCGTGAAGAACGTCCGGATGTAGATATGCTGTATATGCAAGCGGTACAATTAATGACCGGACAAGGCGGATGGCCCTTAAATTGCTTTACACTTGCCGATGGACGTCCTGTATATGGAGGCACGTATTTTCATAAACCCAAATGGCTTCAGTTATTGAATAATCTGCAACACCTGTTTCACCAACAGCCGGAAAAAGTATTAGAATACGCGGAAGAACTTACTGCGGGTCTTAAACAAAGCGAGCGTATTTTGCAATCCAACACATACGACACTGACATTCAGCGTTCACATTTGGAGACTATGCTAAACCGGTGGAAACAGGGTTTTGATACAATTCATGGTGGCCCCAACCGGGCGCCAAAGTTTCCCCTGCCCTCTAACTATTTATTTTTATTACGCTACGCTCACCTAAGCGGAGATGATTCATTAATGGATCATGTTACACTTACATTGCGTAAAATGGCGCATGGTGGATTATACGATCAGTTGCACGGCGGTTTTGCCCGCTACAGTACCGATATATATTGGAAAGTGCCGCATTTTGAAAAGATGCTGTACGACAATGCCCAGTTGGTGAGTTTATACGCGGAAGCCTGGCAATGGCATAAAAATCCGTTGTATTTACGTATTGTAAATGAAACCCTGCAATTTATTGAAACCGAATGGATGGGTACCGAAGGCCAGTTTTTTAGTGCTTTAGATGCCGACAGTGAAGGAGAAGAAGGAAAATACTACGTTTGGGAAAAAGAAGAACTCGAAGATTTGCTGGGCGAGGATGCTCCATTGTTTATGGACTACTATTCCGTTAATGATACAGGCTATTGGGAACATGGTAACTTTATTTTGATGCATACCGACGATGTGGCCGGCTTACTTTTCAAATATCAGTTAAATGCGGTACAACTGGAGGAAAAAATAACCTTACTTAAAAATAAGCTTAAAACAGCCGCAAAACAACGCGTAAAACCCGGACTCGATGATAAAACCCTCACCGCATGGCAGGCACTTTGCTGTAAAGCATTCACCGATGGGTATCTTATTAGTGGAAACGTTCACTACCTGACAATTGCCAAAAAAGGTATAGACTTTTTATGTACTACCCTGACACAAAAAAAGGGTGGACTTTACCGCACTTATAAAAACGGGCAGGTGAAAATAAATGCCTTTTTAGACGATTACGCTTTTAGTATTGAAGCGCTGATTTCCCTTTATAAAGCCTGTGCAGACGAAAGTTACCTGCTAACGGCCAATACGCTTTGCGAATATGTTCTGGAACATTTTGGTGACGCGCACAGCGTGTATTTCCATTACACTCATAAGGCAGATAAAGACCTTATTGTACGGAATACAGAGGTGTCAGACAATGTCATCCCCTCCTCTAACTCTCAAATGGCCATTAATTTATGGCAACTGGGGCATTACTTTGGCAATGCCGGTTTTATGGAAAAAGCCCTTAATATGTTACGGGCAACAGCCGGAGATATGGAAAAATACGGTCCTGGTTACAGTAATTGGGGCAATCTGGCATTACAGGTACTTTTCCCTTTTTGCGAGGTGGCGATTGTTGGTAAACGTGTTGATGAAAAAATTCTGGAATGGCATCAACATTACGTTCCAAACACGATTTTAGCAGTAGCAAGGCACCCTTCGGAACTGGCACTGACAAAACATCGCTGGCAGGAATCGGACACATTGATTCATGTATGCCGCAATAACACTTGTCAGTTACCCGTTAATTCGGTAAATGCCGCGCTGCAACAATTTGAAAAACTGGCTGTATAGTTCAATTTTAGTACTTGTATTCTCTTTTTTGAATGCTCAGGTACTTTTGCCTGGTTATGAATCGGCCTTTGAAAAACAACATGCGTTTAACCGGAACGTGATAAAAAAACACGCTATAAAACGCATCACTTTTGACATTATTGATAAAAAAGACTTTGAAGTAGCAGTTGATAAAAACCTGACGGAAGTTTATGAATTTAACGACAGCGCCCTCTTAAGCCGCTATTATTATACAGATATAGCGAGGGCTCACGAAAAAGAATACTTCACTAAACCAGTGTACCATCGCCGGCGATTAATTAAACCCGCTGTTCGTTATACAAAAACTGAGTATTTTTTCGATACCATTAATACAATTTATCTGTATAATGCCAGTAATCAATTATTGGTGAAACGCTACTCTGACGGAAGTGGGGTTTATCAGGGTTACTATTATTTATATAATGAAAAAGGAGAGATACAGAGCGAGCGGCGAATGCGGGAAACCAACGCATCCAATGACAAATCTGTTTTTATTCTGGGAAATCAGATTGTATTAAGCATTGATAGTTTCCGGCACCAAACATTAAATCCGGTGCAAAGCAAGCAGCTTTTCTACAATAACGAACATCGCGTGTATAAAGAACGCGTTATTATCAAAAAAGACAGTGTACATGTAAGCGATATCCAGGAAAATTATGTGGCAGCCTGGCTGATACAAAAACACCATTTTGAATATACAAACGGTAAATTACGTTTTGCTGAATTTATCGGAAATGCCAATGGCGATATTTCCCTTAAACGTGAGTATGCTTATGATGATAAAGGTGAACTCCTTACTGAAAAGCAGTTTAAAAATAGTTTACAAACACAAGAGATCAGTTATATTACGGATGCATCTTCTGGTTTACTGACTTCCTTTATAATACGTGACTTAATCAACAAATCCATACGGATTGTTAAATTAAAGTACGATTTCAGGCACCTGCCAGATGAGTTAAACTCGGTGAAATGATTTTGTAAACAACCCTATTACCAACAAAAACCTTATTACCCTACCGTACTTTTACCTTAATCACTGATTTTCAGTTATTTAAAAACAATCGCTTGTTTTTAACATAAAAACGAACTAAAAATAAACATGGAATTACAAAAAAAAGGGAGATATTGATCTAAAAAAGCGCGGCTAGTGAATACACAACCAAAAATTCCCAGCCGCGCGTGTTTTTCTTTTCTGTTTGCGATAACAAATATCGGTATTTATTTGGGATTAAAAATTTAGCATCCCCGTTTTTTTCACATTTTATTCAGATCAGCACCCATTATTAGACCAACGGGGTTTTTTACGTGACTAAACAACAAAACACCCGGTAAATACCGGGTATACACCCCCTCTTTTATTCCGTATATCACTCAATTATTCTTCTAGCTAATACAGAAATTTCACTTCCTTCAGCTAAAAGCACTGAGTATGGCTTTTCCGTATTCAGAAAATCAAACATGGGGCCATAAACCAATCCAAAATCAAAATTCAGCAAGCTTTCCTGAACCGGGTAATGCATCCACACCGGATGAGTAACCTCGTACTCAGAAGTGCGCCTTTCTGAAAGCCGTGTATATCCGAAGTAATGCTCTGTTATAAATCCCACATCTGAGTTTTGCAGAATCGGCCTCGGATCAGCAATATAACGAACCTGAAACCGTTGCCAGCTACCCTTCTTTTGCAAACCGTATGCTATTTGGTCTGATGTGTGACTATGCTGCATGGGCAATGTAACATAATGCTCTCGGTAAAACAGATTCGCCACCCAGGTAACAGCGGCTTTAGGTACCACCTCCTTAATAAACACGGTTCCTCTGCGCCAGGTGCCATCAGGCATTAAGCGTTTTACGTAAAAACGGAGGTTTACCTCCTCAAATGTATGATAAAACGGAATTTTAATGCCTTTTAAACGGGTATCCTTAAACAAAAAGCCAACCAGACTAATAATATGCTTCCCATTCAATGTATCCAAAACAGTATGTGCCGGTAAAAACGGCACTACTAATTGCTCCGGTATCTCGTAATTAAAAAACACCAGTTTTCGCCATTCTGCGGTTAAAAACACACTCATAATTGCAAAAATAAAAAAGGTCATAGACTTATCTATGACCTTTTGTTAAACTAGAACAACAGACGCTGTTACGCGTTATTTTTATTATTTTGAATCTTTTCGCGGATACGTGCCGACTTACCGGTACGCTCACGTAAGTAGAATAATTTAGCGCGGCGAACCACACCTACTTTATTTAATACAATACTGTCAATAAACGGTGATGCAACAGGGAAGATACGCTCTACACCTACACCATTACTCATCTTACGAACAGTAAATGTAGCTGTAGCATTTTCATTTTTGCGTTGAATTACCACACCGCTGAATTGCTGAATACGTTCTTTATCGCCCTCTTTAATCTTGTAAGATACTGTTACTGTATCTCCTGCTTTAAACTTAGGGTGCTTGGTTTCAGCAGTTAATTGCTTTTTTACGTAATCTAATAATAAGCTCATTTTTAATAGATTTTAAGTTTAAATTTAAAAGCATTCTTTACCTCGTGTAAACAGCGGCTTTTAAATGAGGCTGCAAATATACAGCTTTTTTTATATTATTCAAGTCTTTTTTAAAGGTGTAAGGAGGCTTTTTTAGCCAATAATTGCTCCTCGGTCTCCACATGATCGTCATCTTTTATACAACAATCTACCGGGCAAACAGCCGCGCACTGAGGCTCATCATGAAAACCAACACACTCTGTACATTTATCCGTTACAATAAAATAAACATCCATGCTTTTAGGCACCTGAGGATCAGAAGCATCCGTTTCCAGTCCGCTATTAGCTCCTTTAAATTGGCCTTTAAGGCTCGTTCCATCGGCAAAGCGCCATTCAGCCCCGCCTTCATAGATCGCATTATTAGGACATTCCGGTTCACAGGCTCCGCAATTTATACACTCATCTGTTATCTTAATCGCCATTTTTACTTAGCTTTGTTAAATTTTACGCAAATATACGAAGTATATGGTTTTAAAACAGCGAAAAGCGGCCTTTGTTCAAGTAGGAATGTTTCTGGAACGGCATTATTCAACAAAATTTAACGCCGGAGAAGAAAATTACCACCTGGCACTTAATGCGCTTATTGACTCTGCTTTTATTCACAACGGCTGGTTTACGCGTTCAAATGTTGATTTTGCGCTGCAATCATGGGCTAAACAACTAAACGATTCCGATCTGAGTATTTTCTGTCAAGATGTGCCGGATACAACTTCTCCAAAAACGGTTGCGGTCATTTGTGCCGGAAATATTCCAATGGTAGGCTTCCACGATGTGGTGTGCGTGTTATTGAGCGGTCATCATCTCCTGCTAAAACTATCCGCCGATGACAATGTACTGATCCCGTTCTTTATTAAACTACTTTGCCATTATGAACCGGCATTTGAAAAGCGGCTGTTTTTTACAGATAATAAACTCAGTAACTTCGACGCTGTTATTGCCACCGGCAGTAACAACACCTCCAACTACTTTCAGCATTACTTCTCAAAATACCCGAATATTATCCGTAAAAACCGCAGCAGTGCCGCTGTTATTACCGGCTCAGAAACAGAAGCTGAACTAAAAGCGCTGGGAACAGACATTTTCACGTATTTCGGTCTCGGTTGCAGAAATGTTTCTAAACTATTTGTGCCTGCGGATTACAATTTTTCTGCTTTTTTTGAAGCCATTTTTCCGTTTAAAGAGGTGATTGATAATAAAAAATACGCCAATAATTATGAATACAATCGCGCTATTTACCTGATGGGAAGTATTCCCTTACTCGACAATAATTTTTTATTACTGAAAGAAGATGAATCTCTGCATTCGCCGGTTGCGGTACTACATTATCAATACTACACTTCTAACGACGAATTAAACACTTTAATAGCCAAACAGTCTGAATCGCTGCAATGCCTTACCGGTAAGAATTATATTCCTTTTGGTAATTCACAGCAACCTGTTATAAGTGATTTTGCGGATGGCGTAAACACATTGGATTTTTTAGTACATTTATAAAGCTATATGATTTTACGCGGAATTGTTTTACTACTGTCTGTATTTGCTTTATCCGGAATGGCGCAGCTTCCAACGGCAAGCATTACCGTTCCTTCTGCCACATTATGTACCGGAAAACCGATTCGTTTTAACAGTGTAACTACGAATACCCCTACTTCTTTCTCCTGGTCGGTAACGCCCGCTTATAACGGTACCCTTACCCCAAATAACAGTGGCACCTTTATTGATTATACGTTTTCGAATGCCGGCGCTTATGTTATAAGATTGGTTGTTGCCAATACTACAGGTAGTGCGGTTGCTACACGAACCGTAGTGGTTACACAAGCGGCACAGGCCTCATTTAACGCCAGTCTGGTCACACAGGGTTACCCAAGCCAATTACAACTCACCAATTTTTCAAGCGGAAGTTTTAAAAACTATTGGATATTTAGCGACATTACCCCAAAAGACAGCAGCGTAAACACCGTTAAAAGTTATAGCACCAGCGGTAATTACACCGTAAATCTTGTTGCTTTGGGAACGGGTGGCTGTAACGACACGCTGTCCTACCGTTTCAGAATCGCTGATTCTTCAGGCGTTACGTTACCAAATATTTTTTCGCCTAATGAGGATGGTGTAAATGACATCTTTAAACCCATCACCGCAGGACTTACCGCACTTAAACTCAGTATTTTTAACCGTTATGGTAATTTGGTTTTCTTTAGCGACCGGCTGAATGGTTTTTGGGATGGGCGCACCACTAGTGGCGAGCCCTGTTCACCGGGTGTTTACTTTTATGTAGTAGAAGCCACTGGCTTTGATGGCAAAAGCTACAACCTGAAAAACACACTTACTTTAATACGTTAAGTTATTTTAAACCTTGTTAATATAGGCTTTAATTACCCGCAACAAACCCGCTTTAAAGGCCTGCGTCGTATTTCTTTTCAACTGAAAGAAGGGTCGTTTTTGTCACTTCTTGGTAAAAGCGGAAGTGGTAAAACCACTCTTATTAAGTGCATTTATGGTTTAGAGGATTTGCAGGAAGGAAGCATTACATTTAACGGACACAAAGTATTAGGGCCGGCGTTTCATTTAATTCCCGGGCATGAATCTATGAGTTTGGTGAGTCAGGATTTTTATGTACTGGATAATCACACCGTACGCGAAAACATCTGGGATAAACTGATTGGTTACACGGATGAATACAAAGCACGACGCAGCCAGCAATTACTGAAATTACTGGATCTGGAAAATCTGAAAGATGTAAAAGCCAAACAACTCTCTTCCGGTCAGAAACAGAGGGTTGCCATTGCCCGTGCGCTGAGTAGCATTCCGCCATTATTACTGTTAGATGAGCCTTTTAACAATCTGGATAAACTCATGAAAGATAAACTCTTTCATTTTATCCGTCGCGAAGTACAAACGAAAAACGCCGCCGTTATCATGATTACCCATATACCGGAAGAAGCGCTTAAATACAGCGATTATATTGGCATCATGGAAGACGGGCAACTGATTCAGTACGGAAAAACAGAAACGGTTTTTTATGCCCCGAAAAATCAGAAAATTGCCGGACTATTAGGCGATTATTTTATCATGCATCAGAGCGATGTTGTACATCCGGATAAACATTTAAAGCCCAAAACACTTGTCCGCCCGCACGTATGGCAGATATCGGAAAATGCCCGTAAAAACTACATACCGGTAACCGTTCAATCCGCCTTCTTTAACGGAAAGTGTTTTGAAATACTTACCGAAACACAAAATGGGAAAGCCTTACTCTTTTACCATTCCGAAAGTCTGCAAAGTGGGATCCGGCTGAAGTTAACCCAACGTTTCATTTGATTTAATATATGCAATTGCTCGAACAACAAATAGTGGAAACATGGTACATCAACCATCGTTGCAACCTGCTTTTATTAAACGCGCTGAGTAACGACGCTCTGGAATTAACCACTTCCAAACGTGGGGGAGGAAGTGTGGGCCATCAGTTGGCACACCTGTACAATGTGCGATACTGGCGTTTGGAAGTGTATAATAAAAAACTGATTGCCAATCTCGCCACTGTTAAATCGGAAGATGAGAAAACCATTGACTTTCTTAAAAATCTGCATGAGGTTTCGGCCGAACGTATTGCTGTTATGTTAAAAGAAAGCATAGAAAAGGGAGGGGTTTTAAAAGGCTTTAAGCGAGGGCTTATTCCGTTTCTGGGTTATATACTTTCGCACGAAGCGCATCACCGCGGTAATATTTTACTTACGCTCAAAAATTTCGGTTATAAATTACCGGAATCCATGAAATTTGGGCTTTGGGAGTGGAATAAGATATAATCAATCCTCTACCCTTATATCAAACGCCCCCACTAACCCTTTTAGTCCCGTACTTGAAAACCGGGCTTTTTTAATCCGGTTGGTTACAGGGTTAATAACGTAATTAAACGCGCTTCGGAAATCCGCTTTATCCAGTTTGGTATTATCAAAAACAGATCCTGCCAAGTCACTGCCACTAAAATCGGCTTCCGAAAAATCACTATCCGAAAAATCAGTTTCGTGTAACACGCAATTCCTGAATAAGGTCTTTTTCAGACTTAATTTATAAAACGTAGCGTGTTGCAATAAACACTTCTCAAAAATCACTTCCAAAGCAAAAGGATTACATTGCTCAAAACGCCAGCCCAGTAATTTGCAATTCACAAACCTTACGTTACACAATCCTGTTTTAAAAGTCTTTACTAAACTCAGGTTGCAATCGTTAAAGGTGCAATCCACAAATTTGTAACTGGAAAAATCGCCATCCGATAAATCCAATCCTGAAAACGTACAATGATCATACTCCGCTTTCACAATGTCTGTGCGTTTAGCGTCGCCAGCCTTAAATACCGTATCTGTGATTATCATCATTCAAAATTAGTATTTGCTTTGTATATAGCCTTCTTCTTATCCCAGATTATGACAGAAAACGTATCCTGATACGGTTTACCGTTTAATTGCTATATTTGATAGACAACTTCATCCCATGAAAAACTGTTTAGTAGTTACCATTTTCCTTTCGCTTGCTGTTTCGCTTCAGGCACAGCAAATTACCCGTAATCAAATCAGCGGCGTCCGCTCTGTTAAAACACTCATCAAAAAGAGATTTCAGGAACCGGAGCCTTCGGCTGCCAAAACACTCATCACTCCGCCCACAGCGGCAGAAACAGAGGCTGCTAAATCCAATGCCGCTATTACCGCCATGCTGATCAGTTCTTCCATGAACGCTTTTGGGGTTTTAAACCCGAATCAGCGCCCATTATTATGGAACGACAACATTGATGCCATTTCATTTATACATCGTCAAAGCCCAACCTATAATGCTGTAGGAGCCAATGCCAACGGAAAATCGGGGACTATGGTAGCCATGCTATCGAACAACATGGGCGTAACCTGGGACAGCACCTGTATTTGGGTTAATAATGTTAATCGTGGGCGCTACCCGCAAGGTGGATTGTACAGTGCTCCCGGAAATAATAATTGGTCGAATGCTTATGTTGTAGGATGCGGTGTAACAACAGATGGCGGCGGCTGGACCGGCAGTTGGTTTGCCAGTAAAAGTGTTACTTTAAGTCCTAAAAACGCGCCAGGACCCGATCAGCAGTTTATTTCCAACACAGCGCCCTTTCCTCCAGGAATGGGGCAAGTTGATTTTGCCAGCTATGGTTTTTCAGTTACCGACGACGGCCTCATTCGCACCGTTGGCGGCATTTACGGCGATGTAAATAATAACGCCGGTTACAGAGGCGGGCAAGTCGTAAAAGGAACATTTAATGCCGGCGCGTTTGTATGGAGTTCCGATTCGCTGATTCCACCGGTTATTCAGGAATCAGGGGGTGAATTATCGCTTTGGAGCGAAGCCCGTATGGCATGGAACGAACAGGGGACTGTTGGATATGTGGTATTTATTGGTTCGCGTACCGGGCAATCCGGATCAAACAGCGGCTGGCAACCCATTGTGTACAAAAGCACAAACAGTGGCGCAAGCTGGACATTACTGAACGGGATAGATTTTAATACGCCTGCCATGCAAATTGTAAAAAACAGAATAGCCGGTATTACTACCAACAGCAACCTTAAAATTCCGTTTTTTAACGTAGGGGATGGATACGATGTTTCGGTGGATGGCATGGACAATTTGCACATTGGCACCACCGTAATGAGTTCCGCCTCACAGCACCCCGACTCCATGTCGTTTAACAGCGAATTCGGAGCAGAGCAAACCCGCTGGAGTTACACCAATAACTCCTACCCTTACATTTACGATTTTGTGCATGTTTCCAATACCAGCAACTGGCAGGTATTTACCGTGGACACCATGATGACTGAAATTCCCGGCGCAATTTCCGGCACGGGTGGCTTTACGGTAAATCCGTTTACACTAGACGCGTTCGGCGAAAAAGTAAGTTCCGGAAACCGTCTGCAACTTTCCAGAGACGTTTCAGGAGCAAGAATTGCATTTATATGGGCCGATACCGACACCAGTTTAACCAGTTCCAAATACAATATCTATCCCGATCTGAAAGTAAGGGTGCTTTGCGCCAACCTTTCAATCCCCGCAAATATCGCCGTTCTTTCTAACCGAACAGAACAAACCAAAACACTTGTCAATTCATCCATCAATTTGAGAATAAAAGGCAAAGCCTATTTCCATTATGCATCTCCGAAAATGAAAACCACTGGAGGACTTCTTCAAATACCAATAACAGTCAGCAACAACACCACGCTCGATCAGGATATTACCATTGACCATTTTTTTATTAGCGGCGAAACACCACTACCACTTTGCCTAAGTGGTGGATTAAACAGCATTACAAACACCTCACCCTTTGTTACCACCTACCCTAACCCAGCGCACGATCAGGTAACACTTACTATCGAAAAAGGAAATACAAACAGCACAGCAATACGTATTCTCAATCTTCAGGGGCAATTACTCATGAAGCATTTTGTAACCGAAGCGCAACAAAGTGAACAACTAACACTGCCTCTTCAATTACAGCCAGGTATTTATATTCTGGAGGTTAAAAACGGGGAACAGGTGTTTACCAACAAACTGGTTATTGAATAATACGGAAATAACCAGATAGGTGCTTTTACGGAACTATACAATTTTAAAATACCTGCTCGCATTACCAGGACTAATAGGGCTACTTGGAACAGCTTGCAGCAGCAGTCGCTTTGTAAAACCCTTAAATGCGAAACAACGGGCCATTCAGGCTGATATGGGCGGTCCGCTGATCCGCTTCGCCGGCGCGGCCATTCCCATTCCGTTTAGTACACTGGCCTATGGATATGGCGTAACCGGAAATGTAAGCGCTTACGGCAGCTTACACACAACGTCGCTGTTGTTTGGCAACCTTCAGCACGACATTGGTATTTGTGCCAACCTTTGGAAAGCCCCGAAAAACTGGGCAATTTCCACTTCACCCGCCTTACAGATAGCCTATAACCTGCGTAACCAGAGCGGTTTCAGAATATGGCCCAGCCTTGACCTGAATCTGAGATACGAACAAACCAATGGTAAAGGCTTTTGGTATGCCGGGGCCATGAGTTGGTTTGAACTATCCGCGAAAAAAGCACATGGACGGGTGCAGCAGCGCCACGCCATGCCTAACCTGCATTTAGGATACACTGTAACACGAACACTTAACCGCCATCAGTTCGAATTAAAATACCTGGGCGTTGGCGTACCTTCAAAACCCGGCGTGGTAGATTATATCGGCATACGGCAAAAAGGAAGTTTTGGCATTTATTACACATTAACACGCACCTTCTGATGATGAAAAAAAGCAACATGGTATATAAACCGTTATCCGTCGCATTCATCTGTTTTAGTGTTATTTTCAGTTCCTGTCTTAAACTGGATGATAATCTGTTTAACAACACCGAAAAAATAAACGAATACCGTTTCGATAACTATACCGGCGAACAGGACTTCATTCTTGATGCGTCCTATCAGATTCCCGCCAACCGCGTTACCCTGTTCGATCTCGAATCCATGGCCCCCGGCGAAAAACAAAGCACCACCATTAAAGCCCTTTACATTGGCGACATGGCAAAAATTAGTACCGATACGGTTATTGTTTATTGTCATGGCAATAAATGGCACATGGATTTTTACTGGCAAAGAGCCAAATTACTGGCCTATACCGGTGGCAAAAATCATTACGGTATATTAATGATGGATTACCGGGGCTATGGTCTGAGTAAAGGCAAGCCCACCGAGGCCGGATTATATGCCGATGTAAACGCCTGCCTGCAATGGTTAAAAGACCGGGGACTCAGCTCTCAACGCCTCATTATATATGGATTTAGTCTTGGCAGCGCCCCCGCCTGTGAGTTAAGCGCGCATCCCAGCGTTTTAACGCCCTCAAAAATTATTCTGGAAGCTCCCTTTGGTAGCGCGGCCGTTATGGTACAGGATGCCTCACAGTTAAATTTACCCGCAGCCTATTTTACCGATCTTAAAATTGATAACGCCGAAGAAATTAAATTATGCGCGCAGCCTTTACTTTGGCTACACGGCTTAAACGATAATTTTCTGAGTTATACCACCCATGGCAAACCGGTTTACGATAATCACAACGGCGCGTTTAAAGAACATGTTGCCGTTAACGGAGCCGATCATGGCGAAGTACCACTGAAGTATGGCTTTGGTGCCTATCTGCAAACTCTGGAAGCATTTATAAAACGCTGATACACGAAACAGCAAAGGTAAAACTATCTCAACATTCCTTTTAATTTAGCATGACCCGACCGGCTTAAGGGAATCCGGGTTCCATTTTTTAAAATGGCCATATAATTTGTTTTATCAGTGGGTTCAATACGGGTCAGTTGTTCCAGATTTAATATAAACGAACGGTGTACCCTCACAAACTGCGATGGATTTAATAGATCTTCGTAATACGCCATGGTGCGTTTTTTCAGGAAAAACGTTTTGGCGTTAAATATCTTCACGTAATCATCATACGCTTCTATATGGGTTACCTCACTTACCGGTAAAATAACAATCTGACTGCCGTCTTTAACTACAATCCGGTGTTGCTCATCATGGTGTTTAGGCACCGGAGCGTTCAGTAATGCTTCCACCTGAACCTGCATTTGTTTCTGGGGATTCTGCGCCATCCACTTTTTTATTGCTTGCTCAAAACGTTCTTCGCTGTATGGCTTTAAAAGATAATCAACAGCGTGTTGCTCAAACGCCTTTAAAGCGTACTCATCAAACGCTGTTGTAAATATGACCGAGGGTTTTTGTTCCAGCAATTCCAACATCTCAAATCCGTTAATTTTAGGCATCTGTATATCTAAAAAAATAAGATCCGGTTTATGTTCCTGTATCGCCTTTACCCCGGCAAATCCATCATTACATTCTGCCAGAACCTGCATATCCGGATAAGCCATCAGGTATTCCTTTACTATACTGCGGGCCAGAGGCTCATCATCTATTATTATTACTCTAATCATATAAATTACACCGAAGGGGTTAAAACATAATGTTGAGGAATCTGTAACAAACAGGTAAACTGATTGTCTTTGCGCGTAATCGTCAACAAATCATTCCGCCCGTAAATCAGATACAATCGCCGGGTAACAGCGGCCAGCCCAAAACCTTCACCGTACCGTTGCTGCGCCGTTTGTTCATCATAAGGATTCGTAAGTTCAATTTCCAGATTCTCCTGATTCAGTTTGGCTGTTAATGTGATCGTAACTGATTCCAGTACATCGTACAACCCAAACTTAATACTGTTTTCGAGTAAAGGTTGAAGCAACAAAGGCGGTAGTTTACTGCCCTCTACCCCTTCCGAAACATCAATTTGCGTTTGCAAACGATGGCCGAACCTTACCTTTTCAATGGAAAGGTATAATTCAAGTAAGGTAAGCTCTTCGCTCAAAGTCGTTAATTGATTATCTTCCTTTTTAATGGTTCCTCTCAAAAAATCAGACAAATTCTGTATCATTTTCCGGGCTTGTTTAGGTTCCGATACCACCAACGCACTGATAGAATTAAGACTATTGAATAGAAAATGAGGTTGTAACTGTTGCCTCAATTTGTTTAATTCACTTTCTTTAAGGGCTTGCTGGGCTTTCTCCCGTTGCAACATTGCTGCCTTCTGTTCCTGAAAGTAATACCACATAGACGTTAACAAGGTAACCAGCAACGTAAATAAAATGGTAACACATACCCTTAAATAAATGTGTTGCTGAAAAAACGCATCGTACGCCGGATCCGCCAATAAAAAATGAATCAACCACTTTTCCTTAAAAACAATAATAGCGGTAACTGACAACACCCATCCCAGACGCTGGTAAACATCCTGAAAGTTTGCATTAAACATCCGGAACACCAGAATGGTAAGAATCGAATAGGCACATAAAAGTCCGTTCGAAACAAGTGCGTCCGCAAACGCGGCTTTCAGGCTAAATCCGTAATCACGCAAAACAGTCACCTGAATAAACGCGCACACGACCCATGCCAGTGATAACCAAAGCATGAGTCGCGCACGCGATAAAACCTTACCGTTTTTAACTACAGACATGGCTTTCCATTTATTTCATCCATTCAAATTACAAAAATCCGCATTACCATTATCAGCATTACTCTCTTAAACCAGAACCAATTCGCGGCTCTGAATCGTCATGGCCTTCTTCTTAACCGTATTCACATATAATTCTCTATCCTCCGACTCAACAGTAGTCGAATACACCTCCATACCATCCTTCAGTTCACCCAACAAATTTATTTCCGGCACATCAATAAACCGCCACTTTACCATCGTATGGCTGGCATTACTAAACGATAGTTCTTCCTGTTTACCAATATTTCTAGCTTTAAAATAAGCATCATTGGTATTGCTGGCTTTTATAAGCCGCAGCTGTTCATCAAACTGCGCCTCTGGGCCCGATTCTATACTAAACACTAATTTAACAATATACCAGTTCATAATCATTACCTGTTCTTATAACCACTAATAACTTTTAATTTCAATGCCCCCTATAAACACATTTCCCTTTAGTACCAGCACTTTCGATGACTGATAAGCACCCGCCGGGCCTGTAGTTGCAGGGCGTTTATCTTCTACTCCCCCCATTACCGTCGTAATATCCGACTTAATCTGCCAGTGCGGCGGCACCAGTAATTTCACCCCTCCAAACGTCACATTCATATCCAACACCGCCTCGTTAACTACATCCGCCTGCATCAGGTTTATTTCGCAACCACCAAATGTATTATTTACTTCACCCCCTTTAAAATCTTTACTAATCACGTTTTTTTTTACACCTCCGAAAACATTATTAATGCTTAAATACTCATCGGTGGTATTAAAAACCGGATCATTAGAATTGGTTCCCTCATAACAATTCCAATGCCCTTTACGGTACTTATACCGGTGGTAATAATGGTACTTATTCTTTGGCTTCAAAATCATAACCAATCCGATCACAATTAATAAAACCGGCAGAAAATAAAAACGCAGATTAAGGCCAGGTATAAAATCGGTCAGCAGAAAAATACCACCTATACTCATCAAAATAAGCCAGGTCCCATTTTTAAAATTGTGTTTAATCCCCGACACCAAACCAATTACAATCAGTAACATCTGCCACGAAAAAATCCATCGTGGTATTTCTATTAAACCTGCCTTTTTAAACCAGAATAAGATACCGGCGGCAATAAGTAAAACCCCTCCTATCATTCTTCCCTTTCGGTGTTTACGTTCCCATTCCTGAAATTGATTATCATTCGGATTTGAATTATCAAGTGTTGTCATATTTATCGTTTTAAATTTTAATACACATCAAAGGTATTGTAAGCCTAAAGCCTTTACAAGCCACTTTAGGTTACCCGTTAGCATGGATCGGTAAGTGGTAGAAAAAGTCGGTAAATGGGAATACCGTTTCTGTTCACCCGGTTGTACTACAGTCTTTCAGGAAATCTAACGTATCAGATTTGGCGGCCTCCCGTTTTCTGCGCGCACCTTTTCCAAAGTTCGAAACTTTGGAAAAGGTTTACCACCTCACCGGGCCGGGCTTTCCGCTGTAGCCTGCTTACCCTTTGCGGCATCGCAGCGGTTTGCGGTGGCTTCTGTAGTCGCCCCCTCAACCCGTGCGCTGACTCGCAAATGGCCGCGCAGGGCTGCCGCTCCAATCCCTGGCCGGAGGGGATATGGAACCATTAAAAGTGTGTATATCAAAAGAAGATTGTGCCAATTGATAAGCACTATACAGTCTGTCTCCCCTTAAACCGTAAATAGACAGTAGATTTTGTAATGAGCGCCAAAAGTTGCAATGGGTTTGAGGAGCGCAAACTTGAGGACTGTAAGAGGGCATATTGGTTGTACCAATATGAGCCGGAATGCGCGAAAGAACGATATTTTGAAGACCAGGGCAAATGTACAGTGTACATTTGAGCCGGGATGTGTCGATTGAGCATTCTCAAACGCAGCCGCAAATTTTGGTGCGTAATAAAAATCCTACTGTCTATTTACGGTTAAACATAATTTAGTCCAAGAATAGATGAGGTTCGTGCTCTTACAGACTCACACAGCGCGGGATCCGCGTTTAAACTTTTCCCATACGATGGAAGCATTTCGATTAATTTCGTTTGCCAGACAGCACTTTTCATCTGCTCCGGAAAGCACCTGTTCATTACATCCAGCATTACTTTAAGAGACGTAGAAGCCCCCGGCGATGCGCCCAACAACGCCGCTATACTTCCATCCGCCGCGTTCACAATTTCAGTACCAAATTCTAGAATACCGCCCTCCTCCTTATCACGTTTAATTACCTGTACCCTCTGTCCGGCCTCTTCCAGCACCCAGTCTTCCATTTTCGCATCCGGAATAAACTGACGCAACGCTTCCAGCCGGTCTTCCGGCGATTGCCGTACCTGCTCAATCAGGTATTTGGTAAGTGGAATATTGTGTATCCCGGCCGAAAGCATCGGAACAATATTATCCAGTTCAATGGACTCCAGTAAATCAAAATACGAGCCATGTTTCAGAAACTTAGTAGAAAACCCCGCGTAGGGGCCAAACAACAACTGTTTTTCGCCATTAATGATCCGTGTATCCAAATGCGGTACCGACATAGGAGGCGCCCCAATTGCCGCTTTACCATATACTTTGGCATGATGGGTATCTATCAGCCCTTTGTTTTTACAAATCAGCCATTGTCCACTCACCGGGAAGCCACCATACCCTTCCGCCTCTTCAATATTCGATTTTTCAAGCAGCGGCAGAGACCCTCCGCCCGCTCCAATAAACACAAACGGCGTATGGCAATAATGGTTTTCATCATCCACCAGATCCTTCACTTTAATTTCCCATCTTCCGTCAGCTGTTCGCTCAATATCCCTCACCTCATACGAAAGATGAATATCTACACCATCCAGATCATCCAGATACTGCAACATCTGCCGGGTCAGTTCACCAAAATTCACATCCGTACCCATGCTCATCCGTGTGGCGGCAAATTGTTCCTCTCCAGATCGGTTCTGCATAACCAATGGCATCCAGCGCTTCAGCGTTTCCGGCGCTTCGGTATAGTCCATCCCTTTAAACAACGCGTGTTGCAGCAACAGTTCATATCGTTGGCGTAAAAACTGTTTGTTTTCTTCGCCCCAAACCAAACTAATATGAGGCACCGCGTTAATAAATTGCTCTGGTTTGCTCACATAATTCCTTTCCACCAGCCAGGCCCAGAATTGTTTCGATAATTCAAACTGTTCGGCTATTTTAATGGCTTTACTAACATCAATAGTACCATCTTCCTTTTGCGGGGTGTAATTCAATTCGCAAAAAGCGGAATGGCCTGTCCCCGCATTATTCAGTGCGTCACTACTCTCCGCCGCAATTTTATCCAAACGCTCATAAATCTGAATGCGCCATTGCGGGTTAAGCGTTTTTAATAAGATTCCCAGTGTGGCGCTCATTATACCCGCGCCAATTAATACCACATCGGCGATTTGATCGGGTTTATGTGTACGATTAAATAATCCCATTTTTTATAAAGTAAGGCTTAGTACGCGTTGTTCTCCATCAACTGCAAGATTCAAATGAACATACTGATCCGGCAAAAAGGGTTCAGCTAATTCGGGCCACTCAATAAATACCCAGGCATTCTGATACAAATAGTCTTCAAAACCCATATCCATCAGCTCCTGCACATCTTTAAGGCGGTACAAATCAAAATGGAAAATAAGATGATCTTTCCCCTGATACTCGTTAACGATCGAATAGGTTGGGCTACTAATTCCATCTGTAACCCCTAATAATTGGCAGATTTGTTTTACCAGTGTGGTTTTCCCCGCACCCATCTGTCCCTCCAGTAGCACAATGGAAGGAGCCGGAAGTACACTCAGTAATGAATGACAGGTAGCTTCCAGTTCTGCGGCGGTAAATATATACTGTTCAGTTTTTTTCAAGCGCCCCCAAAATTAGGGATTTTAGATTAGTATAGCGCTTTATATCCATTAAACTTCCTAAACCTATCACTCGACGGTTTCTATCCAAAACAAACAGAAAAGGGGTACCCATGTTTAAGGTATAATCCTGCTCCTGTTCCTTACTGATAAAACCAAGTTGTACCCTGGCATTATACCTTTCATAAAAAACCTCACCATCCACTTTATGATCGGATAGTAACGTTATTACATTAACTGTATGATCCTGAACATACGGCGTAATAAACTCAAGTAGTGTATCCGTCATATTTAAACACGACTGACAAAACGCGTAATTGTAAACCAGAAACGTCAGATCGCCTTTATAATCACTTAATGCTTTTGCCTCCCCGTTAATTGTCTCAAAATACACATCCGGATAATCCTTTCCTTTGGCCAACCGGGCCGTACCCCAGCGTTTCACATAATAGTCATTCGCCAAGCGGTTAAAAGTGTACGATTTACCCTCTACAACCGTATCCCGCTCAAACGTTTTAAAATACACACTATCCGAAGACACCTTCACATAATCGGCATGCATCTTGTCCATCATTACTTTTAAGTCAAAAAACGTCGTATCCCGCTTTTGAGCCAGACCCAGATTTACTAAAAGTACACACCCTATGAGAATAAGACGAGGCATTAACGTGGTGTAAGGGTTATATAAGGAATAATGATCTCCTCTAAACTAACGCCCCCGTGCTGAAACGTGTTTTTATAGTAGTTTACGTAATGATTAAAGTTATTCGGATAAGCGAAAAAACGATCCTCTTTGGCAAACACGTATCGGGTGCTAACATTTTGTTTAGGCAGAAAGGCATCTGCCGGATTTTTGATTTCAAATACTTCCTTAGGATTATAGTCCAGCGCCTTCCCCTGCTTATAACGCAAATTGGTATTGACGTTTTTATCACCAAGAATTTTAGTGGGTTCTTTTACATGCACGGTGCCATGATCGGTAGTAATGACCACTTTTACCTTTTTATCTGCCAGATGCTTTATCATGTCCAACAAAGGTGAGTGTTCGAACCAACTGGTTGTAATACTGCGGTAAGCCGGTTCATCATCAGCCAACTCGCGGATTACCTCCATTTCGGTGCGGGCATGGCTTAGCATATCCACAAAATTGTACACGATTACATTCAACTTATTCTGAAGCAGACTGTGTAAACTATCTGCCAGACGTTTGCCCGCATTGAAATTGGTGATTTTATTATAGGACATTTTCACATCTTTCCCCAAACGCTTCAACTGAGCTTGCATAAACGCTTCCTCGTGCATGTTTTTACCACCCTCATCTTCATCGTTCAACCATAAATCAGGGAAACGCTTCTCCATTTCACTAGGTAATAATCCGCTAAACAAAGCATTCCTTGCATATTGCGTAGCCGTTGGCAAAATACTGAAAAACAATTCCTCCTTTTCCACCTTATAATAGTTCTGAATAATAGGCTGAATCACTTTCCACTGGTCGTATCGCAAATTATCAATAACAATCAGAAATACATTTTCATTTTTATCGAGTTCCGGAATAAATTTGTTTTTCAGGAGGGTATGGCTCATTACCGGCGGGTTTTCAGTCTTACCATTCAGCCAGTTAACGTAATTTTTTTCAATAAACTTAAAAAACTGAGCGTTGGCATCTGACTTCTGCATTTTGAGTATTTCCAGCATACTTTTATCGTGCGCGCCATCCATTTCCAGTTCCCAGAACACCAGTTTTTTATATACTTCCTGCCACTCCTGCCAATTCAAATTATCGTTAATCGTCATTCCAATCTGGCCGAATTCCTTCCGGTAACCGGTATTGGTCTTTTCGCTTACCAGGCGGCGGTTGTCCAGTATTTTTTTCAGAGACAATAAAATCTGGTTCGGATTTACCGGTTTAATCAGGTAATCGGCTATTTTACTACCAATAGCGTCATCCATGATATGCTCTTCTTCACTTTTTGTAATCATGACTACCGGCAAATCATTGTTATATTGCTTAATACGCGTCAGAGCGTCCAATCCACTCAAGCCCGGCATATTTTCATCGAGCAACACCACACTAATATTGGGATTAGCCTTTACCTGCTCAATCGCTTCGTCGCCACTTACCACTGTTATAACATCGTATCCCTTCCCATTTAAGAATAACACGTGCGGCTTTAATAAATCAATTTCATCATCGGCCCATAAAATCTGAATTTTGTCCATAGCTTTGCAATATCACAAATAACGTAGTAAATTTAGTTTTAATTGTGATGCCGTTTAAATTTAATGAAATGATGCCGGCTTTCTTAACAGATTTTTTGATTTATGACGCAGAACAAACGCAAGATTATTAACGATCCGATTTATGGCTTTGTAACTATTCCCGGTGATTTAATTTACGATCTTATTAATCACCCTTACTTCCAGCGTTTACGGCGTATCAAACAATTAGGACTAACAAATCTGGTGTACCCCGGCGCCCTTCACACGCGTTTCCATCACGCCATTGGCGCTATGCACCTGATGCAGGAAGCACTTTTAAATCTGAAACAAAAAGGTACCGAAATAAGTGAAGAAGAGGAAACCGCTGCCCTGATTGCTATTTTACTGCATGACGTAGGACATGGTCCGTTCTCACACGCACTGGAACACAGCATTGTAAAAGGTATATCGCACGAAACCATCAGCAGCATGCTGATGAACCGCTTAAATTCAGAATTTGAAGGAAAACTAAGTCTGGCGATACAAATTTTTAATAATGACTACAAAAAGAAATTTTTACATCAACTGGTAAGTTCTCAGCTCGATATGGACCGGTTAGACTATCTGAAACGGGACAGCTTTTTTACAGGTGTGAGTGAAGGTATTATCAGCAGCGATCGCATTATTAAAATGCTGAACGTGATAAACGATCAACTTGTAGTGGAAGTAAAAGGCATTTACAGCATCGAAAAATTCCTGATTGCACGGCGCCTGATGTACTGGCAGGTGTATTTACACAAAACCGTACTAAGCGCGGAAACACTATTGGTGAATATTTTAAAACGCGCTAAAGAATTGAGTGCCTCCGGCATTACCTTGTTTGCCACCCCCGTATTACAACAGTTTTTACAAAACAATTATACCTCTGCCGATTTCGAAAAAGATCCGGTTTTACTGGATTTATTTGCACGCCTGGATGATTATGATATTATGGCGGCCATTAAGGTATGGAGCACACATCCGGATACCATTTTAAAAAAACTCAGTGAGGGCTTACTGGAACGTAAACTATACCGTATTGAATTAGGCCAGCATCCGATACCCGACACGTACAAAACTGAGTTAACAGAAAAAGCCGCCAGATTTTACAACGTATCCCTGAAAGAAGCAGCGTATTTTGTAATAAGTGACGAAGTAAACAACAGCGCGTATAATTCCTCTGACTTTAAAATTCACATTTTGATGGGGAATGGCACACTGATGGATGTAGCAGAAGCCAGCGATCAGTTGAACATACAAAGCCTGACACAGCCAGTAACAAAGTACTTTATCTGCTATCCGAAAGATCTGAAATCAACTCATTAACAGTACCGGCTATAGGTGATTGTCGTTCAAAAGTTTCCATTCACTTTCTTTCGTCCGATAAGTTATTCATCTCTGAAGAAACTGAGTTTCTTCATGTCTATTAGCTGAATGTTTTTGTAATAAAAATTCAAGACATCCTTATAACTATATCCCAGTTTGGTCATTCGCATGGCACCTTCCTGACACATTCCCAACCCGTGCCCGTAGCCTCTGCCCTTAAACACGATCGTATCTGACGACACAGGATAAATACTAAAAAACGTTGACTTTAGCTGCAAATCCGTTCTTACATTTTTCAATGGTACTTTCACATTACTGGCCTCCAGATATACTTTCCGGTGATCCTGTTTAAAATTGAGCGCCTCGGTTCGTGCGGTTTCATTTTCTGTTGGATAATTATGCTTTAGCTTCAGATACGTTAACCAATCATCTGCCGGCATTTTCCGTTCCCATCTCGAATTAGGCATTTTTACACTAAAGCTATCGCTGACACTCCTGAGATAAGCGGTATGCGCGCCCCATACATCTTCGCTGTTAGCCGTTTGTCCGCCACTGTTACTATGGAACGCGGCAACAATCAGATTAAGGTTTTCATCTACCACTACCTTTCCTTTTGTTTCTTCTATGGCTGTAAATATATTCAGGTCTTTAGGTTTCCCGTAATAGGCCTGACAATGCACCTGATCGCACAAACTAAACCCCTCTGTTACATGCTTGTTAACATGAGCCAGCGCAAACGTCCGGGCCAGAATTGCCTGTACCTTGTAAAATTCGAGATTTGAACGGCTGCCCGCTTCCGCTTCTGTTACACCGGCAATGTAATTATCAAGCAATATGGCGTTCAAAATCCGCAAATACCCATTTTCAACCGACACATTAAAATCATTCTGATAAATACGCGGCTTACGATCCGGATTAATCAATTTTAGTTTGAGTTCACTTAATGTTTCACCTTTTAACTTAATAAACTTATATCGCCCAATTTTTTCATCCTGTCTTCTTAACTCAATACTATCGTTTATATATACCATTTTAAAATTGGCTTCACCTGACGTTTCCGCTACCGGCTGACCATCACCAATAATACTGTATTTACCGGCATTACAGGTAAACTGAACCGAATTGATTTTCAGGTGCGTGTACACACGAACCGTTAACTCTTCACTTGGCACAAAGTAAAAAGAAACAAACGTGAACGCTAACACTACCAGTATAACAACCTTTTTCAATTTTTTTGGTTTAAATGATTAATAATTCCCTGTGCCAATCGTTTAGAAGCACCTGCTCCTCCCAACCGTTCATAAGCCCTTTCATAATCTGCAATCATCGCATCTCTGTAGGATGCGTCTTCAAGCAAGCAATGTAACTCCTTCGTTATTTGTTCAGCATTCATTTCCTGCTGAATAAGTTCTTTTACTACAGGCTTATCCATAATAAGATTAATAAGACTGATGTATTTTACATTTACAAGGCGTTTGGCAATGGCAAATGTAACTGCGCCGGCTTTGTAGCAAACCACCTGCGGCAATTTAAACAATGCCGCCTCCAACGTTGAAGTTCCCGACTTAATTATTCCTGCTCTGGCATACTTTAGCAGCGGGTAAGTTGCGTTGCTAACCGTTTTAACGCCCCGCTCCCTGATCGCCTTATAATACGCTTCAGGAAATGTAGGAGCACAAGCAATGACAAACTGATAGTCCGGAAAATCAGGCATCACATTTAGCATTATCTCTAACATCCGTTCCACTTCCTGTTTCCGGCTGCCCGGTAATACAGCAATAATGGGTTTTTCAGACAATCCATGCGTTTCCAAAAAGGTGGCTCTTTCAGGCAGTAATCTGGTTTCCTGCTCTATGGCATCCAGCAAAGGATGGCCAACAAACTCTACATCAATAGCATGTCTGGCATAAAACGCTTTTTCAAAAGGTAAAATCACAAACATACGATCTGTGTAATCTCTGATCGTATTTACGCGGTTTTCTTTCCAGGCCCAGACCGTTGGTGAGATGTAATAATAGACATTTAATCCTCTTTCCTTTGCCCATTTGGCCATACGCAGGTTAAATCCCGGGTAATCCACCAATACCAGCGCATCGGGACTAAAATTAAGTACAGCCCGTTTTATTGTTTTAAAATTCCGGCGGATAGCTCCTGCATTCTTTACAACCTCAACAAAGCCCATAAAAGCCATTTCGTTAATATGCACTACCGGTTTTATACCTGTTGCTGTTTCGCAATGCTTTCCACCCGTATAAGCAAATACCGCTCCGGGGTCCAGCTCCTTAATGGCCCGTATGCAATTAGCGGCATGTAAATCGCCGCTGGCTTCTCCGCATATAAAAAAATACTTCAAATTATCCTATTGAGGGTTCCAGAAAATACGTTATGTAAGCTACCAGTCCCACATACAACAATACACTTACGATAATCCCTTTTGTAAACCCATCTATTTTTTTTGTAAGCCCAAAATAAAACAGCAGCAAATTTCCAAGACCACACAACTTAACCACATTGCTCAATAAGTATCCACCCATCAGGTATTTAATAAATCCCCTTGGAAAGTTTAACTGACTGTGTATAAACAACCAGTAGCAGAAAAAGCAAAATGCAGGAAACAAGAGCCCTATTAACAAGCCCTTCCAAAAGGAATCCAGTTTTTCGATCCAGGTCATAATGTACTTTCTAAATTTGTTTTACAGGTGTTAATAAACGCATGTGCGGTAAGATCAACCTGAGTAGGCACCACACTCACATAGCCCGATTTCAATGCCCATTCATCGGTATCTTCCGCCTTCGGCTCAAAATTGACAAACTCACCTGTTAACCAGTAATACGAACGGCCGTAGGGATCCTGACGTTCATCAAAACGTTCTACCCAGTTTGCTTTAGATTGCCTTACTACTTTTATTCCTCTGATCAACTCTGCCGGTAATTTTGGAAAATTGACATTAAAACACGTTCCCTGAGGCAATGGATGTTCAAGCGCGTACCGGATAATCTTTTCTATAAAAGGCGTAGTTGGTGTAAAATCCGCCTCTATACTGTAATCACACAAACTAAATCCCACACTGCTACATCCCTCTAATGCCCCTTCAATGGCCGCGCTCATAGTTCCACTATAAATGACATTAATACTACTGTTACTGCCATGATTAATTCCACTGAGAACCAAATCAGGTTTTTCGGGCAGTAAATGATTTACAGCCATCTTAACGCAATCTACCGGAGTACCGCTACAGGAATATTCTCTGGGCACATCATGATAATGCGTGCGCTGTAAATGCAACGTGGAGTTAATGGTAATAGCGTGTCCCATACCGCTCTGTGGTTTATCGGGGGCCACCACTATCACTTCTCCAAATTGCCGGGCAATAGCCGACAAATGCCGTATTCCCGGAGCATACACACCGTCATCGTTTGTAACCAATATTACCGGACGCTTCATATAAATCACTAAACAAGAATTAGACAAAATACAAAATACCGGTAATAATGACGTATTACCGGGTATCTGACTTTTTAAAATTATCGGAAAAAGAATCCTTAAACGATCCCATCTGACATTAGTTACGAAACAAGCCCTGTTAATTACGGACAGACTGAAATCCTGTCAGGTTTTTAACTAATATTTAACACTGTTACTATGCCTTATGACTTGGTATATACTTTGCGGATACTGCCTGTAACTAATTTTAAAAACTATGTTTGATCTGGGTTATTTAATTATTGCGGGCATCTTTATGCTGATAGGACTATTGGTAAGTTCCCGCTTGAAAGCAAAATTTCAGCAATACTCCGCTGAACCATTAAGCAGTGGCTTGAGCGGAAAAGAAGTAGCAGAAAAAATGTTAAGGGATAACGGCATTTATGATGTACGGGTAACTAGTGTTGACGGAACTTTAACGGACCATTACAATCCCGCTGACAAAACGGTTAACCTGAGCCGTGAAGTCTATCACGGCCGTCACGTTGCCGCAGCAGCAGTATCGGCACACGAGTGCGGACACGCTGTACAGCACGCCACAGCATATAGCTGGCTTGCCATGCGGAGTAAACTGGTGCCTGCTGTTCAGATTTCATCCACCATTATGAACTTTCTGACATTTGGTATGGCCATTGTGGCATTTAGTATGCCCAAATTAACGAATACCATGTTACTGGTTTTTATTGCTTGTCAGGCAGCTATTACATTGTTTAGCCTGATAACACTTCCGGTAGAAATTGATGCCAGTCGCAGAGCATTAGCCTGGTTGAACAACGCGCGCTTAACCCGCTCAGAGGAACATGAAGACGCTAAAGACGCTTTACAATGGGCCGCTTATACCTACATTGTGTCCGCTTTAGGATCTGTAGCTACGCTCCTATACTACATTTGGCGCTTTACCGGAAATAACCGGGAAGATTAACGGTAATTCTGAAAAAAGCTTAATCGAACGGTTAAGCTTTTTTTGTATCACCTTACAATACCACTTTACACTTGCATGCCATAAATAAAAATCCGAAATTGGTTTATCAAATTACCCCATTATGAAAGAAACATTAAAAACGCTGGATAAACTGCTAACAGAACTAAGACCGGACTATTATGCTGAATTAAATAAAGGACTGGGTGATTTTGATATAAAGGCCATGGAGGAATCCTTTGACATTAAACTCCCCAAAGACCTCAGGGCGCTTTATAAATGGCGGAACGGCCAATCTACCGACAACATGGAATCGCTCGTTAACAACAGTATGTTTATTCCATTACACGAAGCACTCGAAACCATGCAAGAACTAAATGAAATGATTGGTACCGATTTTGAAGCGGAAAACTGGTGGAACGAAGCGTGGATTCCGTTATTCAGTAATGGAAGCGGAGATTACATTTGTTATGATACCGAAGGAATATTCAGTGGACAAAAAGGGCAGATTATAGAATTCTGGCATGGCGATAATGACCGTAATGTAATAGCCCCCAATCTGGAAACATTTTTAAATGCGCTGAACACCTACCTTGAAAAAACACCGGAAGATGAACTGGATGAATTCTTTGTGATTGACGATGAACTTAAAAGCTATCACACATCTTACCTTGTGTAACCGCAACATTCATGTAAGACAACATTCTATTTAAAACGTACAAGAATTAGTTACAGTTTTTCTAACCGCTCATAACTCCATTTCAACTTTTTGAAGGGATTATGTAATTTTATACTGACAGGTGAAAAACTTTGCAGTTTATAAATCAGGCGCAGGCAGTGGAAAAACGTACACTTTGGTAAAAGAATATCTTCGGCTGGCACTCCAAAATGCGAAAACCGTTGGGTTTGAGTTCAGGCGGATCAATGCCATTACGTTTACCAATAAAGCTGCCGCGGAGATGAAAAGCCGTATTCTGAAGGCGCTTAAAGAAATCAGCAGCAACGACCCCAAAGCCAAGCACCTGATTCAGCAACTTAAAACCGAATTGAGTATAAGCGATGAAGACCTTCAGGAACGCGCTTCTCTCCTCTTAAGTTCAATCCTTCACCACTACTCCGATTTTGCCATTGGAACCATAGATAGTTTTACCCATAAAATTGTAAAAACGTTCGCGTTTGATTTACAGCTACCGTTGAATTTCAACCTGGAAACGGATACCAAAACGTTTTATAACAAAGTTATTTATCAGTTAATGGGGCAGTTGGGGCAGGACAAAGAACTCACCCATTGGCTATCGGAATACGCTTTGCACAAAGTAAGTGAAGACGAAACCTGGGATCCGGAACGCCACTTGCTGGATTTTACTAATTTACTCCAGAACGAGCAAAGTGAAAAATACATCGCCCTGCTGGAACAGTTAAGCCCCGATGCCATTTTACTGGAAAAAGAGAAGATAGACGCGTATATAAAACAATTTAAACAGCAATTAAAACAAAAAGCGGGAGAAGCGATACACTTTTTTGAAACGCATCACCTTCGCGATGATGATTTTATTTATAAAAGTTCAGGGCCTCAACGCTTCTTTTATAAATGCCATCAACTGGATCTGAAAGATAAAAAAGAGTTGATTGGTGCCCGGTTGCCTCAGGCTGTTCAAAGTGGAAAATGGGCCAATGATAAAGCTGACAGCGACAAAAAACAGTTACTGTCTGAACATGCCGTTTTTCTGGGAAATCTGGCTAAAGAACTTATTCAGTTGCTTGACGAGGGACTGGGGGAATACAAACTATTTTCATTACTTCAAAAACAAATTTATCCTATCCTGCTCCTGAAAAAACTACAAGACATCATTCGTCAATTTAAGCAGGAAGAGCAAACCGTTTTTTTGTCCGAGTTTAATCAGCGTATTTCTGAACTCGTAAAAACAGAACCCACTCCCTTCATTTATGAGCGTCTTGGAGAACGTTACCATCACTTCTTACTAGATGAATTTCAGGACACAGGAGAACTGCAATGGCAGAATATTTTACCTCTGCTGGATAATGCCCTGGCCGCCGGATTTTACAATCTTATTGTAGGAGATGGTAAACAAAGTATTTACAGATGGCGCAATGCCAACGTAGAACAATTTGCTGAACTTCCATACATCAAAAACAGTTCAGAAAATCTGCTTCTGAAAGAACGCGAAGCTGCCCTGATCCGTAACTACCACGAAGAACAATTAAATACCAACTACCGCAGTACTGAAACTGTAGTTACCTTTAATAACCGTCTGTTTGAAGCCCTTAGTCAACATCTTCTGAGTGAGCACCACCGTGGCATTTATGGGCAACAGGCGCAAAAGATCAGTAATTCAGACGAAGGCTATGTAACGTTACTACATCAGGTAAGTGACACCGATGAAAAACATGATCTGACACTGGGGCATATTGAAACCCATATTACCGAAGCGCTTCTGGATGGTTTTTCTTACCGCGACATCTGCATCATTACCCGCTATAACCGGTCTGGAAACGAGATAGCTGAATTTCTCAGCGAAAAAGGCATACCGGTTGTATCGAACGATTCACTGCTATTAAATAGTATTTTCGAAATAAATGTTATTGTTGCGCTGCTACGTTACCTGAGTCATCGCGAAGACAGTATTTCACCGGCAATGGTATTGCATTATCTGTTCCGTGAACAACGCATCCCATTATCTGTTTACCATCAGGCACTATACGACATCAGTCATCATAAAGACCTTTTTTCTGTTCTTCAGTCACTTAATATTCCTCTATTTGAAAAATCCTTGCGGTTAAGTAATATTTTTGATACGGTATGTACCATCATCAACGCGTTGAACTTAAACCAAAAACACCAGAATGCCTTACGCTTTTTCCTTGATCTGGTAAATGAATTTCTGGTCAGCCAGTCTTCTAATTTACTGGCTTTCCTGGATTGGTGGGAAGTTAAAAAACGGAACGCTTCTCTTATTATTCCGGATAATGCCGATGCCGTTAAAATCATGAGCATTCACGCCTCAAAAGGACTTGAATTTCAGGTAGTCATTGCTCCGTTTTGCAACTGGCCGCTGTTTCAATTCGATAATATATGGGTGGATATCAACAGCGATAAACTAAATCTGAAAGCGGGAGTTGTGAAGGTGTCAAAAGCTCTGGAAGAAGCAGGATTAAAAACCGTACTGGATAAAGAACAACAGTTACAAACTCTGGATAACCTGAATTTATTGTATGTTCAATTTACAAGAGCTGTTAGCCGGCTACATGTCATTTCCATATACAGTAAATCGGGACCGCCCAACATAGCCGGGTGGTTACAAAGCGCCCTTTTACAGCTCAACATGCAGGCAACCGAAAGCGGTTTATACACATTGGGAAAACGGTCACCTGTTTCTGAAAGTACCCACACTTTTCCTCTGCCTGTTTTAAACTTACCCCCTCTCACTATTGAACCTGATTCGGACAGTATCCGTTTAAAAGCGGCCTATCAACTCGATGATGAATCAGAGCAATCGTATGCCCGCGAAAAAGGTATTCTGATTCATCACATACTATCCAAAATTAAATCCAGAGAGGATGTAATAGGTGTTTTAGAAAAAACCGCGCAGGAGGGTCTGCTAAAATCGCTACAAGCCGAGGATATTAACGCTTCTATCCGGCAAATTGTGATGCATCCAGCATTAGCCGCTTTTTTTGAGCCCGGTGCGGAAGTAAAAACCGAAACGGAAATTTTAACCGTCAGCGGAAAAGTATTACGCCCTGACCGATTAATGCTACATGACACCACAGTTACAATATTAGACTATAAAACCGGAGAACGGAAAGACGAAATCTATGCGCGTCAGCTACAGGAATACGAAGACGCCTGCCGCACATTAGGCTTTAAAACCGTTCATAAATATTTGGTTTACGTAAATCCGGTCGAAATTGTTAAAATGACCTAAGGTTAGCGCTCCTTAGTCATAAAGCGTATATTCGTGCGCTTAACACTATTTTATATTATTTCGGATAATGAAAAAACATCTATTTCTTGTATCTGTATTGGGAGCTCTAAATGGTTGGAGCCAGATCAGCGGACTTAACCTTTCTAATATGGATACTGGCGCAGATCCTAAAAAAGATTTTTATGGCTACTGCAATGGTAATTGGAACAAAACATTTCAATTATCGGCCAGCGATTCGCGTTACGGCAGTTTTAATGAGATACATGAAAATAATCTTAAAAAATTTAAAGTTATTTACGCGGATTTAGTGAATGATAAAACGGTTATTCCTAACAGTAACACTCAAAAACTCCGTGATTTTTATAAAACAGCAATGGACTCGGTAAGTATCAATAAACAAGGATATACCCCCATTGCCCCCCAACTGTCGCAAATTGACAAAATCAAAACCATCAACGATCTGATCGATCTTAAAATTGCGTTTGATAAAATTGGCGTTAGTTTGCTTTTTGAAGGAGGTGTAACTACCGATTTTAAAAACGCGAAAAAACATTCTTTCATTATAGGCCAATGCGGTTTCGGTATATCAGATCGTGATTATTATTTTGATGCCAAATTTGAAGATATCCGCAAAGCCTATCTGAGCTTTATCGAAACCAGTTTTTCATTAGCAGGTCTTTATCCCGAAGGAGCCAAAGCAGCTGCCCAACAAGCTTACGACATAGAAAAGGCTTTGGCCGAACACGCTATTAACCGAACCATGATGAGGGATTATGAGAAAGCTTATAACCCTCATACCCGCACCACCCTGCAAGCCTTAACACCTGGTATTAAATGGGATTATTACTTCTCGCAAAAAGCCATTCAACACCCTGATACCGTCATTGTAGGCCAACCCGGCTTTATGAAAGGGCTGAACACCCTGCTTGCCAAATTTCCGGTAAGTGCCTGGAAAAACTATGCCAAATGGCAACTCCTGCAAACCGCTTCTCCTTACCTCAGTCAGGACTTTGTAGATAATGCCTTTGCTTTCAGGGGCAAAGCACTTAGCGGCGCCAAACAAATGAAACCAAGATGGGAAAGAGTGCATAACATGTGTGACGTCTATCTGGGTCATGCCTTTTCTGAACTTTATGTAAAAAAACACTTCACGCCAGAAAGCAAGGCTAAAATAGATGGCTTGATCACAAACCTTATTGGTGCGTACCGCGATCGTATAGCCTCACGCCAATGGATGAGTGCGGCAACCAAAGAACAAGCCAACCGAAAACTGGATTTACTGATCCGAAAAATTGGCTATCCTGATAAATGGGACGATTACAGCAGTATGCAAATTAGCACAAATAGCTATTGGGCCAATGTTTGTGCCGCATCCACTTATCTTCACAAAAAAAACATTGAAAAACTAAAAAAAGCTACCGATCGGTATGAATGGCAAATGACACCTGCTACAGTAAACGCCTATTATGATCCTACAACCAATGAAATTACCTTCCCCGCAGCAATCCTTCAGCCACCTTTCTTTAATCCGGAGGCGGATGACGCGTTTAACTATGGCATTATGGGATCTATTATCGGACATGAGTTAACACATGGATTTGATGACGGAGGAGCCCAGTTTGATGCTGATGGTAATTTAAAAATGTGGTGGACAGAAGAAGACTATAAAAACTTTAAAACCAAAACAGAACGGATTGTTCAACAATTCAACAACTACATTGTTATTGACACCTTGCATATTAACGGGGAAATGACCCAGGGAGAAAATATTGCGGATCTTGGCGGTTTAACCATGGCTTATTATGCCTACAAAAAATCCCTGAACGGCAAACCTTCTCCCAAACTCGATGGATTTACCGGCGAACAACGCTTCTTTATTGCCTGGGCTCAGGGATGGAAACACAAAGCCACAGATAAAGAAACCAAACACTTGTTAATGGTAGATTACCATTCACCCGGAAAATTCAGGGCATTTGCCCCATTAACCAATATGCCTGAATTTTACGAGGCCTTTAACGTAAAAGAAGGCGATACTATGTTTACACCAGAAACGAAACGCGTCGAAATCTGGTAAGAATTCCTCCTGAAATTCATAAAAAAACCGCCCTCTCAGATAAGAAAGGGCGGTTTTTAGTTTGTGATTATCTGTAATAAATAAGCTTCCTTATCCAGTTTATCTCGTAATGCCAGCATTTTAAGCGCTGTTACAGCCGCCTCCTCACCTTTATTACCATGTTTGCCGCCAGCTCTGTCTAATGCCTGCTGCTGGTTATCGGGTGTTAATACCCCAAAAATAAACGGAATATTATACTCTATGTTCAGATTAGTAATGCCGTTTGCCACTGCATTACAAATAAAATCAAAATGCCGGGTTTCACCTTGTACCACACAACCAATACAAATAACAGCATCCACATCGGTATGTTCTGCCAGATACTGAGCCCCTAACGTAAGTTCAAAACTTCCGGGTACGGTATAAATCACCAGATCACTTTCCGCTATTTCCTGTTTTATAAGCAAGTCTTTGGCCCCATGCATCAGTGCTTCTGTAATTTCATAATTCCATTCCGCCCAAACAATTCCTATTTTATATCCTTTTGCAGATGGCACCGGGCTCCCTTCCACTACTGATAAATTTTTATGTACACTACTCATATTTATTACTGCATCAAACACCAATATTACGCATTTCAATGGATTTATACGGTAAAGTCATTTCAGTTTTTACATTATTCCCTTATACTCAAACGGTATTAACGTAAAAGTTAGTTAAATGCTAACAATTTGTCTTAATGTTTTAGGTAAAATATGACAGAAAGGCTTTATTTTTGACCGGAACAAATTTTGATAAACCTTTATAAAAATTTAATTATGGCATTAGAAATAACAGACTCTAACTTTGAAGAGTTAGTTTTAAAAAGCGAAAAACCAGTTTTAGTTGATTTTTGGGCTGAGTGGTGTGGTCCTTGCCGTATGGTAGGTCCTGTGGTTGAAGAACTGGCTAAAGAATACGACGGTAAAGCGGTTGTGGGTAAAGTAAATGTAGATTTAAACAGCAACATTAGTGCCCAATACGGTATTCGTAATATTCCTACCCTTTTATACTTTAAAAACGGGCAAGTAGTAGATAAACAAGTAGGCGTTGCCCCTAAAGCTACCTTAGCCAGCAAACTAAATGCCCACATGTAATCCAGTAATTACCTTAATCAATGCAAAAAAGCCGCTTGTATAAGCGGCTTTTTTGTTAAAGGTCTTGCAAATTACTACAAAAAATAGTATATTTGTACTACAATAAATAGCAAAATGAGCCGCATCGCCCAAAACATCAAATATCTACGTCAACTTAAAGGATTATCGCAAGAGCAATTAGCCGAAGAATTACAGGTTACACGTTCCCGCATTGGCGGATACGAAGAGGCACGTAACGAACCCCCCATTGACTTACTCATCCGTTTATCTGAGTTTTTCCATATTGCCATTGATGCACTTATAAAAGGAGACTTGCGTAAAACCAATCTGGACGGTTTAATGAAAATAGGAAAAAACCGGATTTTATTCCCTATTCTGATGGATAGTGATGGAAATGACATGGTGGAACTGATCCCTCTCAAAGCCAGTGCCGGTTACCTGAAAGGGTACGCCGATCCTGACTACATGGAACGTTTACCCAAAATGCAATTACCCTTTTTACCCACCGGAAAGCACCGTGCTTTTCCTATTAAAGGAGATAGTATGCCTCCCATCAGAGAAGGATCGTTTGTCATTGCCAAATACGTAGAACGCATTGAAGATATTAAAAATGGCAGCACCTACGTGGTAGTTACCAAAGATGATGGGCTTTCCTATAAACGTTTGATGAACCTTAATAAAAAAGAAGGTACTGTAGAATGCCATTCGGACAACAAGATGTATGCTCCCTATAAGGTGAAACTAACCGATGTATTAGAACTTTGGGAATACACCTGTAGCATTAATATGAGTGAGTACGACCAAAGTGAATTAAATCTGGATAGTATCATGAATATGCTAAGGAGTTTGCATGTTGAGATTGAACACATCAAAAAGAAACAGGTGAATTGAGTATTCTGAATAACCACTACACAGCATTTCATCTTCTTTGGTTATCAATATGCATGTAGTTAGAATGCGAATCAACTTCAATATTAAATCAGTATTGAATAGAATAACCTGATTGTACTTGACTGCATTGTATTATCTAAACATTACAAACTGCATTGTTTGCCATAAAGCCCCTCTTTGTTTAGTTTTTAGTTAAAAGGTAATAATAACTTTGAGATTTTATTAATAAATCATTCTTTAACTACATCAAAAAGAAAGACTTACACGACATAAAACAACAATCCCAACTCAAACCATATTGACGTTTGTTAAAATAGTTAAAAAATTTGTATTCAGGGACTTAATAACATATCTTGATATTGCTCGGCCAGCAATGTAGTAAAACATTACAAAAAACCAAGATAGGCTTGATAACCTACAACCAAATAACCTATAAAACAAAGCCATGAAAAAACTTCAAAAACTGGCAGAAAGTAAACTTGAGAAGTTTGCTTCTAACGAAATCCAAAACACACATCTTGTTTTTGGTGGTAAACAGTACGATACAAAAATTGTTAGTTCAGGTAAATCTGACTCACTAGACACGCAAACCTGCGATGGATCTTATGTAAACTGGGGAGATGGTAACGGCTGGCAGCAATGTGACTTTACCACTTATCTCACCGGCAAATATGGCCCAATGCCTGGTCCTGGAACCCTTAAAAGCGACAAGTTCCCTAATGGGTTAGCTATCGCTTAATAGATTATAAATAATTGTAATTCAATTTGTCATATAGGGGGCAATTCCCCTATATGACTTATTATTATCTTATATAAAGGCATTGAACAGAGATATCATATTTGTCCTTTCACAAAGTTACGACCCTTCTACAGACGATGTACTAAAATGGATGAAGTACTTTTCCGAAGAAAAACGAATTTTAAGAATATCGGAAAAAGATATCATTCAGGTTTTAGAAATAAACATATCCACCGTTTATTCCTTTAAATTACTTATCACATTCACTAATCAAACTCAACTTACTATTTCTTCCGATGAAATTTTTTCCTATTGGTACAGGAGAAGTTATTTTCAATTCGGTATCCGTTTTAGCAGATACAATAATGAGTTTGAACAAAAATTCCTTACTGCCTTATACGAATTCAATACAGAAGAATCCTTACTCGTCAAAAAATCAATTGACCAATTTCTATATAACAACTTTGTATCTGTTAATAAATTCGAACACGTACATACAAGTAAAATAGATAACATCAGAACGGCCTCAAAACTTGGCTTAAAAGTCCCCCCCTCCCTCCTAACCAGCAATGGTACGGCATTAAAATCTTTTATAGATTGCCATACTAAAGTCATTTGCAAACCATTTAAAGATTACATTGCCAAATTTGATTTTGAGGGCAAGGAAATACATTTTGGCTATGCTCCTACCATTATTGAAAAAAAAGATTTAGAAGTTTTTTTCAACGAACCCAATTTTCACCTTAGTTTTTTTCAGGCATACATTGAAAAACGCTATGAACTGAGAGTTTTTTATTTCCATGGTTCATTTTATACTATGGCCATTTTTTCGCAAAACAATGAAAAAACAAAGGTAGATTTCAGAAATTATGACTATGACACTCCTAACCGGATTGTACCATTTAAACTACCCAAAACAGTAGAAAAACTACTGGATACATTTATGCATACTATTCAAATGAACTCCGGATCAATAGACATGATACTTACACCCGAAAAAGAGTTTGTTTTCCTGGAAGTAAATCCGATTGGACAATTTCAGTGGTTGTCACATCACTGCAACTATTATATTGAAAAACAAATAGCAAAAAAACTCGTGTATGAAAATAGAGAAAAGACAGTTGCCTGAAAACCAATATGAAGCAAAAATCAAAGCACTCATTAAAAATCAGCCTGGTGCTTTCCCCGCTTCCAGTTCTGCATGGCAGATAAAAGAAGTAAGCCCAGATACTATAAAACGGGAACCAGTCTATTTGAATGATATTGGATCTATTCGTCCCGTTGGATTTCCATTTTATAAAAACATATCACGGATTTTTAAATTATAGTTTGCTGTGCCCGTGTTTCTAAAACCCTTTTTTAAACTCTATGCCAATTGCATTCCGGTTAATGGATCGGCCCGGAGTATTATCTGCGATTTACAGAGAAACAACTATGAATACGTTCCATCTGATCTTATAGCCCTTTTTGATGAAAACCATAAAATAGATTTAAGTCATCTCTCTTCTTTATATGACTCTGAAGATCTGGAAACAATACATGAGTACATCACATTTTTACTAGAAAAAGAATTTGGCTTTTATTGCGACCCTGATGAACTGGACTTTTTCCCACTCATACAAACTACCTGGGATTTCCCCGCTCTGATCACCAATGCTATTATAGATTCAGACGAAGAATCTGAACACGACTTCAGGCTGATTTTTGAAAAATTACAAACTGTACAGTGCCGCCATTTTCAATTCCGATTCTTCCACAAAATATCACTTGATGAGTTAAAAAGAGTGCATGATATCTTTAAAGACTTTTCGTTCTTGTCAGCAGACTATATTCTCCCTTATTCCGATTCGCATACTGATGCAGAAGTACTGATGTGGCTGGGAAAACAGCAAAGCATAAGAGCTATATACTATTTTGGCGCAAACGAAGAATACGTGGTAAAACCACTTACAGAAGGAATGACCATGTGCGTAAAATTAAAGGAAGTTATTACCGATGAAACTCACTGTGGCGCCGTTCATCCCTCATACTTTTCGATAAATTATGAAAGTTTTTTTGAAGCCCGGCTCCACAATTCATGTCTTAACAGAAAACTATCTGTTGACAAAAGAGGATATGTCAAAAATTGCCCCAGTCAAAAAACGAAGTTCGGTCATATTCAAAGCGCTAACCTGAAAGAAATTGTAAATCAACCCGCCTTTAAAACACTATGGGGCATCAAGAAAGATCAGATAGAAACCTGTAAAGACTGTGAATTCCGATATATTTGTACAGACTGCCGGGTATATATAACAGATCCGGAAAGTAACTATTCTAAACCATCAAAATGCAACTATAACCCTTACCTTGGCGAATGGACCAATGCTAATTGACTATGTTCAGATTCCCGAATTACATACAACACGAAGAAAAAGACTGCGGGCCGACCTGCTTAAAAATTATAACAGAATTTTATGGTAAAAAGTATCCTCTAAATTTACTGAAAGAACTCTGTAACACATCACGCTTAGGGAGTTCATTTAAAGACCTAAGTAATGGCGCTGAAAATATAGGTTTCAGAACCTTACCAGTAAAGGTAACACTGAAAAAAATCTACGAAGAAAAACCATTTCCTTTTATAGCACACTGGAAACAAAATCACTTTGTTGTTGTGTACAAAATGAACCGTCATTATGTTTGGGTTTCCGATCCGGCAAATGGATTATTAAAATACACACGAAAAGATTTTATAAAATTCTGGATCTCGAGAGAAGCTGATGAAAACTCAGAAGAAGGAATAGCGCTATTACTAGAACCAACCATTACTTTTTTTGACAAGGAAACACCGAAAGACAAATCGGACAACAACCGTGAATTAAACCGTTTCATTAGGATTTACTTCTTGCCGCATAAAAAAGTGATGTTGCAAATCCTGATCACTTTAGTCCTTGGGGCATTCATGCAACTGTTTGTACCATTTTTAACTCAAAACATCGTAGATGTTGGCATCAACACGAAAAATATCTCATTCATTTGGATTTTGTTACTTGGACAGCTGATGCTTACTATAGGAAACCTTACTCTGGAATGGTACCGAAGCTGGGCATTACTTCTCATAAGTAACAAAATGAACCTATCATTGATCTCCGACTTTTTTGTAAAACTGATGCGGCTGCCACTTCGTTTCTTTGATTCCCGTCTATCAGGAGATTTAATGCAACGCATACAGGATCATTCACGTATTCAAAGTTTCTTAACCAACGGTTCTATCACTATCATTTTTTCCGTGTTTAGTTTTCTGTTATATGGCAGTATTTTGTGTTATTACAGTTTTAAACTCTTTTTGATTTTTTTGACCGGAAGCACATTTTATGTTATCTGGATATTGTTTTTTCTGAAACGCAGAGCAAAACTGGATTACATGCGTTTTCAGGATTCTGGCCAAACAACGTCAAAAGTGATTGAATTAATCGGCAGTATGCAGGAAATTAAACTGAATAACGCTGAACAGCAAAAAAGATGGTCATGGGAAAGGGTACAGATAAGGCTTTACAAAACAGCTATAAAAAGCCTGGCCATTGAACAAATACAAGTTAACGGATCAGGAATTATTAATGAATTAAAGAATATCTTTATTATCATTTTTTCATCTACTCTGGTTATTAATGGGGAAATAACATTAGGAACCATGTTGTCAATTAACTACATCATTGGACAATTAAATGCACCTGTTGTTCAATTTGTCGGCATCATTAAAAACTGGCAAGACGCTAAATTAAGTTTAAATCGTTTAATGGAGATACATTCCAAAGAGGAAGAAAATTATCAGGCCAGCATACCTGTTCCCTCTAACCACACTATCGCGTTTAAAGATGTATCGTACAAGTACCACCCCAATGATTCTTTTGGACTTAAGCATCTTAATTGTTCTATTCCATTTAAAAAAGTAACGGCCATTGTAGGCGCCAGCGGCAGCGGAAAAACAACACTATTAAAAATGCTGATGCAGTTCTATAAACCAAATACCGGACAAATAGAAATTGACGGTATAAATTTATCAGAACTGAATTTAAAAGAATGGCGTACAAAATGTGGGGTTGTATTGCAGGAGGGGCAAATTTTCAATGATACAATCGCTAAAAATATTGCCCTTGGCGAAGATTTACCGGATATGGAAAAGGTTATCAACTGTGCAAAATTAGCCAATATACACGAATACATTGTTTCGATACCAATGTCGTATGGAACAAATGTGGGTCAGGAAGGTATGGGGCTTAGCACCGGTCAAAAACAAAGAATCCTCATTGCCAGAGCCCTATATAAGAATCCGGAAATATTATTTTTTGACGAAGCTACCTCAGCTCTGGATGCCAAAAATGAACAGGAAATTGTAGAAAAACTGCATCATTTCTTTGTTGGCAAAACGGTTGTTATAATAGCCCATCGCTTAAGTACCGTTATAAACGCAGACAATATTATTGTTATGGATAATGGCGAAATTGTTGAAGAAGGAAAACACACCGAACTGGTGGAACTGAAAGGACGCTATTATAATTTGATAAAAAAACAATTGGAATTAGGAAACTAAACGTGAACGAAACAGTGGAAAATAAGGAACAAAAGGCAAAAACTTTACCTGAAGAAAATACTATACTTTTTTCTGAAGAAGCCAAAGAACTAATGAGTATGCCTGTGAACAAAACACTGTTTGTGGGAGCATTAGTCTATACAGGAATAGTAGCCATTATTTTTATAGTGTGTGCATTCATAAAATTTCCCGAATTCATTACCACTACTTTCCAAACCGACCTCTTCCCTTCAGGCCGTGCCATATATTCACCTAAAACAGGAACGGTAAAGACTATAACTTTACCTACCGATTCTGTGGTGAAAGATGGTATTACCATCATAGAATTTGATGATGAACTAGATTATAGTAATGTACTAAAAATAGAAGATCAAATCCATAAAATAGAAACTGTACACTCGGAGCATAACAACTTTTATGCCGCAGTAATGAGTATAAAACAGTACGCCACAAACACTGAAACAAAACGCATCGCATCAAACATAGCAGACAACTATGTCCTTTTTAATTCATACAATCAATTACAAGACATTAAGAATAGCATCGAATTAAAAAATAAATTTGAAAACAGTATTGCTGAACTTAAAGAATACCTTTCAAAATGGAAAAGCACTAATACCATTTCCTCGCAATTTAAAAAACCGTCAAAGCTGTTTTTACAACGTGAAATAAAAAACGGAGACAACTTAAAATACAACGAACCTCTGGGATACCTTTACGAAGAAGATGCCGAAGTAACAGGCTACATTACTCTTAATTATGAAGAATTACTCAAAATACACCGTAACCAGAAAGTATTATTAAGCCTAGATCTTTTTAATCAGAAAACCACATTTCAAACAGAAGGAAGCGTTTCTTCAATAAGTTATCTTCCGGAACTAAACAATGGAACAGAAAACGCAAGCGAAAGCTATAAAATTTATGTCACTCTGGATAAAGTGGCTACAAAACTCTATCAGGCCGAACTTAAAAAATACCCTAAAGTGATCGGAAAAGCCAGAATCATATTGGAAAGCCGAAGCCTTTTAAGCAAACTCATTTTTGAAAACAGAAAATAATACTATCAGGTATAACACATAACTCTAAATTTTAATCTATGAAAAAACACATCTTACTTTTACTACTCTCAATATCTTCTCTTTTTATGGCACAAAAAAACCCCGACTACACCGCATATAACGACGCAATGCTAAGCATTGAAGCGTGTAATTCACGCGCAAGTTTCGATAGTTCAATAACAAAGTACTATCATCTTTTTAGCAAATACGAACTTGCTTTTGCAAAAGATGCCTACAATGCCTGTCAGATCGCCGCTTTAAAAAATCACAAGTACTTCCATCATTTCTTCTATAAATGCGCTCAATCTGGTATCACTAAAACCAGGCTTTTATCAAACCCTTTGATTAAAACCGCATACATAAGCGATTCGGTCAACTTAAACACACTTTACTCTAAAGGCAATACAGAATATACAAAACGAATTGACATGGGTTTAAGGGAAGAAATGCTGAAAAGAGCCGCAAAAGAGCAAGAAAGCAAAGGCAAACAAAATTACGCTCAGGTTTGTACAGATAATTTCAATAGAATTTTAGAGTTGACCAAGTCAGGAAATTACCCTGGTGAATTTTTAATAGGTGTTAGTGAAGACATTGAAAGTATCATTTTCCCAACCTTTTGCCATTATCCTTATTCCTATATAGCACTAAGTTCCTATTGGCCAGATGCGCTTAAAAAAGGCCACATTACCCCTTTTTCATTGCTTTACCTTTATGGATTTAATCAAACACGCCGAAGTGTTCTTTATGTCGCCGATATTCCCACGGATAGCACACATTTTAAAATACCTTATAATATGCCTTATGGAAATCAGTCTACCGATTTTGCAGAAGTAAACAGACAAAGAACCTTGAAAAAAGTTATTTCAATGGCTGTTCAAAATAACTTGCGAAACTTACGCTCAACATACGGTTTGGACTACCTGATGGGGTATTACTAGTAATGCTTTCACCGTAAATAGACAGTAGTATTTTATTACGCGCCACAATGGTATTCTGTTGCAAATCTTAAGAAACAACTGACAACACGATAATCCCTTATAACCCTTATCAGAAAAGAGTCTGCTCTACTTACGTTGTCCCGAAACCGCTATAAATTCCGGATTCAATAAGTCCGTTTTATTGTAAATAAGCGTTTCCTTAGTATCTAAACGATAAATATTACCGCCACTTTCCTTTAAGATACAATGTCCGGCTGCCGTATCCCACTCCATGGTCTTTCCAAAACGGGGATACTCATGTGCACAACCCTCAGCCAGTAAACATAATTTCAGGCTACTACCCTTGTGTATCGTGTTTATCTTCTCATTTTTAGTTTCCAGTTGGCCAATGTATGTTTTCAACGCAAGCCCAGGATGCGAACGGGAAGCTACGACTGTATAAACAGAGGGCAATTCCTGAAGAGGCAGGCGGATAGCAAAGCTACTCCACATATCCGGTTGCCAGTCCGGAATGAGACTCACTTCCCTCCCTTTTAATTTCCAGGAACCATAGCCCTTCCGTGCAAAATACAAATCGTCTGAAACAGGCGCGTATATTACCCCTAATACGGGTGAACCGTTCTCTATCAACGCAATATTAATAGTGAACTCTCCATTCCGCTTTACAAATTCCTTGGTGCCATCTACCGGATCAACCAGCCAGATTCTATGACTCCCTGAACGGGAAGCAAAATCATGCGCATCTCCCTCTTCACTCACTACTTTAATGCCACTGGCTGCCAGGCATGCTTCAATGCACTGACTGGCCTTTTGATCAGCCAGAGTTACCGGAGAAAAATCAGCTTTTAACTCTACACTAAAATCTGTGTCGTAAACCGCCATTACATCTACTGCCGCATTCATTGCCGCATGCACTGCCATTTGTAATAACGTATAATTATCAATTGCCATTAAAAACCTGTTCCAAACACTGATTTACTTCATTATAACGCGTAAACACCATAACATGTTCACCATTTGGAATATCAAAGTTAACATTTGAAATATTAGAACGCCACAGAATTTTATCATTAAGACCGTGAATACGAACTAGCTCCGGTAAATGGATTCTTCGTTTCCAGTTAACAATGTAATTCATACAATGGTAAAAATACCCTTTGGGCATCTGTCGTAACATTAACCGGAAATGCGAAGCATAACTCACCGGAAAACCAAGAAAAGGCCGTGTTAAATAACCTATACGGCAAATCAGGTAATCAGGAATAACACGGTGCAAAGGTAAGTAACGGAACAGCTTAATTGTCCATGGCAATTCCTGTTCATTCTGGCAGGATGACAATAACACTACCTTATTCACCGGAATCATAGATGCCAGTTCCGCACAAAGCATCCCTCCAAACGACACTCCCATAAGATTAACAGGAACCGAAGATTTGACCGGCAACTGAGGCATAAAAGCGGCCGCGTACTCCTTCATGGTCCAACCCGAACGAGGTTCCGGCCACTTCAAGACTTTAACTACATACCCCTTTACCTGTGTATGCGCATATAAATCGCCGGTGGCCCCTAAACCAGGAATTGCATAAATTATTTTGTCAGGTGACATTTATCTTTTGGGTAGTAAGCTACGGCTAAAATACGCCATACTTAACAATAGCGTATTAAAATACGCGAAAAAAGTAAGACCAGTTTGCGACTCCAAAGTGTCCTCAAATAAAAAGGAGAAAACAGCTATACCTAAAAAACAAACGTACAAATAACTCAAACTTCCTCTTAAATAGTAAAAAGGGAATACCAATGAAAGCAGAAATACCATCAAACCAATCAAACCAAACGCAACTGTAATAGCCAAAAACTGATTATGAGACCGCAGATACCATTCTTTTGTAAGAGGCGCGTTAAGTTTACGATACGCGCTGTTAAATTTTTTCTGGCTATCACCTGTGCCCACACCAAACACCAGATTATTTCCAATAATATGAAACGCCGCCTTCCAGAAATAAAACCGCATACTTAAGGAATGCCCTGAAACATCTCTGCTATATTGCAATTCCTGCAATTCAAAAAACAACTCATAAAGCCGTTTTTTCAATGGATTCCATTTCGGATAAAGATGGTTGGATACTCCAGCTTTAATCAGCTTATAATCTTTAAACCTCAAACTGGCAACACTTGCCGAATCTTTAGTTAATCCTTTACTGGTTAAATAACGGATCAATGTTTGCCCTATTTCCGGATTATGCGTCTTTGGCACAAAACTAAAGCTATCTTCCGGAAAACGACGATTCCATTCGCGTTGAACTTCATAAATTTCAATATTACGGTACACATAAAACCCGTTCTCCAGTTGTGGAAAATCGCCGGGAGGTTCATAAGCCCTCCCCGATGGGGTTGTTTTCAGAACCTGATTATTAGGGTGATCTGATACATGATAATAATCCTGATAAGCAGTGTACACATAGCCTGTTAACCCCAGTACACTCGCTGCTAAAAGCACCAGCACCATTCTTTTAGTTATACTGCTCCGCCATTTAAAAACACCATAAATCCCCAATATGATACCCATTAGTACCATTAACACCAACGCCGTCATTAAGGCCAGTTTTATAATTGTAAAAACAAATAAAACAGGAACCAGCAACAACAACCAACGGTACCGACTATTACGCCATTCCGTAAAGCACCAGTAAACAGCACAAAAGGCCATATTTAAAAACAGGCTTAACCGTATGTGACTCATAAAGCGCGATGCTTGCCGTATGGGTTGATTTCCCAGTTTTGTGTAATAATAAAACAGACACCAGCTAACATTAACCACACACCCGATAATAAATGCCAGTAAAATCCATTTTAACTCACCTCGTGTAATAGCCGGAGATGAAAAAAATAAAATTGGCAGTAATAATAACGGAATTTTTATCCTTACATCATCCAATCCTGCTTTAAGATCGGAAGAGTAAGCTAGACCTAAAACGTGCCACAGAAACAAGGTACCTAAAACCCAAAAAACCGGATTAGATTTTAACGCCAGCCACTTTTCGCGGAAGCGTCCCTCCAGCAACCAATTACCCAGTAAAATAAACTGAGGAATACTGGTAGGCACCGTTCCCAGCATCATTCCAAATCCTAGTAAGCCTACGCCAATATAATAAATCAGTTTATGTCGTTCCGCCCCTAACACCTGTCCGTAACGCTGCTATTCTTAAAATAGTGTGTAATCAGGCAATAACTTTTAACTTTTTTCCCACCTTGGTAAAGGCGGCTATCGCCTTATCCAAATGCTCCTGATTATGAGCCGCGCTTAACTGTACACGAATTCTGGCTTTATCTTTTGGCACAACCGGATAAAAGAAGCCAATCACATAAATACCCTCAGCCAGTAATTCATCCGCAAACTCCTGCGACAATTTCGCATCGTATAACATCACCGGCACAATAGCACTATCACCATCTTTAATATCAAACCCAGCAGCTTTAATACCCTTTTTAAAATAATTTACGTTCCACTCCAATTTATCCCGTAAAGCCGTTGTTTCACTCAACAGATCAAACACCGCCATACTGGCACCCACAATACTTGGCGCTAGCGAATTACTGAACAAATACGGACGCGAACGTTGACGCAGCAACTCAATAATTTCCTTACGTCCGGTTGTAAAGCCACCCATGGCGCCGCCTAAAGCTTTACCAAGCGTTCCGGTAATAATATCCACACGGCCCATTACATTTTTAGCTTCAATGGTACCACGGCCGGTTTTCCCGATAAACCCCGAAGCGTGACACTCATCCACCATTACCAAAGCATTATACTTATCTGCCAGATCACAAATCTTATCTAATGGCGCTACAAACCCATCCATACTAAACACGCCATCCGTTACAATAATACGGTTACGCTGCGCCTGCGCCTTTTTTAATTGCTCTTCCAAATCGGCCATGTCGCAGTTTTTGTAGCGGTAACGCTGTGCCTTGCACAAACGCACCCCGTCAATAATCGAGGCGTGATTTAATTCATCACTGATAATGGCGTCGTTTTCATCAAACAAAGGTTCAAATACCCCCCCATTGGCATCAAACGCGGCAGCATACAAAATCGTGTCTTCCGTTCCTAAAAACGTGGCGATTTTTTGTTCAAGGGTTTTATGAATATCCTGGGTACCGCAAATAAACCGCACACTACTCATACCAAAACCATGTGTATCCAGTGCGCTTTTAGCACCTTCAATAACCTTAGGATGCGAAGACAGACCCAGATAGTTATTCGCGCAAAAAATAATAACATCTTTTCCGTTTACTTTAACCACCGCGTCCATTGGCGTGGTAATAATCCGTTCCTTCTTAAACAAACCATTGGCTTCAATTTCCGAAAGCGTATTTTGTAGCTGAGATTGTAATTGACCGTACATAATTTATTAAATTTAGGCTCTTAAATTACTAAACAATTTCATTCAGTATGTCATATATTATCTCAGGAATTCAACAAGTAGGTATCGGGGTCGCTAACGTACACGAAGGGTTTAAATGGTACCGCCAGCACTTAGGTATGGATATTCCCATTTTTGAAGAAGCCGCGGAGGCCAACCTGATGCTCCCTTATACCGGAGGTAAACCGCAACAGCGCCACGCTATTCTGGCCATCAACATGAAAGGCGGCGGCGGGTTCGAAATATGGCAATACACTTCCCGTACCCCACAAGCCTGCGCGTTTCAACCACATCTGGGCGATATTGGCCTGTTTTGCGCCAAAATCAAGTCCGACAATGTGGATGCGTCCTTTCAATTCCTCAAAAGCAAAGGCGTAAAACTACTTTCCGAAGTCACTAAAAATCCCGATGGGAAAAAGCACTTCTTTATCAGCGACGCGTTTGGCAATCTGTTTGAAATTATTGAAGATACGGTTTGGTTTGGATCCGGGAAACAACACACCGGTGGTCCGGTCGGGATGATGATTGGTGTTAAAAATACAGAGCGTTCCAAAGCGTTTTATGCTACTATATTGGGTTACGATAAAGTGATTTACGAAAAAGAAGATACATTCGCCGATCTGGCTGGCTTACCCGGAGGCAGCGTACGTTGTAAACGCACCTTGCTCACCCACAGCAAATCCCGCGTAGGGCCGTTTTCAAAACTATTCGGCAACAGTTATATCGAATTAATTGAAGCCGTTAACTATACACCCCGTGCCATTTTCGAAAACCGCTTTTGGGGCGATCTGGGGTTTATTCACCTTTGTTTCGACATTAAAAATATGGCGGGACTAAAAGCCGCCTGCGAAAAAGCGGGCCATCCTTTTACCGTAGATGGTGGCGCTGGCTTCGAAATGGGAGAAGCCGCCGGGCACTTTACCTATATCGAAGATCCGGACGGTACCCTTATCGAATTTGTGGAAACCAAAAAAATACCCATCATGAAAAAATGGGGCTGGTACCTCGATTTACGTAAGCGCGCACCCGAAAAACCACTTGCCAACTGGATGCTGAAAGCCCTCGCTTTTAATCGTGTCAAAGATTAAGGAATCGTTTTCAGGGGCCGTTTTGCCACCTTCACCACCTCCGCTAAAACCGCACTTTCCGCTTTAGCTTGCTTACCTTTTGCGGCTTTTGCTGCGGCTCCGGTGGCTTCTGAGGTCGCCTCCTCGCTCGCGCAAAATCACGCAAAAGCCCGCGCAAGGCTGCCGCTGCAATTGCTCGGCCGTACGCCAATACTGATACTCTCAAAATAAATGGTAGAAATTAAAACTGGAAATAAATAAACGGCTGCAACTCCCCGCTTCTGAACTGATACGCTATTACAAATAACACAAACGCTACAAGCACCATCACCGGCCAGGCCAATGCACTAAACCGTTGCCTGTACATTTCTTTATAACGCTCCGGAACCCAGTGAATAGCATAACCAATAATCAACACCCATACGACCTGCTGATAGCCCGCCAATACTTTAAAACACAGATCCAAACTAAAATGATTCCACAGGCGGTCAAAAATCTGACCTACTGTTTCCATACTATCGCTTCTGAAAAAAATACGCGTAAAACTGATAAACGTTAAGGTCACCAGTACAAACCCTATCTTTACCGGCCATTCCACCTCCTTTTTAAACGGCGATACTTTTAACCAGATTTTATGCAACACAATACCTAACCCGTTTAATCCGCCCCAGATAATAAACAACCAGCTACTGCCATGCCACAAACCACCCAACAACATAGTTACCATAATATTAACGTTCGTGTGCACATAATTTCTTACCGACACTACATACCGCATCAGTAAGGCCATCCCGGCCGCCAGCACCAACAACCATACCAGCAAAAACAACTTCCCGCTCAACAACACCAGAAACACCGCCAGAACACTTAAACTCACGTACGATCCTATCGTTCCCTTTTTGTTTCCACCCAATGGAATATACAGGTAATCCTGCAACCAGCTCGATAACGAAATGTGCCAGCGCTTCCAGAATTCGCTGGTGCTTTGCGCTTTATACGGACTCTTAAAATTTGTTTTTAACCGGAAACCCAGCAGCAAGGCAATACCAATAGCCATATCGGTATAACCGCTAAAATCCATATAAATCTGAAGCGAATAGCCAAAAATACCCAGCGTTAGCTCAAACCCCGTAAAATAGCCCGGATTATCAAACATACGGTCAATCAGATTAACCGCCAGATAATCTGCCATAATTTTTTTCAGATACCCGTTCAGTATCCAGAAAATAGCCATACCAAATTCTGTACGACTTAACTGATACGGTAAGCGTAGCTGATATAAAAACTCATGTGCCTTAACAATAGGACCCGCCACCAGATGCGGAAAAAAACACACAAAGAATCCGTAATCCAGCACATTGCGTTCCGGCTCCACCCGCCGGCGGTACACATCAATGGTATAAGACAAAGACTGAAACGTAAAAAACGAAATTCCGATGGGTAAAATAAGTTGATCCACACGAAACCCCGTATGAAACATGGCGTTGGAAAAAACAGAAAAATGATTCACATACTCAAAAGAAGTACCAAACAAGCTATTAATACTATTAGTAATAAACAACGCATATTTAAAATAACTCAGCAAAAAAAGATTGAGCAAAACGCTTGCGGTCAGGTACAATTTACGTTTACGTTCATCACTGGTCTGGTGCATCAGATGCGCCCAGGTAAAGTCTGACAAAATGGTAAACAGTAACAGAAGAATAAATACGCCACCCGTTTTATAATAAAAAAACAAACTCACCGCAAACAGATAAATGTTTCGCAAGGCCTGTTTTTTATACACAAAACCATACACGCCCAACACAACGGCAAAAAAGATCCAGAAATATAAATCTGTAAACGTTAAGGGCTTGTTACCCGACAGATCAAAAATATGTAACAGTTTAGCGATGCGGTTTAAGTTGTTGCTGACGGTTATAACTTTGCATAAATGCCTCGTACATCAGTTGTCCCAGGTACCTGTACCCTGCCCCACTAAAATGCACCCGGTCGCGTTTGGCATATCCGGCTTTTATCCATTTATTAATTGAACGATAGCCCCCCATCACTTTAAACACATCCCAAACTGCTACGTTATGTTTAGCCCCCAACTCAAAAAAGGCTTGCTGCGCCAGAATGGTTCGCTTATTGGGCGTTTTACGTTTCACATAATTATCGGTAGTAGTTGTCAGCAAAATGGCTATATCCGGATTCGCCCGTTTTAATTTAGCAATAAGCGTATCATAATTAGCCTTAAACTCTTCCTTGCTAAACTCTTTCGCCTGCACATCGTTCACCCCTAACGAAATAATGGCCATGTCCGGCACCAATGAGTGTAATTGCTGATCAAACAAATTACACTTCAGGTAACTGGAACTGGAAGCCCCATTTACACCCAAACCGGCGCAATAAAATCCGGGCTCTGTATTTTCGATACTGAAACCAAACAGCGTAAAATCCTTTTGCAGGGTATCTTTTCTAACAATTTCAATCTGTACCGAATCTACAAAATGCTCAAAGCCATAATAACTGAATCCCTTATCCGGAAAATCCTGACCTGCTGTTTCCACCCCCTCCTGTTTTACCAATTGCCACTTAAACGATGCGTTAAAATTATGATACATCTTCAGCATGTTAAACTTACGACACACACTCCGGTCCGTTATACGAATCGTTACACGCACCAAACTATCGTTGGTACTGGCCGACATACCATTAACTCCCAATGGCAGACAATAGTCCTTTTGTACGGCCCTGCACTTTTTCCACGCTCCGCCCGAACTAAAGTCAACATACGGCTGACCATTAGTGCGCGCAATAGCATAAGGAAAGGCAAAATAACCGCCTCCCTTTGTTTTAAAAGTAGTTTGTAACAACGATAAAAATTCATTGGTCCATATACCCGCCTGTACATGCGATCCTCCAAAATGCGCCACTCTTACTGGCCTGGCCTCCTTGCCCTGCAAGGCTTTGCACTTATCAAAAAGCTGAGTCCAACAGGTACTATCGGCGTAATACAAAAACCGGTTAGCCTCCATATCCGCTAAACCCTTTTGGGCACTCACCCGAAAAAAGCCAAACTGCAACAGAACGAATATGAACAAAACCAAACGCCGCATTACTTCTTTTTTAGATACGCATTATAATCGTTAATTAAAGCGGAATACAACAAGGTTGCTATTTTACGGGCTCCCTGTGGGCTAAAATGAATATAATCGGAGGCCGCCAGTTTTTGATCTACCCAACTCACCATACTGTTTTTACCTCCCATGCAATCGTACATGTCAAAAAACGCGCAATTACTGTCAAACGCTGCTTGTTTAATCGCGTCACGTAAAGGCTCCAGCATAGGATAGGTAACATATTCCGTTTCTTTTTTAATACTCATATCCGCCGGCCCAATAACCAATATACTTGCCTGAGGCGCTAATCGTTTTACTATTGCAATCTGTCCGCGTATGTAATCGCCAAAATTCTTTGCCATTGCTTCATCCTTTATTCCCGGTAACGTATTACCGCCAAATTGCAGAATAATACATTTCACATTCAAATGATCGTAAAACTGTTTTAACTGTCCATCACTAATCAAATGAAAAAACGTACCTGAACTGCCCCGCAACGGAATATTATCCAACATTACGCCGCCCTGCCCTTCTAAGGATAAGGCATAAAAATCCGGGCTGTCTTTTCCCTTGAAAATGAATTTATGTTGCCCACTCCCCGGTACTACAGAATATTCCCGTATATTAAAATTTCCACCAGCATTCAAGCTATCCGCGCTATTTAACGCTACCCCATCATAAAATTCGCACCAGGTTTTGGACTGAGCCCCCCCATAAAATAACTTCACCTTAGAATAACTCCCCACCAAAGGGCCTCCACCTTTTGTAGTGGTTACCTGCAACACAGCTTCTGTTACAGCCAATGTATCCGTCGTCTTCCTGTAAGGTGCAAATCGCGTAAAACTTGCCAGTACACCATAATTTTTGTGCGTTACCCGCTTATCTTTAGATGTGTAAGTGGCATACCGGTCCCACGAAGCACCGGTGGCGGATAATTTATTACTGATTGTAGCCGACAAAGGCATTAATGACATCAGACCTGGCCCCTTCCCGCCAAATTGCTGCTGAAGTTTCTGGCGCAGGTAATCGCTGATACGATCCGCTTCAATCTGGCTGTCGCCATAATGCAGAATACGCACCCCTCCACCCGCTGGTAATGCGCTTAAAGACGCGTAAAATGATTGTAAACACGATTGATTCTTATACTGAATGGAAAGATTCAGTTTAACCGAGTCGGCAGGCGCTTTACTTGTAGCTGTATCCACAGACGTTACTCCCGCTGAATCTAACTGATTTGCCAGATTTAAAATGGCACTAATATCCTTTTTTGGTTCCGGTACAGCAGACAACTCCGCTAGTGCCGGAAATTTAATACCTGTACTGTTAAGCGACAACAAATAATTATTACCTGATAAAAATGCAGCGCCGCCAATAACTGAAAACACGCTTCCGATAAATGCAAGAGTATGCCAGGGCTTAATCATCAACCAAAAATAAGGGTATAGTTTTTTGAAAAACGGAATGAAAGGTTGGAGTTAATAACAGAGTTTATTAACAGCATTTTTTTTGAATTTGGTGGCGCGGTTTTATATCCCTATATTTGCCCCGCATTTGGTTCTTTACACATTGTAAAAGATTAAAAGGGAATGATGTGAAAATCATCAACAGTACCCGCTGCTGTAATTCTCGTTGGATACTTAACCATTCTGTTGCCACTGAATTTAATTCGGGAAGGCGGTTAAGAAGAGAAAAGTCAGAAGACCTGCCATTGCAAAACGTTTGTAGCTTTCGGGAAGAAAAGCCAGCAAAATACAGTAATGTTTTTGTAAGCCCGTATTGGTGCAAATGATTGTTCTTTACTAAGGAATAATTATTTGAAAAGAGAAAAAAAAATAAAAATGAATGGTGCATCAGGCATAGCCTCCTGGGTTATCGTACTTGTATGTATAAGTTCTTTCTCTCTAAGAGCCGGAGATTCCCTCAGTATTCGTAAACTGCAAACCGTTGAGGTAAGCACCTCACGCTTGCTATGGAGTCAACTGGGAAAACGCGTTATAAAATTTGATTCGCTTATTTTACCACATTACCAGTATCAATCCCTTTCAGATATTCTCAGCACACAATCACCCGTATTTATTAAAAGCTATGGGCCAGGTGCACTGGCAAGCAGTAGTCTTAGAGGCGGCAGCGCTTCGCAAACTGCCATACTCTGGAATGGGTTTAACATTAATCACCCCATGTTAGGGCAAAGCGATTTCAGTCAGATTCCGGTTTTTTTCTTTGACGCGGTAGAAATTGAAATGGGGAGTGCTCCCGCTCTTCATGGCAGCGGCGTAATTAACGGCAGCATACAACTTAGTAACACCCAACGGTTTCAGAATAGCCTTAAAACCACTTTACAAATTGGATCAGGCAGTTTTGGAATGCGGAAAACCGGAGGCAGCATTCATTACAGCACCTACCGTTTCAGTTCAACTACCCGTTTGTTTTATCAGCAGAATCAAAATAATTTCCGGTTTTTAAACGATAGTGGCAAAACCGAAACACGCACTCACAATTCCTTTGATACCAAAGGAGCCTTGCAGGATTTTAGCTGGCTGATAAACACCAAAAACAAATTAGACGTATCATTTTGGTATAATCAGTTCGACCGGCAATTACCCAAGCCTCCCGGAAATAAAAGCGAATCAAAAGCTTCTCAGCAAGATAAGAATTTCAGAAGCAGTATCAACTGGACGTATTTTACCTCGCGCACACGCGTAAACCTACGGCAAGGTATTTTTAGTGACGCGTTAAATTATACCGATTCATTAGCCGGTATTTTTTCAAAAAGCCGTTGCCTCAGTTCTGTCTCAGAAGTGGAAGCAAACACACAGTTTACCCAATGGTTCCATTTCTTTATCGGCGGGCAATTTTTATTACAAAATGCCGAAAACAGCAATTACGGCGCACGTCACCAATCGCCAAAACGCGCGGCGCTGGTAGGTGGATTTCAGTTAAATACCCCTAATAAAAAATACCTCTTCAGTTCCAGCATCCGTCAGGAATATAGCAGCCTGTTACCAGTTCCTATTACCGGACACATTTCTTTAGAAGCTCATCCGCATAGTACACTGCATTTAAAATGGAACGCGGCACGCGTGTACCGTTTACCAACTTTAAATGACTGGTACTGGCAACCCGGAGGCAACCCAAACTTAAAACCAGAACAAGGGTACAGTACAGATGGGAGCCTTATTTTCCAATTACATCATTCCGCAATTTCGTTTCGTTTTACCGGGAGTCTGTTTTATAAGAACATCAACAACTGGATCATCTGGTTACCCAAAAACACCTATACCAGTCCCGATAACCTGCTGAATGTAAAAAGCCGCGGCGGAGAAACACAAACGGAATTAGGCTACCGTAAAAAATCGTTTTATGTGCAATTAGCTATTCAAACCACTTATGTTTTATCAACAGTAGAAAACAGTTACCTTAAAGAAGATGAAGCCATTGGAAAACAATTAATTTATACACCCCGCTATACCGGCAACGGCAACCTGAGTATCGGATACAAAAAAGCCTCGTTGTTACTTAATCACAACTACACCGGTTACCGCTTTAACAACAGCGACAATAGCACCTGGTTAATGCCTTATCACGTCAGTTCTTTAAAACTCCGCTATACTCAGCATTTCAACCGTATCGAACTCACTGTTTACGGCGCCCTGAACAATCTGTTTAATTCCGATTACGAAATTATTCAGAATTACCCGGTACCGCTTCGAAATTATGAAGCGGGACTTACCATTCACTATGTAAAATCAATTAATAAAAATAAATATGAATAAAACAATTACTCTACTCGCACTAAGTGCTCTTATCAGTGTTTCCGTAAGCGCACAAACCACCGTGGCCGATTTCGAAAATCTGTCGCTACCAACCAACACATTTTATCTGAGCACTTCCGGAGCCGACTGGCAAACCGCCAATGCTGAGTTCAGATACGACTACAATACCAGTTTCAATTACTGGAGCGGAGGCTATGCTTACACTAATAAAAAAGATTCGAGTACAGCAGGCTACACAAATCTTTACGGTTGTAAAGCACTAAACGGGTTCAACAATTCAAACTATTACGTAGTTGCTAAGCCCGGTGCATTTATCAAATTGAAAGCGCCTGCTAACGGTGTAAGTGGGTTTTACGTTACCAACTCCACGTATGCTTATAAATCCATGAAAAATGGGGATCAGTTTGCGAAAAAATTCGGAGGAGCTACGGGCAATGATCCTGATTACTTTAAGTTAACCGTAAAAGGATATCTGGGTGGTGCCATGAAAACAGACAGTGTGGAATTTTATCTGGCCGATTTCCGTAATAGTAACAACAATTTAGATTATATCATTGACAACTGGCAATGGGTAAACACGTCTTCCTTAAATCAGGTTGATAGCATTACCTTTATTTTGCGTTCCAGTGATGTAGGGCAATTCGGCATGAACACACCTGCGTTCTTTTGCCTGGACAATTTTACCACTATTTCGAATGCGATTGGCTTAACTGAAATAAGTGCCATTAACACCAAACTTTTATTATACCCTAACCCGGCGCAACACGCGTTTAATGTGAGCGCGGGCGAATCGTCTGTGTTAAAAATAACAGATCTGAACGGTCGTGTACTAATAGAACGTGAGCTCGCTGAAGGTGTTCATACTATTGAAATAAACGAATTACCTGCCGGAGCATACATTGTTAGCCTTACTTCAGATAGCAGTCACAGCATTAATCGCCTGATTAAAAATTAATACCATGATACATTACCGTTTGGTAAAATACAGTTCCGTTATTTTGGGCTTTATCCTTTACGCTTGTGTAAAGGATAAGCCCAATCCTGTTACAAAAACCAATGTTGTGTTAAGCAGCAACGAAAAAGTTTTCGTCATTAACGAAGGACCTTTCAATACCGGGAATGGTTCTATTTCGCTTTATGATCCCATCAGTAACAATGTAGTGGAAGATGTATTCTATGAACAAAATGCTCAAAAACTGGGAAACATCGTTCAGAGTATGTCTGTTGTTAACGGACAGTATTGTATTGTTGTAAACAATTCGAATAAAATTGTATTCTGTAACAAAGACTTTAAAAAAACAGCGCAAATCACTGGTTTTCATTCTCCCCGGTATGTGCTTCCGGTAAGCAATAAAAAAGGCTATGTTACCGATTTGTATGCCAATGCTATTTCCATTATTGATTTTAATAGCCTTTCTAAAACAGGGAGTATTCCCTGCAAAGGGAAAACCGAAAAAATTATTTCACTCTACAACAAAGCTTTTGTCACCAATACGGACAAAGAATACGTTTATATCATCAATACCATTACCGACCAGATTACCGACAGTGTAAATGTAGGATTAAATGCTTATGGTCTAGAAGTTGATAAAAACGACGATATATGGATACTTTCCAACGGTAAAAAAAGTGCGGGTATTCCCGGAAAACTCACGCGTTTCGACGCACTCACGCACACCGTCAAAACCAGTTTCACCTTTAGTTCTCAGGACAGCCCCGGGCATTTACACATCAATACAACCAAAGATTCGCTGTATTACATAAATACCCACGTTTACCGGCTAAGTATCAACGATGGCGCACTGCCTTCGTCGGCTTTTATAACCAACGACGGGCGCAATTTTTACGGTATGGGTATTCATCCTCGTAATCATTCTGTTTATCTGGCGGACGCGATGGACTACTCACAAAAGTCCACCATTTACGTACATGATGCTTCGGGAAAATTAAAGACCTCTTTTAAAACTGCCATTTGCGCCAATAGTTTCTGGTTTGAATAAACCTAAGATGCTTAACGCATAATGACCATTTTCCCGAACTCTTTCACAAAATACTTATCGGCTTCAGTACTTCGTTTCTCTATACTCTGTCCGTTAAGTTTTGTAATTACTTTATACAGATAAACGCCATTGCCCAGTTTGTCGCCAAATTCATCTTTTCCATCCCAGGCATATTCCGTAATGTTTCTGCCTATACGCAACGGGCCTAATTCTGAACGGGTAATCTCACGTACTACTTTACCGCTAATTGTCATAATTTGTATGGTAAATACTTCCGGAATTTCGCTGCCGCTCAGTGTAAACACAAACTGCGTTTTAGTACTAAACGGATTCGGATAATTCATTACATTGGTAACCGTTGGTTTGTTTTCAACCACAAACTGTATGCGGTATTCAGAACTACCGGAATTATTTTTACTCCGGTCCCTTCCCTGCACTACCAGCGTGTACTTTCCATCCTGCAATAACTCAGGATTGTATTCAATACGGCAACTATTATCCGGTAAACGAGCGGGCGTAAATCGTAAAGGCCCGTTAAAAAACACCTGCTCCGTTGTGCTTTGATTAGGCCTGCCAAGAAAAACCTGAAACGCGGCCGTATCGTTTAATGCCAGGTATTTATTCTCATCCTTGAGTGTAACCAGTATATTCGGTTTAGAAGACACCATATCGCCATTTAAAATCCGTATCCCATCAAAGGTTACATCCAGCAGCGGATTGGTAATATCCTTAGACACCGAATACCTGTAATTAGCCAGATTATTAAAATGATACTGTTCGTACTGATAGCGTGGCTTAAACGGTGAATTAATTTCAATCCATAAACTGTTAGCACCAACATATCCTAAGGTATTAACCTTTATTGTATCATAAATAACAGCGCCCGGCAAAAAGGGTCTGGCTTTTAAGCGAGCTGCCAGATTGTGTTTCACCCTATTCTTATCTTCAATCCAATACGAAATACCAAGACTATCTGTAAATGCTTTAATACCTACATTTTCAATAGGAAAAATAAACGTCACCTCATCCCCTTCCTGTAAACTATCCTTCAAAACTTTAAACCCTTTCTTCGGGTTAATAGCACATTCCGGAGCCTCATCATACAATACCTGCCAGCGCTTCATTTGTGGCGAGGTGCGGTTTACATTATCTTTCATTACAGCCACCAATTGTAAAAATGGGTGCAAACTGGCATCCGCGTATAGTGACAGATTCGGAACATCCAGGCTATCGCTCTTAAAGGTTGCCAGTGTATCAATTTGCCCGTTTGAGCGTATCCCTACTACTTTTAAAATAGTTGTATCGCCGGGTGTAGCGTCGTAAGGTTTTAAACGCCAGTGCAAACTATTCCATCTGGCGGAAGGTCCTATTCTTTCGGATGCAATATAGCCACTGTTCCATTTGGTACGAATACTATCTGTCATTTGCAATACCGATTGCTGATTGCGTCCTACAAATTCCTTAGCCTGCCCGGGCAACATGCCTTTTCGTCCAAAAATGATATGCGGTACCGTATCACTTACATTCCTGATATTAGCTGATCCAAAACTTTCAAAGGCAGAAAATGTCGCATTTGTATAATTACGCGGCAACTGAGGAACAATATTCCCCGTCATTCCAAATGTATAAGCCAATACATAATTATTAGGTGGGATTGCATTCAAGAAATTAGTCATATCCTGCTGATAGTTCCAGGGGTTTACATGATCTTTACAGATTTGTCCGTAGAAATAATTATAGAATTTTGATTCATAACAGCCACAGGTATTAAAGGGGGGCAATAAGCCGGTGTTAGGCGAAGCCAGAACACTCCAGGGTTGCCCGCTAATGGAATCGAACACCGCAAACGACCAGCCGTTAAAAACACAGGAGCCGGTCATGTAATTGATATTATTGACAAAAAATTTAAAGTAATCCCATTGCAGATAAGGGTAAACACCTGTACGAACAGATACTATATTTATATCGTTCTCGAATTCAAACAAACGTTGCGGCCGTTTGAATTTCACAAAACGGTAGGTATTATCCTTAAACTGGAAAAAATGCGCCTGCCCCCATCCTCTCTTGTTTCCAATAGTCTGGAAAGAGTGTTCGTTCCAGATATATGGTTCGGCAGGAGATAGTGAGTCGCGGCTTACACGCCAGTAATATACTGTGCTGTCGGGGAACGGTAAATTCACATTCCATTCTATCACACCGCCAGGACTGGTAATTGTGGAAGTGTAAACAGGATTATTAAAACCATCATTTGTGTCTAACTGTAATATATAACGTCGGGGTAAGGCAAACGGATCGGCTGTAGAAGCTTTAAGCGTTATGGTATTGGTCTTGGGAACTATGGCATGCTGATAAGGATATACAGGTAAAATATTCCCTCCGGGAATAATAAGATCTACCGTGCCTATGGTAGCATTATTGGTTTCGGCTGCTTCGTTTACAAAATTAAACGCGTCGGTAGTAACCGCAAATTTATTCAGTCCTATTCCTCTGAAAAAATCTTTTTGCATATAAAAACGAAGTGTATCGCTGTTTAATATTCCATACCGTTTATGATAAACTGTTAACGTGTCGCCATTCGGAAAAAACCGTTCCACTTTAACATAGAACGAATCGTTCACTGCCCTGCCATTATTTTTAAGGATGATATGAAGACCAATAGAGTCCGCATACTTTTTCGTATCGAAACTCACATACTGATTTTTCATTTCAAAATCTGGCTTTGCTCCCTGACTGATTACTATTGACGGATCACCGTGATACACCACATCCAACGCGGTAAAGCGGGTAATGGGGTCGCTGCCAAACAATTGAACCGTTTTTCCTGCCGTTTCCATGATAACTTCGCCAATGGAACGGTTATATTTTGTGGTGGACAGTGCTTTATAAAAATTACCGGAATAATTGGCCAGAGCATGAACAAAACCCAGATCGGTGGAAGCCAGAAAACCTATACTCCCTTTGTTTGGAGCCAGCACAAAACGTTCACTTACCGAAGTACGCGCATCGTTGCGGATAAATATGTTCCCAGACCGACAGGAGTTGGCAAGCATAAACGGATACTTTCCAAGGTTATTATACAGATAAGGGTCATCAATGGCCTGATCGAACCCTTCTACGGAGCCATGCCCGAAAAAAGTAATCAGCGATACACCATTATCAATTAATTCTCTTATAGAGTCGCTCAAATTCGTTTGAATGGGAGCTGAAGAGGTTTTACTGAACCTGTAAACTCTGGCACCATAAGATGTATCTTTTATAATGTCGGCCCAGGTATTAGTATAGCCACACAGTAAATTGTTCAATCCCTCGTTTTCTCCACCGCAAAAATGCAAAACATTGCGTTTCCATTCCGCTCTGCCCGTTGCTTCGTGTTGCTGAACCTTGGTAAGATAATTTAATATGTCGGCGTTTGTATTCGCTGCAATGCGTCCAATAGGAATTTGCGGCACATAACTATTCGTCCCCGTAATATAAGCCGTTAGCAGGTGGTCACTCGAAGGAATACCCATAGTGGGTACACGTTCGTAGCTATAATTTGCGTAAAAAATCAGATCGCCTTGCTGTATGCCCTTTCCAAGCAGAAAAACATGTCCGGGTTTAGAAGGCAAACTATCGTGCAGGTAGCGACAAAAATGACGGATGGCCTGTGGATGCGCATTAATGCCATACGCGAATTGCTCATACAATTCTCCTACATCCGCCAGAATAACATTGCGGTTACCTCCCGCTATACTTTTCCGGTAATTAGCATAAGCCTGCGCCCCAGTTTGTAAACTCTTATGGTAAATAATCACAAAGGCACTATCCAGAGTTGAATTTTTAAAATAGGTGAACTGTCCGTTATTCCCTACAGAAAATAATTTAGGCACTTTGATAACCGCTTGTTCCGTCTGCATAACGCATTCTTTTGGTCCTCCTCCGTTGGGCACCAAAACTTTTGCCATTGCACCTGAATACGTATTTACCTTAATACGTTTACCATTTGTGAGATCGTAAAATATAATCACATTAGTAGTTCCGGAAGGCGTGCTACTCAGTTGCAAAAGGCTTTTGGCTCCCAAAGGGTTATCATCTACATAAAATGCATTAAAAGAAGCATTCCCCATATCGGGAAACTGCGGATAATATAAACTGGCACTATGAATGATAAAATTACCATCAGCAGCAGCAAAAGATGGACTGGCAACAGCCGTTACGCTAAATGGCGATACACCTGCCAGTTGTGTTGTTTGTAATACAAACTGTTTCCGAAGCGGCACAAAACCGTAAAAGGCTGTATCGAATAAGAGAACATTGGTATTTGACGTGTTCTGATAAAAAATCTGAAACTGATGATCCGGGCTCAGGAACTGATCTGCACTGTTTCCGCTGACATTTATTGAAAAATAACATGGTAAAGGACTTACAGTATATTGACGCAGAACTCCAAAAGGCAGAGACAATCCATTTCCTTTAGCCAGATATGCACCATAGCCCTCTGCCTGAGTATATTGCGGATCGCTGGCTCCAGAAAAAAACTCAGAAACGGTGTTATAATAGCCATTCCCCGTATAGGTTTTCAGCGCATGAATGTACGGTGCTGGCGTGTAGCCTGTAAAATTAGTATCTGATTCAATCGTGAACCGTTTATTAGTGAGCAAATTATTGGTGGTTAAAAACGCATACACCGTATCGTTAAACATCCCCTTGTAAGGGTTGGGCATATACCGAATGTTATTATCATAAACGAGTGAATCAACATCACCCATGGTATTACCCGCGTAAAACTCTATAAAATCACTGGCATTAAACACATTATCCGATTCGCCCTGTATATACAGCGGCAATTCTTTTCCCTTTAAGATAACCTGAAAATTCTTAGGATTAACCCCGCTTACATTAAAGCCTGAGTTGGCAAGGGTAAGCGAATCTATACGATAAATGCCGGCTTTTGTAATCGGAAACTTATAATACCGTTGCGAGAACTGTATCCATTCATTAGCATAGCGCTGTGCCATTAACGGCCATACCAATACTATACCAAGAAGTATGTACAGTAATCGTCTCACTCGTTCATCGCTTTTTATTAATATCTATTTTAAGTGAAAAAATATTTGAATACAATGCGATAGAATTATCGCCAATATCGGTAAGTGCATAATCGAGCGCAAATATTTTATACCGGATACCTACACCTACATTTGGCTGAACGGTTGTTACAAAATTTTTACCATTATCACTTAACTGCCGCTGTATATTCCCCAAACCACCACGCAGAAAGATGAACCCTTTATATCCCACTTCTGTGCCAAGAGCAGGCTCCATACTCCACACACTGGTTTTTACAACGGTGTTACGTTTCCCGTCAAATGTGTTAATCAGGTTCAGTTCTCCCAGAACCGAAATACGGTCTTTCCAAAAATAAAAGGTTCTGCTGCCTCCCATTACCAAACGCGGAACCGTTACTTCCAGTGAATTGGATGGAATATCGTTTCCGGTTTGCTGAAATACCGCCTTTTCATTTTCATCCAGGCTAACCGACCACGCATTAAACGTTCCGGAGATATCCCGTCCCATTACCGCCAGATTCCAGTCTTTGTATTTATACTGCGCGCCTGCATCTAATCCAAATCCCCAGGCCCCGCCAAAATCGCCCAAACGGCGGCGTATTATTTTAAAACTACCTCCAAGCTGCACCCCTTTTAATTGTGGAATAACCCGTGCATACGACAATAAAACGGCCGCGTCCACCGCGTTAAAGGTCTTAATACGACTATAATCAACGTTACCATTGGCATCTACCAGTTCAAGTGTATTCGGGATATTATCAATACCAAAACGAATAAACGACACTCCCGCTACACTGTTCGAATCAATGCGTTTCGACAAAGCGCCGTAATCGTATTTGGCAATACCAGCAAAATACTCGGCATGCATCAACCCGAGTTGCAAATCGCTGTTTTGTCGTAAAAGTCCGGCCGGGTTCCAGTAACCCGCGGTCACATCTCCCACAGTAGCCACACCGGTATTACCCATTCCTAATGCCCGGGCCCCTACACCAATGTTTAAAAATTCGTTGCTATATTTTGCCACCTGAGCCACACCACCCAGTGTTAAGAAAAAAAGTGCTGTTCCTAAAACTATCCGAATCATAGAATGATTTAAATTTAAGAAAAAAACGGGGATTTCCGCTTTAGACAAGTGCTAAACGCTTAAAAATGAGCAATATTGTGTTGTTGATGAGTAAATTAAAGGGATAATCTTCCCTCATTTAGCTATAAGTCCACCTTACGGCGATTGATCTTCTTATCACTTAAACGTTTTTTACCTTCCTTCCGGACTTTTTTACTGGCGATGGTAGGTTTCGTTGAGATTCGTTTAACCTTGGGTTTCAGCGCTTTCTGAAACAATTGTACCAGTTTATCAAACGCTTCCGATTTATTTTTGAGTTGGGTCCGGTATTTTTCGGACGCTACCGACAACACCATGCGTTTCGTTTTTGCCACCAACCGTTCTACCTGCAATGCTTCCAGTTTCGACAAAAGCAAGGTCTTTTGCGCCGGAGTCAGCACCAGTGAACGCTCAATACTAAACAATACCTCCACGCGGGTTTCTACCTTATTAACATTTTGTCCGCCACTACCGCTGCTTCTCGATGTTTTAAATACGATTTCTGATTCAAGCGTTTCTATCTGTTCTTTACTTAATAACATAAACCCGTTTAATACTTAAATATCACTATAAAGTAAATGATTTTTTTAATAAGTAGTTTTAATCATGCTTAGGTTCCTATTTCTGATTTTGGTAATTCCCCGTCTTTATTCCGGTCAAACCATACAAGACTGTAAAAAACGATTTCATACCTACCTTAACTTCAGGGAACAACTTTCCAACCGGGTAGAATTTACTTCCGATGCGATCTTCTTTCTTAATAGAAAAGGGCAGAAAGAATTAGCCGTTTATCAGCATGAAATAAACATGATTGCAGAATTTTTCGAGAACACAACACCCGCAGAACAAATGGAATTCATCAGAAAAAAAGGCTTGACAAAATACAGTAAACGACAACGTGATAGCCTTTGGATTTTAATGGACGATGACAAAAAACCATCGAAACGCAAACGCCAAAAGCCACTTCAAGGCTACCGTATTGCCATTGATGCCGGACACTTTGCGGCCAACATACAAGAAGCCCGTCTGGAACAAAAATTTCTCGCCATTGTGAAAGACAGTTTACGTTCTCCAGGCGACACCAGCTTTTTATTTGAAGCCGAACTCAATTTTATTACTGCACAACTGATTCAGAAAAAACTAGAAGAAGCAGGCGCAACAGTATTCAATCCCCGCAAAAGTAAAGGCTTAACCGCGCTGGGCTGCAGTTATGCTGATTGGTTCAGGCTCTATCGAGAACGCACACTGGACAGTTTACAACGTTGTAAAGAACTAAGTGAAGAAAGAGCTCAACAATTAAAATTACTTAGTCCTTACAAATTATTCTGGGCCTTTTTCCGGGATTTTGAGTTAGCACATCGCGCAAGGTTAATTAATCAGCAAAAGCCTCACCTCACTCTGATTGTACATTACAATGTGGATGAACAAAATGCTCCCTGGATCAGGTTAAGTTCCCGAAATGCCACCATGTGTTTTATAGGCGGAGCTTTTACTGCCGATAACCTTAGCAAAACCGAAAGTTACCTGCATTTTATCCGGATGGTTTTGAGTAATCAGTTAAATGAATCAGAAAAACTGAGTGCTTTGACCGTTACAGCATTCAGCAACCGTCTTCAAATTAACAAAGCGCACACCGAAGACATAGACTACCTGAACGACAACTGTCTTAAAACAAACAGTGAAGGCGTCTTTTCACGAAACCTAATGCTTTGCCGCCTGATTAACTCCCCTCTGGTTTACGGGGAAGCACTTTTTCAGGATAATGTAATGGAATTTGACCGTTTACTCCAGGCCGTTTCATCTACAGATAAAACACCACTCACTTCACGTCTGGCATCAGTAGCGGAATGTTACACGGAGGCGGTTATCAATTACTGTAAAAACAAGTAACCTATTACATAAAAGGATCTGAAAAAAAGAATGAAATTATGTGCCAAAAATTTGTTTAAATTTTATCTGATTTCTTTGTTATATAAGGCTCAAGATAAAACCGAAACAGGCCTTAAGACACCAGATTATTTTTTAGCGCATACATCACTACCCCCACTACATTTTTAGCATTAATTTTCTGAAAAATACTCTCTCTGTGTTTGTTTACGGTATTTAAACTAATGTTAAGCTTATCCGCAATTTCCTGAGAACTGAACTCCTTACAAATTAAACGGATAATTTCTATTTCCCGTTCCGAAAGGTGGTTGGCATCGTTTAACTGCTTGCTTTTTTGGTTAGATACCATTCCTTTTACAAGCGACTTCGAAATATTATCGGGAAAATAAAACCCGGAGGCCATAATTGAATCTATTGCCCGAACAACCGTTTCAATAGCGGCATCCTTCAACAGAAAACCTTTTGCACCTTTATCTACCAAATGAAAAATAATTTCCGTTTCATTGTGCATTGTAAGCATCAAAGCGTGCATGTTCGGGTATTCGGTATTTAATCTGATAAGGGTTTCGATACCATCCATTTCAGGCATTTGAATATCGAGAATAACAACGTGAGGCAATTCTTCGCGGCAACGGCGCAATCCCTGAAAAAAATCCTTCCCATTCGATGCCTCCAGCATTACATCCAGATGCTCAAATTCCTCGAGTAAAGAAATTAAACCTTTGCGAAAAAGAGCCTGATCATCTACTATTGCCACCCTGACCGTTTCTGCCCTATTATGTCTGTTAAATCTCAAATCAAGATTTTTTACGTTCCAACAGCTAAAGTAGTATATTTTTCCTTATCAGAATTAAAAAAAGCATGAGATTAAGCATTCCTCTGCATGACATTAATGAGATAATACCTTTATCAGTTTTTCCAATACAGGATCTATGCGCTCGATGTGCTTAACGGCATTCTCGAATGGCGTTAACGCTACCTGCCGGTTAATAATACCCACCATACAACCGCGCTTTCCCGACATTAGCTCAAGTACAGCATGATATCCAACAATGCTGGCATTCACTCTTTCCATGCAAGTAGGCGCGCCTCCCCTCTGGATATGACCGAGTATACTCACCTTTACATCTAGCCCTGCGCAATACGGCTTTATCGTTTCAGCTAACTTATATGCCCCTCCTACTTCATCCCCTTCTGACACCACTATAATACGACTGCCTTTGTTATGGCGCCAACCCTTTATTTTTTCAATTAAATCACCTAAATCGTTATTAAGTTCCGGTATTAACAATGCTTCAGCACCTCCGGCAATGGCACTTCGCAAAGCAATAAGCCCGGCATCACGCCCCATCATCTCTATGATAAATACTCTATCGTGGCTCTCCGCAGTATCTCTTATTTTGTCAATAGCATCCACTGCCGTGTTAATAGCTGTATCATAACCTATCGTAAAATCCGTTCCCACCAAATCGTTATCAATTGTTCCTGCGCATCCTAAAACAGCAATATCTGAATGCTTTGCCAACTCAATAGCTCCCCTGAAACTGCCGTCACCACCAATCACAATCATTCCATCCAGCGCATGCTGCTGTATGGTTGTAACTGCTTGTTTTAAACCCTCCGTTGTCCGGAACCGTTCACTACGTGCCGTTTTCAATATAGTTCCCCCTTTATTGATAATACCGCTGACCTCTTTATGATTTAAAATACAGAACTGATTATCTATCAAGCCATCGTACCCTCTTAAAAAACCAACCACTTCTATTTGATGATACAAAGCCGTTCTCACCACAGCCCTGATACAAGCATTCATTCCCGGAGAATCGCCTCCTGATGTTAATAATCCAATACGTTTAATCATATTTAAAAGTAATTAAAATTTAACTGTTCACATTATCATCCGGAAATATAAACAAGGCAATGGCTTTTCCTTAACTTTAAAAAGATTATAGCTCTCATTTTTACAATATTTAAGATTTAAAAACGTTCATAAACAAGAAGGATGGCACGATTATTGGCGATAGATTATGGAAGCAAACGCGTTGGTCTGGCAGTGAGTGATCCATTACAGATTGTAGCTACAGGACTGACCACTGTACATAGTAAAGATGTCATTGTATTTCTGGAGAATTATTTTAAACAGGAAGTGGTGGAAACGATCATAGTAGGCGAACCCAAAACACTGAATAATTTAAAAAGTGCCAGTGCCCGGTTTATTGATCCCTTTGTAAGGCATCTGCAAAAAAAATTCCCGGAAAAAAATATTATCCGGTATGATGAACGATTTACTTCTACTATTGCCCATCAAACCATGTTGATGGGAGGAGTGAAAAAAAAAGACCGTCAAAATAAAGAAACCGTAGATCTGATCAGCGCCATTATTATTCTTCAGGATTACATGGCATCAGTTAAAAAATAAGTATAACATCATTTTAAATTAAAGTATATGACTCAGCAAGAAGGTGAAGAAAAAATAAGAAAAGCATTTGCTACTAAAGACTGGAACGACCTTAAAGCGCAAGATTCCTGGCAGGTGTTTAAAATTATGAGTGAGTTTGTAGAAGGTTTTGAAAAAATGCAACGTATTGGTCCTTGCGTTTCCATTTTTGGTAGTGCACGTACTAAACCAGACAGTAAATACTATATTCTGGCAGAAGAGATTGCCTATAAACTGGTACAGGAAGGTTATGGGATTATTACCGGCGGAGGTCCCGGAATTATGGAAGCAGCCAATAAAGGGGCACGGAGAGGAAATGGAAAAAGCGTAGGTTTAAACATTGTTTTACCGTTTGAACAAAAGCATAATGACTTTATTGATAACGATAAATGCATTGACTTTGATTACTTCTTTGTCCGCAAAACCATTTTCCTGAAGTATTCACAGGGATTTATCGGAATGCCGGGAGGCTTTGGCACTATGGATGAATTATTTGAATCGCTTACGCTCGTACAAACACACAAGATAGCCCAATTTCCGGTAGTTCTGGTTGGTAAAAGCTACTGGACAGGTTTAATTGAGTGGCTAAAAAACACCATGCTGGAAACGGAACACAACATTAATCCCAGTGACCTGGAGTTATTTGAAATTGTAGATACCGCCGATGACGCTGTAAAATACATTGTAGATTTTTACAGCCGTTACCTCCTTAAACCTAATTTTTAGTGCTATCGTACTATATCATATATCCCCTCTTATACCTCATATCCCTTCTGCCGTTTGCACTATTATATGCAATATCGGATGGTGTATATGGATTGTTATTTTATGTTTTTAAGTACCGTCGGCAAGTTGTTTGGCAAAACCTAAAACGTTCATTCCCCGAAAAATCAGAACCAGATTTACGTGTTATTGAAAAACAATTTTACAAACACCTGAGCGATATTTTTGTTGAAACGTTTAAAGCATTAAGTATTTCGAAAACTGAACTTCAGAAGCGCGTTGTGTTTTCGGAACAGTTTAAAAAAACGTTTGATACCTACTACCAGAACAAACAAGGGGTTGTTGTTGTAATGGGTCACGTTGGTAACTGGGAATGGAGTTGTTTAGCATTTAGTGCCGGTTTTAAACAGGGTATTGATGGGTTATATCATCCTATTACCAATAAGGGCTTTGATCACCTGATGCTAAAATTACGCGGTCGCTTTGGCGCACGTTTAATTGACATGCATCGTTTGCCCCGCTTACTTCCTGAGGTTAAACGCAGCTGCACTGCTTTATCGTTTATTGCCGATCAAACGCCATCTCATAATAACGCTTACTGGACTTCATTTCTCAATCAGGATACCGCCATCTTTTTAGGAACAGAGCGTATTGCCGTTAAACTAAACTGGCCGGTTATATATGTGTCGGTTACAAAACCCAAACGGGGTTACTATAACATTGATTGTAAAGTACTAAGCGAATTGCCGGGCACATTGCCGCCGGGAACAATTAGTGAGAGGCACACCAGAGCTCTTGAAAAAGACATACAGCAGGCACCGCACTTATGGCTATGGAGTCACCGGAGATGGAAACGAAAACGTTCTTCTGATTAAAACAGTTTCATACTTTTCATGATACACTACAACTTCAGAAATCTGCAAAATCACCTAAATAGGTGATTCTTTGTTTCTGCCCCCTCACTACTTTTGCCCAACGGTATTTTCCTTTAGTTATTAACGGTTTCAATCCATTGACAAATTATGGCCATGTATGCTACAAAACATAAACTCCTTATGGCAGTTTTGTGTATCAATATATCTCTGTTTTCGCAAACCTTAAGTCTTGTAAAAGATATAAATACAGGGCCTATTAATAATTCGTTTCCACACTATTTATTACAGTACAACAACAAATTACATTTTGTAGCAGGAGATGGCAGTGGCCATAAATTATGGAGCAGTGACGGGACAAGTCAGGGAACATCACTTGTAGGACCAATTCTACCCACCAATGGCATTGTAAGGCATTTAACTGCCTGCAATGGCAAATTATTCTTTTCGTATGATGATGGGGTGAATGGTTTGGAATTATGGGTTAGTGATGGCACCACAAGTGGTACTTACCTCCTGAAAGATATATGGCCCGGGAACCTGAGTTCGAATCCTCAGTTCTTTACAGTATGTAATGGAAAACTCTTTTTCCAGGCCTCCACGGCCACACGCAGTCAGGGACTTTGGGTAACTGACGGAACCGTTAACGGTACCAGCATGGTTGGGAACCAATATGCCAGTCCATTTGGTTCAACCAGCAATTTTATAGTACTGAATACTAAAATTTACTTTGAGGGAAATGCTGGTAGTGGTTACGGACTTTGGGAAAGCGACGGAACAAATAGTGGCACACAACAACTATTAGCCGGTACCTTGAATTCTGGTTCGAGCCATGCCATTCTTGGAAACAAATTTTACTTCAGCAAAATGGATCAAACAAACGGATCTGAACTTTGGGTAAGCGATGGTACTACTTCCGGCACACAACTCCTTAAAGATATTGCTCCCGGAGCCACAGGGTCTTTTTGTGATAATTTTATTACCCACAACAACAAGGTATATTTTAGCGCCAATAACGGTTCTACCGGAACAGAGTTATGGGTAAGTGATGGAACTCTTTCCGGAACGTATCTTTTAGTGGATGCGAATCCCGGTACGGCCGGGTCTTCACCACAAAGTCTCACTTCCTTTAACAATTCTCTTTTTGCCTTTTGCTACAACGGCACTGAACGGGTTCTTTACAGTAGTGATGGAACATTATCCGGAACTGTTCCTGTAAAGATCCTTTCAGGCATATCTTCGGTTCCTTATACTTATGTATTTAATGGTCAGTTATTATTTTGCGCGGGCAGCGGCGCCAACTCGATTATTTATAGCAGCAATGGAAGTAGCAATGGCACTAATCCACTGGCTCCAACGATTACTACCTATTATAATTCAGGAGACAATTTTTTAGCCTATAACAACGAATTATTCCTTCCCGCATTTTATCAAAGCCAGGGATTGGAATTATGTAAACTAAGTTCGGTTACAAGCCTCTATGAAAACAAAGAAACAAACACCATCCCTTTTTATCCTAACCCCGCCAGTACATCCGCCTTCCTGATTACAAATGAACTAACGCTAAAAGATTTGCAACTTTATGATAGCAAAGGCCAAGTCGTAACGTTATCGGGAAACCCAACTAACTCAGGCCTTGAGATAAATTTTACTCATTTGGCTGATGGGGTTTATCTGCTAAGATCGAAACCTGATATCCAAACAGTTTTTTCCAAAACCATCATTGTTAAACACTAGATTTACTGCTTCAGGAAATAGGTTTCCAGTATCCGCTGAATAGTGTAAATACCTTCATAATTTATGTACTCCGCATCATCGTCCGGTTTATGGTAATCATCGTGTACACCGGTTGTAAATGAAAGACACCTGATATTCTGTTTTACAAAAATACGGCAATCGGTATTAAGAATGGTTTCATCAAACGAAGGGAACAGTTTAATCCCCGTTCTAAGTTGCTTTATTTGCTTTGCTTCCTGAGTCGGTAGTGTACCAACACCATAAATATTCATAGCAGGCAAGGTTTTATCCAGACGACCAACCATATCAAAATTAAACACTTTTTTTACCGGCGGGAATGTAAATCGTATAAAATCAGAAAAGGCTGTTGATCCGAACAATCCTACTTCGTGGGCAGAATACGCCACAAATAAATAATTGTATTGCTTGTTTTGCCATTGCCTGAATGTTTTGCTTAAACCAAGCAACAACGCTATTCCCGAAGCATTATCATCTGCTCCATTATGAATCTGGTTACGCTTGCTGTACGCGAATGACAAACTCCCTCCTAGTCCTATATGTTCGTAATGCGCACTTATTACGATTGTACTGTCCGCCTTATTATTTATAAAACAATACACATTTTGTGTAGGCATAAAAACAGAAGCTGTGTCATTCGGGCGAAAGTTAAAGTTATGCAACTTCGGTTTGAATCCCTTTATTTGCTTCCACTGCTGCTGTATGTAACCGGCAGCTATTCGTTCCTCTCTGCTTCCTACCGGTCGGCCTTTTAAACTATCATGGGCCAATGTATAGATTATCCCTTTATAAAATTTTATCAATTGTATAGAATCGTTGACAGGCTGTGCCTTCATACCTCCCCAGGTCATAATCCCTATCCATACGCACCATTTAGCACTTATGTTTCCGATATACCATAATATACTATTACACATTATTCTTTCCGGTACTTTCATTTTTATTTACCAATATATAAATAAAAAAAGAGACTGCCGGTTGGCAGCCTCTTTTAAAAATTAAAAATACACTAAAATTATTTTCCTGAATCCATTAACATACGGCGTTCTTTTTCCGCACGCGATGGGTTAAGCGAAGCAGGGTAATTTTGGTTAAACTGGAATGTTCTTCCGTCCCACCATAATCCCTGACCGCTTTGTGTGCGGTTACCATCGTTAAATAACACATTGTTCATGTTACGATCAAACGATTTAGTTTTAAGGAAAGCAGGAACCTCTGTAGTATTTGCATCTACACGGTCACCTACTGCAATCCACGAGATCTGAACATTAGACGAGCCATTGTTCAATTCTTTCACGGTAAAGCCATTTTTAGTAATACCAGTAATAAATACACCATTACATTCTCCCATTGGAGTAATAGTAACAACTGGTTTATCTCCCAGCAATTTAACGTAGTTAGCGTCAAATTCAACGGTAGCTATACCGTTCACTAAACTAATAGTACCTTTTTTGTAAACAGTAGCTTCAGTAGAAGTTACACCATAAGCAGGCACCATTTCTTCACCGGAAGCAACCATTTCAATGTTTTTACCAGAAGTATAAACATCACCAATATTGTAGGCAGAGAATAATTCACCTGAGTTTACGTGGCCAATGATTGAACCGCGGCTCATAACCCCGATGCTTCCGAAGAAACCACCACCAGCTCCACCAGCTTCACCTGAAGGCGCCAAACCGGCACCACTTCCGTAAGCGTTAGATCCATACACTCCAAATGTAGTTGAAGCACTGTTTTTATATCCAAGTGATCCCCAGTATGTACCACTTACTTCGGCACCTAAAGATCCACCGCAACGTGTGTAATCGTTGTAGTTGTGGCTTGCATCACCGAATGTATAAACATCTCCCCAGAAATTAAATCCTGAAGAAGCGCGGTTACAAGCTACCTGAGAATAAGCGGTTCCGTCATTCTGAGAATCGCGGGTACGGTATCCGTAAAGCGTCGATTGACCATCACCATTAACGGTTAATTGCTGACGGTAAACATACAACTGGTAAGGAATAGAAGGGGCAATATTGATTGACATTCCGGTACCGTTATCTTGCATAAGCGAATTACCTAAGGTATTAGCTGAAGTAAATTTAGAAACGTAATTGGTAGTACCAGTTGCTCCACCAGCTCCGGTAGCTCCGGTAGCTCCGGTCGCACCAGTAGCTCCGGTTGCACCCGCTACACCAGTAGCTCCGGTTGCACCATTCGTTCCATTAGTACCAGCAGCACCAGTTGCTCCTGTAGCGCCAGCGGCACCAGCAGGACCTGTTGCACCAGTTGCGCCATTTGTACCGTTTGTACCATTAGCACCAGTAGCTCCGGTTGCACCAGCAACACCAGCAGGGCCTGTAGCTCCGGTTGCACCATTTGTACCGTTTGTACCGTTTGTACCATTAACACCAGCAGGACCTGTAGCTCCGGTTGCACCATTTGTACCGTTTGTACCATTAACACCAGCAGGACCTGTAGGGCCAGCTACACCAGCAGGACCGGTTGGACCCGTAGGACCACCAGTACCAGATGTTTCAGCATACAAAGCGTAAGGCACGCTTAAAAATTGTGATGTTCCCATATTGATGAGACCGGAACCAAAGTTTACTTCCTGCTCAATAAATTTAGAACCAGAACCCCAGTTAATGGTGTTAAAAGTACCTGTTAAAACTGTACCTAAACCAATGTTTACATTATATAAACCAAAAGAGTTAGTTGTTACAGCATGCGTTTCGCGATACACCACCGGTCCGGTAGCTGTTGCGTCATGTATAGTTAATTGTACGGTTAAGGCTGTATTGTTTAAAGCCGAACCAGATGCGTTACGGGCAACCCCTTGGTATTTTATAGACTGGGGAGCCTGCGCGTTCATAATTCCTACTAAACCTAGCAGGGACATTAAAACGAGTAGAGTTTGTTTTTTCATGTTCTGTTTTTAAAATTTAATACTAATGTGTTTTAACGATTTTAACCGTTTTGTTAAATGAAGACCCACGTACTGACAAGAAGTATTCTCCAGCCGCAATTTCCTGCATATTTAAAACGTGTTTGGTGTCATAACTGCTCACCTCTTTCTGGCTTACACTAATCAATTTTCCAATAGCGTCGTGCAGTTCCAGGTTATACTTTCCGTCCGGCAAACCCGATAAATCAAGTCGCAGTTCGGTTATAACAGGATTAGGATATACCAACACGTTAACATTGGCTCCTTGTTCCTGAATCATCGACAAAATCCCCAGTTCGGGCTGATGAAATCCCATAGTGGTAACATTATTCGTCTGGAAATATGTTTCGGAAACCGGCTCACCGATTGTCCATTGAATCATACCTCCTGACTGAGTACTGCTACCGCCATTACTGGCGTAAACTGTGGGCGTTACCGTTTGGCCTCTCGCGAGGGCAATTGTGGTAAGACATCCCAGTGCAATAAAAACTCTCTTCATATTTTATTTTTGTATAGTAAATATAGAAAAGTTTTCTTTAGATGCAATTTTTTTGGTAAAATAGTAGTCCTAAATTTATTAATAAAGTGCTTGCCATTGTTCAAAATGAGCCAGAGTTATTAATTTGGCATCCTAAAGGCATTAATTTGTTACCTTAAGACACCAATTTTATATTAAAAATTGACAAAAGATATAGAAATAGTTACTCTGTTCAGGTATTTAACCACTCACCCTCCCAGCAACCACATGGCTTCACTTTACAGTAACGGTGTTAAGGATTTACAACTTGAACTGACACAGAAAGAACAATCTATTTTAGAATGGTGTATTAAGCATCCGGGCGGCATTCGTATTGCCGATAACGGTTTGGCTCTTTTTATGAAAAACGGGAATCTCAGAAACAGATTACTGCTTGCCACTGCCATTATTGAATGTCATCCTATGTATCGTGACCGCTTTTTGAACAATGATCCTGTTAAATACGCTGGTTTAAAATTTATTCTGGCTATCACACAATCAGCCTGTCTGATGAGCATGGCAATTGTTTTATTCAAATGGAAAAAATGGAAATAAACGATTATCTGGTTGTTGGATCGGGTTGCTGCGGAGCCGTGGTGGCAAAAACGCTCGCTGAAAAAGGCGTTAAAGTTTGCATGCTGGATGCGGGCATTACCCAAACAAAATTTAACGATAAACCTGATTCATCGTTTGTATCTATCCGGAACAGTGCACAGGGACAGGAAGATTACCTTCTGGGAAAACAGTTTGAATCTCTTGGAAGCATCCGAAAAAAAAATCCGGTACACCTTACCCCCAACCGCATGTTTACTACAAAAGATGTGGACCGTTTTCTTGTTTGGGATCGGGGCGACTTTCATCCTGTGGAATCTCTTGCCAAAGGTGGACTAGGGAACGCGTGGGGACTTGGATCTTATGTATATTCGAAACAGGAACTGGCTTTAACAGGTCTGCCGGTTGCAGAAATGCAGGAAGCCTATCGGTGGGTGGCTGAACGTATAGGAATAAGTGGCGGACAAGATGATTCGGCAGAATTTGCCAATAACGGACTCTTCACACCCGAAGATGCTATTCCTTTAGATTTTAATGGAGCCCGCTTGTGGGACAACTGTATCAAAAAAGCAAAATCACTGAAACAAACCGGCATCACTATTGGCAGAACCCCTCTGGCCGTTTCTACCCAAAGTGACAAAAACGGGCAGCACTATCAAAAAAATGATCTTGATTTTTACGAAACCGGTATTACTTCTGCCTTTCGTCCGATCAACCTGATAAATTTGTTACAACAAAACGGCTCACTTCATTATATCCTGAATCAACTGGTGCTTTCGTACTGGAAGGAAAACGAATTTATCCGCGTTGAAACATTGGATATAAAAACCAATGAAAAAAAATCGTTCTACTGCAGGAAGTTGATTCTGGCCGCGGGCGCTTTAGGGAGTGCCAGAATTGTGATGCGTTCCTCCAATATTGAACGCTTACCTTTATTGTGTAATCCCTATACTTACATCCCCTCACTTCAACCCAAACTACTTGGTGCGGCCAATACCGGTTACCAAACCGGATTGGCACAACTTAGTTTATATTACGATAGCAAAGGAGACCATAGTGAAATTGCCATGGGCTCTCTTTACAGTTACCGTTCACTTATGGGATTCCGTTTGATGCGGGAATTTCCTTTAGACTTTAAGAGTGGTATGAACTGGGTTAAATTACTTCAGCCCGCCCTTAACATAACAGGGATTTTTCATCCGGAATTTCCCGGGCCGCAAAAATTCATGCAACGCATTCCTGACCCTACAAACCCCATTGGTGATAAGTTTACAAGCTCTTATGTACTTTCAGATCAGGAAAACCAACGCATTGCGCAATCTGAAAAACACTTTAAACGGGCTTTACGGGCAATAGGAACATTTCCACTTAAAGTACAACGTAATAAGCACGGCGCAAGTATTCACTATGGTGGAACCCTGCCCTTTACTGACCATACGGGAGATACGCCTGGCCTGCACCAAGACGGACGGTTACAGGGCACTCAAAATGTGTTTATTGCAGATGGCTCCGGGTTCCGTTTCCTCTCCGGAAAAGGCTTAACTTTAACCTTAATGGCCTACGCGCATTATGTGGCCGGCAAAGCCCTTGAAGACTAATACACATATTGTTATTACCGGCGCATCCGGATTTATTGGTAGCGCGTTCGTTGCTTTTTTCCATGAAAAGGGATATACGGTGAGTGCTCTGGCAAGGAAGCCGCCATCTAACCGGTTAGCAGGTGTTAACTATGTTCATTACGACATGGGCAGCATTCCCGATACCCGACTCTTTAACAAAGAAACTATTTTGATTCACTGCGCTTACAGCAAAACACAAACAACAACAGATACAGATAGCAATAGCTTGGCGGCCCGTCATCTTTTAGAACTGGCAGCACAACATACTATTAAACAGTGTATTTTTCTATCGAGTCTTTCTGCCGGCTCCAGATCGGGCACTTATTATGCCCGGCAAAAAAAACAACTGGAAACATTGTTCGCGCAAGCCAATAGTACCATTTTGAGACCCGGTTTGGTGATTGGCAACGGTGGATTGTTTTACCAAACGCTGACGACTATTCGTAAAACAAGGCTATTACCAATAACTGGAGGCGGGCAGCAACCGGTGTATTATATAAGTATAAAAGACCTTGCCAGAATCACAGAAGACGTTATTCTGAAACAAAGAACAGGTACCTTTTACGCACTAAATCAACCGGCCATTCCCTTTATCACATTTTATAAAACCGTTGCAAGATCACTATCCATTCCGCTCCGTGTAGTACCGGTTCCCATCTGGCTGTTAAAAACCGCTGCCATTGCCTATAAGGTATTGCCGGTTAAAGCGAAAATTACCAGTGACAACATAAAAGGACTTCAGAATGTTCCTGTTCCGGATCCCGCTGTTTTACGCTCTTCTGTTTTTGATTTTGAATTTGAGTCGTTAGAGGATAGCCTCAGAAATTTATAATAAATAATGTTTTCTTTATCTGAACCTACTTTACCATCTGCTCAAGTTCCCCGGGTTTCAGTTTACGCTCTATTACCTGCCGCTCTGTAAATCGCTTCCTGCTGATAAGCGTCATCGGTATAGCGCCACTCCAGCGCTTATCTACCGTATCAATAAACGATTGTCCATTTGTCTCATCGAGCAGTACACATTCGGTAAGATATTTTCCTTTCTTTAAAAAAGGAATTACTTTTCCATTCAGTTCTTCCTTAAAATCAAGACTAACCAAAATTACTTTTGTGTTCTTATGCTCTTGCTGAAACGTTTCAAGTACCGGTAATTCCTCTACACACGGCTTGCACCAGGTGGCCCAGAAATTGATTACATAAACCGTATCAGACGCTTTTACGCGATTCAGTAAATCACCAATTTTATAGATAGCCGGTCTTTGCGCCCTCAGAAACCCTGCGCACAAAAACAGTATTACCAAAACACTACTATTTACGAGCTTTATAGGCATACTCATTTAACAGCATTCGTATTTCGGTAATCAAACGTTGTATTTCCAGACTATCCGTTCCATCATAAAATCCTCTGATATGACGTTCTTTATCTATCAATGCGAAATTTTGCGTGTGTATAAAATCATCGGCACCGCCATCTCCTTCTTCTGCATTCAATAAATAACTCTTTCTGGCCTGCTCGTAAAGAGCCTTTTTATCTCCGGTAAGAAATTGCCAACGCGCGTCGTTTACGCCATGCTGAAGCGCATACCGCTTCATTTGTGCAACAGTATCCGTTTCCGGATCCACTGTGTGCGATAATATAAAAACAGAGGTGTCCTTTTCAAAAACTTTATAAACCTTTACCAGATTATTACTCATTACAGGACAAATACTTTGACACGTAGTAAAAAAATAATCTGCAACGTATATCTTATCCTTAATAAAGGCCTCTGTTATATGTTCCCCCTCCTGATTGATGAAATCAAAATTTCCTACTTTGTGATAAAGCGTATCATTTATTTTAAGAGCAGATTTAGGGCCAAAATAGGGTAATGTTCGTAGTGGTTTATCCTCGTGTTTATTGATAAAATACCAGGTCAAAAATACCAACGGTATTACTATCAAAAACACCCAATAAATTGTATTTTTGCTTTTCATTTTACAAAGGTACCTGATTAATGGCCATATTTGCAAATAAACGTAAACCAGACACCGAACTTGGCTTTGGAACCAAAAATTACAATGGCAGAGTGCGCTTTATTAGTTCTGACGGTCAGGTGAACGTTAAACGAACGGGCTTAAGCGGGATCGAAAATATTGATATTTATCATTGGCTGATTTCTACCACTCTTACCAAACTTTTTATTGTCATTTTTGCAGGTTATATAGTTATCAATACTCTGTTTGCACTGGTATATTTCTGGATAGGGGCCGAATACTTCGGAGGTCTTACTTATACTACTTCTACAGATAACTTTTTAGCTTTATTCTTTTTTAGTGCCCAAACCCTTACTACGGTTGGATACGGTCATATTTATCCCGCGAGTACAACTACCAGTACAATTGCCGCCATAGAATCGTTGCTCGGACTACTAGGCTTTGCTTTGGCTACAGGGGTACTGTACGGCCGTTTTTCACGTCCAAAAGCACATTTATTGTACAGCCGAAATGTTATTATTGCGCCTTACATGGAAATGACCGGGCTAATGTTCCGCGTTGCCAATTACAAACAGTATGAACTGATTGAAACAGAAGCACAGGTTATTTTAAGTATAGATAATAAGGAAACTAACCGCCGAGATTTCCTACAATTACCACTAGAACGCAGTAAAATTAACTTTCTCACCCTAAGCTGGACAATTGTACATCCTATTGACGATAAAAGTCCCGTTTACGGCCTAAGTGTTCAGGATTTAATTGATCGTGACGCAGAAATTATTATTCTCATAAAAGGGATTAACGACACCCAATCGCAATCGGTATTTTCGCGGTTTTCTTATAAAGCAGAAGAAATGCTTGAAAATGTTAAATTTAAACCCCTTTCACAATTTGCAGACGCTAAAGGCCGCTTAAACATTGATGTAAAGGAAATCCATTCAGTTTTACCTGTACAAGCTGTTAAAATTAGCTAACGGGTCTTAAATTCCTTAAAACTTTTCTATTTTTACTGATCACTTAAATGAAACCATGAAAATACATTTCATATCTGCTCTTATTGCTTCTACTTTAACTCTTAATGCTCAGAAAGCATTCAATTTTACTATTGAAGGGGAAGTAAAAGATCTCAAACAGTCTCACATATACCTGCACCATAAATGGAATGATAAGGACTTTACCGATTCTTTAAAAGTCTTAAACGGGAAATTTTCCTACAAAGGAAAAAGCGTTGAACCCAATATGCATTGGATTACCCTCAGCAATAATATCAATGCGCAATCTAACACTATTTTCTTTGTAGATCCTGGAACCACTAACGTTCGTTTTCAGGCCGATTCATTAGCCTATGCAACCATTAACGGGGGCTCTACCCAAACCGATTACATACAATACCGTAATATGATGGCCGGGTTTGCCGCTCAGAGTCAGCAACTGGCCAACGAATATAATCAGGCCCGTAATACCGGCGACATGAATACGGTTAATCAAAAACAACAGGAATACGAACAATTGAATCAAAAGGTAAAAAGTTCACTTCACGAATTCATTAAAACGCACAATAAATCGGCCGTAAGTGGATTTATTATTTACTACGATTTTAACAATCAACAGGTATTTACGCCCCAGGATCTGGAAACAGCTATTAACAATCTCGACAAAACAGCCCTTAATACCAAATACGGGAAACTGGCAAACGAACGGCTAAAAACCATGCGTGGCAGTATGATTGGTTACGAAGCCACCAATTTTACTCAAAACGATCCGAATGGAAAACCTGTTAAACTCAGTGATTTAAAAGGAAAATACGTATTGGTAGATTTTTGGGCCAGTTGGTGTGGCCCCTGCCGGATGGAAAACCCGAACGTGGTGGCCGCCTATAACAAATACAAAAACAAAGGATTTACCATACTTGGTGTAAGTTTCGATTCCAGCAGAGATGCCTGGCTGGCGGCTGTAGCAAAAGACAATCTGACCTGGACACAGGTCAGCGATTTAAAAGGTTGGGGTAACGAAGCCGGAAAACTGTTTGGCATCTCCAGCATTCCCCAAAACCTGTTACTGGACAAAAACGGTGTTATTGTCGCCAAAAACTTAAGGGGACCAGCCCTTGAGGAAAAATTAGCCGAGATTATTAAATGATTTTCTTAACTTCAAACCCTCAAAAAAAAGAGACATTTCTATGAAAAAAATTGTTCTTGCAGTACTTGCAGCAGGTTGTGTAAAGATGATAAAAGCGCAGGATCCTGTAATTATGACCATCAATGACCGCGCCATTGGCAAATCGGAATTTGAAGCCGTTTATAAAAAGAATAACGGAAAAGAAGTGGTTAATTCCAACAAATCTGTAAAGGAATATGTGGATCTGTTTTCACTTTTCAAAATGAAAGTTCTGGAGGCAGAAAGCCTCGGACTGGATACACTTGGTACATTTAAAACGGAATTAGCCGGATACCGTCGTCAGTTGGCCGCCCCTTATCTTACCGATAAAAACACAAACGAAAATCTGCTAACAGAAGCTTACGAACGGATGAAAACGGAAGTAAGGGCTTCACATGTTCTGATAAGAGTAGAAGAAACAGCTCTACCCAAAGATACCGCGGAGTGTTACATGCGTGCATCTCTAATTCGCAACGCGTTGATGGGAAAAGCGCCAAGTGCTTCGCAAATAGCTGAGTATGACAAATTACTGAAAAGTACTTTCGAAATCAGTTTGCGTTTAAAGAAAAAAGACAGCGCCATCTATAAAGCAAAAATCGGCTCAGTAAGAAATTTACCTGAAATTTTAAAATCCGCCGGAAATGGTGATAATTTCGGGGAAATTGCCTCTAAAACAAGTGATGATCCCAGCGTTGTGGATAACAAAGGCGACTTAAACTATTTCAGCGCACTGGACATGGTTTATCCTTTCGAAACAGCAGCCTACAACACCAAAGTAGGTGACATCAGCAATGTTGTAAGAACCCGTTTTGGTTATCACATTCTTAAAGTATATGATAAGCGCCCAAGCCGTGGCGAACTGTTTGCCGCACACATTATGACCAAAGTTGGTAAAGAAGCAACCGAAAAGGATAAAGACAACGCTAAAACCAAAATCAATGAAATTTATCAGAAACTAAAAGCTGGTGAAAAATTTGAAGATCTGGCGCGTCAGTTTAGTGACGATAAACAAACCAGCGATCGCGGTGGTCAATTACAGCCGTTTAAAAGCGGACGACTGCCTAAATCATTCGAAGATGCGGCCTTTAAACTGGAAAAAAACGGAGACTATTCTGAACCTGTTTTAACAGAATACGGGTGGCACATTATCAAACGCATTGATTTAAAGAGCATTAGTAGTTTTAACGATATGAAAAACGAGCTAAAAATGCGTGTAAACCGTGATAGCCGTTCGCAAATGGGACGCGAAGCCTTAATTGCCCGCGTTAAAAAAGAAAGCAACTTTACCGAAAACCTCAAAAACAGAGATGAGATACTGAAAACGCTGGATACAAACTATCTGAAAGGTGACTGGAAGGCGGAAAAAGCGTCCAAACTGGGTAATAAAGAAATTTTCAATCTGGGCACAAAAAAATATACCCAAATGGATTTTGCAAAATACCTCGAAAGCCAAATGACTGCTTTAAGCGACAAAGATGTTGCTGAAATCATGAAACGCCATTATAAAACCTGGGTAGAGACTTCAGTTGTAGATTACGAAGATGCTCAGCTGGAAAGTAAATACCCTGATTTTAAAAACCTCTTGCGCGAATACCGCGATGGTATTCTGTTATTTGACATCACAGATCAGAAAGTGTGGAGCAAAGCGGTAAAAGACACTAGTGGATTAAAAGAGTACTACGAAAAGAACAAAAACAAATTCATGTGGGACGAACGCGCAGATGTTACTACTTATAAATGTCTGAACGAAAAAATAGCAAAAGAGTTACGTAAACTACTAGCCAAAGGAAAAGGTGAAAAAGAGGTTACCGATGCTCTTAACAAAACATCACAATTAAATGTTTCCGTTGAAAATGTCACTTACCTGAAAGGGGAAAACAAGAATGTAGATGACAACTGGAAACAGGGTGTAGCTCCTAAAGACATTGTAGATGATAAGGAGAAAAAAGTACTGGTTTTAGTGGTAAATAAAATACAGCCAAAAAGTCCTAAAACATTAGCGGAAAGTCGTGGTATGGTTACTGCTGATTATCAAAACTACCTTGATGCAGAATGGTTGGCTTACCTTAAAAACAAATACAAGGTAAAAGTAAATGAAGACGTATTAAATACTATCAAGTAGGATAGTAGGTTTTATTCATAAAAAAAGGAGTTGTAAAATAACTCCTTTTTTTATTTCTGTCTGCGTTAGACCTATTTAATTTTCTCGACATTCATTACCGTAGCTTCTCCGCTGGTACAGGTAGCCCCTGTGGCCTTATCCCTTATAATTGTTTCCACAACAGCCCTGTTTTTTTCACGAATTACTTCCTTTACAGTAAATACGGCTTCATAAGCGGTATCTACATACATCGGCTTCATAAAACTCAGTGATTGCTTAAGGTAAATAGTTCCGTCGCCTGGGAAAAGGGTTCCAAAAACCTTACTGAATAACGAAGCACTAAGCATTCCGTGCATGATTGGCCGTTTAAACATGGTAGTGGCAGCGTACGCAGCATCGGTATGTACCGGATTTTTATCGCCGGTTACCTCAGCAAAGCGGTTAACTTCATCCTGCGAAAAACTGAATTCATGGGTATAAACGTTGTTTACTTCGATCATAATTGTTAAAATTTCAACAAATATAAATAATTATCATTTTCCATGCAGCGTATCGTAAAATCCTTTGTCTTATTAATAAATGAAAAGAAATCTTCACAATATATTCATTTTAGCGTTCTTCTTCATAGAAGCATTGCTGAAATATTAGTAAAGAAACTGTCGTGTACAGTAATCAAAGTAGTGTGTTGTACTTTGTTTTGTTTCGTATAAAAGGCCTCTTTAAAGGCCCGTAGGGTAAATGCAAATGGTTTTTTGGGGTTGTTATTTTCCTTTTGCATTATCATCAAGCGGGTCTTTAAAGGGGCCTTTTATTTTACAATCACTACTTTTACGAACTATAAATGCGTTTTGTTTTAGTATCCGATACACACGGCAAACATGACATGCTTCAATTACCTTCTGGCGATGTGCTGATTCATGCCGGAGATGTGAGCTCTACAGGAACCTATGAAGAAACGGTATTCTTCTTAAACTGGTTCAGCCAACAAGCTCATCCATATAAAATCTTTATTGCCGGTAATCATGACTTTTTCTTTGAACAAGCCCCCAAATACGAAATCACTTCATTAATTCCACCTAATGTTATCTACTTATGTAACCAATCCATTGTCATTAACAACTTAACCATCTGGGGGTCTCCTATCACTCCTTATTTCTACAACTGGGCCTTTAACTGCCACAGAGGTCCCGACATAAAAAAATACTGGGATATGATTCCTTTAAACACTGATATTTTAGTAACACATGGCCCCTGCAAAGGAATTCTGGATAAAACGACTCAAAACATACACGCCGGATGCGCAGATCTGCTAAATACGGTTAAAGTCGTAACCCCCAAACTCCACGTTTTTGGCCATATTCATGAAGCGAACGGTCAATTTCAGGACACTAATACTCTGTTTGTTAACGCTTCTGTTTTAAACGAACGCTATGTGCTTCGACATGCACCTGTAGTTATAGAATTATAAACGCTCCCTTAACCCTAATACCAATATCTCTAAAAACTGGATGGGTTAAACCCCAAAAATCATCCGCAGTTCCGACAATACGGTTACAGCATGCAATGTCTGTTTCACGGAAAACAAACCCTTGAAATTCGTCCCTGCAAAATCTGGTCAAAAGGATAACATAAAACAGAAAAGGCGAACAAACAAACCGTACATGTCCTCTGAAATAACTTAAATGTAACAGACAACAATTCAATACTTTACTGAATTGTTTTAAAACCCGAATACACAGCTTTTAAACCGTTTATCGAAAAAAATGGTGTGATAGGCTGCTTTTGAATAGTTTAGCTTTGTGTATAGTTGCATGAAAAAGTTATTTATTCTCTGTCTTTGGAGTTTGTGGGCGCACGATTTGTCTTTTGCGCAGTTAGGACTATATGCCAACTACGGCAGTAATTTTTTCAGTGGCGATATAGGTCAGCAAGCCAGTAATAATTTATTTGGTAATGCCAAACCTGCATTAAGTGGTGGTCTGGATTATAAATTCTCAAAATACCTTGGCATTGGTCTGGAAGGCATTTATGGTAAAATTCAGGGGACAGACAATACCCGGTTCTCGAAAAAAAACTTCCAAAGTCCTGTCAATGGCGGGTGCTTTTTACTATCACTTTATCTCGATTCCAAAATAAGTGAACGCCCTGCCGGAAGTATTACTCCGTTTTTCAAAACAGGTATAGGATATGTGACATTTGACCCCCATGCTGATCTTTTAGACAAAAATGGTGTCCATTACGTGTACTGGAACGATGGATCTATACGTAACCTAAGTGATTTACCCGCCAATGAAAAAAATTCTGTTTTACTAAGACGTGATTATAGCTATGAAACCCGGTTAAGCGACAGCAGCAATAGCTATGCCCGTAATACCCTTTATGTACCATTGCAAATAGGGGGCCTTTTTAAACTAAGTTACAATTTCGACCTAAACATTCATCTATACTACAATCTGTCGTTTACAGATTATATGGATAACACTAAATCAGGAGGTAACGACAGCTGGTATGGAGTCGCGGCCGGCTTACGCTATACCTTCCGTAAAAAACCGGCAGATCCTTTTAAAGGTGTTTACGAACAAATTGATCTGGGTGATGAAGATAAGGACGGAATCATTGATTATCTGGATAATTGTCTTGGTACCCCTAAAGGCATTAAAGTAAATAGTAGCGGCTGCCCCGACGATACGGATAACGATGGGTTTGCTGATTACCGGGATAAAGAACAGCGTTCCGATAAAAAAGCCGTGGTAGATGTGGAAGGTGTAACCATTAATGAAGAAGAGTGGGCCAAAAAACAATTAGCCTGGGATTCCCTTTGGGCCGAACGCAGCGAAGCATTCAATAACGCCCCCAGTCTTGAAACACTTAAAAAAATAGAGGAAAAAGGAAAAGAACTTAAAGAAAAAACAGGGCGTTCCAGTGCTCCAATTCCTGCTGACTTGCAGGTTGCAGACCTTAATAAAGACGGCTATATCTCTGTTGAGGAAATCAACAAAACTATAGATGGCTTTTTTGAAGGAGAAAACCAATTAACCGTAGAAGGCATCAACCGCCTCATTGACTTCTTCTTTGAACAATAAGTTGTTAATTTCAACTATCCCCGTTCACAACTCCCTGTTACTAAATAGCCTGCTTACAACATTTAACACTTTTATTATGTCGCTATTTTAGTTACATGATAAAATATTTAATTGTTATAATTAACACCCTTGTTGTTCTGATTTATGGCTGGTTTACGAATGACGGGAATATCACCCTGAGCGGTAACTTCCCCAAATCTATAAAACCTGGGACAGAAGTACCTGTTGAATTAACAGTAAAAAAAGGTAATCTGGGTGGTTTTGCCAAATTGCAGATCGAACTGCCTGAAGGTTTGAGCGTAAAAGAATCTGACAATAAAGGGGCCAATTTTTCCTATAATCAGGGCTTAGCCAAATGGATATGGACGGCCCTGCCTTCGGAAACGGATGTGGTTGTAAAATTTATTTTGGTAGCTGATGCCTCCGCAAGCGGCTCTAAAACAATAGGTGGAAAATTTTCGTATGTAGATAATAACAGTAAACAGGTAGCCGAGATGAGCCCAGTAGAATTAATGATTGGCAACGAAAATGCTGCTACTGCTACCTCCACAGCTTCTTCCGCACCTGAAACTCCGGCTACACCAGTCAACAATACCCCCTCCACAACGTCGGAACCGGCTGTAATGGCAGGTGGAGAGCCAACAGGCAATATAAATGCCACCCGTAGGATAACTCCTCTCGGAAATAACGAATATCAGATTGATATTAAAATAAAAAAAGACGGAACAAAAGGTTTTGCACGTTACAGTGACAATTTACCTGAAGGATATACTGCACGTCAGCTCAAAACCGATGGAAGTTCGTTTTCGGTAGCGGATGGAAAAATTAAGTTTGTCTGGGTATCGGTTCCTGCAAGCGAAGAATTGGCCATTTCCTATGTATTGAAAGGTTCTAGCACTAAAGCTATTTCTTTGAACGGAGAATATTCTTACCTTGAAGATAACCAGAGTAAAAAAGTAAAACCGAATACCGATGAATTACCAGCTTCAGCAGAAGTTGCTGCATCAGGAAATCAATCTACCACTACTTCAGGTTCTGATTCAGGAAGTGAAAAAACCACAGCACCTGCCAACACTTCCGCTCCTGCAAAATCAGAAACTTCCAACAGTACTCCTGCTAACACGAATACCGCGGAAACGAGCGGTAAAATAGCCGAAACAACAACCTCTAATACCGAAAAAGACAAACCAGCTACAGAATCCAAGTCAACAACTTCTTCTGAAAAGACAACCATAGCAAATACCACATCGCCTTCCGGAAACACGGAAAATACCTCTAATAGCAACACTGCTTCTGCAAAAACAGAAGCAACGCTCACCGAAAACCTGAATAAGAAGGAAGGAAAAGTGAATTACGCCGTTCAGGTAGGCGCGTTTACAAATGCCAATATTAATACTTCTACTTTATCCGGTAAATTTAATCTTACTGAAACTGTGAAAAGCGAAATGGCCGATGGGTTCCATAAGTTTATAGTAGGCTCTCATTCTGAATATAAACAGGCGCGCGATCACCGCGAATCAGTCAGAAACAACAATGGTATCCGAAGTGCATTTGTGGTTGCCTATAATGCAGGTCGTCGTATTACAGTGCAGGAAGCCCTGACCATCAGTAATCAGAAATGGTTTAAATAACGTTTAACTGAACCCGACGCACTCCGCGACCTTTATTTATTATGCCACATCATGCAAAACACAAATTTTGTATATTTACGCAAACGATATTTATGCGCGGCTTGGTCCTTTGTATCTTTTTACTGTTGGTAACTGCTTCGGTTGCTCAAACGGATACTACCGCCTCTCAATCACCTCTGGATAAACTTACCCCTGAAGAGTTACTTCAGTACTATATTAACGAAAAAGCCCCGGACTGGCCCAAAGGCCCATTATTCGTGGGCGACAGCCTGTTTAAAAACCTTAATGAACGTATAATTCCCACCACAACAGTCACCGGTGAGGGATTATACAGAGGGGAAATAGATGGCCGGTATCCGTCAGATGTTTCACCAGAAAGCGAAAACGCCGGTTTAGAAGCCCTTAAGCCTAAAATAGCATTAGGAGCAGGACATTTAGGTTTTTACGGTGATTTGTATGAAAAAACATTTCAATCCCCTTTAATGGCGCGAATGGCGTATGATTTGAATGTTTCACAACGCTTAACCCGTTACCTTCAGTTAAATTTTAATGTTGTTTTCGGGAAACTGGGAGCTAATGAATGGACCTTGAACCGCTACGAAAATTTCCAGTCCGAAATAAGAGCCGGTGGACTGAATCTGTTATACGATTTTGGAAATTTTATATCCGACCGCTATAAAGTGAGGCCTTTTGTGAGCGTGGGTATTTTTGGTTTTGAATTTTTGAGTAAAACCGATTTAATGGATCGCAATGGCAATGTTTATCACTATTGGAGCGATGGTTCCATTAAAGATCAGGCGGAAAACAGTCCAGGTGCCATGTTTGCCAAGGATCTGAAACGCGATTATATTTACGAAACCGATATACGGGAGCGGAATGCCGATGGATTTGGGCAATATGCCGAACGTGCTTTTGCAGTGCCCGTAGGTGTGGGGTTTATTATGCAGGCCACCCCGAGAGTAGATGTAAAATTTAATTTCCAGTTATTTTTCAGTTCGACCGATTATATTGATGGTATTACAAAAGACAGCAAAGGCAACCGTGCCGGCAATGGTTCCAGAGATAATTTTTCGTATTCTTCCATTTCTGTTCAGTACGATCTTTTGGCTCCAAAATCAGTTAAACCTCCTAAAGACGCATACATTACCACCGACTGGCTGGCTCTGGACAAAGAAGACCGGGATAAAGATGGTGTAAGAGACTGGGACGACAAGTGTCATGGTACACCAGAAGGCGTTAAAGTAAACGAATTCGGATGCCCGGAAGATGATGATAAAGATGGTGTTCCCAATTATATGGATGATGAAAATCCATCACCTGCAGGCGTTCCCGTTAACGGACGTGGCGTAGCGCAAACCGACGAATATTGGGCGCGATGGCATGCTGAATACATGGATACCGTTGGCCTAGATAAAAAAGTACAATATGTGGGCAATATTTTTGATCTGGCAGGGAATACGCCACGCCTGAATGACGAAAAAACCATGTACACTATTGAGCTTGGCCGTTACAGTAACGGTGTACCTCCCGAAGATATGGCGCAACTGCTCAGTATTGGCGACATTCGCTCTACGACTCTCGAAGACGGAACAACGGTGGTTTATACCGCAGGTAGTTACGATAAAATATCCAAAGCTCTGAAACGGAAAGAACAATTTGAAAAAGATGGTCAAACCAAAGCCAGATTAGCCACTTTAAAAAACAAAAAAATTGTGGGTTTAAGCGACGAGCAGATAAAAACCTTATTGGATAAAGAAAAAAATGAAGAGTTATTGGTTTCAGGCAACAATGGGCAGGGTGGAAATGGAAATGGCAATAACGGTAATACATCCGGTCAAAATGGGAATAGTACTTCCGGAAACGGCTCAAATTCAGGTAATACAGGTAATGGCGCATCTGTAAATGGAAGTACTCAGGGCGACGGAAGTAATGCCGATGCAGAAAGTTTCGGTAAAGACGACATTGTTTACCGTGTACAGTTAGGTGCTTATAAAAACAAAATTAATCCGTCTATTTTCAATACAAGCGCGGGTGTACTTGAATTGAAAATGGGTGAAAACCTGTTCCGGTATGTAACCCGCGGTTACAAAACTATTGAAGAGGCCGCTTCTGTTCGCGCCGATCTGGTAATTCAGGGTTACAGTGATGCCTTTGTTACAGCCTATCAGGGTGGTAAACGTATCCCGTTAAATAAAACCAAAGCTACCGTAGATAAAAACTTTAAAGAAGATTTGAATGAAGCGAAAACCTTCAGCTCGGTGGATAAAAAACTGGTTAATTTCAGAATACAATTAGGTTCTCTGAAAAAACCAGCCAAAGAAACAGAGTACAACGAACTCTACAAAGACGTGCCAAATCTTGATCGTCAGAACACCAGCACAGGAATGATCCGCTATGTTGCAGGTAACTACACCAGTTACGATGAAGCCGAAAAATTCCGCAAACAACTTGAAGATTCGGGATTCTCAGATGCCTTTATTATTGCCACTTTCAAAAGCGAGATCATCTCTATTCAGGAAGCGCTTGAATTATTAAAATAACACAAAAACAGTAAGGGTTCCGGTTGTTAAACTCAAATATTTAATTACCTTTAATCTAAAATTGAATAACATGAATACAAAACATTTAATGATTGCATTGGCTTTTGTTTTATCAGGTTTATCGGTAAAAGCACAAGTTGTTCAAAATAGTACCTCTGCTAAAGACGAAAAGGCATCGGAAACCGCCATAAGACAGGAACCTAAAAGTAAAACGGTAAAAAGAGAAGTGGTAAATCCGGATGGCACCAAAACAATGGTTGAAGAAAAAGTAGTAGAAGAAAAGAAGGTGAGTCCGGCACCAGCGCCAGCTACCCGTATGGCCATTAACGAAAAAGGTATTCCTACCTCGGGCAAACCGGTAAAAAAAGATGTAAAGAAAGAAGAAAAACCCGCTTCGACCGGTAGTACTATTAATTCGAAAGGCGAAGACAAAAAATAAGACCAAATCGTTTTTAAAAAGCTGTTTTTGTGCAAAACGCCGGAAACAGCTTTTTTATTTATAGCATGCTGATACGGCTAAATACTGACGAACCACAAAGCAAGGAAATAGAGCGCATTGTGACTATCCTGAAACAGGGAGGGGTTATTATCTATCCCACCGATACTGTTTACGCCCTGGGCGGAGATATCACCAACGCCAGAGCCTTTGAGCGCATCTGTCAGCTTAAAAACATTAAACCCGAAAAATCAAATTTCAGTTTTGTGTGCAGCGACCTGAGTCACCTCAGCGAGTTTGCGCGCCCGATTTCCAATAGTATTTTCCGTACCATGAAAAAAGCGCTTCCGGGACCTTATACCTTTATTCTGGAAGCCAACAACAATGTTCCAAAACTCCTTAAACAAAATAAGAAAACGGTCGGTATCCGCGTTCCGGATAACCGCATCTGTCACGATATAGTAAAAGCGCTTGGTAACCCTATTATTTCTACCAGCCTGCACGACAATAGTGATGATATTCTGGAGTATTTCAGCGATCCGGAAATTATTCATCAGCAATACGAAACCATTGTAGCGGCAGTTGTGGATGGCGGCCATGGTAACATTTATCCCAGTACCATTATTGATTGCAGTTCGGGCGAACCGGAAGTGGTACGTGAGGGACTCGGTTCACTCGATATCCTTAATTAATATCTTAGTCATGCCTGTACCTTTTACACTTTCCGGTTATTCTACCGCGCTTTTTTCCACCTGGTACTTTATCGAAGAAATGGGACTATTGTTCGACGCGGGCGATGGGGTTTGTTCGGCGCTTACACAAAAAAGCCGTAAAATAAATCACGCGTTTATCTCACATGCCGACCGAGATCACATTACCGGGCTGTGTCAGTTAAGCCAACTAAACGCTAAAGATGGTTTCCCTAAAATTTATTACCCTAAAGACAGTGGTTCGTTTCCGGCTTTAAAAAGCTTTCTTGACAAATTTGACCCGCACATCAGCGGTAGCGAATGGATTCCGCTTGAAAATAAAGCAACCGTTCAGTTAAAACCCGACCTTATGGTGCAAGCCATTCGGAACACGCACATTAACGTTTCTCCCGGAATTATAAAAAGTTTTGGGTTTAAAGTATATGAAACGCGCAGTAAACTAAAACCTATGTACCATGGTCTCTCTCAGCAGGAACTGGTAAATCTTATCAAAACACAAGGGAGAGATGAACTGCACGAACCCTTGCATTTTAACATTCTGGCATACTCCGGCGATACACCTACCTCGGTGGAAGATGGTGAAAAATGGGCGGATGTTAAAGTACTCATTCACGAAGCCACCTTTTTTAAAAGTGACGCGCATTTAATCCAGAATGAGCGCATCAACAAACACAGTTTACTGGAAGATGTACTGGAAATGGCCGCGCAATTAAAGCGACTGGACAAACTGGTACTTGGTCATTTTTCAAAGCGGTATCATACAGAGGAGATTGAGGAACAAGTAAAGAAAGCCTGTACGTATTTTGGCATCAAGATTCCTGTGTATTGCGTTTTGCCGGGGCAGACCCAGTTCGACATTCTAAACACACCATCCGTTAATGGCATTTGAAACACAGTGTAATTCATTGTTCAAAAAAAGCAGTATTCCTGACATTCTATAGTTTTATACCCCTTGCTTTTTTGCTATTTTCGTGTGTTTGATACCGATACATGAACACTTTTAAATGGCAAAAACGCGGCTTATTGTTTAATCCCGCGCTTCATGATACACCCGATTGGATGCAATCGTTTGCGCAGGCTCCTTCGGCTCTCATTTTTGATGATTACGTCAGAGTCTATTTTTCCTGCCGCCCCAAACCCGATGCTAACGGACAATACGTGAGTTATTCGGCCTGGGTGGATCTGGATCGTAAAGACCTGTTTAATATAAAACGCATTGCGCAGGAACCCATTTTTAAACTGGGAGAACGCGGCACCTTTGATGAGTTTGGCACCTACCCTACATCTGTTATTAAAAAAGATGATACGTACCTGGCCTATTACGCGGGCTGGACACGCTGTGAGTCGGTTCCCTTTAACGTGGCCATTGGCGCGGGTATCAGCAAAAACAATGGTGACTCGTTCGAAAAAACAGGTAGTGGCGGTCCTGTGTTATCGTATAGTGTAAATGAACCATTTATTTTAAGTGGCCCTAAAATCCGCTATTTTAACGGCACCTGGTACCTGTTTTACATTGCCGGGCGCAACTGGATTCCGAATAACGGTAAACCCGAACCGGTTTATAAAATCCGAATGGCCACATCTACCGATGCTTTTAACTGGGTAAAAGCCGACCGCGATTTAATTGAATCGCGCATCGAAAGCAACGAAGCACAAGCCAGCCCCGATGTGTTTTTTAAAAACGGGAAATACCACATGTTTTTTTGCTACCGCTACGGATTAGATTACAGAGGCAAACAGAATGGTTACCGCATTGGCTATGCATCTTCTACCGACCTGATTAACTGGACACGGGACGATAGCAAAGCGGGCATCGACGTATCGGCAGAGGGCTGGGATTCGGAAATGATCAGCTACCCGCACGTATTTGAACTGGATGGAAAAATTTATATGTTATACCTTGGAAATGCCGTAGGCCGCGAAGGATTCGGTCTGGCAGAACTGCAAGGTGATTTAATCTGATAACGCATGATACAGTGGAAAAAACTGGGACACATTTTTAATCCCACCGAACATAAGCTCCCCAATAACTGCGTGGAATTTGCGCAATCGCCGCAAACGCTGGTATTCGACGATTTTGTACGCATTTATTTTTCAACCCGTGAAAAAGACCCTGCTAACGGCAAATTCCTGAGTCATATTGCGTTTGTGGATATGAGTAAGGATTTTAAAACCGTTAAAGGCATCTCGCAAAATACAGTTATTCCTTTAGGAGAACTGGGAACGTTTGATGAACATGGCATTTTCCCCATTAATCCGCTGAGAGACGGAAACCGCGTACTGGCTTACACCTGTGGGTGGAGTCGCCGGGTAGCGGTATCGGTTGAAACCTCAACAGGCTTAGCCATCAGCGAAGACAACGGGCTCACGTTTAAAAAAACCGGACATGGACCGGTACTTACCCATTCGGCCAACGAACCCTTTTTAGTAGGCGATAGTTTTGTGCAGTGGTATAATGGCACTTACCACATGTGGTATATTTTTGGTACCCGCTGGATAGACACGCCCGATGAAGATGCCGCGCGCGTGTATAAGATAGGACATGCCACATCGGAAGATGGCATTAACTGGATTAAAGAAGAAGGCAAACAAATTATACCCAGCCGTCTGAACGAATACGAATGCCAGGCGTTACCCACTGTGCTGTTTCACAAAGATCGTTACCACATGTACTTCTGTTACCGCGAAGCCACGGGTTTCCGTAAAGATAAAACCAGGGGCTACCGTTTGGGATATGCGTGGTCGGATGATTTACAACACTGGACACGGGCCGATGAAACAGTGGAAGGGCTGGCGTATTCCGAATCGGGATGGGATGCTGATATGATGTGTTACCCGCATATTTTTAGCTGCGACAATAAGGTGTATTTACTCTATAATGGTAACGAGTTTGGGCGTTATGGTTTTGGAATTGCCCAATTACAGGAGTAATGAGTGAGACGGAATTGACATACACCATTGGAAAAGCCGGTGCGGCTCAGATTGAAACCCATCTGAACCACGTTAATCCGCACTTTGTACCACCACTGGATGCAAAAGTTAACCTCCATGCTTACGCGTTGAAACTAGCCGAAAAAGCCGTTAATTTCGAAGCCTGGAACAATGGACTACTGGTAGGTCTTATTGCCGCCTACATGAATCCCACAGAGGGATTCGCGTTTATTACCAATGTGAGTGTTTACCCCGAATGGATGGGTAAAAAAATAGCGGCGTTATTACTGGAGCAGTGTAAACACTACGCTAAACACCATCATTTAAAAAGCATCCGCCTCGAAGTGAATAAAAATAACGCCGCGGCCATACATTTCTATAAAAAGTATAACTTTACGCTACACGATGAAAAAGAAGATTCGTATTTCATGCAGTGTACCTTATCCTAAAAACTGATAGACTATGTCAACACAAAGAAATTACAATGCGGAACTAAAAGATACCAAAGACCATAAATATGCCTATGGATTTGATTTTGACGTGATGCATCCCTTTATGCTCAAGGCGTTCACGCCTTTTTTTAAACAAGGTAACTTCCTAGAATTAGGTAGTTTTAAAGGCGATTTTACCCGCCGGTTTTTACCACATTTTGAAGATATTACCTGTGTGGAAGCATCGGATGAGGCCGTTGCCATTGCCCGTCAGGAATTTGGCGACCGTGTGAAAATAGTTAATGCCTTGTTTGAAGAAGTAACCTTGCCCACCAAATATGATAATATTGTGTTAACCCATGTACTGGAACACATTGATGATCCTGTGGGATTAATGAAACGTATTAATAACGAATGGCTAAGTGATACTGGTCGCTTTTTTCTAGTGTGCCCTAATGCCAACGCGCCATCGCGTCAAATTGCCGTAAAAATGGGATTAATTACCCACAACTCGGCGGTTACACCGGCGGAAGCGGAACACGGACACCGCATTACCTATACCTTAGATACTTTGGAACGGGACGCGAAAGCAGCCGGATTAAAAGTGGTACACCGCTCAGGTATTTTCTTTAAAGCTCTGGCCAATTTTCAATGGGACCGTTTATTAAATACGGATATTATTTCTCCGGCTTACCTAGAAGGATGTTACGAATTAGGACAACAGTATCCCGATTTGTGCAGCAGTATTTTCTTAATGTGCGAAAAAGGAAAGTAACCTATGAGTCACATTTCGGTTTGCTTTGCGGTATATCAGAATGAAGGGGCGTTAACCCCGCTGTGCGAACGCATGGTGCACGAACTGACTACCCATTTTCCGGAACACACATACGAGTTGTTGTTTGTAAACGATGGTTCGCGCGATAATTCGCTTCAGGAATTGCAAACCCTGAAACAACGGTTTAAAGGGGTAAAGATTATTAACTTCTCACGCAATTTCGGGCAAATGGCCGCTATTTTGGCGGGATGGGAACACGCTACCGGCGATTGTGTGATAAACATGGCTGCCGATTTGCAGGATCCACCGGAGCAATGCACACTAATGATAAAAGAGTGGCTGGCAGGTAGCGAAATTGTGATCAGCTACCGCAGTTCGCATGGTACATCGGCCTCGCGTAAGGCCACCTCGCGTTTATTTTATAAACTGATGTTGCCTAATGTGCCACCGGGCGGCTTCGATTTCGCGCTTCTGGACCGGAAACCGATGAACGCGTTAAACAGTTTAAAAGAGCGGCACCGCTTTTATCAGTATGATATTTTATGGGCGGGTTTTAAAGTAAAATTTATTCCTTACGATAAGCAGGAACGGAAAATTGGCAAATCGCAATACAATTTTATTAAGCGCTTCCGTAATTTTTACTCAGCGTTTTTAAACGTGAGTTATTTCCCGTTACGTTTACTCACCACTATGGGCGGTATTGTGGCCATCAGCGGGTTTTTATACGCCATTAACATTGTGTACACCTATTTTGCCCATAACAGTATGGAAAACGGCTGGGCGCCTTTAATGATTGTTATTTTGATTGTAGGCGGGCTTATTATGCTAATGCTGGGCATTCTGGGTGAATACATCTGGCGTATTCTGGATGAGGTAAAAGGTCGCCCGAATTACATTGTGAAAGATAAGTGGGAGTAAACACCTGATTGTCTGAGCCTCAGATTTATTCATTTTTTATCAGTACCATTTGTTGTGTGCATTATTCTGTAATGGGGATTGGCGGAGCAATTGCAGCGGCAGCCTTGCGCGGGCTTTTGCGAGTCAGCGCACGGTTGAGGAGGCGACTTCAGAAGCCACCGCAAACCGATGCGATGCTGCAAAAGACTAGCAAGCTATAGCGGAAAGTGCGATTTTGCGCGCAGAAGGTGCGAAAGCAAAAACCGCCCCAACTTACTTGTTTTCAGCTACCTTTTACCCTTAGGATTAACTGCTGATACTGCACTAAAATGCTTATCTTTGCAGCCCTAAATTGCAAATTCATGATTTCTGTAAATGGCGTAACGGTTTCTTTTGGCGGATACAATTTATTCGACAATATTTCTTTTCTGATTAATCCGAAAGACCGTATTGGTTTGGCCGGAAAAAACGGAGCGGGAAAAAGTACCATGCTGAAACTGCTGGCGGGCGAACAAAACCCTACCAAGGGCGAAATTGCCATGCCCCGCGAGTGTAAGATCGGCTACCTGCCACAGGACATGATTCACCAGCACGGACGTACCGTGTTTGAGGAAACGGAAACGGCATTTCAGGAAATTCAGCAATTACAGAAACGGATTGATGACATTAACCACCAGTTGGAAACCCGTACCGATTACGAAAGCGAGGGCTATATGCGCCTGATTGAAGAACAAACGGATATTTATACGCGTTTGGATATTATTGGGGCCGGTAATAAAGATGAGGAGATTGAAAAAATTCTGAAAGGTTTGGGATTTGAGCGGAAAGATTTTGACCGGCAAACGGCCGAATTCAGCGGAGGTTGGCGGATGCGCATTGAGTTGGCGAAACTGCTGTTACAAAAACCGGATATTTTATTACTGGATGAGCCAACGAACCACCTGGATATTGAAGCGATTATCTGGCTGGAAGAGTTTATGGATACGTTTTCGGGATCAGTGGTACTGATTAGCCACGATAAAACCTTTTTAGATAATGTTACCAAACGGACGATTGAAATTGTAAATCAGAAAATTTACGATTATAAAACCAATTACTCGCATTACTTGGTATTAAGGGAAGAGCGGAAAGAGCAACAGGAAAACGCGGCAAAAAATCAGCAGAAAATTATTGACCAAACGGAAGCCTTGATTGATAAATACAGAGCAAAAGCCAATAAGGCCTCGTTTGCGCAATCGTTGATTAAGAAATTGGATCGTATGGAACGTGTGGAGGTGGACGATTTTGATACGGCTACCATGCACTTCCGGTTTCCGCCGCCCGCGCATAGTGGCAAGATTGTGTTAACGGTAGAACATGCGGGTAAAACGTATGGCGACAAACAGATTTTTTCGGATGCCAGTTTCATTATTACCAAGGGTGAGAAAATTGGATTGGTAGGCCGTAACGGGGAAGGGAAAAGTACCATGATGAAGATGATTGCCAAAAAAGTGCAGCACGATGGCATGGTACAATTAGGGCATAGTGTACTGATGGGTTACTTTGAGCAGGATCAGGAAGAAAAACTGGATCCGAAAAAAACGGTTTTTGAAACCATTGATGAGTTAGCTGTAGGCGATGTGCGTAAGCAGGTGCGCGGTTTACTGGGATCATTTTTATTTGGCGGGGATGATATTGATAAAAAAGTACAGGTACTGAGCGGGGGTGAACGCGGGCGTTTAGCCTTGTGTAAATTGTTACTGGAACCTTACAATCTGTTGCTGATGGATGAGCCAACAAATCACTTAGACATACGCTCGAAAGATATTCTGAAAAAAGCGTTGATTGATTATGAAGGAACGGTTATTATGGTTAGCCACGACCGTGATTTTATGAAAGGGATTTGTAACCGTTTGTTTGAGTTCAGAGACGGAAAAGTAAAAGAACATTTGTGCGATATTGAAGAATTTATGCAGTTGCGTAAAGTGGAGCGTTTAAATGAGCTGGACTTAGAGAAAAAGGAAAAACAGGAAAAAGCACCGGTAAAAAAAGAAGTAAAGGAAGTTAACCCCAACGAAGCCGAGCAAAAGCAATTAAAGCAGCAATTGAAAAAAACGGAAGAAGCGATTGAACGGCTGGAAGCGGATATAAAAGTGTTAGATACTCAGTTGGCCAATCCGGAAGATTACACGCGTCTAATGAATGATCAGACGTTTTTTGCCAATTACAATACATTGAAAAAGAAGCTGGATGAGGAGATGAAAAAGTGGGAGGAGTTAAGCGGTAAGATACTGTAACTGTAATAGTTAATACTTAATCTGACAGATTGGATAAAAACAATTAAATTCAATCA
>JASGCO010000019.1 GCA_030054095.1 Sediminibacterium sp.
CTGTTAACGGACAGGGAATAGTTAAACTTGTCCCCCCCTTGTATGATCGTTTTATCATTCAGTCAATTCCTGTAGAAGGGTTTTTTATTAAAAAAATTAACGCTACTAAGTTCTTATACGGACTGGATAGCAAAAATAAAAATGTTCCCGAGCAAACGGATTTTGTGTTTCTGGATGTAGATAATACAACGATAATAACACCTGTGTCTTTTGAACATAATAGGGCGTCTTTAAGCCGACATTCGGCGGTTCAGATAGACCGGGATGTTTACTTATTTTCGATAGGAGGTAAGATATACACTATTCGTAAGGGACAAGCGTTTCTATCGCCACATCTGTATTCTGCCAGATATGCACAGATAGTACATTTGTTTAAGGACTTACAGAATAAAGTATGGTTGAGCGATGATAAAGCCGACGGAGAAATAGAAATGTTTAATCCGGAAGTGGAATTCACTGGGGGATATTTAAAGAATGAAGTCCCCAGTTGTACTTTCGAGGATAGCGAAAAGGGATATTGGTTTACAACTACTACTAACGGTTTGTATTATATGCCTAATCTGCATTCGTCTTACTTCGATAAAACTATTGGACTAACAGCCAATAAAGTACATGCTATGTCTTTACTAAATCATAAACTGTATTGTTTTACGAGTGATAAAAAAATGAATGTTATTGATTTAAAAACGAATAGGGTAACCAGTAATTCTACTATTTTAAGTACTTATCTGTTTGGATATAACAACGAATTGATTATTAATAGCAATGTATATTCTGCAGATAATTTAAGTGTCAAAACTTCTCTCGCAGTGATGGATTCAAGTGATGGAAAGAAGATAGTGTTTAAGCGGTTGATAGAGTATGATGAAACTTACCTGATTGGATTTACCTCCGGATCTAAACTTATTAAATTAAATAAATATACCAGGAAATGTACATTGTTAAGTCAGATTCCTGCCCGTTGTTTTGCCATACATAAAGTGAATGAACGGATATATATCGGCACTAAACAAGGTGTGTTTATATATGAGAATGGACATTTATCTGATTACGGCGAAAAAGTTCCCCGGTTAAATACACGAATTGAGGGTATTTGTAGTTATCAGGGGCAAGTATTTTTTGCAACAAAAGATCTTGGCGTTTTTTGTGTGGAAGATGGTAAAGTAGTTCAACAAATCACAGAAACAGACGGATTGGCAAGTAATATATGTAAGTGCATTGCAAACGATAGTGGGGGAACGATATGGATAGGCACAAATCGGGGGCTTTCTACGTTGTATAAAAGTAAAACGGAAAGCCTCTACCGTTGCAAAACACTGGATTTATCGAGCGGAATGGTATCTAACGAGGTAAATCAGATTCTTTTTTATGAGAACAAACTGATTTTTGCAAGTAATAACGGGGTAGGAATATTGGAGCCATCAGGAACATTTAACTCAAGAGCCGGTATTCCTGTTTATATTGAGGCTTTTAGTGTTAACGCTCAAAAATTGGATGCGAATAAGGTTCATCAATTGCGCTATAATCAAAATTTTATAAGTATCGCCTATAAAGGAATATATCTTAAAAACGAAGGAAACCTCACTTACAAATACCGTTTGGAAGGGTTAGATACGAATTGGACTGTAACCAAAAATACCTTTGTGCAATATACTACTTTGCCTGCGGGAGATTACAAATTTAGCGTGTTTGTAGTTGATGGAAATAAAGATACTCAGCCGTTAATGGCTACCGTTTCTTTTCGTATTCGGCCACCTTATTGGAAAAACTGGTGGTTTATCTCAGGCATTATTGTTTTAACAGGAAGCAGTATCTATGTTTTATACAAGCAACGTGTTCGTCGTATCCGGGAAAAGGAATCTCAAAAGGCAGCTTTTAGTAAGCAATTGTTGGAGTCAGAGTTGAAAGCGCTGCGTGCGCAGATGAATCCCCATTTCATGTTTAATGCAGTTAATTCCATACAGAGTTTTATTCTTCAGAACGATTCGGAAACGGCTCAAAAATACTTAACTAAGTTTTCGCGCTTAATACGTTCTGTTTTAGAGAATTCCAAAATGGATAGCATCTTATTGAGTAGAGAGATAGACACCCTGAAGTTATATCTGGATTTAGAGTGTTTACGGGCATCATTTAGATTTGAGTATGAAATTCATGTAGAGGAAATACTTCAGCCTGACGTGATGCAACTTCCTCCCATGCTGATTCAGCCGTATGTTGAAAATGCAGTATTACATGGTCTTTTACCTCTTGCGAACAGGAGAGGTAAATTGTTGATCTCGTTTTACAGAGAGAAGGATCTTATTTTTTGTAAAATAGAAGATAATGGTATAGGACGTAAAGCTGCACAGGAGATAAAACGGAAAAAAGAAGCGGAACATCGGTCGTTTGGTATGGAGATTGCTTCCGACCGTATAGAGAAGTTGAATTTTGTGAAAGGAAGAAACTATACTGTTAGTGTAATTGATAAATTGGATGATACTGGTGAAACAGGAGTTATTGTAATAATTGCTTTAAACGTATGAATGTTTTAATTATTGATGATGAGAAAAACGGAGTAACTTCGCTACAGTTGCTTTTGAAAAAATACTGTACCGGAGTTAACGTGGTTGGATTGGCCTATAGTGCGGAAGAGGGAATCGCCCGTATTTTGGATCTGAAGCCAGATTTGATTTTTCTGGATATTGAAATGCCCGCATCTACAGGATTCGATGTTATAAATGCTACCAGTCAAATACATGATTATGAAGTAATATTTACCACAGCTTATGATCAGTATGCTATTAAAGCATTTAAGGCTCATGCTGTAGACTATTTATTAAAACCCATTGATGGTGATGAATTGAAAGCAGCAATACGAGAAGCGGAACGAAAGATACAGTTAAAACGAGCAGAGGGATCAAAGAGTGAAGTAGAAGTTTTATTAAAAAATCTGGCCTATTCTTCCAAAAAAATAAGTATACCAACTAGTGAAGGACTTATTTTGGTAAACGCTGAGGCTATTCTATATTTAAAATCAGAATCTAACTACACGATGGTGTTCTTAAAAAATGAACAAAGAATACTCGTTTCGAAAACACTGAAGAGTATGGAGGATCAGTTAAAGTACTATTCCTTCTGCAGGGTTCATACAAGTTATCTTATTAATATTAATGAGGTAGAAAAATACCTGAAAGGAGATGGGGGAACCGTTATTCTCAAAAACAAGGTATCTATTCCTGTATCCAGGAGTTACAAACAGGATTTACTCAACAAACTTTGATTACATAACGGGAGATTCAGGTAGTTTTTTCTGGTTGAATTTGGCGAAGAGAACACTTAAGAGGGTGTGAACTTACAGAGGAATCTCTCGTTTCAAAGGGATTAAATTAAAAAATGTATAATTCCGTGCCTGTTTTTTTGCATGCTTTGTTATCTGCCTTCTGGGGCATCGTTTATCCGATTTTTAGCCATAACCAGAAAAGCTATAGTTAAAATCAGTGTCAGTTGCCCTGTAGTCGAAAGCCTGCCACAATAAATTCATGTTGTAAATTTTTGGCAGGCTCTCAGTATTCCGGCAGAAGGACTGGATAAAAATAGGGATTACCTTTTTATCAGTTTCGTACTATAATGCTGACTGCCATCTGTAGCATCCACAATGTAAAGTCCGGGGGCTAAGTGTCCTATTTCTATAGATTGCCCATTTTGGGTGATCCCTGATTTTAGAACTTCCTGACCGGTAAGCGTAAATAAGCGAATGGACAGATTCTGACTCGTCATCCGCTGTAAATTAACAGTAATGCGGTCCTGAGCCGGATTAGGGTAAAGGCTAATAGCATACCGGTTAGCCTGGTGAAGGTATTCTGTTATTCCGATACTGCCACCTCCGCTGCCGGCACTGCTGCTGTTTAGATACACACCAACACTGGCCTGTATGCTGCCGCTGAAATTATTAGAAATAAGCGCGATGTAATCCTTACTGTTCAAAAACTCCATTTTGTAAATCTGATTTCCCAAAACAGAAGTGGGATGATTAAAAGTGGGATAAACAACCGACCAGGTTTGTCCGCCATCGGAAGAAAGATGGTAAAAGGTGGTTTGATTATTGGTTGGATTACCCGAACCGCTGATAATCACGGTATCATTACCAAAGGTATGAATGGTGCCGGTTCGCCCGTCGTAAGCTCTGGCAGATGCTGTAGGTGAGGGGATGGCAGCAATTGTGGAGGTATTTAGCCAGCCGTTGGTAGTTTTATAAACCAACGTTTCGTTGGTAGCCGAGTTGCGTGTCATAAAATACCCTATGTTATCATCTTTCATGTGAATGTCTATAATTTCTTCGGTACTCAGACAGGAAATACTGCTAACGGGTGTAGCAGCTCCGCTGCCGTTGATGGTGTAAAACTGCCAGGCGCTAAGTGAAAAAGCAGGCGAAGGAAAAATACCACCAACATCAATCACCTGCCCTGATGTGGGTTTCTGTGTCTGAAAGTGTGCGCCGCCGTTGGTAGCTGTTATAAAATTAAAGGTATTTCCACCATCTGACGAAATATACGCAGTGCCCAGGCAACTTAAAACAACGGTGTTGGTATTTTGTGAGATGGTAAACTTCCGGCCAATGTTATTGAGTGTGGAATTGGTTTTTTGCGTCCAGGAAATTCCCTGATCGGTACTTACAAAAATCTGACCTTTCCGGTCCGCCACAAAGAACTTATTAATGTTTACCGCTTTTACGGCCATTACGTCAATGGCGCTGGGTACTTTGTTAGGCGGAAATGTGAAATTAAACCCTCTGTTGGTACTGTACCCAAAGTAGCCCTGGGCGTATCCCGCCAGAACAATATTGCCTGTTGCACTTACATTATAAGGTTTGGGTGCGTGAGACTTAGGAAGAAAGTTACTCCATGTAGTGCCATTAGTGCTTTTGAAAGAAGGATAGAGATAGAACCCACTTTCGTTGGCGATAAGTGGTTCATTAGAGTAAGAGGCGGGGAGATTGGTATAGGTGGTCTAGCTGGTGCCGCAGTTATTGGAGTAATGAATGGTTTTGGTAGTGGAACTTACATCCAGAAACATGATTTCCTTCCCGTTTTTACATTTGAAATCCCATAAGTTCATACTGGGCGTTGTAACTGCCGACCAGGTAATACCGCCATCAAAAGAACGTATGATTTGAGGAGAGGCAATGTAGAGAGTGTCATTGTTAGGGGCACAAATTACACCGCTGATGTTTAATGTTGGATTTACAACACTGTAGGTAGCTCCGCCATTGGTAGATACTTTGAATTGATTATTGTGAATCGTGAAAATTTTAGTTTTGGTTTTGGCAAACCGCGGTAATGTAGTACCTGAGTGTACACTGGTCCAGTTAATGCCATTTGCAGAGAATTGTGTGGTAAAGGTAGCTCCATTTATAGAGTAACCATAATACCCAAACGGAGAACTGCCGGAAAGCGTAAGCCCCGGTATAGTATGGGTGCTTACCGTTTGCCAGTTATTGCTGGTTGCCTGAACCTGGGTGCTCTGAAACACAATGCCTTCGTTTTTATTTTTCATGGCAATCGGATTGTTGGCAATCAGATTGTAGGTTAAGGTAGGCGAGGTAATGTAAGACCAGGATTCCGTATTGAGGTTAACCACTCCTATAGCATTGTAATTGCTTACATTAGCTACTTTAACCAATTGATAAATACTATCTGAATTAAACTGATAAAATACCGGGGCTAACGCATCGCGGTGGAATTGGTAATGAACTCCCTGAGTAAAACCTTGTAAACTAAAAAGGATGAGCAAAGCAGGTAAAAGTTTTTTCATGTTTGAGAATTTTAATGGTTATAAAGTTAGAGGGGCTATACCGGATCTGAAATACGGAAAATTCCTTATTTTGAAATACAGGGAAAACGGATCGGGGATTATTTTACAAGTTTTTTGTGAAGCACAGTGTTATCAGATAGGGTAATGTGTAAAAGATACATGCCATCAGGAAGTGTGCTGGTAGTAATAGGAAACGTGGGGTGATGATGGGTTGAAACTAATTTGCCCTGGTAATCATAAATGGTAACAGACACAATGCCGTATGGCGATTGATTAGTAAGAAAGAGTTTGTCCTGAAGCGGATTTGGATACGGGCTTATCAGAACGGATAATTGATTTTCATTTAATCCGACACTGGCTGTTCGTCGGTAAATACCCATATTGGGCGACATAATGTTGTAGGCAATAAAGACGTCGTTGTTGAATTCGGTGATTCCAGAAGCATTAAGATTATTGGCGGCTAAATTGCCGGTGATGTTTAACCAGTTGGCACCTTCGTTCGAAGAAAAATACACACTGTCTCTTAAACCACCGGCAAAATGACGGGATTCCAAATACAAGTTACTACCATTACGATAAATTTCATTAACGCCTAATCCCATAACGGCGGGTTTTGCCCAAACAGTCCAGTTTGTACCGCTATTGCTGCTAGAATACCATCCGCCTCCCTGAGAAGTATAGTACAGCGAGGTTCCCATACGCCACACATAAGAGGCATTTAAATCACCACTGGCAATACCCGTGTTGGATTGCACCCAGCTGGCACCGTTATCGGAAGAAATAAAAACACCGCCTCCAATGGTGGCTGCTAGTAGTTTTGAATTTAGTGTTTCCATCCATGCCACATTCAGATTGCTAAGTCCGGTATTGGCCGCACTCCATGTTGACCCACCATCGGCAGATTTATAGATGCCTTTACTAGAGGTATAGGCAAACACATCTCCGGATAGATTTAAAAAGCCCCTTACAACAGTGGTTTGTGGCCCACCGCTAACACTGTTCCAGGTTGTACCGTTGTCCGTAGTATAAAAAATACAATCGGTGGAGGCGTTTAATCCCGAAAAGTACCTACCATTAAAGTAATGCCCGCATTCCGGAACATTTCCCGAAACCGGAGGTTGAATTTCGACCCAATTGTTACCGTTGGTATTTGTTCTGTACATTTTTTGACCACCCAGAGTACCCGAAAAGAGATGTGTGTTAGAATTTCCCAGTAATTTAGCGCCCGATGTTAAATTGGTAAGTCCATTGTTTACCGGCGACCATTGTGCCCAGACAGGCAATCCCAAAAGCAGAAATAGCGTAGGTAGGTATAATTTTTTCATTGTTAATAATGTGTTTTGCCCGTTTCGTTGGTGTAGGGCTTTCCCATTTTATTTTAATGATGCTAAATTCAAACATCTCCTGAAAATCTGAAATACGGAAAATTCCTTATTTTTAACCTTATGAGGTTGGCCTGGCTGCTTGTTGTATTTTGTTGTTTTGTCAGTGTTTCTGCTCAGTTGCGTTTCCGGACACTGAATGCAGAGAATGGATTGTCGCAAAGCTCGGTCAATTTTGTGATCAGGGATAAAAATGGTTATTACTGGATAGGTACTCAATACGGATTAAACAGATACAATGGCAAAAACATCAGAAGTTATTACACCTATACGCAGGAGGGACTGGCGGATAATTTTCTCATTAACGCGGTAGAGGATGTACATGGTAATATATGGTTTGGCACCCGGAATAATTTAACCCGGTACGAACCGGATAAAGACCGTTTTACAAAAATTATAAGCGATACCCTGATTACTAAGGTAAACCGGGGACATAATGCCGTTTATTATTTGTTGATAGATGAAGAGGGAAATATTGTTTTTAATTCTGGAGGACATTTACTTAAAATTGATAAAACGCAGCAAACCAGAACAATTCCCCGTTTGGATTTTGTTTTTGGGCGGGAAAAGCACTATCAGCAAATTTTTTTTCACAGCGGTTTTTTGTTTGGAGTAGTCAAGGATTCTTTGATAAAATTTAGAATTGCAGGTGGTAAAGCGGAGGTAAAAGAGGTGGTTAAACTACACGTTGAAACGCCTGAAAAGCGGCAGGTTCTGTTTACTACAAAAAAGGCCGGTTTTATGCTGTACGATCGTAAATTGTTCTGCCTTAGTGCAGATACATTAAAGGAGGTACTGAATCCTATTGTATCCCGCACGGAAATTAATTGCCTGACTTATACCGATGACCGTTACTGGATGGGAACCGATGAAGGGCTTTATGAAATATCGGAAGATTTTCAGGTGTTAAAATTATACCAGCATCAGAAAGGAAATCCTTTTTCGCTGGCCGAAAATAAAGTGTTGTCTGTTTCCGGTACCGGGGATGGTTTGCTATGGATTGGAACAGCGAATAAAGGTCTAAGTATTTATGATCAGGCATCTGCTGTTTTTGACGTGATAAAACCAGAAGAAGATAAGTCTTATATGCCTTTAAGCTGTTTTTTGAATACCAACGATAGTTTGCTGGTAGGTCACGATGATGGGGTGGATGTTTTTTTGAGAAAGAATAACCGTTATGTTTATCATAGCACATTTTTCCGGAATAACAAGGTAACTGCCTTGCATCAATCTGCTACCGGTTCTGTTTTTATAGGAACGACCAGGGGTTTGTTTTTAGCGCGCTACGGTTCAGTGAAACCAGTTCTGTTTTCGCAGACTCAGCTTTTAATTGCAGATATTAAAGAAGACACACGTGGCCACCTGTTGGTTTCTACGCACAACGGTCTGTATGTACTCGATGCGTTAACTTTGCAATTAAAAAAGCAGTTTGACAGGAGTGCAAAAAACCCTGAGGGAAAACCCTACCTTAAATCAGGCTATTTGTTTTGTACGTTGCCTGCTAAAAACAATGCCTACTATGTTAATACAACAGCAGGGTGTAGTGTTTTTGATACGGGTTTTGTATTTCGTAACAATGTATTTGATCATTTCAATTATAGTAGCATGAGCGAAATAATGATTACCAAATCAATAGAAGGCGCAACTGGTAGTATGTGGTACAGTACTCTTGGAAATGGTATTTACAGAATTAAGAATGGAAAAACGGATTATTTTAATCAGTCGAACGGATTAAGTAACAACGTGGTGTCTGCTATGGAAAAGGATGCCGCCGGCAATATCTGGAGCGGAACAAACCTGGGGATTAATTGTATTACGCCGGATGGACAGATAGTAGCCTTTAATAAGGAATTGCAATTAGAATCAGCGGAGTTTGTAACAAATGGTTCCTATGCTTTGGGTAATCATTTGTTTTTTTGCAGTAATTCGGGGTTACTGGCTTTTAACGCGGATGGTGTATTGAAACGGAAAATGGCGCGGGACTATAAATTGGGAACGGTATTGGTGCTTAAAAATTATACGGATACTTTGTTAGGGGCGGAAAGAGAATGCCATCTGGGGAGCACGGATAAAATTCTGTCTTTTCGGTTTTGTGTTCCCGGATACAGAATATACGATAAGGTACAATTGTTTTGCCGGCTGGAGGGTTTTGATGAGGCCTGGCATGGCTTTGAAAATGGACAGGATATAACCTTTACCAATCTTCCTTACGGTAAATATACTCTGACTGTAAAAGCGAGTATCAGCGGATACGGATGGGAAGACCAGTTGCAAAAAACAATTATTGTGCATCCGCCATTCTGGCGTAAACCTTGGTTTATTGGTTTGATGGTGGTTTTTATTGTAGGGATACTGGTGTTTAGTGTTTGGTATGCGTCGCGAATAAAATTGAAAAAGCAGTTATTACAATTACAGATCAATCAAAAGGTATTTGAAGAGAAAGAGCGCATTTCTAAGGATTTGCATGATAATATAGGATCTCAGATCTCAACCTTAATTTCAGGTCTGGATAAGATCAGCCTCACGCAAAAGGCCGATCAGGCGGAGAAGTTGTCCGATTACGCCCGGCATACGCTGGGTGAGTTAAGGGAAACGATATGGGCTTTAAATAGTCAGGCTCTCGATGTAAATACCCTGAAACAAAAACTCGAAGATCTGGTTTACGAATGGCGTGGTGTTTACGAATGGGTACATATTCAGTTTTTGTTTGAAGTGCATGAAAATGTGCCGCTGCACCCACCGCGAACCTTATCGTTTTACAGAATAATTCAGGAAGCCGGAAATAACGCGCTTAAACATTCAGAGGGAGATATCCTGATGCTAAAAGTAATTCAAACAGAAACTGCTTTGGAAGCGGTTATTTCTGATAACGGGAAAGGGTTTGACAGTAATTCCCGTAAAAAGGGACATTATGGATTAGATAACATGCGCGTAAGGGCCGTTCAGGCAAATTTGACCTATAGCATGACATCGGCCCCCGGAAGCGGAACCAAAATAATGGTAACTTTAAATTACGAATGATTACTATAGGCATAGTGGAAGATAACAAACGGATTGCGGAAGATCTGCAAGACATTCTTTCTATGTTTGATACAGTAAGTGTGCTGTTTGTGGCGGGCAATGGGATAGAGTTGTTGCGTCTGCTGGAATCGGAACGGCCCATGTTGTTGATTATGGATATTCAGATGCCGGAAATGGATGGAATAGCGGCGGTAAAGGCGGTAAAGGCAAAGTACCCCGATATTAAAATAATGATGCACACGGTACTGAATAACGATGAGGCGGTTTTAGAAAGCATATTACTTGGTGCCAACGGTTATTTATTAAAAAATGAAAAGCCACAGAAGTTAATAGATGCTGTTCATGATGTGATGGAAGGTGGTGCTCCCATTACGCCTGGCATAGCGCAGAAACTTTTAAAGTACCTGAGTGCTTCGCCATTGCTTAACCGTCCTGAAGAGAAACAGGAAAACCCTTTATCGGAACGGGAAATGGAAATTCTGGCACTTATTTCGGAAGGATTATCTTATAAGCTGATAGCGGACAAATTGTTTTTAAGTACGAAAACAGTCGGGAAACACATAGAACACATTTACACCAAGTTGCAGGTTAATAATAAGGTAGATGCGGTGAACGCGTACCGGCGGTTTAGAGACCAAAAATAGGTTTGAAGTAGAAAGTAAGCGACTAATCAGAGAAGATAACCCTTATAACCGCTACGTCGTCTGTAGGAATCAGGCCGTGTTTTTCTTCCAGTGCTTTTATCTTCCGGTTTAAAAATATATTGTCAGGCTGTGGTTCCGAATGAAATACTTCGAGTACCACATCGGTGTGGGGCAGGGAGCAAGGGCTTTTAAACAGATGTAGTCCATCGGTAGCTATGCCAATGTCTTTACAAACCGGAATGTGTAATGTTTGCCGCAGGCTGGAATAAAACAGTTCAAACGGTTCTTCTAAATGATACCCTATGTAATCGGGCTGATCATTTTGCTCAAAGGTGGTTACTTTTCCGTTAATGCTTATCACGCCATCGCCAATGGCTGTAATAACACCTTCTCTTTTTTCCGTATCGGCAACCAGCAATAGCAGCGTAGTCATAAATTCCGTTTTATTGAGTAACAGACTGTTTTTAATAGTTCTGCAACCGGTATGAAGGTGTTGTAAAACCTGTTTCTGAATGGCGTTAACGGAAGGAGGAATATAGTGGTTATACATACACTTGAATTGTTCTTCGTTACAGCATTGCCTTAGCAACTTAACGATCAGTGCCGATGCAAAATGACTTTCGGTGGCGTTGGTACAACCATCCATAACGGCAAACAGCCAGGTTTTTTTATTAAAGGGAGAGGCGAAAAGGGCGTCTTCGCAATTTAGAGTGTGGTAATGGCCCCTGTGTAAAGCGCTGGCATATCTCATCAGGTTTAAGCTTCAAAAATACGTTTTGAAATCAAAACCGCCAATATGCTGGTACAATAAAATGGTAAAGGGAGCGTTTTACAACTAACTACCCCAAAATTACCGTATTCTTTTTTCATCCTCGTGCAGTGTACAATTAATGTTAACTGATGAGCGATTTTATGAAGCAGGTATTCATTTTTTTGGGATTGGCAGTGTTTTTACTTTCTGATCTTTCGTATTCGTTTATTCAACATTTTAATATGCCACTGGATGGCGATATGGCCGGTGGAATAGTGCCGGAAACAGATGTAAATCGTGTTTTGAGTGATCCTTTAGGGTTGCAGGTATTAACAGAAAATGCAGTGTATGCTAACCCTAATCGTTTTTTCGCCCATTGGACATTTTTTGTTTATTTTAATAACGTTCCTGTCTGGCTTCAGCATTGGTTTACTCCTGTAGATAGTGTTTATGTGGCATGCGCGCTTGCTAAAATTGTGGTACAACTTGTTCTATTATTTATTTTAGCACGTTTTATAAGCGGAACCTGGAAACTGTCGGTAAAGTTTCTGTTAGCGGCTGTTCTGGTAGAACCTCTTTTTCAAACCAACGGGTACCGTTCTTATATGGGAATAATAGATCCGTCAGTAACTTATACTTTCTTTTATGCCCTGCCTTGTGCACTGTTGTTGCTGTATTTTAAAGGTTTGTTTGTGTTAATGGATGGCCGGAATAGGTATAGTTTTTGGCAACTGGGGGGGATAAGTATTGGATTGGCGGCACTGGCTTTTTTTACAATTTTAAACGGCCCCTTAAATCCGGGAATTATGCTTGTGAGTAATGTTGTCCTGTTTTACTTTGCTTACTGGTGTAAGGCTTGCCGCGAAGAATGGAAGGTGTTTAATGCCGGAAGATTGTTTGGGGTTAACCGATGGGGGCTATTTTTTCTGGTGTTTACCAGTTTACTAAGTCTTTACGCGCTATACATCGGACGGAACAATGCTATTTTTGTGCCGTCTGAGATGATTCCTGTGTCGGAACGTTATGCCCGATTGCCAGTGGGCCTGTTGCATATACTGACGCAGAAATTAGGGGTTCCTGTTTTGATACTGTCTCTTATTATAAATGCGGTTTTATTAAAACGTAAAGTTCCGGGAGCTGAAACGGACCGGTTTATGTGGCAACTGAAGGGAATACTGGTATTTGTTCTTTTATACATTGCATTGCTGCCTTTGGGCGGTTATAAAGCGTATAGATTTAATATTTTGCGTTATGATACGTTTATGCCGGTAACGTTATTGTTGATGTTTGCATACGGGCGTTCGGCCTGGTTATTGTTTACGGCTTTCCGCGATCGCATGCGTTATGTCTATACTGGTTTTTGTGTTCTGCTGATTTTTATTTATACCCTTGCCGATGAGCCGGAGTTTGGTAAAAACAGGCGGGAAAGAAATGCTTTATCTGTAATGGCTGTTTCGCCAGATAAAACCGATGTGTTAATGCAAAGTGGAGAGGTATTGTTGTGGCATGGCAGTGTTGGTAATGGTAATCCGAAACTTACTAGGCGGTTACTTGAAAAGTGGCATATATTACCTTATTAGTTAGGTTTTTTTACAACGGATTGGTTTCCTGTTTTTTTTAGATACACTCTTCATTTTTCTTCTGTCCCTTCCGCATAGGGATTGAAGCGGCAGCCCTGCGCAGTCCTTTGCGAGCAGTTGCACAGTGGTGGTGGCGACCAACGGAAGCCCCCGCACGCTGATGCAATGCCGCAAAGGGTAAGCAGGCTAAAGCGGAAAGCCCGGCCACGGTGGGCGGGTAAACCCTTTTCCAAAGTTCTGAAACTTTGGAAAAGGTGAGGGCTGGTTAGTGGATGCGCCCGAAAAGAGTCAATGGGTTATAGAATGCCATGATGGGCGTCTTTGTTTAATATTTTGATTTTCAGTAGGTTGTTGTTTTTGTGAGTCGGGGTGAACAAGGTATAAACACGTTGAAGAAACGGCCAAATGGGCAAATTTTTTCTTTTTTTTTATTTTGCTACATTTGCAGCCTAACTAATTGGAATGACGTATTTAGATTTTGAGAAGCCCATTCAGGATTTGGAAGGTGAATTGGTCAAGCTAAAGGAGGTTTCTTCTAAAAGCAAGGTTGATTTAGCCGATAAAATCAAGGAACTGGAGCAGCATATTGCAGATAAAACCAAAGAACTTTACGAGAACCTGAGTGCCTGGCAACGGGTACAGGTTAGTCGTCATCCGGAGCGCCCTTATACATTGGCCTATATTGACCATGTTTCTAATAAAACCTTTATAGAGTTGCATGGCGACCGCACGGTGGCCGATGATAAGGCTATGGTAGGCGGATTTGGGGAATTGGATGGTCAAACTGTAATGTTTATAGGGCAACAGAAAGGGATTAATACCAAGATGCGTCAGATCAGACGTTTCGGGATGGCTAATCCGGAAGGTTACCGTAAGGCTTTGCGCTTAATGAAACTGGCCGAAAAATTCAATAAACCTATTATTACATTTATTGATACACCGGGTGCTTATCCAGGATTGGAAGCTGAGGAACGGGGGCAGGGAGAGGCCATTGCCCGCAATCTGCTCGAAATGGCACAGTTAAAGGTACCTGTTATCTGTATTATTATAGGTGAAGGCGCCAGTGGCGGCGCTTTGGGAATTGGTATCGGCGATCGTGTGCTGATGCTTGAAAACTCATGGTACTCTGTTATTTCTCCCGAAAATTGTTCCACTATTTTGTGGCGTACCTGGGCTCAGAAAGAAAAAGCGGCGGAAGCGCTTAAGTTAACGGCTGCCGATATGAGTAAAAACGGCCTGGTGGATGGCGTTATTCCAGAACCCTTAGGTGGAGCGCACCGTAATCACACTGAGATATTTGAAACGGTAAAACAGGTGATTAAGAAGCATCTTGCCGAATTAGGAAAAATTAGCCCTCAGGAACGGATTAACCAACGGATTGAGAAGTTTTCCGCTATGGGAGTGGTTCATGATATGGATGCGTAATTTAAACAGATTAATTAATACAAAAAACAAATAGACATGGCAGACACAGGTGATATTGGCATTGGATCGGTGATACGTTTTAATGGCGAATTGATGCAGATTATGGAGTACCAACACCGTACTCCGGGTAACTTACGCGCGTTTTATCAGGCAAAAATGCGTAATCTTAAAACCGGTAAACAACTTGAAAACCGTTTTCGTTCAGGCGAATCGGTTGAGATTGTTCGTGTGGAATACAGAATGATGCAATATATTTACCCTGAAGGTGAATTTGCGGTGGTAATGGATCCAGAAAACTTTGAACAAACGCATGTGCCCATGTTATTGTTTGGCGACAGTGCCCGTTTTTTAAAGGAGGGAATGGATGTAAAAGTAAGTTTTGAAGAAGGTGAAAATGTTATTTTAGCCGAAGCGCCTACTTTTGTAGAATGTCAGATTACTTACACAGAGCCAGGGGTAAAAGGCGATACGGCAACCAATACACTTAAACCGGCTACATTAGATACCGGAACCGAAGTAAATGTGCCGTTGTTTGTAAACGAAGGCGACTGGGTAAAAGTAGATACCCGTACGGGCGCTTATGTAGAGCGTGTAAAAAAATAATTGTTGTTTTATAAGCGAAAGCCACTTGTCCGGAACCGGATAAGTGGCTTTTTCTTTGTAATTCGTAAAACACTGCGTAACTTAGTTCCAATGTCGGAAGAAACGAAAGAAGCGGTTAATCAGATATTAACCGAATATTTGGAAAAGCATAAGCACCGGAAAACTTCGGAGCGTTTTGCTATTTTAAATGAAATTTATTCGCACGAGGGGCATTTCGATATTGAGAACCTTTACCTGATGATGAAGAATAAACGGTACAGGGTTAGCCGGGCCACGCTTTACAACAATATCGAAATACTACTGGATGCGGGATTGGTGATAAAACACCAGTTTGGTAAAAACCTTGCCCAGTTCGAAAAAGCGTATAAGTACAAACAGCACGATCATTTGATATGTAACGATTGCGAGAAGGTTTTTGAATTTTGCGATCCGCGTATCATGCAAATCCAGAAAATGACTGAAGATTTGCTTAAATTTGATGTTACACATCATTCTCTTAATTTTTTCGGGCGGTGTAAAGCCCTTAAGGAAAACGGAAAATGTGAACACAAAAAATAACTTTTCTATATTATGGTATTTGAATTTAATATACAAAAACAGTCGGGTTACGCCTCCATTCATTTAAGCGGGGAGTTAATCGAGAAGGGACAGGCGACCGATCTTTTGCAACAATGCGGTCAACTGATAACAGAGGAATGCAATAAATGGATGCTGGATTTATCTGGGTTAAAATACATGAACAGCAGTGGTTTAAATACACTGATCACACTTTTATCAAAGGCCCGTACTGCTGGTGGGGAAGCCGTTTTATACGGAATGAATAAAAAAGTAAATGATTTAATTATTATTACCAAACTGAATACACTTTTTAAAGTAGCGTCCAGTCAGGAAGAGGCTGTTAAAATGCTGGATATATAGCACATCTGCTTAAAGAATAATTGAGGTGGTTAAGATGGCTAGTTTCTAACAGAATACTTTAATTATTAAAAAACCCTTACTTTAAGTTGTATGAAAGTCAATATTTGTGTAAACTTGCAGAAATTTTTACGAAAATGGCAGAAATTCATGTTTTAGGCATACGATATATCGAAATTAACGCTCAGGATGATTTAGAGTTTAAATATAAACCCGATGTTCCGAAGCTAAAGTTAGTGGGTACCCTCTTGAATCCTGAAAGTGAAGAGGAAGAGGAGGGGCTACTGTTTTTAACCCAAAAACAACTTAACCAATTGTTACTTAACAAGGATGTGGAGTTAAAATTGCAGGATGAACGCTGGACACCGGTGAAGCCGTTATCGAAAGAGCAAACAAAGAAAGTAGGGCTGGTTACCGTTGAATGTGAATTTATGGGGCGTGCCGGAGATATTAAATGTTACGAAGCTACTAAGGTTTCAGAGTAAATAAGATAGTATTTAACAAGTAAAAAAACCTGTTCATTTTACGAACAGGTTTTTTTATTTGTTTTTTATTTGAAGATAAACGGATATAAGTTAGCAGATAGATTAAATTGTAAGCACCTTTCTTACTCTTTTATACATCAGGAAAAGCAAATCATATTTTCATGGCATTTGTCAGATAATCTTTACCTTTGCGCATGACTTTTTGGAAACGTTTACAGTTCTATGGAATAGGGTTTGGGATGGGCCTGATTATTGTTTTTGCTATGTTGGGAAACCGTAGTTGTGTATCTCCCAACGAGATGAAAATGCAGGAACTGGTGTATCAGGATTTTGAACTGAGTGAACAAGCTACCTGTAAGTTAAAGTGTTTGCGAAAAAATGTGGAACTTCTTAAAATTCAGTTGCGGCATTTCGAGATTAATTACGACTTAAGTGATTCCCGAAAAGAACCGTGCGGCGTGTATTTTATTAAACCCAAAAACGAATTTGCGGATCAGTATCCGTTTACATTTGTTATTAACGATTGCGATACCATTTCTAAAATTTACGATTTTACGTTTACCACACCCCAAACCTGTACATGTCAGCCTTAAACCTTTACACCGACGAATGGTTTATGCGGGAGGCGCTAAAAGAAGCGCAAAAAGCATTTGATCGCGACGAGGTGCCGGTAGGCGCCATTGTAGTGGCAAATAACAGGGTTATAGCCAGAGGACATAACCTTACCGAAACACTGAACGACGTTACCGCGCATGCCGAAATGCAAACCATAACGGCAGCGGCTAACGCCTTGGGAGGAAAGTATCTTACAGACTGTAGCATGTATGTTACCCTCGAACCCTGCCTTATGTGTGCCGGTGCTTTGGGCTGGAGCCAAATAGGGAAACTGGTAATAGGGGCCAGAGATGAAAAGCGTGGTTTTTTAAGTAGCCTCCCTAAAGCCCTGCATCCTAAAACGGAAGTTGTAAGTGATGTTATGGCCGAAGAGTGCGCCTTGCTTATTCGTGAATTTTTCAGGAAAAAGAGGGCTTAACTCACTATTTGCCTTGTTTTACTAGCTAATATAAAAGTAATAGCTTTTACTGGCATAATTTTTGTTACTTTTAAAGTATATAAATTCACATTTTATGAAAACAGTATTACGTTTTTTTGCTATTTGTTTACTGAGTGTAAGTATTGCTACGCCGGCTTACAGTCATTCCATGCGTTTTTCTTTAAAGGAGACTCCGGCTAAAACAATTTGTATTAAACATCCGGATGCAAATAAGCCGGCATTTTTTTCCACGGTTACCGTTTTGCATTTTGAAGTGTATAAGCCCGATACGAAAGCCGATATTGTAAATATCGTAGATAAACTCAGTAAAGATCCACATGTACAATCATGCAATGTGGGAAAGCAAACCGGTGATTATTATGCTATTCATCTGATTCTTACCAAACCCGCAGATAAAGCCTGGTTTGTGTCAACATTTAAGAGTTTGGGTTTAAATACCATTAAACTGAACAACGCAGAAGTAACTGATGTTGAAAAACTTTAAATCAGTACAAAACTTTAAATCAGTGAAAGTTCATAGATTAAAAAAGGAGGCAGATAAAGCCTCCTTTTTTTGTATTAAAGAAATCCCGAAGATACAGGTTTACTTTCCGGTAACCACCATGCGTTTGGTATCCAGAACTTTACCATCGCCAATGATGGAGTAAATGTAAATACCGGAGGCTAATTTATCGGAAGAAATAACCATGGCAGATTCTCCTTTTTGAGTAATAGGGAAAGTGGTAAGTTGTTTTCCTGATAAATCATAAACCGCCAGATAAGCGTTTGCAATGTCTTTTGGTAAATTATATTTTACAGTAGTTTCGAGGGTGAATGGATTTGGTTCATTTTGATCCATTGAAAACGAAGCGGGTGTTTCGTTCTGAAGCGCTTTTTTAGCTGTAGCACTGGTGTTCAGTAATGCTTCAATGGCTTTTTGCTGTTCGGCTACTTGTTGCATCAGTTTTTCGTTAACAGCTTTTTGTTCGTCTATCATTTGCTGTTGTTCCTGAACGGCTTTAACTAAAGGCACAACAAATTGATAATAAGAAACACCATACGTATCGTATTTGTCGCTTGGCTTATGCACACCACTGAAGTTGTATCCGGCAGCTTTAGCAGCTTCTTCCACTTCCTGAGCAATAAAACCCGTTTGTTGCAGACTTTCGGTAGAATTGAAATCAACAGATAGGTACTGTTTTTTCATTTCCTCACTCATGCCCTGAGTTAAGTGTTCGGTTAATGCTTTGGCGTCGAAATTATATGTAACCGGACGCAAGCGTTTAATAAATTCCAAACCTTTAACGGGAGCGGCACTAATGTTTTTCTTAAAACGCCCGTCAGATACATTGTAAGAATTGGTGGTCCAAACGGTGGTAACAGCATTACCAAGCCATAGGCGGTTGCTGGCGTTTGTAACGGCGTTATATCCTAATGCGGTGGCATTTGTAAATGTTCCGGCACTCATGTTCGAATAGGCACCAATACTGGTATTGTAATTCCCGGTTGTATTGGCGTTAAAGGCGTAAGATCCCAACACACTGTTATAGGAGCCACCCACATTACTGGCGGCGCATTTAATGCCAATAACACTGTTAAAACCTCCGGTGGTATTACTTGCCAGTGTTCCATAACCAATGGCGTTGTTCGCCGTACCGGTAGTATTATTCGGTAAAACGTAAAATCCTAAGGTAGAGTTGTAAGAGCCCGTTGTATTTAAACCAAACGATCCGGCACCAAAAATGGAGTTATTATTTCCTGTAACAGGAATGCTATTTAAATCATAAGAAGCATTTTGAGCATTAAAAATTTCAGTTGAGCCAATAATGGCCATAACAGCCAATACACAGCCATAATTTATAAAAGGGGTTGTTGTCATAATGTGTTGTTTTAAAGTTAGTTTGTGTCTGAAAAATTGTGCTCTACGCCTCTAATACGATTAAGAAGTAATTGAGAGCGTTTAAACTGTTTCTGCCACTCGTTAAAAGTGACAGAAACAGAATGAATTATTGTGGATTGTATGAAGGGGAATTTATTTACCTGCTACTATCATACGTTTTGAATCTAAAACTTTACCATCGGCAATAACAGAATAGATATAGATGCCAGCTGATAATTTTTCAGAATTCATAACAATACTACCTTCTCCTTTTTGTGAAATAGGGAAAGTGGTAATTTGTTTTCCAGATAGGTCATAAACCGTCATTTGCGCGTTTTGTACATTTTTTGGCAGGTTGTATTTTACGGTTGTTTCATGTGTAAATGGATTGGGTTCGTTTTGAGACATAGTAAAGGCAACTTCATTCAGCCCGTTAGATTGTACCGATTTTTTAGCGGTTTCGTTAGCGTTTAAAAGCTGTTCTACACTTTTTTGTAATTCGGCAACGGTTTGTTTTAATTGTTCGTTGTCTGCTTTTTGAGATTGAATGGTCGCTTTTTGTTCATCTATCATTTGTTGTTGTTCCTGAACGGCTTTAACTAAAGGTACAACAAATTGATAGTACGAAACACCATACGTATCGTATTTATCAGCAGGTTTGTGTACGCCACTGAAATTATACCCCGATGCTTTGGCGGCTTCTTCTACTTCCTGCGCAATAAAACCGGTTTGAGTGGTTTTATAAACACGGTCGAAATCCGCTTTCATATAATTGGCTTTTTTTTCAGCGTTCATATCCTGAGTCATGTGTTCTGTTAGCGCTTTTGCATCAAAATTATAAGTAACCGGACGCAGGCGTTTGATAAAATCTAACCCTTTTACCTGATCAGTGTTAATGTTGCGTTTAAAACGGCCATCAGATACATTGTAAGAATTAGTAGTCCATACGTCTGAAACAGCACTGCCCAGCCATACACGGTAACTGTTGTTTACAATAGCGTTTGAGCCTATCGCGGTGGCTTCATCAAAATTAGGAGCGGCAACATCGGATTGGTAACCCAGACTTGAGTTGTAATTCCCGTTTACATTTTGGCCTAACGCGTAACAGCCAAATCCATTATTCCCATTTCCGGTTGTATTGCTATACATTGCTTTGGCACCATACGAACAGTTTAATCCGCCAAAATCGTTACTGATTAATCCGGCATACCCACAGGCTGTATTAGCCCCGCCATCAATGTTGTTTTGCATCACGTAAAATCCCAGAGTCGAGTTGTGGCTGCCATTATTGTTAGAAATCATGGATTGAGCGCCAAATACCGCGTTGGTGCTTCCAACTCCCGGAACCGGAATGGCATCCGCATCGTAAGATGAGTTTTGTGCGTTTAAGCCTGATGTGCCAATTAAAATGGCTAAGGTGCCTGCAAAAATGGCACGCCCTTTGTTTTGAGGTTGGTTTTGTGTTTTCATGAGTTTTGGTTTTATTGGTTGCTCCAAATATATGCTCTGTTTTTAGGGAATAACAATCTACATTTTTAACTTTTTTCAGCCTTTATTGGAATGCTAAAGAATTGCATACATATAGAGTCAATTGATTAAAAACGATGGTGTTTTTGACAGAAAGCACTGTCAGGTATATCGTTTTAGTAAACTGTAATTTTATTAACAATTTGGGTGGATCCGGGGTTTTTGTATTAAAAGTTACTAAACCTGTGTTGTAAATAATTCGCACAATGGCCAATAAATCGGATGTAATTGCGTAGTATTTTTAAGATGTTAGAATAGAATTACCATTAAACAGTTATTAATACTCACGCAATATTTCCCTCCTGAAGTAGGGGCTCCTCAGAACCGGCTTTATGAACTGGCTGTCCGTTTGCAACAATCTGGTGTTAACGTAACGGTATTAACAGCAATGCCCAATTATCCGCAGTATGAAATTTATGAGGCGTACCGCGGCAAATCGTATTGTGTAGAAACCATGAACGGGATAACTGTACACCGCAGTTCTATCTTTGTGTCCCGTAATAAATCCATTTTAAACCGGTTGCGGAATTACTTTTCGTTTGTTGTTTCCAGTGCCTTGAAAGGTAACCGCTATTTGGGGAATTTTGATTTTTTGCTCTGCGAATCACCTCCTTTATTTTTAGGGTATAGCGCCTTGTTTCTGGCTAAACGGAAAAAAGCGAAACTGATTTTTAACGTTAGCGATCTGTGGCCCGAAAGCGCAGAGAAATTAGGAGTGGTGACTAACCGGTTTCTGCTGAAAATGGCTTATCGGCTTGAGGCCAGATTGTATAAACGATCTGTAATGGTAACCGGGCAAACCCAGGGAATATGTGCCAGCATTAAGCAACGGTTTCCGGAAGTGAAAACGTATTGGTTGCCAAACGGTGCAGATTTGAGTTACTACGATCCGACTGTAACCGTGGCCGAAAACTGGAGACGTAAACATGGTTTTTCGGATACAGATCTACTTTTTTTGTACGCCGGTATTATTGGGATGGCCCAAGGACTCGAAATTATATTGAGCGCAGCTGCACAATTTAGGGAACGGCCGGATTTGAAGTTTATACTATTGGGAAGTGGTCCTGAAAAAGAAAAGCTAATGCAATTAAAACGGGAACAGCAACTTAACAATGTTTATTTTTTCGACGCGGTGCCTAAATCAGAAATGCCGGCGGTACTAAAAGCGGTGAATGTGGCTATTATCCCCTTACGTAAACTGGATTTGTTTTTGGGAGCGATCCCATCTAAATTATTTGAAGCCTTGAGCATGCAAATTCCGGTGCTGTTAGGTGTTGATGGAGAAGCCCGTCAGTTATTTGTTGAGCAAGGAAAGTGTGCCGTTTATTTTGAACCAGAGAACACGGATGAGTTAGTAAAGGCCATAAAATTACTGGTGCAGAATCCAGAGTATGCGATAGAACTGGGAAAAAACGGGCGACGTTTTGTGGAAGCACATTTTAATCGTGATACCATTGCGCGGAATTTGTTTAATCAACTGCAACAATTGGCATGAGTAATCTGGAAGATCAAATTAAAGCGCAATATAACCGCAGGGAAGTAAGCGGAATAACCGGCAGTCAAACCTATTGGCGTTTTGCGGATGCTGAACGGGAAAAAAAAACAAGGGATGTCTTGTTGATGTATTTTCAATCGTTTAACAAACTTACCTTTATGGAAGTGGGGGCCGGGCAGGGAGGGAATATCCCCTTTTTTAACCGTTTGGGAATCCCACTTACACAAATTACCGTTAATGAATTATTACCGGAACGGATTACAGCACTTCAAACCAATTTTCCGCAATGCCATTTATTGCCTGGTAACGCGTTAAATATTGAGTTAACCGCTCAATTTGATATTGTATATCAGTCCACTGTGTTTACGTCTATTCTTAATCCTGCCGATCGTGTGCGTTTAGCTAATGCCATGTGGAATTGGGTAAAACCCGGAGGGATTATACTTTGGTACGACTTCGCGTTTAATAACCCATCTAATCCGGATGTACGGAAAGTAACACGGAGTGAACTCATCAGTTTATTTCCTCTGGCGCAGAATAGCATTATTGAAAAACTAACCTTGGCCCCCCCCATTGGCAGACGGGTGGGGCGCTTGTACCCTTACCTGAACTGGCCGTTTTTGCAAACGCATTTACTTGGTGCCTTTCAGAAACCATTAATACCACCCGTTAAATAATGCGCAAAGTATGGCAACATAATAGCTTTCATTACTGGCCGGTGCTGTTTGCCTTAGTATTACCGTTTGGTGGCATATTACTTTCCTGGATTATTGTTTTCTGGACCCTTCACTCCTTTACGTTGTTAAAACACTTTTTTAATAAAAAAGGGAGTAAAACTATATGGTTTGTACTTCCGGTATTGTTTTTTTTACTCACGGTAATAAGCGGTTTATTGTCTCATAACCGGCAGGAAGGTGGCACAGCTATAGAAGTGAAATTATCCTTTTTGTTATTGCCGTATTTATTGTTTTTGTTTAATTACCGCAATGGCACGTATTATAAAGTGATAGGCTGGTATATTGCCGGACTACTGGCAACAATGGTTTGCCTGATGGGAATAGGTACAGGGGTTTTGCTAAAATCAGGACATTTCCCGTATTACATGGATTTTTCGTATTTCCTGCATCCGAGTTATTTTAGTATGTACTTATGTCTGGGAATTGTGTTTTTACTGGTATTACCAAAAAATACCCTGATGCCATTTTTACAACACCGTTTTGTATTACCATTAACACTTCTTTTTCTTAGCGCGGGTGTATTTTTATGTGCTTCTAAAATAGGAATGGTTATTTTTTTGTTGACCTTACCGGTGGCTGGTATTTACCGGTACAGAACCTATTTTACCATTAAAAAAACAGTTGTTCTGATAGCAGGGATAGGGGTATCCGCTTTCTTTTTTACCCGATTGTTTCCCGACTCATTAAATCGTTTATACGCGGTTAAGAACATTAATTATGAAGCATTAAATAAAAACAGTACCGAAAGTACCGAGGTGCGTTTGTTAATATGGCGAGAATGTACAGCACTTTTACCGGAAGCCGGTTTTTGGGGATTCGGGATTGGCGATTGTAATGATAAACTTTACGAACGTTACCAGGAACAAGGATTAACCGGGGCATTTGAACATCGCCTGAACGCTCATAATCAGTATTTTCAAACACTTCTGGGTTTGGGGTATCCCGGACTGATTATTTTACTGGCGCTTACACTGGGGTTAATTGTTTATGGAATCGTGCAACGCGATATACTGTTCATTTTGCTGGGAGTGGTTTTTACACTTAATTTTTGCGTAGAAAGTATGCTGCAGACCTCGGCGGGAAACCTTTGTTTCGTTTTTTTTACAACTATAATAACGGCATTTTATGATAAACGTCATCCGGCACAGTAGCAGATTGCTGTTCCTTTTTTTTATTATAGCCGGAACTGGAATGGCTCAGAAATTGCCGGCTTTTGCATCTGGTTATTTCGTTTATCCCATTGATTCAACGTTAGGCATAACCGGTAATTACGGCGAATTACGGGCCAATCATTTTCATGCAGGTATTGATTTTTCTACCGGTAACCGTCAGAATCTTCCTGTTTATGCAGCCGCGGAGGGCTACGTATCCCGGATAAAAGTAAGCAGTACGGGGTACGGTCGCTCAGTGTATATTACCCATCCGAATGGCATGGTAAGTGTATATGCCCATCTTAATGCGTATATAGATATCATTCAGAAAAAAGTAAAAGAACAGCAATTAAGTAAACAAAATTATGAAGTAGAATTTTTCCCAAAACCAGGAGAAATCCCTCTAAAAGCCAGGCAAGTGATAGGCTACAGCGGTAATACCGGAAATTCTACCGGCCCTCATTTACATTTTGAGATACGGGACGCGGTAACAGAAACTCCTTATAATCCTTTGTATTTTTATAGTTTTTATGATTCTGAAAAGCCCCGGATTACTGCATTGGCATTTTTTGATTTACAGGATACGCTGATGCCAAAATTTCTGGAGTCTGTTTCTGTTAAACGTTTAAAAGACAAGGATAGCCTTGTTGCGGAAAGGGATTCATTAGTTCTGAGTAGCAACCTGCTGGGGTTGGCGTTTCAGGGTAGCGATAAAATGAAAGCCAATGGTAGTGAGAATAACATCCACATGATAGATTGGTACCTTGATGGGCGTTTGCGTTACAATCATGTGTTTAAAGCCATTGATTTTAAGGATCACCGTTACGTAAATGAGTTTAGTGTGATAAAAAATAAACTGCGATTGCAGAAATGCTTTTTACCACAGATATATCCGCCCTTTTTATATGATAAGCCTGCATCTAAAGGAAGAATCATTTTAACCGATACAAATTATCATGCTCTTCGTATGGTGGCAACCGACGAAAACGGCAATCAACGCGAAGTAGTAATGTATGTTAAAGCATCGAAACTACAGTATTGGAAATCGGACTTTATTAAAAACGATTGCCGGGTGGATTGCATGGAAGATTTTATGTACCGTAAAAATGACCTTACGATTTATATTCCCGCCAGAACCTTATACAATTCCACAAATCTGATTCTGGAAAACACAATTGCAACAACCGGGAAACTGATTATTTTACCAACAGAAGCAAATTTAAACTCCACGGCTATTATAGGATTTAAAGCACCTGAACGTTATCGGAACGATTTATCGCACGTAATCATGCAAAGTAACAATATGGTCTTTCCTCCAATAGTGTCGGGCGATTCGTTGTTTTATTCAGTTAAGAATTTTGGATGGTTTACTTTGGGTAAAGATACGGTTGCCCCATTGATCCGTTGTGAGGTGCCTAAGGCTAAATTGACAAAACAAAAAAAGTGGAACAGTATTTCGTTTACCATACAGGATGCACTAACCGGAATAGATCAGTACGCCCTGTATATCAACGATATCTGGCAACTGGCCGAGTTTGATCTGAAAACAAACCGTTTAACGTATGTATTTGATGATAATAGTCCCAAAGGAAATCTGAATATAAAGGTAATGGTGGCGGATCGTTGTAAAAATAAGGCAGAGTTAGTGGTGTCCATCAAAAGAGATTAATATCGGTTCATCTCTTCCATGTTATAAATTCAAATGGTTAGTGCCCGTTTTCATCAATAACTGTTTTGCCATTTTGCATGGCTTTTTCCCATCCGGCAGGAAATATACCGTGATTGGCCGCCATAATTTTTTTCATAAGAGTTTTAACGTTTGTTTGTATGGTGGATGGCAGTTGGTAAAAAGAAGGATCAATTTTTGTATTTCTTTCTGAGTCAAGGATCCCGTTCTGATGACGTATGGCTGTTTTTTCTCCTTTATAAAACACTAGTATCTTGATACGGCCATCATCGAAACCGTTTATACCATGTGTGCCATATACAATTACCGGATCCGGAACTCCATCCTGATTCAGGTCTTCAAACTGGCAATATCGCGTCCAAAACCAAATGTTGCGTTCCGTATTCCCCGCTATTTCAATAAAGTCGTTTATTTCACGGTTTTTTGTCCATTGCCCATTTTTACAGATCAACTCAAATGCCTTTATCTTATCATGCAATGTATCTTTGGTGCTGTTATTACTGACATGTTCCGTAAGAACCCAGTAGGTTGAATAAGAAGCGTTTTGTAATTCATATACTCTTAAAACCGGGTAGTTGATGTTAAAGCGTTTTTTACAAGTATCTGTAATTAGTTGTTTGGTTTGAACTTCGGTAAGCAGTCTGGTGACCGTTTGCGCGTTCAGGGCTAAGAATGTGCTCATTCCAAAAGCGCAGAGCAGGAAATAGTATCTCATTCGTGCATATTATTAGTATAAACATGTCCCTGCCGCCAATAGTCAACCGCCGAATACCAGCCTTCTTTGTAAAAATCGTTTCGTTCTAACAGGTAATCATTTTCGGTGTATGGGTTATCCGATTTGTTAAACATAAATTTAAGTGCGCCGGGCGCAGTTTCCTGTCCGTATATCCATAGTTCCCCGTTTTTAGTTTTGTAGATTCGGCTGGGTTCCCCAAATACAATATAAATCATACCTCTGTCCGTTTTCCAGCCCTGATGGTATGAGGTGTAATCGCGGTTAGCCAGTTTAACGCGACCGTAATAACTTTTTAGCAAGCGTTTGGCACGCTCTTCGCTTCCCCCCAGTTCTATCCAGAAATTATCAATAACTTCTTTCGGATTGGCTGCTTTTTTGCAGGTTTCAAATTCCTGTTTGTTCATTATATAACGGGTACAGCCAATCATTTCCTGTGTATTACTCACTCCGGGAAATGTTTCGTCGTAAGTATAAAGGGTTAATCCTTCAAAGGTTTTGCTCGCATCATTCCTAATATGAACAAATCCGTTATCGGGCATGGTAAGGGTAAAAGAATGCGAAACAAGTGGAATCGTAAAGGTACTGTCTGGTGCGTATTTCACCGGATCTGGTTTTATAGCGGAAAAGGGCGGGAGGGCAATGGCAAAATCATTGCGCATAAATTCCGCTTTTAATGGCTGATCCATAAGACTTACGGCCTCTACGCGAAGAATATCTCCTTTTAAAAAATGAGTGTGAACCTGAGCTTCGTTGTTTTTGTAAATCAGATAATTTTCAGCGGTAGCTTTATTGGTTTTGTTTATTCTCAATTCGTGAAGGTAATTTACTTTTCGGTTCCAATCCAGTAAATTCATTTCAAGGTAGGCTCGTAGGCCTGTTTTTTGTTTTATCAGAAACGACCCTCTCAGCATTTTTTCAGAAACATCTCCGTTTACAACATCATAAATGTTAAAGGTTGAACTATCTGACAGGGTTTTCCCGGAAGCATCGGCAAATAATTTGTAATGAACTTGCAGGCGGGTAAACACGCTGCTACCCGTATCGGCCCGGCGATAAATCAGTGTTTTATTGTTAATTTCATAATACACTCTTGTAACGCTGTCGTTAAGATGATAGGCTTTAGTATAGACTTCGAGTACATCCTCGTCGGTATGCGTACCCGATTTGGTACTTTTAGTCGGAATACGCCGCGATTGACAGGAAAGCAAAAGTATGCCCGCAGATAAGAATAGTAAAAATGATAAAAACCGCATCATAGCCAGTTATAAAGATAAGGTATAATTTATACATTTGTAAACTGCTGCATGAAACTTAAACTGAATATCTGGCCCTTTATCGGACTCCTTTTGATTGTGGTGCTGGCAATTCTGTTTTTTAAAATATTTGTTTACATCTGTATTTCCGGATTATTGTTTTTTATTGGCTATCCCATAACGTACAGGATAGAGTCCGTTAAGATTTCTAAACGTAAAATCCCCGATAGCCTGGCTGCCGTTGTAACCTTGTTAGTTTTACTTGGAGTATTTACTCTTTTGTTCATTTTGATTGTTCCGCCGTTACTCGATCAGATGAACAGCTTGTCTTCTTTAAATTATTACGACGTTATCAGAAATGTTTTGCAGCAATTTCCAACATTAAAAGAACTTATGTTGCAACTGGGAAGTGAGGCGGCTCTTAAACAGGCGATTGAAGGACGTATGCACAAATTAATGGAATTTCAGAATATGTCGCTTATTATTAACAACATGTTTAGTTATATGGGGGCTATTGTGTCGGGAATTTTTTGTGTGTTGTTTATCACGTTCTTTTTTCTTAAAGATGAAATGATTGTTAAACAGAGTTTATTATTGATTACACCCAGCCGTTATGAACAGCAAGTGAGGGATGTGTTACGTACCAGTAAAAAGATGCTCAGCCGTTACTTTGTAGGGTTATTGATTGATATGTTCATTGTTGGGGTATTGGTAGGTATTAGTTTGTGGGCCTGTGGTATTAAGAACGCGCTTATTATTGCAGTGGTTGCCGGTTTGTTTAATGTTGTTCCTTATGTGGGGCCTGTTATCACCATTCTGGTTGCTTTTTTTCTGGGGTCGAGTTCTTGTATTGCTTTTGAACAGTACGAACTTATCCGGCCCGCTATTACAAAAATAAGTATAGTGCTGGTGTCGGTTTATGCTTTAGATGCTTTACTTATTCAGCCTTTTATTTTTTCGAGTACAGTAAAGGCACATCCGTTGGAAGTTTTTATTGTGACATTAATGGCGGGAAGCATGGCAGGTATTGTGGGTATGATTATAGCTATGCCGGCTTATACACTTTTGCGTATTATCGCCAAGGAGTTTCTTACCCAATTTAAGTTTTTTAAAAAAATCACGGAGCAAATCACCGAATAGAGGTATGGCAGGATACTCGGGCGTTTGTAAATAACTGTTATATTTGCAAAACTGCTATAACTTCTGAATGAGCAAAGTCAAGTATAGGTTTAATACCCGTTCGTTAACATATGAACGGGCGCGCTTTTCCTTTAAAGAAATTTTTTGGAGGGTGCTTTCCTATCTGGCAACCGGAATTGTTTTTGCTACTGCCACTATATTGATAGCCCGGCAGGTATTGCCTTCACCTTCCGAAAAAAAGAAAAACAGGGAAATAGAGGCCCTTCAGTTGCAGTACGATCTGTTAAACAAAAAAATGGAACAGGTTACAATGGTGTTAAAAGATCTGGAAGACAGAGATGATAATATTTACCGTACCATTTTTGAGAGTGAACCGTTACCCAAAAGCGTACGTAATTCGGGTTTTGGTGGCAGCGACCGTTATAGCGTTTTTGATAATTATGACAACGCGGAACTTCTTAAAGTAACCACAGAGCGTATGGATCGTTTAACCAAGCGTTTATACGTGCAGTCCAAATCATTTGACGAAGTGGTAAAACTAGCGAAGGACAAGCAAAACCTGATAGCCAGCATACCCGCTATTATGCCCATCAATTCAAAAGATTTAAGCCATGCGGTAACCAGTGGTTTTGGTTGGAGAACACATCCCATTTATAAAACGGAAGAGTTTCATCCGGGGATGGATTTTTCAGCGGAAACAGGGACACCTATTTATGCCACCGGTGATGGGGTAGTGGAAAGAGCCGATGCCATGGCGCAGGGTTACGGAAATCATGTGGTAATTAATCATGGATACGGTTATCAGACCTTATATGGTCACATGAGCCGGATAGCCACTTCGCAAGGGAAAAAGATTAAGCGTGGAGAATTAATAGGCTATGTGGGAAGCACAGGTTTAAGTACTGCCCCCCATCTGCATTATGAAGTTATCCGTAATGGTGAAAAAGTAAATCCGGTAAGCTATTATTACAACGATTTATCTCCTGAACAATATCAACTCATGATTGAACTAAGTAAACGTTCAACACAATCTTTCGATTAATTCATGTCGCAGCAATCTAAATTAGGATTTGGAACGTCCATCTCGCTGGTGGTCGCCAATATGATAGGGACTGGTGTATTTACCAGCCTCGGGTTTCAAGTGCTTAATATCGAAAGTGGTTTTGCCATTATGGCACTTTGGATATTGGGTGGGATTATAGCCTTATGTGGTGCTTTATGTTATGCCGAGATAGGCTCAGCGCTGCCGCAAAGCGGAGGGGAATACCATTATTTGTCCAGATTGTACCACCCCGCAGTCGGCTTTTTAAGCGGATGGGTAAGTGTAACTGTTGGGTTTGCGGCCCCCATAGCTGCCGCGTCTGTCGCTTTAGGGAAATACGTACATAATATTTATCCCGGAGTTAATGAGACCGGACTGGCAATAGGCGTGATCGTACTCATCACGATTATGCATGCCATCAGTACTCAGTTTGGCGCTACATTTCAGCGTATGTTTACGTTGGTTAAGATTGTAATAATTGTAATGTTTGCGGGGTTCGGATTGTTTCATATCCCGCAGCATCAGGTATCCTTTGTGGCCGATGCCGCGGCATGGAAGGATATTTTTTCCGCTTCATTTGCGGGATCGCTTATTTATGTTACTTACGCTTACAGTGGCTGGAATGCGGCCGCCTATGTAGCGGGAGAAATAGAAGATGTAAACCGCACATTACCACGCGCCCTTGTTTTGGGAACGTTAATTGTATTGCTGGTATATACAATGTTAAACTATGTTTTTCTGTATTCGGTGCCTTTGCCTGAGTTAAAAGGGGTGGTTGAAGTGGGGTACCTTAGCGCCAACAAAATTTTCGGAAAGCAACTGGGACAGTTTATGAGTTTGACCATCGCCGTATTACTTATATCCACTATCAGTGCCATGATTCTGGCGGGGCCACGGGTAATGCAGCGTATGGGACAGGACTTACGAGGTTTAGGCTTTTTATCGGTTACCAACAAAAATAAAGTGCCTTATGTGTCAGTATTATTACAATCAGCCATAGCCATAACATTGGTGGTTATTTCAAAATTTGAGGAGTTAATTACGTATGTGGGTTTTACACTTAACTTGTTTACTTTTTTGACAGTACTTGGTGTCTTTATTTTGCGTTACCGGTTAAAAAAGTGGCCGAAGGGGGCATTTCGTATGCCATTGTTTCCCATTCCCGCTATTGTTTTTTTAGTAATTATTGGATGGATTTTAGTTAACTTGATGCAGCAAAAACCAAAGGAATCGCTTTTGGGAGTACTTACCGTAGTGGTAGGATACTTTTTTTATCTGGTGGTTAAGATCAGGACAACCTATATTAAAAAGTAAGGTATTATTGTCGTTTTTATTTAAACAAAAATGCCCTCGGTTTAAAGAGGGCATTTTGTTTAAGATAATGTATTACTGAACATTCTTATCTCAGGTAAAGCATTTCCCGGTATTTAGGTAAGGGCCATACTGCATCGTCAACGATGTTTTCGAGTTTATCAACGTTATAACGAATGACATCAAAAAATGGTTTTACCTTATCGCAATAAGCATGAGCCTGTTTTTTAGCGTTATCCAGATTGTTGGCTTTTTTACGTTCTTCTGTCATATCATCGGCCGCTTTTTTAATGATGCTGACACGTTCGCTGATTTCCTTAATTAGAGCCAGTTGCGTATCGGCTGCTTTTTTAAATTCAGCCGCGCTCAGGATTTGCTTTAAGCCAACCGCGTTATCTGTTAAGGTTTTCTGGTAGCTTAACGATGCAGGGATAATCTGATTGTCAACGATATCAGCAATAATACGGCTTTCGATTTGTATTTTTTTGGTATAGGTTTCCAGGTAAATTTCGTAACGGGCTTCCTGTTCGCGATGATTCAGAATTCCCAGATTTTCAAATAACTGGATAGATTTTTTACTTACATAAGCTTCCAGGGCACCCGGTGTTGTTGGAATATTGTTTAGCCCACGTTTTTTTGCTTCTACCTTCCAGGCGTCACCATAACCGTTTCCTTCAAAGCGAATTTTCTTACTTTCAGTAATATACTGTTTCAGTACATGGAATATGGCATCGTCCTTTTCCATTTTTTTAGCGCTCATCATGTGATCTACATCTTTTTTGAATGTGATCAGTTGCTCGGCCATAATGGAGTTGAGTACCGTCATGGCACCGGCGCAGTTAGCAGAAGAGCCAACAGCACGGAATTCGAACTTGTTACCAGTAAAGGCAAAAGGCGAAGTACGGTTGCGGTCGGTATTATCAATTAAAATTTCAGGAATTTTCCCAATGTTGAGTTTAAGCGCTGTTTTTTCTTCGGGACTTAATTTTTTCTCACCAACACTTTTCTCTAAATCGTCCAGTACTTTATTTAATTGCTCTCCTAAAAACACACTCATAATAGCCGGAGGTGCTTCATTGGCACCTAAGCGATGATCGTTATTAGCACTGGCAATAGAAGCGCGGAGTAAATCAGCGTGTTCGTAAACCGCTTTGATGGTATTAATAAAAAAGGAGAGGAACTGTAAATTGGTTTTTGGGGTTTTGCCGGGTGATAAAAGATTTTTACCGGTGCTAGTAGCCAGGCTCCAGTTATTGTGTTTCCCACTTCCGTTTACACCAGCATACGGTTTTTCGTGTAACAGTACACGGAAATTATGACGGATAGCCACTTTTTCCATCACGTCCATCAGTAACTGGTTGTGGTCAACGGCAATATTAATCTCTTCAAATACCGGAGCACATTCGAATTGAGCAGGAGCCACTTCGTTATGACGGGTGCGTACCGGAATACCCAATAAGTGCGATTCATATTCAAAATCTTTCATAAACGCTTGTACACGCTCAGGAATAGACCCCCAGTAATGATCTTCTAATTGCTGACCTTTAGCTGAGGCATGTCCAAATAACGTGCGACCGGTTTGCTGTAAATCGTAGCGAATATTGTAAAGAGCCGCATCAATCAGGAAATATTCCTGTTCCCAACCTAAAGTTCCTATTACTTTGGTAACGTTTTTATCGAAATACGACTGGCATACTTCTGTGGCTGCTTTATCTAAAGCAGAAAGGGATTTGATTAGAGGCGTTTTGAAATCGAGAGATTCACCGGTGTAAGAAATAAAAATGGTAGGAATGCACAAGGTATTTCCCCAGATAAAAGCAGGAGAAGTTGGATCCCATGCGGTGTATCCTCTGGCTTCGAATGTACTGCGAACACCACCGTTAGGGAACGATGACGCGTCGGGTTCCTGTTGTACCAATTGAGAACCGCTAAACCGTTCAATAGCCCTGCCCCCGCCAATGGGTTCAAAAAATCCATCGTGTTTTTCGGCAGTAGTTCCGGTTAATGGCTGGAACCAGTGTGTAAAATGCGTTACACCTTTACTTTGAGCCCAGGCTTTCATACAGGCAGCTACCTGATCGGCCATTTTACGATCAATGGTTGAACCTTGTTCCATCGCTTCTTTTACACTGTTAAACGCTTCTTCACTTAAAAAGGTGCGCATAGCGTCAATACCAAAAACGTTGGCACCGTAGTATTCACTTACTTGTTTAGTGGGTTGAGAAGATTCTACAGGTTTGCGATTGATCACTTCCTGCATGGCTAAAATCCGTTTTGTGCTCATTTTTTATTAAATTTTTTGCCAAAGGTATTAAAAAAAGGGGGGTGATTTAAATAAAAGTAGCTTTTTTAATAAAATGTTCATTTTTTTAGGGGGGTATAGACTCAAAAAATCATTTTTAGTAACGGCGATTGCGAAAAGCCGTGTTTCATTAATGGGTGCTATACGAGGGATTAAAATGCTAAATTTGAGCAAACAATCGTTAAAAATTAACCTATAGCTTAATTTATGAAAAGAAAAGCTGTATATTTGGAGGCAGACCAAAATGGCAAAATAGCTATATACATAGACCAAAAAAACATGAACAATATAGTTGCCTATATACAACAAGATGCCCGGCACTTAAAAAAATGGATGTATATCAAAAATGTGATATTATCTAATCTTAGAATTCCAGAGGTGTTTGATAAAGAAGATATAGACAAAGAATGCAAGGATGTATATGCTATGAAATTTTTTAAAGGGCAGGAGAATGACCGTATATACTGTAAACGTTTACAGCATAAAGGGAAAAACTGTGTTATTATTGTAGCCTCAGAATTGCACCTTAAAAAGAAAACTCAAAAAAATTCAGCCAGAGAAATTGCATTAATAAAAAGTGTAGCCAGTTATGAGTATAGCATTGAATAAAAAATTGAAATTGTTGGTAAATGGGCCTCAGAAAAAACAGGATCAACTCGATGTAGAACGGGATCTTCTATCTGCCCGTTTTTTAAGTGAGATTCAGCGTCACCTAGAAACCAATGGATTAACCCGGAAAGAACTGGCAAAGCGTACCGGAGTATCGGCCAGTTTTATTAGCCAGTTGTTTACCGCCGAAAAAACACTTAGTCTTGAGTTTATAGCTAAGGTACAAAGGGCTCTGGGTATTGAGTTTCAAATATCGGCAATAACAAAGGCAACAAAGTATGTTCCCGGTTCACAGCATTTGCATAAGTTTAAAACTGAAGCAAGTGAAGATACAGAAGAACATTTCAAAATGGCGGCTGAACCTGAAACCATATATAAAACAATTACAAAAACTAAAAAAAAAGGCTCAAATGGTAAAAGATCCAGGTAAGAAAGTCAGAGTTTGTGATAAAGGAAACACAAGCTGGCTAAAATCTCAATATCTTTGCCGGATATGATACCTTTTTCGCCCCCCAGAATAGATGATGCCATTTGTAACGAAGTGGTAGCCGCTTTAAAGAGTGGTTGGATTACCACAGGCCCCCGCACCAAAACTTTTGAGAAAAAGATTAGTGCGTATTGTGGTAATAAGGCGACATTGTGCTTAAACAGCGCTACTGCCGGATTAGAAATTATGTTGCGGTGGTTTGGGGTAAAAGAAGGCGATGAAGTTATTCTGCCGGCTTATACCTATAGTGCTACTGCTAATGTGATTATCCACTGTGGTGCCACACCTGTTTTTGTGGATGTAAAGGCCGACGACTTTACCATAGATCCGGTAATGATAGAAAAGGCAATTACTTCAAAAACCAAAGTGATTATGCCGGTAGATTTTGCGGGTTATCCCTGCGATTATACTGCTATTAACGCTTTAGCCGAAAAATACCGGCATGTGTTTTGCCCAGATGGTGAACGTCAGCAACAATTGGGGCGCATTATGATATTAAGCGATGCCGCGCATAGTTTTGGTGCTTCAGTAAACGATAAAAAAACGGGAAGTTTGTGTGATGTCAGCGTGTTTTCATTCCATGCAGTTAAAAACCTTACTACTGCCGAAGGTGGAGCTGTGGCGTTGAATTTCGAAGAGCCGCAATTCGATAATGGCGCTATTTATACCGAACTGTGTGTAAAAACCCTGCATGGGCAAAACAAGGATGCTTTGGCCAAAACTCAGAAAGGAAACTGGAAATACGATATTGTAGAAGCAGGTTACAAATGTAACATGACCGATTTGAGCGCGGCCATCGGACTTGTTGAACTGGAACGGTACGATAGTGATACCCTGATAAAGCGTAAACACATTTGTGATGCGTACACCCGTTTTTTAGAAACGGATAAACGTCTGGAACTTCCGGTATTTGAGAAGGGCGGTGTGCAAAGTTGTTATCATTTATACCCTTTACGTGTAAAAAACATATCCGAACAGCAACGCGATGCCATTATGCAGGAAATATTTGAACAGGATGTTAGCGTAAACGTACATTTTATACCGGTTCCGGGGATGAGTTTCTATAAGCGATTGGGATATACTATAAACGACTATCCTGTAACTTATGATAATTTTAGCCGTGAAATAACGTTGCCGGTATTTTATGATCTTACCGACGAACAGATTCAAACCGTAGTGAAAGCGGTACGCTCCGCGCTCGATAAAGTGCTATGTTAAAACGCCTGTTTGATATTGTTTTTTCATTTACAGGATTCATCGTCCTATCTCCGTTATTGTTAGTTTTAGGATTATGGGTAATCCTTGGTTCAAAGGGAGGAATGTTCTACCGTCAGGAACGTATAGGGCGTAATGGAAAGGTATTCCGTTTATTTAAGTTCCGTTCCATGTACACCAATTCTGATAAAAAGGGATTGCTTACGGTGGGCGGGCGCGATCCGCGAATAACCCCTGCCGGCTATTATCTGAGGCGTTATAAACTGGATGAGTTACCACAGTTGTTAAATGTGCTCATTGGTGATATGAGTTTGGTGGGCCCACGACCAGAAGTGAAAAAATACGTGGATTTGTACACACCGGAACAACGAAAAGTGCTTCTGGTGCGTCCCGGAATTACCGATTACGCCTCATTGGAGTATTTTGAGGAAAATGACCTGCTGGCCCGGTCGGCGGATCCTGAAAAAACCTATATTGAAGAAATAATGCCGGCCAAATTGCGGTTAAATGAACGTTACATTATGGAAGCCGGACTCTTAACAGATCTTAAAATTATTCTGAGAACCCTTAAACGAATTGTAAAATAAAGGGGTACGCGTCTTAAACCTGAAGTTCGACCAGCGTTTTGGGTATGTTGCTCATAAACTATTGTATTACTCGAAATTATTTCGTAATTTTGCACGAATTTTAAAATCTAAAATTCATACCCAATGGCTTCTGATTATTTAAAAAACAAGTTTGTTCCCGAAGGACTAACTTACGATGATGTTTTATTGGTTCCCGCTTATTCTGAAGTATTACCGCGCGATGTTAATACAGGATCTCAGTTTACGCGTACCATTCGCTTGAACGCACCTATTGTATCGGCTGCTATGGATACGGTTACTGAACATCGTTTGGCTATTGCCATTGCTCAGGAAGGTGGTATTGGCGTGTTACACAAAAACATGAGCATTGAAGAGCAGGCCGCTCAGGTTCGTAAAGTAAAACGGAGCGAAAGCGGGATGATATTGGATCCGGTAACCCTTAAAGAATCAGCCACCATTAAAGATGCTTTGGATCTGATGGCGGAGCATAAAATTGGTGGTATTCCGGTTGTGGATGCTAACTTTAAATTAGTGGGAATTGTTACCAACCGTGATCTTAGGTTTGAAAAGAACATGAATCGCTCAGTACTGCAGGTAATGACACCAAAAGAAAAAGTGATTGTAGCCCAGCAAGGGATTAATCTGAAAAAGGCGGAAGAAATTCTGCAAAGCCATAAAATCGAAAAACTGCCTATTGTAGATAAAAACCACAAACTGGTAGGATTAATCACTTACAAGGACATTATAAAAATTAAAGTACGCCCTAATGCCTGTAAGGATGAAATGGGGCGCTTACGGGTAGCTGCGGCAGTTGGAGTTACTGGCGATACCATGGAACGCGTAAATGCTCTGGTAAATGCGGGAGTAGATGCTATAATTATTGATACAGCCCATGGACACAGTAAAGGGGTAATTGATAAACTAAAAGAAGTAAAAAAGGCACATAAGGGACTTCAGGTTATTGTGGGTAACATTGCCACAGCCGAAGCTGCTTTAGCTTTATATAAAGCCGGTGCCGATGCCGTTAAAGTAGGTATTGGACCAGGTTCAATCTGTACGACTCGTGTAATTGCGGGTGTTGGGGTTCCGCAGTTAACAGCTATAATGGAAGTGGCAGGTGCTCTGAAAGGAAAAAATGTTCCCATAATAGCCGATGGGGGTATCCGTTTTACCGGGGATGTGGTTAAAGCGCTGGCAGCAGGTGCAGGTACAGTTATGATGGGGGGCATGTTTGCCGGAACTGAAGAAAGTCCGGGAGAAACCATCATTTTTGAAGGCCGTAAGTTTAAATCATATCGTGGAATGGGATCTTTAGAAGCCATGCAAAAAGGCAGCAAGGACCGTTATTTTCAGGATATGGAAGACGATATTAAAAAACTGGTTCCGGAAGGGATCAGCGGACGGGTACCCTATAAAGGTAGCCTTTCTGAAATAATGTACCAGTTAATTGGTGGATTAAGAGCGGGAATGGGGTATTGTGGTGCCAAAGATATTAAGACGTTACAAGCCGCTAAGTTTATCCGTATTACAGCCGCAGGGGTTAAAGAAAGTCATCCACACGATGTGGTAATTACACGAGAAGCACCAAATTACAGCAGATAAAAAAGAAAATGATTTTACCAATTATAGCCTATGGTGATCCACTGTTAAGAAAAGTGGCCACCCCTATTGATGAAACCTATCCCGATCTGGATAAACTCATAGAGGACATGTTTGAAACTATGTATGAGGCATCAGGCGTTGGTTTGGCGGCACCGCAGGTCGGAAAATCCATACGTTTATTTATTGTAGATGCCGAACCGTTTGCCGAAGATGAAGAAGGGGAGGATGATCCTGAATTTACAGCGGAACAATTGGCAGAAATGAAAGATTTTAAACGTGTATTCATTAATGCCCGTTTAATTAATGAAACCGGAAAAGAGTGGGGGTTTAAAGAAGGCTGTTTAAGTATTCCGCATTTGAGAGAAAATGTAGATCGTAAAGCAGAGATAGAAATTGAATACTACGACCGCCAGTTTAAAAAACATGTTGAAAAATTTGACGGGATGATTGCCCGCGTTATTCAACACGAGTACGATCATCTGGAGGGTGTTTTATTTACCGATAAGATCAGCCCGTTTAAACGTAAAATGCTGGCAGGTAAACTGGCAGACATTAGTAATGGAAAAATCACAGCAGATTATAAATTACGTTATTATAAACCAAAAGGAAAATAAAGTGTATGCAACTGTGGCGTTATCTTTATGTTGGGGTGTTAGGTGTTTGTCTGCAGGGATGCTCGGGTAGTTCCGAAACCCCGGCAACAGAAACACCGAGTAAATCAGATACGGATACCCTTCAGAAAACACATTCAGAGCAACCAGTAAATACAGACTGTCTGGTTTTAAAAGCAAATGCCCGCAAAATGGACAGTACACTGTTAAAACAAATAGATCTGAATAAAGATCTTGGAAACAAAGCCATTAAAGCGTTTCTGGATTTTGCCCATTATTGTAAACAGGACTCGGCGGCTCCGGTGTTTCTGATTAAAACGGCACAGGTTGCTCAGGCACTCACTAATTATGAGCAGGCCAAAATAGCGTTGGAAACCTGCATAACGGATTATCCGGAATTTAAGAATAAGGCAGCCGCGCTTTTTTTACTGGGACAGCTTTACGATGAAGCGCATCAATTAAATGATGAAATTAAAGCCTTACAATACTATAAACAGATCATTAAGGAATATCCTAAAACCGACTGGGCTGCCAGTGCGCAGGGAGCCATTGCTTTATTAGGTAAAACTGATGCAGAGATTCTACATCAGTTTGAGAAGAAAAATAAGTGATAATATCTGGTTTCGCTGCAGGTATTCCCGATGCAGATGTATATTTTAAACAGGCTCTTTCTGTAAAACCGGAAGCCTGTTTGTTTTATCCGGTATTATATGGAAACCTTTTAAAAAATAAGAAAGAGTTAATCTTGTTTTATATCTGAATGGCTCTTACGTTCTGTTAATGACAGAAGAATGTAAAACAAAATGATGCAGGGAATCCCCAAAAAACCAATAAACAAAAGGAAAACAGGAACACTGACGATTAGGAGATAGCGTTTTACATTTTCCTTCCAGTTAAAGTTTTTAAATTTTAAAGCCATTAGCGGAATTTCAGAAACCAATAACAACGACTGAATCAAGCTGAGAAGCGAAAGAAACCAGGGATTCATCACAAAAGCGGCTAATGTACCATCTTCCAGAAATGTACCTGCCGGATTCTCAATCATTATGGTGCCATGCCGAAAACTCAGTCCGGCATTTGAAGCCAGAATAAGTGGCAAAGAGGCAAATAGAATAGCATTGGCTGGGGTAGGTAAGCCAAAGAAAGAATGGCTTTGCCGGGGATCATTATTGAATTTTGCCAAACGTATCACAGAGAATAAAGCAATTAGAAAGCCTGAATAAGGTAAATATTCCAGAATGGCCGATTGGCCGTAAAAGCCTGAATTAACCGCGTTTTTAATTAAAACATATACGATAAATGAAGGTGTTACCCCAAAGGTTACCGCATCCGCCAGACTATCCAGATCTTTTCCGATAGAAGACGTTACCTTAAGCAAACGGGCAGCAAATCCATCAAAGAAGTCAAACACGAGAGCGGCACCAATTAGTAAAGATGCCATTTCAAGATTTCCCTGAAACACTTCTTTTATCGCTATACAACCACATATCAGATTACAGCAGGTAATAGCATTGGGGATATTTTTTCTGATCATACGTCTTTATTCTTCGTCTTCTGTTTTCTTTTCTTCGCCAATAGCGCCAATTTGTTTTAGCTTTCTTAAAAAGTCATCTTTTTTCTTCGGATTAGCTAAATCGAAACGGAAAGAAGGCCCTTTATCCACATCCTGTTTTTTGTTTTTACCTTTCAGTTCTTTAATATCGTTATTAAACGCATTATTACTACTCACAGCTAACATGGTGCCTTTGTAATAAGTAAAATAATACCAGGTGGTTGGGTCAAACTCCAGATAAATGTCAAGTACGTCTCCGCCGGCTCTTTGCTTTTTCATCTGAATAAAGCCTTTCACGTATCTGAAAATTTCTGTTTTCTGGATATTACCTAAGCCAATCATACCTTCACTTAAAAATGCCCTGGCTTTTTTATTATAGTTCATTTTTACATCGTTAAATACCAGCACTTTTTCAAACTCATCCGGAAAACGTTTGTAATTGCCATAAAGGTTTAACTCAGACAGAGCACGGTCTCCACGGTCTTTCCCCAGAATTTCAATTAAACCATGACTAAACAAATCGCCTTCGAAAGGCGTAGGCGTTAACTGTCCCATAAATAATTCTGCATCTTTGGCCATTTTTTTGATGGCACCATTATCGAAAAAGAAATCAATGGTCATCATGAAGTTAAAAAACGCGCTGTCCGATTGAGTTTTGTGAATGGCGTTCCCTACTGTTTTAAGTTTCACCTGACCAAAATCGGCACCTACATCAAAACTACCTTCCGCAAATACATCACAGGAGTTTACATTCAGACTAACATAATTTCCGGGCAGTGCCATTTGATCGAGCTTTTCCCGATTCGAAATCTGGTATTCATTGCTTTCTTTATCGAAGGTTAGTACACCATCGCCCACAATCACATCTTTGGCACTTCGGGCTCCCCGCGGTGAAATAAAGGCAGAATAGACCATATTGGTATCGGGATTATAAATGATTCCGCTTCCCACTGCATTACCGGCTACATCAATAGCGTTTTTAGGTATAGGAATATAAATGTTCTTTGGATCAATTTCCCCGGAAAACAGCAGGTAGGATTTAGAGAACTTATTACATGCGTGGACAATTTTAGTTCCCCCGTCAAAGATAAGGAATTGCTGTGAGGCCAGAAGGTAAACCTTACCGGCAAAACTAAAGTAGTCATTAAACTTAAAATTCGCTTTTTCTGAAATAACCCCTTCTGATATGGTTTGACCTGTTGTATCGGGTTTAATTTTTTCGAAATTAATGATGTAGGGATTATTGTTTTCATCAAGGTACTGGTATTCTCCTTTAGCCAGATAGGAACGGCGTCCGTATATATTAGCCGTAACATTCCGGATATTGTGGTATTTGGTAACCGTGTTGGCAAGAATGCTGGCATCTTTCAGAGTGTCCACTACCGCATTTTTAAAAATGGTAACATCGCCGTTTTTAGGGAACAACCTTGCATCAGCCACATTAATAAAAGGAACATTTTTACATTTGATAATGTACTTCCTTAAATTGTATTTTGCACCAGGTGCAAAGAAACGAAGTGAATCCTGTTTGGGGTGAACACTAATGAATTCAGGGCCTTCCAGATCGAGTCCACCTTCTCCGGCGTTGGGATCAACTTCCAGTTTTTTCTGAGTGTCGCCTAACTCAATGTCTTCCTGATCCATGAACCATTTAAAACGATCCATATAGGCAATGTATTGGTTTTTATCAAAACGAACATAAGAGCCTTTACCGTTACTGATAAATTCACCTTCCCGTTTATCAAAATCAATTTTACTGTTAACGTTTACGGTACTAAATGTAAAGCCTTCTTCATCAAAAGCTTTCAGGTGAAAGTCTGCAGTATCACTGAAAAATTTGCGTCTTACAAATAGTATTTTTTTAGCACTTAAATCGGCTTTCTCAAAATCAACACGTCCTTTGCCGGTCAGTTCTTTGTTGGTTAAATCGAAGCGTCCTTTAAACTGAACACTTTCTTTATATGTATTGAACGGTTTTTTAATATCGCTGGCTTGTAATAGTTCTTTGTAAGGTCTGAAGTGAATTTTTACGGTATCGCCGTGCGCCACCGGAAACTCAACAGGATTTTCCTGTTCTTTTACATCGAACGTAGTAGCAACACCATTGGCGCTGTCCGGGAAAAAGATAATATCGGGCAGTTTGCTTAAACTGGCACTGAATGCCAGATCTCCGCCCCCTCTGAGTCCCTTGTTGCTCAAGCGGATTTCAGCGTTAAAGTTTCCTTTTCCGCCATAAACAGGAAAACCACCAGGAGGGGTCTGACGGATAAAACCAAGCGAATAATCTTTCTGTAAGGTCAGTTTTTCGCGGAAAGTAGGGAATATGCCAGATGAAACAAATTCACCATCGAACACCAGACCTTCGTTGCGGAAGTTATCCAAGCTATCAATGCCAAATGGATCCAGCTTAAAATAGAATTTATCACGGTTATATACGCCTTTAAAAATACTGCGTTTGTCATAATAGGTATAACTTTCCTTAAAGGAGGTAAAACTCGGGAACGTAGGCGATTTGCCCCAGCCGCTTTTATTACGTGGCGCATCAATCCGCAATTCCCCGTTTACGTTTTCAATCACCGTTTGTACTTTACGGAAAGGAATATCTCCGTTTACATCGGGTTCAAAGCTTTCCACATAAATTTTGATGGAATCAATGGTTTTCATATTGATTTTAAAAGCCTCATAATCGAAGAGGTAGTCTTTTCCGATAAATTCGAATTTACCCGAAGCTACAGTACCGCTAAATTCCATTTTACGGTTCTTTTTCAGGGTAATTTCTCCGTTCTTAGGAAACATGAATACTTTTTGAGTATCACTTAATAGTACAGATTTTACGCCTCTTACCTTAATGTCGTAACTGTTATTGATGAGGTTTAAAGTAGCGTTATCTTTACCGGGAAGTACCGAGTGCAGGGTAATAATGTCGTAATCATGTTTGTGTTTAATGTTATCCTGAAAATCGAAAAGCTTTTGTTTGATGGTAATAATATCACTTTCGGGATTAAAGTCTATCAAGCCGGCAATGGCCATACGGAAAATGATAGGTCGTAAATCATTGGCCATATATTTAATGTATTTTGCCAGATCGGTAACCGAGAACGTGGTGAGTTTGTTATTCTTTTCGCTGTACTCAATCATCTTGGCAACCGGACTAATGGGGTCATTGCCACGTATATATTCCATTTTCTGACCATTGAAGAAGTCCTGAGATTCAAAAAAGGCTTCACCCTGAAAGTTATTGGGAAGGAAATTAAAATCAATTTTGGGTTCATCAATGTTCCATACAATTTGTTCAAAGTGCATATCAAATTTATGAAACGAGTTGGCAAATGGGGTTTTTTGTAAACCGTCTTCTCCTCTTAAAATAGTCACTTTTCGCTTGTCAACCTGATAGGTAAAACTTAAGCCCGGATGATAAATGGTATCTTTATCCAGAAAGAATTTTATAGATCCTGAAGGAGCTACAATTTTTTCCTTATTCATCCCAAACGCTCCGGCACTGACTTCCAGAAATTTAACCTTATTACGTTTCACAATGATGCGTGCCGGATTAGAAGCGGTACCCGACCCGACAAATTTAGGTCCCCGCATCCCAAAACCACCATCGTAATCCACGTCCGGATAGATTTCTTTTACTAACAGGCGCTTGCTGTAAGAGTCGAACCGGGGAAAAGTTGGTTCCTGATTCTCTGTAATAATACGATCGCTTACTTTACCAAATTGCGGTTTATCAAAATACTGTTTACCAGTAAAAATGGCGCTATCCGAAGTGTATTGCCCGGTTTTACAATCTATGGTGTATTTTTTCAGCGTAGCATAAACATCCGCTGTTAAACCACAGCGTTCCCAACTTACTTTTCCGCCTTTTCCGCTGAATTTACCACTGGTAGGGAAATAGACACCTTGCGTTTCTTCAATAGCGATACTATCCCCACGAGGGTTAATCCCAATCAATGTGATTTTTCCGAACGTTACTTTGGGAATAGTATCGTAATCGAATTTGTAATCGGTTTCAACAGTTCGGAATTGATAGGAAGGTGAACTATAAAAGGTCAGATTTTTAAAAATGTTTTCGCTCATTTCAAAAAAGTCCTGTATGCCTCTGTTACTTTTCCCCGCCAGAATTTTATCAACGCATGTCTGCCAGTTTTTATAGTTTTCTTCGGGTTGTTTATTCTTAATGCAACTGATCATGCTGTTAAAGTAGCTGTAAAAGAACGGATAGGGTTTCATCCGCTTAACCAGCATGGCATTACTGGTTTTAATGGCAATCTGCTTATAATAGCCTGCAATGATATTTTCTTTCCATAGTTTTGAAAACTCGCGGATATAAGCCGCGGCTTCTTCTTTATTGACGGTGTTTTCAATAAAATACGTGTTCAGATCGGTGATAAATTTACCGGTATCGTTGGCAAACTGTGTAAATTTTTGCGCTTTGGTAAAAAAGCTCAGGCAAATAGCGAAAACGATAAATAAGACCGGTCTGTTACGTGTAATCATACCTCAAAACTATATGCTCAAATATAGGTGTTTGCCGCTTAAGAAGTAAGGCTTACATTTGGATTGTGAATAAAATGGAAAACAAGGAAATAAAAAAGGCCATCCATTCCGGATGACCTTTTGTTGAGATTATTAATTGTATTACTTACGGTTCGCAATAGTACTGGCGTGAATGTACTCACGGTTCATGCGGGCAATGTTTTCGAGGCTGATGCCTTTAGGGCATTCTGCTTCGCAGGCACCGGTGTTGGTACAGTTACCGAATCCCTCGGCATCCATTTGTTTTACCATGTTCAGTACACGTTCTTCACGTTCTACCTGTCCTTGTGGTAATAACGCCAATTGAGATACTTTGGCACTTACAAATAACATGGCGCTGGCGTTTTTACAGGCAGCTACACAGGCTCCGCAACCAATACAGGCAGCCGCGTTAAATGCTTCGTCGGCATCGTCTTTCGGAATTAAAATGTTGTTGGCGTCTTTGGCATTACCGGTATTTACCGATACGAAACCACCGGCGGCCATAATACGGTCAAACGAACTACGGTCAACTGCCAGATCTTTAATAACCGGAAATGCGGCGCTTCTCCAAGGTTCCACAACGATGATATCGCCATCTTTAAAGCTGCGCATGTGCAACTGGCAGGTGGTAACACCTTGTTTTGGCCCGTGCGGGCGACCATTAATGTACATACTGCACATTCCGCAAATACCTTCACGGCAATCGTGGTCAAAAGCCACAGGGTCTTTCCCTTCGGTAATTAAACGTTCGTTTAATACATCGAACATTTCCAGAAACGACATATCCGTTGAAACACCTTTCATTTCGTGGGTTTCAAATTGTCCTTTCTGGTTTTTATTTTTCTGACGCCAAACTTTTATGGTGACGTTTATGTTTTTTCCGCTTGATCCAGCCATGATTAATCTGTTTAATTATTTATAGCTACGTTGAGCAATTTTAATGTTTTCGTATTTCAATTCTTCTTTGTGTAATTCCCAGTTACCCAGTTCTTTCATTTCCCAGGCAGCCACGTAAGAGAAATTAGCGTCATCACGTTCGGCTTCTCCTTCTTCGGTCTGGTACTCTTCGCGGAAGTGTCCGCCACAACTTTCGTTACGTTCCAAAGCGTCTTTACACATCAGTTCGCCCAGTTCCAGAAAATCGGCTACACGGCCTGCTTTTTCGAGTTCAGGATTAAATTCGTTGGCTTCTCCGGGAACACGTAAGTCTTTCCAGAACTCGTCACGGATCTTACGGATTTCTTCAATGGCCCATTTCAGTCCTTCTGCATTACGTGCCATGCCGCATTTATCCCACATTACTTTTCCTAAACGTTTGTGGAAATAATCCACCGACTTGGTACCTTTTATGTTTAATAATTTCTGGATTTGATTTTGTACATCCTGTTCGGCTTTTACAAAGCCTTCATGATCGAGTGCTATTGGCTTTGTACGTATTTCATTTGCCAGATAAGCACCAATAGTATATGGTATTACAAAATAACCATCCGCTAAACCTTGCATCAGCGCGCTGGCTCCTAAACGGTTAGCACCGTGGTCGCTGAAGTTGGCTTCTCCTAAGGCATATAAACCCGGTACAGTGGTCATCAGGTTATAATCTACCCACAATCCACCCATGGTATAGTGAACCGCCGGATAAATCTGCATTGGGTTTTTATATGGATTCACACCGGTAATCTGTTCGTACATATCAAACAGGTTACCATATTTTTCTTTTACCACAGCGTGGCCAAATTCTTCGAGTTGCGCTTCAGTAGGATTTTCGATGCCTTTTTTAGTCGCTTCGATTTTACCGTATTTGTACTTCATGTTGAATGCGAAGTCGAGGTAAACGGCCTGACCGGTAGCGTTAACACCAAATCCGGCATCGCAACGCTCTTTCGCAGCACGTGAGGCCACATCGCGTGGCACCAGATTACCAAAAGCAGGGTAACGTCTTTCCAGATAGTAATCGCGGTCTTCTTCTTTTAAATTATTAGGATTTAATTTACCTGTGCGAATGGCTTCTGCATCTTCTTTCTTTTTAGGGACCCAAATCCGTCCATCGTTACGTAGCGATTCGGACATCAGGGTTAATTTCGACTGGTGGTCGCCACTAACCGGAATACAGGTAGGGTGAATTTGTGTGTAACACGGATTACCAAAGAACGCACCTTTTTTGTGCGCTTTCCAGGCCGCAGTAACGTTACTGCCCATAGCATTGGTAGAAAGGAAAAATACGTTGCCGTATCCACCGGTACACAGTAATACCGCATGACCAAAATGACGTTCCAGTTTACCGCTCACTAAATCGCGGGCAATAATACCACGGCATTTGCCATCAATGTTTACAATGTCCAGCATTTCGTGACGAGCGTATAATTTAACAGCGCCCATACCTACCTGACGTTGTAAAGCAGAATAAGCCCCCAGTAATAACTGCTGACCGGTTTGTCCGGCGGCATAAAACGTACGTTGTACCTGAGTACCACCAAACGAACGGTTACTCAATAATCCGCCGTATTCGCGGGCAAACGGTACACCCTGCGCTACACACTGATCAATAATATTACCCGATACTTCCGCTAAACGGTGTACGTTGGCTTCACGGGCTCTGTAATCGCCTCCTTTAATGGTATCGTAAAACAAACGGTAAACACTGTCACCATCGTTCTGATAATTTTTAGCTGCGTTGATACCCCCCTGGGCGGCAATAGAGTGCGCCCGGCGTGGTGAATCCTGAAAACAGAATACTTTTACTTTATATCCCAGTTCGGCAAGCGAAGCGGCAGCAGCGGCACCGGCTAACCCCGAACCAACTACTATTACTTCCAGGCTACGTTTGTTAGCCGGATTTACTAATGCTACAGTACTACGGTATTTGGTCCATTTCTGGTCTAACGGACCATCAGGAATTTTTGAATCTAATTTGGGTGAAGAAGCCATATATCAGATAATTTTTTTACAGATTAATGAATAAAACCAGCCATAAAGCCAATTGGCATCAGGGCAAATACTAATGGAACAATAATGGAGAAAATAATCCCGATCTTTTTAATGACTGGGGTGTATTTTTTATGATTTAATCCCAATGTTTGAAATCCGGATTGAAAACCATGCAACAGATGGTACGATAAAGATAAACAGCCCACCACATATAAAACAACAGAAATAACGCCCATAGTACCATCTGTAAATACCGCTTTAATTTCTTCAAAGGTGTTGTGTTCGTTATGTGTAAAAACAGCCACTTTGGTAGGCCACCAGAAATGGTATAAGTGCATTACTAAGAACAATAATAATAACGTTCCCAATAAACCCATGGAACGTGAGTACCAGGTACTGTTGGCAGCGCCATTTACCTGAGCGTAACCTTGAGGACGCGCTTTTTTATTGGCAAGTGTTAACACCAATGCCTGAACAATGTGTGCAATTAAACCAATAAACAACCCAATTTCAAGGAAACGGATCACTGGGTTATGGGCCATAAAATCTGCCGCGGCGTTAAACGTTTCGCCACCGTCGCAAAGGAACAATAATGAATTGATGGAAACGTGTACCACCAAAAACGAAACCAGAAATAGTCCCGTTAACCCCATCACAAACTTGCGGCCGATGGATGACTTTAGAAAACCTTTTGAATTACTCATAATTTTGGAAAAACTTTTGTTTAAAAATCGTACAAATGTATTAATGAGAACAATTATTACCAAGTAATGGTTTGCAACAGCAAGCAAAATGTTAAAACCAAAGAAATTGAGCCGCTCAAAAGCCCTGTTTAACAGGCTGTTTCTATGCTATTTAGAATAGTTTTAAATTGAAAAAGCTTATGAACAGGTTTAGGTTTGGTAACATTTTGGGCAAAGACTTTCTTATTATGATTAAATTTAGTTAATTCGGAGTTTTTCTGGGATTCATGCAATCGAAGGTGCTATTAGAGGTCAGGGATTTGGTTACCGAATTTAAAACGGAAGAAGAACGTATTAAAGCGGTAAACAAAATCAGTTTTACCTTAAATAAAGGAGAAACAATAGGAATAGTGGGCGAAAGCGGATCCGGGAAGTCGGTAACGTCTTTGTCTATTATGCAGTTGATTCCGAATCCTCCCGGAAAAGTAACCGGGGGAGAAATCATTTATCATACGAAGCGGGGAGAGGTTGTTGATTTGGTAAAGATTAAAGATGATGAAATGCGGCATTACCGGGGAAATGAGATAGCGATGATTTTTCAGGAACCCATGACCTCACTGAATCCGGTGATGAAATGTGGTGATCAGGTAATAGAAGCTATACGGCTGCATAATAAAGATATTTCCTATAACGATGCCAGGCAAAAGGTGATTGAATTATTTACCGAAGTGCAGTTACCCTCACCAATATTGATGCTGGATCGTTATCCGCATCAGTTGAGCGGTGGACAAAAACAACGGGTAATGATAGCCATGGCCATTAGTTGTAACCCCAATGTACTGATAGCTGACGAGCCAACAACCGCATTGGATGTAACGGTTCAAAAAACCATATTGGAACTGATGCAAAAATTACAGCGTCAGCATGAAATGGGAATTTTGTTTATCACCCACGATTTGGGTGTTATTGCTGAACTGGCCGACAAAGTGGTGGTAATGTATAAAGGAGAAATTGTAGAACAGGGCAGTGTTTACGAAATTTTTTCCAATCCTCAGCATCCATATACTAAAAGTTTACTGGCCTGTCGTCCGCCCTTAGATAAACGATTAAAACGCTTGCCGGTAGTGAGTGATTTTATGCGTCGGGACGAAGACGGCACTATCATCAGTATTGATCAGAATGTTCAGGACGCCATTAATAATGTAGCGGTAACAGCTGCTGAACGCACGGTAGCGCATCAGCAGTTATATGCCGGAAATAAAATTCTGGAATTAAAGAATGTAAAAACCTGGTTTCCTTCTAAAAAGACATTGTTTGGTAAAGTCCTTGATTATACCAAAGCGGTAGATGATGTGAGTTTTGATGTTTACGAAGGCGAAACGTTAGGATTGGTAGGCGAAAGCGGATGTGGTAAAACAACGCTTGGGCGAACCATTTTAAAGCTGGTAGATGCGCATAGTGGACAGATTTTTTATAAACGGGAAGAATTACTGCGTATGAAAGAAAAGGATTTCAGGGCGCACCGGAAAAACCTCCAGATTATTTTTCAGGATCCGTATTCTTCTTTAAATCCCCGGATTACCATTGGCGACGCTTTAATGGAGCCCATGGCTTTTCATGGTATAGGAAAGAACGGAAGGGAGCGGCGCGACAAAGTAATGGAAATGTTGAGCAAGGTAGGGTTGGAGCCCCGGCATTTTAAACGCTATCCGCACGAATTTAGTGGCGGTCAACGCCAGCGCATCTGTATTGCCCGGGCACTGGTGTTAAATCCATCCTTTATTATTTGCGACGAAAGTGTCAGCGCCCTGGATGTTAGTGTTCAGGCTCAGGTACTTAATCTGTTAAACGATTTAAAGAAAGAATTCAAATTCACCTATATTTTTATCAGTCACGATTTAAGCGTGGTAAAATTTATGAGCGACCGTATGGTGGTAATGCAAAAGGGAAAAATTGAGGAAATGGGTGATGCGGATAAAATTTACAATAATCCGGTGAGTGAATACACCAAAAAACTCATCAACGCTATTCCGAAAGGACGCCTGGAAGATATTAAGCGCGCGGCAAATCCTGCTATTTTTTAAATCTTACCTCTCACGGGTTTTATTCTTCGGTAAGAAATCGTAACATTGTGGCTCAAAAAAAGAGCTATACATTACAATGAAAACCCTTTTTACTCCGGCAGCCTTGGTTCTGCTATTGGCTTCCTGTCAGCCATCTGCCAATAATGAAATGGCGGATTTATCTAAAACAGAAAAAACGGATACCCTTCAGCAGGCTTCAGTGGCGCCCTCTGACGCTAATTTTGAATACATTGCCGATCAGTTTGCAGATTTGCGGGTGTTAAGGTATCAGGTACCGGGATTTGACCAGTTGCCATTAAAGACAAAAGAACTTCTGTACTATTTATCTGAAGCGGCATTGTGTGGCCGTGATATTACTTACGATCAGAACTATAAATACAATCTGGCAGTTCGTAAAACACTGGAAGCGATTGTGTCGGGATATAAGGGAGATACAAACGATGAGGAGTATTTAAAATTTCTAACCTACGCCAAACGCGTATGGTTTAGTAACGGCATTCATCACCATTATAACATGGATAAAATTATGCCCGAATTTTCTAAAGAAAGTTTTGTACGTTTTCTCTCCGATGCCGATCCGAAACAGTTGCCTTTACGTAATGGAGAAAGTGTAACCCAATTCTCCGGGTTCATTTCAGATATTATGTTTAATCCTGCTGTAGCTGCTAAGAAAGTGAGTTTGGATGCCGGAAAAGATTTGGTGATGGCTTCAGCGGTAAATTTTTATGGTGATGGAATAACAGATAAGGAAGTCGGTAATTTTTATTCAGCCATGATTGATAAAACCAAAAAGGAAAACCCCATGTATGGGTTAAACAGTAAACTGGTGAAAGAGAATGGTCAGTTGGTTGAGAAGAAATGGATGGTAGGAGGAATGTACACCCAAGCCATTGAAAAAATTGTGTACTGGTTAGAGAAAGCTATTGCGGTAGCGGAGAACGATAAACAAAAGCTGGCATTGGAGCGATTGGTAACCTATTATAAAACCGGTGACCTGAAAGATTTTGACGCGTATAATATTGCCTGGGTAAAGGATGTGGAAAGCGCGGTAGATGTAGTAAACGGATTTATCGAAGTGTACGATGATCCTTTAGGACGTAAGGGAACGTTTGAAAGTGTGGTATCGGTAAAGGATATGGAAGCCAGCAAGCGTATTGCCACTATTGGTGCTAATGCGCAGTGGTTCGAAGACAACTCACCGATTTTACCGCAGCACAAAAAGAAAAGTGTAGTTGGTATTTCCGCTAAAGTAATTAATGCTGTGATGGAAAGCGGTGGCTCGGCTCCTACCACGCCAATTGGAATTAATCTCCCGAATAACGAGTGGATACGCGAGATTCACGGCAGCAAGTCAGTAAATCTTGGGAATATAGTAGAGGCGTATGATAAAGCCGCTGGTTCGAGTGTAGTGAATGAATTTTACTATAACGATGAGATCCGCCAACGGGTTTTAAATTACGCTTCGCTGGCCGATAAACTGCATACCGATATGCACGAAGTAATTGGCCATGCCAGCGGACAGATAGAAGACGGCGTAGCGCCATCGCACGAAACCCTTAAAAATTATTCCAGTGCATTGGAAGAAGGACGTGCCGACCTTGTAGCACTATACTATTTGTACGATCAGAAATTGGTAGATTTAGGTGTAATGCCTAGCCTCGATTACGGTAAAGCGGCTTATGATGAATACATAACCAAAGGTTTGGTGGTTCAGTTATCGCGTATTCAGAAAGGCAAGAACATAGAAGAAGCGCACATGCGTAACCGTCAGATGGTAGCAGCTTGGGCATACGAAAAAGGGAAAGCAGAGAATGTGATCGAGAAAAAAGTGGAAAACGGAAAAACGTTTTTTGTGGTAAACGATTATGCTAAACTCCGTGTATTGTTTGGCGAGTTGCTGAAAGAAATCCAGAGGTTAAAATCTCAGGGCGATTTTAATGCTGGTAAAAACCTGATTGAAAATTATGGCGTAAAAGTAGATCCGAAATTACACGAAGAAGTATTGGCCCGTTACGCTAATTTAAAGATGGCTCCTTATCAGGGATTTATTCAACCTAAATTAGTACCGGTAATGGAGGGAGATAAAGTGATAGATGTGAAAATAGAATACCCTAAAAATTTTGTAAACCAGATGATAGAATTTGGTAAATCGTATAGCTTGTTACCAAGTTATAATTAATAGAGCTTGTTAAGCCTGAAACGAAAAGCACCACAATTAGTGGTGCTTTTTTGTTGGAAAAGTAGAGAGTACATAAAAGTTGATGTGTAAGCTTACCTATAAATTGGCTCTAAAGTTTTTAATCTTTGAGTTAAAAGAGAGAGAATTACTTTTTTTTAGCAAAATGGTATTTGTTTTGTTAAATTCATATATAAGTTTGTAATTTTCAGGAGATATTTGATTTAAGTCTTCTTTAAAAATATAATAATAATCTTCACCTGTTGTTATTCCTTTTCTATCTGCAGGCAATAGCCAATTTAAATTTTTAGTTTGTCTATAAAAGTTAATTGTTGGTTCAAATAGCCAATTTATACCGATTTTGATTTTATTTGGATTGGCTGAATTTCCGTTATGATATTCAGATAATTTCTGAATCATATTTTTAGTTTCCATATCAAAGCCCCATTCGGAACATGAATACAAATTAATCTTGGATAAAAAACTTGCCCCCGATATTAAAGATAAGACCAAAACTATGATATAGACTGTTTTTTATAAAAACCAGTTAAATATGAAAGGAAAAAACCAAGATGGACGAAAAAAATTGGTAAAATAAACAATGAAAACCTTGAAATTGGGTAATCGGCTTTTATAATAATATGTTCAAGAACGATGGCAATGAATAAAATAGTAATTAAAAAATTAACGATAATAAGTCCCTTAAAATTACTGAAAAAATTAAGATCCCTTTTGATTATTTTTAGAACAATAATAGAAAATGGAATCAATATAATACTTGTAAATATTATTTTAGTAATAATCAATACAACTTGTGAAAGAGCAAGATTATGTAAACTATAATTAATCAGCGCTGTTATAGTGTCGCTGTACAAACCAGTCTTGCCTCCAAAATCTAAATTAGAATTCATAGTAACTCTTCTGATTGGTTCGTAAAGAATAATGGTATTAATTAGAACAGGAATTAAATGTACCCTATTCGATGAAATGAAATTGTAATTTTTGTTCGATGAAAAATAACAATCCATATATGTAATAACATTATAGATTACCAATAAGATCAAGTATATATTAAACAATGCGAAACCGCTTAAAGTAGCAAATAATGCTCCTGCATGAAAAAGTATAATGTGCTTTGTTTTTTGTGCATTGAAAATTTGAATAAAATGATATAGACTCATTAACATAAATCCAAATGACAACCCATAACCTCTTGCTAGTCCAAAAAAGTCAATAATTGAATTGTTTGTACACAAAAGAGTAAATATTCCGACCAGTATCAGTTGATTTTTATCTCGAAATAGGAAGAAGCTATAAATCATATAAACACTAAACAATATCAGATTTGGCAATCTTAATGAGATTTCAGAATCCCCAAATAGTTTTTCTGAATATTTCATTAATAAGCTGTTTAATATGTGATTATTTGTATACCAATCTTTAAATGAAATAATATCCATAAAACTAGTATGCACATAATTAAGATAAGAAAACTCTCGTCATGTGTAAAGGAGGCATAGTAAGCTTTACGAATAATATACATATAAATTGCGGCTCCTGACAAAAGAATAAAAGCTATTCCAATTTTCGATGGTTTGACACTCATCCTTAAGGTGTTTTGTTCAATTGTTGAATTCATTTAAATTTAAGTTTGCATTGTTGATAAAGGTTTGCAAAGCAAGCGTCCGTTTTTTGCTATGTCAAGTGACACATTTGAGCGTTAACCCAAAAAATGGTACTACCTACACCTACCCGAAAGACCGCTCTAAGTATTTTTTTGACACCGAATTTCTTTATAAGTAATAGATAGGATGAGAATCAATACACTATTCTCCGCCTTCCAGTAGTTGAATATCTCCCACCGCGTTACCGGCTATACCTTTTACTGAGCCGTATAAATGGGTGGTATTCAAAAGCACCTTGTCGAGTTGTTTTTCCCGTTCGGCCCATAGTTTATTCATCTGGTTCCGTTCTTTAGTAATAGCATCTTTCATAGATACAAATCCTTCTACAATGGCTTCTATTTGCTGTTTAAATTCATTTCCGGTAAGATAGTTGTATAACATTTGCATTTTCTCCCCCTTATTTTCCTGACTGGCTGTAGCCGCTTGTATTTTTACTAAAGAATCGCGTAACAAAAAAACCAGTGGTTTTACTTCCGAAAAACGGCAGATCCAGATGCCGTCTTTCATGCCAAACTGCGTCATATCGCGGGGCAGTACTTCGGTCACAATAACGGCCACGTCGGCCTGAGCCATACGCATATCGGTTTTTAACTTTTCAATCCATTCGTTGGCAAAGGCTTTGGTGCGTTTACTTTCGTAAATAATTTTACCGCATTCGGTTGCAAACGAATTTCTCACCAGTTGTATGCAGTCGGCACCCAGTTTTCCTTTAGGTACCTCTTCAATAGCATCGAACGGAAAGGCGGAGCGTAGTAGTTCTTCCAGCGCCAGTTCCTGAGCCTCGCCCTGTAATTGCATACTGCCCTGATCGGCTTTGCGTTTCATTTCTTCGGCCAGTTTTTTCTGTGCGTCAAGCTGGGTTTCCAGTTCTTTAATCCGGTTCTGTTGTTCGGTTTCTTTTATTGCTAAACGTTCCGCTTCATTTTTGCGAACTTGTTCTACTATTTTGTCACGTTCCGCTATCAGTGTTTTTTGTATGGTGAGATTAAGCTCTTCCTCTTTGTTTTTCAGTTCTTGCTCCTTACGTAAAAAATCTTCTTCCTTTTTACGGGCTGCTTTTAGTTTTTCTTCGTTCTCGTTGTTTTTTTCCGAAAGTAATTTTAACTGAATTTCAAAGTCGGAGGCAATGCGTTTCCGTAATTGTTCTTCTTGTTCTTTCTGATTTTTGAGAAGGGTTTCCTGAAACTGAGTGTTTAGTTCATTTTCTCTTTTTTTGAATTTATCTTCCGCCTCCTGTTTCCACTTTTGCATTTGCTGGCGTAATTCACTGGCCATTTGTTCTTTATACGCATCGCTGGGTGCAAATTCGTGCTGACAATTGGGGCATTTTATATGAGATACGTCTGACATGCTGAAGGAATTTTAATAAGCGAATTTACCAAAATGAAGTGAAATAGTTGTGTGCTTTATAAGAGAGTAATGAACGTTCTATTCTACTTCTGGCACCTGTAAGAGGGTATTAATGTCAGTTAATAACCGTTCTTGCTCCGATTTAAGATAATTAAGATCCATTGGACTGCCGCAATCTTCATTATTAATCTGGTGGATTAGTATTCCATTGTTAAAGTAACTTCTTGTTTCTGTAATGATAGACTTCTTTAGATCAAAAGCTTCATTGCTATTATTGGACTTCATATAAGTAGAGTCAAAGTAAATAGGGAGGTTGTATTTAATCAGTTTTTCCAATACAAAAGATATTCTGCCATTTAATAAGTAATATTCGTTAAGTTTTTGGAAGGTTTCTCCAAATTTTCTACTAATAATTTTGTTGGGTAATTGTTTTGGATTGGAATTGTTTTTAATGTAAAAATAGTCCGTGTACCCTTCTTCCAGCGTCTTCCAATGCCTGGAGCGTTTCACATTACTCCATTTTTTTACACTATTTAGTTTTTTAAAATTTAAACGAATTGGTTTCAAGTCTTTAGTCATGTACTCATTCACTATTACATCTTCAGTATTCACACTGCAATTAAGAAAACCTGTATCTGCCCTTGGTGTATAGGTATGTTGCACTTTTAAAGTCGTCTTGGATCTGGATATACCACTATCTGTTAACCTCACAGAAATGGAAGTAACTGTTACCTCCTCTTTTTTTGAAGAGCAGGATAGGAGGAAGAAAAAGGTAACTGCAATAATAAGTTTAGTTAATAGTGATTTTGATAACATAAATGAAGCCAGATCATTTAATTATTCGGTTTTACATTTTTTAAAGTTGGTTTACCAAATGAAATGTCTTTTAGTAATACCCAGCCTTTAATATGCGTAGCGTTTCGTTCTTCCGAGTCAAAAAAGAAATTGTATTTGGAAATAGGGGGAGTAAGCATAGTAACATATGCCCACTCTCGATTTCTTTCTGTTTTGATGGCAGTAGCATATCCCTTTGATCCAGTAGGAAAATAACCAATAACAGTTCCATTAGCGCCAATCATATCCAGTTCGGTACTATCCAGTTCATATGTTTGAAAACGTAATGGCATATTAGTAGTAATTGTTTCGAACAGACGTGATGAAAGTAACTTTTGATTTATGGGGGCTTCCGTTTGGCTTAAATAACCAATTACAGAGTCGCTGGAAATAATAAGCTTATTGTTTGAATGTTTAACGAAATAGTGATGTTCAGTAATAACTGGATCGGCGCAACAGCCTGGATTATACAAACAAAAGCGTAAGAGAGAATCGTTTGAAATGTGTATACTTAAAGGTTGAGTATACCCTTCAAAAATTTGTTCGTAATGCTCTTCTATAAAAAGAAAAATACTTGTTTTAAAAGGTTCTCCCCCGCTAGGTCCCACAAATAAAACATCTTTTAATCTGTCTCCGTTTAGGTCAAGAACGTAAAGGAATTGTGAGAGTTCTTGAGGACTTCCAGAGTAATCAGAATAGGGTTTCAGAACATTAAAATAACTGTCAGCAATAAGTCTGGATAGGGAAGTGTCAGAATGTTGAATGAGATACTGTAAGGCATCACTACTATCCTTTTTAAAGGATAATCTCGGAATATTTTCTGTCCATTGATAGTATTTCTCTCTTTTAATGGAATCAGATGTGCCTTTATTAATGGTTTTGTTGCTGGTTAAATTATCTGAACAACCGGTGAATGTATATAGGCCGTATATTAAGTAAAGGTAAGTTAGGTAAGATTTAAAGTTGGGTGAAATAATCATTTGTTTATACCAAGTAGAATTTCTATAAAACTAAAAGAGCACCTTATTTCAGGTGCTCTTTTAACTAAACTAAGCGTTCACAGCTTCTTCCATATAACTTTCAATCGGCGCGCAACTGCATACCAAATGACGGTCGCCATAGGCATTATCCACGCGGGCAACGCTTGGCCAGAATTTATTGGCTTTTACCCAGCTTAACGGGAAAGCAGCTTTCTCGCGGCTGTATGGCTTATCGTAGGTGTCGGCCACTACCAGTTTAGCGGTATGTGGCGCGTTTTTAATCACGTTATTTACCTTATCGGCTTTACCGTCTATAATTTCCTGAATTTCGTTACGTATCGAAATCATGGCTTCGCAAAAACGGTCTAACTCCGCTTTGCTTTCACTTTCGGTTGGCTCCACCATCAATGTATTTACTACCGGAAATGCTACGGTAGGGGCATGAAAACCGTAATCCATCAAACGTTTTGCCATATCGGCCACTTCTACGCCGCTGGCCATTTTAAAGTCGTTGCAATCCAGAATCATTTCGTGCGCGCAACGGTCTTTACTACCAGTATAAAGGATCTTGTAATGATCTTTTAATACTTCTTTCATGTAGTTGGCATTCAGAATAGCTGTTTCTGTAGCTGCTTTTAACCCATCGCTACCCAGCATTTTAATGTAACCGTAGCTGATCAGCAAAATAAGAGCGCTTCCATACGGAGCGGCACTTACCGCGTGAATGCCTTTTTCGCCACCGGTGTTTACAACCGGATGTGAAGGCAGGTAAGGTACTAATTTTTCAACCACACCAATCGGGCCCATGCCGGGTCCGCCACCACCATGTGGAATGGCAAAGGTTTTGTGCAGGTTCAGGTGACACACATCCGCGCCAATGTTACCGGGAGACGTTAAGCCCACCTGAGCGTTCATATTGGCTCCATCCATGTAAACCAGACCGCCATTGTCGTGAATAATTTTGGTAATATCGGTAATCCCTTCTTCGTACACACCGTGCGTACTTGGATAGGTAACCATTAAACAACTGAGTGTGTCTTTGTATTGTTCGGCTTTTGCTTTCAAATCAACAATGTCCACATTTCCTCTTTCATCGCATTTAACCACCACAATGTCCATACCCGCCATAGCGGCACTGGCCGGATTGGTACCATGCGCTGAAGAAGGAATCAGAGCTACTTTTCGGTGTGCTCCGCCATTGGCCAGATGGTACTGACGGATAACCATAAGCCCCGCGTATTCACCCTGAGCGCCTGAATTAGGCTGGAAACTCATTTTGGCAAATCCGGTAATATTACTTAAATCCTTATCTAAAGCGGCAATCATTTCGCTGTACCCTTGTGCCTGATCGGCTGGAACAAAGGGGTGAATATTAGCCCATTCCGGCCAGGTAAGCGGTAATAATTCAGAGGCCGCGTTTAATTTCATGGTACATGACCCTAACGATATCATAGAGTGAACCAACGAAAGGTCTTTATTTTCGAGACGTTTAATATAACGCATCATTTCGCTTTCGCTGTGATACGAATTAAATGTAGGATGCGTGAGGTAAGCCGAACTGCGTTTCAGGCTACCACTAATAACGGTGCTGTTTTCAATACTGCCATTGTGTTGTACGCCAAATACCGCTAAAACATCGGTAACGTCACTTTCTTCAACCGTTTGATCAATACTGATACCCACGTGTTTTGCATCAATGATGCGGAAGTTAATGCCCGTGTTTACAGCAGCCGCGTTAATTTTTTGCGCGTCGCAGGCTACTACTATGGTATCAAAATAAAGATTGGTTTTTACATCGAGTCCCGCTTTTTTCAAAGCGTTGGCAATGGTGTACGTTGTGTCGTGTATTTGTCCGGCAATGGCCTTAATACCATCCGGGCCGTGATACACCGCGTACATACTGGCCATAATAGCTAACAGTGCCTGCGCGGTACAAATATTAGAAGTGGCTTTGTCGCGTTTAATGTGTTGTTCGCGGGTTTGAAGTGCCATGCGTAAGGCCTGGTTGCCTTCGGCATCCACACTCACTCCAATAATACGGCCGGGAATTAGGCGTTTGTAATCTTCGCGGCAGCAGAAAAACGCGGCGTGTGGTCCACCATAACCCAATGGCACACCAAAGCGCTGCGAGTTACCATACACCACATCGGCACCCCATTCGCCCGGAGGCGTTAACAGAGCCAGAGCCATCAGATCTGAACCAACAGCTACCTGAATGCCCAATTCCTTGCAAGTTTCTACATACGATTTATAATCATTGGCCTCGCCGTTAATATCGGGATACTGAATCACCGATCCAAAGAACGAATCATCCAGTTTGGTAGCGGTAACACTTCCTACTACTACATCTATACCCACAGGTCCGGTGCGGGTTTTAATCACATCAATCACCTGAGGAAAACAAGTTTCGCTTACAAACAACTTGTTAGCCCCTGCTTTTTGTTTTTCGCGACTGCGGTTGCTGTAAAACATAAATACTGCTTCGGCAGCGGCTGTAGCATCATCTAACAAACTGGCATTAGCCAAAGGCATGGCGGTTAAGTCCATGGCCATGGTTTGAAAATTCAGAATGGCTTCTAAACGGCCCTGAGCAATTTCGGCCTGATAAGGGGTGTAAGCCGTGTACCAGCCTGGATTTTCGAGAATGTTACGTTGTATAACAGCCGGTAAAATGGTGTTGTAATACCCCAAACCAATGTATGAACGGAATACCTTATTCTTTTTACCCAGTGCGCGCAAATGCTTGTGATACTGAAATTCAGTAAGAGCTTTCCCCACAGCCAGTGGCTGCTTTAAGCGGATTGCATCGGGTACGGTTTGAGAAATAAGGTCGTTAACACTGCTAACACCTATTTTTTTAAGCATGGATTTAACCTCTTGCTCGCGAGGGCCATTGTGGCGGTTTACAAAATTATCCGTTGCCATTCTAAAATTAATTTTCAGCCAATAAAATTAAGCATTTAAAAGGGATTAACGTCGGATTGTTAATTAAAAAGTGTCAGTGTTAAGAACCAAAAAAGTATCTTTAAACCCATGTTATACCGCTGTTTCGCCTTTCTTGTTGCAGGACTGTTTATGGGAATGCAATTGCTTTGCCAGGAGATTAAAAAGGATACCATTTATCTGATGAATGGAAATGTAATAAACGAAATGGTGCTCGATACAAGTTTAGGCGCGGTAACGATTAATCATCCCAGTAAAATCAATAAAAAGCTGCATTTCGAAAACGATCAGTTGTATTCGGTGCATTACCATACCGGTATCCGTCAGCAGTATTATGTGCAGGATACTGTAAGGGGGAATTGGTTTACGAGAGAGGAAATGTGGCTATTTATGAAAGGAGAGCGGGATGCCAAAAAGGGATTTAAAGCCCGTGGAGCGCTTATTGGTTCCGGCGTAGCTGGTCTGGTGGGAGGTTTAACAGGGACGTTTTTTGCTCCCATTGCACCTTATGGCTACATGGCCCTGAGCGGAATTACCAAAGTAAGGATACGGCATCATACCGTTAGTAACCCCAATTACCTCGAAAGTGATGCGTACATTTTAGGATACGAACGGGTTGCGCGCCAAAAACGTCGTACCCAATCGTTATTGGGGGGAACAGCCGGGCTCATTTTAGGGTACGTTTTATATGCCGCCCTGCACCAGTATTATCCGGAAACCATTAATGTAGGATTCAGTAAGTAAACATCTTTAACATCTTTATGGCGTATCAGAAAAAAGTAATGCTGCTGGGTAGCGGCGAATTGGGAAAAGAAGTGGTAATTGCCCTGCAACGACTGGGACAATACGTTATTGCAGTAGATAATTATACGGGCGCGCCGGCCATGCAGGTGGCGCACACGTACGAAGTGGTTAATATGCTCGATGGCGCGGCGCTCGACGCGGTGGTGGCCAAACATACTCCCGATTTAATTGTACCGGAAATTGAAGCCATTCGCACCGAACGGTTTTACGATTACGAAAAGCAAGGCATTACCGTTGTGCCCAGCGCACGGGCTGCTAATTTCACCATGAACCGTAAAGCCATACGCGATCTGGCCGCCAAAGAACTGGGCTTACGTACGGCTCGTTACCAGTATGCCGACACTCTGGAAGATTTTAAAACAGCTGTTAAAGCTATTGGTATTCCCTGTGTGGTAAAACCGTTAATGAGCAGCAGCGGAAAAGGACAAAGCGTTTTAAAACGGGAAGAGGATATTGAAAAGGTATGGCAGTACGCCATGGACGGATCGCGTGGCGATTACCGTGAAGTAATAGTAGAAGCATTTATTCAGTTTCATACAGAAATAACCTTGTTAACCGTCACCCAGAAACAAGGCCCAACCTTGTTTTGTCCGCCCATTGGTCACCGGCAGGAGCGGGGCGATTATCAGGAAAGCTGGCAACCATGTATCATCAGCGATAAGGATTTGACTGAAGCCAGAGATATGGCCGAAAAAGTAACCAAAGCCCTGAGCGGCGCGGGATTATGGGGCGTTGAATTTTTCCTTACCAACGAAGGGGTTTATTTTTCAGAACTGTCGCCACGTCCACACGATACAGGCATGGTAACATTGGCCGGAACGCAGAATTTAAGCGAATTTGAACTGCATGCCCGTGCTATTTTAGGATTACCCATTCCTGAAATTACACTCGAGCGAAGCGGTGCCTCGGCTGTTGTGCTGGCAGAGCGGGAGGGAGGTCAGCCCGATTATACCGGAATAGAAGCTGTATTGGCATATTCCCAAACAGACGTGAGGGTATTTAATAAGCCATCCACACGGCCTTACCGCCGTATGGCAGTAGTGTTGTGTTACGATGATAAAACGAAGAATGTAGAAGACGTTAAGCACAAAGCCATTCAACTGGCGGCACAGATAAAACTAAACTAACATGCGCCTTTGGATTAGTGTTACCGTTTGGCTGTTATCGCTTACCGCCTTTGTTTACGGGCAATCGCCGGTATTTGATGAAAAATATAAATCAACAGCCATAGCAGCGTTAAAGGTAAATGATTCGCTGATCGTGTACCAATGCCATGTGGAACAGGCGGTGCAAACCACCGTAACCGACAAAGGACAGGTATTGGAGGGACAGAAAAAGAATTTCAGTATTTCGGAAAAGTACGTAATCACCCGTTCAGATACCGGCTACCGTTTAAAGTATTATACTTCGGCATTAACTGTTTTTCCTAACCGTAAATTTTCCGGCTTAAAAAAGAAAGAACGAAAGTATTGGGAATTTAAAATGGAACGTACGGCTGAGTTAAATGAACACGATGTGATGGTATTTGCCGCGGCAGAAAAACTAGGGAAAGAAACCACCGAATACGATTTTACCATCTCCAAATACACCACTAATCAGGTTATTTTTAAAGGTCGCTCCTTAATGCGGCAATTGGTATTAGAAACGCCATTAACCATACGTCAATCCCTGCAGTGTTTTAAATAGCAGGCGCATCCACCTGCCAACACGTTACCTTTTCCAAAGTTCCGGAACTTTGGAAAAGGTAGTCCACCCACTGTGGCCGGGCTTTCCGCTTTAGCCTGCGCTGGCTTTTGCGGCATCGCATCCGGCTGCGGGGGCTCTGTTCCGCCGCCGCCTCGCCCGTGCGCTGACTTGCAACACCCAGCACAGGGCTGCCGCTTCAATCCCTATGCGAAAGAAGGAATTGCTATTACATAATTTGGGTTAATAACGAACCCGGCCGAATAAAAAATGCCCACCAGATATAATCCGGTGAGCATTTTTTCAGCGTCAGATAAAGTCTAAACAGTTTTTGTATCCTTACTACTTTCCGGCAATTGTATTGGCATCGCGAAACGATAAAATGTACTTGGTTAACTGCGCTTTTTGTTCGGCGCTTAGATTGGCTTTCGGGCTCATGTCATCAATTTCATGCAACCATTTTTTTTCTGAGAAACCCGGAATGTCGTAAGCCTGATGACATGATGTACATGGATTATAAAATATAGCCTGTCCTTTATTTAGTTCATCAAGGGTAACATCGGGCCATCTTTTTTTAGCGGCCGTCAGTTCTTTTTCTCCCGGCATATTGGGGGTTAACGGTTTAGTTTCTGTTTTAGTGGTATTACCCGATTTGGTACTGGTACAAAAACTCAGTCCTCCGGCTACAAGAACTGTAAATAATAGAAGCGCTTTTTTTTGTTTCATAATAATTCAGTGTTTTAAGTTATGGATTCGTTTGCGCATTTACGGCTATTTGTCCGTTCAGGACTTCTATGGCCTTTTTAATGCAATTGTCATTTTCGTTTAAAATAGGATAATAGGCGTCCTTGTCAAATAAATTACGGCCTATGAGCGCTTTCATTAATTGTTTAAGTCCTTTTGCGGTAAGGCCAGGGTTATTATCCGTATGCTGAAATTTTTTACCTATAGCGTAATCATTCAAGGCTTTTATTTCTTTTTCCGATACGGTATAGCTGCTTATAAAGGCAGTCGCATTTTTGTAAGTCTGTAGTAACGCATTCCGGTTTTTATCTGTGTAATCGAAACAAAAAGCATTAACTAATCCACTGTAAAATAAACGGTTAACATAACTGCTGTATTTAACGGTATCAAGGGGAACAAACACATCCGGAACAATTCCGCCTCCGCCATACACAACCTTTCCTCCGGGCGTTCTGTAAATCTTCGATTTATCAATTTTCATGCTGTCTTTATTGTACAATTCACCCGCTTCAAAACGTTCTACTTCTTCATTATAATAGGCTTCATTTCCTTCCGTATAGGGCTTTTGAATACAGCGGCCGGTTGGTGTATAATAGCGTGCAATCGTAAGCCTTACCGCCGATCCGTCAGAAAGATCCAATTGGTCCTGTACAAGACCTTTCCCAAAACTCCGGCGGCCAATAATGGTGGCACGGTCATTATCCTGAAGCGCGCCCGCCACAATTTCGCTGGCACTGGCACTTCCCTCATCTATTAATACCACTAAGGTATTATTTTCAAATCCCCCGCGTGTGCTGGCCGAATACACTTTTTTGGGATGCGCTTTTCCTTCAGTATAAACAATTTGTAAGCCATCGCTTAAAAATTCATCACTTAGCTCTACCGCTATTTTTAAAAAACCACCACCGTTACCGCGTAAATCCAGTATTAGTTTTTTCATCCCCTGTTTACTCAAATCATTAAACGCCTTCAGGTATTCATCGTAAGTTGTTTCCGCAAAGCGTGAAATTTTAATATACCCAATGCCAGGTGAAACCATGTAATTAACATCAATGCTGTAAATAGGAATGGCATCCCGAACAATGGTAAAATCCAATAGTTTGTTTACTCCCGCGCGCTTAATGGAAACTTTCACTTTTGTGCCACCGGGTCCCCTTAGTTTACTGAATACTTTGGTATTGGTAATTTTTACACCAGCAACCAGCGTATCGTTGACCTTAATAATTTTATCTCCTGCTTTAATACCCAGTTTTTCAGAAGGCCCGCCAATGATCGGATTAATAATGCGTATGGTATCGTCTATAATATTGAATTCAACTCCTATTCCGTCAAAATTTCCTTTTAAAGGATCGTTTACCAGATCAAAATCGTGGGCCGGAATATAATCGCTGTGAGGATCAAGACTTTTTAGCATGGCGGTTATAGTGCGTTCCGATAAAGAGTCTTTGCTGATGGTATCTACATATTGCTGTACAATATAATCCAGCAGAGAATTAATTTTATTATTACCGGTAGCTGAAGTTTTTAGCTGATAGTTAGTTAATCCGTTACCAAAGGTGAAAAAATAACCGATAAGGACACCTAATGCCAGAACGATAGCAAAATAGAGTGGCAAAAAAGGGTTAAAAGGGCGGTTTGGCGGATTCGTTTCTGTATCCATATCCATTATTAATCGTAAATTTGAGTGTATAAATGTAAGCCATTTTTAATGAGAAGTCGTCGTCTGATTATAAAAAATAGCCTTCTGGTAATGATTTATGTTTTTTTAGCAAGTGTTTTGTCACCGGCTTGTAAAAAACAATCGCCTCCAGTTACTAATGTGCCGCCAGCTTTAGTAGATCTGACACTTTATATTAATGAGCCAACTAACTTTAAAATTCAAACAATTGGTGGGTGGTTGTATTATAGTGCAGGAACAAATGGTTTAATTATTTACCGTAAAAGCCAGCAGGAAGTTATTACGCTGGAGCGCACTTCAACGGCAGATCCCAACAATCCAAAGGCAAGAGCCATTGTTCAGAATGATAATTTTACCTGTAAAGATACTATTAGCGGCTCTACCTGGCAGATCGTGGATGGTGGAGTAATGTCGGGACCCGCTACCCTTCCTTTAAAGCAATACCCTACCTCATTTGATGGAAATGTCATCCGGATTAAAGGCATCTGATTAGCCAATGCCTAATTAATAGCCAACTGTTAACAACCCGCCGGCGGAGTTGTATTTTGTGCCTGAATAGGAACTTATTTTGTAGCAATGAACCTGTTTACCAAAATAAGGGATAAGCATAATCTCATTTTTAAAATCGGGATGGTACTGTTGCTGGCGGTTTTTTCTGCCTGGCTGTTACCCCGTGAAAAAGTACATGCCAATCGTGTAAACGCGTTTAGCGCGGTGTGGAATGAAGCTGATCTGGTGTTGGAACGTGATTTTTTTATGAGGAAAGCGGCGGCTGAACTGGAACGGGAGAAGCAACAGGTAATGCTTGCTTCCCCTCTGGTGTTTGAAGAAAATGCGACAGAGTTAAAACGACAGGACAGTGTGTTGGCCAACCTCAGACAACGATCAGATGTAACGGGGCGTTATTTACTCAACCTGCTCGATACCATTGTTAAAACAGGCATTATTGAAGAGCAGGAAGTGCCACCGGTGCATCCGGTTCTCATTTTCAGGAACGGGGTATATGAAAGTTATCAGTACGACGGTTTTTTTACCATACAATCGGCTATTAAATATATAGAGCAAAAGGAAGGAAGTGCCTATAAAAAAGTGGAACGTGAACTACTGGAGGCGCTAGGGGTAATATATGTGCACAGCCCCGCCCGTACCCGTTTAATAGCGGAAGAACGAATTAACGCGCTGTCTCTTTACCGTTATTTTTATCCTAAGGGAAGCGTGTTAATTCGTCAGGGAGAACCTCTGAATAACGAAAAACGGTTCCTGATAAATAATTACATCTATCAGCATCAGCAAGCCAGTAACTATACCTTTCTGCAATTTATGGCCCGCTGGGCGTTTGTGTCTTTGTTATTTGGGGTGTTGCTGTTATACCTTTATTTTTTCAGAAAACCCTTCTTTGGAAATAACCTTCAATTTATTTTTCTTTTCCTGTGTTTGTTTGTAGTGGTTTTATCGTGCCATATTGTATCTTCCTATAACCTTTATTTATACGCGCTACCTTATGTTATGCTTCCCGTGTTGGTGCGTGTATTTTATGATAGTCGTACAGCTTTATTCACCTATTTACTAAGTATTTTATTGGCCGCTTTTTTTCAAACAGATAAATTGCAGTTTACCTTAATTCAGTTATGCGTTGGGATTATTACCCTGTTTTCAATTGCTGAAATACGGCGGCGTACACAGTTGATTAATGCTTTTATCATTAGTCTGGTATTGTATGTTTTTACTTTTTTCATTTACCAGATAGGGTTTGAAAAGAGTATAGTGGCTTTTAAACTTTGGTCGTATTTACCATTTATTATTAGTTCTATTTTGTTATTGTTATCCTTTCCATTAATCTATAGTATCGAAAAAGTATTCCGGTTCAGTTCCGATTTTACATTATTAGAGTTATCAGATCTTAATCATCCGCTTCTGAGGGAATTATCCGACAAAATTCCCGGAACGTTTCAGCATAGTTTGCAGGTGGCCAATCTTGCAGAAGAAGCCATTTATTACATTGGGGGAAACACCTTGCTGGTGCGCACAGGAGCCTTGTTTCATGATATTGGTAAACTTAAAAACGGAAAATACTTTATTGAAAACCAGGGGAATAACCGGAATCCGCACGAAGATCTGGAACCCGAAGAAAGCGCGGCTATCATTATTGGTCATATTATTACGGGGATAGAAATAGCGCGGCAATATCAATTACCGGAGTCTATTATTGATTTTATAAGAACCCATCATGGCACCACATCGGTGGGCTATTTTTTAAATCTGTATAAAAAAGTGCATGGTGAGCGGACCCTTGATGAGCAGAAATTCCGTTACCCGGGACCAATTCCGTTTAGCAAAGAGACGGCTGTATTGATGCTGGCAGATGGGGTAGAGGCTGCTTCCAGAAGCCTTAAAGTGCATGATGCGCTTACCATAAATGATCTTGTGGATAAAATAATAGATTATAAAATACAACAAAATCAACTCATTAACGCCGATATTACGTTTAAAGACATTACCCTGATCCGTAAAATTTTTAAGCGCCGCCTGATGAATATTTATCACGTAAGAATAGAATATCCGAGATAGCAGGTTTATGTGTTTCGGATTTAAAAAAATGATCTTTGTCAAAGAGATTTTAATAGAACTTAACTGTTTGACTTTTAGTGAATTTGAGTATCTTGCGTGAACTGAAAAAAAGAATATCTTTGTATCAAACTATGTTAAAGCAATACCTATTTTCCCTTTTTGTTGTTATTACCTTTTCATCCTGTAAACTCTTCCGTTCCAATCTGATGCTGGAAACACCAAGGGATTATCAGTATGCCAAACTGGTAGATTCTATCAGTCGCCTGGATTATAAAATTGCTCCCAACGATGCGTTACAGTGCAGGGTGTTTACCAACGACGGGTTCAAGTTGATTGATTTGGCCAATTCGGCAAATGTAGTATATAACAGTAACCTCGAGTTTTTAGTGGAAAGTGACGGAACTGTAAAATTACCGTTGGTTGGTCCGCAAAAAATAACCGGTTACACCATACGAGAGGCGGAAAAGTACCTTGAGGAAAAATACAGTGAGTTCTATGTAAAACCATACGTAAATCTGAAGGTTTCAAATAAGCGTGTAATCATTTTTCCCGGTAATTCAGGAAATGCCAAGGTATTGCCATTAACCAATAACAATACTACCGTACTCGAAGCGATTGCTCAGGCCGGAGGTATAACAGAAGATGGAAAGGCCTACAAAGTGAAACTAATCCGTTCGAACAATAGTAAACCACAACCCGATATTTACCTGATGGATTTGTCTAAGATAGAAGGAGTGGTGGCTGGTAACAGTAAAGTGCAGGCAAATGACATTATTTATGTAGAACCACGTTACCGTTTAGCCAGAACACTTGCCGGAGAGTTAACGCCGGTTGTAACACTCTTAACCTCTGTCATTATTATTTATCTGTTTATAAGGGGTAATTAAGACATGTTAAATCAGTCTATTGAACATACCAATAATCAGTTAAAATCGGTTGCCGACAAGCTCAATAATAATTTCGATATCGGGGTTATTGTTTTTTTGCTGGTTAAAAGCCGCTGGTTTATAGTATTATCGTTTATATTATCATTTGGTCTGGCATTTCTCTATTTGCGTTACAGTCAAACTGTTTATGAATCGCGAGCTGTTGTTCAGATTTATGACCAGAATAAAGCCAATGAAATACTTCAGTTAAACCAGATTAATAGTAACGACAATGTACTAGCCGAAGCCATAGAGCAAATCCGCTCGAAAGTATTCCTGAAACGGGTGGTAGAAAAACTGGATATTGTTACGTCTTATTACAATCAGGGGATTTTTAAAAACTACGAATTATATAACGGGTCATCCTTTCAGGTTAAGGTAAATGTAAAGAATCATGCCTTATATGGTAAGAAGATTTACATCCGGTTTAATTCTAATTTAAAATCAGGTACTCTCGAACTGGAAAAGGGGGGGGCTGTGTTTCATTTTCAAACCGGAAGCTGGCTTAAAAATTCTGATTTTGACATCAATGTGTTTCTGAATCCGGGGCAAAGCAATGAGGTGATACGTGAAAACATAAACTCTAATAACGAAATGTTTTTTGTGGTAAGCAGTGTAGATGCCGTTACCGCCGATCTTCAAAGTAAAATAGAAGTTCGTTTACTGAACGAGTACGCCCGTACGCTTCTCATAAAGGTTAAAGATGTTAATTCGTTTAAAACAACAGATCTGGTAAATGCCATTACTGAAGAATTTTTAATTTACGATGTAGAGCGCAAAAGCGAGAGTTCGAGAAATATTTTGAAGTTTATTGATGGTCAACTGGACAATGTGTACAATGATTTAAAAAGTAGTGAGAGCGATTTGCAACGGTTTAAGAAGGAAAAGAACATGACAGGAAAGGAAGACGCATTAATGGCCTCTAAAATGATGCGTTATTCTAATCTGGAGGATCAGATGCTGAAAGTGGAGATGGAAGAAAAAATCATAGGAGAAATTCAAACTAGTATTGCTAAAAATAAAAACATAGATATTTATCAGCTCATTTCATTAATGAATGGCACTGAGTACGAGAATCTGATTAAAGATATAACCGGCGCTATTCAGAAACTTCTGGTGGAAAAGGAAAACCTGCTTTATGCTGTTACCCCCAATTCTGAAAATATCAAACAAATTAATTATCAGATAGAAAATCAGAAAAAATTGCTGATCGAAAGTCTGGATGCGGTACGGTTAAAGTATAAAACACAATACCGTAATCTGCTCGAAAAGGCAAGCCAGTACAAAGTAAGCGGTGGACAAACCCCGGAAGATGAAGTTGAATTTTCGCGTTTAAATCGCCTTTATACCATTAGTGAGAAATACTATACCATGTTATTGGAAAAGAAAACCGAGTTCTCTATTTCCAAAGCAGGTTTTGTGTCGCAGAATATTATATTGGAAAGAGCATTGGGTAACGGCGCCATCTTATCGCCAAGCAAAAAAAACGCGATACTGATAGCATTTCTTTCTGCTTTTTTATTCTCTGTCGGTTTAGTGTTTTTCCGGTATATTTTTCACGATAAAATTTATTCGTTATCTGATATTACAAAATACTCCAGTGGAAATGTTGCGCTATTAGGGCTTGTACCCCGTTTTGACCGTGATATACCAGTATCGCAACTGATAGTTGACAAAAATCCTATGTCGCTGATCAGTGAGAGTTTCCGTACCATAAGAGCCAACCTGCAATTTATAAATAACGATCCGGGCCCTAAGGTAATCTCAGTAACATCTACCATTAGCGGAGAAGGTAAAACATTTGTTGCCATTAATATTGCGGGTATTCTGGCGTTTACAGATAAAAAAGCCATTATTATTGATTTGGATATGCGTAAACCTAAAATTCACAAGGGTTTTGGTGTTAGCAATAATAAAGGAATGAGTACCATTTTAACAGGTACCACCAGCGTGGATGAGTGTATTAATCCCAGTTCAATGGAAAATCTTAAATTCATTACCGCGGGCCCTATTCCTCCTAATCCAAGCGAACTGATTCTGAATAAAAAACTGGATGATTTAATTGCATACCTGAAAGAGCATTTCGATTATGTTATTATTGATAATGCTCCGATTGGCCTAGTTACCGATGGTTTGGCAACTATTCAGGCAGCGGATTATCCTATTTATGTATTCCGTTCAGGGTATTCTAAACGTATGTTTACGCAAATTATAGACCGGCTCAGGAATGAAAACAATCTTAAAAATCTATCAATCATACTAAACGATATAGATATAAGTAAAAAAGTATATAGTTATAATTACGGATATGGTTATGGCTACGGCTACGGCTATGGAAGCGGTAATGGCTATTATACTGACGATGACGGCAAGAAAACAAAACTATTCAAACGGAAAAAATAGAAATGGAAATAACGGAAACTAAACTAAAAGGATGCTTTATTATTCAACCCAAAGTGTTTGAGGATGCAAGAGGACATTTTTTTGAAAGCTACAATGCGGATGTATTTAAGAAAGCGGGTTTAGACCTTCAGTTTGTACAGGATAATCAATCCCTTTCTAATGCAGGCGTTTTAAGGGGGCTTCATTTTCAGAATCCTCCCTTTGCTCAGGGTAAACTGGTTAGAGTTATTACCGGAGCGGTATATGATGTAGCCGTTGACATACGTAAAAATTCACCTACCTACGGGCAATATGTCGGGATTGAACTAAGCGGACAAAATAAAACCATGTTTTATATACCGGAAGGTTTTGCACACGGTTTTTTAACCCTGCAGGATAATACCATTTTTAGTTATAAATGCACTAATGTTTACAATAAACCAAGTGAAGGTTGCGTGCTATGGAACGATCCTGACTTAGGCATCAACTGGAATGTAACAGAACCGGTACTTTCGGCCAAGGATATGGAAGGAACACTTTTCAGGGATTTTGTCAGCGCGTTTTAATTTAAACATGTACTCTTCTCTGTTTTTTTCACTTAAAGAAAGCGGTTTAAATAACCTCTTAACTGATTATCTGGATCGCCATCCGGATACTAAACCTTTTTACCGCTTTCAACCGGATGAGGAAGGTTTAAAAGCTTGCGCAGCGGTTTACCAAAGTGGTTTTAGCGCGGAACAGCGTAGCGTATTAACGGCACAACTTTTAAAACAAGCTGAATTAGTGCGTAACACCACTCCCGAAACGATTAAACACATCGAGAGTTTGTATAGTGAAAAAAGTTTTACCATTACCACCGGGCACCAGTTGTGTTTGTTTACCGGACCGCTTTATTTTATTTATAAAATTCTGTCTGTAATAAACCTGTGTGAGTTTCTATCAGAGAAAAAGGACGGGAATAGTTACATACCAGTGTACTGGATGGCCAGTGAAGATCACGATCTGGAAGAAATTCAGTCGGTAAATCTTTTTGGAAAAACACTTAAATGGGAAACGGATCAGAAAGGAGCCGTTGGAGCAATGCAGACAACGGGCATTGACGCTACCCTTCAGGAATTAAAAACCATTTTGGGAGAAAATCAGCGGGGAGCAGAAATTCTCGAATTATTCCGTAAAGCTTATGTAGAGCATACAAATGTGGCCGATGCTACCCGTTATCTTATCAATGCGTTGTTTGGACAGTATGGTATAGTAGTGCTTGATGGGAATGATCCGGCTTTAAAAGCTCAGTTTATTCCGGAACTGGAACTGGATCTATTTGAGCAGAAAGCATTTACTTCTGTAACTCAAACAATAGAAGAATTGCAGGCGGTAGGATACCCCGTACAGGTAAATCCACGTCAGATCAATGTTTTTTATATGCAGTCGGGGCTCCGTTCGCGTATTGAGCAACGTGGAGATCGCTATGCAGTATTAAATACAGATATTCAATTTACCCAACCCGAATTAAAGGAGTTATTGCAGCGTTCTCCTGAACGGTTTAGCCCTAACGTAGTGTTAAGACCGTTGTACCAGCAGAAAATACTTCCTAATATTGCTTATATCGGTGGGCCGGGTGAACTGACCTATTGGCTCGAGTTTAAACGGCTCTTTGAAACGTTTAATGCTATGATGCCAGTTTTATTACCCCGTAATTTTGTTACCATTGCAGATGTACCTACTAACCGGAAGATTGAAAAATTGGGATTGAAGGTGAACGACTTTTTTAAAGACGAAAAACAAATTATAGATGCCTTTATGCTAGGTCAGGAAAGTGTTTTTCATTTAGAGGAGGAAGCAAAAGAATTAAATGTATTGTTTGATACTATTGCATTACGGGTAGAAAACATTGATAAAAGTTTGACAGGAACAGTAGGGGCTGAGCGGCAGAAAGCCTTGAACGCGTTAGGATTGATTAGCGGCAAAGTCAACAAATCCCTTAAACAACGATCGGAACAGGAAATAAAACAAATCCAGAATATTAAAAACCGACTGTTTCCCGGCGGTACGCCACAAGAACGGTTCGATAATTTTTTACCTTATACATTAGATTCGGGTATTAACTGGATTGGCCATGTAAAAAACGCTTTAAAAACCGTAGTACCGGTTACAGAAATGCAGGTGTTAGTTCCCAAAGTGTAAAAATAAAATATTGTATATCAGTATTTTGTATTTTATTTAAGTCTTATCCCAACCTTTTTTAACTTTACTTTGTATGGTATATTATAGTGAGGTACGGTTTTGTGTGAAACGTAGATAAGTTGTACCCTGGTAAAGAATGGATATTCAGCAAACACTTATTAATGACTGCATAAACCGGCAGAGAAGGGCTGAATATGAATTATACAGGTTAACTTTTAGTTATCTGATGAGTATCTGTATCCGGTATACACGACGAGAAGATAAAGCCAGAGAAGTGTTAAATATTGAATGATGTGTTTAATGTATATGGAACTGGAATCATACGGTTTAAATTATTAGTTTACGACAGATGGGGGGAGAAAATATTTGAATCTAACGATCAGTTGAAGGGCTGGGATGGTAACTATAAAAACAGTTTATGTGAGCAGGGTGTGTACACTTATCTTATTAATTATACAACCCTTGATCGCAAAGCACACGAAAAAGCAGGGCATATTAACCTGATAAGATAGAGTAATAAATAAAGAAATGGCGAATAATATTCCTTAGTTTGATCTGTTCGTTCCAAAACATGTTTTTGATACGTGGTGTTGAGTGCGATAAATCATCATTTGGTGATGGGTTATTTCAGAAACCAAGATAGGGTTCTATTTCGCCTTACTTACCACCAATCGTAACGCGCCCGTAAAAAATGGTTCATGCCTGTAGTGCCCGTATTTACGTTCCCATTCCCCGTTTTTCAGTTCGGAATATAGCCGTTCAACCAATTCGTCTTCCTTACCTGGCTCCAAAAATCCCCACGCAGATTGAGATTGTCTTACTGCTTTTTCCAGAAAAGCTTCCGGTCTTCCGTAATAGGCTTCCTGAAAACCATCAATACACAACAGAGGAATGGGTACTTTTATAATTTCTGTGACGCCACCTAATCCTTCCTGAATTCTGGCTATTGAAGGATAACGCGCTCTTTCAACAGCTATCAGTTCCGGGAAATAATGCACATTCCAGAAATCATCCAGCGCATCCGGATCAAAACTCATTATAACAACAGGGCCTTTACTAACGCGCCGTAATTCAGTTAGTCCTTTTTCAATATCCGGCCAATGGTGTACGGTAACCAAAGCCATGGCCGCGTCAAAACTGTTATCGTCAAAGGGGAGTGCTCCGGCTTTGGCATTAATAGCAGGGACTTTGTGTTTATGCAGACGTTGCCGCCGCATTTCCGCCGAAGGCTCTACAGCAACAACGTAACAATTATCTGGTTCGTAGGACCCACTTCCGGCTCCTACATTTAAAAGTGTACGAATATCACCCAATGCATCCGAAATAAAACGGGCAATATGAGGATCCGTTTGACGTTGCCCGGAATACGTAAGACCTCCTGTTTCATAATTGAAGGCCGGGTTCTCTATTTTCATGTTCTTTTTTGTGATAAAATTACCTGTTTTTTAAAGAGGCAACTTTTACTTAAGTGTAAAAACGCTCCTTGTTTTCCGGTATTTTTTGTGTTTGCTATACGTAATGCTCCAGATATTAAAGAATGCACTGCGTTTTACTTTACCGATTTATTGTTTGGTAGATTTATATTTTGGTAAAGTTTTAACGGTTCATGGTAATCCGGAAGGTTGTTCCTTTTCCTTCTTCACTCTTTAATACAAAAATTTTACCGTGATGGTAATTTTCAATAATACGCTTACATAAACTGAGTCCCAGTCCCCATCCTCTTTGTTTAGAGGTATAGCCCGGTTCAAAAACAGTTTTAAATTTTGTTTTGGGGATACCTTTCCCGGTATCACTAATGTCAATATGTAATCCTTCCGGGAATTCATCCAGATCAACGGTAATGGTGCCTTTACCATTCATAGCATCTACCGCGTTTTTACAAATGTTTTCGATTACCCAGTCAAAAAGTGGAACCGATAATTGCGCCAGAAGTTCATGATCAGGCAAATTAATGTGATAGGTTACATTTTTGCTGGTACGGGTACGCAGGTATTCAAGGCTGGTTTTCAGTACCGCAATAATGTTTTCTTCATGTAAAGTGGGTTGCGAACCTATTTTACTGAAACGATCTGTAATAGTGTTCAAACGTTTTACATCGCGTTGCATTTCTTCTACAATGCTGTCTTCCACGCCAATACTTCTTAGGTGTTCATTCCAGGCCATTAATGAAGATAGTGGAGTGCCCAGTTGATGAGCGGTTTCTTTGCTCATGCCTACCCATACCTGATCCTGTTCCGCCTTCCGCGCCGTACTGAACAAGATATACGCTATTAAAAGGAAAAAACCAATTACACCGAATTGTACATAGGGATAATAGGTTAACTGAGTCAATAATTTACTTTGAGAGTAGAAAATATAGCCTTTACTGTTTTCACCCAGATCTATTTCTATAGGGGTATTTTCGTTACTTAACGCGTTTAATTTGGTTTTTAATTTGCTTTCCGAATTGATTTCTAATGTGTCTATATTACCTAAGGCAATAATGCTGTTTTGCTGTTCGTTGGTATAAATAATAGGTACGGCTGCCGAGTTAACGGCCACTTCGGTAATAAACGATTTAATTAAACTGTCAAATACCACCTTGATGTCGTTAAAAACCTTGCTGTTCTTATAATACAGGTAATTTTTCCGCCCTTTATAATAATCTATTTCTACCGGCGGGTATTGCATTTGCATTAATGTTAATTGTTCTTTTACATAATTGCTGTCTGTCGCTTTCAGGCTATCCAGATTCCGGTGCGCTTTAATACGCATGAATTCATCTGTTAGAATGACCGGTACGGTAGTGTTGTCCTGAAGAACTTTCAGTATAAAATTATAGTCAGCGTCGGTTTTGCTGATCTGGCCGGTAGCTTCGGCGTAAAGCTGGGCTTTTTTCCGTTCTTCATCCTTTATTTTTTCAAAGAGTTCGTTAGTGAATTTAACGAGTTTGGCTTTTTTTTGAACGGCCTGAGCCCACAATTCCACCTTCTGGCGTTCATCGCGTTTTATTTTGTTAACCAGATTGTTGCTGTACCAAAGTGACACAATAACAATGAGGAACGCAAATCCTGCCAGGAACCATTTCCAACGTTGTTTCCGTGTATAAATATTCATCATTTAAAGATACTAATCTTTACCAACGTGAAAAATCGTTATAAATTGTGATAAGCGCTTGCCGTCAGGGTTTGTTCCTAAGCGTGTAAAAGTGTACCTTTAAACATTAAAATATATTTCCGTGTCGGCAAAAATTATTCTTGATAGTAAGCAGTTTGAAATCACTATTCTGCGTTTATGTCACCAGTTAATAGAGCAACATAATCATTTTACAGACTCTGTAATTATTGGTCTTCAACCACGGGGAATTTATCTGGCGCATCGTATCCAAAAGGAATTGGAAAAAATTCTTAAGCTTAAAAAAATCCATTGCGGGGATCTTGACATTACATTTTACCGTGATGATTTCAGGAAAAAGGAACTAATTCCGAACCGCACCAATATTGATTTTATAATTGAAGATAAAAATGTGATTTTGGTAGATGATGTGTTATTTACCGGAAGAACCATTCGGGCTGGTCTTGACGCTATGCAGGCTTTTGGCCGACCAAAAGATGTAGAACTTTTGGTATTGGTAGATCGCCGTTTTTCACGGCATGTCCCCATTCAGGCCAAATATGTAGGAATGACCATTGATTCTATTGAAAGTCAGAATGTTCGGGTAGAGTGGAAGGAAACGGAGGGGAAGGATAAAATCACTTTGTTGAGTTAAAGAAATACTGATGATTCCCAAATCCGGTACATACCCTGCTTATATGGAGCCTTACATACGCCTGGTTTCGTATCCCAATGTGGTAACAGCCCTTGAGCAAGCAGGAAATGAAGTAAAAGCTATTCTTAGTTTGGTAACTGACCATCAGAAAACCTATCGTTATGCTGAAAACAAGTGGAGTATAAACGAGCTCATTGTTCATTGCACTGATACGGAACGTATTCTTGCATACCGGTCATTGAGATTTGCCAGAAATGATGATCAGCAACCTTTATCCTTTGATGAAAATAAATATGCTGTTGAAAGTTATGCCGATAACCGCAGTTTGCAAAGTTGTATAGAAGAGTTTTTGTTAGTTCGCCAGAGCAGTATTCAATTGTTTAAAACGTTTACTTCCGATACGTTGCAACGAAGTGGTAAAATGACTCTTGGAACAGTAGAGGTAAATGCGCTTGGTTTTTTTATAGCCGGTCATGCTTTACATCATGCGCGTGTATTAAAAGAACGCTATCTTAATTCCATTTAACATGAAGTATTATAGTTTAGTCATCTGTTTCTGCCTGGGTATCATAAATGTGATGGCCCAACAATCGGGTTCGGGTTATCAGCAATTGATTAAAACAGCGGATTCGCTTTATCAGGTTAAAGATTTCAAAAAATCGGCTTTTACGTATTCCGAAGCGTTTAAACAAAACGGATGGAAAGCTTATCCTGATGACCGTTATAATGCGGCTTGTTCCTGGGCGATGGCTGGTAATAAAGACAGCGCGTTTTTTAACCTTACCCGTATCGCAGAAAAATCGGGCTATACAAATTTGACGCATCTTTTAAATGATAGAGATTTAACAGTTTTGCATGAAGATGCCCGATGGAAGCCATTAGTTGAAAAAATAAAAGAGAATAAAGAAAAAGCGGAAGCTGGTCTCAACAAGCCTTTGGTAAAACAGTTGGATAGTATCCATGATCAGGATCAGCGATACCGCGTGCAAATGGATGAAGTGGAAAAAAAGTATGGAAGGAATTCGGCAGAGATGCAAAAACTTTGGTCAGAAATGGCTTATCATGATTCTCTGAACCTGGTTCGTGTAAAATCTATTTTAGAAAAGTATGGCTGGTTGGGCCCCTCAGAAATAGGTGTAGAGGGAAGCTCCACACTCTTTTTAGTGATTCAACACGCGGATTTAAAAAGTCAGGAAACATACCTGCCAAAAATGCGGGAGGCAGTGAAGAACGGTAAGGCAAGCCCCGCTAATTTAGCTTTATTAGAAGACAGAGTACTGATGCGTCAGGGAAAGAAACAGATGTACGGCAGTCAGATAGGGCGTGATGCTAAAACAGGAACGTACTATGTGTTTGCATTAGAAGACCCGGATAATGTGGATAAACGAAGAGCCTCCGTGGGACTGGGATCAATAGCCGCCTATGTCACGAATTGGGGAATTAAATGGGATCTGGAAGCCTATAAAAAACAATTGCCTTTATTGGAAAAGGAAATGGAAAAAATGAAGTATTAAATCTGTTAACAACTAACTAAAATTCAATTTTCCGGAGTGGGAATAAAGCGATATTTTTAACTTTTGAAAATTTCAAAAAAACAGAATGAGCCATTTAAGCGTTAATCACCTCCTGGGCATTAAGAATATTACGAAACGAGACATCGAATTGATTTTAAGTACAGCCGGAAATTTTAAAGAGGTAATTAACCGTCCTATTAAAAAAGTTCCTTCCCTCAGAGATATTACGGTTGCCAATTTATTTTTTGAAAATTCAACACGAACTCGCCTTTCCTTTGAACTGGCTCAAAAACGATTAAGCGCTGATGTTATTAATTTCTCCGCCTCTAATTCTTCCGTAAAAAAAGGAGAAACGTTGGTTGATACCGTTAATAATATTCTGGCGATGAAAGTGGATATGGTGGTTATGCGCCATTCCAGTCCCGGAGCGGCGGTGTTTTTATCCAAACGGGTAAAAGCAAAAATAGTAAATGCCGGCGACGGAGCGCATGAACATCCTACACAGGCATTGCTGGATGCGTTTAGTATGCAGGAAAAACTGGGGGATCTTAAAGGGCGGAAAGTAGTGATAGTGGGAGACATCCTGCATTCGCGGGTAGCATTATCGAATATTTTTTGTTTACAGAAATTAGGCGCAAAAGTTAAGGTTTGCGGCCCATTGACCCTTATTCCGAAATATATTACCAGCCTGGGAGTAGAGGTAGAGCCCGATTTACGGAAAGCTCTGGAATGGTGCGATGTTGCCAATATGCTCCGCATACAGCTCGAACGTCAGGATATTAAGTATTTTCCTTCTCTGCGGGAGTACAGTATGCTTTATGGATTAGACAAAACACTACTGGATAGTTTATCTAAAAAAATCATCATTATGCATCCCGGACCCATTAATCGTGGTGTAGAAATAACCAGCGATGTGGCCGATTCCTCGCAGTCCATTATTCTTGACCAGGTAGAGAATGGTGTAGCAGTTAGGATGGCAGTAATGTTTTTGTTAGCAGGACGTCAGTAATTCCAGAGGTATTTATAATTGGTGTTGCAACACCTTAAAATAAAACGGTAAAAGTTTTAACAAATTTTGGTATAGTCTTTGCTTTTAGATACCTTTATATAGTGATTTTTATTGTCTTTTAAGAGATCATTTTTAACTTCTAAACACTTGACTTTATGAAAAATATAATCTTGATTTTTTTAATGGTGTGGTTTGGCAATATGATGTTTGCCCAAACCAGTTGTCAAACGGCACAACCTTTCTGTGTTGGAGGGGCCAGCAGCATCACGTTTCCGGCAACAACAAACGGTCCGGCAGCTCAGGCAGGTCCGTTTTATGATTGTTTACTGACTCAACCTAATCCAGCTTGGTATTATATTCAAATCAGTACGGCAGGAACCTTGTCCTTAACCATACAGGGGCAGATAGGTTCAGGGCCCGGACAAGATGTTGATTTTGTGTGCTGGGGGCCATTTCCTTCTCTGGCAAATATATGTAACAGTTTAACTGCTACAAATGTAGTAGATTGCAGTTATTCGAGTAGTTTCACGGAAACCCTTACCGCCCCTGGAGCTCAGGTAGGTCAATATTACATGGTTTGTATAACCAATTTTGCGAACGTTACGCAAAATATTGTATTTGGAACGTTACCCGGAAATACAGCTCAGTCTAACTGTGGGTTGTTATCAACCACTAACCATACAATTTGTGCCGGTAGCAGTTTCTCTATTGTAACTAACGCGGGTAATGGATTAACCAATGTGTCTTACTCCGTTCAGCCAGGTGGTCAAACCAGTCCAACGCCAACTATTATTGTTACACCAAGTGTTAATACCTCCTATACGATTTTTGCATCCGGATTAAATTCGGTTAATGCGCCGGTAACTAATACAGCTATTGCGAATTTTACCGTGTATCAAACACCTCAACCCGCTGTTGTTTCACTTACTCAGGCCACTTGTACAAACCCTACGCCAAATGCTCAATTGAACTTATCTTCGTTTCCGCCAACCCCGGCAGCCAATTATTCCCTTACATTTAATCCGGCTCCGGTTACATCTACTTTAAACGGAGGAGTTTGTGTTTTAACCCCTTCTGTAGGTACAACCAATTATACAATCAGTATTCAACCGGGGGGCTGTAAAACTACAGGTAGTTTCGTTGTAAATCCTATTCCGCAACCGGTAAGTTTTACTATTGCTAATACCTCCCAAAGTAATTCCATTACCTGCTCTAATCCAACAGTAACACTAGTGAATACCACAACCTATACATTTGGCACCTTAAATTATTTATGGACAAGCACATCTTTTACCAGTAGCAGCGGTACGGTAAATTTAACTCAGCCAATGACGTTAACGTGTGTAGCGATAGATCCTGCGACGACGTGTTCAGCAACGAACATTTTTGCAGTAG
>JASGCO010000044.1 GCA_030054095.1 Sediminibacterium sp.
TTCTGTTTTACCGAATCCCACATCGCCACACACCAGTCTATCCATGGGGTTGGATTTTTCCATATCCTTTTTTACATCGGCAGTTACCTTTATCTGATCGGGAGTATCTTCATAAATAAATGAGGCCTCCAGTTCGTGCTGCAGGTAATTATCGCGCATAAACGCCCAGCCTTTACGGGCTTTACGTTCTGCGTAGAGTTTAATCAGATCATAAGCAACCGCTTTTACATTTCGCTTTGTCTTTTGTTTAAGTGTATTCCATGCCGTACTACCCAGTTTATCAATACGGGGAACCTGTCCTTCTTTACCGCTGTATTTACTGATGCGATGTAACGAGTGGATACTTACATACAGAATGTCATTATCTTTAAAAACCAAGCGTACAGACTCCTGTATTTTACCATTTACATTCAGCTTTTGAAGACCGCCGAAACGCCCGATACCATGATCGATATGGGTTACATAATCGCCGGGATTCAGCATCAGAATCTCTTTAATGGTAAAGGCTTCATCGGCGCGCCGTTTTACTTCTTTTAATTTAAAGCGATGGTAACGTTCAAAAATCTGATGATCTGTATAAATCCCCGTTTTGGTTTGATGATCTATAAATCCCTCATGTACGGTAAGGTTTACATATTCAATAAGTGTATCGTAGGTACGATGCTCTTTTACCAGTAAATCATTAAAAATAGTGATTAGCCGTTCTGCCTGTTTACTGTTATCGGTTAAGAAGTAATTTTTATATCCTTTTGTTTTTTGCTCTTTTAAATGCGTAATAAGCCATTCAAAATTCTTTTGAAACGAAGGTTGAGGGGTCTGTTCAAAACGGATGACTGGCAGGTTAAAACTATTATTTAAACCAAATTCAAAACAGAGAAATTGTTTTAGTACAGCTTCAATTTCTTCGGCCGAAGCGTTTAACTGTCCCGGTGGTACTTGTTTTATTTCGCCCTGCCAGTTTTCACAAGCCAGTAGGGTTTTTTCGAGGCGTTTTTTAACAATATCCAGCGTGTATTGAATATCTTCTATTAAAACCGGTGTGGTGGCGTCAAAATAGTCAAACAAGATGCCTTTTTGTTCCAAAAACACACCTTCATTCGTGTTGGGGATGATGGTTATAAAATCGTAATTAGCCGTAGATAACTGCGAAGCGGGATCAAAGGTTTTAATGGCCTCAACATCATTTCCGAATAATTCTAAACGGTACGGATATTCATTGGCGAAAGAATAAATATCTATAATGCCACCCCGGATTGAAAATTGACCAGGCTCAAAAACAAAATCAACATGTTTAAAATGGTAGGCATCCAGAAACTCCTGAATAAAATCAACAGATAGTTTTTCGCCTTTTTTAACCTGAAGTGTGTTTTGATGTAGTTTTTGCCGGGCAGCAACTTTTTCTGCCAGGGCCTGCGGATAAGTAACCACTATGCCGTTAAAATGCTCTTTACTGATGAGCGAAAGCGTTTCGGTACGTTCCTGAATATTGGCGTTTGTCGTTTTTTCTTCCTGATAGGGCACTCTGTAGCTTTCCGGGAAAAAACAAAGTCGTGTTTCGGGTAGAAGGGATTGAAGATCATTTAGAATATAGGCCGCCTTTTCTTTTTCGGACGCTATCACAATAATTGGTCCCGTTTTCTTTTGCCGGAAGGAACTAATCAAAAAGGATAGCGATGAACCGCATAAACCTTCAAAACGGTGAGAAGCTTGAAAATTTGCAGAAGATAGGGCGGTATCAAAAAAATCTATAATGTTCAAAATTTTAAAAAGAGCCACAAAATTAAGCATTTAAAGATTTTAGAGATAGGAAGGCAAGAATAAGTCAATAGTGCATATTTAATTTAACACTTTAATATTTGTTTTTTAATAATTAGTTATTAATATTGTATTAAGCCATTTTTCTAAATGGTTTTAACGTAAATACAAGTTTAATTAAAAGAAAAACGATGAAAAAACACTTACTTACATTTTTTTCGGCAGGATTTGCAGTTTCTGCAATGGCGCAATTGCCGGCTAGTACGTCTCCTCAAACTAAAGTAGCCGTATTGGAGGAATTTACAGGTATTAATTGTACTTGGTGTCCTGATGGTCATAAAATAGCCAACCAGATAAAAGCAGCAAATCCTTCTGGTAAAGTTCTGTTGGTTAATATTCATACTGGTGGATTTGCTAATCCAAGTGCGGGTCAGCCGGATTACCGTACTGCTGAAGGAGCAGCTATCATGGCAATACCAGGAATGGGAGTAACAGGCTTCCCAATGGGAGCAGTTAATCGTGCGGTGTTTAGTGGTACAGCTATGGCAACTAGTCGTACTGCATGGACTGCCAATGTAGGAACTGTATTAACGCAAACTTCATACGTTAATGTAGCTTGTCAGGCAACATTAGATGTTAATACACGTGTTATTACGGTTGATGCTCAAGCTTATTATACCGCAAACAGCCCTACATCTAATAACTTCCTAACTATTGCTTTACTGGAAGACAATGTGGTAGGCCCTCAGGTAGGAGGTGCGTCTTTGAATCCTACCCAAACAAACCCTGATGGTTCGTATAACCACCAGCACATGTTGCGTAAGGTTTTAACGCCAACATTTGGTAATACCATTACAACTACTTCTAGTGGTAGTACTTACAATACTCAGGTAAGTTATACAATTCCAGCATTATATGGTGCTGGTACAGCAACAAACGCTTGTAACATTGGTAATTTAGAAATTATTGCATTTGTTACAGAAAACAGCCAGAATAAGATTATATCTGGCGCATCTGGGCCAATACAGTTCACTGGAATAGCCAATGCTTTAGATGCAGGTGTTGCTAATTTAAAAGTTGACAATATGGTTTGTGCAGGTATCTCTGCTCCTGAGTTTAAAATGACTAACTTTGGTGCTGCTACACTTACCAACGTAGTGGTAGCTTATAATGTAAACGGTGGTACACCTCAAACTTATACCTGGACAGGAAATTGTACTTCTTTCCAGCAAAAGACGATCAATCTGCCAAATATCAATTTTACTCCAGCATCAAACAATACGCTTAATATTAATGTTGTAACAGCTAATGGTGTAGCGGATCCTATAACATCTAATAATAACGTATCTAAAACAACTTGGCCTTTAACTAATTTAATTGCCAACAACATCAATATGCAAATGAACTTTACTCAGGATCGTTATGGTTCAGAAAGTACCTGGGAAGTTCGTGATGAGGTAACAAACGCGTTAATTACATCAGGAGGTCCTTATACAGATTTAGCCGCAAATGGTACAGCCTTACAAACTAAAACATTTACTGTAAACCAGAATACATGTTTTAAAGTAAAAGTAAACGACTCTTATGGTGATGGTATCAACGCCGGTTATGGTGCAGGTAACTACCGCATTTTATCTGGTGCAACTCAAACCGTTTATAGTTCAAATGGACAGTACGGACCTGGCGAATTGAATTATATGAAAACATCTTTAACTGCTGGTTTAAATGCGGAATCAATTAATGTATTCAGTGGAATCAGTTTAGCTCCAAATCCAAGCAATGGTTTCAGTAAATTAAATGTGGATATGTTCCAAAATGATAACGTGAGCGTAACTGTATTTAATCAGTTAGGTCAGGTTGTTTACGAAGTGTCTGCTAAAGAACTAAGTGCAGGTAACCACACATTTGAATTAAACACTCAGTCTTGGGCTGATGGGTTATACAATGTAACTGTTAAAGGCAGTAACGGAACAATGACTAAAAAATTAACAGTTGCTAAGTAATTTCATAATTAAATGTGAACCTCTTAAGAGGTAACGTTTAATCCTAATTTGTTTGAATTTTAAAGCCCCGGTGTTATCCGGGGCTTTTATTTTTTACCCCATCTAAAGCACAAAATTGCACTTTATCTTTATCCAAAACGTTTTAATATAGTTTGATTTACCTGATTCATCTAATATGTATTTTAGTCAGGTACAATTATGAAAAAACGATTTTGTCTTTTAATGTTTGTTTGTCTGGCTTTGATAAACGATGCGCAGGAAAACTATAAAATAAAGGTAAATACGCTTTTATTAAGCAAACTGGAGTTAATATCCGTTCTTTCATTTTATCAAATGAAACAGAGCGATGTTGAGCCTCTTAAACAAAGATTGCGATCCAGCAGCACATATAGTATTGCGAGTTTGGAGTATTACGAGGAAAAACAACTGCTTAAGGTGTTTGTGCGTTCATCAGGGGTTACATCTGTAAACGACTTCGCCAATTGGTTACAAGAATTGCGTATCCTGAAACTTGTATATAATTCAGAGCGTATTGCAACTGCTGATTTGCCTTCAAAATACAAGCCACAAACCATTCCTGTAGAAGTTTATACACCATCACGATTAAAGAAATAGACAATGAGACGTTATTTACTGTTATATCTGATGTTTGTATCCGTAATAACTGCAAAATCGCAGGATTATTACATGGATGTAGTAGCCGGAACTACTGTAACGGCTTGTCAGGGCAATGTTTTTCCAAGTTGGCTTTGTACAGATGGTTTTGGGCGTCCTACCTATTGTAATAATGAGGATTATACGTTACGTTTTATTCCGGCTCTCCCGGAACACCAATTCGTATTAGTTTCCTGTCACTAGGATTGATTCCTACTTTTTCTGTGTCTTCGCTCTATATGGATATTGAAAACGGGTTCGATTTTTTGCGGGTGTACAATGGTCCAAGTACAGCGAGTCCTTTACTGGCTTCGTTAACAGGCACAAGCTCCACTCCTTTTAATTTTACAGGAACGGGGGGGTGCTTAACGCTACGTTTTACGTCTGATGCGGGGGTAAGAGGTTTTGGATGGTGGGGGATTTTAGGTTGCCAACCGGCTAACTGTAACGGAAATTTGCCGGCAAGCGACCAGTGTACCAGCTCTCCTGCTATTTGTGATCTGAATGGGTATTGTGGCTCCACGAGTGGATGGTACACACCAGATAACATGAATCTGGGGGTGAGTCAAGGAGGGCCTTTTTGCGCGGCAGCCGGGGTTGGTTCGATAGAAAATAATTCCTGGATCAAATTTATCCCCAATTCAACCAATGCTACCATTAGTTTTACCAGTTCGGCTTGTACTTCTACTAATGTGGGAGTTCAGGCAGCTATTTTTTCAACGCCCGATTGCTCCAGTTTTAGCTTAATAACCTGCACCTCGCAGGCTACTGGTCAGGGTATAGCATCAATGTCTGGTACCACATTTATTCCGGGGAATACGTATTACATTATGATAGATGGCTACGCTGGCAATTCTTGTCAATATAGTGTGGCTGCAACATCCGGTGTTGCTGTATCCTCCATCGTTGCCACCTCAACGGTTATTTGTAACGGGTAATCGGCGGGTATTTCCATTTCAGCACCGGGAAGCTCCCTAGTTACTCGTGGAGTACAGGCGCCACTACCAGTAGTATTACCATTTCTCCAACTGTAACAACCGTTTATACTGGTACTGTTATTTCAGGGTTTTGTAATGAAGTGTTAACCCGTACCATAACGGTTAATCCATTACCTAATGCTTCAGCCTCTGTTTCCCAAAGCATAACCTGTGCCGTGCCTAACCCTTTAATAACCGGTACAACCAATCTCGCGACCCCTGTTTCTTATAGCTGGAGTGGGCCATCGGGATTCACTTCTACCTCGCAAAGCCCAAATGTAACGAGTCCCGGTACGTATAGTTTAACGGTTACCAAAAACGGCTGTGCCAGTACGTTGGCAACAGTAGCGGTTCCGGTCAACACAACCGCCCCTGTTTTTACGCCTACACAGAGTGGTACTATTACATGTGTTACTTCTACTGCCGCTTTGCAGGCGAATATAGCAGGTATGACGTATACCTGGACAGCGCCGGGCGGGGGAAGTATTATTGGAGGAACAACCAACTCTGTAAATGCTGTTGCTCAGGGTGCAGGTATTTACAGTGTAACCGTTCGTGACCCGCTTAATGGTTGTTCGCGGACAGCAACGGTGAATGTTCCTTTAAATACAGTAATTCCAACGGTAACTATTTCTCCGACTCCTTTTATTACCTGTTCGGCCCCAACAGTTGGATTAAATGCATCAGCAACCAATGTTGGCTATAATTGGTCAGGTCCGGGTATTGTCAGCGGAGGTACAACCGCCACACCTTCCGTTAATGCCGTTGGCGTTTATTCGCTGTTAGTTACCAGTACCGTAAACGGATGTATAGCTACAGCTCAGACAACTGTTTCCGGTAATTTTACAGTAAGTGCAACAGCTTCTACATCAGGTGCTGTTACGTGTGCCACTGCAACAGTACAACTAAGCGGTGCCCCGGCAGGGATGAACTATACGTGGACGGCTCCCGCCGGTAGTGCAATACTTTCAGGAAGCAATACCGCGAATGCCATAGCGCAGGGAGCAGGAACCTATACGTTGACGGTTCAGAACCCTTCCAATGGATGTCTGGCAAATAGCACAATTGGCGCAAATGTAAATACGGCAACTATTTCCGCTTTACCTTCTACCTCGGGTTCAGTTACCTGCGCCACTAACTCTGTGAACTTGTCGGTAAGTGCTGGAGGAGGCTATACATGGACGGCACCGGCAGGCGCTTCTGTATTGGGAATCAATAGTCAGAATGCAGTGGGGATAGGTGCTGGCATATACTCGGTGACTATCACTAATCCGGTAAACGGATGCCCTACAACCACTTATATTGCAACGGTAATTAATACGGTTATAATTACACCAACATTGGCAACACCTGCCGTACTAACCTGTAGTGTTACACAAATCAGCCTGAACGCACTACCAACTTCAGGAGTAACTTATAGCTGGAGTTCCTCTGGTCCTCCGCTTACCGGAACGGCAGTTGCCTCTGCCAGTGTAACAAATCCGGGAACCTATTCATTAGTTCTTACCAATACGGTAAATGGATGTAACTCATCTCCGGTAAGTGTAACTGTTACTCAAAACACAGTGTCTCCTTCATTTATTCAGGGGGGTGTCACGCAAACGATAGCTTGTAATGGAACAACAACACTGGTAGGAGCAGCCAGCCCTTCCACATGTATTCCTGTATGGCAAGGTGTTACCAGCGGCGCGGGTACTTATTCGGGAACGGTAAGCGGTCCGGGAACGTACACCTTGACAATCACCAATCCAGCAAATGGTTGCAGCGCTCAAACGATTTATACAGTAACATCAAGCAGTGCACCGGTGGTAAACATATCGAACACTAATACCATTACGTGCATTACGCTTACTTCTCAGGTTATTGCAACTTCTACAATAACAACCCTGACGTATTCATGGACTGGTCCGGCAGGTGGTATTAGTGGTTCGGCTAATTCGCCTTCAGTTACAGTGGGTGTTGGCGGTACTTACACATTAATAGCTACGAATACATCCAACAGTTGTACAGTTGCACTCACACAGTCAGTACCATTTAACACAACCGCTGTTACGGCCACTGTGGCTACTAATGCTACATCTCTGACCTGTAGCAATACGGCTGTTACTTTATTTGCCGGAGCTACCGCTAATGGAGGAAGTTCGCCAACGTATAGCTGGACCGGACCTGCCTTTTCGGGGCCAGTGAATACGACTACGGCCGCTGCCATTAGCCCGGGAATATATACAGTAAGCATCACTAATACGCTAACTGGTTGTAATGGGACGGCAACAGTCAATGTAATATCTAATACCATAGCCCCAACTGCGGTGTCGGTTACTCCGGCCACATTCAGTTTGTCGTGTTCTACTTCTACCGCCATGTTAACAGCAGGTTCCTCTTCCGGAACGCCAACCTATAGCTGGATAGCCCCCGGTGGCGCAGGTATCCTTTCAGGAGCAACGTCGAATACTGCTATAATAAGTGGTCAGGGGATATATACAGTAATGGCGACCAATCCCATTAATGGCTGTTCTGCCACAGCACAGGCTACCGTTACGCCAAATAGTAATGCCCCTTCTTTATCAATTGCCAATTCTAATTTGCAGATTACCTGTGCTAACGGCAGTCCTACAACAGCTGTAACCACCGCCGTGGCAAATGTGGTTTATAACTGGGGACCTGTGTCAGGAATATCAGGTGCATCTAATACCAGTAATGTGACATTTACAAATGCAGGCACATATACCTGTACTGTCACAAACACCATCAATAATTGTTCATCAGATGCTGTTATTACAGTGAGTGCCAATATTACACCTCCATCCGTCTCCATAGTGGCAATGCCTTTTATTACCTGTTCAAATACACTGGTTACTATAAATCCGGTATATACACCATCTGTTAATCTTACGTATAACTGGAGTGGTAACGGAATCATTGGGGCATCCACCAATGGGGCGGTATCAACAAATACCACATTGCCTCTGGTTTTGAGTTTTACAAACACCCAGAATGGTTGTCATGCTACAGCCACATTTGTGCCCAACAGCGATTTGTCTGTACCGCAAATAACGGTTAGTCCTGTTACCGGAACGGCTCTCGCGGTATCGTGTCTTTCTCAAAGCCTTCAGGTGACGGCAATTGTAAGCCCCGTTACAAATCTTACTTACACCTGGAGTAATGGCGCAACGACACCAAGTATTTCTATTTCTTCACCGGGAGCATATAGTATTGCTGTAACCAATACATTGAATGGTTGTTCCAGCGGACAGTATTCATTTACAGTAAGTGGCGGAACGGTTGCTCCCTCTTTTACGTTGGCGGCCTCCGCTACCATTGCATGCAATAGTCCAACGACGGCCCTGGCCTTAACAGCGCCGCTCCCTAATACTTATTCCTATATCTGGACAGGCCCTTCTGTTGTTTCGGGCGCAAGTACGCCAACGCCTGTAATAGGTGGGGCAGGTGTATATGTGGTTGCGGTAACTAATACCTTAACATCTTGTACCACCTCGCAAACAGTAACAGTAAGTAGTAATAGTGTCAACGCTCTTTTTACAGCTAGTCCTCCGGAAGGCCCGGCCCCACTTCAGGTGGTTTTTGCCAATACAAGTACAGGCGCCACTAATTACAACTGGAATTATGGTAATGGACAAAGTGATGCAAGTACAAACGGCGCCGCAACCTACACACAGGCAGGGCAGTATTTGGTAACCCTGACAGCATCATCGGGACTATGTATTAGCACATATACACTTTTGATTACTGTGGAAGAAGGCTTAACCATAGGCGTGTTGCCAAATACGTTTACGCCAAATGGAGATGGTACCAATGATTTATTTACATTGCCGGTAACGGGAGCGAAAACAGTCAACTTTGAAGTGTATAACCGCTGGGGAGGAATAATGTACCGTGCATACGGAAGCAAAGTGAGTTGGGATGGAATAGCCGATAATGGAAACCCCGCCAGTGATGGAACGTATTTTTACATTTTAAAAGTAACCGGATTCGATGATAAGGAAATTGTGAAAACGGGGACATTGAATTTGTTCCGTTAAAGAAAGCATGTGTAAGACAGTACAGGCGATAAATGGCATTCATGCTTTTGTTACCTTTGGAATATGACAACGTATATTGCTATTTTACGGGGAATTAATGTTAGCGGGAAAAATCTGATCAGGATGGAAGCGCTGCGTACGTCCTTAAATGATCTGGGGTTCAAAAATACACGAACTTATATACAGAGTGGTAATATTGTTTTTAAGTATAAGAAAACGGATCCGGCTATCTTAATATCCATAATAAGTCAGCTTTTAAAGACTCAATATAAATTGGAAGTACCTGTTTTGGTATTGGATACAAGCCTTTTACAAAGCACCGTGAACGCTAATCCCTTTTTGCCGGAACGAATCGAAGAAACATCTTTTTTACATGTAACTTTTTTATCAGAAATCCCTTCGGTTAACGTATTAAAAAGCGTAAAGAAGCCACAATCTGCTGTTGGTGAATTTGTTATTAAAAAACAAGCAGTGTATTTGTATTGCCCCGAAGGATACGGAAATACAAAACTTACGAATACATTTTTCGAAAAGCAATTGAATGTAACTGCAACTACCCGGAACTGGAAAACAGTGATGACATTGTTGGAAATGGTGAATGAACAATAGGTTGTAAGTTATTTTAACATATTTAACTTGCTTTTCGGTTTAATGCACTGTAATTTAGAGTAAGTTGTTATAAGGTTCGTGTATGGAAGCATTTCTTAATTATCTTTTGTACCAGAAAAGGGATAGCGGACATACCATTACAGCCTATCGGAACGATTTGTTACAATTTAAGGATTATCTCCACAACGAAGAACAGGTAGAAGAGTTGAATGAGGCTACATATAAGCAAGCCCGGAATTTTATAGCCTTTCTTATGGAGCAAAAGCAATCGGCTAAAAGTGTAAACCGGAAACTTTCGGCGCTAAAATCTTACTATAAATACCAGTTGCGTAATGGAAGCATTACTGTTAATCCTGTCCAGAAATTAAAGGGGCCGAAAATACCCAAACGATTACCTGAGTTTGTTGATGAAAAGGCCATGGGAAACCTTCTGGATCCCGAATGGTTCAGTAATGATTTTGAAGGGCTAAGAGACCGTTTGTTGTTGGATGTACTTTATCAGACAGGCATGCGTCGTATTGAAGTAATACAATTAAAGGAAACGGATCTGGATATGCATGGCCTGCAGTTCAGGGTGTTGGGAAAACGGAGTAAAGAACGGATTATTCCGTTTCATTTAACGCTTAAACGAAACCTGGAGCAGTATTTACAAGTAAAAAGAGAACAGAGATTAGATAATGGCAGTTTATTTGTTACCATTAAAAATGAACCGTTAACGGAGCAGGCTATGTATTTACTGGTAAAAAAATATCTGGATAGGGTAACAACACTGAAAAAGAAAAGTCCTCACATTCTCCGCCATACATTTGCAACCCATTTGTTAAACGACGGCAGCAATATAAACGCGGTAAAAGAATTGTTGGGGCATGCCAATCTTAACGCTACGCAAATCTATACGCATAATACCATTGATAAATTAAAGAAACACTATAAACAAGCTCATCCTCGGTCGGGTGAGTAATTAACAACACACAAAACAAATGGAGGTAAACTATGACAATTAACATCCAATCCGTACACTTTGATGCCGATAAAAAACTCATTGGCTTCATTAACGACAAAGTAGAAAAATTAAATACCTTTTATGATGGAATTATAAACAGCGAGGTAACCCTTCGCCTCGATAAAAACAGTTCAAACGAAAATAAAATTGCCGAAATTAAAATGTTGGGTAAAGGACACGAATTTTTTGCTAAAAAGCAGTGTGCCAGTTTTGAAGAGGCTACAGATCTGGCCTGTGAAGCATTAAAAACACAGGTGAAAAAATACAAGGAAAAATTGAAGGAGCATTAAGCATAAACCTAATCATTAAACACAAAAGCACGGCAATATGTCGTGCTTTTGTGTTTAATAAGTAATATACTAAATGATCAGTTCTGTCAGATTGTAAAGTTGAAGAGTGTTGCATAGTAAAAATTCATGGTGAGAGTAAACGATAGGGAAGTTTTAAAAATTGCGGTTGATGCATAACTACCATTATACTGCGCGGGCAAGCTTTACGAAGCTACAATTGTTCAAAATTGTGACTCACAAACGGATTTCTGTTACATCACATGGAACATGGACTACAGTTTTGAAGCGTTTGTTTCAAAAAGTATTTTTGAATAGTTAAACTCTTTTCGCCATAACCTGTATTGGAAAAAGACAAACGAAAGGAGAATAAGTCCGTAAATCACAAACAAAGGTCTGACAACAAGTTCTCTGAATGTGTTGTAAATGGGAACATTATAAAACTGGCATAAGTTATGGATGGTTGCCAGAAAACTGCCTGTAATGGCAATTCGTATAAGAACATAACCTAAATGCCCCCACAATGTTGTTTTGTTTCCCGGCATTTTATAAAACACCTGGAAAAAAAGTCCGCGTTTACCATAATAGCGCTCTGATACGTAGTCGGTTAACTTCTCAGGGAGCGTTGCTACTTTTTCAATTTTGTATTTGAAAGAGTAATAATAGAAACTGTAAATGATTAATGCCACAAGCAGGATGTTACTTATGATCAACCCTGTCCATCCAAAACCCAAAAATCTGTACAGGAGATTTTGCTCGCCGCCTGGATTATCAAAAAACCAAAGACTGGTTGAATAGAAGTCGCAGCCTCTTGAAAACAGAAGTAAAAACACTATCAGGAAAAATTTTAATTTCATGGCATTCGTATTAAAAAGGAAACGTATTCATTTAATGGGCCTGCATTGTACACCGTATATAACTACTTCTTTTTCTGTGATTTCATAAAATTAGCCTGATAAAGATCTATCCATTCTTTTGCACTCATCTTTTTCACCAATGCTTCTATCAGTTTAAAAGGAATATCTGTCACTTTCTTAAAACGGATACAACTTTTTCCCATATCCAGTTTCGATTGGCAGTGTTTGGGGTACTCAGATTCAAACCATTTTAAAAGTTCGGGCTGGGCATAGATACCCATGTGATACAGGGCAATAAAATTTTTCTGAATAGCCAGATTAATAAACGGTAAAGGTAGTTTAGGATCGCAATGATATCCTGCGGGAAACAATTTGTGAGGTACAACATAACCGATCATACCATAGTTCATTACCTCTTCAAAGCCTTTCGGAATATTCTTTTTTACTACATTCCGTAATTCGTTGAACGCTTCTTTTCTTGGTTCGTCAACCTGTTCAAGATATTGCGCTACACTATCTGCTTTCACTATCATGTTTAAACATTTTTATCAAAAATAGGGAATTTCGCCTAAAATGGGTTGTTGCAGGTAAAGTCCAGAGCAAAAAGAATTATATTTGTTTACAGGCGGTTAAAATGAATATAGTTTACGTATTTATCGGTGGCGGATTAGGGAGTTTGTTGCGGTATGGAATAGGTCAACTGCTCTCAAAAACGGGATTGCAGTTGCCCCTGGGAACCCTTGTGGCCAACATTTCAGCCTGTGTTATTTTTGCACTAAGCCTGGCGTATTTTTCCGACCGGTTAGCAACTCAACCGCATCTAAAGTGGTTTATCCTAACAGGCGTTTGTGGCGGATTAAGTACATTTTCGACCTTTAGTGCCGAAACATTTGAGCTTTTCCGTCAGGGCCAAAATCTGTGGGCTTTAGTGAATATTGGATTAAATATAGTACTCTGCCTCATCATTTTTTATGTGTGGGCAAAGCCAGAATCATTATGAAAAAATCAGCGTTTCATTTCTTTTATGCTTTACTGGTATTTTTTCTGCTGGTGTTACAAGCGTGTAACACGGTAACCCATTATGTAAATAAAGCGGGCCGTAAAACCGAAGATGGTAATCTGGTGGAGGCGCGGCGTTGGTATCAAAAGGCATTGGATAAGGATCCGGAAAGTTATAAGGCCAATTTAGGTCTGGGTATTACCCTTGCTGAATTTATGGACCGTTACGAGGAAGGTTTGCCGTATCTTCAAAAAGCGCTTGAAAAATCCCCTAAAGATACGTTTGTTGACCTCTTGTTTGCTTTAGGTAAATGCCATCAGCATGTTGGGGAATACGAAAAGGCGCTAGCTTTTTATAATCGTTTAAACAATGTAGTGGCAGTTGCGGATGATAACACTGCATTTCAGATGGAATTGAAAAAACGGAAGGCGGACTGCCGGTACGGCTTAACTCATACAGATTACACCCCTCCGACTAACTGGTACGTGGTTAATCTGGGAAAAGGAATTAACACCGACATGCCCGAATATGTGCCGGTTATCACACCCGATAACGCGCTTTTATTTACCTCCAAACGCAAGGACAGTAAAAAAGAAACCATTAACTACTGGGATGGGAAATATTTCGAGAGTATGTATATTTCTGATCAGGAACCGAATGGGTATTATAAAAATGTACGCCGCTACACATTGCCCGACTTGTTTGCCAGGTCGCGCTTCCGTAAAGGCCACGAATCCGTTATCTCCATGAGTCCGGATGGCAAAACCTTGTTCGTTTACCGCGATACCCGTATTTGCGAAATAAACATGGCTGAACGGGACTTAAAAGAACCCCGGAAAATGGGTAAAACGGTAAATTTCGATTACTATCAAAATCACGCGTGTTTATCTTCCGATGGACAAACCCTGTTTTTCACCAGCGAGAGTGAAGGGGGAGTAGGAGGAAACGATATCTATATGGCCCGGCGTGAAGCCGAAGGGATCTGGTCGAAACCAGTTAATCTGGGAGCACCGGTTAATACAACATACGATGAAGATGCGCCATTTATTACACCCGATGGTAAAACACTTTATTTTGCCAGTAAAGGCCACCCGGGATATGGTAATTTTGATATTTACAAAAGTACGTTCGAAAACGGAATCTGGAGCCAGCCCGAAAATCTGGGGCGGCCTATCAATTCACCGGCTCATGATATATTTATGGTGCAAAACCTTAAAGGCAATATCGGTTACTTCTCATCTTCCAGAACCGGAGGACAAGGCGATATGGATATTTACAAAGTAAATTATATCAACGATTTTAACTTACCCTGTACTTCAGGCAATGAAACGGCAGTGGCGTTATCAGCTACCTTAACCGATAGCTTAAAAACGCTGTATGCATTTGATGCATCACTTGCAGTTGGTTATACGCCTTTACATTACCAGTGGCAGCAGAACGGAAGTTCTTTGTTAAATGATACACGGAACTATACAACGACCTTATCTGCCCTGGGAGAATATACCATTACACTTAAAATAGTAGCCGCTTGCGATACATGTTTACAACCTTATGTAGGATGCAAACAAACCGTTATTCGCCCACAGGTAAAAACGATCTACGATTCTCTGTCCACCCGTTCCGATTTTGAAAGTATGAGTGGGGTGTTAAACGAAACACAGCTAAAGGCGCTGGGCTTCGATACACGGCCTGTTCTTTTCGATTTTAATAAATCAGAAATCAGAGAAGATGCTATGCAAATCCTGGATGCAAATATTGTGGTGCTTAAAAAATACCCGGCACTTGTATATGAACTGGATGGCTATGCTGATCAACGAGGAACAGAGCGGTATAACCGGCAGTTATCCATTACCCGCGCACAAGCAGTGCGATCATACCTTGCGGCCAGAGGTATTAATGAAAAGCGCATGATATCGGCAAAAGGATATGGAAATACGCGTTTTGTGTACGATTGTGCCGGTCAAAATTGCGACGATGCCATGCATCAGGCCAATCGGAGGGTAACATTTACGGTTACTAAGGTTAAGCCTTAATCTCCTTAAATGGTTGAACGGGAAAACCTGTTTCTGATTCATCTTTAGATTTTTTAAATAACGGAAACCCTATCATACCGGCAGAAAAGCTATCTTTGACCCCCGGAAACAGGTACGAATAAGAATGAACCTTACTTTGGCAAACGGCAGGCATGCTAAAAATAATTGATCGCTACATATTACGAAAATTCTTAGGAACCTTTGTGTTTTCCATAACGCTTATCCTGCTCATATTTATTGTATTCGATATAAAGGAAAAAATCAGCACGTTTGTTACCAAGCAAATTCCCTTGCAGGAAATCATTACCGATTACTACCTCATGTTTATTCCGTATTATGGTAATTTTTTCAGCCCCTTGTTTACGTTTATTTCCGTTATTTTCTTTACCTCCAAAATGGCGCACCGTACCGAGTTTGTGGCCATTTTCAGTAGCGGTACCAGTTTCCGGCGTACCATACGCCCTTACATTATTGGCGCTTCTATTATTGCCGGCACCTCTCTTATCTTAAACCACTTTGTATTACCTAAAGCCACTAAAATAAAAATAGGATTTGAAGATAAATGGATTAATAACAATTACAACTCTAACGAAAGTAACATGCACCGTAAAATAGGCCCTAATACTATTTTGTACCTCGAAACGTATGATAATAAGCAAAACCGGGCCGATCGGGTTAGCCTCGAAAAAATGGTGGATCAAAAACAAGTGTATTTTTTGCAGGCGGAAAGCATGAAATGGGACAGCATTAAAGGCCTATGGAAAGCAATAAACGGTTACGAACGCGAACTCACCGAACAAGATCAATTAGATACACTCGAAAACACCAAGCCGGTTTTTAAACAGGTGAACCGATTTTTTACTGAAAAAGAACTGATTATTGATTTTAAACCCAGCGATATGTGGCGTTACGAAAGTAAAATAGAAGTTATGCCTTATTTTGAGTTACGCGATTACATCATTAAAGAAAAACTCAAGGGATCGAACCAGATCGAATTTTTTGAAGTGGAACAGTACCGCCGTACCTCTTTTCCATTCGCTACGTTTGTGCTGACAATTATAGGTGTATCCATTGCCTCGCGTAAAGTAAGGGGTGGGGTAGGTTTACAAATAGCATTGGGACTTTTACTGAGTTGCGTGTACATTATGCTCATGTACATTTTTAATACCATTGCCACCACCGGATTTGCACCGCCTTTACTCGCCGTGTGGATTCCCAATATCGTATTCTCGATGGTGGCCCTGTATTTTTATAAAACCGCCCAGCAGTAAAAACTATCCCAACGGTTTTATCTGCTTTAATACATTTTCCAGTTCATCCTGTCGGTTAGTACCAATTAACACCTTTTCCTGTCCGTTCAGTTCAAGCTGTAAGCCATACTGTCCGTACATGTTATAGGCCGTACCTCCCGAACCATACCGTATGCCACAGCCACCAAATTCCCGCAGCGGATTATATTGGCGAACAGAAAACGTTTTAATATCGCTCCATTTATAAAATTTGTATTTCCTGAAAAAGGGCGGTTTTACATAAATGCCCTCGGGAGCTATCAACGTAGTTAATGTTACCCTCGCCATCAGAACGGTAAAAATGGCAAACGCAAGCGAAAACAGAAGTAATCCCGTATCACTCATAGGATTATTGCCAAAAGGCTGACCAAAAATAATCTGTTGCACTATGCCAATGCAAAAAATAAGGTTTATGGTAATTAAAATGGCCCATATCCACCATTGTTTAAAGCCTTGTTTCTCTTTAAAAAGAACAGTTGGTTTCATTATTTTAAAATTTTAAAAATAAACGGATTTCTATTTTTTCTCTGTCAGAAGAACCAATGTCATTGAGAAAATAGTGTTTCAACAAAGAGAATGACACGTCAAAATTATAACGAAATAAGTAGATAGATTTGACGTTTAACATTTTTAACAAAGGATACCGTTCTACATACTTCTGAACGGATAAAGGCATACCACAAACGCTTAGTAGTTCATGACTATTGAATGGATAACAGGTTAACTGTTTGTTCAGGCGCATCCACGTCCCGCACCGCACCTTTTCCAAAGTTCCGAAACTTTGGAAAAGTTAGCCCACCCGCCGTGGCCGGGCTTTTCGCTGTAGCCTGCGTGGCCATTTTGCGGCATCGCATCAGCGGGTGGCGGGCTTCTGGGGTCGCCACCCCCCGCTGTGCGCTGACTCGCCAATGGCCACGCAGGGCTGCCGCTGCAATCCCTATGCGGAAAGGATAGTCGTATTTATAAAGTTACATTTGAAAAAAAACGTTTCAGATTACCGTAAATTCGGTAAATTTAGCTAACCTTAAAAAAGAATGTCTTTAGAAGAAAAACACGTAGCCATTGCGCTGCAGGGAGGAGGGGCGCATGGGGCGTTTACCTGGGGCGTACTGGATAAATTACTGGAAGAGGAAGCCCTTGTGGCCGAGGCCATGTGTGGTACCAGTGCCGGAGCGGTTAACGCGGTGGCAGTGGCCTATGGATTGCATATTGGTGGACCCGCAAAAGCAAAGGAACTGCTCGAAACCTTATGGCGTAAAATAGCCCTCAGTGGCAGTTTTCTGTTTAAACCCGGTTTTTTTGATAAACTATACGGTAACGGCGATATTTATAACAGCGCTGGTTATATGTGGTTTAACGCCGTATCGCAGGTGTTTTCGCCCTATAATTTTAACCCCTTTAATTACAATCCCTTAAAAGATATACTCAACGATCTGATTGATTTTAAAGAGTTGCAATTGTACAACAAAAAGAAACTCTTTATCTGCGCCACCAACGTAAAAACCAACCGGGCAAAAATTTTTACCAATAAAGAAATAACTGCCGACGCGGTAATGGCCAGTGCCTGTTTGCCCTTTTTGTTTCAGGCCGTGGAAATTGATGGCGAGTACTATTGGGATGGCGGCTATATGGGTAATCCACCCGTGTTTCCCATGATCACAAATACACGGGTAAAAGATATTCTGCTGGTAAAAATCAATTCCATTAATATCAATTCAGTACCAACCACCGCGCGTGATATTGCCGACCGTGTTAACGAAATTTCGTTTAACAGCAGTCTTATCAACGAAATGAAACTCATTCATTACCGCAATGAACTGTTCCGTAATGGCATTTTACAGGTGGACGATAAAATGAACCGCGAAATTTTTATTCATACCATCAGCGGTTACGACGCGCTCAGTCAGTTAAGCTACAGTAGTAAAATGAATACCAGCTGGGAGTTTTTACTTACACTTAAAAATAAAGGACGTGAAGTAGCTACCCGCTGGCTGGAAACCGATTATCAGGAAGTGGGAATAAAATCTACCTTTGATGTGGAAGCGCATTTTTTCGATAAATTTTAAAACTAGTTGTTGTATCAGGTTGTTAGTGTTACAATGCTGAAAATTGCCTGGGATCCCGTTTTTGCACATCCTTTACCCGAAGGTCACCGATTTCCCATGCTTAAGTACGAACTGATTCCCGCTCAGTTGCTGCACGAAGGAACGGTTAATGACCGTAATTTTTTCGCGCCGGCACGATGCGCGGATGAAGTAGTGTTACAGACACACGATACCCGCTATTACCAACAACTTAAACAGCAAACCCTCGATGCGGCTTCGGTCCGGCGGATTGGCTTTCCCTTATCGCCTCAACTCGTAGAACGCGAATTGCGGATTTTACAGGGCACCATTGATAACGCGCTGTTTGCCCGGCAATATGGTGTAAGTATGAATGTAGCCGGAGGCACCCACCATGCCTATACAAACCGGGGCGAAGGATTTTGTTTACTGAATGATATCGCTGTAGCCGCCAATTACCTGCTAACGCATCGTCTGGCTTCTAACATTCTGGTAGTGGATCTGGATGTGCATCAGGGCAACGGTACCGCGGAAATATTTCGGAACGAACCCCGCGTGTTTACCTTTAGTATGCACGGGGCTAAAAATTTTCCCGCGCAAAAAGAACAATCCGATCTGGATATTCCTTTACCGGATGGCACAGATGACACTACTTATCTTAACCTATTATACACAACCCTTCCGCGTTTACTGGATTCAGTTCAGCCGGACTTTATATTCTACCAGAGCGGCGTAGATGTACTGGCAACCGATAAGTTAGGACGTTTAAACTTAAGCCTGGAAGGCTGTAAAACCCGCGACGCGTTTGTGTTAAAGACGTGTAAGCAAAATGGTATTCCAATAGCTATTTCAATGGGCGGAGGCTATTCGGAAGATATTAAAATTATTGTAGAGGCGCATTGCAATACCTTTCGTCTGGCGCAAGAGGTGTTTTTTTAGAATTTTTCTCCCTTTTGTTTGGTTTTAATTTCTTTAAAAATATGTTTAACACTGGCAGTAACAATTTCAGTTTTTTCATCTTCCGTTAGATCAGCGTTGTATGGTTTATCCGTATATGTTCCGGTAAATTCAATACTGTATAGCATCGGTTTAAAGTGAACCCTTATTTCAAAGTGAATGTTTAAATCCTGCTTCTCTATTAGAAGAGAATTAATTAAGGTGATAGATGCGCTTATGGTTTTGATGGTATTTTCCTTAGGGATAAATGTGGGGTCTTTTAGGGCGTTAACCTCCAGATCAAAAGACTCTATTGGCCGTCCAACCGTTTTTGGGTCTTTATAAAGGTGGATTTCAATTGAAGGATAAATTTCGATAAATTTTGCCCGTAATGTATTAATTATTTGAAGAAAAACAGGACGCAACGAATTATAGTAAATAGAATAAACTTTATCGGGTGAAAAGGGAATGCCGGTCTTCTTAGCTTTTAGTTCTTTTTTCCAAAGATCAATTTCTTTATCTATATCACCTTTTTCTTCGACATCTTCCCCTTTTGCAGCCCTGATACTTAATTCCAGGCTCCAGATACTTTGATTTAAAATATAGTTGACAAACGCATCTATATCTCCGCTATCTGCTTTATTTAATGCGGCCAGGTAATTTTTTTTATCGTCAGATTTTATAATGATTGGCGGCAGTTGATGTTTAAGTAGAACATAGTTAAGTAAAAGGCGGGATAAACGGCCGTTGCCATCGTCAAAAGGATGGATACACACAAATTTATAATGCAGTAACGCACCCAAAACAATAGGATGAAGTTCTTTCTTTCGCATTTCTTCATGAAACCACTTCATTAAATCGTGCATGGCAGCAGGTGTTGTTTCAGGCGATTCGTAATCAAATAGCTCGCCGTTTGATAAACGCACGGAATTAGGTTGTTTTTTGTATTCACCTACCTGAATCTTTCGCTTGGTAACTTGCCCGTCTGGCGTTATGGCTTCTTTCCAGAATGGACGAACCAGAATGATTTTATGTAACTCTCGTAGAATTGTTTCATTCAAATCCCGTTCTGTATCTTCCGCAATTTGTTTAATATAGTAGTAGGCCACGTCATGTGCTTTCATTTCTTCGTACTCACGCATGGTGTGATCGCCTGATGTTTGGTCGAAAAAGAGCAATAGTTTGGTTTTTCCGTAAGTTAGTGTATTTCCTTCAATGTGATTGGAGTTGTAATTAAACTCCAACCTGAATTTATCTTCCAGTTTTTTGTTGTACTCAGGCTTTATGGGACGAAGCGCTTGTAACATTGCTGTTAATCCTTCTATTTTTTTTAACGCTAACTGAGTGTCCATAACATTCTTTTAATAAAGATAGGTATTTGAAACATGGCTTACAAAATGAAACATTAAGATAATTAA
>JASGCO010000005.1 GCA_030054095.1 Sediminibacterium sp.
TACGTTAGCAGAAACGTTAAATATTAAGAAAGTGCAGAAACTCGTCCAAACGGTTTTTTAAATCTTTTTCGTAATCGCCGTGGTGGAAAGATGCTTTAACCATATAATTGTAACGCGCAAACGTTTGTAAAATACTGGAAAGGTTTTCAGTATTTACTTTTAAGGTTACTTCCAGCTTCATGCTGTCAGGGTTAGAAGAAACGTGCAGGCTTAATATTTTTGCGTCGTTTCCTTCTACAATACTGCCAATTTGCGTAACTGAATAATCATTCTGATTTAGTTCAAGAACAATAACGCCACCCGGATTCTGGACGGCGGTCATGTTACTCAGATTCTGCACAATTCCCTTTAATGTTATACAACCCTTAAATAATTCTTTCTCATCCAGTACCGGAATCAACGTAAGATTAAGACCACTCATTAGTTTAACCAAATCGTATGTGTGTTGGTAATGGTGAATAATGGGCTTCAGTAGTTCCAACTTAAGATCTGCTATTGTATCATCGGGTTTATCGTAATCCAATAAGTCACTCTCTGATACCACACCCAGTAATTCTCTGTTCTTAACTACAGCCAGATGTGACACCTTAAATTGTTCCATCCAGTCTAATGCCTTTTCTACGGTATCCGTTGTTTTAAGGGGGGGTATTTCTTCTGTTATTAAATCAGATACTATCATTGTAAGTTGCGCAAATTTAGTAAAATATTTAGCTTTACCTTTATAACGAAAAACCTGCTCAATATAGTGTGATTCCGTTACTTTTTATTTGTAAAACCAATGGCGAAATTAAGCGTAAATATTAATAAAATAGCAACGCTCCGAAACTCGAGGGGCGGAAATAATCCAAATGTTGTTAAAGTGGCACTTGATCTGGAACGGTTTGGTGCACAAGGCATTACCGTTCACCCCCGGCCCGATGAACGCCATATAAGGTACTCAGATGTAAGAGAATTAAAACCATTGCTTAATACAGAATTTAATATTGAAGGAAACCCTAAAGAACAAAAATTTGTTGACCTCGTACTTGAGGTATTGCCTGCACAGGTAACATTGGTTCCTGATGGGCAGGGTCAATTAACCAGTGATCATGGGTGGGATACAATTACTAACCAATCTTATCTTCAGGATACAATTGCGCTATTTAAAAGCAAAGGCATACGCACTTCCATTTTTGTTGACCCGGATGAAAAAATGGTAAAAGGCGCCAAGGCCACGGGAACAGACCGTATTGAACTTTACACAGAGTCGTATGCTCACTTGTACAATAGTGATAAAGAAAGCGCAATCCTTCCATTTGTTTCTGCCGCTAAAAAAGCTTTTGAACTAGGATTGGGTGTAAACGCGGGCCACGATCTCAGTCTTGAAAATCTGAATTTCTTCTACAAGAACATTCCTCAATTGCTTGAGGTCAGCATTGGTCACGCACTTGTTTCGGATGCACTTTATTACGGATTAGAAAACACCGTGCAACTGTACCTTCGGCAATTACAATAAATCATTAGCCAGATTAGCCAGTTCGCTACGTTCACCTTTTTGTAACGTAACATGCGCGTAGAGTGGCTGTCCTTTTACCTTTTCGATAAGATAGCTTAATCCGTTACTCTGTGCGTCCAGATAGGGCGTATCAATCTGATAGATATCTCCGGTAAACACAATCTTTGTGTTTTCACCGGCACGGGTAATTATTGTTTTTACTTCGTGCGGTGTCAGATTTTGTGCTTCATCCACAATAAAGAACACATTACTCAAACTTCGTCCACGTATATAAGCTAAGGGGCACACCACCAATTTTTGCGCCTCCACCATTTCGTTGAGTTGCTTATGTTCTTTATCCTTTTCGCTGAACAGGCTCCGGATGTATTTCAGGTTATCCCACAGAGGCTCCATGTAAGGATTCAATTTACTATTTACATCTCCGGGTAAATAGCCAATGTCTTTATTGCTGAGCGGAACAATTGGTCTGGCGAGATATATCTGGTGATAATTCCTGCGTTGTTCAAGGGCTCCCGCCAGAGACAATAATGTTTTTCCGGTTCCGGCCACACCTTGTATCGTTACCAGTTTAATATCCGGATTCATAATAGCATCCAATGCAAACGCCTGTTCTGCATTTTTTGGTATTACACCAAACGCAGCGGTTTTTATTACCCTTTGTAAACTCTCGTCTTCGCTGTTATAACGGGCAAGCACACTCGATGAACCGTTTTTGAGAATGTAATAATGATTACTTAGTAAATCGCCCTTTTTCAACACATCTTTCGAAGGGCAGGCGCCACTATTGTATATTGCCGTAATTTTTTCCTGACTGACTTTTTCTGCCTCGCTCATACCGGTGTATAGTTCGTCAACCGTTTTTATTTTTCCGGTTTCATAATCTTCGGCAATAAGGTTAAGGGATTTTGCTTTAATGCGCAGGTTTATATCCTTTGTCACTAAAACCACTTTCCGATCAGGGTGATTTTCCGCAACAAATAATGCGGTGTTTAAAATACGATGATCCGCCTTTTTGTCGTCAAAAATCTTTTCAGCATTTACACGGCTCGAGGCCTGCATTTCTATCTTGAATTTTCCGCGGGTTGGGCCATTTATGGGTGTCCAGTCCTGCAGGGTGTTTTTACCACTTAACCCATCAATATATCTTGAAAACTCTCGGGCAGCGAAATTTTTGGTGTCATTCCCTTTTTTAAAATTATCCAGTTCTTCGAGAACAGTAATGGGTATCACTACATCATGCTCCTGAAAATTTTTAATGGCAGTATGATCATAAATAATTACAGATGTATCCAGAACGAAAATCTTTTTTGGTGTTGTGGTACGCGTTTTAATTGCTTTCTTGGCCATACATTTAATGTTTTTCTGTTTATAGTATCTTAAATCTATTTATTTATACTCTGGTTAAGATTTAAGGTTAATAATATATATAAACAATGTTCTGTTTATTCCATTTTTGTGTATAGATGTTAAATGTTTTGGAGGCTTGCTTTTAAATTGGTTTAGGCCTATATTTATCGTTCTATAATTTTTACCATGAAAAAAATCGCTGTTCTATTCTTCTTAACCATCCCCCTATTAAATAGTTTTTCCCAGAAGTGGGTAGAAATGATGCAGGATCCGAATGCAAATTTCTACGATATTCAGCGGGAATTTAATGCCTACTGGAAAGATCGTCCTTATGAAAGAGGCCGTGGTTACAGGGCCTTCAGGCGTTGGGAGTGGTTTATGCAGCAGCGGGTGTACCCCAGCGGCGACATGAAACTTGCCTCCCGGAGTTTAGCAATTGAAAAGTATAACGAATATCTTGCCGAACAATCCACTAATAAAACATCTTCGGCAATGGCCGCTGTTTCTGCCACCACCGCTAACTGGACACCCCTCGGGCCTTTCGGTTCTCCGGTAGGAGGCGATGCAGGACGTTTACAATGTATTCGTTTTATGCCTGGCAACAGTTCCATTGTTTTTGTTGGAACCGCAGCCGGCGGATTATGGAAAACCACTAACAACGGAGCATCGTGGACCACCACCACCGACCAGTTAGCCTCATTAGGTATTGGCGACATAGCCATTGATCCGCAAAACACTAATATAATGTACATTGCTACCGGAGACAATGATGCTGGTGACACCTATGCTACTGGCGTGTTGAAAAGCACCAACGGCGGTGTTACATGGAATACAACAGGTTTAACCTGGGCTACCTCTTTACAAAGAAGACCAGGGCGTTTATTGATTAACCCGCAAAACTCCAATTCTTTATTGTTTGCCTCAAGTGCCGGAATATTCAGATCTCTGGATGGTGGCAGCAACTGGATGTCTGTTGCCAGCGGTTATTTCAGAGATATGGAATATAAACCCGGTGATACCACCGTGGTTTACGCCGTAACAAATGGTTCCTGTGTGAAGTCAACAAATGGAGGCGCGTCGTTTGCCGGTGTTACTATTGCTCCATCTTTGAGCGTAAACCGCCTGAGCATTGCTGTAACGCCAGCTAACCCTAACTACGTTTACATCTTATGCAGCGCCACCAATAATGGTTTTGGCGGGCTGTACCGCTCCACCAACTCTGCGTCCAGTTTTAGTCTGATGAGTTCCTCTCCCAATATTTTTGACTGGAGTACAAATGGCGCTGGTGGCGGACCTAGTGCTGGTCAGGGATGGTACGATATTGCCATTGGCGTATCACCTGTAAACGCAGACTACATTGTTGCCGGAGGAGTTAATACTTGGCGGTCAACTAACGGAGGAGTTACTTGGACACTAAACACCCATTGGTATGGTGGTGGTGGAAAGCCTTATGTGCACGCGGATCTTCATGATGTTCAATGGACCAGTGGATCTACGATTTACTTAGGGCACGATGGCGGTATTTCTGTTTCTACCAACACCAACAGTACCTGGACAACGATTAATGGTAACATGAATATTGCCCAGATATACAGAATGGGACAATCTACAAGCACACCCAGCCTTATTATTACAGGACATCAGGACAATGGAACAAATCTTTATAATGGCGCTGGTTGGAGTGAAACCATGGGTGGCGACGGAATGGATTGCTTTGTGTCATGGAATAATAATAGTGTAATGGTCGGATCTCAATATGAAGGATCGTTTAACCGCAGTACAAACGGAGGAGCTTCCTGGTCGGGTATTACCAACGGGCTAACGGGTACCGCTGCATGGGTTGCTCCTATAATACAAGATCCGGTAAACGCCAATACATTTTATTGTGGTTACGAGCGGGTTTATAAATCCACCAATCAAGGCACAACTTGGACTGCTTTAGGAACCGGTAATCTTGGCACCATTAATCATATTGCGGTTGCCCCATCCAATAATAATGTTATTTATGCTTCTGCGGGCGCCGGTATTTTTAAGAGCACAAATGGAGGCGCGAGTTGGGGTAGTATTGCTGCCGGATTGCCTAATTTAACCATTACACGAATTGCTGTTGACAATCAAAATGAAAATAATGTCTGGATTACCTTCTCCGGCTTTTCTTCCGGTAACAAGGTGTTTGAATCAAATAACGGCGGCTCTACCTGGACCAATTACTCTAATGGCTTACCAAATATCCCGGCTAATTGTATTGTTCATAAAAAGAATAGTCCAAAAGTTTTATATGTGGGTACCGATGTTGGCGTATATTACCGCGAAGCAAGCATGAGTTCGTGGATGCCTTATTTTCAGGGACTTCCGAATGTAGTAGTTGCTGATCTGGAAATTTATTACCCAACCAACAAGTTGCGTGCTGCAACTTACGGCCGCGGTGTTTGGGAAACAGATCTTTACAGCAATCCTTCTGCCGCTCCTAATGCCTACTTCTCCGGATTATATTCTTCGGCCTGTATCAATCTTCCGTTCTCTTTGGTAGATGGCTCATCCAACAATCCAACATCGTGGCAATGGAATTTTCAGGGGGCATCTATCTCCAGTTCAACGCTTCAAAACCCTTCTGTAACTTATACTGCCACAGGAACTTATACCGCTTCGCTTATTGCAACAAACGGTAATGGTGCCAGCTCTCCTTACGTTGCAACCATAACGGTTAGTGGGCCGCCAACTGCGGCAGCCAACAATCCTACGGTTTGCGGAAATCAAAGTGGGATTATTACCTTAACGACAAACGCTACAACTGTTGCCTGGTCTAACAGCGCCACCGGAAGCGTTGTTTCAGTCAGTGGCGCAAACAATACCGTGTTTACGTATACCGCCTCCATTGGAGCGTGTAATACAACCGGAAACGCTACACTTTTTGTGTCGCAGGCTCCTGCTATACCAAGCGTTTTGGTAAATGGTAATATTTTAAGCAGTTCTGTTACGGCACCTTTATACCAATGGTACCTTAACGGCAGTGTTATTCCAGGAGCTACTTCCCAAACCTATCAGCCAACCGCCAGTGGGTGGTACAGTGTGTGGCTGGATAATGGTACCGGTTGTTCTTCCTCATCACAGTCGGTTTATTATGATATTACCACAGATATAAACGAAGCGTTCATGCTTATTTCTTCTTTACAGATTGCACCGAATCCTGTAAAAGAAAACATGCTGGTTCAATTCTCTGCTATTTCTGAAAACTTGATCAGTTATAAAATTGTGAATATTTTGGGACAGGAAGTTAAACGCGGTCAGTTAAAAAACACTTCTTCTGAACCTGCACAAATAAACCTTGATGGTTTGGCTAACGGAACCTATGATATTTCCTTTTCTGTTGGTAAAGCCAGTAAATCGTACAAGTTTATTAAAAATTAATCCTTCATCCATTTCCATTAAAAAAGGGATCCTTCCGGATCCCTTTTTGCGTTATATCTGATAATTTGCGTTTCGCAACACCATGTAAAAGCACGCGTGTACTTCTCTGTTTCTATTTTTCAAAAACCATTTGTTTTGTTGCCAAAATTTCTCCTTCCAAGGTCATTAAGCTATATAAGTAAATTCCTGCATTTGGTAAATCACTTTTGGTAATTTGAACATCTCCGTTTCCTCTAAGATCAGAGAATTCTTTAAGTTTTTTACCGGTAAGGTCCGTAAGAACAATTTTATATGCCTGATCGTTTTTAAATGCAAAACTAATGGTTGTTACTTCGTTAAAAGGGTTTGGCTTGTTTTGAAAAAACTGATCGTTAAAACTTCCGGTACCACCTGAAGTCATAATGCCTTTGCGTTCCAGTTCTTTCAACAACTCATTATTCTCTGATTTTAGACTGTTGATTTCCTGTTTTAAAGCCGAAACTACACCGTTCATTTCCTGCATGCCTTTTGTTAATATTGGGATGAGCATTACATAATTTACTGCTTTGAACCCGTTATTTAAATCTACAACATGCGTTGGCAATACCTTTTCCATTTCCTGTGCAATAAAGCCATATTGCTTATAGGTAGGCAATCCCATTTCAGCATACTCGTCGGCTTTGTAGTTATACGTTACGGGATTCAGACGATTAATAATCTCCAGACTGTTTTGCATATTTACGATCTCCTTTTTTAAGCGGCTATCTGACGGACTTAAAACCACACCGGTAGATAAGTTTCCGTTTATTTCCAATAATCCTGTACCATTATTAATGCTGTATCTTGCCACAGTAAAACGGTCGTTAGATGGTGTGGCGCTAGGAACGTTCCCATTACGGAATTGTACTAAAAGTCCGTTATTACTGTTAAACCCTAGTGTGTTTGGCGCAAGGGTTGTTGTTCCGTCCTGCCAGGTAAGAGAAACGTCTTTAATGCTTCCCGATGAACGTTCCTGAACGGTAAGGTCGCCCGCGTAATTATTCCATTGTGCTCTGAAACCATACGAGTTAAATCCAGGCTGAGAAGACGGTCTTGTGCCCAATGACAACCACTTGTTAGCTGCCCCCGAAGCGACAGATTCTCCAAAATTTCCCAAACTGACCAGGCCAATATTATCCGGATTAGGAACACTGCCGCAGGAAGCAGAGACACTTCCTCCGCCACGAACCAATAATTTTGGCAGGAATGAAATGCCGGAAGGTGAAAACGGTGCCTCACCAATAAATACCCTTCCTACATTAGATGCTCCTGCATATCCTGGCACATCTACTGATGGTTGCATAAAAATATTTCTGGCCGCCTGATACATGTCAGAGCCGGATGTTCCGGTAGTTGTACATCCCGGAGAAGCGTAAAGCCCAAGTGTTGATTTTTGAGCCTGCATGTAAGATGTTCCGGCAATGTTGGTATTAATGGCCATTTGTCCCAAAGTTCCCCTGAATGTAGTGTTGTAGGTTGCTCCATCAAACACCGCACGTTCTATACTATTTGTAAACACACCAAAAGATGTTTTCCCGGCGGCAGAAAGATTAGATGTTCCAATCGTATTTGCCTGAAGTGCTGTTACGGTATTGAGTCCAAGATTCCACTGTTGAGCCAGTGATGTTGCTGTACAGAGCGTAGCTATCGCAAACGCAACTGTTGTTTGGGTAAAAGTTGTTTTCATGTGTTGTATAAGTTGTATACCTTATTAAACACAGTTACCGTTTAATTGTTCAGGCGATTACAAAAAATATTTTTCCCACTATTGGTGTGGTTGCAGCTTCCTTTCCAGGTCTATTTGTTCATCTCCTTGCCGATAGGGTAAATACGAAAAAATAAACTGAAACATCTCCTCCGTCGTTCTCATGCTTTCTATTCCGTTGCCATAGGTAATCGTCCGTGCCGGATGAAAAGGGTTAAATGGGTTGGCGGCCGTATTATCAAACGTGCCATATACATGAATGGTTGTATTTGCTTCAATTTTAACCGGGTGCTTATAGGTATAATAGTATTGCCATCTAAAGTCCCATTTGTTTAGCCGGATAAGCGGAATCGTGTCTCCGTTCGGTTTAATGGCAAAGGCCCAAAAACTTTTTCCAATCAGGTGCATGTGCGGATTTACAGACAGTATGGAGATTGGGTTAGCAATTGTTGCTTTTGTGTGAAACGTTTTAACTGTATTAGCAGGAATAATCAACTCGGGCTCAACAGGCGATATACCAAACGTTCCTAATTGCGTTTCACTGATCGGTCGCTCTATTGGTTGCTTTCTGAAAAACACATTTATATAACTGCTGTCCAGCACATCGTTGTTACTGGGACCATAATGCACGCTTTTAAGTAAAAAAACACCTTTTCTTTTCAGTTTATACCCTCCTATTTCGGCCGGATACACCGGCGGAGTGTAACCAGGTAAATAATAAATGGTATTGGGTGTCAGGGTCGGGAGCCGGGGCGCTGCGCCATCGGTATAAGGCAAACCCATGTCTTTGAAAACCGACTCGTAGCTCCCGTTTGTATCATCGTTCCATGCTTTACCTGTAAAATAATTGGTTTCTCTGTTTTCATCGTAACTCAGCGTGTGTCCGTTTACATGATGTACCAGTTTTTTTTGGTGCGGAACAAATTCAATAAAATCTACTAATGTATCTGTTTTAAGTTCATACGGAAATTTTACAATTATAAACGCGTCGGTTCCATTTCCCTTTATTTTAACCGGTTCTATTGGCCTTATCACCATATCCGGTTTCCCAAACCAAGAACTATCATTAAACACAGGTAACGGTGGCTCTGTGCCAGCTGTTCCCTGCTTACATCCATTATCAACCCAATTACGGATCATTTCAATTTGTTCTTCAGACAGGCGGCGTTCGTTGGCAAAATGTGTGTACTCCGCGTCGGCAGGCCACGGTGGCATGTAGCGTGTACCTGTTACAAATTTTATCTGCTTTGCTCTTTTTTTTGCGTCGTTATACGTCAGCAATTCAAATGGTCCGCTTTGTCCTTTCCGATGGCAAGGGGTGCAATTCTGATAAATGAGCGGAGCAATGTGTTCATTAAACGTAACAGATGATGGTGCTATTTTAACTGACTGGTTTACGGTTTTCTCTTCTTTATTGCCCGAACAGGAAATAAGAGACAGACAGATTATCCATAAGCACAGCCGTTTTCCGGCACGTACAAGTATAATTCTGCTCACGCACACAGGATTATCGAGAATTAGTAGTTGTAATAAGGACTTATCATCCAATACACCAAAACGCCGGTAACCGTTACATACAACCAGACAGGATAGCTGAACCGTGTTAATTTGCGGTGTTTCTCCCGCTGATCAGTTAAGCCATAATAAAAACTTAACAATACCATTGGCAATACTACTACAGCAAGAAAAATATGCGACAAGAGTAAAACAAGGTAAAGTGGTTTTATTCCGCCCACCAATGCGCTTTCTTCGGGGCTCATAAGTCCATCGTGGTTACTATCGCCATACTTTGTGTCGGGAATAAAATAATGCGCGGTAACGTACGAGATAAGAAACAGAGCGCTTAAAATAAAAGCTGTTATGTTCAGTTTTTTATGCAGCTCTATTTTACGTTGCTTAATGGCTAGCAACGAAAGAACGAGTAAGACACTACAGGTTCCGTTTAAGATGGCATTAAGCTTTGGCAATTTATAAATAAACGCGGGGAATGTCTCCGGGTGTGGAATCCATTTCTGGTTAAGCACAATTACAACCGCGCAAATCGCTATTGTTGTAACATAGATAATTTGCTTTACTTTTTTTTCATTTGAGGAGATGAACTGAGCCATTGAAAATTAGTTTATGCAAAAATACTTTTAATACTTATATCCCTTCTAAAAATACGCTAATAAAATCAGCCTCTTTATTTTAAGCAGAAATTCATGTGCTGTCCTCTGTGGTTTTCCGGGATACTGGTATATCAAACAAAAACGGAAACATAGTGTTTCCGTTCCTGATCTTTATATTACTATTTCGTCCTGATCTTTATTAAGAAAACGGTATTCCATAAAACCGTAACTTACCATTCCTTCCACCTTAATCCATTGTTTGTATTCGAAGTACCATTTCCATTGTTTACTTCGTAAAAAGCCTCCTTTTTTAATAAAGGCTTCAATATATGGATGGACGTTTAATGTAATCTTCTTTTCATTCTGTTCTTTTACAATAAACCGAAGGGCATTTTCTATCTGATCCACAAATAACAAACTTGGCTGTACCTTTCCGGTTCCTCCACAACTTGGACAAGTTTCCAGAACTTCTACGTTTACTTCCGGACGAAGGCGCTGTCTTGTAATTTGCACCAGGCCAAATTTGCTGGGAGGTAAAATATTATGCTTGGCCCTGTCGGTCTTCATCTCTTCTTTCAGTTTATCGTAAAGAAGTTTACGATTATCCTGATTATGCATATCAATGAAGTCCACTACTATAATTCCACCCATGTCGCGCAACCGCAACTGGCGCGCTACCTCTACAGCCGCTTCCAGATTTACTTCGAGCGCGTTTTCTTCCTGAGTGCTGTCGCTTTTGGCCCGGTTTCCGCTATTCACATCAAACACATGCAGAGCTTCGGTGTGTTCAATAACAAGGTAGGCTCCGCTACGCATGTGAACTGTTTTTCCAAACAAGCCTTTAATTTGTTTTTCTATCCCTAAAGCGTCAAATATAGGGCCACGGCCAGAGAAGAGCTTTACAATATCAATTTTATTGGGGGCAATGCTTTTAAGGTAGGCCCTAACCTCTTCATACATTTTAACATCGTTAACGTGTATGGCGTTAAATGACTCATTTAAAAAATCGCGTAAAATGGCATTTGTCCGGTCCATTTCACCATGGACTCTGGTTGGAGGTTCTGCGCTTTTCAACGTTTTAAAACACTCGTCCCATTTTTTGATCAGGTCATTAAGATCGCCTTCCAGTTCAGCCACGGTCTTGTTTTCGGCCACCGTTCTTACAATAACACCAAAATTTTTAGGTTTGATGGATTGCATCAGATCTTTAAGCCGGTTCTTCTCCTCAATGTTTCTGATTTTAGACGATACAGATATTTTGTCGTTAAACGGTATTAACACCAGATAACGCCCCGCGATGCTTATTTCTGTGGTGATGCGTGGTCCTTTGGCGCTGATCGGTTCTTTTGCTACCTGAACCAGTACATGCTGCCCACTTTTAATAACATCATTAATTTTGCCGTCTTTTTTAATGTCGTCCTCATTTTTAAAATACATGAGATTACTGACATTCTGTTTTCCGTTTCTTACACCCTCTACGTATTTATTAAGAGAAAGTGCCTGCGGACCAAGATCCAGATAATGTAAGAACGCATCCTTTTCGTACCCAACATCCACAAACGCGGCGTTGAGTCCGGTCATAACTTTCTTGGCTTTGCCAAAATATATATCGCCTACCGAAAACTGTGAATTGTTTTTCTCCCTGTGAAGTTCTATTAAGCGCTTATCGCTCAATAATGCAATAATAACTTCGTTAGGCGTTGAATTGATTACTAATTCGTGATTCACGCTCTGAATATTTTATGTTTGTGTGCTTTCAAGGTACAGTACACCTGTCCACTAATAAAAAGCAGCATCCGTAAATAAATACCAATGACTAAAACGGATAAAGCCTGGCCCTATCCGTTTTAGAAGAAGGTTAAATAACCAAATCAGGTTATTTTTTCTTATGACGATTTTTTCTCAAACGTTTTTTGCGTTTGTGCGTCGCCATTTTATGTCTTTTTCTTTTCTTTCCGCTAGGCATACTATGCTTTTTTAATGGTTTATACTTTTTTTATTTAAACTTTAATTCTTCAATATATTTTTGAACCTCTATTTTGCTGGTAGGGTCAGGCGTTTTCGACGCATATACTTCCAGCATTTTAATGGTATTGGGCTTATCTTTTTCCTGATCGTAGATATCCGCCAGATAGAGATACGCTTCCAAATAGGTACTATCAATCCGCAACACGTTTTTAAACCGTTTAATGGCTTTATCCGTTTGCCCGCTTTTCATCGAAAACGTTGCAAATGCCAATTGAAGTTGTACATTATTGCTGTCCGTCTTTTCCACTTCACGCAGGAGGCTTATCCCCTCCATGGGATTCTCACTTCCTTCAACATAACACGAGGCCAGTACTATTTTTGTTTTACTTTCTGTGCTCCCCTTTTCTATGGCTGTTTTTAAACAGCGAATTGCCGACTGGTATAATATCGGTAATTCGGTATTATCTTTCACAAAACGTGCAGACCCGTAATACCGCTCTCCTGCCAAAACCCAGTCTTCCGTTTTTTGTGTTTTTAATGCATTTTGTTCCGCGTAGTAGGCCACCAGATCGGGACGTTTGTTCTTTAACCAGAACGCCTGAAGAGAATCAAATCGGGACGTTTTTTTAAATTCCGATAAACGATCTTTTTCTGCTTGTGGTAAAGCCTGTTCCGAGGTGTTCAAAAACAGTTCCAATGAGGCCGTAGTGCTCTTTTTTTCGGCGTGTTCGTGCCCTTTATGAGCATCTGACGGTGTTTTTGGGGCAATAAATAAAAGAACGGCTAAACCCACAGCGCCGGCTAAAACTCCTGTTATTGTTTTTGTCGCTGCGCTCACGGTCTATTCTTATTAATCGTTATTCTTTGGTTCTGGTTCTGCGGTTTTAACATTCCGTTTAACCCTGTCGCTAAATGTTTTAGCGGGTTTAAACGAAGGAATATAATGTGCAGGAATAACCACTGTTGTATTTTTGCTGATATTACGACCTATCTTTTCAGCACGCTTTTTTACTACAAACGTCCCAAAGCCTCTCAGGTAAACGTTTTTACCTTCAATCATAGTGTTTCGAATACATTTCATGAAGGCTTCCACCGTGGCTTGTACCGCTATTTTCTCTACTCCGGTTTTCTCTGAAATTTCGTTTACTATATCCGCTTTTGTCATTACAATTTATTTAAAATCAATTAATTAATTATTTTAAAGGGACGGCAAAGATAGTATTTTTATTAGAAAACAAACAGAAAAGCAAAAAAATATTGATTTTTCATCTTCCTGCCATTAAAAGGCCCGACATTTGTGCTTTTAATTAACATGTCAGGCTTCAGCACACTACTCATAAACTGGTATCAGCAAAACAAACGGGACCTTCCCTGGCGAAAAGAAACGGATCCCTATAAAATATGGCTCTCTGAAATTATTCTTCAGCAAACTCAGGTGATACAGGGCTTAAATTATTATATAGCGTTTACTGAAACATTTCCAACCGTTAAAGACCTTGCAAAAGCCAAAGAAGACCAGGTATTAAAACTCTGGCAGGGACTTGGCTACTATAGCCGGGCCCGGAACCTGCACGCGGCGGCTAAATTTATTGTCCAACATAACCGGGGTGTTTTTCCAAAAACTTATGAAGCCATTGCAGAACTTAAAGGCGTTGGGCCTTATACCGCAGCCGCCATTGCCAGCATAGCCTACAAACTGCCTTATGCCGTGGTAGATGGAAATGTTTACAGGGTTTTAAGCCGGGTATTTGGTATTGATTCTCCGATTGATTCAGGTTCCGGCAAAAAAGAATTTCAACATCTGGCCGATTCCCTTCTGGACTTGAAACGTCCTGACCTTCATAATCAGGCAATTATGGAGTTTGGCGCGTTACATTGCCGACCGGCGAATCCTGACTGTCAACAATGCATCTTTAAGCAGCAATGTGTGGGATTCCGTTCCGGACGTGTGGCGTTTTTGCCCGTAAAGCAAAAGAAAACTGCAATAAAAAACCGATACCTGAATTACTTTGTAGTTATTGATGCCAAAAACCAAATAGCAATAACACGGCGTGAAACAAAAGATATCTGGCAGGGACTGTATGAATTTTTGTTGCACGAAACGGAAAAACCCCTATCGGAAGAGAAATTACGAGCTGTTACCACGCATACGTTTTTTTCTGACAGCACTTATGATTTGTTGTTTTCATCAAAAGAGTATAAACACGTTCTATCACACCAACACCTTTACGCCAGATTTTATGTGTATCAACTGAACCGCACCTTTAAAAAAAAAGAAAGGAGCGTTCCTTTAATTAATTTGCATTCTTTGGCTTTTCCACGTTTGATAGAAAAGTTCCTCAAAGATTGTAAGTTGGAAAAATTAGTTTAATTTTGATTGTAATAATTATACTACTCTACATGAAAAAAGCGCTTTTTGCTGCCCTTTTGGGTTTTGGTACCCTTGGTTCCTTTGCTCAAATTTACAAAGTAAAGGATAAAGGAACCAGTGTTTCTTTTTATTCCAAATCGCCACTGGAAGACATTGAGGCCCACAATAAAAGTTCCGTGCAGGTATTAAATACTACTACGGGAGATTATCAGATGCGTCTCACGATCATTGGCTTCAAATTTAAAAACGCGTTAATGGAAGAGCACTTCAACGAAAACTACATGGAGAGTCCAAAATTTCCGAATGCTGTTTTTAAAGGCCGGATTAACGAAAAGGTAGATTATGAATCTACCGCTGAACAAAATGTGACTGTTACCGGTAAAATGGAAATACATGGTGTTACGCAGGAGGTAACAATTCCCGGAACCATAAAAAAGTCAGGCTCAGACCTCGTAATCAACGCCAAATTTAAAATTAAAGTGGCCGATTATGGGATTAAAGTGCCTTCTCTGTATGTAAAAAATATTGCTGAAGTTGTAGATGTTACCTTAGACAGCACATTAGAACCCTTTCAAAAAAAATAATTTTCTAAATTCTAATCTTCCCATACCACGATGCGTTATTTTACTCTATTAAGTGCGCTTGCTATAGCGTTCCCTTCCTTTGCTCAGGATGATTTATTAAGTTTGGTTGAAGAAAAAAAAGACACCAAACCCGAAAAAGTGTATGCCACATTTAAAACCTACCGTTTAGGCAACGCTCAAACAACCGAAACCGTAAAAGCGAAACACCTCGACTTCCGTATCTCACACCGTTTTGGCAATATTTACGACGATAATCTTAAAAACCCCATTAATAATACTTTTCAAACATTTTTTGGTTTCGACGGGGCCGAAGATATCCGTTTTAGTTTTGATTATGGTGTAACAAAAAATCTGACATTGGGTGTTGGCCGAAGCCGTATGAACAGCTTACTGGACGGGAGTGTAAAATGGCGCTTGCTGGAGCAGACCACAAACTTCAGCGTGCCCGTTTCTATCGCTTATTTTGGCGATATGGGCTACACTCATAAAACAACGCCTGCCTTGTATCAGGGAGTAGTAAAAGATTTTGAAACAAACGAGTTACATCGCTTTAATTTTTTGAATCAGCTGATTATTGCCAGTAAAATTAATCCATGGCTATCAGTAGAGTTACTTCCCACCTACTATCACCGGAATTATATCAACGAACGCATTAACAAAAGAGATTTAAGTGAAGACCAGAACGCGTTGTTTTCCTGCGGGTTTGGGGCCAGAGTTAAACTTACCAGAAGACTTTGCCTGATTGGCGATTACTTCTATAACTTCGCACCTTTCTATGTAAATAACGACGCGGCCTTTAATCCCTTGTCTCTTGGTATAGAAATGGAAACCGGAGGACACGTATTTAGTCTCTTCTTTACAAATGCCAGTGGTTTAACAGAGAACAATTATCTTACCAATACGCGCGATACCTGGAGTAAAGGACAAGTTAAATTTGGTTTCTCTATTTCGCGGGTATTTGCGCTTTAACCCATTTCCCTGATTAACATGAACACGGTTTCCATTTTTCAGGGCCATACGCTAACACCCATACACCAACACCCTGTTTTCAGAAACGGTCAGGATTATATCTGGCCTTCTGTATTCCTTTTGCTGGTTTTCAGCGGCATTGTACTGGCACGGGTCAGTCTCCGCGAACGGCTTGATAAAATTATGCTATCAAGCATCAGCCTGCAAACAACACGGCAAATTGAACGGGAAGACTTCAATCCATTTAAACCGGTTTCTTTACTCTTGTCTTTCATTTTTTGTTTTCTTTTTGGTTTTTTCGTTTATCAAACCAACAAGAACTTTGGAAATGTTTTTAATGATCGTCCGCCTGCCTTTCAGTTTCTGGCGTTTTGTTTTCTTTTTTTAATGGTTTTTGCTGTTAAGCATATTTTTCACTACCTGATAGGATTACTCACCGGAACCTCAACCCTGTTTAATGAATATACATACAGCAACCTGCTGATTAATCAGGCAACAGGTATTGTGCTTTTCCCCTTCCTTGTTGCTACCGAATTCAGTCCTGTTAACCCGGTTTATATGCTTATTCCGTGTCTTTTTATTCTTGGGTTCAATTTGGCTTTAAAATGGTTTAGGGGCTTTGTGTTCAGTGCCGTGGAGCAACATATAGGATTTTTGCAAATTTTTATCTACTTTTGCGCCGTGGAAATTTTACCATCTTTGGTCCTGGTCAAATTTATTATTGTTAATTTTTAAACCGATCTGAATGGCAGCAAATAAAACGAAGGTAAAAGCAAAAAAAACAGCAACTGTTTCGAAGGCGCCTGTAAAAAAAGCTAAAGCTGCTGCCAAAAAAGAGGCGGTAAAACGTGAACTAAAGCCACAGAAGAAAAAAACAAGTGCCGTAAAGCCTTCGACCCCGGCTAAAAAAGCCCCTTTGAAAAAAGTGGCCTCAAAAAAAACCGATGCCGCTCCTTCTTCAAAAGAAAATGAAAAACCCGAAGTAGCAGCCAGCGCCTCTTTCATTAAAGAGCGTAAAAAAAGAGGATCTGGAAAAGTAACATTTAAACTCCCTCCTCCCCCGCAAATTGAAGTAAGTAATCATCCTAAAACCCGGATTAAAAGTTTGCTGATTTCTCAGCCCAAACCGGTTGATACTGATAAAAATCCTTACCTTGATCTGGCCAGAAAGCATAATCTGAACGTAACATTCCGACAATTTATCAAAATTGAAGGCGTTGCGCCTCAGGATTTCAGAGCACAACGCATTGATATTCTGGCACACGGCGCGGTTATTTTAACCAGTAAGCTAAGTGTGGATCATTATTTCCGTATTTGCAACGAAATGCGCGTGACGGTTCCCGAAACCATGAAATACTTTTGCATTAATGAACAAACCGCTTATTACCTGCAAAAATATATTCAGTACCGTAAACGCAAAATATTCTTCGGGCACGGCACCATTCTCGATCTGGTAGATGTTATCAAAAAAAATAAAGGCGAAAAATTTTTATTACCGGTAAGCGATGTTCACAAGGAACAAATTGTGGAGTTCTTAGATGAGATGCAATTAACTTATACTAAAGGGGTTTTTTATAAAACCGTTAGTGCTAACCTCTCAGATATTAAAACCCTGAACGATTTTGATGTGTTGGTATTTTTTACCCCGGCAGGAATCAAATCACTTAAACAGAATTTTCCTTCGTTTAAACAGGGTAATACGCGTATTGCCGCATTCGGACATACAACGGCCTTAATGGTAAAAGAACAAGGGTATCGTTTGGATATTTTTGCGCCCAACCCGGTTAATCCAAGTATGTCAGGAGCCCTTGATGCCTATCTCCGTGAATCGAATAAGCGTTAAGGAATAGTTGCCCATTCTCGCCCACCCCCTGTTATTTGCTAACAAACGTTAAAACCAACCGTTCACCGACGTTTTTACACCAAAGACCTTTTTGGGATATGAGGCCAGTACCATTTTATTTACCTTTGAACCCTCTCTCATTTTAACATGCGCGCTTTGTTGTATATCCCCGCTATTCAGGCCTTTTGGAAAAAGGCAATAAACACCATTTTCATTTGTACCATATTTTTCCTTATGGCGACACCCCTTCGGGCGCAGTTTGGCCCCCCCGGCGGAGGTAAAGGAAACGCTAATGATATGGCCAAATTAATGAAAGACATTAAAGGCCGTATTTATGGAAAAGTGCTGGACGGCAAAACTAAAAAACCGGTAGAGTTTGCCAGCGTTGTTGTATTATGGTATAATAAAGACAGTGCCATTGCCGGTGGATTTACAGAAAGTAACGGCGATTTTAATCTGGAAAACCTGCCGCCAATGGGTGGTTTCCGGTTAAGGGTGTCTTTAATAGGATATAAAAATTTTGATACCAAAATATACATTCAGGCACCAAACAAACTGGAGCAGGATCTGGGTAACATCCGGCTGGATATAGATGAAAAAATACTTAAAGAGATTGAAATAGTAGGAGAAAAAAGCACGTTCCAGATGAGCGTTGACCGAAAAGTATATAACGTTGAGAAGGATCTTTCTGTGCGTGGGGGTACCGGCGTGGATGTTCTGAAAAACATCCCTTCTTTAACCGTTGACGGGGATGGTAACGCCACACTTCGTGAAAAAAGCGTGATGATGTATATTGATGGAAAACCCACAACATTAACCATGCAGCAGATTCCCGCCGATCAGATTGAGCGGGTAGAAGTTATTTCTAATCCTGGTGCCAAATACGAGGCGGCAGCCAGTGGCGGAATTATTAATGTAGTGCTTAAAAAGAATCAAAAACCCGGCTATAATGGTATGGTGATGGGAAGCATAGGAACCGGTGACCGTTATGGCTTGACAACGAATATAAACGTTAAAGAAAACCCCTGGAACTTTTCAGTAATGTACTCCGGTAACCTGACAAATTACAATCAAACCAAAGGTTATACCGAAAACACCACTTTTAATTTTAATAACGCTATTACCAATACAAAAGGCAGCGATTTTTTTAAGCAAAACAACACCCTTACCAGTAAAAATCAGTTTCACTTCGGGCGCGTTGGCGCAGAGTATAATATTAATAACCGTAACACTATTGGCGGCGGTATCGCTTATGTTAACGGACTTATGGGCTTTAACGATCAACAGTTTTTCAGTAATACCTCTTCCAATAACATTGAGTACAGCAAGGGTAAACGTGTAAACCTTCAGGGTTCTTCCTTTGAAAATTATACAGGGCAAATCACCTATAAAAAAACGTTTCCCGAACCCGGAAAAGAACTAACGGTTGATGCCAACTATAATACAAGTCTGGCGGGCAATGGCTACACGTTTACAACAGAAAATCAGGTATGGCAAAACAACGGCTACCAGTATTTGCCAAACAGCATCCAGAAAAATAAGGGTGGAACAACAAGTAATCAATATGTGTTTCAGGCTGATTTTGTTAATCCGTTTAGCGATACCCGAAAATTTGAAGCTGGGGCAAGGTCTTTTCTCAAAAATTCAGATTTTGAAAACAACGCGCAATATAACACCTTTCCTTCCGGCGATTTTATTACCGATACTTCTCAGACCAACCGCTATACCATTAAAGACATGGTAAATGCAGCTTATGCGACCTATACCGGAAAAACATTTTGGGACATCGGGTATCAGGGCGGTTTACGTTTTGAACAAACGTATTACTATGGTAAGCTTACCGACCGAAATCAATCTTTCAAATACGAATACCCTGCCGGTAGCAAAAACTGGCAATATACGCTATTTCCTTCGCTATACCTGAGTAAAAAAATGGGGAAACAGGAGGTGCAGTTTAATCTGAGCCGCAAAATTGATCGTCCGAATTTTTTCCAGTCCATGCCTTTTGTTATGTTCAGTGATAACCGGAATTACAGAATCGGTAACCCCGCGCTAAAACCCGAGCTCATCAACATTGGCGAACTTAATTACAACCTTCAGTTCAGCAAAGGCAACTGGTTAACCTCGGCCTACACGCGCTTTAGCGAGAATCCGATAACCAACTTTCAATACCCATCGGCTGCCGATTCCAATATAACGGTCAGCACCTGGGTTAATGCCAAAAACATCTGGCGGTATGGCTATGAAAATACTCTACGACTAAATCTGCATCAAAACTTTAATACCACCCTTAACTTTGATGTATTTTACGTTTTCCTCAATGGCGGTTCATTAAACAATCAACCCGAACAAAAAGCGGAAGGCTGGAGTTATAAAGCCAAAGTCGGATTTAACTATACCCTTCCCTGGAAAATTCAGTTACAGGTTAACGGCACTTACGACGCGCCAAAAGTTATCCTGAACGGACGTACTTTTGATAATTATTTCATGGATGTGTCTTTAGGCAAAACGATAAACACCAAGCTTATCTTTAACCTTACCTTGAGCGATGCCTTTAACACCAAGCGCCACGGATCTGATATAACTACCGCCTACATTGATCAGGAGGCCTTAAGGAGACGTGAAGGACGCTTCCTGCGCTTTAGTGTAACCTATTTATTCGGCAAATTTGACACCTCTATTTTTAAACGCTTCGCTAAAGGCAACAAGAACGGTACTACCCAACCCAACATGGGCGGGCAGGACGGACTGGAGTAAACGCTATGACACATCATATAAATATTGAAGGAATAAAACTATACGGCTACCATGGCTGTTTAGAAGAAGAGGGCCGTGTTGGGGCACATTACATTGTTGATGTGTACATGACCACCGATTTTTCGGAAGCAGCGCACACCGACGACCTTTCAAAAACCATTGACTACTGTGCCATCTACGAAATTGCAAAAGCACAAGTAGCTATTCGTAACAAACTCATTGAAGTCGTATGCAATCGCATCTTCCGGAACATACAAGAAGACTTTCCTCAATTGAAAAGTTTACATGTTAAACTCACCAAATTACTTCCACCCATGAATGGAAACGTAGAAAAAGTAAGTGTGGAGATGAAAAATTCGTTTTAGGTTAAACTATACTTCTCTTTTTTAATGTTTAAATGTTATTTTCGCTAATCAAATTACACACATAAATTGGTTAATGAAAAAAAGACTCTTAGTACCCTTTGTTTTACTATTGCATCTTTCCGTTTTTGCGCAGGATACATTTTCCATTGTTGGAGCAGACTCATTAACCAGACAAGTTGGAAGCTCTGGCGCTTCTTGTGTTGATTTAACAACCACCATTTTTGCCGGTAATCCAGGATTTCTCGGCGATTTATTACCAGATACCGGGGCCATTAATACACAAGCCAGTTACTTACCTCAGAATCAAAATAATGCCCGATCACGGATGCGGCTGGGGCAAAATGCCCAGCAAATTATATCCTGGTTGTCTACAAACGACGTTTCCAATACACCAGCAACCAGACAATATGGAGTTGTCGCATTCTCTGGGAATAGCATAACCGTTGCCGGCTTTACCGGCACAAACTGCCTAAATTATAAAAACCACCTAACCGGGCGCGTTGATGGCTTTTATTATTCCATACAAGGAAATATTTTATCCGGCCAACACGTTCTCGACTCTATGGAAGCTCGTTTTAGAAGGGAGAAAGGCGATTTAAAATGTCGTCTAATGGCGGCACTTCAAGGAGCAAAAACAGTTGGTGCCGATACGCGTTGCGCATCTAATAACACCTCATCCCTATTTGCTTTTTTAAAAGTTTCTAACCCGGCTGACAGCTATGGAAATCCATCCTTTTCTATTGGCGTGATAACGCCTTCGGGAAGTCAAAAAGAACCCATCGATTCTTTACAAACCGTTTTTAATCAGCAAGCTAACTGCACTATACTAACAAAAATAAATACACTACAATTTGCCAAATCACTCAGGCTATTTCCCAATCCTGCAAACGAAACGGTTTGTATAGAATCTTCCTTCCCTTTCTCTGAAGCGAGTTGTGTAATACTGAATCTTGTAGGTGAAGAGGTGCTCAAAACAGTGTTTAATGGTACAGTAAAAACGATTCCGGTTGCTCATATTACCAAAGGTTTTTACATTTGCCACATTACCGAAAAAGGGGTTTCTGTCTATAACACACCGTTGATTATTAAATAATAGGTCCGAACATCAAAAAACCTGTGCTATCTCCCGCTTCAAAAACTCAAGCGCGATTTCGTTTGGCATTTTCTTATCCACATTAGCGGTAATATTAAGCACCATCATGGCCAAATCGTTGCTGCTGTTATCGTGTGGCACCTTTGTTGAAGAAATATTTACCAGTTTAATAATTTCTTCTTTAGCCGTTTTTACCAGTTCCCAGGCCGGCCCGCTCACATATATCTGTTGCGACAAATTATGTTCATACTCCGATTTAATGGCCTTTATTAGTTCCTGATGCAGTTGTTGACTTGTCATACCGTGCTTATTCACCCTTACAACCAGTACATTTGGATGAATCCGTTCCAGAAAAATAACCAACCGTTCGTACGCTTGTATTTTAAGCGGTGTAATGGCGGCCTGAGCCGTTTTCTTTAATTCATGTTCGCGACGCTTCTGATCGTTATCAATAAATTTGTTTACCAACAGATAGGCCGCCGCAAAAACAGCGCCCGCCGGTAGTATAATTTTCAAAATTTCCACTAATGCTTCCATAATCTGTAAACGTTAAAAAGTCAAGATTAGTGTAAAAATCGTGATTTTATTCAGGATTTAAAAAGTTTTCAGTGATTGTATTTATATAATTTTAAGGAAAATTTAACCCTGATTACTTTCTCCTTTATGGAAAAGACATCGGGTCTTCATCTAAATACAAAACGAGCGAAATATGTCAGTCAAAAGCAAACGAACCATTTGGGCCCTGCTAACGGGTATTATTATTTTAGCCATAACAAGCATCTCTGCCTATAACATAAAACTTAAAAACCGAAAAACCATGCTTAACTTCCCCCCTAACGAAACATACGCTCAACTCTGGAAAAAAGTAGAAACAGCGGAGGGAAAAGGATTAACCGAAGACGCTCAAAAACTTACAGAAGAGATTTATAAAAAAGCGCAAAAAGAAAAGAATCACCCTCAAATTGTAAAGGCGATTATTCACCGTCTTAAATACCTTCAGTTTAAGGAAGAATACTCCATAGAAAAAAGTACCGAAGAACTACAGAACGAAATAGCCAAAGCCACGTTCCCTGTTAAGCCTGTTCTCCAGAGTATCCTTGCCGATGTTTACTGGCAGTACTATCTAAACAACACCTGGAAATTTTACAATCGTACTCAAACGGTGGCTTTCAATAATAAAGACATAAGTACCTGGGATCTTAAAAAAATTGTTTATGAAACCATTGTTAACTACAAAGCCTCGTTACAGAATGCTGACAGTTTAAAACGCACTAAAGTTGACCTGTACGATGAAATTCTGGTAAAAGGCGATGCCTCTACCCGAAACTGGCGCCCTACACTTTATGATTTACTCGCTCACAGAGCCATCGATTTTTTCAAAAACTCTCAGGCCGACGTTACCAAAGCGGCCGACCAGTTTAATGTGAACGCGGATGCTTATGCGCTTCCCTATCCCGAATTCCTGAAACTTACCATAAATGCGCCGTCTGACAGTCTTGAATTAAAGTACTATTCTTTGCGCTTGTTCCAGGATTTATTAACCTTCCATAACGAAGCCGAACGTAATGACGCCATTCTGGATCTTGAACTGGAACGCTACGACTTTATTCTTAGCCACTCTCAAAATCCGGCCAAAGACTCCCTTTACCTGCAATCTATAAAATGGCTAGCTACTAAAATGGCCACTTCACAATACGTTAGCGAAGTATTGTTCCGCGAAGCGCAATGGTATTATAACAAAAGCGCGTTATACAATCCCTTGGAAAGTGATAAATACAAAGAGTACCGCAAAACAGCCGTTTCTCTATGCAACGCTATTATAAAAAATCACCCGCAGGGCAATGGTTCCGGAAAGGCCAAAAATCTTATTGCGAGCATTAATGATCCGGCGCTTAACATACAGTCAGAACAGGTGAATGAAACTGGCCTGCCTAACCGCATCCTGGTGAATTATACAAACATCGGTAAAATTTATTTTCGACTTGTCAAAACCAACCGGGCCGAAATGCGGAAACTATACAACCGTTATTACGACAACAAAATTATTTCCAAACTATTGGAAATGCCGGTTGCGATGAACTTTGAACAAAACATGCCGGTAGACAACGACTACAACCCGCATAAAGTAGAAGTAAAAGTTCCTGTTGCCGATAACGGTTACTACTTTTTACTGGCCTCTACTTCTCCAAAATTTAGCAGCGATAAAAACATAGTTGCCTACTCAACCTATATTGTCAGCGACATTGGTTATTTTGAACGCGGATTAAAAAACGGAGACCGCGAGTTTTATGTGATGAGCCGTCAGAGTGGTACATCATTAAAAAATGTTCAGTGCCAAACCTGGACCGAAGAGTACAATTACGAAAAGCAAGATTACGTTACAAAAAAAGGCAAATTATTTACAACCAATGCAGAAGGTGTTATTCGTATTCCTTCTGGTGATTTTACATCTTACCAATCCTTTTTTATCGAATTTATTAATGGCAACGATAAACTTTGGAGCGATAATTCCTTTTATGTTTATCCACGTCAGGAACACAACTACACCACTGTTGTTACTCACTTTTTTACCGATCGCGCCATTTACAGACCAGGGCAAACTGTTTATTTTAAAGGTATTGTTCTCAAAAACCAAAATAATAAACACGAAATTTATCCCAACTACCCTACAAAAGTTTCGCTTTACGATGTAAACGGACAATTGGTAAGTTCGGTAGATGTAACCACAAACGAATACGGCACCGTTTCCGGAAGTTTTACTGCGCCACAAGGTGTATTAAACGGACAGATGCGCATTTCTGACGGACATGGCAATCACAACATCAGCGTTGAAGAATACAAACGCCCTAAATTTGAAGTTTTATTTGATACCCTGAAAGGCTCGTATAAATTAAACGATGAAGTAAGCGTAAAAAGTTTCGCCAAAGCTTATGCCGGCAACCTACTCGATGGTGCCACGGTAAATTATAGAGTCGTTCGCAGCGTTAACTACCCGTATTGGTATTACTGGTACCGCCCTTACTTTCAATCACAGGAAGTTGAAATAACGAATGGCACAGGCAAAACTAACGAGAAAGGAGAATACGACATTACCTTTAAAGCCCTTCCCGATCCAACAGCCGACAATAGCAATAACCCAACGTACACGTATGAAATTTACGCCGATGTAACCGACATTAACGGCGAAACACACAGCAACAGCACATCGTTCAGAGTTGGTACACAAGCCATCACCTTATCGGTAACTATTCCCGAAGTAATTAATATTATCCAATTACCGAAAATAGCGTTTTATGCCAGTAACCTGAATGGCGCCGAAGAGTTTGTAAACGGTACCAGTCGCCTGTATAAACTTAACCAGCCCAAAAAACCATTCCGAAGCCGCCTGTGGCCACAACCCGACAAACACCTGTACACCAGAGAAGAATACTATACGCTCTTCCCTCACGATTTGTACGACGACGAAACCAACAAATACAAATGGGAAAAAGGTAAAGTGATTTTAGAGCGGGCGTTTAATACAAAAACCGATAAAGAAGTTGTTTTAAACGATTTAAAAACACTTAGCCCCGGGGTTTACCTTCTCGAAAGCGTTTGCAAAGATAAATTTGGCACGGAAGTAAAAGCCCTCAACTATGTATCCATATATAATCCATTGCGTACTGAATTACCGGAAGAAACACCGCAATGGCACTATCCCGTTAAAACCATCGGCGAACCGGGTGCGGAAGGCTCCTTTATTTTAGCCAGTTCGTATAAAGACGTTAACTACATTTATGAAGTAGAACATGAGGCTGGCCAAACCACCGAGCGCGTTCCCTCCAGCCTGCAGGCCCGAACCATTGCCATTACCGAAAGTCAGAGGGGCGGGATTGTCTATCACACCAATTTTATGAAATACAACCGGGCCTATAGCGTTTCCGGATACATCTCTGTGCCTTATACCAATAAAGAGCTTGACATTAAATTTGAAACCTTCCGTAATAAATTATTACCCGGACAAAAAGAAGAATGGAAAGTCAGTATCAAAAACCGTAAAGGCGAAAAAGTAGCGGCAGAGTTAATGGCCGCCATGTACGATGCTTCTCTGGATGCGTTTGTGCCTAACAACTGGTTTTTAAACCTTTACCAAAGTTATTACGCGCGCACGAGTTGGACCAATGGTATGGAGCGAACAACGCAGAGCACCGAATTTATGAACTTTGACAGGCATTATGAACCAATCGAATATTATAACTACGACGCATTGAACTATTTCGGACTGTATTTCTCAGGCTATAGTATGTATTATGCCAGGGGTGGTGCTTACGCCGATATGGCCGCTACAGGTGCCGTGCCGTCAGAATCAGCCGTCATGAAAGCCGAAGCAAGTCCTGGCGCTCCGGAGCGCGAAGAAAAAACAAAAGAAGCGGCCCCCAGAAAAAAAGCGTTGAGTAGAAATGGCGCTAAAGATGAATTAAACGACGGAGCCTATAAATCTGGTTTAGATGAAAGTAGTGTAACCAAAACAGAAACTAAACAAAGTCCGCCATTACGCTCTAACTTTAATGAAACCGCGTTCTTTTATCCATCCTTAGTAACCGACGATAAAGGCGAGTGCAGCATTCAGTTTACTATCCCCGAAAGTTTAACCAAATGGAAGTTCTTAAGCCTGGCTCATACTAAAGACCTGAGCGTGGGCGTAATGGAAAACACCTGCGTTACCCAGAAAGACTTAATGGTGCAACCCAATATGCCACGCTTTTTGAGAGAAGGCGATGAAATCGTGTTAACCTCAAAAATTGTTAACCTTAGCGATAAAGCGTTAACCGGTACCGCCACCCTGCGTTTGGTAGATGCCATTAGTGGAAAAGACATCTCCGCAGAATGCATCAGCAATGGCACCGATCGTTCCTTTTCCGCGGCCACCAAACAAAGCGCGTTGGCCGAATGGAAAATTGCTGTGCCCGATAAGTATCAGGCCATTTTATACAAAGTAAGCGCCGTTGCCGGCAATTTCAGCGATGGGGAAGAAGCCGCGCTTCCGGTATTAACCAATCGTATGCTGGTAACCGAAAGCATGCCCCTGCCTATCCGCAGTAATCAAACCAAAGAATTCAGCTTTACCAAATTCATTAGTCAGAACAATGGTTCCAAAACGTTGAAAAACCACGCCTACACATTGGAGTTTACCGCCAACCCGGCCTGGTATGCCGTGCAAAGCTTACCCTATCTGATGGAATACCCTTACGAGTGCGCCGAACAAACATTTTCGCGTTACTACGCTAACGCGCTGGCCTCACACATTGCCAACTCTACGCCAAAAATCAAATCCGTGTTCGAAACCTGGAAAACCCAGAGCCCTGAAAGCTTCTTATCTAACCTCGAAAAAAATCAGGAACTGAAAGCGGCGTTGTTAGAAGAAACGCCATGGGTAATGGATGCCGCCAACGAAAAAGAAAGTAAAAAACGCGTGGCCCTCTTATTCGACTTAAACCGCATGGGATCTGAGTTAAGCCGCGCCCTCACTAAACTGCAGAAAATGCAGACCAGTAACGGTGGATGGCCCTGGTTCGAGGGCATGCGCGAGGACTGGTACATTACCCAGTACATTGCCACCGGCATGGGTCACCTTAACGCGCTCAACGTTGTAAAAGTGCGCGAGAACGGAGAAATATGGAACATGGTTACCAAAGCCCTTTCGTTTTGCGATAACGAACTGCGAAGCGAATACGATAACATTAAACGCTACGACAAGGATTATGAAAAAAATAATCACTTAAGTTATATGGCCATACAATACCTGTACATGCGCAGCTACTTTAAAGAGGTGCCCCGCGATACCCGTAACGAGGCCGCCTTTAAGTATTTCCTGAAACAAGCCAAAACGTACTGGTTATCCCAATCGCGTTACATGCAGGGAATGATTGCGCTGGGATTGCACCGTTACAACGAAAAAGTAACCGCGCAGGACATCATGAAATCGTTGAAACAAAACGCCCTCAATAACGAAGAAATGGGCATGTACTGGAAAGAAAATTACGGTGGTTATTATTGGTATCAGGCTCCTATAGAAATGCAGGCCCTGATGATTGAAGCCTTCGATGAAGTAAGCAACGACACCAAAAGTGTTGACGATCTTAAAACCTGGTTGCTGAAAAGCAAGCAAACCCAAAACTGGCGCACCACCCGAGCCACCTCCGAAGCCGTGTACGCGCTCTTGCTCCGCGGCACCAGTTGGTTAAGCACCGAACCCAATGTTAGCATCCAGTTAGGCGAAACCCTTATTGATCCTAAAACGGATAAAGACACAAAAGTGGAAGCCGGAACCGGTTACTTCAAAAAAACCTGGCATGGTTCCGATATAAAACCATCTATGGGTAAAATTAAAGTGGTGAAAAAAGACGAGGGTGTAAGTTGGGGTGCCGTTTACTGGCAATACTTTGAGCAGCTCGATAAAATTACACCACACGAAACCCCACTGAAATTAAACAAGAAACTGTTCCGTCAAAAAAATACAGCCAGCGGTCCGGTTATAGAACCCATTACCGAAGGCATGCGCCTGCAACCCGGCGATAAATTAAAAGTACGGATCGAGTTGCGTGTGGACCGCGACATGGAATACGTGCACATGAAAGACATGCGCGCGGCCGGTTTCGAACCCACCAATGTGTTCAGCGGTTACCGCTGGCAGGATGGGCTAGGCTATTATGAAACCACAAAAGACGCCAGCACCAATTTCTTCTTTAACTATCTGGGTAAAGGCACCTATGTGTTTGAATATCCTTTAGTCGTAAATCATGCCGGAAATTTCAGCAATGGCGTTACCACCATTCAGTGTATGTATGCCCCTGAATTTACCAGCCATAGCGAAGGCATACGCGTGAACGTAGCAAAGTAATGGAATTTCAGCCCGAACTGTTACGCGATCTTATCCGGCAAAAAATGCCCTTTGGGAAGTATAAAGACTGTGTGTTATACCAATTACCCGTTTCCTATCTGGAATGGTTTAACCGCAAAGGGTTCCCAAAGGGCAAACTCGGCATGCAACTGCAAACCCTTTACGAAATAAAACTAAACGGACTGGAATTTCTGTTACACGAACTTAAACGACGGGAAGGTTTGTAAATAAAACTTTTCATGCGGTTCCCCCGTCTTGTTCTTTGGTTTACTGTACACTAATACATCTTGCCTGTAAACAGTTCCTTGTGAAATGAGGAGGGGGTCGGGCCATTCGCTGTAGCCTGCTTGCCTTTTGCGGCTTTTGCTGCGGCTCCGGTGGCTTCCTCTGGTCGCCTCCTCGCTCGCGCAAAATCTCGCAAACGTCCGCGCAGGGCTGCCGCTGCTGTCCCTAACCGGGGGGATAAGCTACAATTTGGGATTTATCAAAATTTTAAAACCATTTTATTTGTTATCTTATTGATTATCCCGGATTATCGCTTTCCGATGCGTTTACCACCAAAGTGATCTATAAAAAAGCGCGATTGAGACAGGAAAAAATTTCATTGTTCGAGACACAGCAAAAGTTTGCTAAACTTTTGAGCGAGGACGCTCATTTGTTGGATTCATTCGCTTGAGTCTAATAAAAATCCATTTTACCATTACCCTTAATAACACGATCAACATTTTGGTATGATTTTAAATGGCTGAATTCAGGTAGGCTTACTGTATATGAAACATTATGTAAAACCACCGCGAATTAACGAATGATTTGTAGCTTTACCTTTAAACTTATAGCTTGATTTATTACCTGAAAAATAATTTTATCATTCCAGCCTTAATGTTATTAGGTGCTGTAAGCATTAAAGCACAAGGCGTTTCAAGTAAGGATTCGCTCCATGTTTTAAAATTAGTTAACACCTCAAAACAGATCCTCGGGTTGAAAAAAGATTCCTCTATTTATGAAGCCTTAGAGGCCCTTAATTATTCTATAAAAATAGATTATTTGTATGGCCAAATTATTAGTAATAATGCCTTAGGTAACGCGTATAAAGAGAGCGCCAATTATAAAAAAGCGATACCATGTTACAACACGTCTATTGAACTTGCAACTAAAATGAACAAAAACACAGAAATAGGCAATGCGTTTTACAACATGGCTAATGCCTATCAATATATGGGCTTATATGATTTATCCTTTGAATGCGTCACCAAATCAATCGCTATAAAAAGGAAACTAAAAGATAGTATTGGCGAATCGAAATGCTACAGGCAAATTGCCGAATGTATGAATAGTAAAGGCGACAATAAACAATCCATTGTATATTTCAAAAAAGCCATTGACATTCAAAGAAAATTGAAAGCAAAAAAAAGTTTAGCTATTACACTTTCAAATTTTTCCGTTGTTTTAATAGAAGAAAAAAAATACACAGAAGCACTGCAATATTTAAAAGAATCCAGAATATTAATTAGTGAAGATATGGATAATGTGGGATTAGTTTCGGTTTATCTTAATTTGGGATACTGTTATAGTTGTTTAAATAGCATAGATTCAACCATTTATTATTACAACAAAACATTGACAGAATGTAAAAAATACAGCGATATTGGAAACGAAATTATTTGTTTAAGCAATTTAGGTGAATTTTACTTAACACAAAAAAATTATCACGCTGCCGAAAAATTTTTGTTGGAAGGCATACATAAAGCAAAGGAACAAGGATCATTAGTTGATTTAAAACACTTATACACAAATATTTCCGAGTTATACGTTAGAAAAAATGATTACAAAAAAGCCTTCTTCTTCAAAGAAAATTTAATGCGCGTCTCAGATTCGTTATTAAACATCAACAAAATTAAAGCGATTGAAGAAGTTTCGACTAAATTTCAGGTCAACGAAATAAACCTGCAAAACAAAAATTTGCAAAACCAAATTGACTTACAAAAAGCAAAAACGGAAAGAAAAACCTATTTTGTGTATGGTAGTTTAATTTTAGCCCTTTTAATAGGCGCAATTTTTACTTTATACGTCAGGCAAAATAAATTTAAATTGCAAAAAGAAAGTGTCGATATAGAACAAAAACTGCTTCAAATTCAAATGAATCCCCATTTTATATTTAACTCACTACAAGCTATTCAAAGCTTTATACTCACCAACAAAAAAGAACAATCCGCCGGATATTTAACTTCGTTTTCAAGATTAATGCGTTTAATACTCGAAAACTCAAAGCATGAATATATTCCTCTGGATAAGGAAATAACAACATTAACCTATTACTTAGAACTACAAAAACTCAGATTTAAAGATATATTTGATTACATTATTGCCATTGAAGATAATGTTGACAAAGAGTTCTTGTGTGTACCGCCAATGCTATTGCAACCATTTATAGAAAATGCGATTGAGCATGGCTTCAAAAACTTAAAGACAAAAGGAGAAATTCAATTTCAGGTATCAACATCAAAAAACTATTTAATAATGCAGGTAATTGATAATGGTATAGGGATAGAAGCATCGGGCAAATTAAATGACAAGAAAAACCATCATTCCTATGCTTTAAAAATTATTAATAAACGCATAGAACTTTTAAATTTAAAATTAAAATTACCCATAAAACTATTTATTAAAGATTTATCTAATACAGAAAGTTTAACACAAGGAACCAAAATTACAATTGAAATTCCATTTATAAATCCATAAACAAAAGGCTATGTTAAGTGTACTAATTATTGATGATGAAAGCCATTCCAGAGATACAATCAGAGCAATTGTAACCGACTACAGCAATAACGCCAGGGTAATAGGAGAAGCCGCTAACATCAAAGATGGTATTCAAGCTGTGAAAGATTTAAGTCCGGATGTTATTTTACTAGACATTCAACTTGGTGACGGTAGTGGCTTTGAACTTTTAAATAAAATATATCCTACCAATGCCATTGTAATTTTTATAACCGCGCACGAAGAATTCGCCATTAAAGCCTTTAAAACAACAGCCATAGATTACCTGCTAAAGCCGGTTGATATAAAAGAATTGAAACAGGCACTTATTAAAGCCGGCGAACAAAAAGACAAAAAATCCATTGAAGCACAGCTAAACATCTTACTCGCCAACTTTAATAATTTATCAAACAAAACACCTGCCAGTCATAAAATAGTGATTAAAACTACCGATCAAATTCACATTTTAACACCAAACGAAATAATACATTTAGAATCGGATAATAATTACACACGGTTTTACTTGGTAAATAAAACAACACTTTTAGTGAGCAAAACACTAAAAGAATATGAAGAAATTTTAGATAAAACCAGCTTTATTCGTATTCATCAAAGTCATATTGTAAATATGATGTATGCTTCACGATTCGATAAACGCAATGGTGGATTTCTTGTTTTAAAGGACAACACCAATTTGCCTGTTTCTACCCGTAAAAAGGACGAATTGGTCAACTATCTCGACAGCTTGTAAGGCACTAGCGAATTCTCAACAAAACAGAACGAATACTAACCTGTTTTTTTTCTGGTTCACAATATGATACTTTAACTTTATGTTGTTGTAATTTTATTGCCTGAATACCAAAAAATGGTAGAACAATGGGAAAAATTTTAGTAATTGTAATTATCCTTCTTTTTACTTCATCTCTTTACCTAAAAGCGTCATTTGGCGAAGCTACGGTAAAAAACAAGGCTCAAAAGAAGCACTTAAAAATGGTTCTGGTGAAAATAAACCAACATCTGCTACTCAATCATCAGCTAGTAACAACACCATTTGGGCTAATGAATTGCGCTAACATAAATAAGTAATTAAAAATATACATCATGAAAAGCAAATTAACACTTACTACTATCGCTATTTTATTGCTGCTTTTATCAAGCGCCCAAACACCTGTATTTGAATGGGCAAAAAGAATTGGTGCTGCAGATTTTGACAATGCAACCGCCATTGCCGTTGATGTCTCCGGAAATTCCTTTATCACAGGCTCATATAGAGGAACTGTTGATTTTGATCCGGGTTCTGGTGTTTTCAATTTAAATCCATCCGGTGGCGTAGCTGCTGCATATATTTTAAAACTAGATGTTAATGGTAATTTCGTATGGGCAAAAAACTTTGAGTCCAGTTTTTTCTCATCAGGGCTAAGCATTAAATTAGACGCTAATGGTAACATTTATGTAACTGGTAACTATAATGGCACTGTTGATTTTGATCCAGGAATTGGAACAAGTACTTTAACATCAAATAAATCACAAAGCTTCGTTTTAAAATTAAATTCATCAGGAAATTTTGTATGGGTTAAAACATTTACAAGTTCCGTAGGCATGGCCGGCTATTCTGTTGACATTGATGCTACGGGTAATGTTTATACTACGGGTACATTTGAAGGTACAACCGACTTTGATCCCAGTACCTCGGTAACATTCAATTTAGTTTCTGCTGGCAGTCAGGATATATTTGTATCTAAACTAGATGCGAACGGAAATTTTGTATGGGCTAAAAAAGTTGGAGGAACAGGGAATGAAGGTCCGCCTTCAATGTCTATTGACGCAGCCGGAAATAGTTTAACTACAGGCAGCTTTTCTAACACTATCGATTTTGACCCGGGAACAAGTACATTTAACATAACGGCTACAGGTCAGGATGGTTATATTTTCAAATTAGACGCCGCCGGAAATTTTATTTGGGCCAAGCACATCGATGGGGCCACCCCAAATGCCATTGTTACAGATGCAACAAATAATATTTATACAACGGGTTCGTTTGCTGGAGTTGCTGACTTTAATCCAGGCGCTGGCACCTATACCATTAACGCGATTGCGTCAGACGGATATATTTTAAAACTAGACGTTAACGGAAATTTTGGTTGGGCTAAACATATAGCCCAATCGGGTGCAGGCAAAGCAATTGCTAAAGACGTTGCTAATAACATTTATGTAGCCGGTCATTTTATATCAACCGCTAATACAGACGCGGCAAATGCAGGCTATAATTTTACCTCAATAGGCAACTATGATATTTTTGCTTATAAGTTAAATCCCATGGGTAGTTTTTTGTGGGGAAAACGTATGGGAGGGGCAGGAATTGACTATGGTATGTCGATAACTGTAGATGGTTCTTATAATGTATATACAACGGGCACATTTCAAGGCACTGCCGATTTTAACTTAGGTTCAACTTCATATTCACTTACAGAATCTGGCAGTACTCCCACATCCGATATTTTTATTCATAAAATGAGCCAATGTTCGGCCCCGGCTACGCCATCGGTTAACGCTTCGGGTATAAGTAGCTGCGCTGGAAATACTGCCACACTTAGCGCTACAAGCTCTGGTACAGTAAATTGGTTTACAACATCAAGTGGTAGTAGCGCCATTGCATCCGGTACTAATTATATAGTTCCTAACACTCTGTCTGTTGGTATTTATAGTTACTATGCCGAAGCAATTACCTGTATCAACAGTGCTACTAGAGCCATGATAACAATTACCGTTAATCCATTACCAACAGTAACAGCAAACAGTGGGGCAATATGTACAGGCAAATCCTTTACAATACTACCGGCCGGCGCCACAAATTATACGTACAGTGGAGGGTCAAACATTGTTTCTCCAACATCCAATAGTTCATATACCGTAATAGGTTCCGATGCTAATGGCTGTGTAAACAATGCCGTGTCAAATGTAACCGTTAATCCTTTACCAACTATCGTGGCCAGCACAAGCAGTACTTTAGTATGTGTTGGGCAAGCCGTTACATTAACTGCCGTTGGCGCTAATAACTACGTATGGAGTAATAATGTCAATGCATCTGTTAATGTTGTTTCTCCGGGTGTAACAACCATTTATACACTAACAGGAACAGATGCTAACGGCTGTTCAAATACAAGCGCAATAACTCAAAGCGTAAGTACTTGTACGGGTATAAACGATGAACTAGAAACAAATGATACAGCTATACTGATTTACCCGAATCCAAATAATGGTGTTTTTATAATTGAAGCTACTAAGCCTGAAACCATTGAATTGGTAGATGTTTTGGGAAGAAGAATCCTAAAACAACAATCAGAAATTGGTAAATACACTATTGACATTACTGATTACGCAAACGGCTTTTATTTCCTGAAAACCAATACAAGAACAATACGCGTTGTAAAACATTAGAATTAGCATTCGCCATAGCCATAACCCTCAGGCTAATTAAAAGCCATGTTACAGATATGGGTACGTTGTTAACGAAGTTTTTGATTAAGCCGTTGCCAATAATAGCTCTACTGCCGGCTCGTGTAGGCGGAACGTAAATTGTTTGTTGTTTTAGTTGGCGGTTCCCCCTGTCTTGTTTTTGGGTTTACTGAACACTAATACAGGTTGCCTGTAAATGGTTCCTTGTAAAATGAGGAGGGGTCGGGCCATTCGCTGTAGCCTGCTTGCCTTTTGCGGCATCGCATCGGTTTGCGGTGGCTTCTGAGGTCGCCTCCTTAACCGTGCGCTGACTCGCAAACGTCCGCGCAGGGCTGCCGCTACTGTCCCTAACCGATTGGGCTATCTACAATTTAGGATTTATCAAAATTTTAAAGAACGTCTTTTGTAAAGATAATGTGTTGGCGCTTGTTTGGTGGTGCCAAAATTTACACTTGTTGGGTAAATTTTAGCATTTTACTGAATAATCTACTCCATTATTTTATCTCAAAATTCTCTACCTTTGTTCGTTTGTTATCATCCGATGTTTCTATATAGAATGATTTCCCTTCGAACCAAGAATTTATAACTCGCCCATTTTCGTAACTTTCCGGTAATAAAATAATTTTCTCTTTATTCTTTTTAAAATAGACAAAATGCAATTCACGGCCGTGTTCATAACTTCTATAAACCAAAACATTTCGCTCTAGATCTACATTAAGAGCTGTTTCATAATTTTTTATCTGTATTTTATTATTAGATTGTTGAATCATTATAAACTCCCTATAATCAAACCCATGTCCCATTAATAAGAAAATAGCATCTTCACTATATTTATACAATTTAGGGATAAAACTTGTTGCTGCCTGACAGTCGTAACAATCACTTAGAAGCGTATCGTTCCCGTTCTTGAAAGAAACTCTTACCCTTATACAACTATCTTTAACCAAGTATTTTATTGCATTTCCATTAAAAACGGTGTCCATTTTTGGTAAACAATCCAAATCTCTTCTTGTGTTTGTTTTCACAACGAAATTACTGTCTTCACTGTTCATTCTATTTCTCTCTTCCTTTACTCTTTTGTCAATACACGAAAAGAATAATCCAAATATCACTCCTAATAAAAATTTTCTAAAAACGATTTTCATAACTTTTTCCAGAATTTAAATCCTTGATTTGCATTATATGTTGGTACTACAAAGGTATTAAAAGGGACACATGGTAAATTAACTGTATTAAAAAGGGTTGCTTTGTTTAGTTTTCTACAATTTTAAATGAGTCACATGTTCTTGCCAATGGATTTTCTGATACACAACCCTAACTTTATCACCGAACCTATTTCTCCATTAGAGAATCTATATTGAACCTAAATGGTGTTTTTTCCTCAGTTGCATATTTTATGTATATACTTGAGAGATCTTTAATTGGATACTCTGCCACAATTGAGTCATTGTAGAATATATCTATCTTCATCGTACGTGAGTAAAAATTTGGAATTATATCTTTATTTTCGATAAAGTGGTTATTATCATCAATATCATTTACAATTGATTGTCTATTATTATCGAAAAAATTATTCACTTCACTATATCTTGAATTGTAGTGCTTAATATTACTGATGCTCTTTTGAAGGTAATTAGAATTCATTATTAAAACCAACTTGTCAGCGTAGAGCCAAAATGTATCTATTGGGCAGGAAAGGTTTTCATATTTAGATTTTGTTGCACGTAAAATAAGCGTAGTTTTAACATTGTCGCTCGATTGGAATATTTGATAAACCTTAAAACTAGAGTTTTCATACTTATTTATAAACTTAACTACTTCCTCTTCAATTTCCCTTTTTCTAAAAAAACTATTTGTTCCTTTTTGTGAAGTTGAATCTACCTTTTTCTCGCTGCATGACAATAAACAGAACAAAATTAACGGCAAGAAATAATACCACTTTTTAACACCAAAATTTTTATTTCCCATATTCTCAAACTTAATTCCCTGCAAGAAATTTTTTATAACTCATTAAGTACTCTTTTATTGGAAATTTTCTATTTAAAATCTGATCACGATTATACAGAAAATAACCAGAAGATGTTACTGAATGCCCAATAATAAATCCTCCGGATTTTGCTTTGCCTCCAATAAAGAATTCGTTGTTTGCTCCGATAATAAACCCAGGTATCCCATTATAATTCTTATAAACATTTTGATCTGTAGTGTTAAATGATTCAAATCCCGGCGATTCCTTTTTAGGTTTCCATGGATGGGTGTGAAAAACCGCTAATAAAGGCTTATAGACTTTATTAATTATAACTTTCATATTACCAAAACCATCATCTTTATCTGTAAAATCAACCTGATCCAATCCATTCCAACTTCCGTCTTCGGAAGTACTTTTAATAACTAAAACGCCATCAGCAAACACAAACCCACCATACTCTTGCCTAATAATATTATCTTTACTAAAATCTTTGCCTATGTTATTATTCTCAAAATCTTCCATCGTTTTATTCCAGGCGTAATTTAATCCTTTGTTTATATCTTTAAAAAATTGAATTTCTCCAACTACGGTAGTCCTTTCAAAGCACTCCATACACTTAACTCCATCTAAATATACGGTTTTATTCAGTTTACCATTTTCCAAAGTATATACACTACCATCCTTAGCTCTATATCCCCCCATTGCAGCATTAGTCAGGATATGATCCTTCCACACATCATTCCATGTTGAGCCCATCATACCCTGCATCATTCTTTGCTCTGCTCGGCTCCATGTATTCTCCGGTTTATCTTTCAGATAATTTAAATCCACTCCTGAGTTACGGTCATACCAATCATCAAATCCCCCATCCGGATCCACACTATTCACCGGATTATTACTCATCGCCAGATACGGACTATGATGCTGCCCGTAAGGATCAGGATTGTTCCATCTGCCCAGTCGCGGGTCATACTGTCTTAGCTCAAAGTTCGTTAAGCCGCTCTCTGCGTCACGCTCCTGTCCCTGATACCCATAACGGTACATACTGCCACCGGCTACATAACGCGTACCGGGTAGTATGCCTCCGTGGGGGTAGTAGTCACCGGCTTCCACAATGTCCACTCCGCCCTGTGTACCGGCCTTGGCTGTTATAACCGTGCGTACATTCCCTAAGTGGTCGCTTAGTTCATAATACGCGGTGTTGCTACCCGCCTCCAGCATGCCCGCCCGTTCGCCACCGGCACCGTATAACACGTATTCTTTTATTATGGGACTACTTTGCCCCGGTGTTTGTTCATACGTGGCCAACAGGCCGCCTCCGGCTTCATATATGTAATACTGTGTACTGAGTAACTGACCGCTGCTGTTATAGGTGGTCTTGCTGTTTCTTAGTCCCTTATCGTTATACGTAAAGTTGGATATAGGTAAGTTGTTAACGGGGTTTCTGATCTCTTTTATTAACCCGTTGCTGTAATAGCTGTACTGCTGGTTTTCCTGTAGGTTCAGTGTGAGCTGTTCTGTTTTTTTAGTTGGCGGTTCCCCCCTGTCTTGTTCTTTGGTTTACTGTACACTAATACATCTTGCCCGTAAACAGTTCCTTGTAAAATGAGGTGGGGGTCGGGCCATTCGCTGTAGCCTGCTTGCCTTTTGCGGCATCGCATCGGTTTGCGGTGGCTTCTGAGGTCGCCTCCTTAACCGTGCGCTGACTCGCAAACGTCCGCGCAGGGCTGCCGCTACTGTCCCTAACCGGTGGGGTAATTTACAACGGTGGTTTCTTCAAAATTTTAAAGAACGTCTTTTTGTAAAGGTAATGTGTTGGCGCTAGTTTGGTGGTGCCAAAATTTACACTTGTTGGGTAAATTTTTACCTGCCGTTTTCCGCCTTATGGATTGTTTTTGGGGCATTTTTAAAAGTGCCTTTCTGATACATTACCAAAGCGCTACTCTCCTTTAGTCAAAATAGTTGTAATATCCAGCTCTTCGTTATCGTCGCTACGAAAAGGTAAAACAATAATCATGTAAATACTGTTTCCTTTTTTCCTAAGGCCAACCGTTGCGTTTTGCGGCTCCTTCTTTTTATCAAAAATGTTTGAGTCCGTTCTTTCAAAAAACAAATCCAGTTTGTTGTCGCCATCAACATCAATACCCAACTTCTCTGACATAAATCTTAATATCATTGTTGAAGAATCAACTATTTTTGAATTGATATAATTACCATTATGAACAAAGCAAAATCGCTTATAAATAGAGTCGTTATTCGGCGAATAATCTATGGAAATATTCCCTTCTTTAAATCCAGAATACATAATTCCCGAAGAACGGCTTAGACCCTCTTCTTTCTTTATTTCTACTTCCTCGAATAGTGCTATTGGCGGAACAATAAGGTCATATTTTGTACATAAAACATAGTTTTTTGATTTATAATAGTATAAAAAAACCGGATGCTTTCTGCTGGTTATTCCAAAGAAAGTTCCTCTTAACGATTGTCGCCCTTCTTCCGAAAAAATTTTGGAGTAGTCATTTATGTACTTCTCTTTTACTCTATTCCTTTCCTGAGTTGACACACCATCCGTCATGCCTTTATATAAAGGCCAAAGAAAAAAGTAAAAAAGAACAATACCACAACTACTTAAAAAAGAATATAAAAGAATCCTATGTAAACTACCCCTTTTTTTCATTGGCAAACACAAACTCTATAGAACTTCCTTTCCCTATACTACTCTATTGTATCTATTTCTACAAATAATTTTTTAGTAAAAACAAAAAAACGCGTCTTTCCCTGATTGTTTTTATATTTAATGTAATAAGTCATAGAGACTCGATTAATCCCAAATCTTCCCAATTTTATGATGTTTTGTCTTTTTAACTCTTCTTCTGATTTTTCAAATAACTGCTTTTTTATCAGAAAAACTTGTTTACTTTCATCATAGAACACATCTACACATATACTCAAAAGATAAATAACAACCGCCGTAACAGGAACATAACCCAATAATAAAATTATAAACAACTGAAGATGCGTTAATCCTCCTGATAATATCGGAATTACCATCATTACTAATAACATAACTAACACCATATATTTGGTAAGAACTGTTGTCTTTGAAGATATTCTTTTCATAATTAGTCATTGTGCATTTCTTAAAAGTGACTTTCTGATACACTACCAACCATATTCCTTAATTGCTCATGGTTCTCTCCAAATTTTATTAAATTCTTCTTCGGTAATAAATTCCATTTGCGATAAATCTAATTCTGACAGCGATTGATCATATAACATTGCACCATCATTTAAGGGTTTTTCTAAAGATAAAAAAATCATTTTGTGTGGCCATATTTCAATTTGTCTGACTGCCATTTCACCAATAAAATGATTGTAGATAAGCATATCTTCTTCATCCCAATAAGATTTTGTATATACCTCCCTTTCTTTCATACATCATTACATAGTCACATATTCGCATTTGTGGCAATATCTATTTTGTGCCAAGTTATGTGTTTCACCCCACAAAAGGAACGTTAGTCTTGTTGGACCACACCCTGATACACAACCAAAGCGAATTAAGGCTCTCTCCAAATAGCGTTGAACTCTTCCTCTGTTATAAACTCAGATTCTTTTAAATTCAGTTCTTCAAGGGTTTGATCGTATAACATCAAATCACCATTTAAGGGTTTTTCCAATGACAGGCAAACCGTTGACTGTGGCGTAACAATAATTTGTCTAATCGCCATGTTTTTTTCGAAGTGAACGTAGATAAACATATCTTCTTCATCCCAATAAACTTTTGTATATACTTCTTTCTCCTTCATACATCATTACACATCCAGCATCTTATAAAACTCTTCCATTTTTCTTGTTTTCAAAATTTCATTTTGAAGAAAATGCTCAACCAACCCGGCTCGATCTCTGTCCTTAGACGCTAATTTATATTTAATAACTCCAAAAGTCAATTTGGATAACTCTGTCCGCAACTTCTCAATTTCAAGTTTATGGATTTCTACATGGCCTTCTAAAATTGATCCAAAAAATAGTTTTTATAAAGATAATGCGTTGATAGTGGTTTGGTGATGCCAAAATTTACACTTATTGGGTAAAGTTTTACATATTCCTTTACAATTCCATTTACTTCTTTACTACTAAGAAATTCTTACAATATTCCACCTAATGCATATAGAAAAAATTAATATTTGATTTTCAATTTATTAAAGCTGGCACTAAAATTTTAACAAAGAAACTATTGACAAGAGCATTCTCGCGTTGTAAATTTGTAGTAACAACAAAAAATGACTCAATGATAAATTTGTTTTTTAAAATCAATCCTAAAGCAACATTCACTTATTTAAAACTCTATTAATTTAAATTAACGCCTAAACAAAAAACCAAAGTAAATCAACACCTTCAATCTTTATGCTTCGTTCGTTCAGCGCATTGTTGAACTTATGTCGTTTTTCAACCCATTTAATATATGTTAAACCAATCAACAACTAAATCTATGAAAACACGCACCCGTTTCTTTAAACCGGCACTGGCCATATTTCTTTTCCTGCTTGGCTTTGTGGGACTGTCACAAACCGCGCCCCCAACCACAACTGTTAATAATATTAAGGTTAACGGAGACATGGTAGTAGAAGATGTAACTGTAACTAAAGATACCTTAAAAGCAATGGATCATGTGGTTATGCAGGAAAATCTGGAAGTAAAAAAAGATGTAAGTATCAGCGGACATATTGAACTGGGTAACGGACTGGGGATGCGCTCCTTTGCTGCCACAGCAAACAAACCCCGCGTGTTTAATTTCGGAACGACTGATTTGGTAAATTCAGGCGCAACAAGCTTGCGGGCATTGGATCAGGATGTGGATTTACCCGGCTGTTTAACTCCTTTTTTTACACCTAACGCCAATCCCATCTATAACTTTCAGGGATATCTCAGGGCTTATGCCGGAGCCAGTGGCGCTATTAATTTAGGACACGATGGGGCGAATGGTATTATTGATGTTGATGGAACATCAATAAGCAGTAGCCAGCCAGGTGCGTTGCTTATTAACTATTACTGCCAGCGAGATATTGCTATTTGTACAGGTCCCGCGGATCCCAATTCTAACCCTTCATTAAACCACGTTTATATCGGTAAGTTTTTAAACGCCGAAAAACATGTGGAAATCGGGAACCCTACCTATCCGGTAAATGACCCCAACAATGTGGCTTTAGACATTAACGCTGTGGGTGGTAAAGGCATTCGTTTTAACTCTTACAACAATGGTATGGCGCTGCTGTCCGTTAACAATAACAATTTCACCAATTCGCCTTTTACGGTGTATGGCAATGGTCAGACTGATATTGGCGCTTTTCCTTCGCAAAGTACCAATGCGCAATTTCGTGTAGCGCAGTCCAACAAAAACAATCCGGCCATTCAACTGGTGGACAATACCAACAGCGCCAGCCTTAAAGACTTTTTTACAGTATTAGGAAATGGTTACACAGAAATAAAAGTGTATTCCCCCAGTACCATGCCCGCTCCTTCGGGTGGATCGCCAAGGGCTTTTACAATAAAGGATATGGCTAATAACAAAGATATATTTGTTGTTAATGCAAATGGGAAAACCTACGCACGTGAAGTAGAGATCAGCTTAGCTACTACATTTCCCGATTATGTATTTGCCAGCGATTATAAATTAAAACCCTTGAGTGAAGTAGAAGCGTTTATTAAATCGAATAAGCACTTGCCGCATTTTGAAAAGGGTGAACATTATGAAAAAAATGGTATTAATGTGAACGACCTGCTTTTAAAACAACAGCAAACCATTGAGGAATTAATGCTTTACAATATTGCGTTGGAAAAACGATTGAAAGCATTGGAAGAAAAACAAAAGTAATTTTCAGAATAGGTTATTCGCCTGACGCAAAGTGAAACAACAGTATTGCGCTTTTCTTAAACTAAAATTTTCGATATATGACAACTAAATTATTTGTAGTGCTCCTGATGGGATTGGTTTCTCTGATGAATACCTCCGCGCAGGCGCAAACCATACAGTTTACTTACGACGCGGGAGGAAACATGATTCAGCGACAGGTGCAGGTAATGCCTCCTATCCCTCCCGGCAGCGCCCGTTTTGGACTACCGCTTAGTAAAACAGATAGTACGGAAGTAACGCCTCCGATCGATTTTAAAGTGTATCCGAATCCGGCAACAAACGCGGTAACCTTAGATGGTACTTTGCCTGAAGGTATCCGCGAAGCTAAGGTGCGCATTTTAACAACCAATGCTCAGGTGTTACTGGAACAGGTTTACGCCGGCGGCAGGGAGCAAATAGATGTGAGCCGTTTAACAAATGGTTTATACCTTATGGAAGTGCAGTATTCTAAAAAGCAGAAATCTACCTACCGTTTGGTGATATCACACTAAGATACGCCTGAATGCAATTAACACGCCGATGGGTTTATTGGTAAATGTCTGGTGTTGGGATTTTGCCTATTGTTTACTGAGATGATGTGGACTTTACGATAAGATAATTAAAAATAAATGATGTGCTTATGCTATAATCATCCGATACGAAACCATTATAAGCGATGATTATAGCATGTGGCCAAAACATAAAAAATATATGAAACGTATTCAAAATTATATTTTCCTTTTCTGTTTGCTGAGTGGCGGCGTATTTTGGGCGCAGAACCAGCCAAACATTACCATTTCGACGGCCTTACCTAATCTGGCAACAGATACGTACACCCGGGCCACAAGCAGTATTAAGTTACAGCCTGGTTTTAAGTATGGTCATGTCAGTGGCGGGGCAACTAATTTGTTGAATTTGAGCTTAGGTAGTAATCCTACTTATGTAAATAGCAACTATTTAGGGTCAGCCATAAATCCTGCAAACAACGGCTGTTCAAATGGTATAACAGTTGATATGACTCGTCCGGTAGGTGAAACCATGGGGAGTTTTCTGGTTTCGAGTACTGGTGCTGCGGTTTATAACATTCCTATTATTGTTTCTCCGGGAACGAAGGGCGTACAGCCAAATCTTGCTATCGTTCATAACAGTCAGAGTGAACTTGGCCTTTTAGGAAATTCGTGGACGCTGACTGGTTTATCTATGATTTCACGTGTTAATAAAACAAAGCAACATGATGGCTCATTTGATGGAATACAACTCAATAGTTTAGATGTGTTTGCCCTAGATGGCAACCGGCTTTTTGCCTTATCGGGAAGTTACGGACAAAATGGAACAACGTACTATCCTGAAGTTGAAAATTACACCACAATAACCTCACATGGAGTTTCAGGCAACGGCCCTCAGTATTTTCTGGTAAAAGACACAAAGGGTAATATACTGGAATATGGTAACTCGGCCGATTCAAGGCTTACAGGAATCGGACATAACACGGCATTGATTTGGTATTTGAATAAGGTTACCGATGAATATGGCAACTATATAACGTATAATTACAAAATACTGAATGGAGAACTGGTTGTTGATTTTATAAATTATACCGGAAATACAAATGCCGGACTGCAACCTTACAATCGCGTTGAGTTTAGCTATATAGACCTTGCAGAAAAAAGTAATTATTTTGTTGCGGGTGTTGAATTTAAACGAACACAACTATTAAAGCAAATAACTTGTTTTGCCAGTAGTAATTTGCTCAAAAAGTACATTTTTGACTATTCTTGGGATAACGGCACGTATTTAAACCAAGTAAAAGAAATTGATGCCGAAGGAAATGAACTAAACCCTACATTATTTTGTTGGGGCGATCCTAACAGCTACTCTAATCTTTCGGCTCAACAAAATATGCAACTTTTTAGTAACGCCGGAGATTATAATAATATGGATCCCATCCCGGCTGATGTAGATGGTGACGGATTTACAGATTATGTATGTGTAACGCCTCCAAATTTTGATGGGCGCATCCGTGTAATGAAGAACAATTTTAAAAACAATTATGGCGTATCTAATGCCAGTATAAATTTCAGTCAATTATCTGATAACTTTAGTACTTACCCGGGGGCGTCAAAGCTACTTGGCGCTAATGTTCTGGATGAAAACCAAGACAACAAACAGGAAGTATATACGATTATGAGTGGGGTCTCCACAAACGGGATAGCACTTACTGCCAATGCTTATCGTATCATTAAAACCGAAGTAAACCCCAACACAAACATCACCACGGTAGGAACATTCAATACGCCATCTCCCTTTGATATACAATTTCCCGTTGATCGCTTCATTTATGACCGAAGAGATTATGACGGCGATGGAACAACCGATGAATTGAGAATAGATCCATTTTCAATAAACCTGACAAACAATTTGGGTTCCGTTTCCTATGCTATAACTTCTCCTAGTACGGTTGTCAGGCCAATTGCGTTTAACAATGATGCCAAATTAGACCTTTTGGTCTTAGATCACTCTAACTCAAATAGTATTGTTGTAAAAGTATTAAGTCTTAATCAATCGGCAGTTCCCCAAAATTTTACCCTGCTTTATACCAGTACGATTAACTTTCCAACTAATAGCAGCAATTCACAACCCTTTAATCTGCTAAGAACCTTCGGTACAGGGGATGTTAATGGTGACAGAATAAATGACTTGATTTACATGAATGAAACTTTTACGAAACTGTATGTTCATAAAGGCACAGGGCTAGGCTTTTCTGTTGCCGAAGAGGTAACTTCCTTTTCGCCATTAACGCTTTCGTTCGGCAAAGCATTCGATATGCGTGTGATGGATATGAATGGTGACGGAAAAAGTGACTTAACCATTACAGATAATATTTCTCAAACTCAAAATAATCCGCTTAATAACTACTTTTCCTATTATTCTATTGGCGATAAGCTCATTAAAGGTGGCAGCTATTCAGGCAACTGGAAATACGTAAGAGTATCTGTTAGCCCACCAAGTCACTATCAATATAATGGGATAGACTTTAGTATTAATCCAGATAAGTATAAACAACTGGTTGATGCTGTAATCGGTTATCAGATTAAAGCCGATTTTAATGGTGATGGTATTTATGATATGGTTTCGTATGACCCTTCCTTAAATACGGCCTGGATAGTTTCTAATACGGTAAACGCAAAAACGAAAAGAAGTATTTTAAGCATATTAACGCCGTTAAAAACACGTATTGATTTGACCTATGCGAATATCAATATGGGCATTTTTGTTGCCTCAGCCAATAAGGAAGAAATCTACAGAAAGCAATCCTCCACCACGTTTAATGCTCCGCTTTTTAATTATAAACCGAACTTATACTGCGTAAATAGCGTTAAGGAACTCTCGGGTTTTAATTATCAGATTGTAAGTGAAAAGAAGTACACCTATTCCGATGCTGTTTTTCATAATCAGGGGCGTGGCTTTTTGGGGTTTGAAAAAACGCTGGTGTTCGACCGTTATACTAAGGTTGGTATTCAAACAAGCAACCAGTTTAATACCACCTTCTATAGCCCCTATACGGTTGAGAGCTTTGACTCCAAAGTAACAACCATTACAAATACAGATAACATTAAACAATTTGACCCCGACCTACTCCAGCCAATAGCAAAAAGTAATCAATCCATTAGCTTTGTTCCCCGCAATGCCAAAGGCTTTTTTATACGCTTAGACCAAACGATAAAAACAGATTATCTGAACTCCAACAGAGTAACAACCCAATTAACCTATAACCTACAAACGGATGGTAGCATAGCCAGTACCAGTAGTCAATATGGTTGGAGTGGTCAGCCTGTTATAAAAACAACGGGCAGCAGTTATCAATACGTATTAAATAACGGGTACTACAAAATACAAAAACAGACAACAACTCAGACGCAAGTTGGCGAAGCGGCTTACACACGTGAAACGGATTTTACCTACGACGCTCAAGGGCATCTTACCTCACAAACAAACGATCCTACCTTTGGCAATCAGTCGCTTGTAACAACCTACACGCAGTTTGACGCGTTTGGAAATGCGCTTAAAACGGCTGTTAGTGCCGGTGATCTTGTTACAAGAAACGGCGAGGTACAATACGATCCAACCGGACGATTTGTTATAAAAACCATTAACGCTCTTGGAAACGTGTCTGAAATGACCTATGATAACAGATTTGGTAATTTGTTGAGTGAAAAAGATATAAATGGCTTAGAAACAAAGTACTATTATGATGGCCTTGGACGCAACATTAAAACCATTGCTCCCAATCAGGCAGTAAGTACTACTATTTATGCGTGGGATGACCCCGGATCCACCTATCCTTATCACGCATTGGCGGGCGTAAATACCGGCGTTTATTCGATACGAACAGATGTTGAGGGTCAAGGATATACTAAAACCTATTATACAACCGGGGGATTGCCCCTCAGAACCGAACGACCGAATTTTGACGGAAGCGCTACTATTGTAAACGATACTAAATATCAGTTTGGTAGCAGCGGGCAATATCCGAGCGGTAGCGTGCTTGAAACCTCAGAGCCGCATTTACTGAATCAGGCTAAGTATCTGCTTCAACGTTATGATTATGAACTATCGTATTACCGTCCGAATACTCAAACCACGTATTCTGTTAATAATGGTCTTGTTGCAAATACAGGTATTTACAGTACGGTTAGTTACAATGTACCAAGCAATAACTCCGCCTATACTATTGCTTCGGTTACAAAAAGCAACCAAAAAAACCAACAGGTGGTTTCGACCACTAATGCCGCGGGGCAAACCGTTTCTGTAAAAAACACGTATCCCGGTATTACACAAACAGCTAATTACACTTACGTTAGTAACGGAGGTGTTAAAACGGTCAACCTTACAAATTCTGCTAACGCCGGTCAAACTATTTCTCATTCGTTTTCTTATAATAGTTTAGGGCAAAAGATACAGGTGAATGATCCTTCAATGGGTATCGTCAGTTACACCTACAATAGCATTGGCGAATTGTTAGCACAAACAGACGCGATGGGAACCTTTTCGCACACCTATGATGTGTTAGGCCGATTAACCAGCAAAACGGGCAGTAGCAGCGGTCAATTATTATATTTTTATAACACATCCGGAACCTCCAATGAATTACTGAACAAAATTACAGGTCCCAATAGCATAACAGAGTTTGCTTACGATGCCCTGAATCGTTTAACCGAGCAAAAAGAAACCATTGACGGTAAAATATTTAAAACCAATTATACACTTGACAAATACGGACACGAAATAAAACACATCTATCCCAATAATTTAAGTATTAACAAAACCTTTAACGCGTTTGGCTACCTTACTCAGATTACCGATCAGAATAACAATTTACTGTGGCAATTAACCAATCGTGATGCCAGCGGCCAATTAACGGAATACAGTTATGGAAATGGCATTGCCACCAAACAGACGTTTGATCCTTTACATTTTTTAACCGAGATTAACCACGGAAACGGCAGCATTCATAAACAAAACTACCAGTACGATCCGCTAACGGGTAATATGAAGGAAAGGGCTTTTACCAATTATCTGACCAATACCGGCCTGAAAGAAACCTTTAGTTTTGATGTCGTGGATCGCTTAAAGCAAAGTAAACAATTGGATGTAAATAATAACCCCATTCAAACAAATAATATTACCTTTGACGTATTGGGAAACATAACACATAAAGATGATGCCGGGGATTTTAAATACACCAATCCTTCTAAACCTTTTACCTTAACACAAATAGAGAGCGCCAGCACCAATCTAAGTTTTAATACCGTTAACGCCACATATACAGACTTTAGAAAAGTACATCAAATCACGGAGATGGGCACCAATAAGCAATTTGATTTTGTGTATGGAACCGATTTTGAACGGTTAAAAATGGTGTACAAAATAGGCGGCGTTACCCAGTACACGCGTTATTATGCCGAGGACTATGATTTGCAGGAAAGCAGCAGCGGCAATACCTCGTGGACGTATGTGTTTGCACCCAGTGGATTGTGCGCGGTGTACCATACCAATACAACAGGAACGCAATGTTATTATGCGCTCAACGATCATTTGGGTAGCCCCGTATTATTAACCAATTCAGCGCAGCAAATCGTTGAGGAGTATAGTTTCGATAGCTGGGGCCGTCGTCGTCATCCCAACAACTGGAGTTATACAAGCATTCCGGCAGCTACTAAAATGATACGTGGCTTTACCCTGCACGAACAACTGGATGAGCTGGGTTTAATCAATATGAACGGAAGGGTGTATGACCCTGTGTTAGGGCGATTTATCCAACCCGATAAATTTATACAGGCTCCGGACAACATACAGAATTTTAACAGATATAGTTATGTGCTGAATAACCCCCTGCAATATACCGATCCGAGCGGGTATTTATTTAGTGGTTTAAAAGGAGCGTTTGGCAATTTTTTTAGTGGCATGTTTCACGCCCAAAACATGGGAGGTAGCTATAATTTTGACCCTAATGGCAATGCTCAGATAGCGGCGGAGGCCACCTTTGAGTATGCTAAATTAACTGCTAAAGTTCAGGTGATGATTGTGTCTTCTGCTTTTGGAGGGGGTGTAACCTCTTTTCTCGGTTCAACATTACCTATCGCTTATGGAGGTTTAATAGCGGTAAGTGTTGGCGGAGCATCAGCAGGAGCCTTTAGTGGGGCATTAAACACATATATAGACGGTGGTGATGTCGGTGAGGCAGCATGGAAAGGCGCAGTAAGCGGATTAGCAGGTGGATTAGTCGGGGGATATGTAACAGGCGGAGCAGGTGCCTTTTTAGGTGGAGCAGTTTCAGGAGGAGTAGGTTCTGCACTTAATGGCGGAGATATTAATGAAATTGGAATGTCTGCTTTAATTGGAGGAGGCATTTCTTTTGGTTCTTATCAAATTCAATCTGAAATTAATTATAAGGTTTATAAAAGATCAGGAGGGACTCTTACGCGAACGCAATTTAATATAGTGAGTCGATCTTCTCAGAAATCATTTACAAGAGGAAAAGAATATGGTGGGTGGCTTACGGCAGATGGTGGGGTGGAGATGTTTCCACACGGAAAACAAGCGGAAATAAAGCCGCAAGCTAAGCCCTCAGGCGCAACTGGATTTTTTCATACTCACCCTAACACAGGTGGAACTTGGGTTGAAATTCATAGCCCTGCAGATATTAGATTTAATGATAATTATGCTCTTGTTCCGTCATTAGTTATAGGAAGACAAAGTGTTTACATACAGCAGCCTGGACAAACTCCAAGTCGTTTCTCTTCTAATTACATTTTTAATCCTTATCCATTTAATTACTACTGGTTTCGTTAATAATTTGATATGAGAACTTTTTTAGTAACATTAATCGTGTTTTTAATTTTTAGTTGTAGAACCCGAAAAGAAACAACTATCAATTGTAATAAAAATCAAATAATAAAAATTGCTGATGATTTAGTACAAAAAAAAGGGTTTGATACAACTACTTTAAATAAAACTGTTGAGGAAAAAACAAATATTTTTGTCATTAAATATTACCCTAAAGACACATTGAGTTTAGGGGGGGCGCCTGAAGTAAAAGTCTCCAAAAAAGATTGTAAAATAATTGAACAAAAATTTTATCAATAATTTTAAATGTTCGTAAGATATATATCAAGAGGCATTACAACTGGGAGCGATAAAGACAAGCTTAAGTGCTTATATTGACAGGGAATATGTAACAAAAGTGTTATGGAGAGGGATTAACAAGGCGCGGTTCGAGGGCTTATCATTGGCGGTTCTGCTTCGATTCTAACGGGTGATGATTCTTATATTGCAAAAGGAGCTTTATATGGTGCAGGAATTGGAGGAGGCTCAGCAATATTAAAGATTGTGGCTTTAGGTGTTACTTTTAAACCTGATCAAGAAATATATTGCGAACTTGAAAATTATGGGCAGACTTATAGAAAAGGGTCTATTTTTACACCAAAAGGTGCAGGTATTACTCTAGGTAAAACTGTAGCAACTAGGCTTACGGGAAATGTTGATTATGACCGATTTCTTATTCAACACGAAACAGGGCATTTAGCTGATATTAATAAACTCGGCGGGTATAATTTTTACGCACAAACCATACGTGAGTATGCGAAATTTGGTTTTACAGATGTCTATACTACCCCGGGAACACTAGAATACTCTGCTGAATTGTATGGTTATCAAAAACTAGGATACTACTATACAAATAATGGAATAAGTTTTATTTGGAAGTAATATGAAAAAAAAGTTCTTAAAAACAGTTTCTATATGCATTCTAGCATATTTGGTTTCTTGCGATTGCTTACAAAAAGTGGAAGGCGTTGTCGTAGATTCTAAACTCGTTAAGCCACTCCCTAATGTGAAAATACTTAGAGACTCTGGAAAGGATTTGGTTGATACAAATAAACGATTTATTTATACCGATACCAATGGTAGATTTACTTATTTTTCAATGAGGGCCAGTCTTTTTCGTTGCCCAAAAATCAAACTAATTTTTGAAAAAGAAGGGTATAAAAGGGTTAAAATGAAATTCAAATCGTGTTGCGTTCTAAATGATACGATTTATTTAAGTAAGTGAAGTAAAATAAAGTTATCTGAAAACTAACATTTATATGCAAAACACATTAACTAACCGTTTAAAGTCTTTGTTATTAATTCTTATCGTATTAACATTTAATAGCTGTTTTAAAATCCCTAAGCCAGTGTTTACATATACGCCCAGAAACCCCAAAGTTGGACAGGAAATACAGTTTATAAACTCATCGAAAAATGTAAAGGTTTATAAATGGGATTTTGGTAACGGCACAACCAGTGAGGAAAAAAATCCGAAGGTTGTGTACACCAAATCAGATGTTTATGAGGTGGTACTCTACGGCTATACAGGTATACGGTCTTCCCAAGAAAGATGTTGGATAGCTGTAGAACCTTAAAATTAAATCGGTAATGTATCCATAGAGCCGTTCTTAAAAATTACACAAAACTATAGGGGTACGTAGGTTTTTGTTAAAGAAATTTTGTGTATAAATACGCAGGTATGATTGATACAGTTTTTTCAAGGACATTTAGAATAAAACAATTATGCCAACCAGATTAAATTTAGCATTTGCTCTACTTTGCTTTTTTGGACTAAAATTAAGTTCGCAACTTTCCCATGGGTTCTATGAAAGTAAAAGAAAAGATTCAATTTTTGTTTTTAATGATACTTTGTGGTTTAAGATTAAAAATACAGATGCGTTTAATACTTTCGCGGTAGGGAAATCTGTGTTATCTAAAAAAACAAAGAAAAACCGAGTTAAGTTGCATTGTATTTCTCTTCTTAACGAGTTAACAATTGTCATGCCAATTCCATTTAGAACTGAAGATTCAATTTTAACCTTTAGATTTTGTTATAAAAATGATTCTCCCATTGGTTATTCAACTATTACGTTATTGGATAAAATGATAAGAAAATAGTTATTCAACAATTGGATAAAGATGGAGTGTTAAGATTGGAAAGAAACATGTATAAAAGGTATTTTGGCGAAAAATTGAATGTTTCAATCAGATCTCTTGATTTTCAGGCAGATTTGAACTTTATTTTTTCTCCAAACTGTAATTATATAATTAAATCAAAGGTGAAATCAACAGAGCCTGTCGCAATTAGTGGTAAATGTTTTCCAAACCTGAAAATTATTGACAGCCTCCACTTTGAAATAGAGGGAGTTCCAAATATAAAAAAACTGACTTTCCAGAAGAAAAAAGTAAGCAGATCATCTAATAATTTTTTCTGGTGATTGTTTATATTGCCATCTTTCTTATCTTAAAAACAAAAATACATGCTAACAAGAACATTTATACTCTTTTTAATATCGCTTTTAATGGCTTCTTGTCTAAGTAGCAAAAAATTTAGTGCAATTATAGATAAATACTATGCAGATAATAGCCCGGCACAAGGCGATCCAAAAATAATGGTGTCCTATAATACGCATGACACCATTACAAATAGTAAGAAGTTAAGGTCTCTTTTTATTCCAGCTATATTCTATTGGAAAAACCTCAATGAGTTAAAAGCATTACCAGCCTCTAAATATTTCAGCTCGATGCTAAAAAATGAATTGACTAAAGCGTTAGATTCAGCAGAGGTGTTAAGTAAAATAAAAAACTTAAATGTGGCGGTTTACGAATACGACAATTCCTTTATTTTTCATTCAGAAAGCCATGTGCTATTTGCTTTCTTGCTTTACAGCACGGGATCAAATAAATACATTCTTACGAATGCCCGATACTTCAAAGCCTTAATTAACATAGAAACTATTTCAGGCAGGTTGATTGAGAAAAAATATAACGGAGAAATCAAAATTCAAGGTCAACAGTATAAAGGTGAAACAAATGAAAATTTTATACGGAATTATTTGAAAAGCAATGACAAAGAAATCAAATCCATAAGCGAATCACTAAAAGAAATTGTATTGACTGACTTGAATTAACTTAGACAAATTTGATTCCTTTTTGCATCATCATAAGGTAGGCTAAATTGTCACAACAGTTTCTTACGTGGCAAAATGCCATTAGTAAATACACCGTTTGAAAGTGTTTTATGCTTAACAAAAAACACATGAAAAAACCAGTCATTCATTATAGAGCGTATAAAATACGTTAGAAGAAATAATCAATTTTCTTAAAGAAGAAACGGGGAGTAAGACAAGTTGGAATATATGCCTCACCATATTTAATAAATTATGGGAAGTGACGAGTCTTATATAACTTTATGACTTATGAAAGAGGTCTAATGAAAAATAGTGTATTATTTGTTGCAGCCACGCTCCTATTATCCGGGTGTCAAACCTACCACATGACATCCAGAAGTTTAATAGAACAATTAGCGGATGTGCAAACCGAAAGAAAGTAAATATCATTGTGGCATTTCCTTTATTTATTCCCAGGGTTGTTACCGGTACTTCTTTAAAAGAAGTAAGGGTGCTGGACAAACAGGAAAAGGAAGTAACAATCCCTGTTACAAATCACACAGGAATCCGTTTAACGAAAAAGGATGGTAAACGCAACACGTTTTATTTTGATACATTAATTTTACGCGACAGTTTAATTGCCGGTAAAAAAGATCATTTTTTTGGTATTGACATTAAACCGATAAACATTAACGATGTTGTAAAAATTGAACTACAAAAATGAGCAAAGGAACATTACTATATACATAGCATGTAGATCTGCTGGATAGATATACTAAAAACAGTGTAGAGATTTCTGTGATTTAATATATGCACTAAAACTGTACTCCGCTTCTAAAATTTTTGCGCCTGTGTTTCATTTTACCCCTCCCCTATCATTTCCAGAAACGCGTCTTCGGTAAGGAGTTTCACCCCAAGGCTTTGCGCCTTCTTTAATTTTTCGGGGCCCATGTTTTCGCCCGCCAGAATAAAACTGGTTTTACCGCTGATAGAGCCCGAATTTTTCCCGCCGTGCTGTTCAATCATGGCTTTATACGCATCGCGGCTGTGTTTGGTAAACACCCCGCTAATCACAATCGTTAATCCTTTTAATTTGTCCGACGCGTTCTGTAATTGTTCCTGACTCAACTCAAACTGCAGGCCCGCCCTTTCTAAACGGTCTATAATGGCTTGCTGCGCCGGGTCCTTAAAAAACGCGATCACACTGTCGGCTATGGTTTCGCCCACCTCATCAATTTCCAGCAAAGCCTCTTTATTCAACCCTCTTAAATGGGTCAGACTTTTTACATTCCTTGCCATTTTTTTGGCCGTTGTTTCCCCCACGTGCCGTATGCCTAATGCAAACAACACGCGCTCAAAAGGAACGGTTTTACTGGCGGCAATACCATCTATAAGATTCTGCGCGCTTTTTTCCGCCATGCGCTCCAATGGCAATAACTGTTCTTTTTTCAGATCGTAAAGATCCGCTATGTTCCGGATCAACCCGGCCGTATACAATTGCTCAATGGTTTCGCCGCCCAAACTATCAATATTCATAGCTCTGCGCGATACAAAGTGTTCCATTTTTCCTTTTACCTGCGGCGGGCAACCGTTCTCGTTCGGGCAATAATGCAGGGCCTCTCCCTCCCTACGTACTAATGGTGTCTGGCATTCGGGACACTCCGAAATGTACTGTGTAAGCGACAGTCCCGCGTCACGTCGGCTAAGATCCACCCCCACAATTTTCGGAATAATTTCGCCGCCCTTTTCCACAAACACATAATCCCCTTCGCGCACATCCAGCTTCTGAATAATGTCCGCGTTGTGTAAACTCGCGCGCTTTACGGTAGTTCCGCCTAAAGCCACCGGCGCCAGATTGGCCACCGGCGTAATAGCCCCCGTGCGCCCTACCTGATATGAAATACTTTGTAACTGTGTACTGACCTGCTCCGCTTTAAATTTGTAGGCAATAGCCCAGCGTGGCGATTTGGCGGTAAATCCCAGTTGTTGCTGTTTAGAATACTCATTCACTTTTATCACAATACCGTCAATTTCAAACGGTAAATCGTAACGGGCTTTATCCCAATAATCAATATATGCCATTACCGCTTCGATGCCGTGACACAGCTTACTGTGTTCACTCACTTTAAAACCCCAGGATTTAGCGGCCTGCAAATTATCGTAATGCGTTTGGTGCGGAATTGTTTCGCCTAACAAAAAATACAAATAACAATCCAGGTTACGGGCCGCCACCTGACGGCTGTCCTGCATTTTCATGGTACCACTGGCCGCGTTGCGTGGATTAGCCAGGGGCGCTTCGCCAATGTCTTCCCGTTCCTTGTTAATCGCTTCAAATACTTTTTTAGGCATAAAAATTTCGCCACGTATTTCAAATACGTCCGGAAAATGCCCTTTCAGTTTTAACGGTACCGATTTTATCGTTTTCGCGTTTACGGTCACATCATCACCCTGCACCCCATCGCCGCGGGTTACCGCCTGGGTTAAAATACCCTTTTCGTAAGTTAAGCCAATGGATAAGCCATCGAACTTTAACTCACACACATAATCCACTGTAGCGCCAAACAAATCCGTTGCCTGCATTTCCAAGCCCTCTTTTACCCGGCGGTCAAAGTCGAGCATATCCTCGCGGCTATAACTGTTACTCAGCGACAACATGGCGTACTTGTGCTTTACTGTTTTAAAATTCTTGGTAATTTGTCCGCCCACCCGCTGGCTTGGCGATTCGGGCGACAAAAACTCAGGGAACTGCTTTTCGAGCGCCAGTAATTCCTCCAGTAATTTATCAAACTCAAAATCGCTGATGGTAGGGTTATCCAGAATATAATAGTTGTAATTGTGCTGTTCTATCTCTGTACTCAACTGTGCAATGCGCGCTTGTGCCGTAGCCTGATCCATAAATTGTAATTGATTAACAAAAATCCGCATTTTTCGTATGTATAAAAGTTTAATTTTGTACATAGTTTCAACATGAAGTACCGGTTACATCCTTATCTTTTTGTTTTTACCATCTTTTTCTATCTTGGTGCACAAATTGGTTTGCCCGCCTTTAAACACTATTGCGGCGGCGAGTTGGAAAGCATCAGTTTGTTTGTAAAAGGCGAGCAGTGTTGTGGCGATGAAGAAGAAGCGCCTTCGGAAGACGATGGCTGTTGTCAGGATAAATTGGACGTAGCCCAACATCATTCACATAGCATTTTATCCAAAACCGCTTCCCTTCCGTCTGTTTCCGAATTTTCTGTGCTTTTTGTTCCGGTTCTGTCGTTTGTGTCGTTTCTTCCCCCTGTACCATCCTCTCTTTTATACGCTCCCGATCACCCTCCTTTGCGTGTTCAGCACGATCTCGTTAAAACAAGCGTTCTTCGCATTTAAACTTTTTGTTTCCCGTTTTGTTTCCGCGGCAGCGAATCAAACGTATTACCGCTATTTAAAACGCACCTCCCGTTTGTAAACGGACAAAGGTGCAACTGGATGCACAAGTCCTGAAAATACAATTTACACCTGTTATGCCGGTGTTACCCAAAAGCAAAAAGTACCAAAACAGCGGCATACCATGTGACCATTAAAAACAAATTACTTAAAGATGAAAACACTTATTAACCTCCTTTTTATAATCTGCATGCTGGGAAGCCTGCAGGCACAAACCGGTAAAGGTATTACCACTACCACACTAAGCGTTAACGGCAATTGTGGCGATTGCAAAAAGCGTATTGAAAACGCCGCGGATATTAAAGGCGTAAAACGTTGCGACTGGAACGAAGACACCAAAGTAGCCACATTGGTGTTTGATTCGGAAAAAACCGATCTATCCAAAATCGAAAAAGCCATTGCGGCCGCGGGTTACGAAACAGCACACGAAAAAGCCGACGCGAAAGCGTATAAAAAACTGCCCGACTGCTGCCAGTATAAAACCAAAGCCTGCGATAAACCGAACGGAAAATGAAACGCTTAATGCTCCTGTTGCTCTTTTGTACCTGTATGGCCACAAAGGGGCAGTTAAGGGGGCGGGTTATTGAAAAAGCGAGTGGTACGGCCTTACCCGGAACCATTTTGAAATTAGCCTCTGCCGGTACCGTTCTGGTATCCGACGCAGAAGGGGCGTTTCGTTTTCCCGCTGGAGCTTTTTCATTTCCCGATACCCTTACCGCGCAACTAACGGGTTATCAAACTTACTCCGTTATTGTAAACGCGGGCGACAGTATGTTGCGTGTTACGTTAACACCTGCGCTGCAGTTAAAAGAAGTAGAGGTCACTTATAGAAGCAACGGCACCGAACTAAGCACGCTGAACGTGATGAAAACCGAAACCCTGAACGAGCGCAGTCTTATGAAAGCCGCCTGCTGTAACCTGAGTGAAAGTTTTGAAACCAATCCCAGTGTGGATGTCAGCTTTTCGGATGCCGTCAGCGGTTCCAAACAAATTCAGTTGTTGGGACTGGAGGGAAAATACGCGCAGATCACCAAAGAAAACATGCCTTACCTGAGGGGCTTGAGCAATGCTTATGGGTTGTTGTTTATTCCCGGTACCTGGATAAAAAGTATTCAGCTGGGCAAAGGCGCCGGAAGTGTGATAAACGGGTATGAGAGTTTTACCGGACAAATTAACACCGAACTGCAGGCACCGGAAAATACCGACAAACTGTTTTTCAATACCTACCTGAACGAAAACGGACGTAACGAGTACAACCTGAATCTGGGGCATAAACTCAACGATAAGGTTGCTACTGTGCTTATGAATCACCTTAGTGTTAATCCTCTGGCTCAGGACATGAACCACGATGGTTTTGTGGATATCCCCACCGGACAACAGGTAAACATCAGCAATAAATACAGCGTGTTTACCGGTAAGGGATTCGAATGGCAGTTTGGCGGGAGCGTACTGATGGATGAGCGGGAAGGTGGTCAGTTAAAAAAACACCATCCTGATAATTTTCCTTTATACCGGGTTAGTCTTCGCAATAACAAATGGGATGTGTTCAGCAAAAGCGGGTATGTTATAAAACGGCGGCCTGCCACCAGCATGGGCTTGCAGTTGAGTTATACCTGGCACGATCAGGATAATGTGTTTGGTTTACAAACGTTCTCTGGTCAGCAAAAAACCGTTTACGCTAATTATATTTTTGAAAGCTATCTGTTTACGACCAATCACAAATACAAAGTGGGTGCCAGTTACCTGAACGATAACATACAGGAATCGTATCGTCTCTTTCGCTTTAATCGTAACGAAACGGCTACCGGGGTTTTTGGCGAGTATACCTTCACCTGGTCCACCAAATTAAATCTGGTGGTCGGTTGGCGGGCCGATTACCATAATTACTATGGCTGGTTTGCCACGCCACGCCTGCACCTGCGTTACGCGCCACGTGAAAACACCATTTTCAGGATCAGTGCCGGCAGGGCCTTACGCACCGCAAACGCGCTGATGGAAAATACATCTGTCATGGTCAGCAGCCGGCAATGGCTGTTAGAAGGCAGTAACTGGTCATTACCGTATGGGTTAAACCCTGAGGTAGCCTGGAATTACGGAGGCAATTTTACTCAGAAATTCAGTATCAATTACCGTGAGGCGTATATTACGCTCGATGTGTACCGTACCGATTTTCAGCAACAGTTGGTGGTAGATCTTGAAGACCCCCGCAGCATCCGTTTGTATAACCTGAACGGACGCTCCTGGTCGAACAATATTCAGTTAGAATTTAATTGCGAACCCCGTAAACGCTTGTTTTTAAAAACCGCTTACCGTTTTGTGGACGCGCAAATGGACTATAAACAAGGCTTGCTCGAAAAGCCGTTTACAGCCCGTCAGCGGGGTTTTATAAACCTTATGTACGAAACCCGTAACGAGCAATGGCAGCTGGACGCGACGGTGCAATACAATGGCAGCAAGCGTCTTCCCAACACTTCGGGCAACCCCGATGCGTATCGCTTGCCCGAACGGTCACCATCGTTTTACAATGTGCTGGGTCAAATCACTTATCTGGCGCCCTTACCGCGGATAAAACTACACGTTTATCTGGGTGTGGAAAACGCGTTGAATTTTAAACAGACCAACCCTGTTTTGTCATCCGGTAGCCCTTTTGGTTCTTACTTTGATGGCGGCATGGCCTGGGGGCCGGTTTATGGCCGTATGTTGTATGCCGGATTGCGGTTGCGGATAAAGTAATTTTAATCCCTCTGAAACAAATATCAGAGGGGTTATTTTTTTACCGTCTTTTCATTTGGTTCACGAATGCCCAGCAATGTGGTGTTTTTTACATTAACACCAGTGCCCGGTTTATCTTTTCCACATTTATCAATAATTCCCTTCCAGGTGTTATTATCGCAATAACAGGTTAGTTCAGAATCTTCGATGTTCAGTTGCGCGCCCGGTTCAACTATTATGCTGGTTTGCGGCCCCATGTGTACCCGCGCGTGTTTTAACGTCACTGTTACACCTGCTGGAATGATCCAACCGTTCATGGCATAAACCGTTCCGGTGTAGGTTGTGCTGGCTCCTATTTTCAATCCCGGCATCCCTGTTTCGCTGTTGCTTTTAGGCAGGTCCACGCTCCACATCCCTCTTCCAAAGGTGTACGCATACATTTTGTTATTACAGGCATCCAGTTGCAGATCATAGGTTATAACATAAGGAAGGTTTGTGCCTGCGCGTTTCCATGCCTTCATGGTTTGATTGCGGTAATAAACGCCCACATCGGTGGCCGCGTAAATTTCGTAATCGCAGCCTTTACGGGCTACCAAACGGTTGACCGGTACATCGGGCAAGCCTTGCGAAAAATCATCAAACGTTTTGCCTCCGTCTTTGCTATATACTGCTCTTCGCGTAAAATCAGGCTGATCGGGAAAAGCATACCCACTGCTGGCGATCCATACCTGATCGGGGTTTGCAGGATTCATGGCCACGCAGGAGGCGTTTCCTTTTAATTTTAACGTGTTCATGTCGGGCAGATTTGTCCAGCACGAAGGGCCATCGCAGGGCGCGGACACATTGGGATTATTTTTGCCTCCTACTGTTGTTTTGATAACCGGCACATAAGTGCCACTGGCCTTTTGGCAGCCTGATGACCAAATGCCCGCGTTATTAAAAAACAGGGCATAAATGGTTTTGTGATCGGGCGATATGTCAAAGTCGCTCATAAAATATTGCCCGCAAGTGGCGTTGGCAGCATCACCGGCATTTTCGTGACGGTAATCGGTTAGTGGCTGAAACGGCGAGGAACAAACTTCGTTGGTGGCTGTGTAAGGCGCTCTGGCCATATACAGTTCTTCACCGGTAATGTACAAGGTGTGGTCTCCTCCCGGCGATTTATATACTTTCTGCCATACGCTTCCCATGCGGCAAGGCATACGGAGGGTTGTAAATGCCGTTTCTCCTTTCTTACGCCAATATAAGGGATAATCATTATAACAGGAATTAAAATAGACATCGCCGTTGGGCAAATACAGGGCTTTGTCGCCATCGCCGGTATAGGTCACAAAACGCCAGCCGGCATTTGTATATAGGTCATTTGTTTCGTACGTAAAATTATCGTGGAACCCACCCATTGCTTTTTTACCATCCTTTTCCCACACACTGCCACCATAAAATTTCATGTTGTTTAGTCCTGCGCCATTATGATTCTGCACATCGAATGGCACTTTTGTCCGCGACGAAAAAACACCGCCATCACTGGTGATATATACTTTATCACCGGGTCCAAAACACAAGTCGTGTAAATCGTCGTGCATGCCCGGAATAGCACTAATAACCTGCTCTTTATTTAAGTCGTAGAGCGCGCTGCGGGGTCCGCCACCTCCGGCCCAGGCAGCTAAAGCGTAATTATAGCAAATCAGGTTGGGTGAAAACGGCGATACTTTTATAAAATTTTTGTCCAGATGGTTATCCACTCCCGGATGCTGATCTAATACTTTAAAATTTGCAGGATAGGCTTCTTTTGCGGTTTTACTGTACTGAAACAAAGCGGTAGAACGAGCCGCCGCCAATGCCGACCCATTCATATACTCACCCACCGTTGTTACCGACATAAACGCTTTGGTGGGGTGCGCAGGACTGGTGGCGACATTCACATGAGAGGTAGCGCTGATAATAGCCCCTGTTGTATTGAGCGCTTGTGTGCCGGCAGGCAAAAGATTATAATTATCAAAAACACCTTTTGCAGGTTCTTGTTGCGATGATATTAACTGAAAGGGTGCGGTGTACACATCTTTGGTATGATACAATTGCTGAAACGAACAATACAGGCTTTTGCGCGAGGGATCACTATAATCGAAGTCGAGGCCCAACGCGGGCTGTTCAAATGCTGATCTTTTCCAGTAATAACCGGTACCAACGGTTGTTCGCTGTTGTTTGGTTTCTGGTCTGGTACTGTATAATACGCCTTTTGTTGTGGCTAAAAACACACGCGATACGTCGGACGGATCTACCAGGATTTTATAGATAGAAGATGTTATTTTATGTCCGAGTAATTCTTCGCTGTTAAGGTTGCCGCTCAGGTTTTGCCACTGCGTGGTGCCCAGTTCGAGCCGAAACAAACCGTAAAAAGGAACGCCGTATTCGTGGCCCCAGGCTTGTTCTATATAATCCAGCATGGTGCCACCAACTGCCGTGTAAATGTATTTTTTTCCGGTACGGCGGTCTTTAACCAGTTTCATGTCCGTAAAGCACAACACCGGAAAGCGGGTGTCCGTATATAAATTCCGCCAGGTTTTACCGCCATCAATAGTCCTGAAAATTCCTGCAACCCCCATAACATAAAGGGTTTTTCCGGTAGGATCATCCGGATCCGCCTCTACACGGTCTAAGCGCCCCATATTGTGTGTATTTCCTTCTATTTGCTTTGGCCCCAAATCTATCCAGTTTCCAAATTTCAATTCTCCGGTTGAAACAACGGGTTGTGTGGCTCCCGCTGCCGCGAACAAAGGCAAAGCGCGAGCCTGCTCCTCCTCTGCCTCAAAATGCAGATAGTAGTTCCGGAAGGCCGCTTCATACGGTAAAAAACTTCCGGAAGGGCCCAATTTACGTAGCCAAAACTGTTCGGCCCGCTTCCAACGGGTGTAGCGCCGGTCAAACACAGAGTCAGGTGTTGCTTCTACAAATTGGCGAAACCATTTGGCAATGTGGTTAACGGGTTCCTGAGCCGGTAAATTTAAGCTCCACAGAAAATAGAATACGCCTATCCATTTTAAATTGTCCGGCCATCTGATTTGCTGATCTGTGCCTGTCTGTTTTTTCATCCCTGGTATCAAACGAACAAAATGAAACGTCATTTTATCAATTATAGCTAAATAAGGTTAAGTTTTAGTGCTTAAAGGCCGCTTTACAGCTTTCACAAGGTTAATTTAGACAAAAACGTTTAAAAGACCCATTAAATATTTCGTAACCGGGCGGGGGTTTATTATTTTTACTTTATAATAAACTATAAAAGGTTTACATCCCATGAAAAAAGGAATTGTTTCTATCCTGATACTGATTGCCTGTGCTATTACACTTTCGTTTATTAACTCTTCAGGTTTTGAAGAATTAGCCATTAATGCCCCCGCTCCGGAAGCGGATGCTAAAATGAAAGATGTTAGTGGCAAAGATCTGTCATTGAACGAGATTAAAACCGGCAAAGGTCTTCTGGTTATTTTCAGTTGCAATACTTGTCCTTATGTAAAATTAAGCGAATCCCGAATTAAAGAATACAGCGAGTTTTGTATAGCCAATGGTATTGGGTGCGTTTTGGTGAACAGCAATGAGGCTCAGCGCGGCGAAGAAGACAGTTTTGACGCTATGAGTAAATATTATGCATCGCAGGGGCTGAAATGCGCTTATGTACTGGATGATAAAAGCAAGGTGGCTAACGCCTTTGGCGCAACCAGAACACCACAATGTTTTTTGTTTAATACCAAAGGCCTTATTTACAAAGGCGCAATTGATGATAATGTAAAAGACCCTGCCGGCGTAAAAAATTATTTCCTGAAGGATGCGTTACAGGCTTTGTTGAAAGGACAAACGCCCGGAACACAGGAAACCAAATCCATTGGCTGTACCATTAAACGTGTGGAATAAAACACTGACACTCTTTTCATAAACAAATAGCACAATTAAGGAGTTCTTGCTTGCCCTGTGGCATCTTGTTAATTTATTGTATATTTATCTCTCTTATCAAACCGATCTGTTTATGAAATTAAAATGTGTTATCTGGCTGTTTTTGCCATTTGGCCTGTTTGCCCAGAAAAATAATGTGTTTACCAATACCGGTGATTTTGCCAAGTTGCAGATTGCCAAACAAACCATGTATGCCGGAAAATACATTAAGGCGCTTTCTTTGTTTAATGAGATTGCCCAAAACCAGCCAAAAGCAACCAATGTAATGTTTTATCAGGCCCAGTGCCATTACTTTCTTAAACAAACGGAGAGGGCAAAAACCATTTTGCTAAAAGCCCGGGCCGAAGCCGACGTTTATCCGGAGGTACACTTATTGCTTGGAAAGATCTTTCAGGGCGAAAACCAACCAGATGAAGCCATTAGTGAATATACCGCCTATAAGATGGGTGTTTCTCCCAACGAGGCGGAGATACAGGATGTTTCGGTGTACATCAGTCAGTGTAATAAGTCCAAAAGCCTGAAGGCCAACCCTGTTAATGTGGAAGTGACGAATCTGGGAGCTGAAATAAACAGTAAATACGATGACAAAGCGCCTTGTATTACCGCTGATGGTAAAAAGCTCATTTTTACCACCCGGCGCCCGGCCACTACCAATTCTCCAATGGATATTGAGGGTGACGGTGGCTATTTTGAAGACGTTTACATTGCTAATTACGATACTACTCAAAAAAAATATACCGGCGCGGATGAAATTCCGGGGTCTATTAATACCGATGCGCACGACGCGGCCACCAGTATTTCGCCCGACGGAAAACAGGTTTTTATTTACAAAAACGACATTAAAGATAAACAATCGCGCGGGGGCGATATTTTTGTAAGCAAGATCAATAACAATAAGTTTAAAACACCTGAACCCATGGGAAAACCCATTAACAGTAGTTATTGGGAAGGAGGAGCTTGCATCTCTCCTGATGGGAAAAGATTGTTTTTTACCAGTGAGCGTAATGGCGGATTCGGAAACAGTGACATTTGGATGGTGGAACGGATCAGCAAAAAGGAATGGGGTAAGCCGGTAAACCTGGGAGCCACCATTAATACGCCTTACGATGAGGGTGGTATTTTTCTTGCGCCCGATGGCAAAACGCTTTTCTTTTGTTCTAACGGTCCCGAATCAATGGGGAGCTACGACGTTTTCAGAACGGTGTACGAAAACGGAAAATGGTCGAAACCGGTTAATTTAGGCTTCCCGATTAACAGCGAAGCCAAAGACGGCCCTTTAACCATTGGGGCGAATCCCCGTTATGCCTACATGGCCAGCGAACGCAGCGGAGGCCTGGGCGGCAGCGATCTTTACATGGTTGATCTGAAAGATTACGCGCTTCTGGAAATTGATTTTAAAGCCAAAGTAAGCGATGGTTTAAGCATTGTGCGGGGCGTTGTGCGCGATGGATACGAGGGCTATGGAATACCTGAAGCGGAGGTTGAATTAACCGACCTAAACGGAAAAGTGGTTGGTTCCGTTATTTCAGGAGAGAACGGCGATTACTTTTTTACTGTAGCCGGTGGCAGTAATTACACCATTACAATAAAGAAAAAGGGGTTTAAAACCATCACGGAAACATTGGAAGTAAAAAAGAGCGAAAAGGAAACCTATACATTGGAAAAACACTTCCTGTTAAAAAAATAGAGACGAACATGAGCCGTATTGAGATTTTGAAAACATACAAGTTATACATAGGTGGTCAGTTTCCACGTACCGAAAGTGGCCGTTACTACGCCCTTACCAATAAAAAAAACGAAACCCTTGCCAATGTTTGCCTGTCGTCGCGTAAGGATTTTAGAAACGCAGTAGTGGCAGCCAGAGGCGCATTTGGCGGATGGAGCGGGCGCAGCGCGTTTAACCGTAGCCAGATTTTATACCGTATTGCCGAAATGCTGGAAGGCCGCAAGGCACAATTTATTGAAGAGTTAGTACTACAGGGCGAAAGCAAAGCGCAGGCAGAAAAAGAGGTGTTAAACAGTATTGACCGATTAGTTTACTATGCCGGCTGGTGCGATAAATACCAGCAATTATTTGGCAGCGTTAACCCGGTTGCTTCTTCACATTTTAATTTTTCGGTTCCGGAGTCAATGGGTGTTATATCTATTCTGGCACCTGAAAAACCTTCACTATTAGGTCTGGTATCGCTTATTGCGCCTTGTATTGCCGGTGGAAATACCTGTGTGGTTCTGGCTTCTGAAAAATTACCACTTTGTGCCATCACGTTTGCAGAAGTGCTTTCCACCAGCGATTTACCCGGTGGCGTGGTAAATATATTAACCGGTACCTCTAAAGAACTACATGCTCATTTTTCGAATCACATGGATGTAAACGCCGTGGTTTATGCGCGTGAAGAGGCACAGGAACAAAAGACAATAGCAGAGAACGCCTCGCTAAACGTAAAGCGTTGTTTTATGTGGAACAAAGACTGGTTTAAGGATGAATCTCAAAACCCTTACCTGATTATGGATTTACAGGAAATTAAAACGACTTGGCATCCTATTGAGCACATTGGCACCGGTGGCGCTAAATACTAAACCAAACACAGGAACGATCGTTCCGGATAAATTTTCATTTATCGTTTAATGGCAGAAGTTTTATTTGTTGCCGGATTGCTTTTTGGCGTTATTCTATACCTTGAATATTTTGATCCTAAGCGCGCACCAAAACCCAAACGGACATCGTTGCTCAGCGATGCTGATGAGGGGACGTTTGTAAAATTACACGCGGTTGGTGTTTTAACAGAGACCACAACGCACACGGCGCCTTTCAGCAAAAGGGATTGTATCTGGTTTAAGGTTAGTATTTTTAAAACGGCACTAAAAGAACCTGCTTTGTGGGAAGAACCGGTTTACGAGCGTACCCACGGCAATATCCTGACATTGAGTGATGGGAAAAACCTGATTTTGGTAGAAAATCCCAAAATGGAAGCTGTCATTAAAACGAGAATGTGGCAAAAGAAAATAAACCTGTTCACGGCCACAGAACCTCACCTACCCCTTTTTCTTAAACGATTACACTTGCCAGCTACTTCTGGTATTACAGGATCGGATTACTTTTTTTCGGAGCAGATTATTGACAAGGGCATGCCGCTTACGGTTACAGGAAAAGTTTATAAAGCTGCTGTAGTGGATTTTCCTTCGATTGAAACGAAAGGAAAGAACTGCTACATTCTAAAAGGGTTTTCGGATAAATTAAATCAGCCGACTGTTTTAGAAGGCTTTGTATAACGTTTTTTTGGGCAGTATCACTATTCTTGTGAACGAATGCTATTCTTTAAGGTATGTGCTTGTTCGTGATTCCTGAGCACTAAAATACGCCGATATGCCAAGATGAGATAAGAGCTACCTACACAGAAAACAAATTGCCCGGCATTTTTCCCAATGCAAGGAATCATAACGAACCGCTTTTATTTCCTTTTGAAATACTCCATATTTTTTTAAATAAGGTGCACAAGAAGCATTTTATTACGAATAAAATGCTCTTCAACATTTGAAGCTTTACTTCTACATTTATTCAATTCACTCATAGTAAACGATAAAACTTTATTCGCCATTTTAGACTCACGACTCATTTTCGGTAGTCGCTCCATATTAAAGTGTCTATAGAAAAACCTAAGCTTTAAGTATCTTTGCAGGCATGGATGCATTGCTCTATTCACTTTCCATTATAATTGCCATTGGCGTTATTCTCTTTATTAACTATCACACAGATACAGCTACATTAGCGCGTTTACATAAAGATAAAAGAGATATAGTGGACTTTTCGACTTGTAAGGACGATGAATTGGTTAAAATACATGGCAGCATTTATTTAACCGACAGGGCATTAACAGCCCCCTTTAGCTATAGAAAATGTTGCTGGTGTTTTGTTGAGGTTTTTGATAGCCCTTACTTAACTTTTAATAACAGAAGACATAGGAGGCCGAAGCGTATTTATAGAGATACGATAACCGGAGAGGTAATTCTGTTTGATGGACTAAATCATGTTATTTTACAGAATCCAGTTATCTGTTCAACTTTTGATGGATCTGACTGGAAAGAACAAGAAGATCTTATGGGTCCGCTACAAGACCATATTAAACAGTATTTAATCGCTCACAATATAAAAAGAGGAAAATGGGTTAATGAACGGATTCTGGAACACGGGATCAGCGTTACGGCTATTGGCCGTATTAAAAAAATAGAAAAGGGGGATGGTCGCCACGGAACTTTACCTGAAGAGGGAGAATTGTTTCTTTTGTTGCGAGACGGGAAAGACCCGGTTGTGGTTTACGAAGGCTGGATTTGATTTAACTTTAGCGGGAGCGATTTTATACTCCATTACTACTGCCCTTTTTATCACGCCATCGCTTCTTACTCTATTATACCTGGACAAATCCTCTCCAAAAAATTGTCTAATCTATCCACACTATGTACCAGGAAATTGTAACGAGAAGCTCGCGTTTAACACATATTGCATTTCTGAATAGCAAGTTTGGAAATTAATAAACCGGGTACTTTGATGGGGATTGTCTGGTAATAGAAAGCCGTTACTATATAATGTGAGGAGACTCATTCCCAACATTAATTATCATTGCACCGTTATTGTTTAAGATTGGACATTCGTTTTAAAGTATCCCATTCCGGCCAGGGATGGAACGGTTTGTTTGAGCTCCTTTACCCCTATTCTTAATTACACAACCGAAGGTATCCGTTTTACATTTTACAGAATGACACCAGAGTAGTAGTTGTAAAGAGCGAGTAGTGACAGCCCGGCCCCGATGGCGAAGAATGTAGCGTGGGGATCGGGGGGACGCCAGATTGACAAGAGGAAATATCAGGCTTTTTTAAATACGTAAATAACACTGGAATAATCCCCCGCTCCTTTTGCCTTCCAATTTGATTTAAGACCCGTTAAAAACGCCCGTACATAATTCATGGAGCCGGTCTTATACTTTTCACTCAAGAGACTAACATAAAAGCTGTCGAATTTCATGGGTTGCATTTCTTTTAAAACAAAACCAAAAGGGGCAAGGGCTTTTTGTATGGTATCGGGCGAAAAGTGATAAATGTGGCGGGGCACATCGTAAGCTGCCCAAAAAGCGCCATAGGTTTTTGCATCGTAACTGGTATGATTGGGAACGGCAATGATTAAAACGCCGTCTGGTTTTAAACGCGCCTTAAAGAATGAAAGGGTTTGCTCCCAATCGGTAACATGCTCTAAAACGTGCCAAAGGGTAATAGCGTCAAATGTTTCGTTTGTAATATAGGTTTGCAAACGTTCCTTATCTGAAAAGACATTTAAGCCTTGCTCAGATGCAATTTTGCGTGCGCCCTCATCAGGCTCCATTCCGAATGCTTTCCATTTATTATCCTGGCATACTTTTAAAAACATTCCTGTACCGCAACCATAATCTAATATGGTTCCACGTGAAACATTTTTGTTTACCAGAGCTAATTTTTTCTTCAGGGTATATGTTCGTACAGCCTTGTAAAGTTTTGAGATCAGTCCTTTACTTGTGTTGGAGTGTGATATGTATTCTTCACTTTTATAATAGCCTCCTATTGTTTCGTCTGTAGGTCGCGGATTGGTAAACTTAAACCCACAAGACTGACAAGACACTATGTCGAAATTTTCATGGCTAACGGTATAATCTTTACAGGTCAGAAAAGGAGCGTATGTGCTACTATTACAAACAGGGCAATTGGATAAAGTCTTTAACATAAAAATTTCTTACAGCAAAGATACTAGATTATAGGGTAGGCGAGAAGTTTAAAGTATACGGTTTTTAACAGCACAGTCTTAACATAGCATCCCAAAAGCATATACCATTACTTACAACAAACATAATCATACACTACATGTGAAGAGTTATAACGGGTTCCAGAATTATAGAGAAAGAGAGCTGTGCAAAAAATTTACACTAGCATAGGTAGGTTACACCCCAACAAAGTTTAAAGAAAGAAAGAGTTAATGTGATATTAAAAGCAAACGCCTCCGGTAAGTAGGGGTCAGCTTCTTCCAATTGTTTCACGTGGAACTTTATGTTCTGACTCTGTTACACACATCCTATTAATAGAAGAAAGACTCACTAGTCCTGAGACAACAAAAGGAAGGATTGATTATTTACTACGGAAACTGCATAGCCTGAAAGTCATAGATGAGAGCGGCAGCAATGAGACAGTACAATTGATGAATAGTATTGATGTAGCTGTCACTTGACAGGAACCAGAATACTAACGAGCATCTGCTACACAAATAAGAAACCTGCAGATGGTTCAGATTAAAGAATAGGAGATAACCTACATATAAACTAATAGACCCAAGGCCAAACATTGGCAGCTATCTTTTTAAAACGTGGATTACTCAAATGTATGAAAGGATAAAACAACAAACAGGGCTACTCCAATGTACAAAATTGTGCAGCTAACAAACGATTACGGTTCTTTCGAGAGAAAATGTTTCACGTGGAACACTAAAGAAATGATGTGTCTGAAGCGTTCCACGTGAAACATTTTAATCTGGTTGGCGGGGATGGGCGGGGTTAATTAAAGAATAAATCACACTATCCAGATAGGTGCCATTAAAATAAAAATTCTCTTTAAAGTGCGCCTCTTTCACAAACCCGAATTTCTCTAATAGGTTGCGCGAAGCATTGTTAATTTTATTGATATTTGCTTCTACAGAATGAAGGTTTAATTGTTTAAAGCCGTAATCCAAAACAGATCGCATTGCTTCGCTCATAACACCTTTCCCTTGTTCGTTTGTAATTAAAACGTAGCCGATTTCTGCACGATGATGATACGCGTCTATTTTATGAAAGCCTATGGTTCCAATTAAATGCGACTGCTCCTTATAGTAAATGGCCCAGTCAAGCGCTTCTCTTCTTTTGTAGGCGCTTTCCCAGCTCTTTAAAAGACCTGCGACCTCTTCTTTCGAAGTAGCCAGATTTTTATCTAAAGCTGCCATTAACACTGGATCTGTTCTTAGAAGGTAAAATTCGTCTAAACAGCTAAGATTCATTTGTTTTAAAACCAGACGATCCGTTTCTAAAACGGGGAATGCACTAAAGTCGAGTTTTAAGTTTTTATCGTACGGATATACCATGTTTATTAACGCCCCATGTGTATTAATAATACGTTTACATCAGCTGGATTTATTCCACTAATGCGACTTGCCTGACCAATAGTGGCAGGCTTAAACTTTTTCAGTTTTTCAATGGCTTCGCGACCTAAACTGGTAATGGTGTCATAATTAAAATCGGGGTTTATTTTCAACTCTTCCAGTCGGCGTAATTTATCGGCATTCTCTTTTTCACGTTGAATATATCCTTCGTACTTCATTAAAATTTCGGCTTGCTCAATGGTCTCTTTATCTACATCCGCAATCAGGTTTTGTATTTGTGTATCCGTTTTTGCCAGATCGTTGATGCTGATATTGGGACGCGATAGTACATTAAAATAACGCCATTTTTGGGTGAGGGGAGAAGAGCCTATGCTTTCCAGATACGGGTTAAGTACTTCTGGCTCGCCACTCGTATTTTTAAAATAGTCTATCACATGGTTGGCCTTTTCAATTTTTGCTTTTACCCTTTCCATACGTTCTTGCTTTGCCAATCCCATTTCGAATGCCATGGGTGTTAAGCGAATATCGGCATTATCCTGGCGCAGGAGTAAACGATACTCTGCGCGACTGGTAAACATACGATAGGGTTCATCTGTTCCCTTGGTTACGAGATCGTCAATTAAAACGCCAATGTAGGCTTCGTATCGGTTCAATATTAAGGGGGCCTTTTCCTGTACTTTTAGGTGAGCATTTATTCCCGCCATTAATCCCTGACAAGCGGCTTCTTCGTAACCGGTAGTGCCGTTAATCTGCCCGGCAAAATACAAGTGTTCTACCAGGTGCGTTTCAAGTGTCAGTTTTAGTTGGGTAGGGGGGAAGTAATCGTATTCGATGGCGTATCCCGGGCGGAACATTTTCGCATTCTCAAATCCCGGTATAAGTTGCATGGCTTTGTATTGTACTTCTTCTGGTAAAGAGGTAGAAAAGCCATTTACATATATTTCTACTGTATTCCAGCCCTCTGGTTCTACAAAAAGCTGATGGCGTTCGCGTTCGCTAAACCGTGTAATTTTATCTTCGATACTGGGGCAATAGCGGGGTCCGAGTCCCTGAATCCGCCCCTGAAACATGGGCGACTTTTCGAAGCCTGTCTTTAAAATATCGTGTACCTTTTGATTGGTGTAGGTGGCATGACAAGGGATTTGTTTCTTTTCACCATTTATAAATGGCGATGTGCCCGGCAGATACGAAAACTTATCTAAAACATCATCTCCAGGCTGGAGTTCCATTTTGCTATAATCTAAACTACGCCCATCTACCCGCGGTGGCGTGCCTGTTTTCATGCGCCCGCTTTCGAAACCTAATTGGACTAATTGTTCCGTAATGCCGTGGCTGGCAGCTTCTCCTGTCCTACCTCCGCCTAATTGCTTTTCGCCAATGTGAATAATTCCGTTAAGAAATGTGCCATTGGTTAAAACCACAGCTTTTGAATAAAAGGACACTCCTAAACCGGTTACAACACCTTCCACCCGTTTGCCGTCTTTACTGATGATCAGCTCTCGCACCATGTCCTGCCAGAAATCTACATTAGGCGTTTGTTCGAGCATTTCGCGCCAGAGCGCCGCAAAAAGCATACGGTCGTTTTGTGTACGCGGACTCCACATAGCAGGGCCTTTACTACGGTTCAGCATTTTAAACTGTATGGCTGATTTATCGGAAACAATACCGCTGTATCCACCCAAGGCATCAATCTCACGCACAATTTGTCCTTTGGCAATACCGCCCATGGCCGGGTTACAACTCATCTGGGCTATATTCTGCATGTTCATGGTTATCAGCAGCACCTTAGATCCCATGTTGGCGGCGGCGGCGGCGGCTTCGCATCCCGCGTGTCCGGCTCCCACCACAATTATATCGTATGTTTGTTGCACCTTTAGATTTTTTTCAAAGTTAGTAAAAGATACCCGTTGTTTTTACCTTGTTGTTCAGCTACCCTGAAACCTGCTTCGTATCGTTTGTTTCAGGCTGTCGTTAAACACCTTCCCCTTTTTGTAATTGTACTTCTCTGCCAGAAACTCGCTACGTTTTACACCACCCAGATAAAATTTCCCGATTAAAAGATTGCCTACAAAAATGGAGGTGAAATAGTATTGAAAAACAATACCCGTAACCATTGCTCCTGTTGTAACCGCCAAAGAAAGAAATGAAAAAATACCCTCGCTGTAATTTTTGGTATAAAACTGGCCCGCGCCAGGCAGAAATGTAGAAAGTCGCGATGCCTTTTCCGGATCTTTTAATTTTGGTAAACGGGCAGTGTTATATAACGAATCAATCATTCGTTTATTCTGATAATAAGCATTGGTTCCTGTGTGAAAAAGATGCGCATTCAGAAGGTGCAATTTTTTTTGAGCGGCCTGCCATTTGTATTGCTCGTTGAGTACAAGGGTATGCAATAAAAGCGATTTGTAAATGTAAAGGGAGTCTTTTACCAGATAATTTAATTGTTCTATAAAAGCATCGGCCTGAATTAAATCGTTATTCAGGTAACTCATCAGGGCGCTTTGGTATTTCACGGTATAGATTAAAGAATCCGGCGCCTCACTCAGGTTAATGGTATTAAGAGAAGCCAAACCTTCCGTATAATTACGGTCGTGCTTATAGCTTTCGGCGGTGCGCAACCGCGCCTGTGTTTTCCCGCTTTCGCTTTGCAGAAAAAACTCCAGTTTCTGATAATAAATAGCGGCTTTGTAATAACTACCGGCAACGAAAAAACTATCGGCCATCTGACGGATCCGAAGGGTATCGTTGGTAGCTTTAAAACAGGTTTTACCTGAAAAAGCGAACAATAGGAACGTGAATGCTTGCCAGTATTTCATTGTTAATTCTACCGTTTGTAGAACGGATCTGTTGTTTAATGCTGTAAACGCTTCCGAAAATATTTCCGGTATAAAAGAAAACGAAGAGGGTGCCAAACGTAATAAACTGGGGGCTTTTAAAGGATTGCGAACGGTAATACGATTCAGCTGTTGCAACGGCTAATGCGCCACATGCGGCAAAGGCCGCTAACCCGGCTCCTTTTTTACCTGCATAGAACTTCCCCAGGCCGGGCACTATTGCCGACAAACATCCGGCTACCAGGGGCGACTTTCGTTTTAGTTTACGGGCTTGCTGTCCCAAATCTACCAGGCGGGCTTGCTGCGTATTTAAACGGTAATCCTCTTCTGTAAATCCTTTACTAATAGAATCAAAAGATTTAAAATCGCGCAGCAAGAGGTAATTTCCGGCCCGGTTTAAATCAATAAGAGATTTATAGTGATTTATGGAATCGGAACTTAATTTTTCGAATGTGTTAAGTGCCAGTTTGTAGTTTTTGGAGTAAGATCGGTTTAAGGCTTCGAAACAAACCGACCTCACAAAGAAAGGGCTTTGGCTGCTAACGTTAGAAAAATGGTAAGCCGCGGAATCTGTTTTCTTTAGCAGGTAGTAATTTAATCCTGTGAGATAATTTAGTGTGTCGGCCTGGCTTAATTCATTTGTTTTAGTGAGCAGGAAGAGTGCTTCGCGATTTTTTCCCGTTTGTGTTAAATGGTCTATAAATACGTACGATGCCTGAGCTGCTGTTTGTGAATACAAGCAACGCGTTAAAATTAAAAGAACAAATACACTCCGCCAGTATGATTTCATTTTGTTTCTTGCACTTTAAATGTATAATCCTCTGGTTTATCGTAGATTTTATGTGTGCGCGAATTATAATCTACCCCTTCGAGCATATCAATGCCCGCCAGGCGGGTGCAGCGCGTTAAACGGTCGGCTGTAAGCGGAATGCCTTTTAAAATACCATAGCGACGAATACAATGCCTGCTGAAATTACTGCAATTTACCTCGTAAGGGCAGGCCGCGCCAATTTGCACAGAAATGGTTTTCTGATAAAGATAGAGCATGCCGCCAAATACCAGGGAAACCGGATTGTATTTAATAAAAGCGTTTTTTCCTTCAAATAAATACGATACTTTACGCTTAGCCTCATAAACATCAACGTGTGTGGTTTTAGCAAACATAAGATCCACGTCGCTTGGCGCCTGCGCGTAAAACGGGGTTTTTACGACTATGCAAAACCATACTACGACATACACCGCATACTTATTTCTTTTTAGAGGAAACCACTTTTGCATTAGCAGGAATTTTAAAATCGAGGTATTTCGCATCCACCTCAGTATTGATTTTAGGATTAGAATACACTTTGGTAATTAATGTGGAGTCTGATTTACTTTTGTAAGCGATTTCCGTTATTTTAAAAGGCAATTGCAGATTTCCTACTTTTTGATACCCATCGAAAAAGATTTTCCCGAGTACTTTTGATTTTGGACCAACAAACTCCAGGTAAACCGGCAAGTTTTTTTCGTGAACCAGTTCTATCTTTTGGATAGGATTGGCGCTTTCCGCTTTAGGTACCCAGGTGGTAATCAGCATACCATCTGAAACCTGTGTTCCTTTTATCACAAAACCTGTTTTAGGCAGCCCAAGGTCATTGTAATTTCCATTTAAAAAGTACCAAAAGTAGCTTGATTCAGAAGAGGTAAGAGCCGAGCTGGAGATCATTAATGTGTTTTCCTGAAAATCATACATTTTCATTTCGCCATCGGCGTTAATAATAGTAACATTTTCGAAAGGTTTAATCAGGTGAGTGGTTAAAACACCTCCCTGTTTTTTAAAAAATACATCCCCCTGAACGGTTATGTACTTTTTGTTTTCAAGAATTTTGGAAGTAAAATTTAAACTAAGTTGTTGGAGTGGTCCGTTACTTTGTTTAAATCCAAACGCTAATCCACTAAATAACACCAGAATTACTATCTTTCTTATACTCATTCTATCAATTTGTTATTCTGGGTTTTATCCGACAAATATATAAATTATAGGTATTAATATCTTTTATTCGCTGTTAAAGCATTGTAATTCCTCAAAATAATTTTTTTGCTTTTAATAAAATAATTATCTTGCATTAAAATAATAAACTAAGTCAGTATGAAAAAATTATTATCAGTAATCTGCTTAACGTTAGGCCTGAGTTTTTATGCCAACGCTAACAAGTACAAAATGAGTGAAACTCAAATTGAGAATTCATTTGCCGGTAGTCAGGAAGTTACATTCAATGAAATGTATACTGGCGTTGACGCAAATGCGGTAGATTTAAATGGTCTTGCCGTTCAGAAAGGTGGATCAACTACCCGTGGTGGTTATTTATTGCGTTCTTTCTTCTGCGGAGGAATTGCTTTACACCGTTACTACATGGGTACAAATAAAAAACACATGTGGGCGCTTTACTTCTGTGTTCCTGTAGCTGGTGGTGTTGCTGCTTGTGTGGATTTCTGGGGTGCAGTATTTGATGCTGATTTTTACAAAAAATTCGAGAACAACGATAAGTGGTTTGTTTGGTTAGATTAATTTCTAATTCATCATACTTAATTGGAGCCCCTTTTAAAAGGGGCTTTTTTATTTGTATTAACTTTCCTTCGGTTTCAGGGTGCCACAAAAAAAGGGAGTACATTTCTGTAACTCCCTCTTTGTAATTCCTATTTGTGACTACAATAAATTCAACTTTGTCAGTAACTCTTCGCGATACGATCCGCCGATAGGAATTACTTTCTTTTCATTCTCTAATACTACCGTTTGGTTTTCGATGGATTGAATTTTATCCTTCCGGGCAATGAAGCTACGGTGCACCCTTACAAAATCGGACTCTCCCAACTTCTTTTCAATATCTTTCATTGTACTGTGTACTGTGTAGCGCGCATATTGCGTATTGATAATAACGTAATCTTTAAGCGCCTCTACAAAGTAGATATCACGTAACAACACTTTTACAAGGCGACTGTTAGCCTTTACGAACAGAATATCCCGGCTTGTATCATCCTTATTTTCTACCAGGCTATACAAAAAATCGCGTTCTTTTTGAAGTGCTGAATCTTTCTGGTGTTTATAAACCGCCATTTCAATAGTGCTGTGTAAGTCTATTTCTTTAAACGGTTTCAGTATATAGCCATACGGCTCTGTTATTTTAGCCTTACTAAGTGTGCCTTCATCGGCATAAGCGGTAAGGAATATTACCGGTATATTTTGCGACTCCTTTAATTTTTCACTTACTTCTATTCCGGTCATATCGCCTTTAATCATGATATCCATTAATACCAGATCCGGCTGCAACTCCTCAATCTGAGTCAGAGCATCTTTTCCATTATTGGCCATGCCAACCACATTATATCCAAGCTTTGTAAGGCTATTGGATATGTCTTTAGCTACAATGCTTTCGTCTTCTACAATAAAAATATTTAATTTTTCCATACGTTAACACATCAAACCGGAAAAGTGATATTTACTTCGGTACCGCCTTCGGTACGCTTTTTAAATTCAACTGTCCCATCTATTTGTTCCACTAATGTATTTACCAGTTGTAACCCCAGTGAGTTCGTGTTTTTGTGGTCAAAACTATCTGGTAATCCTACACCATTATCCACAACATTTAAAGTTACAACATTATTTTGGCTTTTCAAATTTATGGATAAAAACCCGGTTTTATTTCCACTGAAAGCATGCTTGATAGCGTTTGTTACCAATTCATTTATAATTAAACCAGCAGGAATACTAACATCCAGTCCTAAGACAACTTTTGATATATCGAGCAACAGTTTTACTTTTTCGGTACTTACGGCATACGATTGTATGATATTACTACTTAGTGTGGCAATATAATCTGAGAAGTCGATGGTAGCAAATGTTTTATTCTGATAGAGACTTTCGTGAATATAGGCCATCGTTTTTATACGGTTCTGGCTTTCCTTTAACAGACTTAAAGCATATTCATCACTAACGTAACTACTTTGCAGGTTAAGAATACTGGAAATAACCTGCATGTTATTTTTAACCCTGTGGTGCACTTCTTTTAAAAGAATTTCCTTCTCTCTTAAACTTTGTACTATTTTTTCCTGTGATGTTTTTTTATCGGTTATATCATGAGCAATACCACTCACTTCAGTAACAATTGCCCCATCAAAAATGGGATTTAAGAAGACTTCAAGGAACATTTTATTTCCGAATTTATCGGATAATTCCAACTCAAAGTTTTTGGAAGCACCTTTAAACGCTTCCTTGTATTTTTTTTCAATTAAATCTACATAGGTTCTGTCATTAGCCAATATACCTCGGTTTAGTTGAAAACCTAAATAAGGTTGCGTATCGTATATGTTCTTTATAAGATCAAAGTAATTTTTATTAAATGAAGTTAATTTTAAAAATACATCAACAGTCCATATATAATGCATAGAGCTGTCGAAAATAGCGTTAAGTTTAGCCGCCTGATTACTTATTTTTTGTTCAGAAAGAATTTTATCTGTGATATCGAAGCCTACCCCGGCAACCTCAGAAACAACATTTCCATTGTATATAGGATTGAGGTAAATTTGTCTGTATTTCATGTTACCGTCAATGTTTGCTCTTTGCGAAACAAAGTTTAACGATTTTCCGTTAAAGACCTCGTCGTATTTGGCATTCCAGAAACTAAGAAACAATTCTATTTTTTCAGGTGGATATGCTTTGTATGGATCAGCATTTACTAATGGGTAAAACCCGAAAATATCATAAATGGTTTGCGAAAATTCTTTATTAAACGATGTTAGTTTGTAGTCCCTGTCAACAGTCCATATAAACTGGTTTCCACTTTCAAATATGGCTTTTAATTTTGCGGTCTGTGTTTTTACCTTTTCTTCCGATTGTATTTTATCTGTAATATCATACGCTATTCCGGAAGCTTCGATTACTTCATTATTATTTCCTATAATTGGTTGCAAGTATATCTGATGATAAATTGCATGGCCATTTTTTAATACTTTTTCGGTTACAAAGTCCAGACTTTTACCTTTAAAAACCTCTTCGTATCGCTTATCCCATAACTTAGCCATGGGATCTTCCTTTTTCTTAACCGTATCGTAATAAACTGTTTTTCCTATTTGTGGATAAGTGCCATGTTGCTCATAAATTGAATTGTAATAATTCTGATTGTAATTAGTGAGCTCAATCTGCTTATTAACACTCCACATTAATTGATTACCGCTTTCAAATATTGCCTGAAGCCGTCCTGACTGTTCCATAATCTGCTTCTCATATATTTTTGCTTCTGTTATATCGCTGGCTATACACGATATTTCATTTATGCGGCCATCCTTACTTATGATGGGGTTTATATAAACTTTTCTATAAACTTTTTGCTTGTCATCCGATTCTTCATGTTCAAACTCAAGCGATTCACCGTTTAACGCCCGTTTGTATTTTGGTAACCAAAACTCATCATAATACTTTTTTTTAGCTCCTTTTACAATATCCGTAATAGATGTATTCGGTTCCAGATGCTTATTATAAGAACGCTTTATTACATTGTAAAAATTAGTATTAAAAGAGGTAATTTCTGTTTTATGATTAACCGTCCACACAAGATGAGAACTACTTTCCAGAACAGCTTTTAAACGAGCCGTTTGGTCAATAAGCTTTTGTTCTATCTTAGATCGTTCATCAATTTCTTTAATTAATAACTTATTAGTTGATTCAACAATTTCTGAACGCAGCTGCTGCTTTTCTATTTGTTTTCGTTCACTAACATTATGAATAACACTTAATATACAGTCTTCTCCATTATATTTAATGGATTTTGATTGTATGTCAACTTCAATAATTTGCTGCTTTAATGTTCTGAATTTATAACTTACAGTATCTGGTGATTCATTTTTGTTGGTTATTTCCGCTATTTCCTTTATCACTTTTTTACGGTCCTTTTCCACAACAAAATCAACCAGAAACTTTCCCATTAATTTTTTAGGATTTTTGGTTTGTAAAACCGTCAATACCGCGTCATTACAATATTCTATAATACCTCTGTTATGGATAATACATGCCATTGGGGCAGTATTTAATAACTGCTCATAATCACGGCTCTTTTGCTTGAGTTCGAGTTCATTCTCTTTCTTTATGCTGATATCCCGTAAAACATTTAAAAAAACAGTTATCTTACCCGCATTATCAAAAATAGGCACAATATTGTTTTCCAACCATATTGGTTCACCATTTGCCTTAACCGTTTGATAAGTGTAGGTAATATTTACATCTGTATTTGCTTTCTGAATGTGCTTCAGTTTTTTCTCTATGTTTAAAAAGTCTGACTGTGAACTTAATAAACGCTTATAATAAAAGTCTGGCTGATTATAAAAATCCTCCGGATTATACCCCAACATATTCTTTACATTCGGACTCACATAGGTATATCTTGGAGTAGGGGTATATGTAAAAAAATGTATAATGTCGTTACTATTGTTAACCAATGATTCAAAACGCTCTTTGGATTCTTTCAGAAGTTCCTCCATTTGCGCTTTATCGCTGATGTCTCGTGCATTACCAATAATAGATATAAGTTTTTTACGTGTATTAAAAACCGGATTTATGGTAATTTCCATAAAAACCGTTCGTTTATTTTTATGCTTCCATCTGGTAATAATACTCTTGTTTCCTTCCAGTTTCTTATAAATTTCAGTAAAAACCCGTTGTGTCTTTACATATTGCTTAAAATCTTCCGGGTGTATAATGCGTTCAATATTATCTATGGATTTGTAAAAATACTCTGGTTCGTAACCCAAAATAGTCTTTACACTATTACTTATAAATACACAGGATGGTGTTGGTAATAGATCATACTTAAAAATAATGTCCTTACTATAGCTGCTTAAATTTTCAAGAAGCTTTACAGAATTTTCTTTTTCTTCCTGCGATTTTTTCCGCTTTGTTATTTCCAGAAACGTAGACTGACAAACTTTTTTACCCTGAAATAAAACAGCATTTGATTTAGCTTCTATTTGTACACGTTTTCCATTAAATGTAATAATCTCAATTTCTACAGGATCAAACTCTTCTCCATTAATAATACGATTAGTATTGTTTCTAACACTACTCCTGTATTCTTCGGCAACATAATTAAAAAACTTCAGTTTATTTAATTCTTCCAGTTTAACAGTTTGAGTTAAACCAAATATTTTACGTGCCCGTTTATTGAGGTAGTGTATTTTTTTTACATCAAATAAAATGACAGCAACCGGTAATTGATCCAGTGTACCAATATCTATTGATTTAACTCCCTTTTTATTTGACATAAATCCGCACTAAATATAAAAAAAAAGGGTAGTTATGGCTTAATTATTCGACCACTTCTTCTATATGTGCCTTAAATCTGCTATTTACGGATAGTTTGGGTTTTGTTATCGTCTATCTTAATGTTGTATGTTCTTAAACTTTCTTCGTAGGTAGGTCGTATTTTATTACCCTGCCAGGCTATTTCCATATCACTTTGATAGGTTATTTTAAGGTAATTAAATCCCATTTCATCATAATAATACCAATCGCCATCTTTCATACCACTCACGTATTTACCGGTATATTCAATTTGTCCGTTACTATAGTATTTCGTGTGTTGGCCAATTGGATCACCAGCCATAAAAGAGCCTATATATCGCTTCTTTTTACCCGGCATGTAATAAGATGTCCATAAACTATCTGTTTCACCATTCGAAAAACTTCCTTTTTCCATATAATCGCTGGTTTCATAGATCCATGGCCCCACCTTTTCATTTTCAACAAAAGAGCCTGTTGTTAAAATTTTACCATCTTCTGTATAATCTGTCATGGTTCCTTCCCGTTTTCCATTCACATAGTTTTCTTCTCTTAATAAAGCCCCGCTTTCATAATACCATTTCCATACACCCTGAGGTCTGCCTTTTTTATCATACTTTCCTTTTTGTTCCAGTTTTCCGGAAGGATAATAAAACTCCCAGTCACCTGTACGCCCACCAGCAATGTACTTTCCTTTACCTTTAAACTCTCCGCTATTATGAAATTCTGTCCATATACCTATACGGTTACGTACACTATCCACAGCTCCTTTGGCCACAATTACACCATCAAAATACTCTATGCAACTATCCGGTACCGGAATATTCCGGCATACTAGTTTTTTAATATATACATTACTGGTATCATCTCTCAGAAATAAAGAAGAATCGCAACGTTGCTTTTGTACATAATGAAAATGTGAACCTATGGCCACACCTTCGCTGTAAACGCCTTCGTATTTTAATGTTCCATCATCATACGTTTCTTTATACACTTCCACACTGGCAATTTCAGGAGCTCTTAATACCGGTTTTCCAAAGTTGAATTTTTTGGTACTGGTTAAATTCCCTTTTTTATCGTATTCTTTTACATAACCATCCAGCGAATCGCCATTGTATTTCATTTCTTTTTTTACACTGTAATCTTCATAAAACTCTTTCCAGTAGCCTTGTTTACGTCCTTCCTTATCTCTTCTATTAAAACGATCATTCGATTGCATAATACCATTTTTATAAGTAATAAGACCTACAAGCGTAGAATCATCACTGTATTCAAATGCCATACCATCGGGTTTACCATCCTTAAATGGGGTTATAGTTTTAGTTTTACCGTTTTTATGATAAGCGTACTGCGGCCCTTGTTTTATATCATTCACCAGGTTTTCCTTTGTTATCATCCGGCCGGTTGTATCGTAAACAATGGTTAACCCGTTTTTCTTTCCTTCCTGATAACTTACCGTTTTACTGATACGCCCCTTGGCATCATAAAATTTCCATATACTATCCAATAAAAAATTCTTACGGTTACCTTCTATTTTAATTATACCTTGTTCCGAATAATTTTTCCAGTATCCATCCGGTTTGCCATCTTTCATATATCCTTCAGAAGATACCTGACCATTGGCATGGTAAAATTTATTATATCCATTGGGGTTCTGCGGTGTTTGCCCTTTACTTATATTAACAAATAGTATAACACCAACAATCCAACCTATATTTTTTAAGAACCGCATAGTAGTAAAGTTACTAATTACAAACCAAATTTTGCACTTAATTCAAGCATTCTGGTAATAGGTGCCCGGGCTGTCTTTATTAATTCATCAGCCATTAACAATTCAGGTTGTTCATGTTTTAAGGCTATGTAAATCTTTTCCAGTGTATTTAATTTCATGTGAGGACAATCGTTACAAGCGCAGCTATTATTGGGCGGAGCCGGTATAAATGTTTTATGAGGATTAGCCTTTTGCATCTGATGTAAAATACCTGTTTCTGTCAAAACAATAAATGCCTGATCTGATGATTTTTTTGTATAGTTTAATAAAGCGGTTGTACTTCCTATAAAATCGGCGTGTTCCAATATAGCTGCTTCACATTCGGGATGGGCAATAATTTTAGCATCCGGATGCTGTACTTTTAATTTAATCAGCTTCTCTAAACTGAAAATTTCATGTACCATACAACTGCCATCCCATAATACCATGTTACGGCCGTTTTTTTTATTAATATAAGCTCCCAGATTTTTATCGGGCGCAAATATGATTTTCTGATCTTTAGGAAATGATTCTACAATTTGTACCGCATTAGTGGATGTTACAATAACATCTGAAAGGGCCTTAATTTCAGCCGTACAATTTATGTAAGTTAATACAATATGATCGGGGTGACGTGCTTTAAACGCGGCAAAATCGCCGGCAGGACATGAATCAGCTAAACTGCACCCGGCCTTCAAATCCGGAATGAGTACTTTTTTGGAGGGATTCAGAATTTTTGCCGTTTCGGCCATAAAATGAACGCCGGCAAATAAAATGATGTCCGCCTCACTTTTTTCGGCTTGTTGTGCCAGGCCCAAACTATCCCCAATATAGTCCGCAATATCCTGAATGTCAGCATCTTGATAGTAGTGTGCCAGGATCACCGCCCGCTTCTCTTTCTTAAGATAATCAATCTCTTTGAATAAATCAAGAGCCGGATCAATTTCCACATCGAGGTATCCTTTTTCTAATAACATATATATTCTTTTTTTAAAAATTAAATTATGTATTATATATATAGGGTGTTAATACTGTTTATTACTTCCACTCAAAAATTTGGATTTGCCACTTATCAGCAATCATTAACATACCTATACACAAATTTACACTATTACAAACTTGATAATCAGCTTTATTGAAAATAATTAACAATTGTTAGAAGTAATGAGTGTGTATAAAAACAATGCATTTTCAGTTGTTGAAACCTCTTCTTTTTACTGTAGAACTTTAAGCAGGAAATCATAAAAAACACTTGACTTACTATAAAACGTACGGCATATAACTTTTATTTAATATTCGCTTAAAATAGTTTGGATAAATAGTTAACATATTAAGACTGTATTAACAAGAAGAGTGTTAATTAATAGGTGTTAAAGCATATTAGTAATCAGTGCTTTAACTTATTCATGTTAATTAACGTGTATTACTAAATATGAACAGTATTCATAAAGCATTTTGTTGGGTGGAAAATTTTTTATAGGTAGCTTTGACTTTTTATAAGTAGAATATGAAACTAGCAATTGGCAGCGATCACGCCGGATTTGAATTAAAAGAGCAATTACGGTCTTATCTTCAGGAAAAAGGAATAGACCATACCGATAAGGGATGTTACAGTTCAGAACGGGCAGATTATCCGGATTACGGACACGCCGTAGCCAATGACGTATTAGCGGGAACGGTTAATTTTGGAATAGTGATTTGTGGTAGTGGAAACGGGATTAATATGGCTGCTAACAAACATAAAGGCATACGTGCCGCGCTTTGCTGGAATGCTGAAATTGCAGGTTTGGCCCGTCAGCACAATGACGCTAATATACTAACATTACCAGGACGTTATATAAGTCTGGAAGAAGCAAAAAAATGCGTAGATGTATTTTTAAGTGAATCGTTTGAAGGTGGAAGGCACCAGGGAAGAGTAGAGAAAATAGATTTGTAAAGGGATAATAACGTAAAGGCTGCAAGGGTGTTTAGGATTTATAAACGCCCACTACCAGCATTAACCAGCCAATAATAAAACTAATGCCCCCCAATGGGGTAACCGGTCCAAGTACCGCTAAAAATTCCATTCCCAAAACGTGGCGCGTACATAAAAAATACAGCGAACCACTAAATAATACAATACCCCACAGGAAAAACACATAGGCCCATTTCAGAAACCGGGAACTATAAAATTTCTGAAGAATAAGAATAACCATCATGGCCAATACATGAAAAAAGTGGTACTTAACACCTTTATCAAACCCATCTAATAAATTTTGTGTCATTAAACCACTTTCCAGTTGATTTTTTAAAAAATGGGCGCCAAGCGCCCCAAGGGCAACAGCTAAAGCGCCAAGCAAACCAATCCATACAAACGGTTTTGGCAATCGGGTATCAACAGAGTTCATATTATTTCAGTTTTTCATTGTCCAGATGCCGCGTGGCATCACGGTTCGTTTTCTTATTCAGATTTTTTTTCAAAGCGGTTTCCAGATCTATGCCCGTTTGATTGGCCAGACAAATCAACACAAATAACACATCCGCCATTTCATCGCCCAGATCTTTGGCTTTATCACTTTCCTTTTCACTTTGTTCACCGTAACGCCTAGCCATAATACGCGCCATTTCACCTACTTCTTCCATTAAAACAGCCATATTCGTTAATTCGTTAAAATAACGTACACCATACTGTTTAATCCAATTGTCCACAGTGTTTTGCGATTCACGGATTGTCATTTTATCTGTATTTTTATGTACAAAGGTATCAGTTAAAACGAATCCAGAATAAAAAATAAAATGATAGCAACACTCCTTCATAAAGGCGAAACGTATCGCGTCGATTTTTTTAAACCGATCGATATTTCCATGCCCCTTCATACCGGTAAAAATTGCCCTAGTGCATGGTATGTACCCCCTATGAACGTTGAACCAGTGCGGATGGGCGATTGGGTGGGTGATGTAAATCAGGGAGGCAGCGTTAACTTTCGCAACATTACCTTTAATCCGCATGGCAATGGCACACACACCGAATGTGTGGGACATATCAGTAAAGAAAATTACTCCATCAATAAAACGTTTGAACGGTTTGCGTTTATTGCCGAGTTAATAACCATTTTACCCATAGAGCAGGATAACGGCGATTTCGTAATCACAGCCAGGCAGATACAAACTGCACTGGAGGAATGTAAAAACACAGAAGCTGTAATTATACGTACACTCAGTAATTCGCCTGATAAACTGAGCATGCAATATAGTAATACCAATCCGCCTTACCTGCAAAAGGAAGCCATAGATGTTTTAAATGAAAAAGGCGTTGAACACCTGCTTATAGATATGCCCAGCGTGGATAAAGAGGTAGATGGAGGAGTGCTGGCGGCACATCACGCTTTCTGGAACTATCCTGAAAATACGCAAACGCGTAAAACCATCACGGAACTGATTTACGTTCCCAACGATGTGTTTGACGGAACTTATTTTTTACACTTTCAGATTGCCCCGTTCGAAAACGACGCCAGCCCGTCGAAACCGGTGTTGTATAAAGTGATGTGATTATAATTTAAGGTGCCAAACGCATCATCTGCCAAACGCCGCTATCACTCAGTTGATAGGCAATGCGGTCATGTCGTCTGTTTTTACGACCCTGCCAGAATTCGTAATACGTGGCCTGTAAATGAAAACCACCCCAAAACGGAGGACGTGGAATCTCTTTATCTTTAAATGTTTCTTCCAGTTCAGCAATCTTATTCGTTAACACCTCCCGGTTGTCAATCACCTGACTCTGCGGACTGGCCCAGGCGCTTATTTTACTGTCTCTCGGGCGCAGGTTAAAATACGCGTCACTCACCGCGTCGCTGGCCTTTACAATTTTGCCTTTCAGATGAATTTGCCGCTCCAGATCGGGCCAGAAAAACAAACACGCGCCATACGGGTTGTAAGAAAGTTGTTCGCTTTTACGGCTATTGTAATTGGTATAAAACGTAAATTGGTGCGCGTCATACTCTCTCAGGTACACAATACGGGAATTAGGCAACCCTTCTGTATCAACCGTAGAAAGCGTCATTGCCTGTACTTCAGGTATCTGGCTTTCCACCGCCTCTTTCATCCATTTCTCAAACTGAATAAACGGATTGGTAGTAACGTCTTTTTCGCTGAGTTCACCTTTGGTAAAGTCTTCGCGCAATTTCGAAATGTATTCCCGTGTAGCATCCATGGTACAAAATTAGGGTTATTTAGCCGGGAACAGAAAGACTTTTATCAGTCATTTTACATAACAAATCAGGGTTTAATTTTAATGGAAACGGTTATAGGTTAATCCCTGTAAAATTTTAGGTACTTTTCTTACCTTTAACAAATAAATGAAAGGACATTTACTGGTAGCCCAGCCGCTTTTAAACGATGGTTTTTTTAACCGTTCGGTAGTATATTTAACCGATCATAACGAAGAAGGAAGTCTGGGATTTGTACTTAATTTTAAAACGCATTTTGTGTTGCGCGATGTTCGTCCCCAGGTAAAAAACGGAAATTTTCCGATATACGAGGGCGGACCCGTAGCTAAAAACCAATTGTACTTTTTGCATAACCTCGGGCATAATTTAACTGATGCGGTACAAATAGATGAACGGTTATTTTTCGGAGGCGATTTTAATGAACTCCTCCATTTAATTGATCACGGAAAAATAAAACACACTGACATCCGTTTTTTTGCGGGGTATTGTGGCTGGCACGTGGGGCAACTCGATCAGGAAATTAAGCAACGTAGCTGGTTTGTAAATCCAACTAATTCAGCAACCGTTTTAAGTAACGATTCCCGCGAGTTATGGGAAAACGAACTCAACCAGCAAAAACCATCCCTCAGTATATTTGCCACCATTGGCCACGATCCATCTCTTAATTAATATGCGAATAGATATCATAAGTGTTGTTCCCGAATTAATGACCAGTGCCTTTAGTCATTCCATATTAAAAAGGGCCATTGCGGCAGGCTTAGCAGAAGTAAACCTTATTAACCTGAGGGATTATGCTACTGGCAAACAGAAGCAGGTAGATGATTACGCCTTTGGCGGTGGAGCCGGAATGGTTATGATGATAGAACCCATTGCCGCCTGCATCAACGATTTAAAAAGCAAAACCCATTACGATGAGGTAATTTACATGAGTCCCGATGGAGAACGCCTCACACAAAAAATCAGTAACCAGCTATCCATGCTTAAAAACCTGATTATTTTATGCGGGCATTACAAGGGCGTAGATGAGCGCGTAAGGGAACATTTTATTACCCGCGAAATCAGTATCGGCGATTATGTGTTGAGTGGTGGAGAGCTGGCCGCCTCGGTTTTAAGTGATTCCATCATCCGTTTAATACCAGGTGTGTTAAACGATGAAACCAGTGCCCTGAGCGATTCCTTTCAGGATAATTTGCTGGCACCTCCGGTTTACACCCGCCCGGCAGAATACCAGGGTTGGGCAGTACCCGAAATTTTACTCAGCGGACACAGTAAAAAAATAGAACAGTGGCGCCACGAACAAAGTGTGCTGCGCACAAAACAACGCCGCCCCGATCTTTTGGCCTGAACAAAATAAAAAGTCCGTTGTCTGATGACAAGCACCCATAAAACAAATAAATTTAATCCTGAAACATTTCCCGGTGTTAAAATAAAAACATCAGCCTGGGGAACACTCATAAACAGAGGGTGGTATAACCACCTTAATAAAACTATTTATTTGCCTGAACACGCGGGACTTTCCTACGCCCAGCACGAATACGGTCATCACCTTCAGAAGAGTGAACTACCGACATTTCAGTATTGGAAAATAGCCGCGAGTAGCCTCTTAAACGCCACTTTTCAGTTTTTACCCTGGGTGGTGCGGCACAAATACCATTGGGCCGAAAAAGACGCCAATCGCCGCGCTGCCGCATTTTTCGGGCCTCAGGCACCCATTGCCAACCAACACATCTGGCCGGTATAACCCGCAGGCAGAGGGACGTTCCGGGCCTCTGGAAAGCCTCTCTTTACCGCAAAAAAAATTTCTGTAACCCTTGTCAGCACAGGGTTACAGACCATATTGCGGTTTGTTTTTTGCGTCATTATGTTGTATCTTTAGTAAGCAAAAAACGTATAAATGCCAGTAAACACAAGTATCAGAGCGCATTTCAGAATCTAAATTTATTTATACATGATACAACTACCAGACAGAATCCGCTGTGTGCGGGAAGCTTATGGCCTTACCCAGGCCGATGTAGCCGATCTTCTTGATGTGGCCCCTTCAACCTATGGGCAAATCGAACGAAATGCCGCAAACGCGTCGTATCTATCCCTCGGAAAAGTAGCCAATGCTATTGGTGTGTCGCTACTGTTTTTACTCGACACCAAAAACACGCAATTCCGCGAATGACAAGGAAATACAGGTTATAACCTGTTTGATTTCCTTTGTTGTGATTGTAACTTTGTAATGTATTAACAACCAAAAAAACCAAAAGCATGAAAACATGGAACAATGAAAATGCGCGGGTAAAAGTCGAGGAACTTTACGCGCTGTCTCAAGGTGAACGCGAAGTGGAAGCCACACTCATCAGCGAAGACCTTAAAAGTTGGGCACAATCGAATTTCCAGTTCTCTGAGCGTCAGATCGCTTGTATGGATTTACTGCCACAGGAGTATTACGACGAAACCGGGTTTTTAATGGCCCGCGCCATCGTAAAAAAACACCCGATCGTCATTTTTGTAACCGACGATTCCACACCCGTTGCAGCACGTAAACGCGGCGATAAAGTAGAAGGCGGTTGGTCGCAGAAAGATGGATTTAACGTAAAATACACGTTCGAATTCTAATACCACGTAACAAACGTTAAAAGAAATCGGCTTTACCCGATTCATCGCATCCACACAACCCAAAACAAACCATTTCGTAGTGGTGTAAGAAAGCCCAGTTTCTTCCGGCCCGTAAGCCAGAAGGAACGGGCTTTTCGTTTTTGCCGGAAAAGCGACAAACAGCAAAGATATATTGTACATTTGTTTATACGCAAACCCATACCAGAATCATTTTATGAAACAAAATTTTTTGAGTATGCCGCAAGTTGTGGTAAACAACATAAAAAAGCAAAGCGGTATGTTTTTCCTGCTGTTAATGGTTGGTTTATTTTCTGATCACAAAGCGCAGGAAACCACTTTCAGAACCAACGCCGACACCACACAATTGTATATACGTGTAGAACTAAACGGCCAGCCAAAATGGTTCTTGTTTGATAATGCGGCAGAGAAAAGTGTTTTGTTTTTGAATACAAATCAGAACCCAGACAATTATAAAATACTGTCTAAAACACTCATTGCAGATGCTCAGAAACGGAAAGACACCGCTTATATCATTAGCACAGACCTCATGATACCGGATCTGAAACTGAAACAAAAAAAACGCATAATGCTCGCTGTACCCAAAGCACCTGCTCAGTTGCAGGAAGAAGGTGTTGAAGGCATTTTGGGGTGGGATCTTATCCGCGACCACAATTGGACCATTGATTTTAAAGCCTGTAAACTCCGGATAAATCAAAAACAATCCCCAAAAGAACAGGAAAACTATTATAAACTCAATGTCATACGCGATCGCTTTGATGTGCTTTCTGTGTTAATTCAGCACCGGGCACAAACAGATACGTTTACAATAGACTTCGGTCACAATCAGGTGCTTTCTACCGGCGCGGCATCCTGGGCTGGTAAACATCACTACCTTAAAATTACCCAGCAGCAAACCATTAACCAAAAGCAAAACAACGATACCGGTTATATTTCTGTTCAGAATACCATGACAATCAGTAACACATTATGTGTAAAAAATGTACCGCTTAGTTACAACAGCAACAAAAAATCGAACCTCTTGGGAACCGGCTTTATGAAAGCGTTTGGAACCATTGTACTACTTAATTCTAAAAATCAGATACTGCTCGGAAAAATAAATCAGGCGACATTTACATTAAAAGAACAATTGCAAAAAGGTGGAAAAGTAGTGGCAGAAATTTCGCCCTTACAGGAAGCGTTTAAAGCAAAACAAAACGGATGTTACATCCTGCCGGTTTCTGTTTTCAGTGAAGGGACAACCTGCACAGACTAAAACGGAAAGCAGAACAAGCAATGCGTCAATAAAAAACCCGGAGAGAAATCCCCGGGTTTTATTTTAAAACTATACTGTCAGTTTTTTATACCTTACACGCTTTGGTTCTACATTACCCAAACGTTTCTTTCTGTTTTCTTCGTATTCGCTGTAACCGCCTTCAAACCAATATACCGAACTATCGCCTTCAAAGGCCAGTATGTGTGTACACACACGGTCTAAAAACCAGCGGTCGTGGCTAATAATCACCGCGCAGCCTGCAAAATTTTCCAAACCTTCTTCCAAAGCACGAAGCGTGTTTACGTCTAAATCGTTGGTCGGCTCATCGAGCAACAACACGTTTCCGCCATCTTTTAAGGCCATGGCCAAATGTAAACGGTTGCGTTCCCCACCCGATAATACCCCGCATTTTTTACTCTGGTCGTTACCACTAAAATTAAAACGTGAAATATACGCGCGGGCATTAATGGACTTGCCCTCAAATAATAAATTATCCAAACCACCACTCAACACATCGTACACCGTTTTGTTAGGATCAATATCCTTATGGGTTTGATCCACGTAGCTGATTTTTACGGTAGGCCCCACTTTAAATTCGCCGCTGTTCGGTGTTTCCAGACCCATAATCATTTTAAACAAAGTAGTTTTACCCGCCCCATTCGGACCAATAATGCCCACAATACCTGCGGGTGGTAATTTAAAATTCAGGTGTTCATATAATAAGCGGTCGCCGTAACCTTTAGCCACATCAATTGCTTCAATTACCTCGTTACCCAAACGCGGCCCGTTCGGAATAAAGATCTCCAGATTTTCTTCTTTCGTTTTTACATCCTCGCTCAGCATTTTTTCGTAATTCGCCAAACGGGCTTTTTGTTTCACCCCGCGGCCTTTCACCCCGGCACGCACCCATTCCAACTCACGCTGCAGGTTTTTCTGACGCTTACTTTCACTCTTTTCTTCCTGACGCAAACGCTCCCGCTTTTGCTCTAACCACGACGAGTAATTCCCTTTCCACGGAATACCTTCCCCACGATCCAATTCTAAAATCCACCCCGCTACGTTATCCAAAAAGTAACGGTCGTGGGTCACCGCAATAATAGTGCCTTTATACGCCTGTAAATGTTGCTCTAACCAGTCCACACTCTCCGCGTCTAAGTGGTTGGTCGGCTCATCGAGCAATAACACATCCGGCTCCTGTAACAACAAACGGCAAAGCGCTACGCGGCGACGTTCCCCTCCCGATAACACATTTACCTTAGCATCACTGTCCGGACAACGCAACGCGTCCATCGCCCGTTCCAAACGGTTATCCAGATTCCATAAATCATGCTGGTCTATCAGTTCCTGCAATTGTGCCTGGCGGTTAATCAGCTTATCCATTTTATCGGGGTCATTCAACACCTCTTCATCCCCGAATTTATTGTTCACCTCTTCGTACTCATTTAATACATCCACATACTTTTGAACCCCTTCACGCACCACCTCAATCACTGTTTTTGTTTCATCCAGTTTGGGTTCCTGCTCCAACATGCCAATTGTATAGCCCGGCGAAAAATGTACATCACCAATATAATCCTTATCCACACCGGCAATAATGCGCATTAATGTAGATTTACCCGAACCGTTTAAACCCAGCACCCCAATTTTGGCACCATAGTAAAACGAAAGGTAAATATCCTTTAACACCTGTTTTTGCGGCGGGTGAATCTTGCTCACATTCACCATACTGAAAATAATCTGACGTCCTTCGGGGGTTGCACTCATAGCTATAAAAATTAGACATTAAAGATAGGGACTATTTTTCATACTTTTGTGCCATGGAAGACGGAAATACAGCAAAGCCCAAAAGCAGTTTCGATGAGGAAGCCCTGATACAATTACACAGTTTTAACGGTAAAAAAGTAGCCAAAGTCGTTTGCTATTTATGGCAAAATCTGGTCAATCCCAACGATCCGGTAGAGTTGATAGATGGACTGGAACTCCGCTTCGAGGATAACACCCGTCTTAATTTTTCGAGCGATGAAAGCGGCGAAGGCCTTAGCGTTAGGCCCTATTCCCTTAAAGAAGAAAACGAATTACTCAACAACGAGTTTAAGGGCAAAATAAAAATATTCGGACTCGATGCCTCCTCCACCAAAATGTGGCAGGATGTAATCGGAAAAACACTTATTCACATTCGCCTCACTAAAGAAGACGGACTGTATTTAAACGATTCGGTATTACTCGATTTTGAAACAGAGCCGCGCACACTGGCCATTAGCCCCATGGATGGTCTGGTAATTGATTATTACGAAGAATAAAAACCCTGATGGTGATAACGCCTTAAAGCGTTACTTCACCCAAATCGCAGATTTTTAAAAACTCATCTTCCGTAACCGCGCTTACACTCAGGCGCGATAACCTCACCAATTGCATGTGTTGTAAAAGTTTATCCTTTTTAATCTGTGCCAGACTCACCGGTTTTTTCAACGCCTTGTAGGGCGCAAAATCAACCGCCACCCAGGCCGTTTCATCGGTAGTAGGATCCTGATAGTGTTCTTTTACCACTTTGGCAATACCCACAATGTCGAGTCCCTCATTGCTATGGTAAAAAAACGCCAGATCCCCTTTTTTCATCGCTTTCAGGTTATTGCGCGCCGCGTAGTTACGCACCCCGTCCCAAAACGTTTTTTTATCCTTAGTAAACTGTTCCCAACTGTATTTAAACGGTTCCGATTTAATGAGCCAGTAATTCATAACAAACATTTAAACAAGTTCTAAAGGTAAAAAAATATATCTGCATATCGTGGGGCCGTTTTCTCCTCCCCGGCAATCCCATGCTAAAAACCGCGCCTTCCGCTATAGCTTGCGCTGTGTTTGGCGGCATCGCATCAGCGTGCGGGGGCTTCCCTTGGTCGCCACCACCACTGTGCGCTGACTCGCCAAACACAGCGCAAGGCTACCGCTACAGTCGCTCGGCCAAACCCCGCGTAAAGAAACCCGAAAATGTACAGGATTATTTATATCGTGTAGAGTAACACCAAATCCAAATAAATCCTAAATAAACGCTATCCACACAAAATAATGTTTTAAAACCCTTAAAAACATAGTATTTTTAAACTGCATGAAACCAAGCTTACTGTTCCTATATCTGTTACTCATACACGCTGGTATTACTCTTGCTCAGCAGCGCGGCGGGGCGCAGGATGCCCAGCTGGCACTTCAGTACTTCGAGCAAAAGGAATACGATAAAGCCAACGTGTATTTCGAAAACCTGTTCGATAAAAACCCCGATCAGTGGTTTCCCTACTATTTTAAAAGCCTTATGGCCGTAAAGGCGTACGATAAAGCAGAAAAAATAAGCCGTAAACAAATCAAAAACCACAAAGAAGACGTATCGTATTACGTTTACCTCGGTAAAACGTATAAAGCGCAGGAAGAATCAAAAAAGGAAAAAGAAGCTTACGAAAAGGCACTTAAGGAACTTAACCCACAGCAATACCTTATTCAGCCACTGGCCATGGCGTTTATAGAAGAAGGACTTTACGATTACGCGCTCGAGGCCTATCGCAAAGGACGCAAGGCCACACCCGATTACCCGTATTATTACGAAATAGCCGAAGTGTATAAAAAGAAGGGCGATTTAACCGCCATGATAAACGAATACCTCGATGCCATTGATTTTCGGGAAACCGAACTGGGTGCCGCCCAAATGGCCCTGCAAAACAATCTGGGCTATGACGATGAAGAAGGCGGAATTAAGAATCCCCTTTTAAAACAGGAATTACAAAAACGCATACAGAAATACCCCGAAAAAGTAGTGTTCACCGATTTCCTCATTTTTATACAAAAGCAACAACGCGATTTTGATGGAGCTTTTATACAAAGCAAAGCCCTCGATAAGCGCCTCAAAGAAGGCGGTAACCGCATTTTTGAGCTGGCCCAGATTTGTGTACGTAACCAGCGCTGGGAAACCGCGCAACGCTGTTACCAGTACCTCATTGACAAAGGACCCGATAATATGTATTACGATGCCGCCAGTGTAGATATTCTTAATGTAGAATACAATCTGGCCACCCAAAAACCCAAAACCGATCCGGCAGAGTTAACGGCCCTCGAAACCAAATACCAGAAACTGGCCGAAAAGTACAAAGGCACCAGTTTGTATGCCACTATTATCAAAAGCCAGTCAACACTGCAAGCCTATTACTTAAACAAAACTCAGGTTGCAATAGATAATCTTAATGAATTGGTAACCTTACCAGGTTTAGATAATCCGACCAAAGCCGAATATAAAATTTTACTTGCCGACATCTATCTGCTGGCAGGTCAAATCTGGGATGCATCCCTCCTGTATTCTCAGGTAGAAAAGGATTTTAAATACGAACCCATTGGGCAGGAAGCCAAATTTAAAAACGCCAAGCTCAGTTTTTATGCTGGGGATTTTAAATGGGCTAAAACGCAGGCTGATGTGTTAAAAGGCGCCACCTCTAAACTGATAGCCAACGACGCGTTAGATTTGTCGCTGGTTATTACCGACGCTATTGGAGTAGATACCAACGACCTCCCGCTGAAATTGTTTGCCAGTGCCGACCTGATGATGGTGCAGCACCGCTATACCGAAGCCATTAACCGTATGGATTCCGTAAATAAATTATTTCCGGAGAATACACTCGGAGATGATATTTACTTTAAAAAAGCGGACATCTATATAAAACAGGGAAATTTTAAAGAGGCCGAACAGCAGTACAAAAACATTCTCGACTACTATCCCACCGATTTGTATGGCGATGATGCCCAGTTTAAACTGGCCGAACTTTACGAACTAAAACTGAACGATATAGAAAAAGCCCGGCAAACCTATCAGGAGGTACTAACCAAATACCCCGGCAGTATCTATGTGGTAGAGGCTCGCAAACGTTACAGGCAGTTACGCGGAGACAATATTAATAACTAAATTTGCCGTATGTATATTTATAACGTTACGGTTAATATAGCCGATGAGGTGCATCAGGAATGGCTGAAGTGGATGAAAGACGTACACATCCCCGATGTAATGAAAACCGGATGTTTTATTGATAACCAATTGTGTAAACTTCTTTATGTAGAAGACGAGGGACACACTTATTCCGTACAATATAAATTCCTCGAAATGGCCGATATCGAACGGTATCAGAAAGAGTTTGCGCCGGCACTTCAGGCCGAGCACAGCCAGAAATTCAAGGATAAATACGCCGCGTTCAGAACCCTTTTACAAATTATGAATTAACATGGCCCAACCCGTAAGAGCCAAAAAACATCTGGGCCAGCATTTTTTATGCGATGAAGGCGTGGCCCGTCGTATTGTGGAGGCCCTGCTCCAGAAAGACAAAACAAATGCCGCGTTTGAAATTGGTCCCGGAACAGGAGTATTAACCAAATACCTCTTGCCCGAATTACAAAATTTTTACGCCCTCGATATTGATCAGGAATCCATAGCCTATTTAAAACAAACCTATCCCGATAAAGCAGAGCAAATACGGTATTGCGATTTTCTCGAAGCCGACCTCAGAACCATTTGTTCACCCCCTTTCAATATCATTGGCAATTTTCCGTACAATATCTCTTCACAAATCATGTTTAAGGTATTGGATCACCGGAACGAGATACCCATCGTGGTGGGGATGTTTCAGAAGGAAGTAGCCAAACGCATTGCTGAAAAACCCGGCACAAAAGTATATGGCATTCTGAGCGTTTTACTGCAGGCGTTTTACGATATTGAATACCTGTTTACCGTACACGAAAACGTGTTTAGCCCTCCACCAAAAGTAAAAAGCGGGGTTATCCGTTTAACCCGGAATCAGCGCCAAACACTGTCTTGTTCCGAAGAGTTATTTTTTAAAGTGGTAAAAACAACGTTTAACCAACGCCGTAAAACCATCCGCAACTCCATTAAGCCTTTACTGAACGGAAAAGTGTTATCAGATCATCCGTTATTGGAAAAGCGGCCGGAACAATTACATGTGGCAGATTTCGAAACGCTGACGTTGCTACTACAACACTAGTTATAACTTCGCGTTCGTTTATTATCGGAACACGGGTTAAGTCTGTTCCGCGAAAGTGATTTTCTTATTACACGCTGCTTTTAAGTTAAAGAGTCGTCCCTCAAAAAGTACTTAACGCTTTAGTTCTTCCCACGCTCTTTACGAGGCCTCGGAAATTTTCGCGTGTGAAATGGAGTGTTGCAAAAGCGAAGGTACGCGCGAAGAAGATTTGCAGCGCCGCGTTACAGGAATAGGTGTCGTTTTATCCGCCTTTAAATCTTCAGCTTGCAACGCGATAATTTCACCGTGAAAAGTTCCGCAGCCTTGACTTTTGCCGCACTTTGTGTCAAGACAAAGTGCGACTGAACTTAAAGAAATCTACCAGAAATTTCATCATTTCTTTAATTCATTCGTTGTTTAAAACCTCTGTAAATGTAATGAAGTCCTTTGTAGATAATGATTACAGACTTTTTGAGGAAGGACTAAATAAATTAGCAAGTGCATCTTGTTTAGCCCGTTTAATGGAATAGTAAATTACGTGTTTCTACGTAAAAAATTACCCGTGTTTAGGTATGTGCGTTCTTTTGACTACTAATACATTTGATCTGAAAAATACATTAGTAAAAAATGAAACGACACAGTTTAAACGCATTCACTTTGGTCATTTTAATAACAGGCATGATAATTGCCTGTAAAAAGAAGGAGACAGAAACCACCGCATCAACAAACACCAGTACATCAACTACTACTACCGGAGGTACAACAGGTGGCGCTTCGGGTTCTTTTGTTTGGCAGGAAAGCGGAGGAAGTAACATAAATGCCGATTCAGCATTCTGGACTACCGGAAACTGGGGCACTGGCGTAAGAGCGTATAAAGGGGGTATGGCCAATTTCTTTGAAATAAATTGGTTAAGCGCTAATAACACATCTGTTGGCACCAAAACATTAGATCCGGCTTATGGGTTAACGTTTATCAAGAGCAATATAACTTATACAACAGGAGCAAACCAAACCCTAACGATTAGTGACTTTAGCAATAATCAACTATCCGGACACTTTAATGTTCCCGTTTCTTCATCAGGAGGAACGATTACGGCATTATCTGGAACTTTTACGACTATCGGGAAGAAATAGCACCCCTGTTAAAATAGCACGAGTATTTTATTAAAGTATAAACAGTAACTTTAAACTGTATTTCACTATTTGCTGTCAACACATGGCAATATGTGAATAAGAAGTTTAACCGTGCTCGATTTCCTTAAAAATCTGACAGACCCCAACAGTATTATTATGTACGGAGGCCTGTGGTTGCTCTTGTTTGTGGTGTTTGCCGAAACAGGATTGTTAGTTGGTTTTTTTCTGCCTGGCGATAACCTTATTCTTCTCGCAGGCATATTATGTCAGGCCCGTCCCGAACTCATGAACGTGAATTACCCGGTTATGGCGCTTCTGCTGATTACTGCGGCGGTGCTTGGTAATATAGTGGGTTACTGGTTTGGGCGATATGCCGGCGAAAAATTATATAGTCGCGAAGACTCCTGGTTGTTTAAGAAAAAACACATCGAAGTCACCAAAACGTATTATCAGAAATACGGAGGAAACCGCACCCTGATTCTGGCACGCTTTTTACCCGTGGTACGAACTTTTGCGCCCATTATTGCCGGCGTTATCAAAATAGATTTTGCCCGCTTTATGCTATTTAATGTAATAGGGGCCTGTTTATGGATTTTATCGTTAAGCGGGATTGGCTATTTTCTCGTAAAACTATTTCCGGGTATTATAGATCACATGGGATATATTTTTGTCGCGTTAATTATCCTCACGGCCATTCCTATCTTAAGAACATGGTATAAAAACAGGTGAAGGTGTGGTTTTATGGAAAACCATAAAGAACCTTGCATCAGGTGTAAGATTTCTCATTTGAACCAGAAAACAAGCGCTTTTTTAATCTGAAACCAAAAGCATTCAGTAGCAACAACATCAGCAATAACGGAAACAGCCATACAACACGACTTTGGTAACGGGGGTCAATCACCGCAAGGTTAGCACAAACAAAACTATTAACGAGACTGAACAAAAAAAGCGAAGCAATAATCAACAGAAGCCTCTTATCCGGCTGGTTTAAAACAAAGGGATATAACAAAACCAGCAGCAAACCCATCATACTAAAGAGCACCAGTATTAACTCTGTTTTTTGCGGCAGAAAAAGATCCAGCGTATTGGTGTTTTGCCGCGAGGACAGGAATTCTTTTTCATAATCTTTAAAATGCCAGCTGATTTGCCCTCCGGGTGGAGACTGAAGATCAAATGGATTACCGGAATGAATGGTAAAACAAAAAAACTGCTTAAAACCATATTCTAAGGATTTTTGCCCTAAAGACACAATATACTTTGGCGTAGTATAAACATCTTTTAAAATGGCAGCGTATTCTTTTTGATTTGCACTCCAGCCACCGGTTTTATAAAGCGGGCTCTTTTGATCCCACATAAAATCCCAAACCATACTGTCCTTATACTGGCATAATGTATAGTTTTTGGCCTCGCAGGCATCAGAAAGATAATCGTCTAAAATACCCGTTTCTACTAAATGATTCATCATAAAAACATGTGAACCTTTAGAATAGGTAAATGATTTACCAATCAGGAAATGAAGCATAGGAACCATCAGCAGGGCTGCTCCGGTTAAAAAATAGGGAAGAAGGAGAGTCCCTATTTTTCCGGAAACGGGCTTATGTTTTATGCGCCGGTAAAGAAGTACCAGTGCCACGCAGCCAAGTACAATCATCATACTTAAGAGGTTCGATAAATGTACCATCAGACCGAAAACAAAGAAAAGGCCAATCAATAGTTTTCGCCATTTGGGTAAATCCGGTTTAAACCATAATAACACCAAAGCCAGCCAGCTTACCGCCGAAAAAATATCGGGCATCAGAAAACTGATATTGTATGAATACCCTGTAAACACACTTAAAACAGTAACAGTTATCAGAAAAATAATAGGCTTTAAACGCGAAGTAATAAATAGTCCGACCAACTCATAAATTAAAAAGCAACAGATAAACGACTGCATTAAAACCACCAGCCATAAACTGGCTGATAGGCTGATGTGGCGGATAAAGAGGCCATAAAACAGCGGACGATCGTAGGGTACAATGTTCCTGAAACCACTGTCTATATAGGTTCCCGTGTCGGGATACACAACAGGAAATTTATTAATAAACGCGAGTAAGCAAGAGACCATCAGGGCAGAAAAAAACACGATGTACCGCGCATAAGATTTGTTTGTTGAGGAAAAGGGCATAAGCAAAAATAGGAAAAGGAATAAGAGTTTAATGTCCCCGTGTTATTAACACCTCGACAGTGAATAAAAAGCCTTAAGATGCCAATCCTATCCCTATTTTCGCTATATTTAACAGTTAATTCAATTGACGATTAAACGAGGATGGAATACAATACACAGTTAGACCACCTGGTGATTCCCGAATATGGGCGAAACATCCAGGGCATGATAGAATACTGCTGCACGATTAAAGACCGTAACGAGCGTAATACCTGCGCCAAAGCGATTATTCAGGTAATGGGACAATTAAATCCGCATTTGCGCGATGCTACGGATTATGTGCATAAGTTGTGGGATCACTTATTCATTATTTCTAAATTTAAACTGGATGTGGACAGCCCTTATCCTAAACCTACACCAGAAACTTTTGAAACCAAACCGGCCATTATGCCTTATCCTAAAGGACGCATCCGGTATAAGCACTATGGTAAAACCATAGAAGACATTATTGCTAAAGCCCGCAGAATGCCTCAGGGTTCGGAGCGCGCGGAGTTAACCCGGCAGATAGCCAATCACCTTAAAAAATCTTACCTGAACTGGAACAAAGACAGCATTACAGATGATGTTATTTTCAAAAATCTGGAAGAGTTAAGTCAGGGAGAGCTGAAGCTGGCAGAAAACGCGCAACTTAGTTCACATCAGGAATTACGTGGACAGAAAAAATTCTTCCATAAAGGAAATGGTGGCAATAACGGAGGAAACCAGAATAACAAATATAAAGGCGGCCACAACAATAATTATAACAATAAGCACAAACGCAAATATTAACAGCATACCTGATTAGTTCTTTTTATGGCAGTTTTTGAAGTTCATGGCGGAAAAAAATTAAAAGGAGACATCATTCCTCAGGGAGCCAAAAATGAGGCTCTTCAAATCCTTTGCGCGGTATTGCTGACCAAAGAAAAAATGGTGATCGGGAATATCCCCGACATTGTGGACATCAATAAACTGATTGAATTACTGGCCGACTTGGGTGTGAAAGTGGAAAAAACAGGACACGAAGAATTTACATTTCAGGCCGATAATGTAAATGTAGATTATCTGGTGTCGCCCGAGTTTAAAAAGAAGGGCGGCAGCCTGCGGGGTAGTATGATGATTGTGGGACCGATGCTGACCCGCTTTGGCAAAGCTTATATGCCTAAGCCCGGAGGCGATAAAATTGGCCGTCGTCGGGTAGATACACACTTTCTGGGCTTTGAAGCACTTGGCGCTAAATTTAACTACGATCACGATAATGAAATTTATCAGGTAGAAGGTAAAAACCTGAGAGGCGCTTACATGCTTCTGGACGAGGCATCCGTAACGGGTACCGCCAATATTGTAATGGCGGCCGTTCTGGCCGAAGGAGTAACGACAATTTACAATGCCGCTTGTGAGCCTTACCTGCAGCAGCTTTGCAAAATGCTGAACCGTATGGGGGCAAAAATCAGTGGAGTAGGCTCTAATCTGCTAACCATTGAAGGGGTAAAGGAACTTAAAGGAACTACACACCGTATGTTGCCCGATATGATAGAGATTGGCTCTTTTATAGGAATGGCAGCGGTAACCCAATCGGAAATCACAATAAAAAACGTTAGTTATAACGATCTGGGAATTATTCCAACCATATTTGGCCGTTTAGGCATACAAATGGAACGCCGTGGCGATGATTTATTTATCCCCGAGCAGGAACATTATGAAATAGATACCTTTATTGACGGCTCAATTTTAACCGTCAGCGATGCTATTTGGCCTGGATTTACCCCTGACCTTATTAGTATTGCACTGGTTACAGCCATTCAAGCGCGTGGCAATGTGCTGATTCACCAAAAAATGTTTGAAAGCCGGTTGTTCTTTGTTGACAAACTCATTGACATGGGCGCTAAGATTATTTTGTGCGATCCGCATCGGGCCACAGTAATGGGTCTTGACCGGAAAGTACAACTCAGAGCCATACAGATGGCCAGCCCCGATATCAGAGCCGGAGTAGCTTTGCTGATTGCAGCGATGAGCGCAAAAGGAAAGAGTACTATTTTTAATATTAACCAGATAGACCGCGGTTATCAGCATATTGATAAGCGATTAAACGCCATTGGCGCGGAAATTATACGGAAAACCTGAAGAAAATGAAGCGGTTAAACAAAATGCGGACAACCACATTATTATGCGCTGGCGTACTTTTAGTGTCCATCATTGCTTGCAGTACACAAAAAAAATCTTCCGCCGGAACAGTACCAACCGTTTCTGCCGGAGAAGTAAAATCTACATCAAATCGCTATAAGCCAACAAACACAAATGCTCCTGAGGGTCTGAATTTGGGAAACAAAGCACCGGAACTGGCGTTTATGAACCCGAATGATAGCATTATAAAGCTTTCCAGTTTACGGGGGCAGATAGTCTTAATTGATTTCTGGGCAAGTTGGTGCGGGCCTTGTCGTTATGAAAACCCAACCGTTGTGGCCGCTTATACAAAATATAAAAACGCGAAACTGAAAAACGCCAACGGATTTACCATTTACAGCCTTAGTCTGGATATGGATAAAAGCGCCTGGAAAAACGCCATCGTTAAAGACGGATTAATCTGGCCGTATCATGTAAGTGATTTAAAAGGCTGGGGTAGCGTGGGCGCACAGCAATATGGCATTCAGGGCATACCCAATAATTATCTCTTAGACGCTGACGGACTTATTATTGCGCGAAACCTACGTGGCCCGGCTTTGGAAAAGGCACTTGAACAATTGCTCGACATCCCATGAAATATAGTTTACTTATACTGATTTTTACAGCTCATCTGCTTACGGCTCAACAACCAACCGTAGAACTAAAGACCGGAGATAAAGCCCCTGGTTTTGTCCTTACACAACAAATGGGTGCCGTTCAGGGGTATAGTATGCCGTATCTGAACCGGATTGTATTACTGCACTTCTGGTCATCCACTGTAAAAAAATCAAGGAATAGTCATTATCAGTTAGCCCGTTTTTACAGTAAGTACAAAAACGCGTTGTACCGCTCCGTTGATGGATTTGAAATTATAACCGTTGCCGTACAGAGTGATAAAAACGCATGGTCAGAGGCACTGACAGAAGACAGTATGGCGGCATTTGTAAACGGAATAGCCTCGCGGGGATACAATGATGAAATTTGTAAAAAGTATGGTGTTAACCAGTTGCCGGCAGATGTGTTGATAGACGAAACAGGAACGATAATCGCCATAAATCCGGGGTTACGGGAACTGGAATACATTCTGGATGAACGTAAAAATTTTCAGGTTATTCGTAAAAATATAACCGGAACATTTGCAGAAACAGATAACAGTACGGCCTTTCTGAGGGGAGGAAATCTTTATTTGTTTAACAACTATGGCGATACAATTACCAAAACTACCATTAGTCCGGCCGGTGTATTTACGATAAATGATTTAAAATTAAATCAGGATTTTAATATTCGTGTACAAACCGACCTTAATCCTTCTCAAAACATGGATTTTTCAATTTACACAGCCCGTGGAGAAAAGGCCTTCACGTCCAGCCCTCAAAATGGAGAACTTCTTTTCAAAATACCCGCTTCCGGAATGGAGAAGCTGATAGAAGACGAAGATGGAGCTTCTGCAGGCGGCGGCATAGATCAGATAGAGGTCATTAAATCGTTGCTGTTTAAACCAAATGGCCAGGGCCTTTTACCCAGAGATGAAAAGGAACTGGAGCCCATTGTAAGTATGATGTTAAAGAACAAGGCACTGATAGCGGACATTTCAACCCACGTTAATTCAAAAGCCAATTCGGCACAAGCCAATGGTATTACAAAAAATCAGGCTCAGAGCATACGTACGTTTCTCATATCGAAAGGAATTGCTTCGGGACGAATTATAACGAGTTTTAAAGGACAAACCCAGCCCCGTGAAAAATGTGCCCCCTGTACCGAAGAACAACTTAAAAAGAATAGCAGAGTAGAGTTCAGATTGTATAAAAACTGACAATTTTACCCGTTTTTTATTTTGGCAGAAAAATTGCTTTAAACTACTACGGAAAAGCAATAAAATAGCGGAAAGCATGGAAAACACTGAAAAAATGAACGATAACGTTAATGTTAACGGTGAAGAAACCGTTTCCGGATCTGACAGCAATGTAGAAAATCAGGAAATAAAGTCAGAGCCTACGGCAGAAGATAAATTAAAGGAAATGGAGCAAAAACTGGCAGAAGCTAATGACAAATACGTGCGTCTTTACAGTGAATTTGACAATTACCGGAAACGTACCTTAAAGGAACGCAGCGATTTAATTAAAACCGCGGCAGAAGAAGCGTTTAAAGCTATATTGCCGGTAATAGATGATTTTGAAAGGGCGATTAAAGCCAATGAGCAGGTAGAAGACGCTACGCCTATAAAGGAGGGAATGCAATTGATTTACAATAAACTTAAAGGAAACTGCCATCAAAAAGGGTTGGTCGCTTTTGAAAGTATTGGTCAGGTGTTTGATGCTGATATTATGGAGGCTATTACCCATATTCCTGCTGCTTCAGATGACCAGAAAGGAAAGGTTATTGACGAGGTAGAAAAAGGCTACAAGTTGGGCGATAAAGTGATTCGCTTTGCAAAAGTAGTGATAGCACAATAAATTTACAGAGAACATTAAAACATGGCAAAGCGCGATTATTACGAAATACTTGGGGTAAATAAAAATGCCGCTGAGGATGAAATAAAAAAAGCCTACCGTAAGCTGGCAATAAAGTATCATCCGGATAAAAATCCGGATGATAAGGCTGCTGAAGAAAAATTTAAAGAAGCCGCTGAAGCCTACGAGGTATTAAGTAACGCCGAAAAGCGCCAACGCTACGATCAGTTTGGTCATGCCGGTGTTGGCGGAAATGCTGGTGGTGGCTATGGCGGCGGGATGAACATGGATGACATCTTCTCTCAGTTTGGCGATATTTTTGGTGGCGCGTTTGGTGGATTTGGTGGTGGAGGCGGATCGCGCGGAGGACGCCGGGTAAACCGTGGAAGCAATTTACGTATTAAGGTAAAACTGAACCTGAGTGAAATTGCAAATGGTGTAGAGAAAAAACTGAAAGTTAACAAACAGGTGAGTTGTCATACCTGCGGCGGAAGCGGAGCCAAAAACGGACAATACGATACTTGTCGTGTATGTAACGGCACAGGCGTACACACCCGTGTACAGCAAACCATTTTAGGCGCTATGCAAACCCAAACCACTTGTTCTTCCTGTCATGGAGAGGGGCGTATTGTAAAAGATAAGTGTAATACCTGCCATGGCGATGGTATTGTGCGTGGCGAAGAGGTAATTACCATTAATATTCCGGCAGGGGTTGCAGATGGTATGCAGTTAAGCATGAGCGGAAAAGGAAATGCCGCGCCAAGAGGAGGCATTAACGGAGATCTTTTAATTTTAGTAGAGGAAGAAGAGCACCCGGAATTGAAACGTGAAGGTTCGCACCTTATTTATAATTTACACATCAGCATACCCGACGCGATTTTAGGCAAGCAGGTAGAAATACCAACCATTGATTCGAAAGCAAAAATTAAAGTGGAACCGGGTACGCAAAGCGGAAAAGTGTTAAGACTTAAAGGAAAAGGGTTGCCCGATGTAAATTCTTACGGGCGTGGCGACTTGTTGGTTGAGATCAATGTTTATACCCCAACCAGCCTGAATGCCGACGAAAAGAAAATTATGGAGCAACTCCAGCAAAGCAAAAATTTTCAACCCAATCCGAGTAAGCGGGAAAAAGGATTTTTCGACCGCATGAAAGAATACTTTGATTAAAATTCCCATTCATATTATTGGTGGCGGCACAGCAGCCTTGTTTTTAGCTGCTGCGCTCGATACCACAAAGTATCAGGTAACTATTTATGAGCGCAACAAAGCGCCGGGACGCAAATTTCTGGTGGCCGGAGACGGGGGACTTAACCTGTCGTATAACGAAACACCCGAAAAGATGTTGGGGCGTTATATGCCAACAAATCTATTCCACTCCCTTAGCCCTTATTTAAATGTAGAAGCAATACGATCCTGGTTCAGAGGCATAGGAATAGAAACCTATGTGGGCAGCAGCAACCGCGTATTTCCTATAGAGGGAATAAAGCCGATAACCGTATTAAACGCGCTATTGGAAACCCTCGCTCAAAAAGGTGTAACCATTAAAACAGAACACGAATGGATTGGCTTTTCGGAAAGCAATCATGTTTTGATTCATAACCCAAACGGAACGTTTGAGTTGGATGAAGGAAAGGTTGTTTTTGCGCTCGGCGGCGCTTCCTGGAAGAAAACAGGAAGCGCGGGAGAATGGCTGCATCACTTTGCGGAAAAGGGGATCAGAACAAAGCCGTTTCAGCCATCGAACTGCGCTTTTGAAATAAAATGGCCGGTTGATGTGTCGGGAAAACTAGCAGGTCAGCCGCTTAAAAACGTAAGTGTAACCTGCGGAACAAAAGCCGTGAGTGGAGAAGTGGTGCTTACAAAATTTGGAATAGAAGGAAGTGGTATTTATCCTCTGAGTGGTAAAATACGAGAGGCGTTGAATGAAAATAGTGAAGCGTGCATATTCATTGATTTTAAACCGGTGTGGACAGCAGCACGCATACATGAGGTCTTTATAAAAACCAAAGGAAATACGAGCGATCGTCTGCGTCAGGGTTTAAAGTTGGCACCGCCCGTTATGTTACTGCTTAAGCAGTTTTTACCAAAGGAAACGTTTACCAATATGGAGTTACTTTGTAAGGCGCTTAAAGCGTTTCCTTTACGTATTACTGCTACCGCGCCACTGGATGAGGCTATCTCTACCGTTGGAGGGATTGATTGCGATGAGGTGGATCAGAAGTTTGAATTGAAAAAACTGAAAAACTATTTTGTCATTGGCGAACAGCTGGATTGGGATGCACCCACGGGCGGATACTTGATAACGGGTTGCTTTGCTCAGGCCATGCACTTAGCAGCCGCTCTAAACCATAGGGTAGATTAACGTTTCCAAAACTCGGGAACGTTGGAAAAGTTAAAAACGCTTACTCTTGTACATAAATTCGCTTTACCCTTCCGGAAATGCCGGTTAACACCTCGTAGGCAATCGTGTTTAAGTGCTGTGCCATGAGCTGTAATTGTTCTGACGATTCAAAAATGATAACCTCATCTCCTTCCTGACAGTCTATTCCGGTAATGTCAATCATGCACATGTCCATACAAATATTACCAATGGTTTTGCGGGCTTGGCCTTTTATAAACACGGAATGGCGTCCGTTTCCCAGTGCTCTCGGAAACCCGTCGGCATATCCCAGAGGAATGGTGGCAATGGTAATATCTGTTGCTGCGGTTCCATTTCGGTTATAGCCAACCGTATCGCCAGCCTTAACCCGTTTAATCTGCGAAATACAGGTGCGTAAACGGCTTACGTTTAAAAGGGCCTGTTGTTCGGCGGAGGAAACACCAATGCCATACATACCGATTCCTAAACGGACCATATCAAAATGTGCCTGTGGAAAGCGGCTTATGCCACCAGAGTTACATATGTGTTTAATAACGGAGTAGCCTAACGCCGACTCTAATGTGGTGGCAAAGGTGTGAAATGTTTCGATTTGCGTTTTTGTAAAGCCATCCAGTTCCGGATTGTCAGATGCGGCAAGGTGAGAAAACACGCTTTGTACTTTTATTAGCGGCGTATCGCTTAATAAAGCAATTAGTGGATTTATGTCGTCAGGTTCAAAACCTAAGCGGTGCATGCCGGTATCTACTTTAATGTGTACCGGGAATGGATCACCGGAATAATTTTTTTCGAGGTAATTTAAAAACTGCCGCAGTATGGAAAACGAATAAATTTCAGGCTCAAGATGGTAGTTAACAATATCGGGCCAGGCATCCTGTTCCGGACTCATCACCATAATGGGCAAACGGATATTGGCTTCTCTTAACTCCACGCCTTCATCGGCATAAGCTACAGCCAGGTAATTAACCCCAATGTGTTGCAGGGAGGTAGCAATTTCGGAACTACCGCTGCCATAAGCCGTGGCTTTTACCATGCACATTAAGCGGGTGGTGTTGGATAACTGACGGCGGAAATGGTTGACATTATGTATCAGGTGATTCAGGTTTATTTCTAAAACCGAATCGTGACTTTTTAATTGCAATAAATTACTGATACGCTCAAAACCAAAGCGTCGCGCACCTTTTAACAGAACTGTGGCGTTTTGAAACAGGGTTTGATGCGCCGGGAAATGCAGAATAAAGTCGGAAGTGTTTTCGAAAAACAAGGTGGCCGATTCACTGAACAGGGACTGATGGTTTAAAATATCGGGACCAATTCCAATCATCAGGTCTATTTTGGCCTGTTGCATAAGTTGCTGTAAACGCGAGTATAGCACAACCTTATCCATACCGTGTTCTTCCAGATCCGAAATAATAACCACTCTTTTCTGACGGCGGTGCTGCTGATTCAGAAAATCAAGGGCAATGGAGATGGAATTGAGGTCGGAGTTGTAGAAATCATTTATGATTATACTTTGCCGGATGCCTGTTTTTACTTCGAGGCGAAGGGCAACGGGTTGCAGCTGGGCAAACCGATCTGCATAACGGGCCGGATTTAATCCGAGTTGCCACAATACACCGGCACAGGTAACGGCATTGTGTACAGAGGCTTTGTCTGTAAACGGAATGCGCAGTTCTACGGATTGTGTATTATAACGCAACAATAGTGTTGTGGCGTTTTCGGAGCGCAAGGTGGTAATGGCTATTCCGGTGTGTGATGCGGCATTTATAAACACTGTTTTTTGCGATATCTGTTCCGTAATTTTTTCTTCGGGAACACCATTCATTACCAGTTTAGCGGCGGTTTGAAAAAGCAGTATTTTTTCAGAAAGTTTTTCTTCGGCGCCAGAAAACCCTTCGTTGTGGGCATCGCCAAAGCTGGTGAATACGCCAATGGTGGGTTGAATAATGTGTTGCAACTTTGCCATTTCGCCGGGCATAGATATACCTGCCTCGAAAATGGCAAGCGTGTGCGAAGCATTTAATTTAAGCACGCTTAGCGGAACACCTAATTGCGAATTAAAACTTTTTGGACTGCGGCAAATGGTATAATCATTTTGCAGCAGCTGGTATAACCATTCTTTTACAACAGTTTTCCCGTTGCTGCCGGTAATACCAATAACCGGAATGTGAAATTGCCGGCGGTGATGTGCCGCCAGTTTTTGAAGAGCGGCCAGCGTATTATTTACCACAACAAAAGACGCGTCTTTCAGCCATTCTTCCGTATTTTCGGGAAGCTCAGATACCAGAAAGCAATGGATGTTGCCTTTTAACTGGCTGAGGTAGCGGTGGCCGTTGTTGCGTTCGGTAACAAGTGCAATAAAGAGTGAACCTGGAGTAAATGTTTGTTGCCGGCTATCGGTCATAAAGGCGTTTACGGGTAAATTTCCGGAACCGTATAGCTGACCGTCGCAAAGTGTGGCAATATCTGAAATGGTGTACATGTTATCTGTTGCGCTAAGTTACTATCAATATTGTTTAACCCAAATTATACCACTGGAAATTGAAGAATCTCACATTCGCGAATCTTTTCGGCCAGGGATGGAAGCGGCAGCCCCGCGATGGCCGTGGCGAGTCAGCGCACCGTGGCGGAGGCGACATCAGAAGCCCCCGCACACGGCTGCGATGCCGCAACGGACGAGCGGGCTAAAGTGTACAGCCCGACCCCGGCGTGAGGATAACCTTTTCCAAAGTTCTGAAACTTTGGAAAAGGTGTAGGGTAGAAACGGGGAGGTCGCCAAAGCAGGCAAACTAAAGAAGCGTTTACCTTTAACAACACTTATGTTTTTTTAACGGACGATATGTAACCTTTTAAGACCCTTCCATTATATTTACCAATTCTGGCATAATATGAGGAAATTATACACGGTTCTGATTTTAGTAATTGGGTCTTGGTTCGCTCTTATGGCGCAACAGCCAAAGTTGACCATTAATGGGCAGGTAGCCGACACCATTGCAAAAAAGGGATTGCCCCACGCGTTAATGATGGCGGTGCGTTATCAGGACTCGGCTCTGGTTGGTTATACGCGAAGTAATGCAGAAGGTGTTTTTAAACCTTTATCAATTCCTAAAGACACGTTTTTTATTATTGTATCACACCCCCAGTTCAGCGATCAAACGTATTTTTTGGTGCCTACTGAAAAAGATACGGCCTATACATTTGGTAAAATTATTTTACCACCTAAATCGGTAACACTGAATGAAGTGTTGGTTATTGCCAATAAGGAAAAGGTGTATTATAAAGGAGATACCCTTGTGTTTAATGCCGACTCATTTAAAACCCGGGCGAATGCCACAGTGGAGGATTTACTAAAAAAATTACCGGGTGTGAGGGTTGACGCGAAAGGCAAAATTACCGTGGAAGGAAAACAAGTGGATCAGGTATTGGTGGATGGCGACGAATTTTTTGGCACAGATCCTACTATGGCCACCCGCAACCTGAACGCTAATACGGTAGAAACGGTTCAGGTGTTTGAAAAGAAAAGTGATAATGCGGACAGCAAAGACGAAACAGTTAAGGTAATGAACCTGAAATTGAAAGAAGATTCTAAAAAGGGTTATTTCGGTAAAATAAGCGCGGCAGGAGATTATCATCCGTTTTATGAAGGAGACATTTTACTGAACCGTTTCCGCAAATTGCAAAAAATATCAGTGTTTGGATTAGCCAGTAATACACCCCGTCAGGGATTTGATTGGTCTGACGCGGATAAATACGGATTAAACAACGAATTTCCATGGGGGTATGACGAGGAAAACGATACATGGACCAGTAATAACGACCAAGGTGCCGGCATCCCTCAGGTACTGAAAACAGGGGTTTATTTTAATGATAAATTTGGTAAGAACACAAAAGTAAACGCGAATTATACCTACGATAACCGGTTGATGGACACTTATAAAGAAACGTACACCCAGTTTTTCTTTAACGACACCACTTATAGTACACGGCAGATAAATAACGGTACACGAACCAATCAGGGACACCGGCTAAACGTGAAGATAACGCAGAAACTGGATTCGTTAACCGAGTTGATTATTGCACCAAAGCTGAACCTGAGTAATGGCAATAACACAACCACCCAACAGGATGATTTTTTTGCCAGCGATAATACGTTTACCCGCGAAACGTTCATTAGCAATCGTTCTAAAAACGCTGTAACAGAGGCAGGAGGGAAGTTAACCCTTAACCGTGATTTTAAAAAGAAAGACAGGCGCTTAACGGTTAATTACAACATTAATTCTGTAACAGACCGGGCCAACGCGTATTTAAAGACAGACTACCTGTTTAAAAACAGTAGTCTTAATTCGGCATTAAATCAAAAGCGGAATATGGCCAATGATAAGATGGATCACAACGCCGCCGTTTTATACACAGAGCCCCTTACACTCAAAATTAAACTGGAAGTAGGGTATGATTTTACACACAACTATCAGGATAATAACCGTAAAACGTATGATTCTACCAGTGTGGCTACAGATATAGAAAATCCGGGCCAGTCGAATCATTTCCGCAATACAAGAATGGTAAACCGCATTACCTCACGGTTTATATATGAAGTTAAGAAGTACAAAATTTCTTTGGGAACACGTTTACGACAAGTGGATCAAAGCAGTTTTAATGTTAGTACCGGCCAGCCGCTAAACCTTTCTATACAGAACATTTTACCCTATGGTGGATTGCGTTATAAATTTAATCAGGGCACAAATCTGAATTTTAATTACAACACCTCTGCTGCTTTGCCCGATGTAAAGCAATTACAGCCCGTTATTGATAACACAGACCCTAACCGTATTTATCAGGGAAATCCTTTGTTGAAACCATCGTTCAATAACAGTTTCCGGCTTAATTTTCATACGTATAAAAGCATTAGTGAGCAAAATTTTTATGCCAATCTTAATTTTGATAACACTTACAATGCGATTACCAACACGCTGGTATATGATAACGATGGTAAAGCTATTTCGCAACCAGTTAACGTTAACGGAAACTATAATGCCAACGCCTATATTGGCGGCGGAACGCCTGTTTTCAATCGATTTTTACAGATGTATGTTAACCTCAATACCTCTTTAAACAATAATATTTCGTTTGTTAACGCGCAACGTAATATTACACGTAATATTCAAAATGGGGTAAATGTTAGCCTAAACAAACAGGAAGAGAAGTTTGACGCGGCCCTGAGTGTAGAATACAATTATAACATCCCGTCTTCCTCGCTAAGCAACACCAGCAACCAACCTTACGACTCTTACGGTCTTTCCGCTGAATTCCACGTAAAACTGCCCAAAAATTTTGCCATAGGCAGCGACGCGAGTTATACCAAAAACAATCAACGGGCTGCGGGGTATAATCTGAGTTTTGTGATCTGGAATGCATCTGTTTCTAAAACTTTTCTGAAGACAGAAAATCTGGTAGTATCCCTTTTGGCATACGACATTCTGAATCAGAACATCAACAATAACCGTATGGTAATGGATAACCGCATCATTGATACTAAAACAAGGGTAATACGTCAATACTTTCTGGCAAAAGTGTTATTTAAGTTCAACAGTCAGAAAACAAAGGAGGAAGACAATGATTACTAAACACCAACTACTTGTACTATTACTTTGTTTCATAATGATTCAAAGCCGGGCTCAGATTTCTTCTGGAAAGATTACATACGAGCGTAAAACCAATCTTTACAAAAAATTTAAAGATAACGATGTAAAAGAGTGGATAAAGGAAGCCGACAAAATTAAAACGGATTTCTTTGAGCTTTATTTTACAGACACATTTTCACTGTTTAAATTGCAGGAAAGCGATTTAAAGGAAAGCTATAGCTGGGCTACCAGTAAAAATACAGTTTACCAGAATTTTAAAACGGGTAAACGTTACATTGTTAAAACGATATGGAGCGAGGAATTGCACATGACCGATACGCTTAAAACCATACGTTGGCAAATAACAGAAAGTTCCAGAAAAATAGCAGGATACAATTGCCGGAAAGCCATTTGGAAAGTGAACGACACGACTAAGATATATGCCTGGTTTTCTCAGGAACTGGAACCCTCTACCGGCCCCGAGAGTTTTCTTGGCCTTCCGGGAACCATTCTGGGTTTGGCAACTGAAGATGGCGGTGTAGTTTATTTTGCTAAAAAAGTAGAGATTTTGAAACCAGAAGCGAAACTGTTTGAGTTACCTAAGAAAAAGAAGGTATATACGATCAAGGAACTAAAAGATCAGGTGGAAAAGCAATACGGTCGCGAAAAGTGGGGAAAACGGATGATTAACGAAAACTTTGGCCCCGTCTGGTAAACGCTAATTATTTTGTTTATTAACCAAGATACCCTTTTAACAGACGGCTCCTGGAACCATGCTTTAAGCGACGAACCGCCTTTTCCTTTATCTGCCGGACACGTTCACGGGTAAGATCAAATTTTTCACCGATTTCCTCAAGACTATGTGGATGCGTGCCATTTAGGCCAAAAAATAACTTTACCACATCGGCTTCGCGGCCCGTTAAAGTAGAGAGTGCCCTATCTATCTCTTTATTTAGGCTTTCGTTGATAAGCACTGACTCAGGACTAATGGCGTTATTATTCACAAATAAATCATACATGGTACCCCCCTCATCATCTCCACCAAGAGGTGCATCCATGCTCATGTGTCGCGAATTGTTTTTTAATGTTTCCTGTATGTCTTGAGGTAACATTTCCAGTTCCACGCTTAATTCATCAAAACTGGGCTCCCTTTCCAGATCCTGTTCCAGTTTCGAAAACGTTTTGTTGATTTTATTAATGGCGCCTATTTTGTTTAAGGGTAACCTTACAATACGGCTTTGTTCAGCTAATGCTTGTAATATGCTTTGGCGAATCCACCACACAGCGTATGAAATAAATTTAAAGCCCCTGGTTTCGTCAAAGCGCTGCGCGGCTTTAATTAAACCCAGGTTTCCTTCGTTAATAAGATCGGGTAAACTTAAACCCTGATTCTGATATTGCTTGCTAACCGACACAACAAACCTTAAATTGGCTTTAACCATTTTGTCGAGGGCTTTCTGATCGCCCATTTTTATCTTTTTAGCCAATTCTACCTCTTCGTCAGCGGTAATAAGTTCTACCCTTCCAATATCCTGAAGATACATGTCTAAAGAAGCGGTCTCACGATTGGTAATCTGCTTGGTAATTTTAAGTTGTCTCATAATGCGTGCCGTTTATGATTCTGTAAAATATGATACGTTATTTTCTGACCAATAAGGTATACGTGAATATACTGCCGGAGTTGCGCCAGAAAGCCCCCTCCTGTTCAAAAAATGAGTAAATGGAACAAACTATTGAGTGAGGGCTATTGTTGAAAATTTGAAACAGAAACCTGAAATTTTAGTTGCACAAAACGTATAAAATATTGCGACCTTTATGCGCTATGCTGAGGAAATTATATATCCGGAATTTTGCGTTAATCCGGGAGATGGATGTGGCCTTTCCAAAAGGATTAACCGTTATTACCGGTGAAACAGGTGCCGGGAAATCCATTTTTCTGGAAGCGCTTGGTTTGGTGTTGGGGAAACGGGCAGATACATCAGCCCTTCAGGATAAATCGCAAAAATGTATTATTGAAGCAGAGTTTGAACTAAACAAAGCGGTTGTTGGCTCCATTTTTGAAGAACACGAACTGGATTTTGAAAGCAATGCGATTATCCGTCGCGAAATCAGTTCAGAAGGAAAGTCCAGGTCTTTTTTAAATGATAGTCTGGTTAGTCTTACTGTTTTAAAGCAACTGGCAGATCACGTCATTGATATTCACTCTCAGCACGAAACCCTTTTGTTAGGCGATACGCAATTTCGGTTCGATATTGTAGATGCCTTTGCCGGAACCACAGAGTTATACAGTACATATTACAAGCACTGGCAGGAACACGGTCGCTTGCTGAAACAACAACAGGCATGGCTCGATCAGGAGCAACAGGCAAAAAAAGAGCACGATTACATACAGTTTTTGTTTAACGAGTTAAACGAGGAGCCCTTTCGGGAAGGCGATTTAAAAGCCTTCGAAGAAGAGGCGGCGGCTCTTGAAAATGCAGGATACATAAAATCACAATTAGGCTTAGCAAGCCAGATTCTGAGTACCGGTGAAGCCCATGTATTGAGCGCGTTGACTCAGGCCCGTCAGGCGCTTGGGACGGTAGCGAAATTTAAATCGGATTATCAGACCTATACAGAACGACTGAACTCCGCAATAATTGAGCTTAAGGATCTTGCCGGGGAACTGGAAAGGGAGGCGGAAAGCGTATCGCTCGATCCGGCCCGGTTAGAATGGCTGAATGAAAAAACCGACCGGCTAAATCGCCTGATGAAAAAACATGGTGTTACAACAGAGACCGCTTTGATGGCTGAAAAGGAAAAACTGGAACAACAGTTAGTACAATTCTCGTCTCTGGCAGAACACATTGAAAAAGGGAACAAGGCCATTGAAAAAGCCTATAACGAATGTGTTAAACGTGCAGAAGAATTAAGCAGGAAAAGAGCGGGCGTTTTAAAACAACTGGAAGAAGACATGAATACACTGTTACGTGATTTATCTATGCCTAACGCCCGGTTTGTTGCCGAATTAAATCATAACCCCGAACCCAATAGTTTTGGGTTCGATGAGTTACGGTTTATGTTTAGCGCCAACAAAGGATCCGATTTTAAAGAATTACAAAAAGTGGCCTCTGGTGGCGAATTGAGCCGGGTCATGTTAAGTTTAAAGAGCCTGCTGGCAGGAAAAAAGCAACTACCTACCATTATTTTTGATGAAATTGACACTGGGGTAAGCGGCGATGTAGCAGCCAAAATAGGCAACATTCTCGAAAAAATGGGATCAGAACTTCAGGTAATCAGTATAACCCATCTGCCGCAAATAGCAAGCAAAGGCAAACACCATCTGTTTGTTTATAAACAGGACGATGAAAAGCAAACCAATTCTTTTATTAAGGCTTTAACCAAAGAAGAACGGGTGAACGAAATAGCGAAAATGCTTAGCGCCGGAACCCCAACCACATCCGCGCTTAAAAACGCGAAGGAGTTACTTAATGGTTGATTATCAGTGCATTATGTTTTTGGCACAGCGTTTGTTTTCTTTTAAATAAATACTCATCTTTATAAAAATTAATACCATGAAACAGATCATTGCCCTTCTTTTTAGTGTAAGTCTCTTATTTGGCTGTAAGGCCAAATCTGCGGGACAAAATTCGGGAACCGGTTCAACAGATACACCTGCAAGCTGCGCCGCCAAAGTAAGTTTTGGTAGTTCTGGTAGCGGAATAGACGGTGTTAAATACGAAGCGGTTAAAAAGTTGATTGAAAGCAAAAAACTAAAATTTGAAGAAAAACGCATGGGGCGGGAGGGTGAAAGAGAAATCTGTTTGCCATTAACAGAATTAAAGGCCTCGGAAAAAACGGCATTTATTGAACAGTTGAAAAAAACCGCAGAGGGAGGTCAATTGGTTTCAGTATCAGCAAATTAGAACAGATCAACTTTGTGAATAAACGGGCAGTAACGGCCCGTTTTTTTTTGTATTTTTGCAAAACTAATTAAACACTTTTTTAAATGAACGAATATGGTTTAAGGGCGGCAGATGCCTCTGTTGCTCAATTTGGTCTTAAAGACGTAGAAGCAGCGTACTGGAACCTGAATCCAAGCGAGTTAGTGGAAGAATGTATCATACGCGGAGAAGGCGTATTAACCGATGTGGGAGCCCTTGCCATTGATACCGGGGAGTTTACCGGCCGCTCACCTAAAGATAAATTCGTTGTATATGACGAAAACACAAAAGACAGCGTATGGTGGGGTGATGTAAACAATCGCTTTGAAGCGGATAAATTTGAAATCCTGCATAATCGTATGCTGGCGTATTTGGGAGGGAAAGAAGTATGGGTACGTGATGCCTATGCTTGTGCCGATCCAACATACCGTATTAATATCCGTGTGGTAAACGAATACCCCTGGAGTAATCTATTTGCGAATAACCTCTTTTTACGCCCAACACACGAAGAAATTCTGAATTTTAAGCACGACTGGGTGATTTTAAACGCACCAGGTTTTAAAGCGGATCCAAAAATTGATGGAACTCGCCAACACAACTTTGCCATTATTAATTTCACTAAAAAAACGATATTGATTGGTGGCACAGGATACACTGGTGAGATAAAAAAATCAATTTTCGCTGTTTTAAATTACATTTTACCACACGAGAAAAACGTGTTAAGCATGCACTGTTCCGCCAACATTGGTAAAGAAGGCGATACGGCGATTTTCTTTGGCTTGTCAGGAACCGGTAAAACCACACTTAGTGCTGATCCTAACCGTAAATTGATTGGGGATGATGAACACGGATGGAGCGATAAAGGCGTGTTTAATTTTGAGGGTGGATGCTATGCCAAATGTGTAGATCTTACCGCGGAAAAAGAACCACAAATTTTTAATGCTATAAAATTCGGTTCCTTGCTGGAAAACATAGACTTCTATGAAAATACAACAACGGTAGATTACAGCAACATTTCTAAAACCGAAAATACTCGTGTAAGTTACCCAAGTCACTATATAGATAACGCCGTTTCTCCGGCAGTTGGTGATATTCCTAAAAACATTTTCTTTTTAACCTGCGATGCGTTTGGTGTATTACCTCCAATCAGTAAATTAACAACAGGTCAGGCCATGTATAACTTTATTAGTGGTTATACAGCAAAAGTGGCTGGTACCGAAATGGGCATTACCGAACCAACCACAACATTCTCAGCGTGTTTTGGTAAAGCGTTTTTACCATTGCATCCAACAAAATATGCTGAGCTATTGGGTGAAAAATTAAAGAAACACAAAGTAAACGTGTGGCTGCTTAACACCGGATGGGTGGGCGGTAGCTATGGCGTAGGAAGCCGCATTAAGTTATCATACACCCGTGCGTTAATTACCGCTGCGTTAAATGGCGAGTTAGATAAGGCAGAATATGGTAAAACAAACTTCTTTAATCTGGCGTTTCCAAAAGCGTGCAGTAATGTTCCTGCCGAAATATTAGACCCACGCAACAGTTGGGCCGATAAAAACGCGTATGACGAAAAAGCCAAGAATCTGGCAGAGCAGTTTATCAAAAACTTTGCGCAGTATGCCAGTGCAGCAAACGAAGAAATAATGGCCGCTGCTCCAAAAGTGGAAGTAACAGCCTGATAAATTTTATATGATGAATCTTAAACCCCGGATTTCCGGGGTTTTGTTTTTAAAGGCACATTTTACATATTGATAATAGTATCAATCCCGATTAATAAACGGTAATCCGTAAATAAGTATGCTTTATACGGAAAGCCATATCTTTAAATTAAAATTTACCAGCTTTAACACAAGTGCCCGCAGAGCGTTTATGGTCAAGTAAGGCTAAAATGCTCCGGGGTCTTAACAGAAATAATATACAATGAAGAAGATTATTTTTATAGGTTTTTGCGCAGTTTGGGTATCCTGCAAGCGGAACTACACGTGTGTTTGCTCTAACATAGGCGGCGTAGTAAAGAAAGAAGAAATCCACGACACAAAGAAACAGGCCACTAAAAAATGTAATGCTTTATCAGAACAGTATCAAAACACCCCCTTTTCAGAGGCAGGTTGTGTACTCACTAAATAATGTATCCAGAAGCGATACCTTTCATTTCATCAGGTTTGTTTGCCACAGGACGTAAAAATGTATAACTTACTGCTACTTTAAACAGATGGTAAACGTCCTTTTTACGCACTCTTATTTTTTGCATTTCGACCCCAAGCAATTACAAACCGGAATGCCGTATCCACCATTAGCAACTCTTTATGCCGCTGCCGTTTTAAGAGAAGCGGGATACAACGTGTCTCTTTATGACGTTCAGTTTTCCAAATCGCCGCAAGACATTTTGCCCTCTTTAAACGCATTTAAGCCTCGGTTTTTTGTTGTTTACGACGATGCGTTTAACTACCTCAGTAAAATGTGTCTTACCAATATGCGCGACGCGGCATGTGCTATGATAAAACGGGCAAAGGAACAAAACTGCACTGTCATTATATCCAGTTCCGACGCAACCGACCACGCGGAACATTATCTGAACACAGGTGCTGATGCCGTAATTGTTGGAGAAGCCGAACAAACCCTTCTTGAATATATCCGCTTTTCTGAAGCAAATACGCAAACCGATCCATCGGCAATTAGCGGACTTATTTATAAAACCCGCGAAGGAAAAGTGCATAAAACAGCTCCGCGCCAGGTATTAAAAGATTTGGATCAGTTACCACTGCCGGCCTGGGATCTGGTAAAAATTGAGCCCTACCGCGAAACCTGGCTAAAACACCATGGCTATTTTTCGCTGAATTTTGTAACCACAAGGGGCTGTCCGTATAAATGCAACTGGTGTGCCAAACCTATTTATGGCAATCGCTATAACTCACATGCCCCCGAGCGGGTGGTGGAGCAAATTGCCGATCTGCAAAAACGGTTTGGTTTTACGCACATTTGGTTTGCTGATGATATTTTTGGATTAAAGCCCGATTGGCTGCGGCGTTTTGCAGAACATTGCCGCCTTACCAACACCAAGGTAAAATACAAAATACAGTCACGCGCCGATTTATTGCTGGAGGAAGATAACATCCGCCATCTTGCCGATTCGGGATGCGATACCGTATGGATGGGTGCCGAAAGCGGTTCTCAAAAAATACTGGATGCCATGGACAAAGGGACAAAAGTAGAACAGATTTACGAGGCCACCCGTTTACTGAAAAAGAACGGAATTAAAGTGGCGCTATTTCTGCAATTAGGATATTCCGGTGAAACCATACACGATATTCAACTCACCCTGAAAATGGTGAAAGACCTCTTGCCCGACGATTTGGGTATTTCCGTATCGTACCCTTTGCCCGGAACAAAATTTTACGAATCGGTAAAAGCCCAGCTATCCTCAAAAAGCAATTGGACCGATAGCGATGATCTGGATCTGATGTTCCAAAGCACCTATAAACCCGAATTTTATAAACGCCTGCAACGCTACATACACCATCGCTACCGTATGTGGATGGGTCTTCAAAACGGACAGGATTTTATCACCGGAAAAAAAAGAGGCCTAGCAGCCCTTAAACAATTTTTATCTGTTCCAAAAAACAGTTTAAAATCAGGTATAGAAAAACACCACTTAAAAAAACTGGAACCAGATGCCGCGGCAAGCCTTTGATCATTACGCCTACTCCTACGATAGAGAGTTCACACATTCGCCGATAGGGCAAATGCAACGCGAGCGCGTGTATCGTTTTCTGACGCCTTATTTACGAACGAATAAGCAAATCTTAGAACTGAATTGCGGAACCGGTCACGACGCGCTTTATCTGGCAGAACGGGGCCATACCATAACGGCCATTGATATATCGGAAGACATGATAAATGTGGCAAAAGGAAAAGCCACAGGCAAGAATCCAACATTTATCTGTGCTGATCTCCAAAATCTTAAAGCGCTGCATCTTCCGAAACAAGACCTGGTGTTTTCAAACTTTGGTGGATTAAACTGTATTTCACCTCAGGCGTTTACGGCATTATCGGAATCACTAAACGACCTTCTTTTGCCGGGAGGCATGTTTGTGGCGGTTATAATGGGAACCAATTGTTTGTGGGAAGATGTTTATTTTAAACGGATTTCGCACCCGGGCTACCAGCGCAGAAAACGACCAGAAGGGGTAAGCACCTCCGTAAACGGATTAACGTTTACCACCTGGTATTACAGCCCGCAACAAGTGACGGCGTTTCTCAACGAACATTTTACAACAGAACGTATCATGCCGGTTGGCTTATGGGTTCCGCCCAGTTATCTTAATTATTATTTCGCAAAGCGACCTTTACTGTTAAAAGGATTGTACGCTTTAGAAAGACTGTTCGCCGGGTTTTCAAGTCTGGCTAATTCGGCCGATCACTATTGTATTTTATTAAAACGACGCCATTGAACATTCTGTTAACCCATAGTTATTTTCTGGAGGAAGATCCCAAAGAACGGCAAATCATGAAACCTTATATGCCACTGGGGATTCTTTATATCTCTGCTTTTCTGGAACAACAGGGGTTCCCTAATGCGGTGTTCGATACCACGTTTAGTTCTTTTGCTGCACAGCAAAACTATATTAAAACATCTCCCCCCAATTTGCTAGCCATATACACCAATTTAATGACCCGCGTCAACGTTATTAAATTAATTAAATGGGTGAAAACAGAACCAGCGCTGGCACATACTAAAATTGTTCTCGGTGGCCCAGAGGTAAGGCACCACGCGAAAGGATTTTTAGAAACCGGAGCGGATATTGTAATTGTTGGCGAAGGGGAACAAACCATGCTCGAACTGGTTCAGTGCCTCAAAACAAATCAATCCTTAGAACAGGTAAACGGAATTGTGTTTAAAACACAACAAAACGAAATAGTACAAACGCCTGAACGCGCGTTAATAAAAGACATTAACGAATTACCCTTACCCAACAGGAAAAAGGTGGACTTTAAGCCTTACCTGAATGCATGGAAAAGTAAACACGGGTATAGCATGATGAGTGTTAGCACCATGCGCGGTTGTCCCTATACCTGTAAATGGTGTAGCCGGGCGGTGTACGGAGGAACCTATCGCCGCCGGAAACCCGAATTGGTAGCCGAAGAATTGCTTTTACTGAAGCAAAACTACCAACCCGACAGAATCTGGTTTGTGGACGATGTGTTTACCATACACCATAAATGGCTGAAACAATTTGCAGAAGCCGTAAAAACCAGAAACGCCATAATTCCCTACGAAATCATCAGTCGCGCCGACCGTTTAAACGAAGAAGTAATACAACTCTTAAAAGACAGCGGATGCGACCGCGTTTGGATTGGCGCAGAAAGTGGCTCACAACGCATTATTGACGCCATGGACCGCAGGGTGGATGTGATGGAAACCCGCAAAATGATACAACTGGCCAAACGCTATGGCATTAAAGCCGGAACCTTTATCATGCTGGGTTATCCGGGAGAAACCCGGTCGGACATTAAGGAAACTATCGAACACCTCGTAGAAGCCAATCCCGATGAATACACCGTAACCATTGCCTATCCCATAAAAGGAACAGCCCTCTATCAGGAAGTAGAAGCCGATATTACCACACCCTGGCAGTTCGAGCACAACACAGATCGCGACCTGGATTTTAAACGCCGCCATTCCCGCCGCTATTATGAGTTCGGCGTTAAATGGGTGTACACCGCCGTGTATAGCCGCACCCGCGAAAAAAACCGGCTCAAAAAAGCATTTTTATGGGGTAAAGGCCTGTACTATCAGGCCCGTATGTTAACCGCCGGATAAACCAGTTTACAAAAGCCACAAGGCACCGTATATAACAATTAAACGGGTATTAGGCGGCCTCCCCGTCCCGGCACACACCTTTTCCAAAGTTTCAGAACTTTGGAAAAGATGATCCGCGCACCGGGGCCGGGCTGTGCGCTATAGCCCACTCGCACCTTGCGGCATCATAGCCGTGTACGGGGGCTCCTGAAGTCGCCGCCGTCACGGTATGCTGACTCGCAAGGTTCTTCGCGGGGCTGCCGCTTCCATCCCTGGCCGGGAAGAATCCGAAAGAAAAAAGGTTACATCATCCGGACTCAGGCTTTCCCTTTTCTGATAAAAAACAAGCCAGCTTTTGATTAAGGTCATGGTTTAGACCTCCAGCTTGTAATACCTTTGTTGCAGAAAGTTATAGAGGTATAGCCATGACACTGATTAATTCCAATTTTCCATGGACCGATTTGTCGGAATGGTTTGACGACAAATGGTTAAAATCAAGTACCGGTGTTGCTAAATGGACACCAGCCGTAAACGTTATAGATCATCAGGGACATTACGAAATAGAAGTAGCGGCACCTGGTATAAAAAAAGACGATTTTAAAATCTCGTACGAAAAGGGGAAACTTACTATTTCCGGCGAGTCAAAAGAGGAGCAGGAAGAAAAGAACAAGAACTATACCCGTAAGGAATTTAGTTCAAAATCGTTTTCCCGTTCGTTTACCCTGCCCGAAAACGTAAATGAAGACGGTATTCAGGCAAAGTACGAAAATGGTATTTTACGGTTAACACTTAACAAAACAAGCATAGAGGCACCCAAACGGAAAGAAATAATCATTAGGTAAGCCAGCAACACACAAAACAAACGCCACTGCTCATAGTGGTAAAGGAAAATCACCTTCTGGCCGAAGCGATAACCGGTCGGGAGGATGGTTTTCCTGAATTTATAAAAAGTACAAATACAATGCAGATATGAAAACGCTAAGAGTAAGGCCAGACAACAACTTTATGCAAACCGCAAAGTGGGAAGAAATCTATGTGTTAGGCGGTCACTGGCAAAACGAGCTCGCGTTTTTCAGAGACGAACTGTCTTTTCTGGACATACTCGTAGGGCGTTATCTGGTTTGGATAACGACCCGGGAAAATTATAACAAAGCCATTAAGGTAAGTTCGTCTATAGCATTGTTAAGCAAAACCCAGAAACAACTAAGCGAAAAAGTAGCAAATCATCTTAAAGAAACGGCCGGTAGAATACGACATGCATCAGAAGAAAACGACGAGGATCTGAGGGATGCGCATGTGGCTCTGGAAGAGGAATTAACCCAATTGACCAAAGAGTTTAAAGCCCTCAAAAAAGACGTCTTTATGATCACAGAACAAATTATTGAAGACGAAAAAGAGCAAAATAGCTTAAAAAGCTAGCCTTGCACGTTAGGAAGCAGAACTTTTCCCCGGGACACAAGCAACAACTTATTCAGGTAGTATCAGCGTGGGGCAATCAGTCAGGGAAGATATGTGTCCGGTTGAAAAATTAACAATCCGGAAACATTTAATTAACTAAAAAACAAGATACTTATCGTTACCTTTGTATAAACAAAAACAAAAGAAACGCAGAAAACGTAACTAACATATCGAAACGCCAAACAGAACCGGTACTTCAATCTCTTTCTTTTCCTCCCTTCTTCTTTTTTCTAAAACAACAAAAAACAAAACAAGATGAATGCAATTTTAAATCGCTGGACACCAGCCGAGCTGATGATCCTGCAGGAAGGAACGAACGCTAAAACCTACAAACTAATCAAGTACACCTTTTTCGATTTGATATTAAAAGATGTGCTACGCCTTGTTCAGGTAGAAAAAGCAATGAACAAGCGCGACCGTCCAAGAATCTACAAATACGTATGCGTCGGCAAACGGTTTTTCAGCTATAATCCCCATATAATTGAAAAACTATTCCTGGATCCTTTCAACAGAAACATGGAATTACAGGTGCTGTTTGGCAACCTGGTAAAAATGGTGGTAAAGACTTACCGGAACGATGCCTCTTTGCAAACAGATGTTATTTTGAACGGAACACTTAGTTCCTGTTTCGACATGACGACATCCGGGTTTTGGTGGCTCAAACGTTACCATCCCTCTCTTAACACGAAAGGACAGAAACACAAAGAAGAATTAGTGCATGCGCAGGAAGAAACCGGGCGGCAAATACAAAACAGGATTCAAAATAAAGAACCGGAATTGCTAACCCAGATCAAAGATCTAAGCGGCGCATTGTTCCTGTTGCCGGGAATAGATTTTGAAGCGCTTGAAGAACTACTGAACAAACACTTTAACCTCGACCGGCAAACACGCGATGCCTTTTATGTACTGCGAACACTGGAAGAACAAAACAAAGAGTATGATAGTTCCGGTTGTGGCAGCGGATGTAGTAGTGATAACACAGATGGTGGAGACGGTATAGACAGTGGATGTAGCAGCGATAGCAGTTGTGGAGGCGATGGGGGCAGTGGATGCAGTTCCTGTGGTGGTGGTTGTGGCGGTGGAGATTAAACATTAAAACACGTTGTATGATAAACGAAACTGAATTTTACAATACCGTTATGCAATTTGATCTGGACGATCCGGATGCCACGCATAACTTTACGCAACGACTGGCTAAAGAAAACAATTGGCCCATAGCTTATACCCTCCGCGCAGTGTTTGAGTACAAACGATTTATGTTTCTTATCTGCCACACACATCAACAACTCTCACCATCCGAAGCCGTTGATCAGGTGTGGCACTTACACCTGCTCTATACCAAATCGTATTGGGAAGACTTTTGCGGAACAGTATTAAAATGCACTATTCACCACATACCCTCACAGGGAGGAAAGCAGGAGAACGCAAAGCACAAAACGATGTATAAAAACACACTGGATATTTACCGGCAGGTTTTTAGCCAATCTCCACCCGAGGATATATGGCCGCCGGCAAACGGCAGAAGACAGCCAGCGGAGTACCGATGGATAGACCGGAAGCAGTTTTTTATCATTCCACGCCCCAACTGGTGGGGTAAAAAATAAATCAATCCTGAATAACCCTGAATTCAATTCGCCGGTTTTGAGCATGTTGCTCCTCGCTGCAAATAATCCCGTCTGAGCATTGATTCAGCAGACGTGTTTCCCCAAACCCTTTACTGATTATTCGATCTGCATCAACCCCATGTTCCGAAAGGTAAGATTTTGCTGCTTCTGCGCGCGCTTCGCTAAGGCGCAAATTATCTATACTGTTTCCTTTGCTATCTGTGTGGGCCTGTAACTCAATCTTTATGGCCCGGTTGGCTTTTAAGGCCATCACCACCTTATCTAGCGTTTGCCGGGCAGCGGGTAAAAGATCATATTTCCCAAAATCAAATTGTATGTTTTCAATAATAGGTGCATTTACTTTTTTATTATTCATTACATCCAGCCACGGGTCATCCAGGAAAACATCTTTTAACGCGCTCATCTCGGTAGCCAGAGGTTTATATACCAATTTGTTTCCTTTAATAACAGTAATAACTTTTATAAGGTTTTCCTCACTACTGTAAACCAAAACATTATTAAACACATCCAGATTGTGTTCGCCATTGTCGGCACTCAAAAAAAACCGCTTAAGAAAAGGAAGGTATTTAAATTTAAACGTTCCAAAATCATCTGTTACCGCACTATCAATAGGTTCGTAACGATCGTTCAGTAAAATAATTTTTAGTTTACCTAGCGGATTATTGATGTTGTCTCCATAAAGTGTTGCCGAAACATTCATTTTCATGTCCTCTTCCGACAAAACAATATCGTTGTACAAAGGGTTGTCGCTTGCCGAAAATTTGGCAGAATAACGTTTACCCGCTACAGAATCAAGGGTTCGCGCAAACTTGTCATCTTTGTTAACCATATCCAGACGCTGTCCGTTTTTTATCTGATCCTGATCTACGCCAACTAGATAATCACTCCCCGGCTTAATGTTTTCAAACACAAACGCGCCAAAAGAGTTGGTTGTCGCTTTTTTTACAATCGTATTCCGGTAATTACTCAGATAAACCGTTTTGTTCGCGAAAAATTGTTTCTGTGCTGGGTCAGACAAAATTAACTTTCCACCAACCATTTGCGTGTAAGCATTATCTCCCAGATCAGGTGTAACGGAAAACCGAAGGGTTGAAGCATTCAGCGGTTTAACCTCCAGTTCTTTCTTTTCAGAACTATAAAGTTTAATCGTTTGTTCCGGATTTTTTGCAGTTTCAGGAAAAACAAGATCAATCCAGACAGCTTCATTTATCTTAACAGACGGGAATACAAAATGTCCGTAACGATTGGTGCGGGTCTGTTTAATCAACCTGTTGTTTTTATCCAGCAAACGAACCTCTTTATAAGCAGGATATGATTTTTGAGAACTGCTAAAAGTAAAATAACCGGTCAGTTGAACAGGTACTGCCTGATCTGGAACAGGTTCCACCTTAATGGAAACGGGTTCTTTTTTCAAAACAGATTTTAAAAAAAACGTGTTATACACCGAATCATCCACCATCTGACGATTTCCGTTCCAAATAACTTTATGAGAGGCACTCTTAAAAACGGTTGAATCAATAGCTTCATCGGCTTTAGCAAAAAACGGTAGGTCAACTTCGTAAGTCATCAACATATCCTGTTTTTCCGCGGGAACATTAATGGCGTTTACCTCCATAAATTGCGTAATACAGTCTGGATGAGTAAAAACCAAAGTATAATTTTTACCAAAATCCAAACGCGACCTAAAAAGATCCGATGATGTTGTATAGGACGAAGATTGCGCTTTGCCCGATTCCATGACCTTTACAGTTACTTTTTTTAAAGGTGAGTTGTTAAGGGTACAATGCCCAATAATCAATATCTGAGCGGAAAGATAACCATTGGCCACCACCAGAAGGATTAAAAAAACAAAGCGGATTAACACACTTAAATATACAGTTTTTGATGTTAAAATGAATAATTGTTCTGTGTTTGCAGCAATAAATCACTCAACGTTGAAGGAGTATAGTTCTTAACAGAAAGCGTAATTACCTCGCCACCGTATAATTCCGAAAGTGATGTTTTATAGGCAGCTGTTATTTTTTGGAGGTAGTTTTTTTGTATGCCTTTTTCGTACGTTCGCCCTCTTCGGGCAATGTTTTTTTGCAAGTTTATCACAGGGCTATCAATGAACAAAACAACATCCGGTTTCGGAATTTGTTGCGCCAGAGCATTAAAATGCTTCTTATAAAAGAGGTAATCCTGTTTACGGAGATTGATATGAGCAAACAGCAGGCATTTATATAAACTATAATCGCTTACGGTTAACGTGGGCCTTGTTGAAAAATGCGAGTGTAATTGCTGGAAACGATCAATAAGAAAACTATACTCTAATGGAAAACCATACAGGTTAGGATTAGTGTAAAAAAGAGGGAGTAACGCGTTTTGTTCGAATTTTTCCGGAACAAAGTCTGCCGCCCATTGTTTAGCCAGTGCCTCGGCCAGAGTGCTTTTTCCTGAACCAATATTTCCTTCCACACAAATATATATAGGTTTCGGAATAAACGGCACAACAGATAATTCGTCTTTGCACGAACGAAATAAGGAACGTATAGTTTTTCCAAGCACCGGATGCCTCCATCCGGGAGCAATATCCATTAAGGGCTTTAAAACAAACTGGCGTAAGTGCAATCGGGGATGCGGGAGAATCAATTCAGGGGTGTTAATAATAGCATCGTTGAAAAACAGAAGGTCAATGTCAATAACCCGATCGGTGTTTTTTTTCTTTCCCCTCACGCGCCCCATATCTGACTCTATTTTCAGCAAAGTGGTTATTAGAGTTGGCGCACTCAGTTTTGTTTCTACAATAAGGCACTGATTGATGTGATTATTTTTACTATATCCTCCCCAGGGAGCTGTTTCGTAATAGGCCGATGTTTTTAAAATCGGCCCAACTGTTTTACTTATTCTGTTTCTGGCTTTTTCAAGCTGTAAAACACGGAATCCCAGATTGCCGCCCAAACACAAAACCGCGGTATTCATTAGCCTCTTAATAGAAAAAACGATAATTTTACGCGAAGATACAAATTAATCTATGAAACAGTTTTTTGGCGCTTTTTTCGGAAGTATTGTGGGAATGATTATTGCAACACTGATTGCCTTGGTGATAGTGGTAATGGTAATTACCAGCAGCATCAGTTCTGCCATTAGCCAGTCAAATGTGAAAGAAGAAAACACGAGTATTTATAACAATAGTGTTTTAAAAATCAGCCTTAATGGCGCAATTGACGAACGGGCGTTAGAAAATCCGCTCGAAGAGTTTGATCTGGGACCATTGTCTCAGCCATCAAATCTGGGATTAAACATGCTTATTAAGTCTATAGATGGGGCGCAACAGGACGACCGGATAAAAGGCATTTTTCTCAATATCAAATCGGTTCAAACTGGATACGCCAGCCTTCAGGAACTCAGAAGGGCGCTGGAAGCATTCCGGCAAAGCGGAAAATTTATTTATGCCTACGCCGAAAATTATGGGCAACCTGAGTACTATCTGGCCTCTGTAGCTACCGATGTGTTTTTACACCCACAGGGTATTGTGGAGTGGAAGGGGTTAAGCATGCAGTTGATGTTTTATAAACCAGCGCTCGAAAAGTGGAACGTTGATGTACAGATTTTCCGTCATGGTAAATTCAAAAGTGCCATCGAACCTTATATGCTCGATAAGATGAGTGATGCCAATCGTCAGCAGGGAGAAAAATTCCTGAATGGAATATGGAGTACCATAGTAACAGATGTTAGCCGTAACCGCAATATACCATCGGATAGTCTTCAGTTTTTTGCAGTCGAAATGACAATAGGCAGCGCGCAAAAGGCCTTCGATAAAAAGTTGGTGGATAAACTGCTTTACGATGATGAAGTAAGTGAAGCGTTAAAGAAAAAGCTTGGTATAAAGGAAAATGAAAAAGTAAATATGACTGGCTTAAGCAATTACTACCATCATATTTCTGAAAAGAGTTTTTCTGAAAAAATAGCTGTTATTTATGCCAATGGCGAAATTGCCGGAGGCTCCGGAAGCGAATCGGTAATTGGCAGTGATGGCTTAGTAAAAGCGTTACGGGAAGCCCGAAAAGACAAGAACGTTAAGGCGGTGGTACTACGCGTGAATTCGCCGGGAGGAAGCGCTCTGGCAAGCGATGTAATATGGCGGGAAGCATTACTCTGCAAACAGGAAAAGCCTCTTATTGTAAGTATGGGGAATTATGCAGCCAGTGGCGGGTATTATATCAGTTGTCCGGCCTCGCGTATTTTTGCATTGGAAAACACCATTACGGGTTCTATCGGTGTTTACGGAATACTGCCTAATGTGCAAAAGGTATTAGCCCAACACATTGGTGTAAACATCGATACGGTAAATACCAACAAGCACAGTGATGGCGGTGGGATTTTTAGATCAGCAGATGAGAAAGAACGGCAGGTTATCCAGGCAGGAATAGAAAATGTGTACCAGACGTTTATTACGAAAGTAGCCGAGGGTCGTCGGACAACACCCGAGCAAATCGACAGTATAGGACAGGGACGTGTGTGGAGCGGCCGCGACGCGCTGGAAATTGGGCTGGTGGACGAATTGGGCGGATTAAAAGAAGCCCTTGCCGCCGCCGCAAAAATGGCAAAGCTGAAGGAGTACAGTGTAGTAGAGCTACCACGGATGAAAGACCCTATCAGTAAATTACTCGGACGGAAAGAACAGGAAGCCGAAGAGGCCGCTATTAAAAAGCAATTAGGTGCTTTTTATGACTATTATAAACACGCGCAAAACCTGATGCAAAGCCGCGACATTCAGGCGCGTTTACCGTATCATCTTTCCATTCACTAAATAGATGCGGGTAGCTTTATTAACAGATGGAATTTGGCCTTATGTACTTGGCGGCATGCAAAAGCATTCCTATTACATTTGCCGTTATTTAGCACGGCAAGGCGTTAAAGTCGATTTATACCACTATAATAATAGCGCGTATGCGGTTGATGCGCTTGAGTTTTTTACAGCAGAGGAGCGGACTAACATAACACCTTATGTCATAAATTTTCCAAAGGGAACCGCTTTTCCGGGACATTATATCTATAAAAACTATCAGTATTCACGGCTCATTTTTGAAGCCATGCAACCACATCTTGCACAGTACGATTTTATTTACGCAAAGGGGTTTACGCCCTGGTACCTGTTAAAGCAAAAACGAAGCGGTAAATTTTCCTGTGCCCGCGTGGGGGTTAAATTTCATGGTTACGAAATGTTTCAGCGTAGCCCCGATTTTAAAACAAAACTGCAGCACCTCCTGTTGTTACGGGCTACGGTACGGCAGATCAGCCGTATGGCAGATGTGGTGTTTTCTTATGGTGGTAAAATTACCGACATCATTAAGCAAATAGGAGTAGCACCTGAACGAATTGTTGAAATGCCGTCGGGTGTAGAAACAGAGTGGCTGGTTTCTGAAATCCGCCCTGCACATAAACCTATGCGGTTTTTGTTTTTAGGGCGCTATGAACGACGTAAAGGAGTAGAAGAATTAAACACGGTACTTGGCAAACTCGTGAAGGAGGAAGGATTAAAATGGGAAATGCATTTTATAGGACCTATTCCAAAAGAAAAACAAGTACCATATACCAACTGCAAATATCATGGTGAGATACGGGATCGCGGGCAACTCTTAACCCACCTTCGGTCAATGGATGTGTTGGTGTGTCCCAGTTGGAGTGAGGGAATGCCCAATGTTATACTGGAAGCTATGGCAAACGGACTGGCCGTTATTTCAACCGATACGGGCGCCACGCGATTACTGGTAGATGCAAAAAACGGCCATCTGCTTCCGGAAGTGAGCATCCCCGGCCTGGAAACCGTGATGCGTGATTTCCTGAATAAACCGGCAGAAGAAATGGAAGCGATGAAACATGCCTCTGTTTCCAGAATCAAAACTAATTTCCTGTGGGAAGGATTAATAAAAAACCTGTTGGAAAAACTAAATCTGAAATGATATAGGTATCCGGGTCGGTTTGAATGCAACAATTTGCATCCTTAAATTTTATACATTTAACAGGTTTGACGAAGTAATCCATGAAGGAACAAATTTGTTTTTTAATATTCTCCTTGGTTTTGTTGGTCTCTTTTAGAGCAGAAGCACAACAACGCGTTAAATCCATCCATCAGGAACAAAGTGAGTTTTACAGTTCACAGAAAGGATTAACAGAAGCGGGATTCGATAGCCTTGGCGGCCGCCAGCCTCAGCCAGATCTTGTTTCTGTCCGAAGTAATTCACCATGTGTATTAACCAAACGGGTGTTGGGCTGGCACCCATACTGGAACGGAACAACCTACACCAACTACCAATGGAACCTGTTAAGCGATCTGGTGTATTTTGATTACAGTGTTTCGCCAACCACAGGCAACAATACCAACACAAGCTTTGCGTGGACAACGGCCAGTGTTGTAACGGTAGCAAAAAATAATAACACCAACGTTCATATTTGTGTTACGTTGTTTGGTGGCCACAGTTCTTTTTGGGCCAGCAGTTCGGCACAAAATACATTGATCAGTAACCTGGTGAACTTATTAAACGCCCGGGGCGGAAATGGCATTAACATTGACTTTGAAGGGATGGGAAGTTCCGATAACGCTCCTTTTGTAGCCTTTATGACAAACCTCAATAACGCGTTGAATGCGGCAAATCCAAACTATCAGTTAAGCGTTTGTTTGTATGCGGTAGATTGGGGAAACAGCTTCAACATAACAGCATTAAATCCCCTGGTTGACTTTTACACCATTATGGGTTACGATTATTATTATGCCGGCAGCACAACAGCCGGACCAACTGCGCCCCTTTATAATTTTGAAACCAATTACAACTATACGCTGGGGCGCACCATTTCGTATTATATGAAACAAGGCGCTCCGGCCTCTAAACTTTTAATGGGCCTGCCTTATTACGGCAGGGAATGGGAAGTTAATGGCACATCTGTACCCGCCACCACTACCGGGAATTTTAACGCCAGCCGAACCTTATTGGCAGTAAATAATAATACAACGAATTACAACACAACCACTAAATTCTGGGAAGGAAATTGTTATAGCCCCTATTATAAGTATAGTTCCGGTACCAGTACCCGTCAGTGCTGGATAGACGACGTGTACAGTCTGGGCCGGAAGTATGATATGGTAAATCAACGGGGATTGGGGGGTATTGGTATATGGGCTTTAGGATATGATGACGGCCTTTCCGGCTACTGGAACCTGATCAGGGATAAGTTTTCAGACTGTGCGCCCATAGTGTGCTCAGACAGTTTGTTTGATATGGGTGGGCCCACGCGCAATTACTACAACGATGAACGCTATCAGTTCACTCTTAGTGCGCCAACAGGTAGTGTTGTTCGATTACAGTTTAAAAGTTTCGGAACAGAATTCGGTTACGATAGTTTGTGGTTGTACAATGGCGCTAACAGCAATGCGCCGCTCATAGGCAGTTATACAGGAACTAACACTCCCGGAACAGTTACCAGTTCAGGAACAGCATTAACACTAAGATTTAAAAGTGATGGTGCAACAGTAAGTTTTGGGTATAAGGCGCTTAAAAGTTGTGTGCCGGTTGTTGTATCACAGATAAAAAAACAGGACACCAACGATGATCTGTCTGTTTATCCGAACCCGGTTACCGCGGGATCCTTTTTAACTGTTATTGGAAAAGAATCTTACGACAGGATAACGATAAGAGATACAAAGGGATTATTAGTTATGGACAAAGTCTTTGTGCCGGAGGAACAAATACAATTGCCTACTCTGCCCTCCGGACTCTATCTGGTTTGCCTGATCCGTGCAGATGGAGCGGTTCGTAAACCCATTAAACTTCTTGTACATTAGCACTTTTCAAAGCGGTAGTCTTTTGACCACTTGTGAATCAAACGCTACCACTTGTTAAAATGGCTTTTTATTCTGGCGTTTGATGCGTTTACTTTGAAACAGAAACCATTAAAACAAAAGACTATGAAAGCACTGATTTTTACACCACTCATTTTAGGAAGTGCTATTGCCGGAATGGCACAAACACCACAAAGCCCATTAAGCACAGCCGAGCAACGTACTTTAGATATTAATCAGGTAGAAGCATTGATTTTGGGAAGAGGCAACCGGCACTGGGACATTCTCGGGGGTGGCCAACCCGTTTACAGAGTCCCTAAATCGGGACAGGCTAGTGGTTCGTTTGCGGGAAGCTTGTGGATAGCAGGATTGGATAATAACGGACAATTACGCATAGCAGCAAATACCTATCGCCAGAATGGTGCGGATTTTTGGCCGGGGCCCCTAGATACAACCAACGCCTCAGCCTATACTGGTGCGGCTTACAATAAGATATGGAAAGTAAGTTGCAATGACATCCAAAACTTTGTTACAGCCTATAATAACGGCTCAGTAACTGCAAATACGTATCCTGTGCCGGCTGATATGCAAAATTACCCAGCTAAAGGAACCGGTAATTTTATGCGGAACATGGCACCTTTCCATGATAAAAATAATGACGGTCAGTACAATGTAATGGATGGTGATTACCCGTTGATTCACGGTCATCAGCAAATATTATCGATTTACAATGATAAGGCCGCTCCGCATGGAGAAACAGGTGGGCTGCCAATGGGGCTCGAAATACACGAATACAGTTACGCGTATGCTGATCCCAATTTACCGGATAGTCTGAAAGCGGTAAACTATACCACCTATTACCGTTACGAAATTTATAACCGAAGTAATTTTTACTATACGGATGTGTTTATTACCTCATGGAACGATGCAGATTTAGGCGGATATACGAATGACTATATTGGTAGTTACCCGCCCGGCAATTTCGCTTATATGTACAATGCTACTAATACTGATCCTAGTGTGGGTGGATCAGTGGGTTATGGTAATTATATTCCTGTAATGTCTCAGGCAATTTTAAAAACGAATTGTAGCAGTGATGGAATTGACAATAACCACAATGGCATCATAGACGAAGCGGGAGAGCAATTCATAATGGATAAAGCAACATTTTACAATAATAATATCGGGAACTTTAATACAGCTACAACAAATCCAGTCATTGCACAACATTACTATAATTACATGAAGGGAAAGTGGAAAGATAACTCACCTTTTGTATATGGCGGAAATGCGTATCCTTCGGCGTCTAACAATGTACCAACAAACTATGTGTTTGACGGCGACCCACAGTTACAGACCGGCTGGACTGAAAGTACGGCTGCCCATTTGCCCGGCGACCGGCGTTTTTTAATGAGTAGTGGTCCGTTTAATTTTCCTCCGGGAGCTAAACTGGAATGGGGTTTTGCTTTGGTTTGCTCGCTTGATTCTACAGCAGGAAACACCATCAGTAAATTTAACACTGTTGTAAAGCGCGATGTTCGTAATACTCAACTTTTTGATGAACTAAACCACAATGTGCAATGTCAGCCAAGTGTTTTGCCGCTTGGTGTAAAGGAACAGAACAACGATTTAAAGGTGGGATTGTTTCCGAATCCCGGTAGAGATAAACTAACGCTATTGTTTAATCAAAACATGAACAATGGCTCATTGAAAATGATAAATGTTTTGGGTCAAACGGTAAGAGAAGAAAAGCTAAATGGCGGATACGAAATCAAAATGGACACTGAAGAGTTACCTGCGGGTGTTTACACCATAAGTATAGAGCAAAAAGGAAAGACGACAACAACAAAATGGATTAAACAAGAGTAGTGTTATAGTATAAGTGTTTCTTGTTTAGCAGAAAGACCAGCAATTGCCGGTCTTTCTGTTTTTAAAAATAGTGCTATTGGCCACACAAATTGAAATTAAATGATAAAAGAAAGGACATGGAAAAATGCATTATCTTTAAATTTATTCATGTGCCGTTATTTTATAACCATTATCTTCTTTTGGTGCGCGTCAAAAGCGTACACACAGAACCGTCGTTTCGAAAACTTTCTGCAAAAAGCCGAACAGTGTAAAATAGAAAACTACCTGAAAGCGTATTATTATGCGGATTCAGCAATCACATTGGCAAAGGCAGTAAACGATAGCACCATGCTGACCCGGGCTTATAACCGTAAAGGAATTGTAGAACAAGTAAATAGCAGATATACTGCGGCAGCAGAATTATTTAAAGTGGCCGAACAGTATGCCCAGCGCCCGGGCGATGCAAGGCATCTTGCAGCGATATATAACAACATGGGGATTAATTTCGAAAAAGAAGGAAACCTGAAGTCCTGCATCGAAATGCACAACAAAGCGCTGAACATCCGGCAAAAACTAAAAGAGGAAAAAGATATTGCTGCAAGCTATGAAAACCTGGGGGTGGCATACTTCTCGCTCGGCGACATAAAAAAAGCGATAGAAAACACACAAAAAGGAATTTCTATTTCAGAAACGCTTAAGGATGATAAAACTCTGGGATTTATGTATAGTAACCTTGGCGCCATGTATTTTCAACAATATAACGATAGCCTTGCGCTGGAGAATTATAGGAAGTCGCTTGAAAAGGGAAAGAATCTTAAAAATCCGGATATACTTGCCTCAGCCTACCTGAACATTTCTACCTTTTACACCGAACTGGGTAAAATGAAGGAAGCGCGTAGTGCCCTGCGCGAAGCCATTAACAATCCGTATATTTTTAAAACAGAACGAAGGGTAGCTCTTTTTCTTAATCTGGCCAATTGTTTTGAAAAGGAAAACCAATCAGACTCCGCTACGTATTATTATTTTCTGGCACTTAAAAACGCAGATGACCTGAAGTTGTTGTCCAAACAGGCGGAAGTGTACCGCAACCTGGAAAAATTTTATGAAAAGCAAGGCGATTATAAAAAGGCACATACATTTCTGGATTCTTTTCATTCGATTAAGTCCAGAATACTTAACGAGAAAACGCTGAAAAACATTTCAGAACTTGAAACTATTTACAAAACGGAACGTCAAGCCCTCGAAATAGTGGCGCTTAATACCGAAAACCGTCAGGAAAAGGAACGCCGGAAAAGCAGAACAAATTTATTATTAGTCAGTCTGATTTGCCTTTGTTTTGCAGGCACAGCGGCAATAGTATTTTACCGGAGCGTCTTAACAAAACGGAAAGACAATACCATACTTACTGAAAAGAACACCATTATAGCGCGACAAAAAGAATTGGTGGAGCAAAAAAACACAGAAATAACCGATAGTATAAAGTACGCCTATCGCTTGCAGAATGCAATTCTCCCGTCAGAACCGCACATGGATCAACTCCTGGGAGAATATTTTGTGTATTACAAGCCGAAAGATATTATTGCCGGAGACTTTTACTGGCTGTATCAAAATGGATTACGGATTTATCTGGCAGTTGCCGACTCTACGGGTCATGGTGTTCCAGGCGCGATGGTGAGTATCGTTTGCAGCAACGCGCTTGATAAGGCTGTGAAGGAATTGAAGATAACGGATCCCGGAAAAATTTTAGATAAAACACGTGAGTTAATTGCCGATACGTTTTCGAAAAGCGAAGGAGAAATTAAAGATGGTATGGATATCTCCCTGTTATGCTATAATAAAGAAGAACAGACCATTTACTGGAGCGGGGCCAATAACAAACTGCTCTACTACCAACACGGTAACTTACACGAATGTCGCCCCGACAAGCAGCCTGTTGGTTTAACCCATCAGCCCCGACCCTTTACAACGCACAAAATTCTGGTTAGCGGCAACACGGTGTTTTACCTTTTTACAGATGGTTATGCCGATCAGTTTGGCGGACCGCAGGGAAAAAAATTTAAGCAGCGTCAACTGGAGGAACTGCTCTCCCGCACGGCATTAAAGCCTATTCCCGAACAAAAGGAACTCCTTGAAAAGACAATACAGAACTGGATGGCAGGGATTGAGCAAATTGACGATATGACGGTTATAGGGTGGAAAATAACCCCCTGATTATATTCCATTGGTCTTTAACCAATCCGATTTGCGGATTTCATAGATAAAATTAAGCTTCGGTTGTTCGCCGTAATAAGCAATTTCCTGTTCGCCTGTTTTTATGGCGCCAAGGCGACTTATCGCTGTTTGTGAACGAATGTTGAATGCTCCTATGTGAAACTCAACACGGCTTATGTATTGGAAAGCATGATTGAGTAATAGTTTTTTTGCCACAGGATTGAATTTACTACCCCAATGGCTGCGTTTTAAAAACGTATAGCCAATTTTAATCACCCCATCGCCCTCGTTAAGGTCATAATAACGTGTGCTGCCAATTATTTCATTGGTCAGTCCATCTAATAGGCAGAACGCGCCCCCCGACTCCAGTGCACCTTTAAAAAAATTATGGAACACCTCCCGTTGGTAACGGTCTTTGTTAGGGTGTTGTTCCCACACCAAAGGATCGGAAGCAACACGATACAGCAATTCAAAATCATTAGCTTCTAACGGACGTAAGGTAACAGTCTCGTTTTTAAGAATGGGCTGCAAAAGAAATGGCATATCGAAGAAAGTAAACCAAAAATACGGACTTAAACAAACGATTTATGTGTTTTTGTAAAAATTGGCAGGTAAAAGCTACTCTAATTGCTACATTTGCATAATCTTTAGTTATGCTCATTACTGCTTTATATATTAACTGGAATCCCGCACCGGAAATGTTTACAATCCCCGGAATTAATTGGCCGGTACGCTGGTATGGTTTAATGTGGGCCTTTGCCTTTTTAGCCAGCCATTTTATTATGAACCGTATTTACAAAACGGAGGGGCGTAGCGAAAAGGCTTTAGATAAATTGACACTCTATATTATTCTGGGAACGGTTCTCGGCGCGCGTCTGGGCCATTGTTTGTTTTATGGTCCGCTCTTCGATGAATACGACGCTGTAACCGGACAATTGCTTCAGGAAGGGTATTTATCACACCCCTTGAATATGCTTAAGGTATATGAGGGCGGATTAGCGAGTCACGGTGGCGCCATTGGTATTATTACCGCTATGATTTTATACTGTCGCAAAACCAAAGAGAGCTGGCTGTGGCTATTCGATCGCCTTGTGGTGGTGGTGCCGCTGGCCGGAATGTTTATCCGCATCGGTAATCTCATCAACAGCGAAATTATTGGTAAAGTAACTGATGTACCCTGGGCGTTTGTATTTAAGCAAATAGATGATCATCCCCGCCACCCGGCCCAACTTTATGAAGCCATTTATTGTTTATTTCTCACCCTTTTCATGTACTGGTTCTGGAAAAACAAACGCAGCACCGTAGGCCCGGGCTTTATGTTTGGCTTGTTTTGTGTACTCTTGTTTGTAGAGCGTTTTCTCGATGAGTTCCTGAAAGAGAATCAGGAAGCGTTTGAGAACAGCCTCACGTTTAACATGGGGCAAATACTCAGTATTCCCTTTATTGCCGTTGGCATTTATATGATGTGGCGTTCGTATAAACTAAGAAATCAAGAGATAGCTTGACGTCTTTAAGTAAATTTAAAGGCACTATTTGAATTTTAACTAAATGAAGTTAAGCAGCTAAATTAGAATGTATGGTTTCCGGTGTAAAGAGTCGTTATATACTATTTTTACCGGTATTTGGCAGTATCGTCTTTGTAATACTTTATATCACAGCAACGTTTTATTATCCCGGAGGATCTCAAAAAGACAAAAATACGCTTGGGTTTAGCTGGATACATAATTATTGGTGTAATCTGCTGAATGAAAAAGCGATAAATGGCCAAGCCAATCCGGCTCAACCAATAGCCGCAACGGCAATGTTATTTCTGTGTTTTTCTTTTTTGGTTTTTTGGATCAGATTGCCCGGACAACTGGCATTAAACAAACAAACTTCACGAACCATACAGTTTTCGGGAACCTTGGCCATGCTTTCTACTTTGTTGCTTTTTACACCCATTCATCACGATTTAAGTATAAACATTTCCGTGTTTTTTGGACTTATATCAACAACAGGGACTTTGATGGGATTATATCGGCAGAACTTTTCTTCTCTTTTTTGGATGGGAATAATAAACATAGTTCTTATCGCTGTAAACAACGCATTATATTACAGTAACGATTGGATCCGGTTTTTACCACTTACCCAAAAAATAACATTCGTACTATTTATCATTTGGATGTGCGCTATTACCATTAAAACAGAAAGAACGTTTAAGAGGAGGGAAGAAGATATTACAATAGAATAAAAGCCAGTAACGACAGCGTATTAATAAGCGTCATTACCTTCAGAGGATAACTTTTCTGATTCTGATTATAGCAGGTTAAAATAAAAACCAATACCAATACAAAAAACGAAAGAAACAAAACAGGCTCAGAGTTTATTACAGAATACCGGTGATCAGACCCCGGTAAACGGCACACAAGATCTCGCTGCAGGATAAAATCTTTCCCTATCTCAAACACACTGTTTACTTCCGGCGCTTTGATATAATCGTAGATACGAATATCGTAAGTATTATTGAGCGCGAGGGATGAAATTTGCCGGATGCCGTTTTGATAGGTATCGCCATAATGTACCGTACACTGATTAATAGCCAATGTGGAATTATTGGTCACAAAGAAATAAGACAACAGCAACTCAAAATAAACAAAAGCCGCAATGATATTAAAGAGATTACAGACCTTATAAATCTGACTGGCCCTGAATAATGCCTGTTGGCGGTTTTCTTTTTCCTGTTTACGCCAGACAATCTCAGCTACCTGTTCCGGGCTTAGTGGAATGCGGGGTGGCCGTTTGCGTTTAGGCGCCTGCATAATAAGATCAGGATTTATTCAGGTTAATACTTTCGTCCATGAGGTATTGATTACGAACCGGGCTGTTTCGCAAAATCAGCTCACCAATAAATCCCGCCAGAAATAACATGCTTCCGAGAATCATGCACGTAAGTGAAATGTAAAACGAGGGGCGCTCTGTTATAAGACGAGCGGTTTGGTGCGAAAACACCATAACAAGTTTGTGAATGCCCAAATACGCTGCAAAACCAAACCCGAGTAAAAACAAGAGGGTACCCAGCAACCCAAAAATGTGCATGGGACGCTTCCCGAACTTAGAAATAAACGTAATAGTTAAAAGATCCAGAAACCCATTAATAAAACGGTTCCAGCCAAATTTACTGACACCGTATTTCCGGGCCTGGTGTTGAACCACTTTTTCGCCAATATTCGAAAACCCGGCTGCTTTGGCCATAACCGGAATAAAGCGGTGCATTTCTCCATACACCTCAATGCTTTTCACAACCCGTAACCTATAGGCTTTAAGCCCGCAATTCATGTCGTGTAAAGGAATGCCACTCATTTTACGGTTGGTCCAGTTATACAATTTTGAGGGCAGGTTCTTGGTAAACGCGTTGTCGTAACGCTTCTTTTTCCAGCCACTCACTAAATCAAATCCCTCTTCCGTAATCATGCGGTATAGTTCAGGAATTTCATCCGGAGAGTCCTGCAGGTCAGCATCCATAGTAATAACAACGTTTCCCTGAGCCGCCTCAAAACCAACGTGTAGCGCGGGCGATTTGCCATAATTACGTCTGAAACGCAGGGCTTTTACGTGAATGTCTTTCGCCGCCAGCGATTGAATGACCTCCCAGCTTTTATCCTTACTCCCGTCATCCACAAAAATGATTTCGTAGGAGTAGCCGTTGGCCACCATAACCCTGTTAATCCAGGAATGCAACTCGGGCAACGACTCCGCCTCGTTAAAAAGAGGGATAACAATTGAAATATCCATAAAAACTGCGCTAATAACGCATTTAATTCTCTACAAATTTTGCGAAATTTCTTTAGTTTTTAAAATAATTGTTAATTTTGCGCGGGGTAAGTCTTTCACGACCAGCTCCTGCTGAATCCCCCAGGCTGGGAACGGAGCAAGGGTAGGTGGTTGTAGCGGTGCGATGAAAGTAGCTTACCCCTTTTTTATTCATAAAAATCAAAATCAAAATATAACATGAAGTTTTTTATTGACACGGCCAATCTGGCCCAGATCAAAGAAGCGCAAGACCTGGGTGTACTGGATGGTGTAACCACTAACCCAAGTTTAATGGCAAAAGAAGGCATTAAAGGCGAAGGCGCCATTTTAAAGCATTATGTGGACATCTGTAATATTGTTACAGGCGATGTAAGCGCGGAAGTTATTGCTACCGATTTCGACGGCATGGTGCGCGAAGGTGAAGCGTTAGCCGAATTGCACGAACGCATTGTAGTAAAAATACCCATGATAAAAGAGGGGGTAAAAGCCATTAAATATTTTTCTGAAAAAGGAATTAAAACAAACTGTACACTGGTGTTCAGTGCCGGACAAGCTTTATTAGCCGCTAAAGCTGGTGCAACGTATGTGAGCCCGTTTATTGGGCGTTTAGATGATGTAAGTACCGATGGATTAAAACTCATCGAAGACATTCGCATCATTTACGATAACTTTGGTTACGAAACACAAATTCTGGCAGCCAGCGTACGTCACCCTATGCACATTATAGAATGCGCTAAAATCGGTGCCGATGTAGCAACTTGTCCTTTAAGCGCTATTACAGCATTGTTAAAACACCCTTTAACCGATTCGGGCCTGGCTCAGTTTTTGGCCGACGCCAAAAAATAGAATCTTTAATCTATAACAAAGAGCGGCTTACGGGCCGCTTTTTTGTTGCCTAAAATGGCGGCATAAATAACGATGGAACAGGATGGGGCCGTTTTTTTCCCGCCCGAGGCCTTTACTAAAAAACCACGCCTTCCGCTATAGCTTGCTGGTTCGTTGCGGCATCGCATCAGCATGCGGGGGCTTACGTTGCTCGCCGCCGCTGCTGTGCGCTCACACGCAACAACCTGCGCAAGGCTGCCGCTTCAGTCGTTCGTCCGGATAACGCGAAGCGTAAAATTAAAACGAAGAGAAATAACAACCGCAAATCATCAACCTATAGTTGGGCGGTAAACAAAAGTAACAGTTTCATTACATCCACATAATCGGTTAAAGGAAGTGTTTTTTCAACATCCATCACATCGTGATAGGCGCTGATACCACCCATGGTATAAATAAAAAAGCTGGGCACTCCCTTTTCGGTAAACCAGTAATGGTCACTGTTGGCAGCTTTACCTCTTGGCTTAATGTATTTTACCAGTTTTTCAGCCTCGTTTATTTTTTTAAGACGTTCAAACGCTGCTTTAAATTCGGTCGCGTTTACAACCGTAATGCCATCATCGCCGGTGCCAATCAGATCCAGATTAATCAGGAACTTTATTTTTTTCAAGTCAATAGGACTGTTCTCTACAAAAAATTTGGATCCAAGTAATCCCGCCTCTTCTCCGGCAAAAAACAGAAACACAACTGAATAACGCGGGGGCGAACTTGTATAATGCCGCATCAGATCCAGCAATCCGGCTATTCCCGCGCCATTATCGTTGGCTCCCGGGAAAAAGGTTTTATTGCCCATTCCCCCCAAATGATCGTAATGCGCAGTAAACACAAGCATAGAATCCGGCTGTTCAGATCCTTTAATGATTGCGCCAATATTTTTACTGACAAAATCAGCGTTTAATGTTTGGGTAATTTTCCATTCCAAAGTAACTGGCTCCGGAGATAAAAGCGAACGGTTAATATCGAGCATAACATTACCGCCCGAAACGGTATGTCCAACGGAATAGGTGAGCTTTTTAGGCGCTTTTACCGTAACCTGAACCGAATTTGTATAACCGGTTAAAGTAACACTATCTTTCCGGGTGAGGGTACATTTTCCTTTGCCTCCCGAGGAAACAGGATCTAAAATGTAATCAAGACCCGGTTTAAGGGTTTTACCATTCCATTTTACCTCACACGTTTTCGGAAATGTGTTTACCGGATGATGAAACGCCTGTGTAAAGCCAGCTTCAAAAAGCGCTTGCGCCTTAGTTTTACGGATTTCAGAAACAATAAATGCCTCGGCGCGTTGCAAGCCCTTATTAACATAACCCCTTCCGTAACAAATAGGAGAACATAAAAATTTTAAGCACTGCCTTACATAAGCGGTATCCTGTGCCCGGATCACACTTGCAAAAACGCTAAAAGCAAAAATGAGATGACGCAACCACATTGTGTTTAAAATCTGGTTTTGGCCAGAAAAAACAGCCGTTTAACTACATCCTGCTGATCGTCCCAGCCATAAATGTTTTTAAGACTATTAAGATATTGTTCCGATTCGCTCCAGGAGCCTATAGTGTTTAATTGCTCAACGGCAATGGTGTACTCTAGCTGGTTTTGTTTAAACAAATCATTAATAAAGCGGAACTTGTCATTCAGTGGAATCTCCATTTTTTTTGGCGTGTTATTTTGAACAGGTTGCGCAGGAGGCACAGGTGTTGGCGGAACAGGTGGAACGGTTTGTTTTAGTTCCGTTTGCTCAACAACGGGCGCTACATTAATCGAAGGAGAAACAACTTCCTCTTTTGCCGTTTCGGTTTGAAGCTCAACCGGAGGCAAAACAGGCTCCGGTTTTTCCTTTTGAACGGGCATTTCTTTTTCACTTACTTTACTATGGAGATCAAAGAAAGGAGCCAGTTCTTTTTGTGTTTTATTATGCTTATACACTGCCAATTGTTCCTGCAAGGTGTACAGTTGCTGCTGCAGGGTTTCGCAGTCATCAACCGAAGGTTGCACGCGCGGCTCCATAAATACCTCCAGCGAAAGCGTCATTTGACTGATACTTTCCCTAAGCCGCTGCAGTTGTCTTTCCGTTGTCATATCTACTGTGGATAATTTACTAACTAAAAGTAATTGTCTTTTGTGGTACTTAATTTATTTTTAGAGCCTGATTTGTTAACGCCTTTTAAACAATGTTTTTAGAAAATAATACAAGTGAACGCAGGCGCGGCTGGATAGAAGTGATTTGCGGAAGTATGTTTTCCGGAAAAACAGAAGAGCTGATCAGGCGTTTAAAAAGGGCACAATTTGCCAAACAAAAAGTCGAAATTTTTAAACCAACGGTGGATGTGCGCTACGATGAAGAAAAAGTCGTTAGCCATCAGGGAAACGCGATTATGAGCACGCCTGTTCCTTCCAGTTCAAACATTTTGTTGCTCGCTAATGATGTGGATGTAGTGGGTATTGATGAAGCACAATTCTTCGATGAAGAATTGCCTTCTGTTTGTAACGCGCTGGCCGAGCGGGGCATACGCGTTATTGTAGCTGGCCTTGATATGGATTATACCGGAAAGCCATTTGGTCCTATTCCGGCGCTTATGGCCTGTGCCGAGTTTGTTACCAAAGTTCAGGCCGTCTGTATGCGTTGTGGCCATTTAGCCTACGTATCGCACCGTAAAACAAAAAGCACCGATCTGGTGCTTTTAGGAGAAACGGATAGTTATGAGCCCCTTTGCCGCGTCTGTTTTAACGAAGCCGGGGCTCAATAAATCCATCTTAATCTTTAATAAGGCGAACAGTAGATGTGCGTCCGTTATTCGAAATACCGATGAAGTAAACGCCCTGAGCGTAGTGTTCAAGCGAGAGGCGTTTTTCCAAATTGTAAGAAGAGGTTAATTTTTCCTCAAAAAGAACTTTACCAAGCACATCTTTTACCGTTAGTAATGAACTTTCGCCTGCATTTAACGTGTTGGCTTTTATGATAACCTCGTTATGGGCTGGATTTGGTGAAACAGTTAAGCCCAAAGGATTATTACTACTTGTTTCGCTTAATCCGGCAAGTACATCAATGGTAAACGCGAAATTGTTGACATCGTAGAAAATATTTCCAACACTCTCTACCTTAACACGACAGGTTGTTACATTGCTGGCAACCACCGGCAAAGTAATCATTTCACTTCCATCGTTAGGTGTATTGTTTACTAAAACAGAATAGGTGGTGCCATTGTTTAAGGATATGTAAATATTAACAAGACTACAGCTAATGGGCGCTGCTGTTGTGCCGCCTACGGCCCAGGTAACCATTTGACTGGTTCCGCTTCCGTAAATAATCCCTGCCGAATTCTGACTGGTTACAGAGAAAGGGCCGCCGGCCGCATTAACGGTTACGTTATTAATGGCGTAACACACACCGCCACCATTGGCTTTATTATCGCGGGCAGTAAGACGGAAACGAAGGGTTTGTGCAGTAGAAGGCAGGTATTCTCCTTTTGTGCCGGTATAATTAGCAGAGTTTACAACCGTTTGATTGGGAAATAAACGCGAAGGTGATGAAACGGGGGCGTAACTTCTGAAAAACGGTTTGCTTCCTGAATTCCAGTTTCCGCCAGCGCTGCCCGCGTCAAATTCTTCCCATTGGTACACCAGAGGATCGTTGTTGGGATCGGTAGCGCTGCCGGTTAAAATAAACGGCGTAGAAGGCGGAATAACATAACTGGCAGAACCAGTAACGGAAGGAGGTTGATTTCCGGTTGGAATAAGAGTGGCGCAACTATTACCGTTACCGGAATTACTGAAATTGACAATCTCATCATAGCTTACGGCGTGAAAGTAGGCAATACTATTTGGTGCCAAATCGTTAGTAGTACCGCAAATACCGGCATATCCCATAATTGTTATACCGCTGCCGGGTTCCATAGAAGTGGCAGCGTTACGGTTCCCGTTACAACTACCCGAAAGAGCATTAAACGTATGATTACCGCCAAACTGATGGCCTACTTCGTGTGCAACATAATCAATATCGTAAGGATCTCCTACCGGATTCGGACTACCCGTAATACCACTGGCTTTCTGACTATTGCTGCAAACAACTCCCAAACCGGCTAATCCACCGCCTCCGGTACTAAACGTATGTCCAATATCAAAATTGGCAGAACCAATAGTGTTAGTAATTACTGTCTGTGATTCATTAATAAGTGTACCAGCGTTATTATTTCCTGTAAACGGGTCGGTAGAAGCGTTTGTAAATGTTACGAGCGTTTGTGTGTTAACAAGCACCAAACGAATCGCTACTTCTGTTTCGTAAACACCAGAAACACGGTTAATGCTTGTAACTATTTTAGCTAATGTTTGCGGTACGGTTGGTGTAGCGGAACCAGTAGCGGCCACAGCATATTCACCTGTACACGCCACGGCAAGCCGATAACGGCGGAGGTTATTTCCCACGCACACTGCCGGTGGAGCGCTGCTTAGTCTTTCGTTTAGTTTTTTTTTAGAATCGTTTTCAATTACACCCACTTCCGGTAAAACATCAGCCGGATTTTTTTTAAAGTCTGCCGTATAATAGGTTATGTAATCTGTTGTATTTTGAAGACAGTATGGATCAATAAAAAAATCGCCGTTTATACTACGAATCATACCATGAAGACCAAACTCATTCCAATCTAGTTTTCCATTAGCATACACGTCATCAATACCTTTAAGACTATAGGTTTTCATATCAGGGTATTGAGCGGCTAATCCGGATTCCATAATGGGGCTTTCTACCACTCTGAAACGCTGAATCTGACCGTTAGGAGCCGGCAAACTGATTATACAGGAACTATTACTGATATTGGTTACGGTTTCATTTGGCGCACTTGCCAATTCTGAGCGAATGTCGTTAACATCCAGATGAAAGGTTAAATATTTCTGTGGAATAATTTGACGTTTCCCTTTTGTTTCGATGGCTTTTTCGCCTATGGGACTCCAGGTTTTATTCTGCTGAGCGAGCATAAAAACAGAGGCACCCATTAAAAAAAGTGTAAGTGTTTTTTTCATGGATTTTATATAATTTGGCTAATGTACAGTTTTGAAAAAGAGAAAGCAAAGCACTAAATTTTAGATTTGATGTTCATTCAAAGACATTTTTAATGAACTATAGGAATCCAAAAGAGAGAGCTTAACGTTAAAAATAGACGACCCTATTTTTAAAAAGAGATAGGGGGTGATCTGAACGGGAATGGATATCAGCCAAAGCTGTTTGGCGCTAACGACTATGGTGAAACATGGTAAAACAAATCAAAGAGAGCTTATTTTATCAATAAATCAATGCATTAATCAATTTTAGTTAGTTTTAGTTAGTTGTTGTTTAGAGGCAAATTACAACGTGGCCCTATCTCTTTTAAACGGAGCCCAATTAATAAAACAAATTATCTAATTGTATGGATAATGAGTATTTAAACAACGCCTCCCAGTAACCATATTCTAAACAACAAGCCAAATGACATGAACGGTTGCGAATAAATTAAGAGAAGGAAAGAAACGAATGATTTTAAGTTTAAGATTGTTTTATTAATCTATTTGATTTAATTTTGACCTTTAATCTGTTTTATGAAAAGAAACATTAATCTTTTTATTATTCTTGCAGCAGTTGCTGTATCTATTGTATCCTGCTCAACGGATAAGGAAACAACACCTGTCGCTAAAACAATCAACATCATTCTAAACGGTGAAGACTCTGTCTCGTCCGTAAAGGGACTGACGGTGATAAACTTTGCTTCATGTGTGGCAGACTCCCTGAAAGCAGGAAACCGTTACTCAAAAATTGACTCAGTTTACCAATATGGCCTTGGAATTTATTACCCCCTTCCCGATTCTTTGATTGGAAAAAAACTTGAGTTAAAGATTAAAGCAAAAGTTCTTGGAACAGAGTCGCAAAATGGTGTTTTTGTGGCAAGTTTAGAAAAAAACCAACCAACCAAAACGAGTTTGTACTATGGATCAATTGACTATGGTTTGCAAATGAACGGTAAGGTTAAACAATGGATAGATGTTGCTGGCGATCTTGTTATTGAAGCCGACAATAATATTGAGAATGGAGCAGTATTGGTCGTTTATCCATGGATGGCATTAGGGAAAGGGCAGACGTGGATAGATGATTTGAATATATCCATAGTTGTTACAGAAAGTACAGAGGAAGAATAACCAAGAATAAAGCAGACGATAATGTCACATTTAGTAGCACCATCCGTTTTGTCTGCCGATTTTGGTAATCTGCAACGCGATATTGAAATGATAAACCACAGTTCTGCTGACTGGTTTCATGTGGATATAATGGATGGCGTTTTTGTTCCAAATATTTCATTTGGCTTCCCGGTTTTAAAAAGTTTGCAGAAACACGCTAAAAAACCTTTGGATGTGCACCTTATGATTGTTGATCCGGATCGGTATATTCGGGCCTTTAAAGAAGCCGGAGCGGCGGTATTAACCGTTCACTTGGAGGCATGTACACACTTGCACAGAACAATACAAAACATAAAACAGCAAGGCATGATGGCAGGAGTGGCATTAAACCCACACACCTCAGTAAATTTGCTTACAGATGTGTTGCCTGACCTCGACTTGGTGTGTTTGATGAGTGTTAACCCTGGATTTGGGGGACAGAAATTTATTGAAAACACATATCGCAAAGTAGAACAGTTGCACGCCATGAAAAAGGAAATGGGCTCAAAAGCACTTATAGAAATTGATGGCGGCGTAGATTTTAATAATTATACTAAACTGGTAGAATGCGGTGCAAATGTACTGGTTGCCGGAAACACGGTTTTTGGCGCAAGCGATCCCTCAGCCGCAATAACCATACTTAAAAACAGGTAAAAGGTAGTTTAGTTCTTTTTAACGTTCCGTTCTGATCATGCTTTAGTAATTTAAGGCAATGAAAAGAATAGTATATCTTTTATTGCTTTTGGCATCTGCCAAATTAAATGCGCAGGATGTTCCCTGGAAACCTTCAGAAGTAATGCAAACTCAGGCATTAGCCGACAAGGTAAAAAGTAAGAAAACGGAAAATTTAGTAATACTGAATGTTGGTCCAATGGAAAACATTCAGGGAGCTATTCGTATTGGAGCCGTTAATTATCCGGAAGGAGAACAAAATTTACGGACAAAAACAAACGCAATAGCCAGATCAAAAACAATGGTTATTTATTGTGGATGCTGCTCGTACGCCAATTGCCCTAATATACGTCCGGCATATAAATTATTGAAAGAAGCGGGTTTTAAACAGGTATGGGTGCTTAATCTGCCGGAGGGAATTAAGCCTGATTGGACGGCTAAAGGATACCCGACAGAATAATTTAAACACCTTTTATTTACATGTTGTATGCCTTGTTGTCAAAAGAATTGTATTTTTAAACTGTAAACAAAGTAATTAATGCGACCAGTAAACAGTTCTGGGTACCTTATCTAAAAGAGATTATGTGTACGGTTAAGGCGCTTAAATGACTTATAAATAGGTTAAACAAAACGCAGGAAATTTAAAATGGCAGATACAATCGTTGTTACAGGAGCGGCCGGGTACATAGGATCTCATACACTGATAGAATTATTGAAAGAGGGGAAGTACACTGTTTTGGCTATTGATAATTACAGCAATTCAAAAGCAGAAACCTACAACCGGGTAAGGCAAATAACCGGAAAGGAGTTTGAAACGGCAAACATAGACTTATGTAATTATGAGGCGCTTTTAAAAAGCACGGCGCATTTGGATAAAATAGCCGGGATTATTCATTTTGCGGCATATAAATCGGTGCCTGAAAGCGTAGCAAAGCCACTGTTATATTATCACAATAATCTGGAAACACTAACAAACGTTTTAAGATTATGCGAGGAAAAGGCAATCCGTCGCTTCATTTTTTCTTCGTCGTGTTCGGTGTATGGAAACACGTCCGATTTACCGGTAACAGAAACAACGCCAGTACAAAAGGCAGAGTCACCATATGCGCATACAAAGCAAATCGGAGAAGACATTGTAAACGCATTTGCCTTGGCAAATTCTGGATTTAATGCCGTGTTGTTGCGGTATTTTAATCCGGTTGGAGCACACCCTACTGGATTGATCGGAGAACTTCCTCAAAACCGGCCAAACAATCTGGTGCCCATTATTACGCAGACGGCTGTTGGGAAAAACCAACTCACTGTATTCGGAAACGATTATTCAACCCGCGACGGATCTTGTATAAGAGACTATATTCATGTGTGCGACATTGCTGATGCCCATACACGCGCACTGGATTATCTTGCGGAAGAAAAGAATAATATGCCGGTTTCATTATTCAACTTAGGAACAGGACATGGTGTTTCTGTTCTGGAAGCCATAAGAGCATTTGAAAAGGTGAGTGGCGCATCGCTGCCCTATCATATAGGTCCCCGGCGTGCAGGCGATGTGGAGGCGATATACGCCGATAACCGGTTAGCGCGTACGGAATTGGACTGGACCCCCCAATACACCATTGATGATATGATGCGAACGGCGTGGAAATGGCAACAAACCATTGAAAAAGAAAGCGCCTGACGTCAGAAAGTAATGATGGTTTTTTAACCAGACTTTAAGAATCAGCACAAATAGTAATCTTTAAAATTAATGAGATGGAGCAGAGATTTAAATTCAAAAGCCTTAACGTTTACAGTAACAACGAGTGGATGGCCAATTCGGGCAAACGTTATCGTACCGTTTTCGACGCGGCGGAAGTAGATTATATCCGGTGCGAATTGGCTATTTACAACAAATGGTTCGATGAACAGGACTGGAACGCCAAAGTAAATCTCAAAGCAATTAATCTGGCTGACAACAAAGAAATTTGTAATCTTGATACCAGCATCAATGTAAAGAAGGAAGATAATATTTTTTATATAAGGGATGGTTGGGGAAATGCCACACAGGGATCATTCTGGAAGAAGGGAAATTATAAATGGCAGGCTTATATAGACGATGTGATGGTAGGCGAACAAACCTATTACATTAATGATGTTGGTTTAGTAAGCAATACCAACAACCCTTATTTAAAATTGGATTACATTAAACTGTATAGCAGCGACATAGATGGATGGAAGGATGAAAGCAGAAAGTACCTCAACCAATTTAGCAAAGAAAAGACAAAATACGTATGGTCTGAAATTCAGTTTAAAAACCTTAGTAATTTAGAATATCATTACGAATTTTATCTCAACTATTATGACGACTCGGGACAACCTAAAGCAACAATTGTCCAAAAAGGATTTGTTGAAGCAGGAAAAATCAACCAGTCGTTTGTGTTTGAACGGGGATGGGGAAATGAGGCAGGGGGAACGTGGCGGGATGATAAATACACCCTTGAGATTGTATTTAACGACGTATTAATAGGCGCCGTTAGTTTTAATTGTGGACAAGAAGATGCAGAAGGAGAAACGCCGTTATTACTCGCCCTGGAGCAAACATGGGGAACCGCAGCAAACGCCACTGTATCTGACGAGAACAAGCCTGATGCAAAGCCAGATAAAACACTCGAAGAATTATTAGAAGAACTCGATGCGCTTATCGGGCTGGAAAGTGTAAAAAAATCAGTCAGAGAAAATATTACGTATTTAAAATTCACTAAACTCCGTAAAGAAAAAGGGTATAATGACTCTGATAAGCTATCGCTTCATAGTATTTTCACCGGCAATCCCGGAACAGGGAAAACAACAGTTGTAAAAATGCTTGGGAAAATATACCAACGTATGGGTTTACTCACTAAAGGCCATGTGGTAGAAGTAGATCGCTCTGCTTTGGTAGGAGAGTACATTGGTCAAACGGCACCGAAAACCAAAAAAGCAATTGATAGCGCAAGGGGAGGTATTTTATTTATTGATGAAGCGTATGCTCTGGCGCGTAGTGACGATGACTCTAAAGACTTTGGTAAAGAAGTGATAGAGATTCTTCTTAAAGAAATGAGTGATGGTCCTGGCGATATTGCTATTATTGGCGCCGGATACCCAAAGGAAATGCAAACCTTTGTAGAAAGCAATCCGGGGTTAAAATCCCGGTTCACGCAATATTTTCATTTTGACGATTATTTGCCGGAAGAATTGTACGATATAGCTCTGTTTGCTTCAAAGAAAGTAGAAGTTACGTTTAGTCAGGAAGCAGACAGCTATTTAAAAGAACAGTTAACGGAAGCATATCGCCGCCGCGATGAGCACTTTGGAAATGCACGCTTTGTGAATGGCGTTGTGGAAGAAGCTAAAATGAACATGGGACTTCGCCTGATGAAGTCGGAGAATATGGAAAGCCTGGGACACGAGGAATTATCAACGATTCAGTTAGATGACCTGCAAACAATTTTCCTGGCGGATCAGAAGAAAAAACTGAACCTGAAAATTAATGAAAAGCAGCTTCAGGCAGCTATGGCTGAGTTGAATGAAATGAGTGGGATGGAAAAGATAAAACAAGACATTAACGAACTGGTAAAACTCATTCGCTTCTATAACGAAACCGGAAAGGATGTGGTGTCGCGCTTTTCACTCCATGCTGTTTTTACCGGAAATCCCGGAACAGGGAAAACAACGCTGGCAAGAATTATTGCCAAAATATACAAAGCGCTTGGGGTATTAGAAAGAGGACATGTAGTGGAGGTGGATCGCGAGGGGTTGGTAGCAGGATATGTAGGCCAAACCGCCATTAAAACAGCCGAAAAAATTGAAGAAGCAATGGGCGGCATTTTGTTTATTGACGAGGCGTATGCTTTAGCCAATACAGATTCTTCGCATGGGTTTGGGCAGGAGGCTATTCAGGTCATCTTAAAACGGATGGAAGATCAGCGGGGAAAATTTGGGGTTATTGTTGCCGGTTACCCGCACAACATGCATGAATTTATTGAAAGCAATCCGGGGTTTAAATCACGCTTCGATAAAGCGTTTCATTTTGAAGACTATAACCCGGATCAATTGATGGAAATTGCCATTAACCTGCTTAAAAAGGAACAACTCTCTCCAACACCTGAAGCAGAGCAGCACCTTAAACAGTACCTTACGGTAATGTATGATACCCGTGATAAATTCTTTGGAAATGCGCGCTCTGTAAGGCAAATGGTAGGAGACGTTGTAATGAAGCAGAATTTGCGGTTGGCGGCAATGCCTTCTCACGAACGTACGCCCCGTCATCTGGCGGAGTTAACATTTGATGATGTAAAACACCTTAAGGCAGAAAAAGAGAGCGTTAAGCAGAGCTTGGGCTTTCGTTTTGGAGGAAACGGTTAAATTTTTACCACAAACAGTTGTAAAACGTTTATAGCGTAGTGCACGCCACTAAATGTAAAAAGGAGGTGTAGAATGCCGCAAAGTATTGACGGATTGTTTACTTATGTGCAGGAAAATGAGACTAATGTCTGTGGGTTACCGGAGAATGAAATCACCTTAAAAGCGTAAATTTATACCATGCATATTGGCTTATTTTTCGGCTCGTTTAATCCGGTTCATATCGGGCACATGGCTCTGGCCAATTATATGCTGAGTTTTACCGACATGGATCAGGTCTGGCTTGTAGTGAGTCCGCATAACCCACTAAAGCAGAAAAAAGATCTTCTTCACCAGAACGATCGTTTGCACCTGGTTGAACTGGCTATTGACGGTCACCCAAAAATCCGGTCAAGTAACATCGAGTTTGGGTTGCCCCAGCCATCGTACACGGTAAACACACTGGCGTATCTAAAGGAAAAATTCCCGCAACACACGTTTAGTATTATAATGGGGCAGGATAACCTTCAAACTCTTCATAAATGGAAAAACGCAGAAACGCTGCTTAATAATCATTGTATTTATGTTTACCCGCGCCCGGGGTCGGGAAAGGGGCAATACGACCAACACCCACATGTGCATCTGACAGAGGCCCCCCTCATTGAGATTTCCGCAACATTTATCCGTACGGCAATTAAGGAAAAGAAAGATGTTTCATTTTTTATGTCACCAAAAGTATGGCAATACATAGATGAAATGAATTTTTATAGAAAGTGACACGGGATGTCAGTGCTATGGAGTGAAGACAAACTCAAAAGCACTTTTTACAGACTTACCATTTTGAATAGCGGTTCTAAACCCACCTAAAGCAGAAATGGTTTTTTTAAGACTTTCTGTAAGATCTTTATCGGTAATAACAGGGCTTAAAATGGTAACAGACTGAACGGTGTTGTTTTCATTTAGTGCAACAAGTACTTTTAGCTCTTTAGTGGTAAGCGGCTCTAAACTTTTGTCGTTCTTAAAAAGACGCCGTAAATCCTCGGCAAGGGCTTGTTGTCCGTTCAGATAATAAGCAGCACTAAACGAGGCGGCACCCGTTTCGGTTATGGCCTGTGAAACAGTAGTTGTGTGAGTCCGTTCGCGTTTTTTTTCAGAATCGTTTTTAGAAAGAGTTGCACCGGGCGCCTCTGTAATTTTTTCTTTATAAGCAGCAGCTCCGCCCTTACTTGCTGTTTTCTCGCCGTCAATACTAACTGGTTTAGCAATATCGGCTAGAGTGGAGGTTTCTGCTTGTTCCTCAGGTAAAACCTCAGCTCTTGTCACAGCTTCATCGGCTGTATGTAGAGAAGTTTTTGTTGGGGCGGCAAGTGATTTTCTGTCTGATTGGAGTTCTGGCTTTTTAGGAATCTCCGGTTTTATAGATGATTCAGAAGGCATGCGTTCTTTTCTTTCGCTGATTGTCATCTCTGGCACACTGGGTTGTGCACCTGTTTCCGGAAGAGTGGAGCTAATCGGATTAACAGAAGGGATAACGGCCACCTGTTTTGTTTGTGTGCTTTCCTGAAGCAAACTATAAAAAACAACGCTGAGTGCGGCAATAAGAATCACTCCCGCTGCTGCCAGCCAGTAGGTTTGTGGTTTTTTCCGTTCCGAAGGGGATTTTCGTTCCAGTCGCCTGAACATACGGGTTTGTGCCCTTGACACCAAGGCCCTTGCACTATCTTCGTTGCCCATGCTGGCAAATCCTTCTAAGGCTTCCTGTTCAAAAGGGTCTAAAACCTCCTGATTTTTTTCATCATGAAGGAGGGCAAGTAGCTCATCTATGTTTTTTATGTTATTGTGCTCTTTGCTCATTTTGCAAGGCCTCCATTTTAAGTTTTAAATTTCTTTTCCCATTCTGGATAAAACTTTTTACTTCATTTGCCGAATACCCAGTCAAAACCTGTATTTCAGCATAACTCTTGTTTTCTTTATAAAAAAGGTTTACACACACACGTTGTTCTTCGTTAAGATAGGCAATAGCCTGATCCAGAATACTCAACATCTTTTCCTTTTCTTCATGTAGATGCAAATCCTCATCGGTTTCCATAACCTGTTGTTGACTATGGTATAAATCATTTTGTTTTTTTTGCAGGGATTGGTCTTTCCTGAGTTTCATCAGGCAATGATTTTTACTATAGGTATAAAGCCAGCTTTTGAAATAATCTATGCGGTGCTTTTTTAGATCCGTCATAAGACACTCAAAAATATGCATGGTCATATCTTCTGACTCGTCTTTATTTTTAAAGTATTTATAACATAAACCCAGCACCAAATGACCATATCGCGAATACAATACGCCAATAAAAACGGTATCCTGATTTTCTAAAAAATTGTTAATCAGTTCGGCGTCGGAATAATTATTGTATTTGCTGTTATAAAGCATGTATTATGACAGAAAGAACTTTTCCTTTTAGAAAATACCAGTTCCGGTAACTCCTGTCTAATATACGTCAAAATAAAAGAAAATTGGCGGTTTCACTGAAAAATATATCTTTGTAAACCCCGTAGGAATAAAATGTAGCACGGCTTGGTTAAAAAGGCGACATATTGGGTTGGATTGTTCTTTATCCTTTACTTTTCGTTTGGGTTTCAGCAACCCAGTAACTATGATATTAACGCCAAAGTAAAGGCGGTATATCTGTATAACTTTACACGCTATTTTGAATGGCCCGATAAATTAAAAACTGGTAACTTCATTATACAAGTAGTTGGGAAAAATGACGCGCTGATCAGCGAGTTAAGTATATTGGCCGGTAAAAAGAAAGTCGGGAATCAGTCCATAGAAATAAAAAATACTGACTCGTATAATGCTCAAATGACATCGAACATGGTTTTTTTGTTGCAGGAAAGCAGTAAATCCTTAAAGGAAATCAGCGGAAAAATTAAAGGTAAGGGAACGTTACTGGTTTGCGAAAATCAGGGGAGTACCAAACAAGGCGCCAGCATTAATTTTGTAATTGTAGATAATAAGCAAAAGTTCGAGTACAGTAAAACCAATGCCATTAAGTCGGGCCTTAAAACAAGTGACGATTTTCAGGCATTGGCGATAGCTACAGATTAATTGTAAATTTGATATAATTGAATAAAAAACAAAATATTGCACGTCTTTTCCTGATAAGCTTTTTGCTTATTGGAAGCATCAGCGTGGCCCAGATAAAATTATATAATAGAGCAGTAGAATTGTATCAAACGAAACGCTTTTCAGAAGCACGTCAGGCTATTGACAGTGTGGTGATCCATCCGGAAACAGCTAACGATCCGGCGGCGTGGATACAAAGGGGGTTTATTTATTACGAGTTGTATAAAGCAAACGACAGAGCGAAAGGGTTAAACACTATGATAGATTACAAACTGGAATCGGCGCTGCGCGATAGTTCTATCCGGTCAGTTTTTAAAGGCTACGCGCTAAATCCCGACGCGGACTTGAAGGCCAATGGATCTAAACTTATTACTAATTATATAAACGCTTACTACCGTATGGCAAATTTGTATCTGGTTGACAGCGTTAATGCCTCAAAAAGTCAGACGGCTTTTGATAAACACCTCGAACTGTGGAAACAAAGTGACCCTTCGGCAGATGTAAAAGGCCGGCAAATAGAGTACTATAAAGCAGTAGGGAGCTACTTTACTGAGCTAGTTAACCGGAATACTACTGATAATGCAGCACAGGAGCAAGCTAAATCTGCGTTGCTGAAGACACTTGAATTGGATCCCGAAAATCTTTCGGCAAATATTAATCTTGGAGTACTATACTGTAATCAAGCCATTTACCTTATCCAGAATTCGGATGTACCTGATCTTAAAGAGTTGGATCTGGTTCAGGAAAACGCGGCTAAATTATTTAAGCAGGCGTTGCCTTTTCTGCAAAAGGCTTATGCTGTTGCTCCAAAGAATAAGACGGTTCTAAGCGGACTTCACCAGGTACACAGAGGATTATACGAATTTGAAAAATCGGAAATGTACCGCAAACTTTTAGAGGCGATAAAATAAAAAAGGAATGGGATTTAAACTAACGATAGGACGAAGAATGGGGCTAGGTTTTGGAACCATTATTGTACTAACGGTAGTGGCATTTCTTATAACGGTTAAAACCCTTCGTAAGAGCAAAGAAAACACAGACAAAGTGGTTGAGCAGGTAGCCCCCAGTATAGGTGAACTTAAAGAATTTAATTTCCTCTTACAACGTTCGCAAACCCTTATTTCCAAATGGTACCTCAACAAAAGTTTTAATGATCTGGATTTTCGTGAAGAACTGAAACGGCTCATTGCCAAGGATTATCCCGATAAAAAAGTTGTTTTACTGGGATTGGCTAAAAGCTGGAAACCTGAAGAGTTAAAGCAGTTGCAGGGCATTTGCCTGAATGTTGATTCGCTTTTTGGTATTTACCAAAACGATATTATGAATAAGTTGAATTCTGATTCGGCGTATAAGGATGCCAGTTTGTATATGATGGCAATTATTCCTTACGAAGATTCGGAAACGTTTATAAAAGATATATATAAAAGCCTTAATGGACTTATTAAAGTAAAACAGGATGAAGCAAATGAGGTAAAACTAACCATGTTTAAATCGTTTGATTTCCTGGATTGGTTTGTGAAACTTATAGGAATTACGCTGGTAATTGGAGGGATGATTGTGGCAACTTACACAGTGCGAAGTATTGTTGGACCAGTAAGCCAGCTGAAGGGAATGCTGAGGGCGATGAGCCTGGGGGTTCTTCCCAAGACAAGAATTGAAAAACGAAGCGACGAAATCGGCGAAATGGCAACGGCACTGGAAGGTCTTGTTTCTTCAATGGAACGAACTACGCAATTTGCTAACACCACCGGGGCTGGCAATTTTGATGCGGAATTTAAACCCCTTAGTGAACACGATACATTAGGTTTGGCCTTGTTAAAAATGCGTAACGACCTGGCAGAAAACGAGCGTTTGCTTGAACAAAAAGTGAAAGAGCGAACAGAAGAGGTTGTGCTTCAGAAAACAGAAATTGAAACCAAGAATGGTGAATTGGAGATACTTTACAAACAAGTAACAGATAGTATTCACTATGCAAAACGAATTCAGGAGGCCATATTACCGGCAGAGCAAACGATTCATAATGCACTTAAAAACGCTTTTGTGCTTTATAAGCCCAAGGATATAGTAAGTGGAGATTTCTACTGGATTGCTAAAAAAGGCCCTTATACTTTTTTTGCAACAATAGACTGTACGGGGCATGGTGTTCCTGGTGCGTTTATGAGTTTAGTAGGACACAATATTTTAAAAGACATCATAGATAACACTGATGCGTTAGAGCCCCATGAAATAATGAACCGTTTAAGAGAAGGCGTGATTGCGACATTGCATGCCAGTGGCAGTGAAGGAACGGCTAAAGACGGAATGGACATGACGCTGTGCAGGGTTGATTTTAAGACCATGGAGCTAAAGTATGCGGCTGCGTTTAATCCGTTGTACATTGTTCGTAAAGGAGAGTTGTTACAATATGAAGCAGATAAATTTCCGATTGGAATGTTTATAGGAGAATACAAGAGTTTTCAAAGTTATTCGGTTCAATTGGAGAAGGACGATATCCTCTTTATTTTCAGCGATGGTTATGCCGACCAGTTTGGCGGACCGAAAGGAAAAAAATTCATGGTTGGAAACTTCAGAAGGCTTTTACAGGACCTGGCAACCAACAAACCATTTCATCAGCTTAAATCTGAGTTGGAACAACAGTTAATTAACTGGCAACAGGGGCATGAGCAGGTGGATGACATCTTGATTATGGGAGTGCGGGTTTAACCTCATAAAACAAGAGGAACACCTAATTTTAACTAGAAAATGCATTTAAAAAGGTAGTTTCGTAATGTGTTTACCCGGAAAAATAATTTTTGGATTCATTTAATAGGTTCTGCCGTATTTCTGTTTTCCGTATTTCTGTTCTCTCCTGACTGGCCCAACATCCGGCGTATGGCTCAGAATCCGGTTGGCTTTGGAGAAATTGTGTTTCAGGTAGAAATGTTAGTGGTGTTTTACCTTAATTATTACCTGTTGATTGACAGTTTGTATTTTAAACGGCGGTACTTTATTTACATTATTTTACTGGTAAGTATTTTTCTGTTTTTATATGGAGTGGATGCCATATTGTTGCATTTTAAAAGATCGCATGGGCACACTATCCCCAATCATGCACATTTTCCGGGAGTTCGTCCGAAAATTTTTATGTTGTTACTCAACAAAAAATTGAACCTTTACATACTGGTAATTATTGTTGCCTTACTTATTAAAATAAAACAGAGGTTCAGCATTATACAAGCGCAGAACATTAGTAACGAGTTATCATTTCTTAAGGCTCAGATTAACCCCCACTTTTTCTTTAATACGCTTAATAGCATTTATGCCCTTAGTTTGCAGAAATCAGACGAAACCCCCCAGGCGATTGTTAAATTATCGGGCATGATGCGGTATGTAATTAAAGAAACAGGAAGTGAGAAGGTGAGTATTAGCGATGAATTGAATTATTTAATGGATTATATCGAACTTCAAAAATTAAGAATAACACCTAACGTTACATTAGAAGTGACGATAACCGGACAGCAGGAAAAATTCAGAATAGCGCCATTGATATTAATTCCTTTCGTAGAGAATGCGTTTAAGTATGGGTTGAGTACAGAAGAAGCGGCAAGTATTTTCATTCTCATCACTATTTCTAACGAAGGAGAACTTCACATGGTTGTTAGGAATCGCAAAGTGCAGTTAACGGACGAATCGGGCCAGCAGACTCAACTAGGGTTGATAAATGTTAAAAAAAGGTTACTTTTACTTTACCCCGGAAGGCATAAACTATATACCAACAACTTAACTCAGGAATTCAGTGTTGACCTGACCCTTCAACTATAATGATTAAAGCAATAGCCATAGACGATGAACCCCTGGCCCTTCAGGTAATTGATGCGTTTTGCAAAAAATCGGGAATGGTTACCTTACAAAAAGGATTTACAACACCCAAAGAAGGACTGCAGTTTTGCCTTCAGTCGCCGCCAGAGCTTCTGTTTCTGGACATTCACATGCCAGATTTAAGTGGTCTGGAACTAATCAAGAACATACCATCCAAAGTTGCGGTTGTTTTTACAACCGCGTTTGACCGCTATGCTCTGGACGGGTATAATTTAAATGCTATTGATTATTTGTTAAAACCATTTTCGTACGACCGGTTCATGCAGTCATTGCAAAAGGTTAAGGTTTATGTTGGAGGAGTAATGCTCCCGGACCCTTTCCTGTTTATAAGAGCCGACTATTCACAAATAAAAGTGAACATTAATGATATAGAATACATAGAGGGATTGGATGATTACGTAAAAATACACATACAGGGTGCCAAGACCATAGTAGCACGTTACACATTAAAATACTTTACAGAACATCTTCCCCCAGAGCGTTTCCTCCGGATTCACCGCTCATACATTATTCCTGTAAAGCGCATCACTCAAATCAAGACCAAAACAGTGTTTCTGGGGGCGGTTGAATTACCCGTGGGAAGCAGCTATGAATCCCAGCTAAACATCCTGAAAAGAGCTATCCAATTAAATCCATAAGCTTTTTGTTATTGACCTCGTTTTTTTATAGGTTTACCGAAAGAATAATTTACATTGTAGTAATTAATTTACATTTACTTAAACATTAATTGACTCAGAATGAGGAAAAATTTATTTGCTGCCCTTTTATGGTTTGGTTTAATCGTAATAGAGTTACGCGCACAGCAATGGAACGGATTAACATACTATAGCAATTCCGGTTCTACCATTGGCCGCCTTATTGACACGAACAGTACCGTAGTCAAAACATTTAATTTTACTGGTGGCACCGGCTACTCCACTCATTTAATGCCCGGTGGATACGTGTACCGTACGGTTCAAAACGCAGGAAATGTATTAACCGGAGGAGGAATGACCGGAAGAATCCAAAAATGGGATTATAATAACACCCTGTTGTGGGATTATACCTACTCATCCAGCACCTATTGCCTGCATCACGATCACTGTCCTTTACCAAACGGCAATGTCCTTGTAATTAGTTACGACGTTAAAACAGCCACGGAAGTCTCAAATGCCGGGGGCAATTTTGCGGGGACTATGTGGGCAGAGAAAATTATGGAACTTAAACCCGTTGGAACCAATTCTGCTCAGGTGGTATGGGAATGGAAGGTGTGGGACCATCTAGTGCAGAATGTGAATGCCGCGAAGGCCAACTATCAGCCATCTATTGTCAACAATCCACAATTGCTAAATATCAATTTTCAGGCGCAAAAGGACTGGATGCACATGAATGGTATTGATTATAATCCTGTTTTAGATCAGATTGTGGTAAGTTCGCATAATCTTAACGAATGGTATATTATTGACCACAGTACAACAACGGCAGAAGCTGCCTCGCACACCGGCGGACTTGCCGGAAAGGGAGGCGATTTTCTATACCGTTGGGGCAATCCGGCAGCGTATGGTGCAAGTGGCTCAACAATACTTAATGTAACCCATGATGCGCACTGGATTCCTGAAGGGAGTCCGGATGCAGGATTTTTGGCGGGGATTAATAATAAAGGGCAAACCAGTCCTGCTACTAAAACAACAGTAGATAGAATTCCACCGCCTCGTGTAGATTATAATTACACTATTACTCCGGGTAGTGCGTTTACACCGGCTATTTATTCCTCGCGGCACACTTCTACCGGTTATACCAGTAACATGGGGTGTAGTAACCAGTTTCCCAATGGAAACCAAATGGTTTGTCTGGCCATGGTAGGATCTATCTACGAAATAGATCCGGCTGGAAGTATAATCTGGTCATTCAGTACGGGAGGAGCGACTCCTCAGGCACACCGTTATACCACCTGCTACCTGAATAACCCCGCGCCCGCTCAGCCAACAATTTCTTTGATTAGTGGCGCGTTGGTTTCTACGCCAGCAAGTAGTTATCAGTGGTACATGAATGGCAATCTAATTGCCGGAGCAACAAATCAAACTTTTACACCTTCACAATATGGGGTATATGTTGTAAAAACAACAGATGCCAACGGTTGTGTTTTTGCCCACTCCACCTCCTTTGTGTACTCTGCAACAACGGCTATTAAAACAAATGGGAATAGCTCATCAACAGTTAATGTATATCCAAATCCGGGAACCGGATTATTTGTACTGGATTTAAACGGCATTTCAGAAAATGCATTTACCGTTTCGGTGTACGATGTAAATGGCAAACGTATTTTAGAAGAGAAAGACGCGAAAACCATCGATCTTACGGCATATAATGCCGGCATATACACCATTCACATACAAACCGCCTCTTTACAGAACATTTATAAAAAAGTTAGTTTAATTAAGTAACGCAAAAAGATGAAAAAAGTAATAGCATTAGCTCTGGCAGGATTATTCTCAGTATCCTTACACGCTAAAAAAGTTAAGTTTGCGGTTGATCTGACCGGAGCCACAATTAGTCCAAATGGAGTGCATATAATCGGCGATTTTCAAACCATTGCTGGTTTCGGAACAAATTGGGATCCGGGAACAACAACATTGACTCAGGAAGGAACGTCTTCCATATACAGCATCATTGTAACTATTCCCGCTTTTCAAAAATACGAGTACAAGTTTGTTAATGGGAATCAAACGTATGAAGCGGAGTTTGTGCCGGATGAATCCCGCGTGGATGGCGTATCGAACGATAACCGCTGGTTGTATGTTGATTCTCTTGCTAATGATACCACTTTTGTGGGAGCTATTGTATTTGGAGCGAATGCGCCGTCCGGGAAGACACTGATCCGTTATAAAGTAGATATGACCAATGCTGGTACAATCCCATCGCAGGGTGTACACGTTGGAACCGGCTACCAGAACCCGGCGTTTAACCCAGCAACGATCAGAATGTGTAATCTGTTAGGAGATAATGTCTATCAAATTATTAATTATGTAAACAGTACCGGATTAGTAACATTTCAGTTTTATAAAGGCAATACCGCAGGAGCCGCTGAAACGGTTCCGGGGTCTTGCGCTGTTAATGGTCGCCGGCAAATCAACCTTACAAAAGATAGCGTACTTACAGCATATTGCTTTTCAGGGTGTGTAGCTTGTTCACAAGTTGGAATTAAAGAAACGTTGGCAAATGTACTTGGTGTAAATACCTATCCTAATCCGGCAGATAAAGAACTTATTGTTCGAACCGAAATTCAGGATGGTTGGTATTTCCAGTTATTTGACGCGGCAGGTAAAGCAGTGATAACTGGTAAACAGCACTCTGTAAAAATGGTTGTCCCAGTTGATCATCTTGGAACCGGCATCTATCATTTACGAATCAGCACGCCTTCCGGACAGAGTGCAACACGACCTGTAGTTATTGCGCATTAATGGTAAAACAGTTTTTATCCGGTTTATTATTCATTATAGCGCTGCCTGTAGTAAGGGCCCAGCATTTTTATGATCCGGCAACGATACAGAAGATAGAGTTGCGTTTTGCGGCCTCCAATTGGGATTACATGCTCGATACCGCCAAGCTGGGTGCAGAAGGCTATGTAATGGCCTCCTGGGTAAAGATAAACGGGAACAGGATAGACAGCGTGGGGGTTAAATACAAAGGCAACAGTTCTTATGATTCCACGCGGCTTAAAAACCCTATCCACATTGAACTGGATGCCTATGCCGATACCAAGAATTATCAGGGATATAAAGATCTCAAACTTAGTAACTGCTATCAGGATCCGTCTATGATAAGGGAAGTATTAGCCTATAATTTACTTTCCAATTATATGGATGCGCCTCAGGCTAATTTTGCACAGGTCTATATTAATGGGGTTTATATGGGCGTTTACACAAATGTAGAGTCCATTAACAAAACATTTTGCAGTGAACACTTTTATGGTAACAATGGAACATTTATTAAGGGAAACCCGCAGGTGGTGCCAACAACCGCTACAAAATGTAATCTTTTAAAGTTAAACGGCGACAGCAGCAGTTACTTTAACTTCTATGAAATAAAGTCAGATTACGGCTGGAAGCAGTTGGAAATTCTTTGTGATTCTATAACCAATAAACCCTCCTCCGTTCCAGTTATGATGGATCTGGACAGAGTGTTGTGGATGCTGGCTTTTAACAACGCGGTAATTAATCTGGATAGTTACAGCGGAGCGTTCTGCCAGAATTATTACTTATACCGCGATGGAACCGGGCGCTACAACCCTGTTGTCTGGGATCTGAATATGAGTTTTGGAGGATTCCCTTTTTTGGGAAGTTCTAACACCAGTCTGGCCGCGTTGACAATTTCAAACATGCAAAATCTGACACCCAACATTCATAGTACAGATAATTACTGGCCACTGATAAAGGCAATATATGCCAATCCGTTATATAAGCGGATGTACATTGCCCATTTGCGAACAATTATCAAAGATCACTTTACAAGCGGATCATATATAACGGCCTATAACACATATAAAGCACTTATAGACACGGCCGTACAAAGTGATACACGTAAGTTTTTCAGCTATACCCAATTTCAGAATGCGCTTACAGCCAATTATTCTGTAGGAAGTTATTCTGTCCCGGGAATTCAGACTTTAATGCAAGCCCGCAGCAATTACCTTCAAACAACAGCAGAGTTTACAGCTGCGTCTCCAACAATTGGACTTACGGGCATAAGTAATGGAACACCTCTTATGAATGCCACTGTTTCGTTCACATCTATGGTTAACAATGCTACATCTGTTGAGCTAAGATACAGATACAGAGCGTCTGAAAAATTCGAAGCAGTTACCATGTACGACGATGGGTTGCATGGAGACGGCGTTTCGGGAGATAATATATATGGCACAACATTTACGTTGAAAAACAACAAAATACAATATTATGTTTTTGCCGATAACGCCAGCGCCTCCCGCTTTTCACCAGAGGGAGCCGAACATGTCTTTTTTGAATACAACGCTATTCCTGCTCCACAAGCAGGACAACTTGTTATTAATGAGTTTTTGGCGGATAATAAGAGCGATGTTCGTAACGAATACCATTTATTTGAAGACTGGATAGAGCTGTTTAACAACAGTAATTCTACACTGGATCTTAGCGGGCTATATCTCAGTAACTCTTCAGGCACAAAAGCAAAGTACAGTTTTCCAAACGGAACAAGTATTGCGCCTTATGGTTTTTTAACCGTTTGGGCAGATGACATTAACCTCCCCAACGCAACGCAATTGCACGCGCCATTCAAAATAGATAAAGCCGGAGACGAACTGGTGTTAAGCAATGGCTTGCGAATCGTTTACGATCAGGTTGTTTTTCAGGCACAGTCTGAGGATAAATCGTTCGGGCGTTGCCCGGATGGAACAGGGGCATTTAAAATATTTACTTACCCATCTTTTGGCATGAGTAATTGCGTGGTGGGATTAGATGAACAGCAGGAAGCAATGAAACAATGGGTAGAAGTGTATCCGAATCCATCCACGGATTATTTAATTATCCGGACACACAAGAAAGAGCATCTGGTATTAACGGATCTGTTAGGCAAACCGGTTCTTGAATGGAATGTAAGCGGAACAGAACAATTCAATCTGTCAGGCCTTAAAGCGGGAATATATTTACTTCGTTCGGATTACGGTACACAAAAACTAATTATTACAGCACATTAAAACAGAACAGTATGATTAAAAAGTATTATTTACGCTCATTCATTTTGACAGGTATGATGGGGATACTATTCTTTTACGGATGTAAAAAAGCACCGGGAGAAGGTGGTAAAACAACACTGAAGGGGAAAATATGGGTGGAGGACTGGAACAGCGGATTCACCGTAAAAAATGGGGAGTATGCTGGGACCGATGAGGATGTGTTTATCATTTATGGCGACAATGTTAGTTATAATGACAAAACAAGAGCCAACTATAATGGAGAATTTGAATTTAAATACCTGCGTAAAGGCAAGTATAAAATTTATGTATATTCAAAGGATAAAAGCCTGCAATCGGCTTCGGGTGACGTTGCGATTGTAAAAGAAGTAGAACTTAGCGGGAAAAAGCAAACGACGGCGTTAGAACAAATAGTAATTTATAAGTAAAATGAATAAGAGTGTATTATGTGGTTTTTTTATCCTTTTCGCGGGGATGATTTTTTCGCAGAAAAAGAAGGAGATAAAAAAGCACGGCATTAAGGCCATTACCGTTACAGAAGTGAAGATCAGCAATGTGAGTGAAGCGGCAACAGAAGACGCGGTTACAGCTAAAGCCATTATGGATGAAAAAAATATTTATGATAAGGAAGGACGTTTGGCGGAACATTATAAATACGGTAAAGACGGGGCACTGAAGGCGATTGTACGCTATAAATATAATGCGGAAGATGATGTGATTGAGGAAGCGGAGTACGATGACAAAAATAGCTTGAAAGAGAAACAAACGGTTAAATATAATAAGTTAGGCGAAAAAACAGAGGAACTGATAACGGACAAGGACGGAAAGCAAGTTAAAAGACACACGTATAGTTACGATGCGTCGGGACTCAAAACCGAGCGGAAAACGTATGATGCCAATAACGCGCTGGTTTTAACGAAAAAATACACCTACGCATACAAATAGTGCAGCAATTGCAACATATACTCGCGTTGTTTGACCCCATTTCGTTAAAGGAAATGGACGGGGTAAAACTTATGAACCGCACGGACACAAAGTTTACATTTCATGTTTCAAAATTGCCGGCGTTGCTTGATGCTATCCGGGGATCTTATTTTTGTTTGGCTGTTGGCGGAATAACAACCAGCAGATACAGTACGGTATATTACGATACGGATGAGTTGAGTTTATATCAGCAACATCATAATGGGGTTCTTAACCGCTATAAAATCCGTCACAGAACGTATGTTGATTCGGGGCAAACGTTTTTGGAGGTGAAGTTTAAAAGTAATAAAGAACGAACCATTAAAACACGAATAAAGAGTCCATTGGAAACAAACGGATTCGGTAGAGTAGCATTGCAGTTTCTGGAAGAGGAATTACCCTTTGACCCAAAGAATTTACGGCCATCTGTATGGGTAAATTATACACGCGTAACATTGGTTAGTAAGACCAGCGCGGAACGACTAACCATAGATGTTAACCTTGAATTACGAAATGGAGAGCGCATGGTTCATTTGGGAAATCTGGTCATAGCAGAAGTAAAACAGGAAAGCAGGAAAGCATCCGTGTTTATTCAGGAGGTTAAACGTTGCGGAATAAGAGAGGGCGCAATCAGTAAATACTGTTTTGCCATCGCGCTTACCCGCGATGCGGTAAAACGGAATAATTTTAAACAGAAAATTAAAACCATTAAAGAGATAATTCATGATACACCTGTTACAAATCAGCGCTGAAATGGCTGCCGATAGTGCGAGTCAGGAAGCGGCCGCCCTTGTTGCAAAGGCTGAGACTGCGGAACTGATGAAAATGCTTCAAAAATTTTCATTCAGATTGCTGATAGACATTCTGTCCACATTCCTGCTTATCCGCATGGTTTATTACCGTATTTACAAACGCAGCGATCTTTTTTTTACGTTCTTCATCTTTAATGTTGTTATTTTTCTGATCAGTTTTCTGCTGAATAAAGTTGAATTGAGTATGGGGGCCGCCTTTGGTTTATTTGCAGTATTCAGCATGTTACGCTACAGAACAGAAGATATAAGCATTAAAGATATGACCTATCTTTTTCTGGTAATTGCAATAGGGTTAATTGCAGCAGTAACCAAGATAAAGGATACCGTAGATGCTTATGAATATGTATTTCTGGGGCTCATTAATCTTGTTATTATTGTTGTGGCCTGGGTGTTTGAGGGAAGTTTCTTTTTCAGAAAGGAAGCGGTTCAGTTAGTGATGTATGAGAATATTGCGCTTATTAAGCCTGAACGTCAGGCAGAACTGATTCAGGATTTAAAAAGCCGGACAGGATTAAACATCCACCGTGTTAGCATTGGCAAACTGGATTTTCTGAAGGATGCCGCTCAGATTAAGATATACTATTACGAGACAGAAGCGAATGCGTAAACAGTCAATCATTATACTGCTGTTGGTTATTGCTTTCTATAGTAAGACAATTGCTCAGGACATTGATGATGACGCCGCATTGTGGATGACCTTAAACGCGGAAAAGACACTAAATGAAAAGTTAAGTATTCATGTGGGACAGCAGTTGCGAATGAACAATAATTTTGCAGATGCCGGACAATTTACAACAACAGTTGGCGGACAATATAAAGTTAGAAAAGGAATAAGGGTATCAGCTGATTACGCTTTCCGTCAGCGCCGCCGTCTGGATGCGTCTTATAGCTTACGCCATCAGTTTTTTATTTCCGTCTTCCTGAGGAAGAAAATAAACCGGTTTACAATTGTGTATCGTAACCGGACACAGGCTCAGTATAATGATTGGCTAACGAGTGAAAACGGGGCTGCTCCACGACTATATAACAGGAATAAATTAACCATTAAGCGGGAATTGAATAAAAAGTGGGAAGTGTATCTGGCGGGAGAACTTAACCTTCCCATTAGACAACCACAACGCCTTAGTATAGACAGAAGCCGTCTTTTTACGGGAATGATTTATACTTTTTCTCGCCGCTTAGATCTGGAAGCTTATTTTATGTTGCAACGGCGTTATACATACACAGACAAGGCCCGACGTGATTTTGTGTATGGCCTTACGCTCAATTATTCTTTTTAATTCTCATTTTTTCTTCAGTGCCAATGTAATCTGGGTTAAACCTAACAAACAAATTAATCCATACAAGGCGTGATTTGCGGAACACCCAGGGGGATAGGAAAAGAATCAGTAAAGAGTAACAAATCAGAAAGGGGAGCACATTCAACCCTGCCCAAACCACCAGTATCAGGAACAGCCCAATGCCAATACCAACAGATAGACCATAACTAACGTACATGGCGCCGTAGTAGAAGCCCACTTCTCTAACAAAATCTTCCTGACAATAACTACAATGGCTGTGTATTTTGTCAAAGTGTTTAAGCCGGTAAGGGTTACCGTCAATAAAGAAGGATCCTTTATGACAGCATGGACACTTATTAAAAAGAATGGAGTATAAACGAGTAGCTTTAAACATGTCTAAAGTTAAGTGCATTTAAAGAGATAATAAAAACATGAACATAAAACAGTTCCATGTAATAAAAAGGCCCGGTTAATAACCAGACCTTGCAGATAGTTGTTTGTTCATTTAAAATTAACCCGCTCGTCCACCCGAAGTAGTGTCAGTTTTAGGATCCCAACTACCTTTAAATTTAAAGTCCAGTTTGCTCCAGTACTCGCTGCTATAAGCCGCTACACGATCAATGGCACGGTCAATTTCTCCCTGATCAATTCCTGCCGCTTCCCGCAAGTGTAAAACATAAAACCAATTATCTTTTTTACAGATGGAAGTATTGTAAAGGTTATAGTTGATTTCAAGAAGATCCAGGAAAAATTGCTCCCGGTTTCTGTCGGGCATGGCCATTAATGGGCTCATTACCTGAAAATACCAGCGATCAGGAGTTGTTTCAAAATTAAATACATCCAGCCAAACAGTGGCGTCTTTAATTTTTAAAGACCATTGTCCTTTTTTTTGCCCGCGGCAGGCTGCAGGATCGACCTTTAGACCGCTGATACTTGTTTCTACAAGGCTTGCAATTTCATCAAACGTCATGACATTAAGATTTAATTAATAATAGATTAGTAACTAAATTAGTAATTATTCAATAAATAGCAACGAATCTGACAAGTATTTGCAGCAATGATTTTTAACAGTAAATCAGTATTTGAAGCGATCGTACCAAGCACGTTTAAAGGCTAAAATTGAATTGGCTCTTTTCCATTTATACTTCCTCAAAAGAATGCCCGTAGCTTTGGCTATACCGATGATTTTTTCCTTGTCTAAACAAAAAATAGCACCATGTAATTTGCATCTTTTGGATCCGGAATTCGTGTCAGACATCTGAAAAAGGCATGTGTTCTTTATCTCCCCAATGAAGAATTTCTTCTTCTGACCAAAGACCCGGGAAAAATTTGCGTTGTTGGAATTGAGGGTGCAGATATTTTTTCCATTCCGATCCGCCGGTAGCGGCCTGATTTTCCCCTTTTTTATCCAGATAGTGCTTTGCCGTATTCAGGTGAACTAATGGCCAACTTATATTGTACAAGTAGTCAAATGTTTTAAGTGCCTGTATCAATTCCTGTGACGGCTTCTCTAGTTTCATGAAGCACTCTTCCAGTGTTTTACCTTTTACAGAGGTGGCTATACCTATAAACCTGTCCAGGTATTTTTCCTCAAATTGTTTTAAGGTGAGGGTTTTGGCTCCGGTTTTCCGGTTAGTCCCTGCGTCTTTCCAGTATATATGATTAAAGTAATCAGATGTGTCTGAGTTTTCGGGAAGGAGTGGCTTGCCTTCCAGGTTCACAAGATTTTCTAATCGTGTACAGTAGAGCTCTATATATCTGAATTGTGCGCTTTGAAATCCACTGGCTGGCGCAAGGCTAACCCTAAATGTATTGTAATCATCGTAATCCATCCCGTCGCGCATTACATCAAAGGAGTTAATAAGCATATTGGTATAACGTATTAGCCGGGAGACTTTATTCATTAGGAAGGTATCAGTAACCGTTGTGCTAAATACAATTTGCTTGACTTCGTGTAACATTAGTTTGAGAAACAGTTCCGTGATCTGGTGGTACATGATAAAGACCTCCTCGTCTTTAAAATCGGTACGCGGTTTCTGAAGACTCAGTAAGGTTTCCACCTCAATGTAATCCCAGTAATTCAGTGGTTTAGCATGTAGCAAACCGTTCATATACGTATCCGGATTTTCGCCAAGTGCGTGGTATTTGGCTTCCAGTTTCTGAAGAATTGTTTTATTTTCCATATCAGGGGTTAAATAGTGTTATTCCATATAAAAAGAGACACGCAGATTTAATGACTTCGCCTGACACATAGTAAATGTGAACGAAGGAGTCTGGCAGCGTTTCGCCTCGTATTAGTTTAGTGGCTCTTTCATCCAATATCGGGAGGAGCCATACAGTTTGTAAGATTAAAATGGAGAAGGTAATCCATAATAGTACGGTAAGCGCCCCCTGCCATAGAGAAGTATGTTTAAAAAGACAAAGAACAATAATGGTGGCAAATACCCACTCAACGGTGTTTAAAGCATTAAATACTTTTCGGCCTATGCTAACGCCAACGGCTAGGGTTATACCAGGTGCCCTGAATTTAATCCACGCCTCCATGAAACTAATGGCGCAAACAAATCCAAGCCATAAAAAAACAGCTACCAATACACCCGGGAGTTTTACAGAGTAACTCATCCTGGGAAATTTTCAGGTTTGTTTTTAAAATAGTCTATTTTATGTCTGAACATTTCCGCCATCTTAGAAGCTCGCCAAATAGCTTCATTAGCTTTTTCGCCCTCAAACAATTCCGCTACGGTATCTTTGAAAAGGGTTAACCATCGATCAAAATGGGAAGAATCTACTGGTAAACGGGCGTGAGGAGCAAAGGGACTTCCGTGGTAGCTATGAACGTTAAGTAAAACGGTTTCCCAGAAACAATACATTTTTTCCAGATGTTCGGGCCAGCGCCCCTGTATTTTAGTATTGAAAATATTGCCTAATAAAGAATCTGTTTTAACTTTTCCATAAAACGTATCTACCAGCAGGATGATGTCTTCGCGGGTACTTATATCTTTTAGGGAGCACATGTTATAAATTCAAAATAAGCAAGATGGTGTTAACAGCAATACTACCATAAAAAGCCAACAGGCACCATTTTGCATGAGCCTGAGCAATAAACATAGAGTTGCTGGCCATGGTTACAGCTGCGCAACCCACTAACATCAGGTCATTGCCTTTGTTTTGCAAAATATACATACAGGCCGCCGCGCCAAGACAACTTTGTAGGGTCAGGTAAATAGTCATCCAGCCAAAACGGGCCGCTTCAAATTTTTCAGCCTGTCGGTTAAACCATCCGTCTAATGTAAAAGGCGCTTTTGCAGCAGCGGGTTTAATTTTTAAAGAGTGATCTGATGTCTTCATGGAGTTTAATTAATATATTAAGATCTTTTTATCCTTTATTATTTTAAATTTTTTTATCGCTGCAAAAAGGTTAAACCCTTTCCTAATCCCGAAGCCAATTCTGTCACAGTGGTTTTTTCCAGCATGTTCTTTAGTTCTTCCCGAATAGCTTTAAATTTATGGTGCACGGGACATGGTTTTCGTTCAGAACAATCTTTTAACCCAAGCCCACAGCCTTTATAAATGCGGTCGCCGTCTATCGCATAAACAATTTGACTTAAACGGAGGTGTTGTAATTTCTTTTTCTCAATGCTGAACCCCCCTGATGGACCTTTAACCGAATCAATGAGCTGATCTTTACTGAGCTGCTGAAGTATTTTAGCGGTGAAAGCTTCTGGCGAATCTATGGCGCCCGCAATATCTTTAAGGCTTACACGTTGCCCTGATTCCGATTTAACAGCGATGTAAATCGAAGCACGAATAGCATATTCACAGGCTTTAGAGAACATAAAACTGGCGCAAAGCTATGTAAAAAGAATTAAAGGACAAAATTATCCTTTATTTTTTATTGAGCAGGGCTACAATTTCTTCATGTTGTTGAAGAAGAGCGTAGTCAAGGGCGGTTTTACCAAACCTGTCTTTTTGTGCTGTGTGGATATTGTACTTTAATAGGAGACGGACGATATTGGCGTGTCCGAAGGTGGCCGCAAAAAACAGGGCATTAGCCCCATTGTAATTAGTGGTATTGGGATTGGCTCCTTTTTCGAGAAGCAAAGCAACTGTTTTCTCATATCCCCTGAAACACGCTCCCATTAAGGCGGTATTACCGGATGGGTCAGTTTGTTCCGGATTGGTTTTATGTAAAAGTAGGAAAGAGACAACATCGTAGCTATTGTGGTAAGCAGCCAGTGTTAGCAAGGAATGACCCATGGAAGATACGGTATCTGTCCGGCCACCGTTGGCGACATAAATGGTAACGGCATTAAGTTCATTGCTTCTGGCGGCGTCAAATATATTCTGGGTCTGAGCACGCGCCGCAGCTAGCGAAAGACAGAAAAGTAAAAAGAACAATGAGTGTTTCATATATCAAACGAATTAAAACCGGGCGCTTAGGCCCGGCTGATGGTACTACTGTTTTATTTTTTTGGCATCATGTATTTTTCCACGTCTTCACGCGAAATACTCAGAGCTTTTGACAGGCGGATGCCGAGGTCACGGTCGGCCATATAAAAGTACCCAACCATGATGCTCTTAACTTCTTTGCTTTCTACAGCGCCTAAATCGCCACTTAAGTTTTTAACCAGATTGGATTTGTTTGTCTCATCCAAACTCCGGTAAAATTCACCGGCTTGTTGAAAATTGTTTTGTTTGGTGATTTTAGTTTGAGCGAGACTTACATCTCCGTAACGGGCAGCGGAATGCTTTTCTTTTTCACGTTCGGGTTTATCTTCTGTGCGCGAGGGTTGATAATTTACATTGGAGCGCGTCCCTTTGTTGCTAAAAGATCCGTCCTGATTATTAGAGTTGGTTTTTGTGAGTGGAGCGTTTACAGGTAACTGCTGAAAGTTGGCACCAATGCGATACCGGTGTGTATCAAAATACGAGAATAACCGCCCTTGTAGTAATTTATCTTCCGAAGGTTCAATGCCGGGAACAAGGCTGGCGGGAGAAAAGGCGGATTGTTCGGTGTATTCGAAAAAATTGTCGGGAATTTTATTCAGCGTCATGGTTCCTACCAATGTTAGAGGAGCATCTTTTTCGTTCCATATTTTTGTTGCATCCAGTGGATAATAATCCAGTTTCTCAAAATCGGATGCTTTCAACATTTGTACATATAAATCCCACTTAGGAAAATTTCCCTTTTTTATAGTATTGTAAAGATCTACAGTAGCATGCTGAAAATCACTACCCTGTATTTTGGCGGCTTCTTCCACGCTCAAATTCCGTTCGCCCTGTAACGATTTCCACGTATATTTTACATAAACGACTTCATTCTTAGCATTAATCCATTTGAACGCGTGTACGCTGGAGCCATTCATTTCGCGATAGCTGGCAGGTATGCCATAGTCGGAATAAACCCGCGTAAGCATGTGTGTAGCTTCCGGAATATGTGAAAAAAAGTCGAAGAACCGGTTAGGATCCTGCTTATTTGTTATTGGCGATGGTTTTAAAGAATGCACCATGTCCGGAAACTTTATAGCGTCGCGGATAAAAAAGACAGGAAGGTTGTTCCCAACAATGTCGTAATTCCCTTCTTCGGTATAAAATTTTGTGGCAAAGCCCCTTGGGTCTCTAAGTGTTTCGGGAGAGCCTTGTCCGTGTACAACCGTTGAAAAGCGCACAAAAACAGGTGTTTGCTTCCCTGCGCGGTTAAACAAGGCCGCTTTCGTGAAGGCAGACATATCCGCCTTGCACTCGAAAACGCCATGAACGCCTGCGCCCCGCGCATGAACAACCCGTTCCGGAATACGCTCGCGGTCAAAAGCGGCCAGTTTTTCAACGAGGTGGATGTCTTCCAGCAAAACGGGCCCCTCATTGCCAATGGTTAGTGAGTTCTGATTATCGCCTACCGGCGCGCCATTATTTGTGGTTAATGGTTTTTGAGCGAATGTTATCTGAAGCGAAAACAGAAGCCCGGTTAAAGTTAAAGATGTAGCTTTCATATACTGTTAAATTAAACGTGCGGTTTTTAGTTTCTGTTTAACTGATGGCGGCTCTGCGCAGCAACTCCGTTAAACAAGTGCATTGCAAACTTATGCTAAAGCCGTTAATAGATATAACTGAAAATAACTATCTTTATAATAGATACTATCTATTGAAATGAACATACAACAACTGGAATATATTATAGCGGTGGATCGGCTGAAAAACTTTACAAAAGCGGCCACCGCCTGCCATGTTACGCAGGCAACGTTAAGCGCCATGATTAAGAAGCTGGAAGAAGAACTGAATGTGGTTATCTTCGACCGGAAAACGTCGCCAGTGATTACGACGGATATTGGGCAGGTTGTGCTTGATCAGGCCCGGAAGGTGGTTTTACACGCTCACTTGTTACATGAAAAGGTTAAAACGGAACACACGGTAATTGAAGGACAAATACGTCTGGGTATTATTCCCACTGTTGCTAATGCGTTACTACCCCGTATCATTAAGCCCCTGTTTAAACATTATCCCAAATTACATATTGAAGTAACGGAACTGACTACGGAAAACATCATTAAACAATTAAAAGAAGGAACGCTGGATATGGGCATTCTGGCAACACCCTTGCAGCATAAAGAGATAGAGGAGGATATCCTTTTTTATGAAATGCTGATGGTTTATGGAAAAGTGGGAAAGAACAAAAAATACATTTTACCGGAGGAAGTCAGAGAACATAAAATCTGGTTGTTGGAAGAGGGGCATTGCCTGCGGAATCAGTTTGAAAAATTATGTTCATTAAAAAAGAAAACTGTTTTACCGGGTAACTTGCGTTTTGAAGCGAACTCTTTTGAAACACTTTTAAATATGGTGGATGAGTTTGGCGGGCTTACACTAATCCCGGAGTTGTACTACCAAACTTTGCCACCGGCCCGTAAACGGCAAATCCGGTTTTTCGAAAACGCTATACCCGTTAGAGAAGTGAGCCTTGTGTACTACAGAGAGTTTGCTAAAAAACGTGTAACAGAAGCAATCGCTGCATGTATTAAAGAGATTATTTGCCCTACATTATTATCTGCTAAGTACAAAAACAAGGACATGGTGATTGCCAGTCCATGATGGAATAGAGGATTCGCGTGCGCGGATGTGTGGTTACGCCAAAACGCTTAAAGTTGGAATAAAGCCTCCCTGAAATGTGCCGGGAACCGGTATCAGATTGTCGCCTTTTACATCACACCCTTCTAATCCCGAAAAGGCATTATACCAAGTCTTCGTAAAGGCCGGATCAATTTGGGCCAGTTCTATCAGTAAATGAAAACCGCCCCTTGTTTTTAACAGATGAATGCAATTTGGATTTAAAGCCATTTTTACTTTTTCAAGAGTGGTTTCCATATCCACATGGTCAAAGTCAAAATCAAAGAAACGTTTGGCCGACGCGCATTTTTGTAATTCTGACAACACCTCCTGATGCGGGTTATGGCCATTATAAGGTTGCGTTACCAGTTCCGCAAAACGGATTAAGGCGTTTTTAGTGGCCTTTTGCATATCCCTTGGATTGGGGTTAATATACAGGGCCAGCGCTTCCTGAGGCACAGCATTACCTTTTTGCTGATAACTTCCCAACGTGCATTCCAGTTGTTTTATTTTCTGAAGCAGGTATTCTTTTGTTTGAGCTTCGTTGTTAACCGTGATGATGATGATTTTATTCTTATCGTGTCGAACCGTCACGTTTTGGCCGCGGACAAAACCCATATCACGAAGCTATTTGCCACAAAGTCGGATTTCGGGAAAGATAACTTGTCCGCAGTAGGAGCGTGGAATGTACTTTTGGTAAACCTTTAACTGTCTTTGACCTGATTGTTGAAATTTTTTTCTTGCTCTACGATAATATTTCCTTGCTACAAAATTACAATAAGTAGCATTTTTGTGCGAACAATACCGCCTGAAAATACAGTTTGTTGTCGTTCGGAAGTGATGTTCAAATGTTTAAAATTTTAGGGAATGCAGGATAAGTTAATAAATTTGCGTTGTGCCGAGAGTAAACCTCAGTAGAATTAAGGCGGCTGTCTTGGTTGGGAAGAACAAAAGTAGCAAGGACCGAGTTTCCCACTTAGATAAAGCGGAATCCTCTTTGTCCTGTTAGTGTAGGAATGATGTACAATCGTCTATTGAACGCTTTACGAAATCTCGAAGTTTTTGAAAGTAGATATTCGGGAGTTGTTGGTATCTATATGGAAATGACTATTCCTTATAAAAGACTTTGTAGCCCCCAATGCCCACTTCAAAATTTTGGCGTGTCGGCATTTCCTCCCTTTTCATTCGATTCTCCGGTGTGAATGTTTTTAGCTTTACAAACATTTCCCTGATTGGGTCGTCAAATTTAGTTTCAATTCGTGCTTGCGACTCGATTATTTGATGCCATGACCCCCAAGCCACTCTTTCGTCTGTTTTAATCCCTGTAAAATGAATATCATTTCTCGAAATGACAAACACGCAAACTTCTGAAATCTCTTTGGCTTCAGGGAAGTATTTTGTGATTTGTAAGGAGTTTAAAATTGTTTTTGTGTCATTGTTCGAAAACCAAAACTCCATTTTTTCAATCCACTCATTAGCTTTTGGAAATAGGTTTGAAATTCGACTGAATCGCTCCTTCATTGAGTGTCCGAAGGGATCTTGCCATTTTAATTGAAATATCCCTAAAGTTTTAGTTTCCTTATCATAAGCTACAGCGTCAATGTCTGTCCGCATTCCATTATATAAGAGATTAATTTCCTTTGGAATTTTGATGATTCGGTCATGAGGAAAAAAAAGAAAAAGTTCTTTCCTAAATCGATTTTCTCGATTATTAACAGCAAAATCATAATCCTTCTTATATTTCCGTTTTAGTTCAGCATTCAAAAATCTAAATGGATTCCCAAGGCAACCTGCTATTGAACGAATTAATTGATTTTCGGAAATCTGAAAATACATTGGAGGGGCTGGAGCCGGAATGTCCAAGTAGTACTCATAATTCTCTTTACTCAACGTAACACATGAAATCATTTGTTCTATAACCTCATCAGTCACTCCGAAATAGTTTGAATAAATCTTTATAGTGACATCTTTAAAATACATGTAGGAAAGAATATTATGCATGTCAACCTCTGAATTCATCTTAGTAAGTTCAATGCAAGCATCTGTATGCATAATTGCAACCCCGCAAATAATTTCTATTAAATCAATATATTTCCAATACTCAATCCCTCCAAATGTGTCTTTTGTGTCAAAGTCATCATAACTCTGAATCCTTAAAATATGATGATGACCTTTTTCATTGTAATACTCATCTATTTCTTCGGTTGTAGCGTAGCTAATGAATTTGCCATAAGGGTTTTTGATTATTTCCCTCAACTTTAGTTTTATTTCGCTTTCTGTAAGTGGGTTTTTTGTCTTCTTGTCCTTTATTATCCTATTAACAATTTCCTCTCTGAAAAAATCAATACTTTTTCTTTCGAAGTATGCATGACCAATTTGTTCGGTTGGATATTTTATTTCAAATTCATTTTTCGCGACATTGATGAAACTTAGTAAACCTGCTTTTTCATAGTCTAAAAGTTGTCGGCAAAATGCCAATTTACCAGAATGCAATATTACAGAGTCAGCCCAATCGTAGTCTCGTTGTTGTGTTTGAATAAATTGATGTGGAATATTGTAATTATGATCATGAAGAAAAAGCTTCATGAGAGGAGCCCAACCAAAATTGAAAAACTCACGACTTTCATTCACTTGTTCTTCATTCAGGTGTTTACTATTCCAGAAGAATATGCTTACAACATCAAGTCGTCTGATTAGAATTTGGATTGCATAATAACTGTCAAGATGAAATGTTTCTCTTAATTTCTTATAGTCGCTTTGAATGGCCGGGTTTAATATTTGGGACGTAGCTGTCAAAAGTAAGTGTTTTTTGCCTGAGGGGTTTTCGGTCTAATGTTGCTGTTAACTTTATAGTTCATAATTCGTGTTGGCTTTCGCTATTCAAATCTATACTTTTATCTTTATAAATTATGCATCGAAATGCTCGGATAATTCCCTTGACGCAACTGGTGACCTTAGTTTTAATAACTTGTTTTTCCCTATCCTACGGGCAAAAGAGTAATGTGGGTAATTGGTGGATGTATTTTGGAAATGCCACGCTTAAAAACCGGTTTAACTGGCATCACGAAGTACAATACCGTAATTACAATATGATAGGCGATTTAGAGCAGTTGTTGGTGCGAACGGGCCTCGGCTATAATCTGACAGAAACTAACGCCAATGTTTTGGCTGGTTACGGTTACATTCGTTCACAACGCTATATTAAACCCGATAGCAGCGTGTTTACAAACGAGCACCGTACGTTTCAGCAATTCATCATGCGTCAGCATTTTGGAAGAGTGACAATACAGCACCGTTACCGCGTAGAACAACGCTTTTTAACAAACGCTACCCGCTGGCGGCTCCGGTATTTTCTGGCTATACAAATCCCGCTGAATAAACCGAAAGTAGAAAAAGCAGCAGTTTATCTTTCTTTATATAACGAAGTATTTCTTCACGCCGACGTTCCCGTTTTTGACCGTAACCGTGTTTTTGGGGCCCTGGGGTATATGTTTACCAAATCCTTGCGCTGTGAGCTGGGATATATGACACAGATTCTGGAAAAAACGTCCCGCCCTCAGTTTCAGGTGGCGCTTTATAATACATTTCCTTTTTCATTAAAATCAAAAGAAGAACATGAGCAAAAAAACTGACACTGCCACAAAGCGGAAAGGGGCTGCCCGCCTGGCAGATATTCCGCCGGATATATTGGCGCAACTGAATAAGGGACAAATTGAAACGGCCAACCTGATGGAATGGCTGGCTATTGATCCGGTGCAACTGCTTAAGCATGTAGTTAAGAAAGCAGGAAAAGAAAACTATGTGTCTGGCGCTATAAACAAGCTGGAAGAACTTAAAAAGCCCAGCACGTTGCAAAAGCACGAAACCATTGGCCGCTTTTTTTATGAGGCCAGCCGGCAGCAAAATGATAATGACCTGTTACCATTTTTACTGAATCACCCTGCCGATGCGGTACGTTGTTGGGCCTGTTATTACATTGGTGCCATGAAGGGAAACGTTGCTACTGTTATCAAAGCTATTGAACCACTGGCAGCTGATTCGCATTTTGGTGTAAGGGAAGTGGCCTGGTTTGCCGTGCGTCCTGCTGTAGCTAAGGATCTTGAGAAAGGATTAAATGTATTGGCAAAGTGGAGCCTTCATAAAGATGAGAACCTGCGCCGGTTTGCCAGCGAATGCACCCGCCCGCGAGGGGTGTGGTGTCGGCATATTGACGCGTTAAAAGAAAATCCCGGAAAAGCAATAGCCCTACTTGAACCATTAAAGGCCGACTCGTCCAAGTATGTACGTGATAGTGTGGGGAACTGGTTGAACGATGCCGCTAAAACAAAACCCGACTGGGTAAAAACCATTTGTAAACGCTGGGAAAAAGAAAGTCCCGGAAAAGAAACCGAATACATCATAAAAAAGGCGTTACGAAGTTTGTAAACGTGACAGAGGCAGTCATCCATTTTTTGTAAGGGAGGAACTATTTTTTCTGTATATCTGTAACTAAATACGTGATTCCCTTGCTTTTCCTTTGCAGACTTTGCGCCTTTGCACATGCATTATCCCCTCGAACCAATTATAAGAGAATAACGAACAACCAGTATCAAGTAGAAATGGTTACCCGCTGATAAAACTCATTCCTCTTTTGTTTTTTTAAACCATCCTGGTATCTTTTGTATTTTTGCATCCGTTATGACTAACGAAATCAGAGAAGTATATCTGGTACTCATTACGGTACCTATCTATGCCATTGTAATTGGTGCCGAACTGGCTTACAGTTATTTTGGCCATAAAAAACTGTACACTACAAAAGGCGTTCTGGCCAACCTTTACCTTACCCTGCTTAACATGGGGCTCGATGTATTGGTAAGAGGCGTTTGCCTGTTGGTATTAAACTATTTTTACAGGTTCCGGTTAATAGATACCTGGCCAAATGCCATTGCCTACTGGACGGTTTTGGTTCTGGCGGAAGATTTTATGTATTACTGGCTGCACCGTGTGGATCATTACTGCCGTTTCTTTTGGGCAGTACACGTTACACACCATAGCAGCGAAGAGTTTAATTTAACCGTAGGTTTCCGTTCGTCGGTGTTTCAGCCATTGTACCGCTTTATGTATTTTATTCCCCTCAGCTTTATGGGATTTAAAGGCATTGACATTATGTTTGTTTATAGCGCTACCCAAATTTTTGGCATTCTGGTACATACCCAAACCGTTCGTAAACTGGGCATTCTCGAATACATTCTGGTTACGCCCTCGCACCACCGGGTACATCACGGCAGCAATGTGCGCTACCTCGATAAAAATATGGGCATGATGCTCATTATCTGGGATAAACTCTTTGGCACTTTTCAAAAGGAAGAAGACAACGATCCGGTGCGTTATGGTTTAACCACCAATATTAAAACGTATCATCCTTTAAAAATGGTGTTTCACGAATGGCAGAATATCGTTTCCGATGTTTCTAAAAAAGGGCGCACGTTAAAGGATAAATTCATGTATATGTTTGGGCCTCCCGGCTGGAGTCACGACGGGAGCACCAAAACCAGCGCGCAGTTACGCAAAGAACTTCAGTCGCAGGGTAATTCTTCAAAATCCTGATGGAAGCCAATAGTCGTTTACTGCAACTTAAAAAAAACCTCCTCATTGAGCGGGAGGAAGATTATTTTCAATACCGTGAATTGTTTCTGAAAGCGGGAATAGACCAGCGCAGGAAAAACGGACTTACCTGGTATCCCGTCAAAATCAACAGCGAAGAATTAGGGTATGCCGATTTATTGCAGATCGAAGTAGAACGGACCTCGCACACCGATACAGCTCACCAGTTCAGTGCCGGAAAAAACATCAGTTTGTTTTCCAATCAACCTGATCAGGAAACCAGAGAAATTAATGGCACCATTCGCGCCGCGTATAAAAACAAGCTTAAAATTATATTACATACGGATGAGTTACCCGATTGGTGTTACGATGGTAAACTCGGTATTAATGTTCAGTTCGATGATAACAGTTACACCGAGATGCAAAAAGCGCTCGATGAAGTAATAGCCGCTAAAGGCAACAGAGTGGCAGAATTAAGGGATATACTGGAAGGAAAAATTCCTTTTACGTTTGAAAAACAGGATGAGACTTTACTGGTACCGCAGCTGAACCGTTCTCAAAATGAGGCCATCCGGAAAGCCCTATCAGCAAACGATGTGGCGGTTATTCACGGTCCGCCGGGAACCGGTAAAACCACCACTCTGGTAAGCGCCATTCGCGTTTGCCTGCAATCCGAATCGCAGGTACTGGTTTGCGCGCCCACCAACACCGCGGTAGATTTGCTGGCGGAACGGTTAGGAGCCCTCGGCATCAGTGTATTGCGCTTGGGTCATCCCGCGCGCATTTCAGAAGATCTTATTGGCACTTCACTCGATGGACGCATACAGGGTCACAAAAACTATTACGAAATAAAAAATCTGCGGAAAAACGCGGAAGAGTATTTTAAAATGGCGGGGAAATACAAACGGGTATTTGGCAAGGAAGATGCCAAACAACGCGCCGCGTTTTATACCGAAGCCCGTAATTGCCTGAAAGAAGCCCGGCAAATAGAAGATTTTATTGTCGAAGATTTGTTTGCCTCGGCGCAGGTTATTTGTTGTACACCGGTTACCTCCACCAGCAAACACCTTAGCCGAAAAACCTTTGGTACGTTATTTTTCGACGAAGCTTCGCAGGCACTGGAGCCCATGGTATGGATTCCTTTAGTAAAATGCCGTCGCCTTATTCTTTGTGGCGATCATCATCAGTTGCCACCTGTGGTAAAAAGCATGGAGGCACAAAAAGGGGGATTAGGAAAAACCCTGTTAGACCGTTGCATTCGTTTTGAAGGGGCTGTTAGTTTGTTGAGTCGTCAGTACCGCATGAATATGCCGATTATGGCATTCAGCAACGGATTTTTCTACAACAATGAGCTGGAAGCCGATGGGTCGGTAAAGGACAACACACTTACTGAAGAAAAGGATGCCGGGTTTTATAATACACCCGTGGAGTTTATAGATACGGCTGGTTGCGGATTTGAGGAAGCTCAGAATCCTGAAACCCTGAGTAGTTACAATACCGGTGAGGGGCAGGTGCTGTACCGCCATTTGCAGGATGTGCTGCAATGGTACACGTCGCTCGATTATACAACGCCTGTTAGTATAGGTATTATTTCGCCGTACAAAGAGCAGATTGGCTGGCTGCGCGAAAATCAGGATGCCTTTTCATTGCCAACCGAAAAAGTATCGGAACTCCGGATTCGCACCATTGATGGTTTTCAGGGCGAGGAGTGCGACATTATTTATATTTCTCTGGTGCGCAGTAACGCGGATATGGAAATCGGATTTTTAAGTGATATCCGGCGCATGAATGTAGCCATTACCCGTGCGCGCCGCAAATTGGTGGTTATTGGCGATAGCGCTACCATCGGGCAACACCCGTTTTACAAAGCGTTTATTGATTATTGCGAAACCAATGGTTTTTACCGTAGCGCCTGGGAGTTTCAGTAAACGACTTCATCTGGCCAGTTGAAATTAAAACTGTTGCAAACCGGACAAACGCCAGCTTCTGTTTCAAGTGTAGTGTACGAGCAGTTATGACAATGTCCGTGAACCTTATTGATATGATCTACAACACATTTTGCGTCTTTCAGGTCTGACACGCTAGTATCTTTTATCAGTTTAATGGCCATAAACGTTTGATTAGATCGCACAGCTAGTAATACGGCTCTTTTTGTTTCTGTGGTTAGAAGCGGCAGAGGAATAATGCTTTGGCATTTGGCGCAATAGGGGAGAGGCATTCTTGTGCTAAAGTACAACTTTATGGTTAGTAACATTTATACCGTGTCTTATTTTGTAAAGGATTTTCATAAATGACGCCATCAGGCGCTCTTTTCTACTTCTTGTGATTTATAAACAACGCAACGTTTTTAAAGTCACCTTTTTTCTTACTTTTAATCCCATTAACAAGTAAAATAAACACATGAATAAAAATTACCTCAATTATTTTTTAGTATGGGTATTGCTGTCAGGTTTTTTTAACCTGAAGGCACAGCTAATTCCAAGTTACTCCTTCTCTTCGTCAATCGGTTCGTATCCGGCTATTACGGGTGGAACCGTTTTGGGAAATAATACCAACGACGACGATATATTTGATAATGTCCCCATTGGATTTAATTTTAATTACGGTGGAACTAATTTTAACGAGTTGTCGGTTTGTGCTAATGGCTTTATTAAGTTTGGGGTTTTATTAAATTCCAGTACATATAATCCTATAAGCGATAATTTTGGAGATGATACCATTGTGGCGGCTTTAGGTGCTGATATTGCCTCCAACGCGGGCGGTTCATTACGTTACCGTACCAATGGAACTGCACCCAACCGGGTGTTTATCGTTCAATGGAGGGACTATTCTTCTTATTCTAACAGTGATACACTTAATTTCCAGATTCGTTTGTTTGAAACAAGCAACCGGATTGAAGTGCATTACGGGTATTTTTACGTTGATGTAAATAATCTGTATGAAGTGGGCTTACGTGGCATTCTTGCCAATAGTGAATACAATAACCGATCGGTGCAAAGTGCTGTTAATACCTGGTCAACATCTGTAGCCGGAACAGTAAGCACAGACAACTGTGAACTGGATCCGGGGACACCGCAATTTGCGCCAGTTAGTGGCCAGCGGTACGTTTGGTCACCACCACCACCATGTTCGGGAACACCTAATGCCGGCGCGGCTTCAGGACCAACGCTGGCCTGTGTGGGTCAAACGGTAAATCTGAATTTGTCGGGGGCAACACTGGCAAGTGGTTTAAGCTATCAGTGGCAGTCTTCACCAAATGGCGTAACCTGGACCTCGGTACCTTCTGCAACCATGATGGCCTATAATCCTACGTTTACGGCCAGCATTTACTACAGGTGCATTGTAGCCTGTGGATCAAACAGTGCCACATCAACACCTATCCAGATACTACCACAAACAGCAAATGTATATGCCAGTGTTCCATTACTTGAAAACTTTGATAATACCTGGCAAAACCGATGTGATTTAAGAAATGTTCCGGTTAGTGCCAATTGGAGTAGTTTTCCGACAACCGGCGATAATTCCTGGAGGAGACAGGATGATGGCATTTCGGCTAACTGGGCCAGCTCTGCCGGAATAAACGCTCCTTTGGCAGGTGTTGGCTGCGCTGATTTTAACACATACGACGCAGCAGCAGGAACTACCGGAGATCTGGACCTTTATGTGAATATGGGAACAAGCAGCAATTATCAATTGTCGTTTTACCATATCAATCCAACGGGCGATGATTCCCTTTTTGTGTATTTATCTACTAATGGTGGCGCTACGTTTACACTAAACTCAACATTTGCCTCTGGTGATTATAGTGCGGTGGATCTTAACTGGAACAAGAAAACAATTGCTTTAGGCGCTGTAAACTCTTCTTCCTGTATTGTCCGTTTTCATGCCATTTCAGATTTTGGAGCAGATGACATATCGTTAGATAGCCTGCAACTTCAAACAATTGGGTGTGTACCCCCTTCTGTTACGGTGGCTGCTTCGCAGGCAACGGTTTGTAATGGCACCGCCGTTACATTTACCGCGGCAGGCGCAACAACCTATACATGGAGTACGGCAGCTACCACAAGTACTATTTCTGTAACCCCTTCGGTATCTACGGTATATACGGTTACGGGCGAAAGCACACCGGGTTGTACCGGAACGAAAACCGTTGCTGTAACAGTTAATCAAGGTCCCGCCATTTCTGTTTCCGTAGCACCTTCCATATCCATTTGTCCCGGAGGATCGGCTATTTTAACGGCATCGGGCGCCATTAACTATACCTGGACATCGGCCGGAAATCAAACTACTTCAGCTATATCGGTTACTCCCGCTATTTCAACGGTTTACAACGTTGTGGGCACTAACAGCCTTGGTTGCTCTACGAATACAAATGTTACCGTGCTCGTAATCATTTGTACCAATGTTCAATCACAAGTAATGGCAACGAACCCTGTCAATATTTACCCAAATCCAAGCCGTGGAGAGTTTACGATTGAACTTATAAATGGAGAAACAAAAGAAATTGAAGTGCTTGATTTTACCGGAAGGGTAATATTGAAAAACCGAACGGATAAAGACGCCATTGATGTCAATATTAAGGACCTTGCTAACGGATTATATTATGTGAAAGTGCATTCTGCAAACGCAACGGATATATTTAAAATAATAAAGCAATAAGAATGTTGTCATAATACGATACGAGCCCACTCAGAAACGAGTGGGCTTTTTAGTACCCTTGATATTGGTAGAGAAGAACCGTGGAGTAAATACATTATTGATTGCGAGAAAGCTTTTCTACTAAGTGATCCAGTTGTCCGGTGTTTCTTAATGCCGGGCCATGTCCGAAGCAAATGAGTTTCGGTTTCAGTTGTGCCAGTTTGATAACCGATTGGATAGCCTCCTCTTTATTGGTTGTAAACACATTGGGAGGCAAAGCTAATCCGGGGAGTGTCGTAAAAAAATTGATGTTAACCAACGCGTCACCGGCAATCAGCACCCGATCCTTTTCCCTGAAAAGAGAAATGTGTCCTTTGGCGTGACCAGGGGTTTCAATAACGGTAAAACCAGCCACATCATCACCCTCCTTTACCAACGCTGATACTTTGTGACCCGGCCCGGCCCAGAAACGTTGCTGTAAACGTGCCACAAGATGTTGTGGATTGGGGTATTCGCCGGTTACTTTTCCGCTTTCGGCATTCACCAGTTCTGGTGCGGAAGTAATTAATGGGATGTTGAACGTTTTGCAAATTGTGGCACTGCTGCCCTGATGATCTGCATGCGCGTGTGTAAGCAAGTGTGCGTTGATTTTGGTAGCTTGCAAGGCTTTCAGAATTTTGTTTGCGGAAGAGCGGATTCCGGCATCCACCAGCACATCTTTGATTACGTAACAATTAATCAGTTCCCTTGGAAACACTGGTATTTGGTAAACACCTTTAGCAATTTCTTTCATAAGTAGATAAAACAGACTACAAAGATGGGCGGAAACAAAGGTTTAATGGCTTGACAAATATCAAGAAATACTTTTCCGGATGCGACTGAGTGTTTCGGGGGCAATTCCCAAAAACGAAGCAATGTACACCAGAGGTGTTCGTTGCACTATTTTCGGAGGACTGCTTTTAAGAAAATGTTCGTATTTTTCTTTCGCGCTTAATGCCTGAAGTTTTAAGGTACGCTCGGCAATACACAGGTAATTTTGTTCTGCCAGAATTCTGCCGGCACTCTGCCAGTTTGGAATTTGCTGATACAACTCCTGCATGTGTGTGTACGACACAGAAAGTGTTTCGGTGGCCTCGATGCACTGCACTGCCTCGGAGGATTTGCTTTGTGTAATTAAACTGGCACAGGCGGTAATAAACCCATCATCCGTAGTCAGATAGGTTGTTATTTCTTCTCCATCCCGGTAATAAAACGTTCTTACTAAACCCTCGCAAATAAAATGAATATCGGTGGCAATGGTGTTTTCCTTCAGTATAAAATCTTTAGCGCTGAAACGATTGGGCTTAAATTTTGAAAGAATCTGTTCTATCTCTTCCGGCCGGAAGGGCGCAATGTTCTGAATCTGGTATTTTAAACGTTCGATGGACACGTTAATGAAAAAGGTGGGGAATCAAAAACGCAGGTTATGACAACCTGCGTTTATAAAACTCTGTAAAGCACAAGTGTTACTTACGATTTAAGATCCTGAATATCCAGCATACCTACAGGTTTACCGTTATCGGTTACCACAATGGTATCTACATTTGTTTTCTTAAACAGAACATTCGCGTCGTTCAGTAATACGTTACCATCAACACTAATAGGGTCGCGGTATTCCAGATCACTTAGTTTTGCATTAAGCACATCACGGCCTTTATCTACCAATAATTTGCGTAAACCGCCATCGGTAAATACACCGCGGATGCTGCCATCTTTCCGTGTAACAGTAATGGCTCCAAAGCCGTACTCTGTCATTTTCACGATGGCTTCGGTTAAGGTGGTATCTTCACTCACTACCGGATTTACACCGTTAATGGCCTCTTTTACTTTTACCATCATTAAGCGTGTATCCATAATGAACTGATCGGTGCCAACCGTTGTGAAATTATTTTCAGTCAACTGTTTCAGTACTTTTAAGGGAACGGTAATAGTATGTACACCTACATTAATGGCGTTTCTGACATGTTCGGTGTGACGAACGCTGGAGAACATGATTTTGGTATCGTAACCATACAAATCTACCGCGTTAACACATTGTTCCACTAAAGCCAGCGCGTCGTGACCCTGATCCTGCAGACGGCCAACGAGCGGACATACGTATGTTGCTCCCGCGTGCATTGCCATATACGCCTGTTGCAGCGTATAAACCAGATGAACATTTACCAGCAAATCCTTATCACGTAACAATTTACAGGCGCGTACCCCTTCGAGCGATACCGGGATTTTAAATACGGTTTTGGTTTTATCCAATCCCAACGCCAGCTGACGTTCTGCTTCCGCCAGAATTTCTTCAGCCGTGTTGCCTAACGCTTCAATCTGAAGCACAGGCACCATTTTGCTAAGTTTTACAATAGTCCCATCTATATCGGTAATCCCTTCTTTTTGCATAAAAGTAGGTGTGGTGGTTAAACCGTTTAAAAAGCCCAGTTTAAAACCTTCTTCGATTTCTTTAAGATTGGCACTATCTAAATATAATTCCATAACAAACTAAAATTTTAAGACGTAAAGTAAACAAAAATTATTGGATTAAGGGTTGAAAGCCGCCAAAAGTTTAGCTTTTACCCATCTGACTGAGTTTAACCAGGTTGGCAATGCGGTAAAGGATGCGAGCCGCTACGTTGGCATCCCACTCATCTCCTTCGGGGCCTGGAGCCACTTCGTTGAGGTCGAAAGCAATGATGCGTTTCCCGCTCAGCACAATTTTTTCCAGTAAAAAAAGCACCTGATCGGTTTCAAACCCTCCCGCGACAGGCGTTCCGGTATGCGGACAGAGCTTGGGATCCAGCCCATCAATATCAAAACTCAGATAAATATTATCTGGTAACTCGCGAACAATACGGTTACAAATACGATCCCAGCTATCACCTCGGTAAAGGGTTTGTTTAATATCGCGGTCAAAAAATGTTTTGATGCGGCCACCACTATTGTTTACAAGGTTCAACTCGGCTTCACAGTAATCACGTATGCCAACCTGTACCAGCTTTTCAACAGCCTTGATTTTAAGCGCGTTAAACATGATGGATGCGTGTGAAAACTCGAAACCTTCGTATGCGTCGCGTAAATCGGCATGCGCGTCAATTTGCAGAATGCCAAACGATGAATGCTTCTCGGCCAGAGCCTGCATCATACCAAGCGGTGTGGAATGATCGCCGCCAATAAGGCCAACGGTTTTACCTTGATTCAGAAAATGTAATACCCGTTCCTTAACGGCAGCATTCAGCCACAAGCAGGCTTCGCGAATGGATTGCGCAACTGCTTTTTGTTCCGGTGCCTGTTCGTCAGCGCCATTGGCCAGCGCTTCAATATACGCCTCAGCCTTTTCCCGCATTTCATCGCTTTTCTGGCGGATAGCCGGATTTTCAATGTCCATGCCTATCCCTTTCTGCCAGGCATCTTTTAGCATAGGGTCGAACAAATCTACCTGATAACTGGCATTTAAGATAGCCTCAGGGCCATTGGCCGTTCCACCACCATAACTAACCGTTACTTCCCACGGAACGGGAATCAGAACGGTTTCACATTCTTCTAAGGTAAAAGGTAAACCAAACATGCCGGCATTGAGTTGGCCGATACTGTTGGGATCAAACTGATTTATCTTGTCTTGCTTTGTCATAACTATTCAATGCCGCCCATTCATTACCCACCAATCATTCTTAAAAACGCCACTTCTTTTGGTTCCAGAAAACGGTATTTACCGCGTGGCAGATCTTTTTTAGTTAAACCGGCAAACGACACGCGGTCCAATTTAATAATATCGTAGCCCAGGTGTTCAAAAATGCGGCGAATAATACGGTTGCGTCCGCTATGAATTTCGACACCAATTTCTTTCTTCCCTTCACCCAGATAAGCAATTTCATCGGCTTTAATAAATCCGTCTTCCAGTTCAATACCATCTTGTATTTGCTGGAGGTCTTCGGCTTTTAACCCTTTGGTTAATGTTACCTGATATACCTTTTTAATATTGTATTTAGGATGTGTTAACCGGGCGGCAATTTCGCCATCGTTGGTCATTAATAACAGTCCTGTAGTATTACGATCTAAACGGCCAACCGGATAAATACGCTCTTTACATGCCGTTTTTACCAGGTTCATTACTGTTTTACGTTCTTGTGGATCATCGGTAGTGGTAATGCAGTCTTTCGGTTTGTTTAGCAGCAAATACACTTTACGCTCACCTTTTACCGATTCGCCGCCGTAGTGTACTTCATCAGTAGGTTTAATTTTATACCCCATCTCGGTTACTACTACACCATTTACCTGTACCGCACCGCTTTGAATCAGTACATCCGCATCGCGGCGGGAAGCAACTCCGGCATTAGCCAGAAATTTATTCAGGCGCACTAAACCATCATCATTTTTTTTAGGGGCTTTTGAGCGGGAAGTTTTTCCTTTTTTGTCTTTAAAATCGCTGTAGCGTTCAGATTTTTTATAACTACTGCGCTCTTCAAACTCATCGTGTTTATAGCGTTTTGAGGAGTTATCCTCATCATTATCGAAGCGCTTTTTGGATTTAAAATCGTCTTTCTTTTTAAAACCATCTTTTTTGTATTCGGCTTTAAATCCGGTTTTTTCTCTTTGCTCGTCTTTTTTTGCAAAAGACCGGGGTTTGTCATCATTAAAACGGGATTTACGTTCGTCGGTTTTCCCAAATTTTTTCTCAGTATATTCCCTTTGTTCATCTTTTTTTCCAAAAGATTTGGGCTTATCATCATTAAAGCGGGGTTTACGTTCGTTGGTTTTCCCAAATTTTTTCTCGGCATATTTGTCGTTACGGGCATAAGGCGTTTTTTCCGAAGATTCCGAACGGTCGCGGTTAAACGCTTTCGGTTTAAAACCACTGCCTTTGCTTTTAGGATAATCTTTAAAGGATTCCGCCGATTTTTCACGGCGCATGGCTTTATTTCTGGAAAAGGATTTTTCTTTTTTACTTGGTTTTTTGCCCTCTCCACTCTCAGAGCCTTCGCTGTATGGTTTGTCTTTGCGGGGACCGAAACTTTTTCCGGTTTTGTTACCATACGACGATGTGCGGGAGCCGAAGCTTCCCGACGATTTTTTAGCGCCTCCGGTTCCACGAGAACCACCTGGGCGTTTATTGTTTCTGTTTTCTGCCATTATTATACAAAGGTAGTTACTTTATTAAAGGGAAAAAGGCCGATTCTAAATGTTTTACAGTTAGGCTGTTATTTTCTTTTAGAATGGTTATAATGTCGAATCTTACCGGAAGATCGGTATCATGCAATTCCAGATAATGGTGGGCCGCGTTGGCCATGTGGGTCTGTTTCCGCAGATCCACAGCGCTTTCCGGATCGCCGTAACGGGTGGTTTGCCGTGTTTTTACTTCTATAAACACAAGTTCTTTGTGGTGGTCTGAAGCGATTATATCAACCTCCAGACGCTTAAACCGCCAGTTACGGGCCAAAATGGTGTATCCTTTAGACAATAAATAGTCGGAAGCGATGTCTTCTCCGGAATAACCGAGTTTTTTGGTGTCGTTCATCATTTGGAGGTTAGTTATATTACTAAATTATTTATTTTTAAGGTTTATTAATCAGAAGTATGAAAAAAAGTGTTCTGGCGTTAACCTTGCTCCTTTCAGCTAATTTTTTAATGGCTCAGTTTGGTGGCAGTATAGAATTTAAGTATTTTACACAAAAAGACACAACCAATAATGTTTACCTGATTAAGGATCAAACAGTAAAACTGGATCAGTATGGCCGTAAAAGCGGTTCGGTGGAAGGAAGTTTTATTTTTGACCTGAACAGCAAAACCATTCGTTTTGTTAATCCTAAGCGCAAGGTGTGGGGAGAGCATAAAAGTGAGACGGCTCCCGTTATTAAAGGCGAATGCGTGGTGACTAAAGGTACTGGCAGTAAAACACTTCAAGGTATAAAATGCAGCGAGTACGTGGTAAAAAACACAGAGGAGAATACGGTTATTACCTACTGGATAACGCAGGGTAAGTACGATTTTTTTATTCCTCTGTTAAAGCTATGGAACCGTAAAGACAAGCAAAGTATTTATTTTAACCAGATTAAAGACTTGCCTGCTGGTTCGATGCCTTTGTTAAGTGAAGAAAAACAAATCAGCGATGGTAAAGTTGTTACCCGCCTGGAAGTAATCAAAATAAACAAAGCCGCAGTAGAGGCCTCAAGGATGTCAATACCATCGGAGTATAAGAAATTTGAATAAGAGTTATAAATCTTAATCCAGGACGATCAGGCTATTTTAAAAAGTTAAGGACACATTCGTAAAACGCCTGTGGTTTTTCAGCGTGAACCCAATGTCCGGCATCAGCAATGGTTTCAAGTTTAACATTAGAGAACCGTAGTTGAAAATTTTGCCAGTCGGTATCTGTAATATAAAGCGATCTACCGCCTTTTATAATAAGGGTTGGTGTGTTGCTTTTAAATGACGGCACCTCGACACTAACATTGGCATATTCATCAGAAATGGTTTTGAGGTTAAACCGCCAATCCATACGATTTGTCTCGCTGTCTTTCCAGTAGATGTTTTTTAGCAAAAATTGTTTGGTGCCAAAATCCTGAATGTACTCATTTAAGATTGCCTCTGCTTCCTTGCGGGTAGAAATGGTTTCGAAATTTACGGCATGTAAGGCTTTAAGCACTTCGTTATGCTGGGGTGGATAGGCTCTCGCCGAAATATCTGCCACAATAAGTTTTTGAGCTAATCCCGGGTATTTATGCTCTGTAAATAAAACCGTTTTGCCCCCCATGCTATGTCCTAACAAAATAGGATTGAGTAAGTGGTGGTCCTGAACAAATTCCATAAGATCATCAGCCATCGCCTCGTACGACCATACATTACTATGAGGAGATAAGCCGTGGTTCCGCTGATCAACGGTAAAAACCTGAAAACCCTGTTGTGCAAATTGCCGGGCCAAAGTATTCCAATTGTCGCTTTGACCAAACAATCCGTGTAAGATAATAAGAGCGGGACCTTCGCCCAAAGAGCGATACGCAAGTTTCATGTAATTTCGGGTTACATGGTTTTAATTTCAGCCACCAGTTCGGTAAGTGCTTTTTTAGCATCGCCAAAAAACATAGAACATTTAGAATCGTAGAACAACAGGTTGTCAATGCCCGCGTAACCGGCATTCATACTCCGTTTGTTAACAATAACGTTTTTGGCTTTATCCACTTCCAGAATAGGCATACCATAAATCGGAGAAGAAGGATCCGTTTTAGCGGCGGGGTTAACCACGTCGTTGGCACCAACAATTAGTACCACATCGGTTTGTTCAAACTCCGGATTAATTTCGTCCATTTCAACTAGTTTGTCATAAGACACGTTACTTTCCGCCAATAACACGTTCATGTGTCCGGGCATACGGCCCGCTACAGGATGAATAGCATATTTAACTTCCACCCCACGTTCTTCCAGAAGATTTTCCAGTTCTTTAATAATGTGCTGCGCCTGAGCCACCGCTAAACCGTAGCCAGGAACAATTACTACTTTTTTGCTGTAATTCATTAACACGGCTAAATCACTTACCTGAATATCCTTAATAGATCCTTTTACATCGCTACTACCAGTTGCTGCCGCGCCACCGCCAAACGCACCAAAAATAACGTTACTTAACGGGCGGTTCATGGCTTTACACATTACCAGTGTTAAAAGGGTTCCGGCACTTCCCACTAAGATACCACCAGTTAACATGGCTTTATTATCATACAGAAATCCGCCAAAAGCCGCTGCCAGTCCGGTAAAGGAGTTTAGAAGGGAAATAACCACAGGCATGTCGGCTCCACCGATAGGAACGGTAAATAATATACCATATAACAAGGCCAGCGCAAATAATCCGTAAGCCATGATCATGCTGCCGCCGGTAAACACCAGATAAGCGCCAAAGCCAAATGTGGCCAACATTACCAACAGGTTAATGATATTGTATTGCGGTAAACGAACCGGTTTGTTCATGGTACCGTTCAGTTTAAGATAGGCGATAATACTGCCACTAAACGAGATGCTACCTATAATAAGTCCCAGGAAAATAGCAATCATAGTGCCATACTGCGTTGGTAAAGAAACGCCATCACGGGCAGCATCTTCCATCATGTGGTAATGGTGTTTTAACTCAATAAGCGAAATAAGCGCCGCGCAGGCACCACCCATGCCGTTAAACATACTTACCAGTTCGGGCATTTTGGTCATTTGTACTTTTTTGGCGGTCATCCAGCCCACAATAGTTCCCAGCAAAATAGCGCCAAAAATAAGGCCCAGAACTAAGGGATTAAATGAATGTTCCACCAGGAAAATGGTTCCTAAAATGGCGATAGTCATACCTACGGCGCCAATCAAATTCCCTTTACGGGCTGTTTTGGCATTCCCCATCATTTTAAGACCAACAATAAATGTTACCGAGGCAATCAGGTAACCTATTTCTAAAAGACTTTGTTTCATTACTTAGAATTTTGATTTGAAGCTTTCTATAATTTGAAAACGATTCCGGATGTTTTTACGAAACCAATTATTATTTTTTCTTAAACATTTCCAGCATGCGGTCTGTTACTACAAAACCACCCACCACGTTAAGCGTGCCAAGTAATACCGCTAAAAAGCCAAGTATAAGAGCCAGATAATCGTCCGGGTTAACGTGCAGCATAACATAGATAGCGCCTACAATTACTACCCCATGAATAGCATTGGCGCCACTCATTAAGGGAGTATGTAAAACAGTTGGCACCCCGCCAATAACTTCAATTCCTACAAATACAGAAAGAATAATGAAATAGATGATTTCGCGATGTACAACAAAAAAATTGAAAACAGATTCCATACGTTTAATTTATTAAGAGTGATTAAATTTTCTTTTCGCCTTTGTAAACGATTAAGCTGCCTTTAGTAATTTCTTCTTCTAATTCCCATTTAAACGTGTTACTGTCAGATAAATGATACAGGAATGTTTGAACGTTTTTGGCATAGAGATCGCTGGCATTCATAGGCAGTAATGAAGGCAGGTTTCCTTCGCCGATAATGGTAACGCCGTTTTTCTGAACAGTTTTGTTTAACTCGCTGCCCACTACATTTCCGCCCTGTTCAACAGCCATATCCACAATTACGGAACCAAAGCGCATACTTTTTACCATGTCTTCGGTTACCAGTACCGGGGCTTTACGACCAGGGATAAGAGCGGTGGTTATTACAATATCAGCTTCTTTAACATGCTTAGCGACCAATTCCTGTTGTTTTTTAAGAAACTCTTCGCTAACGCCTTTTACATAGCCCCCTTCAATTTTAATAGAGTCGTCTCCTTTCACTTCGATAAACTTTCCGCCTAAGGATTCAACCTGCTCTTTGGTTTCAGGACGAATATCTGTTACTTCTACAACGGCGCCTAATCGCTTGGCAGTAGCAATGGCCTGTAATCCGGCTACACCAGCACCGAAAATAACCACTTTACAGGGTTTAATGGTTCCGGCAGCGGTAGTCATCATGGGTAAAATTTTACCAATATGGTCGGCAGCCAGAATGACGGCTTTATAACCACCTAAATTTGCCTGAGAAGACAACACGTCCATTTTTTGTGCGCGGGAAATACGGGGAACAGCATCCAGACTAAACGCGGTGATACCTGCTGTGGCACACTGTGCTACCAATTCCGGATTAGAAGCGGCCCACATCAGGCTAATCAGAATGGCTTCTTTTTTCATGGAAGCAATTTCGTCAGCTACCGGGGCATTTACTTTTACGATTACATCGCTGCTGTAAACCTCTTGTTTAGAAGCAATTTTAGCTCCCACAGTAGAATACGCTTCGTCGTTATAATACGAGTTTAATCCGGCTCCTGACTCAACCTGAACCGAATAGCCTTTTTTTACCATGTCTTTTACCACATCGGGGGTAAGAGCCACCCTGTTTTCCTTAAATTTGGTTTCTTTGGGAACACCAATAATCATAGCGCTTTAAATTTTAGACAAAAATAGAAATAATCGGGATAGAGCAGGGTGGAGTTTTTAACAGGTTTTACGGTATTATCGTTTAGCTAATCTGAGGACACGTATTATATTTAGTACATTTAGGAAATGATTTTCGAACGGGATAGCTGGCAGGAAATATTCGCAACGATGAAGAAGAATAAGTTGCGAACCTTTTTAACCGCGTTTGGCGTGTTCTGGGGGATTTTTATGTTGGTTATTATGCTGGGTTCGGGAAGCGGATTACGGCATGGTGTACTTAAAGAGTTTCAGGGATCAGCGACCAATAGTTTTTTTGTGTGGGCACAAACCACCACTAAAGCTTATAAGGGAATGAAGCCCGGGCGCGATTATAATTTTAAAAACGCGGACACAAAAGTTCTGGAACAACTTGAGGAGCTGGATGTAGTATCACCACAAAATCAGTTAGGGGGGTACAATGGTGGCAATAATGTAACACGGGGTGTTAAAACAGGTAATTTTCAGGTGATGGGGGAATTTCCTTCCATTACAATGGTAGAAAACATGCGGTTAAGGGAGGGTCGGTTTATCAATCCGATTGACATTACTGAAAAACGGAAGGTATGTGTTATAGGCCCACGGGTGGCGGAGGTGCTTTTTACTGCCGCGGAAAAAGTAGTAGGAGATTACATTAAAATCAACGGCGTTAATTTCAGGGTTATCGGAATTTTAATACCACAAGGTTCAGGTCAGCAGTACCGTGAGCAGGAACAGAAAATACACATACCGTTCAGTACTTTCCAGAATGCATTTAATTATGGCGACATAGTAGGGTGGTTTTCCATAACATCTAAAAAGGAAGTCCCGGCCAGTGTAGCCGAAGAGAAGGTTATAAGGCTATTGAAAGAACGGCACAAAGTATCGCCTGAAGACAAACAAGGCGTTGGCCATTGGAACACGGAGGTGCAGTTTAATAAAATGAACGGATTGTTTAAAGGAATAGAATGGCTGGTGTGGTTTGTGGGTGCCGGTACATTAGCGGCGGGAGTTATTGGTGTCAGTAATATTATGCTTATTGTAGTAAGAGAGCGGACCAAAGAAATAGGTGTTAAGCGGGCTCTTGGCGCTACTCCTTTTCACGTTACGGCGCAAATCATGATTGAATCCCTATTTTTAACTTCTGTTAGTGGTTTGTTGGGATTATTGGCAGGGATGGGGAGTATACGGCTAATTAACGGACTAATAGAAGACGATCCAACTTCTATGTTTCAGAATCCAACGGTTGATCTTTACGTTGTTCTGGGAGCGCTAACTATTTTGTTAGTCAGTGGCGCATTGGCGGGTCTTATTCCGGCAAGAAAAGCCAACGCTATTAGTCCGGTAGAAGCATTGCGTTACGAATAGTTTTTCCGTAAGCATTTAGCCGGTAAGTGAGTAACCAAGGGCCATAATTACTTTTCCATTGCTTCGTTTAATAGGGATAAACTGATAGTGATAGCCAGAGAGTTCGCCATCCGCTAATTCAGCATGTTCTAATACGGAAAGATAATAGTAGCCATTAAACACCCGCCCTAATATTTCTTTTAATTTAATGGCATCGCGTTCAGAAAACAATTTCAGTGCGGATTCTTTTGGTTCAACGTTATGTTTTGCAAGAAAATCTTTAAACGATTGATTTATAAATTCCAGATTACCGGCAGGTGAATTAATCAGGATAATATGATCGTCGGAGAGATTCAAATAATGTAAGTATCTGTTTTTAACATCTTCTATTAACCCATCTGCATTACGGATAACGGTTTCAATTTCGTTAAGCGTGCTTTCTTTCCGTTTTAGCATGGTTCGGCGCTGCTGAATTTGTTGACGCGCGGCGCTTATCTGCCGATACAATTCATCTGTTTCGGAAAGCAGGAGTTTATTCTCTTCTTCTATGCTAAGGTTTAGTTTGTTTTCCGCTTCAATTAGTACAATTTGATTTTCTTTAATAAGGCGTTCACCCATAAGGCGTTCTGCAAACACATTTCGGATGAGACCAAGAGTGGTAAAAAGCGTCATAGCACTTAAACCAATATCCATCCCGTAATAGGTAAGTACTGATTCGGGCAGGAAATCCATGCGCAGTGCCAGTTGAAGCGAATAAAAAATAATGGACAATACAAAACCAGTAAGAAAATAAACATATTTGGAAAATGTATTCTGTATGGCAACAATCAGATTGACCAGAATGATTGCAAAAACAATCAGGGTAAATGGGAATATGAGTCGGGAGGCCAAAATACCATTAGAAATCAACAACGCAATCAACGCAGGAAAGATAACACCAATAAAGTACAGGTTCAGGCGATTCAGCCATGATGGAATATCAGGGCGAAATAACCGCGAAAGGAACAGTAACATGAAAAGATTTAAAAGGATGAAAAGTAAAGATGGTAAATAATGCGGTAGGCGTAGCGAATGAAGGTTAAAAATGAAGGCGAAACCATTGTAAACAACCAATAGGCTTATGGTACAAATAATGGTGATGGCGTAGAAAGCATTCATCCAGCTTTTGGAAAGATAAATGGAGTAAAGGACCAATATAAGTTGGAGAAGAAAAAATCCGAAGAGAACAGAATAAATGAAGATAATGTTTAATTCATAATCGTAATAGGTGTTAGCGCCAAAAAGGTGCAACGCGGCTGGACTGGAGGTGTTCTTTGGTCTGAATTCGATAAGAAGTATGCCACGATACAACTTGCTAAGTTTTGGCAGTTGTACCACACTTGTACGGCTATTTTTAAGCGGGGCAAGTTCAAAACACGTATCGCTATCCACATTATACCAAAAAAACCGCAAGTGGGGTAAAATACTTTGTTTTAGTTGCACCAGAAATGATTTTTGTTCAGAGGATTTGTTCTGGAAGTTAACTTTAAGGTAGGTAAATTCTTCTGAAGGACTAAAAACAAAGGTTCTGGCATCATAAGGTACAAAGCCTTTCCATTGATTTTTAATAAAGACACGGGGCTCAATCTGTTTAGGACTTTTATAAACAGAAGTATAATTTTCCAGACACAGTTTATTAACGGCGGGATCCAGTAAAACAGAAGCAGTAAGGTTTTGCTGAGGCAATAACTGTTGCACCAGAACGCAAAATAAAAGGCTAAATATGTGTTTGTATTTAAGCAACTTCCCGTTTTTTTAAATTTTTGTATTTTGCAAAGGCAATACAATATCGTTTTTCTGTATTATCTGGCAGATAAAATGTTTTATATGTAATGTTTAGCCAAAGTCCTTCCTGAACAATAGCGTTTTTATAAAATACGGGTTTTGTAATGGGTTTGTTTTGAGTAAAGGCCAGTTTATAGTGTTTTTCATAGTGCTGCCGGTAGGCAGGGTTAACCTGACTTATTAGATTTAAACCTTTAAAAATCTGAACACCCATAATTTTGTTCATTTTTTCGAATTTATCATTATAATCAATCACGATAAGATCCTCATCAACAATAAGAACCATGTCAAATATGCTATTCAGAACGTCTTTGGATATAAAGTTACTTTCCGCTATCTGGCGGCTTACTTTAGCTTGTGTTTTGCCACTGATGAGGATGGCGTTTTCATTCTCTGTAATTTCAGAGTCGATGGTGTTCAGGTCGTTAAGAACTTCTTTTAAAGAGAGGAGCGCCCTCTCTTTTTTATCCTGCATATTTTTGACGCGTTCCCTTTTAAAGGAATTTTCGTCCATTCTAAGGCGTATAATACGTTCCTGTTCTTTAATAAGCTGTTTGGTAACATCTGATTGTTCTTTCAGGTAAAGCACAAAGTGGCCAATGGCGGTAAATACAGCTTCTATCAATCCGCCTATTTCCAGCAGATGGTTATTCGTGGCCGCGGATACTGAAATAATACCTTCATAGGCCAAAATGTTACTAAGGGCCATAATGGCAAAAATAAGCGTCCCGGAAAAAATGATAAGTTTGCTGGGACGATATAAAAATTTGGACTTGAATAGAAAACAGTAGAAGATAGTGCTAAATGCAATAAAGATATTAATGTGTGATAAAAGGTGGAATAAAGACAAGGGAATAAACGGAACGGTAAAAAACAGCAATAAACAAATTATAATGTGAGGGCTAATATATATGCTTTTAAGGGAAACATTGCCAAATACATACCTGCGAACAAAAGCTGATGCAGATAAACAACTCAGATTTATCCATATAGCGGGAGCCCACTTATTAGAAAAAAACTCGCTGCACCAGGCAGGAAGGTACAGATAATATATTCCATTGGAAATGGAGACAAACATTAGAAAGGAAACAATAAAAAAAGCGAAAAAAACATTAGCGCTGTTTTTTGTAACGGAATAAACAACACCGTAAATAAAAATCATAAGAACCATTGCTCCAAAGTAAATGCCATAGTAAACATTTCTTTGAGAATCAGTTATAAACAAACGGGATTGAGTAGTAATGATAATGTCATTGGCGCTTGTATTACCCCCTGGATTAAATTCTACGAAGCAATCTATCTTTTTTCCTTTTGGGATGACAACCGTTGGATATTTGAATTTGTTCCCCATTTTTGAACGGATGAGAAGACTTAGATCGTGTTTGACAATACTGTCTTTCGTTTCAATACAAAAATAAATTTTAAGTTTTGAGAGGTGTGTATGACTAAACTGTAAAAAACAAAATTCACTCGGGTTGGAGATATTTAGATGCAACCATACTGTTTTATTACTGGTGCCTTTGGTGAATGGATTGTCGATTCGGGCAGATTTAAACAGATCCTGATTTGCCAGAACATCATCAATGTTCCATTTTTCCTTCATTAAAACAGCAAATTGGTTTTCTTTAACGATCCATTCGTTGGTAACAGAACTAATACGGATTGTGTCCTGAGCGTGCAGGGTAAACCCCATTAGTTGCAGCAGTAAAAGTATTATGGATGTTGTTCTCAAAGCTTTAATCCAATTACTAATAAGTCGTCTGTCTGAGGAAGATCACCACGCCACAAATTAAGTTTTTCGGTAATAAAATTTTGCTGAACATTAATTGGCATAGACGAGGCGTTAAACAGTATTTCCTTAAAACGTTTACTGGTTAATTTCTTCTCTTCCGGCCCACCAAACTGGTCTTTAAAGCCATCACTAAATAAATAGTACATGTTTCCTTTCTGGTAAGGCACTTCAAGGCTCACAAACTCGATGTACTCATTTTCTCCAACCGAATCCCGCTGAGCTTTCAGCTCCACGAGTTCATTACTGCTGATCATATATCCCGAATTACGGGCACCACAGAAATACACCTTATTGTTTTCGAAATCAATCGTTAGCGCAGAAGCATCCATGCCATCTCGAAGGGGAGTGTCTTTCAGATTGAGTTGTCGGTAAAAGAGTGTGTTTAGACGTTTTATAACGTCGCCGGGGAGGTAACAATTGTCCTCGTAAACAATTTTATTTAGTAAAGAGGTGCCAATCATACTCAGCATTGCACCCGGAACCCCATGCCCCGTGCAATCAGCAGCAACTACAACAAGGTAATTGCCATCTCTTCCTATCCAGTAAAAATCACCACTTACCCTATCTTTCGGTTGAAAGAAGATGAAGCTTTCCGGAAGATTAATTTTCAGGGCTTGTTCTCCGACCAAAATGGCTTTTTGGATGCGCTCGGCGTAATTAATACTATCTATGAGTTCCTTGTTGGTTTGTTGTAATTCATTTCGCTGAAGGATGATTTCTTCTTCGAGGAGCTTTCGCTCGCTGATATCCTGTTCTACACCTATGAAGTTCTTGAGTACTTTTTTATCGTCATAAACCGGCGAAATATTAAGTGAAAGCCAGTATTCTTTTCCTGTTTTGGAATAATTAATCAGTTCAGCTGTAAATGCGACCTGCTCCTGAAGTTTTTCGCGGATAAACTGTACTGTTTCCTGATTGGTGTTTGGACCCTGAAGAATATGCCCTGGTTTTTTGCCAGCTACTTCGATGAGCGAGTAACCGGTTAAGCGTTCAAACGATTTATTTACCCATTCTATTTTGCCAACATCGTCGGTAATGATAATAACACTGTCTGTTTTACTGGCAACCAGCGACAATTGGGTAAGTTCCTGCTGAACAGTTTTAATAGCTGTGTAGTCCTTACTGAAAATGGTATAACCAATAATCGAATTGTCTTCAGAATAAATGGTATTTAAACTCGTGATATAGTAGAAGCGTGAATTGTCAACGTCAAAAACATCCTCATGTTCGGCAGAAGTCTCCAACTTAAGTTTGTTAATAGAAGTTACAAAGCGGTTTCTGAAATCATCTGGTAAAAGTGAAACAAACAACTGACCATATACAATTTCAATTCCGGCTTTTGCATAAAGTTGCCTGAACGTTTCATTTACAAGAACTACACAGCCGTCTTTATCAAGTAACAATAGGCAGTCTTTAGTATTATTAATAAGTGAATTGGTTTTTGAAATACTCTCACTCAGTTCTCTTCGTTTCTGTTCAATTTCATTGGTACGTTCAAAGATGACTCTTTCGAGGCGCTCTGTACTACGTTTATTAATCCGGTTCCTGTAAACAATAATAAAGGTCGTAAGTGCTAAAAGGGCTATTCCGCAAAGAACATAAAACCATTTCGATTTATAAAAAGGGGGAACAATTCTTATTTTGATACTTACGGCCTCCAGATTCTGCATGCCATCGCTGTTTTGACCAATAACCTGAAACTCATAATCTCCAATAGGTAAGCCGTTGTAAATGGCTTCATTCTGAGCACCAAACGGACTGTATTCGTTTTCGATAGGTAATAACCTGTGTTTGTAAATGTTCTTTTCCGGTAAATTAAAATCCAATACGGTAAACCGTATCTTAAACGAATTTTGTTTTTCCTGCAAAAGAATCTCCTCCTTTTTGCTAACGTCTATGTCGTAACCAAATGACCCGTCAATGCTATAAAGGCCGGTAATATCAACTTTCGGGAAATTGAAATGGGTTTGATTAAAGTTAGGATTAAAGACACAAAGCCCTTCGTGTGTTGAAAGGTATAGATAGCCGTCTTTTTCTTCCACATGATAAATAATATCACTGGGAAGCCCATCAATTTTACTATAGTGTAAAACATCCTTGTTAGAGACTTTCCAACTGTAAAGCCCATTAGGTGTAGCAATCCATATCCGCCCCCGGTAACTTTTGAGGTGCGAAATTTCAGGGAAGTATTTCCCCTGATTTAGCTCTACTTTGTATTTACGGGTTCTGAAATCAAACCGTATTAGCCCCTGATATTGTGAACCGAGCATGATGGTGTTCTTGTCAAGCACAACAAAATTGTTCAGAGTTCCAACATCTTCTATTACGATATCTTCTGTTGCCGATGTTAGAGTATTGTATTTTAATATGCCGTCTTTGTGTAAGAGGAAGAGGTCGTTTTGCTCCATGAAGCCTCCGGTGAACATTTGTTTTACGCCGCCGGGCTCGTTAATAAAAATAAATTGCTCTGTTTTTTTGTCGAACTTGATAATTTGATTTATTCCCAAAAGCCATACGCAATTAGAATCTCTTTTATCCTGAATGATTGAAAAAAGATAATGCTGCTGATAAGAGAAGAAAGACTTTAATGTAGGCTTACCATCAATGAAGCGCATTCTGCTAAAATTATTCTGGCCGGCAATATAAACTGAGCCATCTTCATCTTCATAAAACTCATTAACAAAGCGCTCATCATTTTTAATGATTTCGTTAGGCCCTACACTTAGATTCGTTTTATTGATTTTATCCAGAATAGAAAATCCCTCTCCATCAACGGCTACCAGAATTTTGTCTGGGGTTTTACTTAGTAGTTTAGTTCGGGTAAAGCGATTGGCAGTAAATGGATGAAGGGGATCAAAGTTTCTGGAAATAATTTCAAGATTAGGGCGCTTGCTCGTTAATTTCTGTAATCCCACTTCAGAACCAAACCACATAATTTCATTATCGTCTTTAAACAACGAATAGATTTTATTGCTTTTTAATGAGCGAGGGTTTAAAGGATCGTTTTTAAAAACAGTAAACTCCTTTTTATCTATATCGAAGGCAGTAACGCCAAAACTCCAAAACCCCTGCCAGATAATATTGTCTTTAGAATGATAGTAAGAAATGTTAGAGTAAAAATTTTCAGGTGCTTTGTAAAAGATTTGTTTGAATGTATTCGGATTAATGGAAACCAAACCGTCGTCAACACTCACCCAAACATTGCCCAGATAATCTTCTGAAATGCCCGCATGACCCGATGCGCCCCAGGTATTAACGACAATTTCTTTTTGGCGAAGTGTATTAGGATTTAATTTAAATACCCTGAAAGCAACTTCTCCTTCTTTGATGGGTTTTCTGGCACCAAACCATAATGCTCCACCGCGGTCTTGCAGCACGGATTGTACCTGCCAATCTTTTAGATAGACATCTTTACCGTATTTAAACGGGACAAGCCTATTGGTATTTTCATTAAAAATAAAAACACCGTTCGCTGTTCCGCAGTAAATGATCCCATCGCGGGAAACATACAAGCAAGTAATTCTACCGGTTTTTTTATATTCGTCGGACTTAGAGTCACTAACCGGGACCGGGATACGCGTGAAATTGTTTTTTTCCCGGTTATAAACGTTTAATCCCTTCCCTGTTCCAATCAACAAGCGCTTATCTTTAAGTTCCATCATACAGGTTATTCCCGGAGCGCTTAAACTGTTACTGTCAAGGTTAAACGACCGGTAATTGTAGAAGGTGTAACCATCGTAACGGTTAAGCCCCGCAATGGTACCAAGCCATAAATAACCTTTGCTGTCCTGGTAAATGCAGGTAATAAAGGAGTTGGTAATACCGTTCAGATTAACATCATCCAGCACTACATTCTGCTTTTGACCAAATGAAATCACCTTACTTAACAGTAAAAAGAAGAGTAGTATGCCCAAAAAGGTTCGTTTAGGGATCACAGACAGCATTAATAGTTTGCTAAAAATACACTTTTTTGCTTTGAGATTGTCAAAAACCCACTTGTATAGATAACGCCCGCCTTTATACCGTGCAAGGCGGCCAAATGTAGGCGCACTACGCTTTAAGTGCATAGGCCAAAGCAATGATGCTAAGACGGATGTCCGGAACGCTTTGTAGTGCTATACAAGCGGCTTCTATGGTAGCACCAGTGGTAATGACATCGTCAACTAAAAGGATGTGTTTGCCTTTGAACAACTCACTTTTAAGCGGATTGATAACAAAAACATCTTTCACATTTTCCCAACGTTCGAACTGAAATTTCCTGGTTTGTGTTTTAGTTTCTGTTTGGCGCATCAGGCCATTACTGACCAACTCGGCCCCCAGAGATTGTGCCAGCCCTTTACCAATGTACTCGCTTTGATTAAACCCTCTGGCGCGTAATTTTTTAGGATGAAGGGGAACCGGAACAATATAGTCTATTCCCGACAATCCCCGGTTTTCGTAACACTCGACCCCCATCATCTGACCCAGATAAGAGGCCAGTAACCGGTGTTGTTTATATTTTATAGTGTGCAGTAATTTTTGAACACGCCCCGATTTTTCGAAGGCAAATAGCGCCCCCGAATGATGTAAGGTGACCCGGCCGGCGAAAGTATGTTCCAACTGTTGCTCTTGGACGGGATTATTTTTAAGTCGGGGAAGGGTTAACAGACAGGTATTGCAAATGAGCGACTCATGTTTCATTAAAAGATTTTGGCAAGCAGGGCAACAAGAAGGATAAATTAATGACAGGAAGTCGTTAATAAGTGGCTGTAGCATACAACTAAAGTACAATTTTACTTTGTAACTTTGATACATGTCAGAAAACGAACAAGCTTCAAAAAAACGGTATGGACTATTTTGGGTAATAATAACCCTTCTAGTTGGAACCAACGCGTTTACGCTCTGGTTATGGATAAAAGAGAAAAATAAAGTGGCAGATCAGATTGTGGTAACAAAAGAGGTAATTGTAGAACGGGATAATGTAAAAGCGGACCTTTTGGCCCTTCAGAAAGAGTATGAAACACTGGAAACCTCTGACGAAGCATTGAAAACAGAAATTGAAGAAAAAAAGCTGAAAATTGCAGAACTGATTCAGGAAGCGGAAAAGCACAAGGGAGATGCGTATATAATTTCTAAACTCAGAAAAGAAACGGAAACCCTCCGCGCTATAATGAAGGGGTATGTGCGCACCATTGATAGTTTGGGCGTGTTGAATCAGGCACTGGTAGCAGAGAAAAAGCAAGTGTTGAAAGAGCTGGATGATGAGAAAACAAAAGGAGATGAACTGAAACGAGAAAAAGAAGAGTTAAAAAGCACCATTGCTAAAGGAAGTATTTTAACCTGTTTTAATGTTTCAGCTAAGGGCGTAAAATTTAAGAGTGGAGGCAAAAAGGAATCAGAAACCAACAGAGCCAAACGCGTAGAAAAAATAAAAGTCCAGTTTAGTTTAGGTGAAAATAAGATTGCAAAAGCGGGTGAAAAGACAGTATATATAAGAATTATGACCCCGGACGGTAAAGAAATGGCAAAAGGCTACGATGATAATTACCGCTTTACCTTTGGCAAATCAAGTGGTTACTTTGCAGGAAAGGAGACGGTTAATTATGCTAATACGGAAATAACGGCCGTTACATATTGCGAAGGGCAAGGCGAGTTTTTACCAGGAAATTATCAGGTTGAAATTACCTGTGATGGTGTGGTAATTGGCAGTGGTAATTTCAAACTGGACTAGTAAAACCGGTCGGACCTTTTAAATTTTATAACATTTCAGGTTAGCGGGCAAGCGTTCGCTTTCAAATAAAACAGTATCTTTGGCGGCTGATGTTCAAAGATAAAATAAGAAGCCTGTTTCGGTTTTACCGTATCCCTTTACTTACGGTTATTTTGGTTTTACTCGTCGATCAGTGTATCAAAATTTATATTAAACTAAATTATCCGTTGGGAGAAGTCGGAAGAATTGGAGACTGGTGTGTTTTGCATTTTACCGAAAATCCGGGAATGGCCTTCGGGTTTGAATTTGGCGGTGATTATGGCAAATTAATGCTGAGTGTATTCAGAATAATAGCCTGTATAGGGGGCTTATTTTATATCCGGTATATTTTAAAACAGAATGAACACAAAGGGTTTGTTTTTGCCGTATCACTTATTTTGGCCGGGGCGGTAGGAAATATCTTAGACAGTATGTTTTATGGAGTGTTGTTCGGGGAAAGTACCCAATTGGACGTAGCGAAGTTTTTACCGGTGGAAGGCGGGTATGCAGGTTTTCTGCACGGTCACGTTGTAGATATGTTTTACTTTCCTATTGTAAACGGCCATTTCCCGGATTGGTTTCCGGTGTGGGGAGGAGAAGAGTTCCAGTTTTTCAGACCTATTTTTAACTTTGCAGATGCCGCCATTTCAGGAGGGGTAGCTATTATTATTCTTTTTCAGAAAACATTTAATAAGAAAAGCGGAATGGCTGTTACCAAAACTCCGGTAGAGCCGATTACCGAATCAAATTTGAACACAAATTGATCTTGTTTGTTCTTATCGGAACATTGTAGATAAACGGAAGAATGAAAGACGCTATACTCCTCATAAATTTAGGTACACCCGATGCGCCAACCGCTTCTAAAGTGGGTAAATACCTGACACAATTTCTGAATGACCGCAGGGTTATTGATATTAATCCGACAGGAAGGTTCTTGCTGGTAAACTTTATCATTGTTCCTTTTCGTAGTTTCCGCAGTGCTAAACTGTACCAGCATATTTGGACAAAAGACGGTTCACCCCTTTTATTGAACAGTATAGAGTTAAAGGATAAATTGCAGCGACTCACAGGAAAAGATTGTATGGTGGAACTGGCCATGCGGTATCAGAAGCCCGGCATCCGGCAGGCATTAGAAACCATACGAAAGTCACAGGCAGAGAGAATTCATATTGTACCGCTTTATCCACAATATGCCAGTAGCAGTACAGGCAGTACCATTGAGGCCGTTTTAAAGGAAATTCAATCGTGGGAGGTAATTCCCAATATCAACATAATAAGTAAGTTTTACGATCACCCCCGTTTTCTGGATGCGTTGTTGTTTGAGGCAAAGAAACATAAGATAGAGGATTACGACCACGTCGTGTTTAGTTACCATGGACTCCCGGAACGGCAAATACGGAAGGGATCCCAACATTATGGGGGGGGCCATTGTGTAATGGGTGACTGCTGTAAAACCATCACTAAAAACAACCGGTATTGCTATCGCGCCAATAGTTTTGAAACAACCCGCAGATTGGTAAAAGCGCTTAATATTCCCGAAGGAAAGTACACTACGGCTTTTCAGAGTCGGCTCGACAACAAATGGTTAATGCCATTTAGTGATAAAGTAGTGGCCGATCTTGCTAAAAAAGGAGCAAAAAATATACTGATGTTTTCTCCTGCTTTTGTAGCGGATTGTTTAGAAACAATCCATGAAATAGGGACGGAATACGACGAAATTTTTAAGGAACACGGAGGCCAAAAAGTCACATTAGTTGGAAGTTTAAATGCCGGGGATGAGTGGGTGAAAGCATTGAAAGATATAATTCTGGGATAAAACGCCGCGCCAACAGCGATTTATAAACACTTTTCTGGTTTTTTATAAACGCCTGAAAATCAATTCGTTAATTTTTATTTAACATTCTAATCAACAGATTTTCAACAGGTTAGTAACCTTAAAAACACGTGCTGTAGGAGGACAATTAAAAGAAATTCGTCTAAAAACGGAGTTATTAACACATTTAATCCCTACCTTTGTTAATAAGTTAGCTTGTTTATCATGTTTGAAATTTTAAAACACTTCGAAACAAAGTATGGAACCCTTAAAAAAAAGGGATTACGCATTGAGGGTTTATCTATGATTGATCCTAAGCGGAAAAAACATGTAATTATGGTAAGCAAACCATTCATGTTTGATAACCGACAATTGCCGAAAGTGTACGAGGGATTGGAAATTAAAGCTAAGATAGAAGGCGTGCTTCCTAAAGAATTCGCAATTAAAAAAGACTCTCCTAAAAAGGAGTATGTTTGGGCTCCCAACAAATTTGAAAAGTATGTTGACCGTTGTGCGGACGAAATCAGGATGCAGTTTGGAAACCCTGATATGACGCGTGAAGAGATGCTGGATGCATTAGCGTTCGGAAATTTTGAAGAGCATAAACGCAAAAGTTTACAATTGATGAAAGAAGGGAAAATCCCAGCTTTTAAAATGAATTAAAAATAGTGTTGTTGCGCAAGGATTGAGATTTCCTTGAAAGAAGATAAGCAAACAATTGTTATAATTAAGGGTTAAACAGTTTTTGCTTTGGTTAGAAATGACGGTTGGTTACCGTCATTTTTTTTGATACACTCTTTAAACGGGTTATTCTCATAATAAAAACAGATATTTTTGAACGTTACATTTAATATATGGATTCAATCACTTCAATCTGGCATGGCGAATTAACGACCGAAGATCTTAACCAACTCAATAATGGTTCTCTGGGAGAGCATCTTAATATTGTTTTTACAGAGAAGGGCCCCGATTACCTGGTGGCCACAATGCCTGTAAATGAAAAAACCAAACAACCGTTTGGATTATTGCATGGGGGGGCTTCGGTGGCCCTGGCAGAAACAGTTGGTAGCGTAGCAACATGGTGCTGCGTTAACCGTGAAACGTTTATTGGTGTTGGGATTGAAATTAATGCCAATCATATCAAAGCTGTAACAAGTGGCAGCGTAAAGGCCGTATGTCGCCCTTTAAGTGTTAGCGGCCGTTTGCATATATGGGATATAAAATTGTATAACGAGGCAAACGAACTTTGCTGCACAAGCCGTTTTACGTGTATGGTAGTAGCCAAAAATAAGTTTTGACAGAAGTAGCTGGTTAAATTTTTGTGTATTACATTTTTAAGCACTACCTGTCAAATCTCCTATATTTGCTATTCCTAATGTAATATGAAAACAGTTGATTCTATAAATTTTGCGGGCCAGCGTGCCGTGATTCGTGTTGATTTTAATGTACCACTTAACGATCAGTTTCAGGTAACAGACCTTACACGCATTAAGGCGGCTATCCCAACGCTTAAAAAAATATTGAACGATGGGGGAAGCATTGTGTTGATGAGCCATTTGGGTCGGCCAAAAGAGGGACCAACCGAAAAGTACTCACTGCGTCACATTGTAAGCAGTGTAAGTGAGCAATTGGGAACCGCTGTCCAATTTGTTGGCGACTGCATAAGCGAAGAGGCGTTTTCCAAATCAGCTTCTTTAAAAGCGGGAGAAGTAGTGTTACTCGAAAACCTGCGTTTTTACAAAGACGAAGAAAAAGGGAACGAAGCGTTTGCTCAGAAATTAAGTGAGCATGGAACGGTTTATGTAAACGATGCCTTTGGAACAGCGCACCGGGCACACGCTTCAACAGCTGTAATAGCTAAGTTTTTTACAACTGAAAAAAAATGTTTTGGATATGTAATGGCAGGAGAGGTAGCGAGTATTAATAAAGTACTAACCAGTGCCGAGAAGCCATTTACCGCCATCATTGGTGGTGCTAAAGTAAGCGACAAAATTCTGATCATTGAACAATTAATGAATAAAGCCAACAATATTCTTATTGGTGGTGGAATGGCTTTTACCTTTATTAAAGCCTTGGGTGGACAAATCGGAAAATCGCTTTGTGAAGAGGACCGTTTGGATATTGCAAAAGAATTGATCGAAAAAGCAAAGGCAAAAGGAGTAAACCTGTATTTGCCATCGGATGCGGTAATAGCGGATAATTTTTCCAACGATGCGGCATTTAAAACCTGTAATATTGATGCCATTCCCGATGGGTGGATGGGGCTGGATATTGGCCCGGAGAGTGTAAAACACTATGGAGAGGTGATTAAAGCCAGCAGAACCATACTATGGAATGGTCCAATGGGCGTTTTCGAAATGAGTAATTTTGAAAATGGCACCCGGCAGGCCGCTTACGATATTGTAGAGGCCACTAAAACCGGGGCGTATTCGTTAATTGGCGGAGGAGATAGTGTTGCCGCGATTAATAAATACAATTTGTCTTCGCAGGTAAGTTATGTTAGTACAGGCGGCGGCGCATTGCTCGAGTATATTGAGCAAGGCAGTTTACCCGGCGTAGAAGCGATAGAAAAAGCATGAAATATAACAGGATTATACTAGCCATTAGTGTGCTTTTCACGGTTTCCTGTAAAAAGACTTACACCTGTGAATGCAAAAACGCTTTTAGTACGTATAATGCCGGCGAAAAAGAAGGGACGCGCTGGCAGGCCAAAAAGCACTGCAAAAGTTTATCAACATCATCTACAGAGTGTTATTTAAAATAATCATTAGGCATGAATATCAGGGTAGGATTTGGATACGATGTACACCCACTTGGAGAAGATCGGGAATTATGGCTGGGAGGAGTTAGGCTGGAATTCGAAAAAGGCTGTGTCGGTCATAGTGATGCGGATGTGTTATTACACGCTATTTGTGACGCTCTTTTGGGTGCGGCAAATTTAAGGGATATAGGATTCCATTTCCCAAATACCAACCCAAAGTACAAAGGAGCTGATAGTAAATTGCTGTTAGCAGAAGTTGTGCGTTTACTGAATGAAAGGGGGTATGCTATAGGGAATATTGACGCAACGCTTAGTTTGGAAGCCCCGAAGGTAAATCCTCATATTAAGGCTATGCAGGAAGTTTTGGCGCCTATTTTAAATGTCTCAGAGGACGAAGTGTCCATTAAGGCCACCACTAATGAAAGATTGGGGTATGTAGGCCGGGGAGAGGGAGTAAATGCTTATGCAGTAGCGCTTATTTACAAAAAGAGTATTTAGAAGTATCATTTTGAGCAGTTATTTGATTGCGGCAGATTTGTTTTAACAAATGGATAGTATACATTTGTTAAAACTTAATTATTTGCCAATGAAAAATTTATACTTTGTTTTTATTACAATTTGTTTTCTGTTATTCTCTCCGGCAAAAGCCCAACTTACTTTAACAAAGGCGGCTAACGAACCCGTGGCAGGAGATACTTACACTAATGTGGCACACGACTCGGTAACAGTTATTCCAAAAACAACGGGAAATGGTGTGTTGTGGGATTTTTCGAACGCAACAAAGCGGACTACTACTACCGCAGAAGTTCCTTTCTCATATACAACCGCGGCCGCTGTGGCAGGATCTACGAATTACCCTGGCTGTAATTTAGTGGAAGTTGGCGGCAGTGGCAACACTTACGGTTACTATAAAACCACCGCCACACAATATGAACTATTAGGGCAAACCACAACAGCCGGCGCATTTAACTTCACCAATAGTGCGGTGCTTGCAACCTGGCCTATAGCCTACGGATACAATGCTACGGATGCTATTGCCGGGGCAATAACTGCGGGTACAATTAACGCTAATGCTTCGGGGAACATGACGGTTTCTGCCACCGGAACCGGTTCACTGGTATTACCGGGTGGCGCTACCTTAACCAACGTATTGCAGCTAAAAGTTAATCAGAGACTCACCGCTCCGGTTACTATTCCCGGGCTTCCATTTGCTGTTACGGCAACGCTTAATTTATCCACTTATCAGTATTATCATGCTTCAGATAAGTTCGCCATTGTTAATGTTAGTTATCAGAGCCTTGCCTTGCCTATAGGATCACCTTCAGTTACAGCTTCATTATTTATTAATGCCAAAGCGGTACCTATTGGTATAAAAGAAACGGCATTGGATGTTTCTAAAGTGACGGTATATCCTAGTCCCGCTAATACTTTGTTAAGTATAAAATTGAACAGCGATCGCGCAGCATTAAAAGGTGTAAAAGTATTTAATCAACTGGGAGAAATGGTACTCACACACAGCGGACATGAAGTTAGTGAGGTGCTGAACCTGAACGTTGAATCTTTAAAAGCCGGAATTTACTTTCTGAAAATGGAAACATCAGAAGGCTCGGTAACAACGAAATTTATTAAGGAGTAATCTGTAATCCTTAAAGAGAAAGAAAATTTAAACCCGGTTTTGCAATTTAAACCGGGTTTTTTATATGTCTGGATGTATACTAATTATTAATGGGAGCGAATGGAGTAGGGTAAAAACGGATTTCAAATTATTTTAGTGAGTAACCCAATCCATTCAGTAATGCTTTGCTGCCGTTCCACACTAATTGAAACACCTCTTCAAAATCTTTTTCTGTTCCGTAATAGGGATCGGGAACAATCTTGTTTTCGTTGGGATACAAATAATCCAGAAATAATTTGACTTTTTTGTGATGCGCCGGAAGTGGACTTAACGATTTGATATTTTTGATATTGGACTCGTCCATCCCAAGAATGAGGTCAAACTCATCGAAATCTGAAGGATTAAATTGCCGCGCCCGCAAAGGCTTTAAGTTAACGCCGTGTTTAAGCGCGTTTTGAATAGTGCGGTTATCAGGGGCCTCATTAATATGATACCCTGATGTTCCGGCAGAGTCAATTACCAGATTTTCTAACTGATACTGTTCTTTAAGGTGAAGTAAAATGCCTTCTGCAACTGGTGATCGGCAGATATTGCCCAGGCACACAACAAGAATTTTCATAATGGACGTAAAGATAGGTTTATAACGAATAGAAAGATTAGTTTAATTTTGACAAAAGTTAATGAACGGAAAGATACCGCATATTTTATTTATGGCTTCCTGGTACCCTGTAACAGAAAAGCCAACACATGGTATTTTTATTCAGCGTCATGCCATGGCGCTGGCTTTGTATGCGCGGGTAAGCGTGGTGTATGTGTATGCATCAGATAACCCTGATCCGGAACCATCTGTTACCCGTTTGTCAAACACCTGCACTGAATACCGGATGGCGTATCAGCGTAGCTATTCATTCTTAAAACCATTTGTACACTACTGGCGCGCACGAAGTGCTTATAAAACCTTGTTCGGGTTGATCAAAAATAATCAACCAATCCCGGTGAGTGCTATTCAGGTGAATGTTGTATTTCCGGTGGCATTGTTTCTTTCTCTAGCCCGTTCAGTTTTCAGGGTTCCATATACTATAGTGGAACATTGGAGCGGGTATTTACCGGAAGACGGAAACTATAAAGGAGTCTTAAAAAAGTGGATTACCAGAAAAGCGGTGCGTCATACGGAAAAAATATTTTATGTATCGGAGCCGCAACGAAAGGCAATGGTGGACCATGGATTACATGGAGATTATGAATTATTATTTAATGTAGTAGATACTGCTATTTTTAAACCGGGACACAAGCAAGATAAGCCATTACTGATTCATATTTCATCCTTAGTAGAACGGGAAAAAAACATAAGCGGAACCTTTGATGTATTGCTTAAACTGCAGCAAAAGGGTTATATTTTTGAAACGCTGATTGTTGGAGGCGAAGGGCAGGAACTGGAGCAAGCCAAACAGTTGGCAGAAAAAATCGGACTAAAAACCATTGAATTTACAGGGAATCTTGCTCCGCAAATACTGGCGGGTTATTTACAAAAAGCGCACGCGTTGTTATTGTTCAGTCATTTTGAAGGCATGCCGGTTGTAGCACTAGAGGCCCTTGCCTGTGGGGTCCCGGTTTTGGCTACAAAAGTGGGACATTTGCCTTTTCTTATTGAACCGGATATGGGGATTTTAACAGAAAAGGGAGACGCACAGGGCCAATTAAGGGCCCTGGAGGCTTTCTTAAAAGGCAAAGTACAAATAGATGTCAGCAAGTTGTCAGACCAAATAGAACGAAATGCTTCGTATAAGGCAGTTGGGCAAAAGTTGTATATGTATTATTTGCGTGATATTCGAAAGACTGAAATTTAAAGCGGCTTATTTGCTTAAATAAGCCGCTTTATGGCAAAACCAGATTATTACTAAAAAATTACTGTTACTCTTGATAAGAGTAAATGGCTTGTAATGCCATTATTTTCCGGTTTTGAGATTTTTTAATGCAATATTTAGTGTTTCTGTAAACCCATTGCTTTCTTTTGTATAAAACTCTATAGCTTTGGCAATATTGCTCATTACTTTACTGGCAGCCACTCTTTTATAGCTTTCCTCAAACTGTTTATCTTTATCCTCAGTGTAATAGGGCATTTCCTGCCTTAAGGCAACCAACAGAGATCCAAGAGCAATATCGAGTATAGGCTCATAGTCATGAGCAGGGAGCGGAACTTCTGAGTCGAAACGCTTAATAGGCTCAGCAAACTTGCTCCAGGGATTAATTTTGGGTTCCAGTACAGGTAAAAATTCACGGACAATGATATCATACAAGAACCGAATACTTTCACACTGCCCGGCTAATCGCCCAAGTACATCTCTGGCATGTACACCAATACTATAGTTTAGGTTAAGACTTATTTTCTCAAAGGTTGTGTTTGGATCGGAGAGTGCGGCTTCCATAACCCGATCAGAGTATAGTAAGCGTTTCAGAAAGCGTGAGTTGAAGCATTGAATTTTAGAGGGGGGAGCTATCCAGACCCCAATGTTTATAAAATACTCTTTTATTAAGGCAAAATGTTGCTGTCCTTGTGGCGAAGATAAAAAGCCGTCGTGTTTGCTTGTACTGTTGGCCATGGTGAGATCGTCGAAAGGGCCGCCTTCCACTAAACCGATGAGATTCACATTTACGAAGTGATGCCATGTAGCATCGGTGACAATACGTCCTTGCCCCGCTATGTGCCCGTCAAACGCGCAAATAGCGCCGAAGCGTTGCGCAACGGTTGGTGCTTTGGAAGTGTTACGCAATGTTCCGGTATTTCCGGCAGGAACGGAAGACCACGCAATTACTTCTGGCAACAAAGGATTACCGCTGGGTAAATTAGGATACTGATTGTATTCTGCCGCCAACGGTTCGCGACACTCTCCTTCGTGCGGATGATCAGGAAAAACATTGATACGGCCTAAACGTGAACACATCAATGGATGTGGATAGGACCGGCGGATGAAGGGTCCTGAACGGCTATGATACAATTTTAACTCCAGGCGTTGAGGAATGTCATCAGACTGATCACTGAATTGTGTTCCCGCGTCGCTGGTTTGAACAGTCCCGTCTGACATAATAAACTGAGCAGAATTGGTATCGTTTCGCCGGGTACCAGTCATTCCTACTTCACTTGTGGCATCATTGCCCGTAGGATAGTGATTCCAGTAGCGCATAGATTTTACCCTGTTAATGGCACCACAAAGCCCATTACCGAGTGCGCCATGATCACCAGTGGCAAATACTCCGCCGCCATTATTCATAAACTGCTGAATGGCATTTAGCTCATTATTTGACAAAGAGTTGGTTGGGTAAGGAAAGGAGCCATTTACCTGAGAATTACGTCTGTTATAATTGCCGTTGCGGTAAAAGGTTTCAATGCCAAATAGCCATACCTCATCGTACATGCCCTGAGCAAAATAGTTTGGATCGTCAAATACAAAATCTTTAATTCTGCGTACAATAGCCGTACTGGTATTTGAACCAGCCATTTGTTGATCAGAAACATTAGATCTTAAATGTGCGAGTGTAATCCTGAAATTAACGTAAAATCGCCCATCATTTATCAGGCAATCAAGAAATGCTGATAAACCAAAATCGCCCAGCCCAAAATCGAGCCCGCCATCAGTAACAATTAATACATTTACAGGGCAGGGTTTTAACCAGGGCTCAATGATTAAACGATCAGTACGGATCATTTTTTTCCGGTCTAGAATGTGTTGAATGGTGTGTTGCATAGTTGTGTGTAATTGTTAATAATCCTACTCTTTTAAAAGGTTTTCGGAATCCCCATTGCATGCTTCACAAAACTGCTGCAAAAAAATACCTGTTTCAAGGGGATTTTTCCGGTATTATTAAGGGATAATTCCGCTCGGAGATACCTGTTAAAGACAAAAAGTCAGATTTAGGAAGTTAATTACTGCTTAAAGTCAGTTCGTAATTAATGTATTTGTTAATTCTGCGATCAAGTTTTTAATTACTTTTATAAGTAAACAACACAACTTCTGCGTTACAATTACTAAAAACTTTTTAATGGCATAATGAAAAGAAACATCGCTATAATTGATGATCATAGACTGGTGGTTTCTTCCCTGAAACACTATCTTGGTGATTTTGACATGTTTGATAAAATAGAGGGTTTTAGTAGTGCGGAAGAGTTTATAGATACGTATATGTTGAACGCAGTTGATTTACCCGATGTTGTGCTGTTGGATATTAATATGCCGGACATGGATGGATGCGAAGCTCTTGAAAAACTAAATCAGTTATGGGGCGACCTGAAAGTGATTGTTTTGAGCATGTACGATAACGAGGGAATTATTTTACGAATGCTTAAACTTGGCGCAAGGGCTTATCTTTTAAAAGGAACAGATGTTAAGGAATTGGTGGAAGCCATTAGTACAGTAATTCAGAAGGGATATTACTATAATGATCGTGTTTCAAGTTGTTTAATGGGAAGTATTAAGCATTTGAAAGGAAAGTTCCCTGAAAAAGTTGATTTACGGGATCGTGAAATAGAATTTTTGAAGATGTTGTGTACAGAAATGACCTACAAAGAAATTGCTGAGGTCATGTGCCTGAGTCCCAAAACAATTGATGGGTATAGAGAAGGCCTTTTCGAAAAATTAAAAGTCAGATCCAGAACCGGCCTGGTGGTTTATGCTATCAAAAACGGGTACTTTATTCTGAATAGCTGAAAGATTAAAGAGTACAAAGGTTAAAAGAGTCCGGTGTCAGAATCGAACTGACTACCCTGGTTTTGCAGACCAGAACACATCCATTGTGTATACCGGACTTATGGGCAAACAAAAACCGCCTGTATATTATATACAGGCGGTTTAAACGTTAATGAGTCCATTGTTATTATAAAACTAATCCACCTGCTGACAGCTATAACAGCAAGCAAACGATTTTTTATATAACACAGTGATCATGTACTAAAGGTACTACAATAAGTTCCTGAGTTTTACAATATAGCAAAAGACTTATTAAAGATCATTAATCAACAAGCATAGGCTATACTAGACCTCTTTCATAATTAACAAGGTTCTCTTAGCTAAAAGTCAGTGGTAT
>JASGCO010000020.1 GCA_030054095.1 Sediminibacterium sp.
ATTATTTCAAAATCTTTGTTAATACTTCTGAAAATTCCTCATAATGAACAGGGCAACACTTCCCGGCATTTAATGTAAAAAGCCTGTACTTAAAAGAATTCGTTTTCAAAAAAACTTCCACTAAATAACAATCTGATCCATTCCCCGAATATGGAGTAAAACTACCATTTCTTGTCATTGTAACTTTATTTAATACAATCTTCTCAAATTTATAAAAGTCGAATTCATAAATTGTTTCCATTTTCAATTTTCTGAATGAAAATTCTTTTATCGTTACTCTCCGCTTTTTGCCATCCAGAAAAATCTCCTTATTAAAATCATAACGTTTGTAGTTGTACAAAATACTACCGCCTGTAACAATTAATACAACAAGCATAAAACTCCATGCCCCGTAAATAGAAAGAAAAATACTAAAAACAAAAAATCCGGTTAAAAATACCCAAACATTAAATTTACTACCCGCATTAATTTTAACAAAGGTCTTATCCCCAACTATTCTTATCCCGGAACATCGGATATTTTCAAAAACAACTAACTTTTCAAAGTAATTTTGTGTCATTAAACTACTACTATAACACACTCCCTTAACTAAACCGTAACGTTTTAACCGGTGTTAAACGCGTTACCAATAAGGTCGGAAAAATGAGTAATACCAAACACGCCACAAGCGTCAACACATTAATCCCGATAATGTATAGCCAGTTAAACTCAATGGCCACATAACCAATATAATATGTCGCACTATCGAGTTTTACAAAACGTGTAAAATACTGAAACGCGCAAAGCCCAAGCCCCGCCAGATTCCCCCAAAACATTCCCCGCCATAATAAATGAAACGCGATGTTTAAAAAAATACGGCGTACACTCACATTGCTCATCCCAAGCGATTTTACCAGCCCCACCATGTTTGTCCGTTCCAGAATAAGGATCAGCAAAGCCGTAATCATATTAATGCCCGCCACCATAATCATTAACGTAATAATAATAACACCATTTACATCTATCATATCCAGCCAGCTGAACAGGGCGTTCTGTGAATCTACAATCGTTTCTACCCTGTACCCGTAACCAACGGTTTCTTCTGTCGCCTGCTGTGCTTCTGATAGCGTCTCAAAATGTCCTATGCTCACCTCATAACTTCCTACCTGATCGGGTGTCCAGTAATTTAAACGGCGAATCTGGTCAAGGTCTATAAACGCCAGATTACGGTCAAAATCACTAAACCCTGTATTAAAAATACCCGCTATTTTAAATTGCCGCGAACGCTGTTCAAATTTGGTGTAAACCGTACCCGTTACACTATCCGTAACAACATGCTGTACTACAAAATACACCAGCATTTTCTTACCCAGTTCAAGCCGCATAGAAGCTGCCAGTGATTCAGAAATCAAGATAGACTGTAATGCCGAAGAATCGCCAAACGAGGGTAAAACACCGGTCTTCAGGTAGTTCTTAAGAAACCCAAAATCATAATCCGCTCCCACACCTTTTAATACAATGCCCTCATTTTCTTCTTCTGTTTTCAAAATCCCGTTTTTATACGCGATGCCCTGTATATGCGTAACGCCCGGTTGTTGCCGCAAACGGGTTAATGTGTCTTGTTGTATGCGGATGGGTTCCTGCTCCTGGCTATTATTTACCGTTGTACTGCTAATGGTAATAGCCGAATTTAAACCCGTTAACTTATTTTGGATTTCCCGCTTAAACCCAAGCATAATGCAGATGGTGAGTAACATCACCGCCATTCCCAACGCCACCGCTATGGTGCCTATTTTTACAATTGGCTTAGAGATTGTACTTTTGCTCCGTATGCCTTCTGTAATCCGGTTCGCTATAAAACGTTCTGCCGACACTTTACTTCTTAAAGAAAGTAAAAATACGCAATTCATTGTCTGCATACTACTGCTGGTACTAAGTTTATCCCTAAAAGCGCAATCCCCCGAAATAAAAGCCTACACCAGCGTAAGCGTTGGTATAGCGCAACCTCAGGCATTTCTCCCACTGCTTAAACAAAAACGGGTAGCGGTTGTCACCAACGTTTCCGGACAACTGAACGGAGAAAGCACGGTAGATCTATTGATTCGCACGGGTGTTAAAGTAAAAAAAGTGTTTGGACCGGAACACGGCTTCCGGGGCGATACCGAAGCAGGCGAAAAAGTAAACTCGCAAACCGATAAAAAAACAGGACTCCCCGTTATCTCCCTTTACGGCAAAAACAAAAAACCACGAAAAGAAGATTTAAAAGATATTGACGTTGTCGTTTACGACATTCAGGACATAGGCGTTCGTTTTTACACTTACATTTCTACCATGGCTTACGTAATGGAAGCCTGCGCCGAAAATAAAAAGAGAATAATTATTATGGACCGTCCCAACCCCAACGGCTTTTACATTGACGGCCCCGTTCTGCAAAAAGAATGGAAAAGCTTTCTCGGGCTACACCCTGTTCCACTGGTGTATGGTATGACTTGCGGCGAATACGCTCAAATGATTAATGGCGAAAAATGGTTAAACAATGGCGTACAATGCCAACTAACGGTTATCCCCCTCAAAAACTACGACCGTTGCGCCACCTACGATTTACCGGTTAAACCATCGCCCAATATCCCCAACCACAACGCCGTTCTCCTCTATCCCACACTCGGACTTTTTGAAGGCAGTGTGGTCAGCATGGGCCGGGGCACTCCCTTTCCGTTTCAGGTAATCGGTTACCCTTCTTATACCACCAGCACCACCTTTAGCTTTCAGCCCAAGCCAGGCCCTTTGAGTCAAACGCCCAAATACGTTAACCAAACCTGTTATGGCATAGACCTGCGCGAATCCGGCTTCCTGAAACAACACCCCAAAACACTGCAACTAGAGTGGCTCAAAACCATGCTAAAAGCCTGTCCACGCGACACCTTCTTCGACAAAAACTTTAATTACCATGCCGGCAATGCCACACTAAAATCCGATTTACTGGAAGGGAAAAGCGCCGAAACCATACGTCAATCCTGGCAAAACGACATAGAAACCTTTAAAAAAATCCGCAAAAACTATTTACTGTATCCTGATGTAGATACCTGTCATTAAGTTTTACAATCCCTTAGTTTTGGCGGCCGCCCCGGTCTCCCACACTGTTTCCCCTGCGCTCCCGTGGCCGGGCTCTCGCTACTCGCTTTTTGCCGGAAGAACAAACGGCAAAAGAGCTCAGACAGGCCGCTCCATCCCTGGCCGGAGGGTTAACTGCACACCATGAGTCTGATTAAATGTACATCATGAATTTTTTGCAGCAGATTTTAACTACAGAAAACAATCCGTCAAAACTACGTCCCCTGTGAATAATTATACAAAAAAAGCTGCTTTTTTAAGGCATTGCACCGCTGTAAAAACCTTAAAATACTGTAACTTTAAAACTCATTTTTTTGATATGGAAGCGCACAAAGTACGCCAGACTTTTTTGGATTTTTTTAAAAGCAAACAACATCAGATTGTTCCTAGTGCCCCTATGGTGGTAAAGGGCGATCCTACCTTAATGTTTAACAACAGCGGCATGGCGCCGTTTAAAGATATTTTTCTGGGCAATGCACCCATTAAATGGCCACGCGTGGCCGATACACAAAAATGCCTTCGTGTAAGCGGTAAACACAACGACCTCGAAGAAGTGGGCGTAGATACCTACCACCACACCATGTTCGAAATGCTGGGTAACTGGAGCTTTGGCGACTACTTTAAAAAAGAAGCCATCACCTGGGCCTGGGAACTACTCACCGAAGTATATAAAATAGACAAAGACCGCTTATACGTTACCGTATTTGAAGGCAGTAAAGAAGATGGACTGGACTTTGATCAGGAAGCCTACGACACCTGGAAACAGTTTATTGATCCCTCGCGCATTCTTAACGGCAACAAAAAAGACAACTTCTGGGAAATGGGCGATACAGGTCCCTGTGGCCCTTGCACCGAAATTCATTACGATGGACGTAGTGACGAGGAGCGTAAAAAAATAGATGGTGCCACCCGCGTTAATAACGACGATCCGCAGGTAATTGAAATATGGAATAACGTATTCATGGAGTTTGAACGCCGCGCCGATGGCTCACTCATTAAACTCCCCAAACAACACGTAGATACCGGTATGGGATTTGAACGTCTGGTACGCGTATTACAAGGCAAACAAAGTAATTACGATACCGATGTATTCAGTCCCCTCATCAACAAAATAGAAGAACTAAGCGGACACCGGTATAAACCCGAAGATGAAGAGCACCACAAAAAACAACAATTGGCCAACATTGCCATGCGTGTTATTGCCGATCACATCCGTACCATTTCATTTAGCATTGCCGATGGTCAGTTACCGGCCAATAACGGAGCAGGTTATGTGATCCGACGGATTCTGCGCCGAGCTATCCGCTACGGGTACCAATCCCTTAACCTTAAAGAACCGTTCATGTACCGCATTGTGCCAACACTGGCACATCAAATGGGCGATGCTTTTCCGGAACTGAATACCCAAAAATTATTGATTGAAAAAGTAATTAAAGAAGAAGAAACCAGTTTCTACAAAACACTTGAAATAGGATTAAAACGCATTGATCAGGTATGTATTGATACAACCACCGCCAACAAACAAGTGGTAGATGGTAAAGTTGTGTTTGAACTTTACGACACCTTTGGCTTTCCGGTAGATTTAACCAGTCTTATTGCCCGTGGTTACAAACTGAGTATTGACGAAACAGAGTTTAACCGTCACCTCGATGCACAAAAGAACCGTTCACGCGCAGCTACCGCCATGGATACCGACGATTGGGTGTACGTAGGCATGAGCCGCGAAGAAGCCGAAAAAACACAGGAAAAAGAAACAGAGTTTATTGGTTACGATGCATTAGAATGCGAAACCAAAATAGTACGCTACAGAAAAGTAAAACAAAAAAACAAAGAGCAATTCCACCTTGTATTACGCACCACGCCGTTTTATGCTGAAAGTGGCGGGCAAGTAGGCGATACAGGTACTCTTTCCAACATTAACGAACAGATTCAGATCACCGATACCAAAAAAGAGAACGGCGTTATTATACATTATTGCGACCGTTTACCTGAAAATCTGGAAGCCACGTTTATCGCCAGTGTTACTGCCGAAAAGCGACAACTGACTTGTAATAACCATAGCGCCACACACTTAATGCATGCCGCATTACGTCAGGTATTAGGCACGCACGTTGAACAAAAAGGGAGTCTCGTAAACGACGAATACCTGCGTTTCGACTTTTCGCACTTTGCCAAAATGACACCCGAAGAACTGCAACAGGTAGAAAAACTGGTAAACACCAAAATACGCGAAAACATTGCCGCTAAAATAGAATTAATGGCCATTGAAGACGCCAAAAAAACCGGAGCCATGGCCTTGTTCGGCGAAAAATACGGCGATATTGTACGCGTGGTTACCTTCGACAAACATTACTCCATTGAATTATGCGGTGGTACACACGTAAAAGCCACTGGCGAAATCGGTTACTTTAAACTACAGAGCGAAAGCGCGGTAGCTGCCGGTGTGCGCCGTATCGAAGCCATCACGAGTGTAAAAGCAGAAGCCTTCTTTAATACGCAATTGCAAACCATCGAAGAGATAAAAGGCATTTTAAAAGGCAGTAAAGACGTGATCAAAAGCGTATCCGATCTGGTTGAACAAAATGCCAGTCTGCAAAAAGAATTACAGTTGTTAATGCGTGAAAAAGCAAGAGAAATTAAAAAAGAACTCGTTGCCCGCGCCGAACAATTAAATGGCGTTACCGCTATCATCCAGAAAGTAAATTTCAATAGCCCCGACGAATTAAAAAACCTGTTGTTCGAAATTAAAAACGAGGTCGCCAATTCGTTTACCGTAGTAGCCGGAGAAGTAAATGGCAAACCAAGCATTTCCATTGCCATCAGCGATGCACTCGTAAAAGAGAAAAACCTGAATGCAGGTGCCATTATACGTGAACTGGCAAAAGAAATTAACGGCGGCGGCGGCGGGCAGGCCTTTTATGCGCAGGCGGGTGGCACCAAACCGGAAGGAATCGAAGCGGCACTTAATAAGGCTAAAACGTATATAGTTTAACAACTTTAAACATTAGTCATCACTTCTGACGTTTAACTTTAATAAAATAAATTTCTAACTCATGAAAAAAAACATATTCGTTATAGGCTCTTTACTAAGCATGTCTTTAGGGGCACAAAACAAACACATCCAGTTTAATGAAGGCAACTTTAAAACACTGATGGAAACTGCCCGTAAAGAAAACAAACTCATCTTTATTGATGCTTACACCACCTGGTGTGGTCCATGTAAAGCCATGGCAAAAAATGTTTTTACTCAGGATAATGTGGCAGACTATTACAATGCCAACTTTATAAATGCCAAAATAGATATGGAAAAAGGCGAAGGGATACAAATTGCCAGTCAATATTCTGTAAACTGCTACCCTAACCTTTTGTTTATTGATGGCAACGGTAAACTGGTACATCGCAGCGCTGGCTATCAGCAGGGAGAAGAATTTATCAACCTCGGAAAAACAGCACGCGAAGGAAAAGAAACTTTCCCTGTTAAACGTGAAAAACTGGAATCAGAAGGCATCCAGGCTGGTAACATTGAAGAATACCTTGGATTATTGAACTCCGCCTGTATGGATGCCGCCAGTGGTTTAGATCATTATTTCTCATCCCTGAACGAACAATCATTTTTAGAACCGGTTAACTGGAAAATTATTTCCGAAGAACGGAATGATTACAAATCACGCGAACTCCAATACCTTTACAAAAACCACAAGCAATTTGAAGAAAAATTTGGTGCAGCCGATGTGGAAAAGAAAATTGTTGGCAGTTCACTTGGGTATTTTAAAGACCTCCTGAGTCAAAATCCTGTTCCTGCCGATGCATTGAAACAACGCCGCGAAGCTTTTAAAAAAGAACCAATGCCTTATCAGCAGCACACCTTATGGGAACTTGATCTTTCTATCGCAAAACGTACCAGTGATACCAAACAGTTTAACACATTGCTGGTAAAAGACCTTATGACCTATTCGGGGAAAGATAGTCAACGTTTGAATCAGTACGCCTGGCAGTTTTACGAAAAAGAAACCGATAAAGCCCTGCTTACCAAAGCTGAAGAATGGGCTAAAGTTTCGGTAGAACTGAACAAACAATATTACAACATGGATACATACGCTCATGTACTTTATAAAAACGGTAAAGTAAAAGAAGCCGAACAAGCCGCTACAGAAGCTATTGCGTTGGCAAAAGCTGACAATATTAGCCCCGAAGAATACGGCGACACTTCCAAATTATTGGGAAAAATAAAAGCTGGAAAATAATTTTTATTCTACCTCACTACAAGCGAAAGGAGTCTTTTTCCTTTCGCTTTTCTTTTGCAGCCCACCATACCATTTCTCACTCACTTACACTTAATTGCTATTTGTATTAAGGTTTTTACTAATTTTGCAAGTGCCATGAAAAAACTCGCCTTGTTTGTTTTACTGCTTAATTATCTGGCAACAGTAACGCCCGTTGGTGAGTTATTAAAAATTCCGGCACTGATAAAACATTACACAGAACACAAACAGGAAAACAACATTGATTTCCTCCACTTCATGACAGACCACTACCTGAGCGGAGACCAGAAAGATGGCGACGTTCTGGCAAAAGATGATGAAAAGAAAAACAAAGAATTGCCATTTAAAAACATCGCTTTTAATACTACCGGTCTAATTTACAATCTCTCTGATTTCGGTACTATCCTCATTACCACTCCCGATCCTGCTGAAACAGGAAATACCACGATCTCTTACAATACAGTTTTCCATACTTCCAGTTATTTAAGCCGTATCTGGCAACCACCGCGCCTTTCGTAAACATTTGCCCCTACGGATCACTATCCTTCCGCAGGTTTCAGGTTCAACAGTTTTCAACTGTTCGTATGTTTATTTAATCATTCCCAAAAATGAAGATCAAATACGTGTTTGCAACGCTTATACTTATAAGTATAATCGGCTGCAAGAAAAAAATCAGCAATATAGATTATACTGCCAACTACAGTTGTAATGCAGCCACCCCCGGCTACGACAAAGACATTGCACCATTACTGAACAATAGCTGCGCGTTTAATGGCTGCCATAATCAAACCTCTCATAAAGCCTTTGTCACCCTGTCAGATTTCGAAAATGCCAGATCGCAATTTCTTAATAATAAAAAAGTACTCATCTCTGTTCATCACGACCCGGGCGCTTCACCCATGCCTAAAGGGAGTAAACGACTGACAGAAGAGCAAATCAGGCAATTAGTCTGCTGGACAAAAAACAATTGTCCACGTTAGAATTTAAAATACAAAAAACTAATTCAGATACTATTTACTATATGTTAAACTCAATTATAGACTTCTCAATAAAAAATAAACTCATCATTGGCTTGTTTGTTTTTTTCCTTGTAGCTGTAGGAGCCTACCAGATCACCATACTCCCGATTGACGCAGTTCCCGATATTACCAACAATCAGGTTCAGGTCATTACAAGCGCGCCATCTTATGGTGCTCCCGATATAGAACGCCTGGTTACTTTTCCGGTAGAACAAAACTGCAGTAACATCTCCGGCAAAAAAGAAATTCGAAGCTTTTCCCGATTTGGACTATCGGTTGTTACCATTGTATTTAATGATGAGGTAGATATTTACTGGGCCAGGCAACAGGTAGCCGAACGCCTTCAACAAATCCGGAGCGAAATCCCCTCCGATATTAGCCCCCCTTATCTTGGCCCTATTTCTACTGGTTTAGGAGAAATTTACCAGTATGTTGTGAAAGCGAAAAAAGGGTATGAAAAAAAATACGATGCCACCAGTCTTCGCACTATCCAGGACTGGATTGTACGACGCCAGCTTATGGGAGTAAAAGGCGTGGCAGAAATCAGCAGTTTTGGAGGAAAGCTGAAACAATATGAAATAGCCGTTGACCCCAATAAACTTAACGCCTATGGCATTAACATCAACGCTGTTTTTAACGCCCTTGAAACAAACAATGAAAATACCGGAGGTGCTTACATCGAAAAAGGCGCTTCTCTGCTTTACATCCGCAGCGAAGGGCTTTTAAAAAGTGAAGAAGACATAAAAAACATAGCTATCGCGCAAGGAAAAGGGACTGTTCCCTTGTTTATAAGAGACATAGCGGAAGTTCGTATCGGACATGCTATACGTTACGGCGCACTTTGTTACAATGATGAGGGCGAAGTAGCCGGTGCCGTTGTTATGATGTTGAAAGGCGCTAACAGTAGTGAGGTGATTAAAAATGTGAAAGCGCGAATAGAACAAATCCGGAAAACCCTGCCAGAAGGCGTAGAAATTGAAGCCTTTCTGGATCGCACAAAAATGGTGAATAATGCCATTGGTACTGTGGAAAAAAATCTTCTGGAGGGAGCGCTAATTGTCGTACTGGTATTGGTTCTTTTCCTCGGCAACCTGAGGGCCGGATTACTGGTAGCTTCTGTTATTCCGCTTTCTATGTTATTTGCGATCTGTATGATGAACCTGTTTGGTGTCAGTGGTAACCTCATGAGCCTCGGAGCACTTGATTTCGGTTTGATTGTTGACGGCGCGGTCATTATTGTTGAATCTGTAATGCACTACCTCGCTCACACCAGAAAGTTCAAACAAATCACTACACTCAGTAGCAGTCACATGGATGAGACAGTGGGGCACTCTGCCAAAAAGATGATGAACAGTGCCGTATTCGGGCAGATTATCATCCTTATCGTTTACCTTCCCATCTTTTCACTTCAAGGCATAGAGGGAAAGATGTTTAAACCCATGGCACAAACCGTTGCCTTCGCCTTAGTGGGGGCATTTCTATTATCCCTCACCTACATTCCGATGATGAGCGCTGTGGTCTTAAATTATAAATCCAAATCAAACAACAATTTCTCCGACCGCATGATGGCCCAAGTTGAAAAGTGGTTCAGTTTTAAACTAATCCGTATCCTCCGCTATCCTAAAGTTATACTGGGCAGTATCAGTCTTTTGTTTATTGCTTCTGTTATTACTATAACTCGCCTAGGCGGTGAATTTATTCCGGCATTGGAAGAAGGTGATTTTGCAGTAGATACAAGAGTTTTAACCGGCAGTAACCTGAATACAAGCATTCAATTCACACAAAAAGCGGCTCATGCCCTTAAAACCCAATTTCCGGAAGTAGAAAAAGTAGTCACTAAAATAGGTAGTGGCGAGGTTCCAACAGATCCTATGCCCATTGAAGCGAGTGATATGATGGTGATTCTGAAAGACAAATCCGAATGGACCTCTGCCAAAACCTTTCCTGAAATGGAAGAAAAAATGAGTAAGGCGCTGGAAGACATACCTGGTATCACGGCCGGTTTTATGTTTCCCGTTCAGATGCGTTTCAATGAATTGATGACCGGAGCCCGACAGGATGTAGTTTGCAAAATATTTGGGGAAAACCTGGATACACTTTCCACATACGCGGAGCAACTTGGAAAGATTGCAGGGAACATAAAAGGTGCTGAAAACATTTATGTAGAACCGGTTAATGGAATGCCTCAGGTTGTTATAGATTATAACCGATCGTTACTGGCACGCCATCATTTATCGGTAGCGGAAGTTAATAAAGTTATTAATACCGCATTTGCCGGGCAAAGTTCGGGACTGCTTTTTGAAGATGAAAAACGATTTGATGTTGTAGTACGCCTTGATACTAATTCCAGAAAAAACATAAACGATATCAAAAACCTGCTCATCCCTTCTGTTGATGGTATGCAAATACCCCTGCAAAATATAGCAAACATCACTATAAAAAATGGCGTTAATCAGATTCAACGTGAAGATGCCAAAAGAAGAATTGTTGTTGGATTTAACGTGGTTGGAAGAGATGTGGAAAGCATCGTGAATGAATTAAAACAAAAAACAGAAACACAAATCAAATTCCCCATCGGATATTACGTTACTTATGGGGGTGCTTTTCAAAATCTGGAAGAAGCCAAAAACCGGCTGATGATAGCTGTGCCAGTATCCTTGCTGTTGATTTTTTTACTATTGTATTTTGCTTTTAAAAATCTTAAACAAGGTTTATTGATTTATACAGCTATTCCTTTATCAGCTATAGGTGGCATTTTCTTCCTGGCCTTGCGCCAGATGCCATTCAGCATTAGCGCCGGTGTTGGATTCATTGCCTTATTCGGGGTCGCCGTTCTCAACGGCATTGTTCTTATCACCGAATTCAACCGTCTCCGTAACGAAGGTTGCGCTTCTATTGTACGAATTGTTATGAATGGTACACGGCTGCGCTTACGTCCGGTTCTTATGACTGCCTTTGTTGCCTCTTTAGGATTTTTACCTATGGCATTAAGCAATGGTGCTGGAGCAGAAGTACAACGGCCACTGGCCACGGTGGTTATTGGCGGGCTGCTTATTGCCACTTTACTGACACTATTTGTATTGCCTCTACTGTATATGCTTGCTGAACGAAAAACCCTAAAAGAACGCATACTATCTGGCAAATCAACTGTATTACTCATTTTCCTGCTATTTACTGGAATCATAAACTCACAAACTAAACTGGATTTACAGAGCGCCATTGATACCGCACTGAAAAATAACCTTGTAGTTAAACAGGAGCAATTAAAATCGGCCTATAGTCAATCACTCATCAAAACAGCCGCTGATATTCCTAAAGCGACTATCAACAGTGAGTTCGGGCAATACAACAGCAGTTATACCGACAACCGTTTTTCATTTACACAAAACATAGCTTTTCCCGTGGTCTATAAACGGCAAAAAGAATTGCTCACTTCTGAATACAATCAATCACAATGGTTAGTGAATTTAAAAACAACAGAACTCCGGAAAGAAGTAACAAAAACGTTTCTGTCTTACCAGTTACTAAAAAAACGTGAACAAATTCTGATTGTATCTGACTCGCTTTACCGGGATTTCTCTGCCATGGCTGAACTCCGGTTAAAAACCGGTGAATCAAATATACTTGAAAAGGTTACGGCCGAACAGCAGCAGACCGACATTCGTTTACAACTCAATGACCTCCGGCAGGAGCTCAAAATGGTAATGCTTCGTTTTCAGTTCTTACTGAACAGCAAAACACCATTTCTGCCACGGGATCCCGAATCCGGTTCTATACTCTTGCTTTCTCCCGACACAATACACCTACAAACCAATCCCTTGTTAGAAGTGTATAAAACGCAGTCAGAGATTGAAAAAAACAGGATACGGCTTGAACGTGCCAAACTAGGTCCCGATTTAAGTTTTGGAGTAAGTAATACCACCATACGGGGCATGGGAGCTGATAACATAACTTATACCAGCAAAGACCGTTTTACCTCATTGCAACTTGGCGTAGCGCTTCCATTATTTCCCAAAGCACAGCGGGCAAGAATTCAGGGCAGTAGAACGATGATGCAGTTATGGAACAATGAAACTGAACTACTTAAAACCAAACAAAAACTAGAGATCAAACAACTCTTTTCCAGATACGAGGCCCTTCGTGAAAGACTGAATTCTTACGAATCGAAAGGGCTAAACAATGCCCGTACCATACGTGAAACAGCGAACCGACAGTTTCGTAGTGGCGAAATCAACTATCTGGACTATGTTGTATTACTTAACCAGGCGGTAAGCATCGAATCCCATTATATTGATACTCTGCAATTGCTGACCGACCTGGTTATACAAATAAATTATTTCACTTACCCAACTAATTAAAACTATGAAATCCATACTTTCCTTACAAAACGTTGTTTATCCCGTTATTTTTATGTGTTTAGTGAGTGCTTGCGAAAACGCTCCGTCAGATGTTGTCACAGAAACAGTAAAAGCCACTGAAGCCAATCTTTCACTTACGGATGCGCAGTTCCGTAATGCTGCCATAACCACCACCACGTTGACAAAAGTCTCACTTGGCAAAACCCTTAAAGTAAATGGTCTTATTGATGTTCCGCCACAAAACCTTGTATCTATCAGTTGTCCCATGGGAGGGTATCTGAAAAGCACGAACCTGTTACCGGGTTATCCTATTAAAAAAGGAGAAACCATAGCCCAGGTAGAAGACCGCCAGTTTATAGAGCTGCAACAGGAATACCTTTTAAATCAGTCTAAACTCCAACTAGCCGAACAGGAGTATAACCGCCAAAAAGAGCTCAACCAGAATAAGGCCGGAAGTGATAAACTATTACAACAAGCGGAAACGGAATGGCGCAATTATAAAATTCTGGTGGCCGCTCAGGCCGAGAAACTAAAACTGATCCATATTGATCCATTCCGCCTATCTGCACAAAACATCTCAAAAAGTATTTCCATTACCTCACCTATTGATGGTTTTGTATCAAAAGTAAATGCCAATATAGGGAAATACTTAAGCCCAACGGATGTCTTATTCGAACTTGTTAATCCAAGCGATATTCATCTTAATCTGAAAGTATTTGAAAAAGATATTGCATCGCTTTACATCGGACAAAAAGTAATGGCTTATACCAATATGGATGCCTCAAAAAAGTACCCTTGCGAAATCATCCTCATTAGTAAAGCCGTTAATCAGGAAGGTTATACCGAGGTACATTGTCACTTTGAATCTTACGACCACTCTCTACTGCCCGGTTTGTATATGAATGCTGAAATTGATTATAGCACAGCAGAATCTTATGTTTTACCCGAAGAAGCCGTCGTACTTTTTGAAGGTAAAAGCTACATCTTTATACAAAATGATACTCTTAACTACCACATGTTCGAAGTACAAACCGGTCAAACAGGTAAGAATCAGGTGGAGATTCTAAATTACCAATCGCTTCTAAACAAATCTATTGTGAAACAGGGTGCCTACACCTTGTTAATGAAATCCAGAAATAAAGAGGAAGAATAACGACTAAAATTGCCAATACTCTAAACGCTTTTTAATCCTGCAATTCTACCATAAAAATCTGATAAAACCGATTTAATACGATTGTATAGACTTAGCTAATCCGTTTTCAGTATTGGCCTTTGTCCGCATTTATAAAACCGGTAAAATTTTGTTTTCCGACTGATTGACGGCTAAACGTACATTTAGTATCCGCACTTTTAACCGTATAAAGTACATCACTGATGCACTTTACAATCAAACGGACACGCATTCACCTCCAAAACGCAACACAGAAGCGTGAAAATCAAACAATTACAAATAAAAAAGCCGCTTTTATGGTATAAAAAGGTCTGATTTTCCTCTTGTGAAATACTAAGCTATAAGAAAGAATTGCTCACCTGTTTAGTTTTAAATAAAAATCCTATAACGATTTATATATTTAAGTGATTTTTAGACGAACGCTATTTTAAAACCCAAATACGATCGTTTTATACTGATGAAAATAGTAGTACTACTTAAAAAATTGCTTTTTATAGCCAGCATTTGTATTTGTTGTTCGCTTAATTTAAACGCGTTTAGTCCCCCCATACCGATTACCTTGCTCGATGTAAGTGCCCGAAATTCTGAAACAGATGACGCAGAAGTTTGCTCTGCCCGGCACGTATTGAAAGTATGTGGAACGCCTTTTTCAGAAACCACGTCATTTCTCACCGCTATTCAATCAAAAATAATTGTGGTTTCCAGTAAAATGGAGCCATTCACATTCAGTAGCGCGGAAAAAGACAGCCTTGTCTCGTTTGTCAGAAAAGGAGGTATTCTTATTTGTCCTAATGTACGAGATCCGTTTATGCATACACTTTTTGGTTTGTCGGGAGGTACTAATGCCAATAATCTCTATAGTATTACGTTCAACACCTTCCTGAACGATCCGGTTTTCAGATGGCTTGACGACTCACTTGAAAAAACCATTAGCCTTGGCAGCAGCACCTTTACGTCGGTTATTAACAGCCGATACTATACTCCCACAACTGCCCTCTCTCTAGCCAAGTACAATAACACCAAAGATGCCATTACCTGTAATACCTTTTCAGTAGGTTACGCGTATGCCATTGGTGTTTCCTTTAAAAATATTATTCTCCTGAACCAACAAAACAGAGATTTTAATGCCAACAGATATTACAGTAATGATTTTGAACCAACCTCCGACGCGTTTATACTTTTTTTAAAAGGCATTATTCTAAAACACCTTCCTGTTATTCCTTACCTGCACACCAGTCTGTTCAATAGTAAAGCGTCTGTTCTTATTACCCATGATGTTGACGCCACTTCCGCATTCGACACTATGTCGCACTACAGTTTATACGAGCAATCCATTGGCGTCAAGGCATCGTATTACATTACAACACATTATATAAACGATGGCGCACTCAGTGATTTTTATAATGTGTTTACCATTCCAAAAGTAAACCAGTTACTTACCAACGGACATATTTTGGGTAGTCATTCCGTTGGACATTTTATTGATTTTGCGGACGAGTCTGTATTCCCTTTAGGTACACCCGGCAATACCCCTTCTAATTACCTGCCCTACAACCATGGAAATTCGTCTCCTACTTTAAACGGAACTGTTTTTGGAGAAACCGAAGTGTCCCGGGATCTGCTCAATACCAATTTTGGCATACAAATTAAAACATTCCGGCCGGGATACCTTGCCTTTAATAACAAACTCATTAACGCGTTGGAGTTGTTGAATTACAAATTCAGTTCTTCAGTTAGTGCCAACGATGTTCTTACCAACTTTCCATATCAATGTAAAAAAGACAATACGTCGTACGGATCCCTAACTAAAATATGGGAAATTCCTATGACCATATCCGATGCCGCCGCTTCTGATCCTATTACTCCCGCTAACTACCCCCAAAAAGTACTTAAATGGCTTTCCGTTGTACAGAAAAATAAAAACAATAATGCCCCCACCACCCTTCTCGTTCATCCTAACCGGTTATTTAAATTGGCGGCTCAGCGTGATTTCATCAGCGGGCTATCTTCAGATATAATGGTAACCAATCTTGAAACGTACGGCGAATTCTGGCAACAAAGAGATAGTCTTAATTTTTCGTTTACCCTTCGTAACGACAGCCTCACCATCATTATTCCCAACCAACAATTACCATTGCCTCCTGCCATCAGCTTCATCGTTAATAAAGGACAACAACTTTCCCATATCAGCCTGAAAAGCGAAGGTGGCCTTAACATTCCTGTCATGCAGGGTAATTGGGAGCAAAACGATAAAATTCTTTACTTTCAAAATGCTCCTGTTGTAGGCTTAAACGAATGGATCTATTCGCCCAACAGATCGCTGCTGGTATATCCAAATCCCTGTACAGATAAAAGTGTTGTTTCTACAGGATCAAACATCTATCAGAAAATTAACTGCGAATTATATACTCTTGGTGGTCAACTTATTGAGCAAATCTGCGCGGAATCAACCGATCACGTAATCATTGAAAAACGGAATTATCAGGGGCTCTATTGTGTAAAACTGTATGGTGACGGGATTTACCTTGGCACCACTAAACTACTTTTTAAAGATCGTTATTAAACAAATTACTTACATATTCACTTTTGTCTTTTTTAGCGCTTCTTTGATGGCGCAAAATACAGACCGGTTAGACACCCTTGTTTCTTCCTATATTGAACGCCTGACGCAACTATGGAACGAAAATAAAAATCATAATTTTTCCGGATGTATTACAGACCCGTACGCGGAAACTTCAGACAGACAATTTCCAGGACAATACAAACAGTCCGTTCTATCATCTGATAACGGGAAACAGTTTTTACTACTAAAACGAAATCAACTACGCCAAAGCATTTTAAAAAAAGACTACGGATTTAGCTTAAACGGTGGGTATCAGGAAAATTTAAGCGCCCCTTTCGTATCTCCTGACGAAGCGTTGGTTTTCAGGCGAAAATTCAGTATTGGCGTGGACTGGGATCTTTTAAAGGGTGGCTTACTCGATAATAAGAACGCCATAAAAAAATTACAACAGGAACGCATTCAACTGGACGCGGCTCGTCAACACAAGCATATAAGTCAATCTACTTTAGCCCACTACAGTTTCATTATACAAAATTTTAACCGGCTTAAACTTTCAATTATACGGTTCAGAATTAAAATGATGCAACAACAAAACGACATCGCCCGTCAGTTATGGGTTTTAAAGCAAATTACCGGCGACGCGTTTCTTACATCAAACCGACATTTAACCGATAGCCGCTCACAGTATTATCTTTTCGACACCTACAACAAAGACTTTTCGCTGCTTCGGAATGACTCCATAAACACAATTGTTCCCTTTTTAGCTGATATAGACTATGGCCGTTTACTAAGAGCAACGGACAGCATTACAGAATTAAACCGCCAGGGCGACGTAACGACTCAGGCCCTACCTCAGTACAAATACCACTATTACGAAGACATCAGCCTAAAAGCATACACACGTTACAATTATTACGATGTATTTAATCCAGGAAATCAACCACGTAATTTTATCTCGCTTGGCCTTAACTTTTCTGCCCCCCTGCGCGGAGGTTTAAAAGAACGTAGTGAACTGGAGGCCATTAATAACCAGTTAAACCACACCTCTACCGAAGAAATAAATACCATAAAAGCACATAATCAGTATTACCTGTTAAACTTACTTTACGAATACAGAACCAAACTAAAGAACTATCTGGTACTCCTTGAAAAACGGAAAGAACAGGAAGAGCGCATCAGAATTGAATCTGTTAAGGAAAGACTGGGAGATTTAGAATTTAATCCAAATACTGCCATTTACATTCTTGACGATTACTGGAGTAATACCGTTGAATTACTGGAAATTCATCAGCAAATGTTCAGAATTTTACTCAATATACAGGAACAGGTACCAGCTATCGAATTATCCCATTTTATGACACCCCTTTCCTATACCCAAACCTCAGCTCAGGTTCCTGAGCAGGGGGAACGCTATCTTTACATCTGGAGCAAAACCTTCGAAAAACACACTACGTCCTTTATCTATGACTACATTCACCTTAACCAATTTACCCATCTGTTAGTATCCTATAAAAATGACAAAGACTATCTTAAAACACTAAACTCCTTCGCCACCACCCTGCATAAACAGACGACAGTTCCGGTTCATTTAATGCTTGGTCAAAATAAATTACTATATGGTGGCGTAAAAGAACTACTAGACAGTTTACAATCCGGGGTAAATCTTAAAATCATAAAAGGCCTTCATTTGGATATTGAGCCACACACACAATCAGGTTTTAAAGACAATAAAGAAAAGTACTTTCAACTCTACTTGCAGTTAGTAAATACCGTTAGCGCCTTCTGCAATGAAAACAATTTATCCTTGTCCGTTTCCATTCCTCTACATTATCCCGAAGAGGTCATTCAACCCGTTTTTAAACTCTGCCAGCGCGTGATGTTGATGGCTTATGAAAACGTGGATCCGGACTTCATTTCTAAAAAAACAAAAGAAGAAACAAGTATTTCTTCTGAAAAAACCGTTCTTGCCCTAAGAGCTAAAGACTTTAGTTCCCGCGATCAGCAAGAAATAGCGTTTAAGAAAATTGGCATTAAAAACAAAGCTTACCACGATTTGGAAACACTTCTGGTACTTGACCGGGAAAGTTCACATCTACCTGAGTCCTCTCCGGTCGACACTAAACAACAAAAGCCTTCGGAAAACAAGAAATGAAAAGTATAAACTTCCAAAGAAATAAATCCCTGATCAGGATCATCAACGAAAAAAAAATCAGGGTTAAGCGCAACTGGGACAGGATGCTTTACATTACACTATTGTGCTCATTCGTACTATTTCTGATTTACTACGCGGGCAAAAAACTGCTTTATGTACACGCCAACGGTCAGGTAGTAATTGAAAGTTCACGCATCCGGCTAACCAACGACGCGCGCATTATTGATTTTTATGTTCAGGAAGGCGATAGCGTAAAAAGAAATGACACACTCTTTTCCTACGCGGTAAATATAGGCCGAGAGCATGGAGAGGGGCTTACCTACGGCATAAACGGAGAAAGCAGTGGCGAATCGAAAGACCTTTGGCACCTTAAGGAAACCTACAATCTAAAAAAATCCATTGCTATCAATAAAACACGAATCCTGAAAAACGAACAACTAATCAAAACATACAATCAGGACATAAAACGGTTAAGCAATGAAGTCATTCTGGATGTTCTTCCTAAAAACAGACTGGAACTTCTTCAAAATGACATCATCAAATTAAGCATGGAAAACGAACAGCTTAATGAAGAAAATAAAACATTTCTTGAGTTAATCAATACCATTGAACCGCTCCCCGCAAAAAGCACTTATAAATCCAGAATAAAACACAATGTAAAAGACCATCGCCCTTCTTCTGTACCTATAACAATTTCATCTACCCAAAAACTCACCTTTACCGATGAGGTACTCTCAGATGAAAAATACTTCAGATCTCCCATGGAAGGGGTTATTACGCGCATATACATTCACGCTTTGGAAACAGCTCTCAAATCGGAGGAAATTCTCAGTATTCACCGTGGGCATCCGGCATATATTAAAACTTTTTTCGACCAAAAGGATTTGAAACACTTTAAAATCGGAGATGTTTTTGAACTCAAATTTCCAGATGGTACTGTATCGCAAGGTATATTAAAACGGTTCTATATTGCCACTTATCAAATTCCCGAAGAGTTTCAACAAAAGTACGAACCTACTAACCGAACCATAGCGGGTGATATATTTCCCCTCACTGAAGAGGACCTGATGAAGTGGAAGATTTTTAACAAGATGAGTGTAAACGTAACCAAATTAATATTCTGAATGAAGGCGACAGCAACATTAAAATTCAAAGAAAACATCCTGAAATGGGACAATGCTGCTTTCTATCTTATTGATAAGGATAGCTATGCCAGACCAGAGCAACTTATGGACTACGATGCCGTAATTATAGATGCCTCTGATCAGGAATATACCAGGCTACTGTTAAGAAGATTTAGGGCACATCATAACAGTTCACTCTACCTAAAACCCATTTATCTGGTTAATTATAAAGAACAAACCGACGTATTTATTAATGAGCTGATTGATGGTATCATTTACTTTCCTGAACAAATTACAGAGAAAATAAACGAAATATCAGAATTAAAACAGAGAATTACCCATTTAGATACCGACCCGGGGCACACCTTTGAATCACAACTAATAAAAAAAGTACTGGCCTTTCTTTATACACGCGAGAAAAAATCCATTAAACCACTTCCCTATGTATATTCCTCTATTGGCTATACCTATCCTGTTCTATCGGTCAATTTTGAACCATTTGAAGAATTCAGGGTACTAGATATTCTATCCTGGGCAGAAAACGAAAATATCATCTGGCCCGACTTTGTTGACCGTGTTTACTTCTGTAATAATTGTAAAAATGGTCATTTGGTTTACCGCGAGATCTGCCCATCTTGCGACTCGGCCAATATTAAATCGCAGGATCTGATCCATCATTTTCCATGCGGGTATATAGGTCCGGTTTCCGATTTCAGGAATACCATTGACAGTACGATGAACTGTCCCAAATGTTCTAAAAATCTCCGCCACATTGGAGTAGATTATGATAAACCCTCTATCATAAACCACTGTCAGAATTGCAACGAAGTTTTTCAGGATTATATTGTAAAAGCAAAATGCATCCATTGCAAACACGATACTGATGTTCAGTACTTACTGGCCAAAGACATTAACGCCTATAAACTGACTAAAAAGGGCCGCCATGCCGCCACCTCTGGTTTTATAGGAGAGCGGAATGAAAAAGAAGATGAAATATTCGGTGCGGTTAATCAGAAAACGTTCCAAACCATGTTGTACTACGAAACGGAAAGAGTAAAACACAACATATCCGCCAACATTCAACTGTGCGGCCTTCAACTGGAGAACATTTTCGACCTTACCAGAAAGTTCGGAAAATCGAAAGAAAAGGCGTTTCTTACCGAATTGGTTCAAATTATAAGAGAGCAGATAAAAACAATGGATTTCATCAATATCACTAATCCCTCTATGATTTTAATCTGTATGGCAGATAGTTCACCTGAAACTGCCAATGAATTGATGCAACGGATTTCTGATAAAATAAAAGACTTGATTGCCAACAATTTTAATGGGTTTTCAATTGTTACCGAATTTAAAACAGAATCATTAAAGAAAGACATTTCCTTTGAAAAGCAAATACACAACTTAAGCACCTTCCTCGTTCAATCTAATGACTGAATTCGTTGATAATTTTTTCAACTATATTGCTTCAGTAGGACTGAGTAAGTTGGTACGTGTATTCTGGTTTTTTGTTTTTTTCGAATTCATCCGCTTTTTTCTGTTTGAACTGATTGTTCTTGTTATCTGGAAACTTGGAGAAAAAAAACGAAAATTAAAATACAACAAAGGCAGGGAAAGGCTTTTTATAGAACGTCCGCTTATATCGGTAATTGTTCCCGGAAAAAACGAAGGAAAACACATTTACAAGCTTACAAAATCACTTAAAGAACAAACCTACAAACATTTTGAACTGATTGTGATAGATGACGGTTCGGATGATGATACTGAAACCATTTGCAAAGGATTAAAAAAAGCAGGTGTTATTGATCTCTTTCTCAGAAACGATGTAAGAGGTGGAAAAGCTTCGGCGGCTAACCTCGGGTACCGGTTCGCGAAAGGTAAAATAATTGTGCATCTCGATGCGGATTGCAGTTACGATTCTGACGCGATCGAAAAAATTATTATTCCATTTTATACCGATCGCAAAATAGGCGCTGTAGGAGGTAATGTAATGGTTCGGAATTACAAAGCCAGTTTATGTACAACACTGCAAGCCATTGAATACGCTAATTCTATTTCGATAGGGCGCGTTACATCCAGTTCGCTGGGCATTTACCGGGTAGTATCCGGCGCGTTTGGCGCGTTCCGAAAAGATGCTATTGACCGCATTGGGGGATGGGATATTGGCCCTGGACTGGATGGCGACATTACTGTAAAACTCAGAAAAATTGGTTATAAAATTGTTTTTGAACCAGATGCTGTATGCCAGACCAGCACTCCCGACACCTTCAAAAAACTTGTCAAGCAACGTTTACGCTGGGATAAATCCATCATTCGTTTCCGTTTGCGCAAACACCGCGATGTATTTTACCCAAATGCGCAATTCACCTTCTCTAATTTTTTTGCTTCGCTCGAAAACATAACTTACAATCTGGTGCTCAATCTAAAATGGTGGGTGTATATTGCGGATATCTTTTTCAATTTTTTCAATCAGCTCAAATTCATCTTCTCCTTTAATTTTATGCTTTACACGTTCACATCTTTTATTAAGTTCACCATTTTTTCGCTTTTCCGAAACCGAAAAAATGAATCCGTCACTTATTTTTTACTCTATATCCCCTGCATGTTTTTATATTTTGGCCTATTTCTACGGATTGTACGCACGATTGCGTACACACAAGAATTTTTCTTTAAAAAGTCATACGAAGATCCATGGAACCCACAAAAATCCTCTCAACATGCTAAAGAACTGGGGTTATAATCTTATTCAGCACATAAATTACCTCAGTTCCGCCCCCAATTTTTGCTTATAAGTATCAATCAATTTTTGCATAACGCCTTCAATTTGCTTATCGGTAAGCGTTGCTTCTTCATTTAAAAGGGTGAAACTAAGCGCGTACGATTTTTTATTATTCCCGAGCTTGTCTCCCTCATAAACATCAAACAAATTAACCTCTTTAAGGTATTTCCGCTCTGTTGCATAAGCCAGATCAACCAGTTCGCGGTATTTCACCGAACGATCCAGCAAAAGTGCCAGATCCCGTCGCACATTTGGGAAACGGGATGGCTCTGAAAACTGAATTTGTTGTTTTGCCACCAATTCTGTCAATGCTGCAAAATTGATCTCGGCATAAAATACAGGCTGAGCAATATCAAACCGTTTCAGTGTGGCTTTATTTACCTCTCCTACCCATAAAATTTGTTTCTTGCCGGCTAGATAGCTCAATCCATACTGCATGCCTTCCTGCTGCGCCTCTTCTGTTTTAAAGACACTTACTCCTACCTTCTTCAAAAGCCCTTCGACTACCGACTTAATGTAAAAGAAATCCGTCTTATCATTTTTCCCATAACGATTCTCGGCAAACAAATTACCTGTTACCAGAATACCAATGCGCTTCTCTTCATAATACGGAAAGTTTCCATTAGCCTCCTTTACCCCATATATCTTCCCTACTTCAAATAATTTAAGATCTGTATTTTTACGGTTAATATTATATGCTGCCGTTTCCAATGCACCAAACAACAAATTAGCCCTCATTACATTCAGATCAGAACTCAACGGATTCAGCATTTTTACAAGGCCATCAGTTGCATTATAATGTGATGCTTTTGTCAGAGATAATCCCATCATTTCGTTAAACCCGTTATTAACCAGAACTGAAGCTACTTTTTCCTCCACTTCCCGGCTTACATTACGGGCCTCATAAAAACTCGTATAAGAAATACTCTTACTTACCTCAATATTATTAAAGCCATAAATCCGCATCACTTCTTCCACCACATCCGCTTCACGCGTAACATCCGTTTTAAAGCGTGGCACATGCAGTAACAAACCATCGCCACCTTCATTTTCAATGTGAATACCCAACGACAAGATAATATGACGCATGGTGGCCCGGCTGATTTCCTTTCCTATCAGGGCCTGACAATTGGCATACGAAAAAGCCACTCTGTAAGCATCCAGTCTTTCTGGATAACAATCCACAACATCCATACTAACCGATCCCCCGGCTAGTTCAATAATAAGATTAGCGGCTCTTAGCAATCCATTGATTGTGTTATCCGGATCGGTACCCCGTTCAAAACGGAAACTGCTGTCTGTTTTCAATCCATGGTGTTTGGCCGTACGCCGTACCGTTGACGGACTAAAATAAGCGCTTTCTAAAAATATAGCTTTCGTTGATTCTGTTACCCCACTGTCTTTTCCGCCAAACACTCCAGCTATACACATAGGTTCTTCCGCATTGCAAATCATCAGATCTGTGTCCGTTAAGGTACGCTCAACACCATCTAAAGTTGTAAACTTTGTTCCCGCGGCCATTTGCTTAACATGAATGGCCTTACCTTTAACTTTATCCAGATCAAACGTATGAAGCGGTTGTCCTATATCGTGCAATACATAATTAGTAATATCTACTATATTGTTAATGGGCCGCACACCAATTGCCTTCAGCCTGTTTTTGAGCCAATCGGGACTCTCCTTTACCGACAATCCTGTAATTACCAGACCGCTGTAACGGGGACAATTAACCACATCATGCACCTGAATGCTTACAGTGTTTAAGCCCGATGCTTCGGGAAGCAATTGCAAACCCGGTACCTGCACTTTATAATCCGACACGTCATTTCTGCCATTTAAAATCGCTGCTAAATCGCGGGCTACACCTAAATGCGACGCCGCGTCACTACGATTAGGGGTCAATCCTATTTCAAAAACCGTATCATTCTCCAGCTTAAAATAACTGGCCGCCGGCATTCCTACTGGTGTATCTGAAGGCAGAACCATAATTCCCGCATGACTCTTGCCTATTCCAATTTCATCCTCCGCACAAATCATCCCCTCACTTAATGCCCCACGTATCTTCGATTTTTTGATTTCAAACGGTTCGCCTTCTGCAGGATATAATTTTGCGCCAACAAGCGCCACAATTACTTTCTGGCCCGCCTCCACATTAGGGGCCCCACAAACAATGGACAATGGTTCACCCTGACCCACATCTACCTTGGTTAAACTTAAACGATCCGCGTCAGGATGCTTTTCCTTACTTAAAACTTCCCCCACTACCAATCCTTTCAATCCACCCGGAACCGTTTCAAACGTTTCAATCCCTTCTACTTCCAACCCCGAAGACGTTAATAAATCTGCTACTTCCTGCGGAGCCAATTCCACAGGGATTAATGTCTTTAACCAATTATACGTTACTTTCATACCTTATTGCTTTCTTCTCAAAACTCTATTTATGTTTTACTCTATAACTACTTTTTTTATTATTTTCTGCTCTCTGTATTTAACATTAACAAAATACACCCCTCTGTTTAATAAACGCGTATCAATTGCTATTTCTTCCGTTGTCAATGCAACCGGAGCCATCACTATACGACCGGTAACATCCATGATTTGCACGGTACAAGATTCTGTTAAAGGTGATAAAAACGTAACATTTACAAGGGAAGTTGCCGGGTTAGGGCTAATCACTACCTGCGAAGGATCGAGACGGTTCTCCGCTACAGCAACTCCTCCATTTCCTACATTTATATCATCGAGGTAAAAGTTATTTCCTGCTCCATTTACCGCATCAACCGTATATTCAAAACGGAAATACACCTCTGTGCCAGCGGATAGATTCAAGGGCAATGTATTTGTTGTCCACTGTGACGCCTGAGGAACAAACGCCCCATTTGCAAACGGCGCATTCCCTGCTGCCAGAACCGAACCTGATTTATTAAATAACACCACCCAGTTTTGACCGCAGTTGGTAGAATACAAAACCCTTAAACGATCAGAATTAGTTGCAAACTGTGGGGCATAAGCATATTTGAATTGCAGGTTCAGGTTTACAGTATTTGTAATAAGATAGGCTGGTGTAAACATATTCACCACCTCACTTGGATTATCTCCAAAATTATTGATATAAACGCACGAACTGCCCGTTGCTGCGGCAAGGTTCGTTTTAGCATATCCCGACCCATACTGAGGCAGAGAGGCAAACCAACGTGAATCAGGGAACTGCACACTCTCAAAACTCTCTGTTACATTTGTTGTAGCGGAGTTTACACCATTTGCCATAACATATATGGTATTTTTGGTAATGGAGTCGCTGCCAAACGAATTACTAACTTTTAGTTTCACCGATACCTGCCCGGAGTTGGTAAATGTCAACTGGCCATTTTGTGAGATAACCGGTTGCTGCGCAGCAGGACTGGTCCATTGCCAGGACGTAATGCTACCGTTATAACTCGCGTCCAGAAAAGAAAGCGCCTGACCTGTGCAGGTAATGCTGTTCGTAATTACATATTCCGCTTTAGGTGCGCAATTTGACAAAGGATTAATGACACCGGTTGCTATCAGATTCGCGTTTGTCCAGATATTATTTCTTAATCCATTAGAATTATTCAGAGCAGCTTGCATACGGGTTGCCTGACCTTGCGTAAACATGGTACTGCAAAATGAATACTCCATGTAATTCTGAACATTTTCTATTACCCCGGCAGAACAGGATGCTGCGCTGAGATTACACCAGCTATTCCCCTTGGTAACCGGGGTATCGCTTACCCCATCATCCCCACAAGCCTGTCCCGGATTATTATTACTTCCCCATACATGAGCCAGATTAAGCCAGTGTCCTACCTCATGCGTAAGAGAACGGGATCCAAAAGAGGAAGCTGTTCCAATTGATCCCACATAATTATGAAGGATCACAATCCCATCCATTCCTAAAGGTACCGCCCCCGGATAAAAGGAATAGCCGGCTACACCCGGATCGAGTGCTTTAACCACATAAATGTTCAGGTATTTATTAGCGGGCCACTGAAACTTATAATTACTTTGGTTAGGACTCCCCCAGTTGGTCACCGCATCATAATGCCGTGTTATACCGTTGGTACAATTCCCCTGAGGATCCTTTGTTGCCAAAGCAAAATGGATATCTGTTTTAGCCGCAATGGGTTTAAATACGGCAATAGTATTCATTGTATCCGCGTTTTGTTTAGAATAATCACGGTTCAGAATATTGACCGCGTCTTTAACCTGCGCGTCGCTTATGTTTTCATTTCCACCAAGATGCACTACATGAAACACTACCGGAATGGTATAGCTTACTGCGGCTGTTCGGGCATACTGATTTATAGACGCTGTTTTATCAGTCATCTGTGCCGCATCCAAAAGGGCCTGTACTCTTTGTCTGGCTGAAGGATCCTGGCGGTATAACCACTCTAAGGCTTCTGTTGTTCCACAATGATGATTTGGTTCCTGAGCAAATATCCCGAAACACAAAAACAATAAGGCTACTGCCAAAAGGGGAGCGCGCATTTGATAAATTTTAATGTATAAAAATACTAAAATTGAGGGAATTAAGCGTTACTTTGCAAAACGCTATGAAAGGTTTACAAAAACAAGCTCAGCAAATTAAAATAGGACTTTTGGGCGGTGGTCAGCTTGGCCGTATGCTCATTCAAAATGCCATTAACTACAATCTGCATATTTCCGCTTTAGATCCCGACAAACAGGCACCATGTAAGCATTTGGTGCAAAAATTTTCCTGTGGGTCGCTTACCGATTACGATACCGTTTACGAGTTTGGCAAAGATAAAGATCTGATTACCATCGAAATTGAAAATGTTAATATCGAGGCTCTGAAACAACTTGAAAAGGAGGGAAAAACAGTTTATCCCCAACCTCATCTTATTGAACTGATTCAGGACAAAGGCTTACAGAAAATGTTTTATCAGCGGAATAACATTCCTAGTGCCGATTTCTTTTTGGTAGATAACAAAAAGCAAATTCAGAAATACGCCGATTTTTTTCCGTTTTTCCAAAAGCTCCGCAAAGGCGGATACGACGGTAAAGGTGTGGTTAAACTGGTTAATCCCGAACAGCTCGACAAGGCATTTGAAGCCCCTTCAGTTTTAGAGCGCCTTGTTCCCTTTGAAAAAGAACTCAGCGTGATTGTAGCCCGTAATGCCGGCGGAGAAATCAAATGCTTTCCGGTAGTAGAATGTGAATTTAACCCGCAGGCTAATCTTGTGGAATTTTTATTCGCACCAGCCGCCATTAAAAAATCTGTAGAAAAAGAAGCCATACGTATTGCCACACTGGTAGCCGAAAAACTTGAAATTGTAGGATTACTGGCTGTAGAATTGTTTTTAACCAAAGACGGGAAAGTTCTGGTAAACGAAATTGCCCCGCGTCCGCACAACAGCGGTCACCACACAATAGAAGCAAACATTACTTCACAGTTTGAACAACATTGGCGCGCCATTTTAAATTTACCTTTGGGCGATACCAGTATTGTAAAACCCGGCGTTATGATTAACCTGCTGGGCGAATTTGGCCACGAAGGCATTGCGCGCTACGAAGGTATGGAAGATGTTATGAAATTCAGTGGCGTTTATGTACACCTCTATGGTAAAGAAAAAACCAAAGCGTTCCGGAAAATGGGACACGTTACCATTGTAGATAACGACTTACTGAAAGCTAAACAAAAAGCTAAAATGGTAAAAAGTATTTTAAGGGTGGTGAGTTGACACTACACTAATCATGGTTTATATTCCCTTTATTCTCAAATGGCAATACCTCATAAATCCACACTTCTATTCCGTTCCAAACCGTTTCCTGCCAAAGTTGTAAGCCATTTTTTTCGGCTACCCGTTTCGATTTATCATTCCCCGTTTTAATAATCGAAACCACCTTATCGGCCAACTCATTCTCAAACGCGTAACGAATAAAGAGTGCAGCGGCCTCCGGAGCGTAGCCTTTACCCCAATGCTTCTTTAAAATATGATACCCCACTTCCAGGGTTGGTTGCCCGTTTACCTGTTGCAACAGTAAACCGCACTGCCCTATGGTTTCGCCGCTTTGTTTATCTACTAACCATTGCAAACCATACGTTTGCGCTTTGTAACGGGCCAGCTGCCGGTTAATCCATTGTTCCGAACGGCCTAATGGATCAGTTATATCTCCGAATAAAGGAATAAATTCTGTACAAGCCTCATCGGCCGTAAATTCAGTCCATGCGCTTATATCTGATTCCTGAATAAAACGTGTGCGCAGGCGCTCCGAACATAATTGGTCTTCGTACTTATACATATATTTAACGGGCAAATTTGCGGCGGCGGTAATACAACTGGAACACACCCAGACCAATTACCAGAAGCAAAGGAACCGCCATATTAATAAACTGCCACTTGCCTTTTTGTAATTCAATTTTTTTTCGATCCAACAACCGCAGTTTCACCTCGCGCGAACGGAGTTGCAATAACCCTTCATCATCCAGCAGGTAATTCATGCAATTCAGTAAAAAAGCCCGGTTGGCAAACGTTTGCCCTGTAAAACGGTCGTAACCTAAAGGCATTATGGTTCCGTTCGACCGTTGAAAATCATTTTTTACAATATCTCCATCGGCTACCACAATCATTTTATTGGGAACACCGTGCATTTTATAGGCAATAGCACTATCATTCATAATAACCGAAGGTAAACGGTTCTCAAAAACACTGCTAAATGCCCCTTCCAGCAAACAGGCTACCGGCTGGTAACTATCCCTGAACTGCTCTTCCTTAGGCTGAAAACGCACCATGGCCAGCGCCACCCGCGCAGGAGCCTGCTGCAACTTGGTATAACGGGAGGTACGTAACAAAATGGTTTTGGTTATACCCTTTGCTATTACCGTATCTAACGTGCCGCAAAACTCCGTTTTAATCAAATCCAGATTACGTACAATAGGATGCGGTAAATCGGGCAAGATCAACGGATAATATATCCACGGAAATAATTTAAAATCCGGTTGTCCCTTTTTAAATCCTATGTTCACGGGCACCTGCGCACATTGCAAATCCTGCACCAGCACCGGGTTTAAGCGCACCCCGTACTTAAACAACATATCATCAATCCGTAATTCGTTTTTAAGTCCCAGAGTATAGCCTTTTAAACGGAAGGTATCCTGATTAATCTGTACCGGATCTACCAGCCACAACACCTTGCCTCCCTTCATAATAAACTGGTCTATAATAAACTTATCCTTATCCGAAAACATAGAATCAGGACGGGCTATCACAATGGCATCACTTCCCTGCAACGCTTTTAGTTTCTCCTGCATCGTTACCCGGTTTACAGTATAATACTCACTCAGCGAGCGCATAAAATCGTAACGGTACAAAGTATCTATTTCCGCGTGCCCTTCTATAAAGGTAATTTCCTGTTTGCGGGTACGTTGCAGTTTACGGATGGTATTGGTTAAACCATACTCCAGATCCTGAACCGAATTATTAATAGCCGCTTCAGGAGCAACGCCTATCTGACGTGTATAAATCTGCCAGGGTAACTCTTTTTTGTCGTACGATACAATAGCTCCGGGCCATATCAGCGTTTCCGATGTTTTCTCACGGTTACGGTCAATCACTTGCTCCGGAACAATCCCCTTATCGTATAATTGTTGTTCCAGATTCTTCTGATCATCCGGACTCCCCACCTCTCCCGGGTTAATAAACTCGTATTCAATATTGTTGTTACTGTAAGTTCTGAATTCGTCCAGCAATTCCTTGGTTTCATTTCGCAGACGCGTAAACCCCGGATTAAAACTACCCTCCAGATACACTTTTAAATACACCACATCCTTTAATTCCGACAACATTTTACGTGTGGCCGGAGCCAATGTATAGCGCTTTTCAGAGGTAAGATCGAAGCGTTTAAAATAAAAATGCGCTATAAAATTCAATACCAGAACAATGCCTACCGAAGCCAGTAACAAGATAATGTCACGGCGCTTGTTCCCTTTATGTTTTGCCGTTGTTACCATTTTCTGCTTTCTAAAACCAATTTGGTCAATAAATTAAAAATCACAATCAGGCTGATAAAATACAGCATATCGCGGGTATCAATCACGCCCCGGCTCATGCTGATATAATGCTCATTAATACCCAATCCCTTTACCAGCGCGTCGTAACGGCCAAACCAGCCACTCTGCGCAATAAAATCAAAACCAATGTATGAGAAGAAACTCAGCAACACTGCTATGATAAACGCGATTACCTGATTCTCGGCAATAGAACTGGCAAAAATACCAATAGACACAAAGCCTGCGCCAAGCATCAGCAAACCAATATAAGAGCCAATTGTACCACCCTGATCAATATTACCCTTAGGATACCCCAGCGTATAAACCGTATAATAATACAGCAACGTTGGTAAAAGTGATATGATAACCAGCGTAAACCCCGCCAGGTATTTGGCCAGCACAATCTGTAAATCGGTCAGGGGCCGTGTTAACAATAACTCTATAGTACCGGCCTTTTTTTCTTCCGAAAAACTACGCATGGTAATTGCCGGAATCAGGAACAAATACACCCAGGGGGCAATAATAAACAGCGGATCAATACTGGCAAAACCATTTTCCAGAATATTAGAGCCATTGGCTTCGGTGGGTATAAGCCACAAAAACAGGCCAATCAGGGTAATAAACACACCTATTACCAGATACCCGATTACTGAGCTTAAAAAGCTACGTATTTCCTTTAAATACAATGTAAACATCTTTACAAAATTAGCATTCTAAGGCTTATACCCCGCGCTTTTAAGAAAATTTCAACACGGAGGACTGTTAATTAATCGCGGATAAAACCGGAAAGGGATTTCAACAGATTTTTCCATATAAGTTTACTTGATTAATCTTTCACAATGAACAGGCGTCACCCGGCGTTTTTTGGAACAGATTCCACCGTTCTTTGGGTTCCATTTATCAGGTGTTTCTTTACAGGTAAAATGCCGGGCCGGGTGCTCCGCTATAGCCGGCGCTGGCCTTGCGGTTTTTGCTGCGGCTCCGGTGGCTTCTAAAGTCGCCTCCTCGCCCGCGCAAAACCACGCAAGCCCCGCGCCGGGCTGCCGCTTTGCCCCCTTGCCGGAAGGGAAGATAATAACGGAATGATCATTTACAGAAAAAGTGGTTAAATTTAGACGGTAAAAAATTCATCACTTCGAACATATAACGCCTTATTACATTCAAAGAATAGGGCATCAAAACTTAGTTAACCCAATGCAGGAAGAATACATCCGACGGATAAATAAAGTACTGATTCATATTGATGAACATTTAGATGATGAACTATCCTTACAGACCATATCGGATATTGCCTGCTACTCTCCATTTCATTTACACCGGCTTTTTAAAGCCATAACCAACGAAACATTAAACAACTATATAACCCGTAAACGTATTGAACGGGCGGCTTTGCTACTGATACACCATCCGGAATATGCCATTGCCGACATAGCCGGTAAATATGGTTTTAACAGCGATGTATCCTTTTCCAGAACATTTAAAAAACTCTATGGCATTAGTCCCTCAGAATTCAGAAAACGTAACCGGAACAATTTTAGCAAGATTGGTAAAGGGAATAGCAATATCGGTAAAGTCAGCTTTATTACCGAGGAATACCTTTGCAACATTATTAACCTTAAAAACTGGATAAAAATGAATGCAAGCATTGAAATTACCCAAATGCCAAAAATGAATCTGGCTTACATCACCCAAATTGGCGAAAACGGACTGGAAAATGCGTTTCAGAAAATTGTAAACTGGGCCTCCGCTAAACAATTACTCACCCGAAACGATGTAACAATATGTCGGGTTTTCCACGACAGTTTTAAAGTTACCGATGCCGGTAAAGTAAGGATGAGCATTGGCGTAATTAGTCCGGAGGCATTAAGCGCCGATGGAGAAATCGGATTATCGGCCTTAGAAGGTGGAAAAACCATTACCGCTCGCTTTGTAGTTGAACCAAAAGACTTTGAAAATGCCTGGAACAGTTTATTTATATGGATGAGCGAAAATGGTTATAAAAAATCGGATCAGTACCCATTTGAAATGTATCATAATAATTATAATGAGCACCCCGAAAAAAAATGCATTGTTGACCTTTGCATTCCGATAATTTAATGCGAAATGAATGCCATCAACTTAATCTATGCGGTATCAGGACAATTTAACCGTAAATAGACAGAAACAGTGCTTACGCGTCAAAAATTGCGGTTACGTTTGAGAGTGTTCAATTTTCCGGTCTTCACAACATTGTTCTTCCTCATACTCCGGATCGTATTAGTACAACCAATATGCACTATTACAGTCCTCAAGTTTGCGCTCCTCAAATCTATGGCAATTTTTTACGCTTATTACAAAATATATTATCTATTTACGGGTTAAAATCAACGGTCGTCATTCATCCATTGCTCAAACCGAACAAAATAAACCTACCTTTGTCCTAACAATGAAACTATACCACAATTCACAATGCAGTAAAAGTTGCGGTGCATTAGAAATCTTACATCAAAAGGGAATAACACCTCAGGTAATTGAATACCTGAACACACCTCCCGGTAAAACGGAATTAAAAGAGCTGCTGGCCATGTTACAACTAAAGCCGCTGGAACTTATTCGTACAAAGGAACCCTTGTTTCAGCAAAAATTTGAGGGACACACGTATTCTGATGAGCAATGGATAGATGTTATGGTTGAATATCCCGAATTAATAGAACGCCCCATTGTGGTGTATGGGAACAAAGCGATTATTGCCCGCCCCATAGAAAAGGTACTGGATTTACTTAAGCCCTGATTTTCAGAAGGCGTAATTTTGAATTAGACTAATCTGCTACCGTATTAACAGGTAAACCTTCCGTTATTTGTTTTGCGGCTTGTACTAAATCCGTTATCTTCGCCTCCTATAACGGCGTGTTTCTTCGGTTTTACCGGAAAAGTAAACAGTCGTAAAATTATAAACGGACATTAATATATCAGAAAACAGAATGACCCCCTGCCAAAACTGTCAGCATCCGGTTACCGGCAAGTACTGTTCCAACTGCGGACAGGCGCTTCACCTGAAAAGAATAGACAGGCATTATATTTCGCATGAAATTTTACACTTACTACACTTTGAAAAAGGGTTCTTTTATACCGTAAAAGCACTTCTGGTAAGTCCCGGTCATAGTATCAGAGAATTTATTCATCAGAACAGAGCTAAACACATGAAGCCTGTTCCGTTCATTATTATTACTTCTCTTATTTTTACCGTTCTTTCACATCTGTTCCATGTTGATAAACTCTATAACAGCATGGCAAAAATTGATGTGGCACTACCTACCGTTGCTAAAATCCAAAACTGGATTCAGACCCACTACGGCTATGCCAATATTCTGATGGGTGGGTTTATGGCCCTTTGCATTTTACTGTTCTTCCGTAAGTACCGTTATAATTTGTTCGAAATTACCATACTGATGTGTTTTGTAATGGGACAAAGTATGTTGCTGCTGGCCGTTGAAGCGTTTTTTATTCCTGTTCTGAACATTAAATCGTACTCGTTAATTATGCTGCTGATTACGTTCGGCTATTCTACCTGGGCAATTGGGCAATTTTTTGACAGTAAAAAAGTAATGAGTTATGTAAAAGCGTTTTTTGCCTACTTGTTGGGATACTTCCTTTTTAATATCACTCTGGCTGCTATAGGTATAAGTATTGATTTGCTGATGAAGTAAGTTAAGTTAAATGGCAAACAGATATAAACAAAGACAAAGCAATTTAAAAAACAAGATACTTACAGATACTTATAAATGGGGCAAAATTAAAAACGGTATAAGTTCAGCCACAAAGTGAAACTAAGTATTCAAATTAGATTATTCCTCATCCTCTACCCCTTCGCCTTCAGCTACATTATCTATAATCTGATAAATTTTCCAGGTGTGATAAGTCGTTCGGTTTAACTGGTTACTGAGTACCACAATCGTGACCTTATCCTTTAAACGCCGGTGAAATGCCGTACGGAAACCATGCCACCAGCCGTTATGATAGACTTCCTTTTTAAGTGAATCATTAAAATCGCGCATCCGCCAGCCTAATCCGTAATTGCTAAACTTTTTCTCGGTACTGTATGGCGTGTAGGCCAACTGCTGAGTTTCAGGTTTTAACAAGCGGTTCTGAAACAAGGCTTCACTAAATAAAAACAAATCATACGGTGTCGAATAAATACTTTTATCACCTAATACATAATCGCTGGCATCCAACGCCACTTCCTGCCATTTCAGGTTATAAGGACGGGCCACGCGCTGCCGTGCCGTATCCAGTTCTGCTATGGTACAGGTGTGCCGCATACCAAGGGGGCGAAAAATATACGTTTGCAAATAATCCGGATAGCTTTTACCACTTACTTTCGCTATCAGCAAAGCCAGCAGGGCATAATTGGAATTACAGTAATTAAAGCGCGCGTTAGGCTTTAAATAGGCCTTTGGCACTTTAAAACAAAACAAATCCATTACCTCTTCATTGTTCATCTTATAACCGGGGCGGGCTACTTCGTCGTTAAACGCGTAAATGTAATTCGGCAACCCCGAACGGTGATTCAGTAATTGCTGTACTGTTATTTCGGCATACGGAAATTCAGGAAAATACTTCTGGAAAGGATCTTCTAATTTAATAAGTCCCTGCTCGTACAGCATTAGTACCGCCGTAGCGGTAATGACCTTTGACACAGAAGCAAGCTGCATTTGGGTAGAATCGGTCAGTAATTCATTCTGAATGCGATTCGCGTATCCCAAAGCTTTACGGTATAATAAATTCCCATCCTTTGCCACAATAACAGTGCCATTAAACTGTCCGGCTTTATGCAAGCGTTCAAAAAGCGTATCGAACCGGTACACCTGTAGTTTTTGTTCCGCGCTTAACGTTTCATGAACCGCAGGAGGCAATGGTAAAGCCTGTTCGGGCTTATGCTGGTTAACACCGGCCTGATTTCCGCAACTAAAAATAAGGTGCAGAAAGACATATATCAGTAAAAATCGTTTCACTACTTTTCCCTGCTTTTAACAGCAGTTTTCTTTTTTGTTTCAGGTTCCTCGTCTTCGTCTTTGTATTTATCGTAATCGAGCTGATTACCCCAAAAATTCATTTGTTGCTTAATCCAGGCTTTGCGCTTGGCAATATATGCCCCCGGAGGATTAGCCTTATATACCCGGGGATTAGGCAATATAGCGGCTATGGCAGCGCATTCATCTTTGGTTAATCCTGAAGCTTGCTTTTTAAACCAGTATTGTGCGGCCGCTTCGGCACCGTATATACCGTCCCCCATTTCAATGCTGTTCAGATATACTTCCATGATACGCTCTTTACTCCATATTAACTCAATTAGCAAGGTAAAATAGGCTTCAAACGCTTTGCGGATGTAACTACGGCCCGGCCACAAAAACACATTTTTAGCGGTTTGCTGGCTAATGGTACTGCCACCCCGGATCCGCTTTCCCGCTTCATTACTTTTCATGGCCTTTTCGATAGCTTTAAAATCGAAGCCTACATGTTTCAGATAATTCTGATCCTCACTGCACACTACAGCCAATTGTAGTTTGGGTGAGATCTGTTCCAGACTTTCCCAATCGTGCTTAAGTGTCATGGATTTACCATCAGCCTTTTGCTCCACACAACGGATCAGCATAAGCGGGGTAATGGGTACCGGTACCCAACGGAACAGGATAACCGAAGCCACCGACAGAATCCCAAACCACATGGCAAACTTCAGGCAATACCGTCCTACCGTTTTTAAAATACTTAACATCCGTATGCAAATCTATTTGTATTTTTAAGCGGATAAGGGGTACCTTTGAGGAATAAATTAACCATCGGCTTTTAATATTATGTCAAAAAAAATAAATCTGATCGTTCTGTCGGTAATTGTCATATTTGGTGCATTTTACGTTTACAATAAATACCGCGTAGCCCCTAAGGTGAACTTTCCGGTTTTACCGCTGACCGACTTAAACGGTGCAACAGTCAATTTCAGTGATTTTAAAGGGAAAAAACTGATTGTGAGTTTTGGAGCCAGCTGGTGCCCCAATTGCATTGATGAACTGAACACCCTGAAAAAAATAAACGATTCAAAATTAAGCGGGATAGAAGTAGTTGTTATCAGCGATGAGCCAATCGAGAAAGTAACAGGATTTAAAGAACGGCGCGAGTACCCGTTTACTTTTCTTAAAATGAGCAAAAGCTTTGGTGAAATTGGTATCAATTCGATTCCCACTACCTATATTGTAAATACAAAACTGGAAGTAGTGAAAGAACAGGTTGGCTATATTGACTGGGAAGATGAAAGCACGCTGAACCATTTAAAAACCATTATGGAGTAAACCGGCTGTGCTGTGAAACTTTTATGCCTGCATTCCTGAAAAGGGACAACAAAATTTTTCCGCTTTAATCTCTGCTTCAATAAGCGAAAACTCCCTGAAACGAAAACGCTATCTGATTATTGTATAGGGCACACAAAAAATCTTTTTAACGTTTACAGTAGCAATAAATTATTTTAAGCGGGCGTTAAAGCCCACATGACAAAGTTTTTCCATCCCTTTATTTTGCTTTTTAGTATCGTTCTGCACAATGTTTACGCGCAACGCAGTATCCAAAAAACAGACGGGGCAGAAATAATTCTTAATCATTCTACCTCACGTCTTAAAATAACAAGCCCTGAACAAATTATGCCACTGTATTTATCTGGTGGCAGCTATCATCACGCCAAAAACAATTTACCTTATTACCTTATCACAAAAGAAACGCCCTCCTCTGTTTTAGCCCAACCTAAAATAGTTATTAAAGCTACACTTCCGGTTAATGCCGCTGTATCGGACATTTTACGTCAGAAATTTGACGCTTTAATTACCTCATCCTTTGAGTTGGAAGATGTATCGGGAAATTCCGGTGATTCGTATTTTAACTCCTATTATCTTGTACCCATCCGGAAAACCGCAACTGGCAATTACGAAGAACTGCTTGATTATACCGTTGAATGGGAAACTTCAAATCGCTTAACCGACAATCAAAAAACGGGGCAAAAAGTGTTTGCCGCCAATTCTGTTTTGGCTTCCGGAAAATGGTATAAAATAGGACTCAGTAAATCGGGTGTTTATAAAATAGACAAAGCTTTATTAAGCAAAATGGGGGTGGATATTACTACCATTCATCCTAAAAACATACGTCTTTATGGCAATGGCGGCACCTCTCTTCCATTATTAAACAGCAGCTTCCGATACGATGATTTACAGGAAAATACCATTGAGGTAGTGGGCGAACAGGATAATATATTTAATGATGATGATTATATCCTTTTTTATGCTACCGGCTACGAAAACTGGAAACACATGCCGCAATCCCCATCACTTACATTCAATTACACAACCAATTACGCTTCCGACTCAGCATTTTACTTTCTTACGTTTGATCTCGGGCCGGGAAAACGCTTTAATACAGGAAACACCCTTGCGCCTTCTATGAACCTTCAGCACCATAGTTCCTCAAACAGTTACGATTTCTATGCTTATCACGAAACAAACACTGTTAACTTCCTGAAAAGTGGGCGCGAGTTTTACGGGGAGTACTTTGATATTCAGTCGTCCTATTCGTTTAATTTTCAGGCGCAAAATCTGGTTGTAAACGATACGGTAAAAGTATTCAGTAACCTAGTGGCGCGAGCAAATGGTCAAGACATTGCTCTTGTGATAGAGTCAAACGGATATTCAAAAGCGGGTCAGTTTCTAGGGCCTGACCTGAACAATCCTTATAGCGCTTATGGTGTTAGTGCTCTCTTAAACTTGAAATATATCAATACCAATCCTTCAAATATTAGCGTTAAGATTAGCAAAACAAGCGGACCCGGAACGGTAGCATGGCTCGATAAAATTATCATAAACACCAGACGGCAGTTAACGTACAGTAACCTACCTTTTAATTTCAGAGATCAACGGGTTACCGGTCCCGGGAAAATAAATCAGTTTAATATTACAATTCCAACTAACGGTTCTTCCGTTAAAATCTGGAATGTAAGCAACCGCATACACCCGCTTTTGCAACTTTATGAACAAAACGGAACAGTAGCTTCATTTAAGGCCACCTGCGATTCACTTCAGGAATATGTGGCCTTCAGAGACGAAGACGCTTTTATTCCTGAATACATAGGCAGTGTTCAGAACCAGAATCTGCATGGATTAAACCCGTTTAATTACCTCATCATTTGTCCACCGTCCTTTATTCCATTGGCTCAACGCATCGCCAACCTGCACCTGCAACATGAAAACATCAGTTCATTTATTGTTACACCCCAGCAGATTTATAACGAGTTCAGCAGCGGACGAACCGAAGCAACCGCCATCCGGGATTTTGCACATTTCCTTTACATGAAAGGGAAAAACACCAGTTCGCCCTTAAAGTATTTACTGCTGATGGGAGATGGATCGTATATGAATAAAGAATGGTATAAACCAAACAACTCGGCCATATTGCCCACCTTTCAGGTAAAAAACTCACTCGTTAATACTGAGTCTACGGTAACCGATGACTTTTTTGGTTTACTGGATCCAACAGATGGAGAGGAATACACAAACAATACGCTTACCGGGAATATTGATATTGGGGTGGGACGCTTTCCGGTGAGAACCTATCAGGAAGCAGAAGGCATTGTCCAGAAAATAGAACTGTATTACAAAAAAAATCCGGCTTATGTTCCCACTTCCAACGAAATGCAAACCTCTGGTAATCAGGAATACGGTTTTGGTGACTGGCGGCAAAATATTACTTACCTTGCAGATGATGAAGACAATGCGCAGCACATGGTAGCTGCCGACGCGGTAGCATCACTTATGGAAAAAAATTACCCTCTATACAACAACAACCGTATTCTTTTAGACGCGTATCAGCAAATATCAACACCCGGAGGACAGCGTTACCCGGACGCTTTAGCCGATCTACAAAACAGCATTACAAAAGGTACTCTCATACTAAGTTACCATGGGCATGGCGGAGAAGTAGGACTCACTGCCGAACGCCTGCTCGACATTCCCACTATCAATGCATGGAATAATATAGACCGTTTACCTTTGTTTTATACCGCCACCTGTGAATTTAGCCGTTTTGATGATCCTGATCGCACTTCGGCAGGCGAGTTATGCTTGCTTAACCCCGGAGGTGGAGCCATATCAATGATTACTACGGTAAGAATTGCTTATGTTGATCAAGGCTCCTACAACTTAACCCTCTTTCCATACTTGTTTAAAAAATTACCGGATGGGAATTTCCCCACCATAGGAGAAGCCTTGCGTAAAACAAAAGCAGTCAAGGGGAATTTCTACCCCACACAAAACATCCACTTACTTGGCGATCCGGCTTTAACACTGGCATATCCGCGTCATTCCATTAAAACAATCAACGTTAACAATAAAGACATTACACTTATAAAAGATACCCTATCGGGTTTGGAAAAAGTAACGATTACCGGAGAAATAACGGATTCTTTGGGCAACCGCTTACATAATTTTAATGGCATTATGTATTCAACCGTATTCGATAAAAAAGAAGAAATAACCTGTCTGGTAAATGACCAGCTCTCTTTGGTTTCAGGCACCAGCCAGCCCCTACGTTTTCAGCAACAAAAATCTATCCTGTACAGAGGGAAGGCCAGTGTAAAAGCAGGTCTGTTCACAATCAGTTTCCTGATGCCTAAAGATATTAATCCGGCATACGGATTAGGAAAAATCAGCTATTATGCCCATAATGGCAACGAAGACGCAGGAGGTTACAGTACCAATATTGTTATTGGAGGTATGGATACCGGCGCTGTGAAAGATCTTAAAGGACCGGATATTAATTTATTTATGAACGATACACGCTTCGTTAAAGGCGGAACTACAAATGAAAACCCTTTACTTCTGGCCCGGCTTTTTGATGAAAGCGGTATCACTATTTCGGCTAATGGCATTGGACATGAAATAACGGCCATTCTGGATGAACGCTCTTCAAATCCTATCATACTTAATTCCTTTTTTGATCCCGAACTCGACAATTATCAGGCCGGACAAATTCGCTATCCATTAAAAAAATTAGACAATGGCTCGCATACACTTTCCTTAAAAGCCTGGGACACGCAAAACAATTCCTCGGTAAGTGAAACCGAATTTATTGTGGCGCAGAAAGCGGAACTGGCATTAAACCATGTTCTTAATTACCCCAATCCTTTTAGTACGCGCACCACCTTCTTTTTTGAACACAATCAAAATCGCACACCATTAGACGTAAGCATTGACATCTTTACTATATCGGGCAAACGTGTTAAAACCATCAAACAAACGGTTCTCAGTGATACGTTTCGTCCCGAAGGCATAACCTGGGATGGTCGGGACGAGTTTGGCGATAAATTAGCCAAAGGTGTTTACATCTACAAACTTCGTATTCAAACAGATAAACAAAAAGCGGAAGTAATCGAAAAACTGGTTATTCTTAATTAAATGCTCATTTTCATCATCATTCATTATAGCGCGTTAAACTCTAAAGCTATATCTGGTGGTTTTAACATTAGTCCCTTTGCCAGTTATCTGAATACTATTAGCTTTATAAAATATCTGTACCGTAATGAAACCCAAAACAATATTGCTTTCGTTTGTACTCCTTTTATTCAGCGCATTCCTTTACACTTCCTGTAAAAAAAAGAAAACGAACGACAAATTATATGATGAAAGTCAATCCTCAGGACTTGCCTTCTATAAAGGTAAAGACACTATTTACAGCCCTAAAGGTGGCAGTCCGCACGGTAGGTTTAAATTAAAATTTAATGCCATTGCCAGTGCTGATTTAGGTTCGGATGGTAAACTTCCTTCTGGAGGAGCCTTTAAAGAAGGAGCTGTTATTGTAAAAGAAGTGTATAACGGTTCACAACTGGAATTGTATGTGGTAATGCGGAAAGACCGTAAATCGAAGTTTGCCGCCTACCGGTGGGTGTGGGGAGAATATAAACCAAATGGCGATGTAGTGTATGATGCGTCTAAAAAAGGTGAAGCCTGTACAAATTGTCATACAGTAGCAAATAACAGAGATTATACATTGTCATTCGATTTGCATTAATCAAACTGCTTTTAACGAAAAACATCGTTTCCCCGCTTTAAAACCTATTATCCAAAAAGCTATCTTAGATCTGTTACTTTAAACCGTTAATCTTATTACATGCCGTATAACGAAAAATGGGCCGAAGAACTGGAACTAATAGCCTCCATTGTATCTAAAGCTCCCCTTGAAAAAAGTATTAAATGGGGGGCAGACGTGTACACTTACAATAATAAAAATGTTGTGAGCTACGGCGGCTTTAAAAACTTTTTCACCCTATGGTTCTACAATGGCGTTTTTCTTAAAGACAAATACAAGGTTCTGATTAACGCGTCTGAAGGCAAAACCATATCACTCAGACAATGGCGCTTTACATCAAAAGCAGAAATCAATGAGCAGAAAATACTTGAGTATATTTATGAAGCCATCGAAATTGAAAAACAGGGGCTAAAAATAAAACCCGCCAAATTCACTCCTGCTTCTGTTCCGCCAATACTATCCAATGCGTTTAAATCGGATAAAAAACTGAAGGCCGCTTTTGAAAAACTCACACCTGGTAAACAAAAGGAATATATCCTCTACCTTAATGCACCCAAACAGGAAAAAACACAATTTACCCGGCTTGAAAAGATTACACCTATGATCTTACAAGGCGTGGGACTGAATGACAAGTATAAATAAAACTATTCTGATATTTATAATTCCATGAAACGATTACAATTCACAGAAACGATCAGCGCTCCAGCTTATGTAGTTTACAAAACTATGCTGGGTTTAGAAAATAAAGACACGTATAACAAATGGGTATCAGCCTTTGATCCTACCTCAACTTTTGAAGGTACTTGGGAAAAAGGAGGTAAAATGTATTTTGTTGGAACGGATGAAAATGGAAAAAGGAGAGGTATGGTCTCAGAAATTGTTGAAAATCATGCCCCTTCATTTGTATCTATCCGTCACTATGGTATGCTGGACGGTGAAACAGAAATAACAACAGGCGAACAGGTTGAAAAATGGATCGGCTGTATGGAAAATTACTCTTTTAAAGAAGAAAAAAATGTAACAACCCTTATCGTTGAAATAGATGTTATTGAGGAATATGCTGACTATTTTACCGCCACCTACCCCGAAGCGTTAGGCAAACTAAAAATTATGTCGGAAGGTTATTTACCGTAAGTTCCATCAGGGTTTATTTCGCCACCCAAGATCAACTTTCTATTTTACCTTCCTTTTCCCGCTTGTTATAATCTACAATCAACAAATAATACATAAATACGCCAAAGGCGTATAAGGCCGCAGTGATCAGAAATATGCTTACAAAAGGTAGATTTACACCTAACATTAACGATACAAGATATCCACTCAGCACCCAACTGCCGCTCCAGATAGCACTGGTAAGTGCGCTGGTTATTTCCTGATTAGAACGGCCTACGTACTTTAATACCAGTTCTGTTGTCATGGGGCCAGCCATATTCATCAGCGGTTGACGTAACAGGTAACATAATATAGCTATATATAAAGCGATACTATACTGGTTATATAACTGGGTAGTGGCTAAGGCTACCAACGAAATTACCGCCAGAGACTGCGTGGTGGGGATTGCTATTTTATAGCCTATTTCCTGTTTAATACGCGGCACCAACATAGCTGCCCAAGCTACCAGGACAGCGGCAATGGCGCTAATTACCGAAAATCCACCTTTATTTAAATGATGAACCTTTTCGAAAAATAAACTGATAAAAGGAATGGTTAATCCGGCACCGGTAGCAATAATAAGCGTTGGTATCAGTGCTTTTCCTATCAACATCCAATCTACAGAAGTTTTTTCTGAAAAAACACCTGATTTATCCGGTTCTTCCTGCAAGGCTTCATTAAAACGGGTTCGTAACAAAAAGAATATGCCGGCAAATCCCATCACACAAAAAATGATAAGGATGTTACGTTCATTAAATAATTCAGCATCTATACGATCCAGTATAAAAATAAGTACTCCCGACAATATACCTCCAAAACTCCAGGTACTGTAACTCAATGCAATACCTGCTGTCTGATTTTCCTTGGACGCATTTCTTAAAATAAAAGGAGATATGGGAATTTGCATAAATGTAAAAGAAGCACCCCATAACAACAAAGAAGAATACATCAACCACTTTAGTTTTAAACTAAACGCCAGTATAATCAGTAATCCAAACAAGGGCACACACACCGATGAAAGGTAAAAATACATCGCTAACGGTCTGCCTTTAATCAGTTTTCCTAAAGGAATGGCCAGAATAAATACGCCCAAAAACCGGAACATGATAAATAAGGCTATCTGTTCATCACTATAACCTTCGCGGGTCATATACAATGGCAAAATGTTCATAAACGTAGCGTTTACCATTTGTATAAAAAACTCGGCAATGATCACACTCAGTATCTGAGGTTCCAGTTTACGGTAATCGTTTATAAATGCGGGCCACTTAAGCATGCTGACGAATGATATCTATATACGCCTTTATTTGTTCTACATTTTCAGGTTCAAAGGCTTCAAAATCACCCTGATTTTTGAACCACGTGATTTGCCGTTTGGCATATTGACGGGTTCGTTGTTTAATTTTTTCAACCGCCGTTTCCAGCGTTATAGTACCATCCAGATAGTCAAACAATTCTGAATACCCTACCGTTTTCAGCGCATTACAATTCCGGAAAGGGAGCAAGCCGCGTACTTCCTTTTCCAGCCCCTCCCGCATCATCGTTTCTACCCGTTGGTTAATCCGTTCATAAAGCGCTTCCCGATCCATCGTTATAAAAAGCGGAATTGTGGTAAAGGTTCTTTGAATACTGGTTTGGTTAAGATAAGAGGAAAAGGGTTTCCCGGTATGCTTAAATACTTCTATTGCTCTGATTAAGCGTTGCGGATTATTCAGATCCACTTTGTGATAATACGTTTCATCACATTGTTTTAAGGTATCTTGCAACCAAGCAAGTCCCTGTTTTGCAAATGCGGCGTTTAGTTCGTCACGCACAGGCGCAGGTATTTCCGGAAATTCATCCACTCCGTTTAATACTGCGTTAATATAAAGCCCGGAGCCTCCTACCATAATACACATACCCTGTTTATCGAGCAATTGATCAATTAATGGAATGGCCTCTTTCTCAAAATGCCCTGCACCGTATAACTCCGTTACCGAATGCGTATTAATAAAATGATGCTTTACCAGAGCCAACTCCTCTTCCGTTGGCTTGGCGGTCCCTATATTCATTTCCCGGTAGAACTGCCTTCCGTCGGCCGACACAATTTCGCAATCGTAATACTTTGCCAGTTCTATAGCAAGTCGGGTTTTACCAACAGCGGTTGGTCCTCCTATTACAACCAGAAAACGCCCCGCCATCGCCTACAAAACATTATTACTTTGCTCCTTTATTTTTTCCAATTCATCTTTCATCAGTACTACCAGTTTTTGCATTCCGGCATCATTGGCTTTACTACCAATAGTATTGATTTCCCTGCCTATTTCCTGAGCTATAAAATTCAGTTTACGTCCGGCGCCGGATTCTTTCATCGTATTTCTGAAATAATCCAGATGCGTCTGTAAACGTACTTTCTCTTCGTTTATATCCAGTTTTTCTATGTAATAGATTAGTTCCTGCTCTAAACGGTTCTCGTCTATTTTATCTTTACCTATTGCCTCGTGCAAATTAGTTTTAATACGCTCTTTAATGGTTTGAACACGTTGCTGATCCAGCTGTTTAATACTCTCCAGACTGGAAGCAATGGCCGTTAAGCGGGTTTCAAAATCACGCTGAAGGGATTCACCTTCCGTTTTACGAAACGCGTCGAGGGCCTGAACGGCTTCAAGTACAACCGCTTTTATCTGTTTCCATTCATTTTCATCTACTTCTTTTTTCTCGCTTTTAAAAACATCGGGCATCCGCAACACTATATTTAAAGGATCCGCTAATGGCTCACCCAATTCCGTTGCTAATTGTTTTAATTGCTGGTAGTAATTTTTGGCCAGGGGGACATTAATATCACTTACCTGATCAGCTGCTTGTTTTTCCACAGTAAGACTTAAATCTATTTTCCCACGTTCCAGCAAGCGGGTCAGTTCGTTCCGGATTTCCATTTCGTAATTACGGTACGTTCCCGGCATCCGCAGGTTTATATCCGCGCCTTTACTGTTAACCGAACGTAATTCGACCGTTATGCTATCGGTCCCGTTTATTTTAGAGGCTTTTCCAAAGCCCGTCATTGATTTAATCATGTTTTTTGTCTTGAACGGGTTTATTCTGTTTGCTTACCAGATACAAACCCGAAATTATTAATAATCCGGAAACTATTTTAGTCGGTGTTAACCGATCAGCCTGCATAAACATGGCCACCAGCAAAGCCAAAAAAGGCTGTAGGTAAATATAGGCACTGGCTACCGACGGATTCAATCGTTTTAACCCGTAAATATTGAACACATAAGCCAGAAATGTGGTAGCTACTACAACAAAAGCCAGCGACCACCAGGCATTCGCTGTAAAATGGTTCCACTCAATAACCTCAACCTGCTGCCAGGCAATAGGAATGATGCCAATTGCTCCGATCAGAAACATCCAACGCATTAAAATAAACGGATGGTACTTTTGCATCAGGGGCCGGGAAAGCACCATAAAAACAGCCCACGATGTAGCATTGACAAGGGTCAGTAAATCACCCGCCATGGTAGCGCTCCCCAGTTCGAAACGTCCTTTAAACAACAACAAATTCAATGCGCCTGCCAAAGCTAATACCAATCCTAATAAACGCAGGGGGCGTATGCGTTCCTTTACTAAAAAGGCCATTAATAACACCACAATGATAGGATTAGAAATCATGATAATGGCCGAGTTAATCGGTTCTGTAAGACTCAATCCCCAGATATAAAATACCTGATTAATGAGCACGCCGCAAAGTGCCAACACAAACAATCGTTTACGATCTGACCGGTCAATGGGCACTTGAGGTACAAACAAGCTACTGATCCAGAATAGCAAACATGCTCCGATAATACGAAAAAACACCAGAGCAAAAGGTTGCAGAAAATGAGGCATCAAATCCTTTGCCACACTATAATTCAGCGCGTAAATAATCTGAGCTAGCAGTAGTGAAATATGTCCGAACCACTCTTTTTTCAAAACCCTGCAAAATTGCTGATTTTAATTGGCATTACAGCTATCAGGCAGAATTTTAGTTTAATACGGTCAATAGCACAAAACCTTTAAGATTACCCAAACCTTATCTTTTTTATACTTTTGCAGAATATGTTCATCCGCTTATATGATCAAACCGGGTACGAAGTGATTCTAAAACACCGACCAAAGCGTATTGTTTCATTGGTACCCTCTAAAAGTGAGTATTTGTGGGAACTGGGTTTACAAAATGAACTCGTAGGGATTACCAAGTTTTGCATTCATCCCGATCAAATGTTCCGAACCGTCCCCAGAATTGGTGGCACCAAGAATGTCAATCTTCAAAAACTGGAAGGCCTGAATCCCGATCTGATTATTGCCAATAAAGAAGAAAATACGCAAAGCGACATTGAATACCTCAGAAAACGCTTTCCGGTATATACCAGCGATATTATTCGGCTTGATGAAGCTTTCAATATGCTTTCCGACATAGGACAACTAACCGGTAAAACAGAAAAGGCATTAAAAATAGCCGAAACTACGCGCCAGAATCTGGAAACCGTAAAAGGCATTGCAAAAGGCCGAAAAGTGGCCTATTTAATTTGGCAGGATCCTTATATGGCAGCGGGCGGAAACACGTTTATTGACACCTTATTACAGCACAGTGGCTTTATTAACGTATTTACATCCATGCCCCGCTATCCTCAATTACAACTTGCCGACATCGCCAACTCCGGGGCCGATTACCTGTTTTTGTCAACCGAACCTTTTCCCTTTACCGAAAAACACGTTCAGAGCCTGAAACAGGATTGGTATCAATCATTTCCTTCGCAAACCATCACTATCAGGATTGCCGACGGAGAAGCCTTTAGCTGGTATGGCAGCCGTTTAATGCATTTTCAAGAATACATTAGGGATTTTATTACAAAACTGTAATAGATCAGGAACGATTAAACATCCTGTTTGCTATTATCTTGCATTTTTGACATAAATTAAATTTGGTATATTGATTTTATTTAGGTTTCTTTATCGTCTATTAAGAACACTAATGAAAACAGGAACAATTAAATTTTTTAATGAAACAAAAGGATTTGGTTTTATTAAAGAGGACGGATCAAATGCTGAACATTTTGTACACGCTACAGGTTTGGTTGACAAAGTAAAAGACAATGACAAAGTTGAATTCGATGTAGCCGAAGGAAAACGTGGTCCGAATGCTGTGAACGTAAAAAAAATCTAAGCATATAATCTTTTAACGTAAAGAAGCTGCCTAAAAGCAGCTTCTTTTTTTTGGAGTAAATTAAAAGATAAACGCTTATAATAACCTCAAAAATCTCACACAATGATTACAACTACTCTACCCCATCAAAAATTAGTACAAACTCGGTGCCTTCTGAAACAACTGTTTTAACCTGTATTTGCGCCTTATGCAACAACAAAATGTGTTTGCTTACACTTAGGCCCACACCAGTCCCATTTTTCTTGGTTGTAAAAAAGGGGACAAAAATATGATCTAATACCTTAGGTTCCATGCCTTTTCCGTTATCGCGTACTCGTAACCAAACCTTTTCCTTCACCTCTTCCGCTATTAATGTAATGCAAGGGTTGGGATTATGATGCACAGCATCAGTAGCATTCAGTACCAGATTAATTAAGACTTGCTGGAGTAAAGGCTCATCGGCGGCTATGCTCAGTAAAGGATCATTGAGTACTACTTCCAACTCGATTCCCATTTTTTCGAGAGTAGGTATAAAAAGCGTTTGCACATGCTCAAACAAATTACTTACCTGAATAGTGGTTTTATTCACAGTGGTAATGCGGCTCATGTGGCGATACGTTTCGGTAAACCGCAATAATCCTTCACTCCGGTTTTTAATAGTGTCTATCCCCGCCAGCAAATCACCAATAAGTTCACTACCTGGCGGAACAGATGCAGTAGTTAAACGTTCTTTCAGTACTTCGGACAAGGAACTGATAGGCGCCACCGAATTCATAATTTCGTGTGTTAGTACCCGCAACAGTTTTTGCCATGCCTTGGCCGCTTCATCGCCTAACTCGCCGCTTATGTTTTGCATAGCTACCAATTTATAACGCTGCCCATTACTCTCGAACAATCTGGAGGAGAGTAAAATTTTTTGTGAGGACGCGTCCTGTTCTAAATCAAACACACGCTTGGTCCAGGAAGCCAGATGTATTAATTCGTCGTAAAATGCAGGATGTTTCTTCGAAAGGGCATGAACCGAACGAAGGTAAGGCAAATCAATCATTTGTTTGAACGCTTCATTCATCCATAGCACTTTACCACTTTCCACTTCGTAAGACAGGATTCCAGTATCCACCATTTCGAAAATAGTTTTCAAATGAATAAACTGCGTTTCCCGATCTTTGCTCATATCGCGAAACATGCCGTTGACCTGATTAAAATATTCTCTGAGCCACCGGCGTTCAAGGGGAACGGATGTTTCATCAAAGTGGCGCGTAAAGTCCTTATAACGCAGCGACTCCATAAAATGATCCATTTCGGTACGTATCGCGTTAAGATAACGATTATAGGTAAAGATACACCACAGCATGCAGAGAGCAAGCACAACTGTCCACACATAAGCGCCATAAAAAAACAACACCACCGTTGTCACACTACCTGCTACCAAAAGGAATATCCATCCCGCGTTTCCTATGCGCATTCGCTTAAATATCATGCTTGCCCAACTTACGATATAACGCTGTACGGGTAATACCCAATTCCTTAGCGGCACGGGTAATGTTCCCGTTGTTTTTTTCAATAACCCGCAATATGGTTTGCTTTTCTAATTTATTCAGATTGGTTTCTGTGCCTTTTTCAGAAGATTGCAAAGCATTCTCCATAGAAGAAAACAACAAATCGGCAGGTTCTATAACTGTTCCATCAGCCATAATAACAGCCCGCTCCATTATGTATTGCAATTCTCTGACATTTCCGGGGAAAGTATAACGGTTCAGTTTCGTTTTTGCTGAATGGCTTAATCGTATGTCTGGTTTAAAATACTTATTTCCGTACAACGACAGGTAATAAGCTGCAAGAGGTTCAATATCTTCGGTTCTTTCGCGAAGGGGCGGAATCACTAACTCTACCGTGTTAATCCGGTACAGAAGGTCTTTACGGAACCGTTGTTCGTTAACCAGTTCCGAAAAAGGCACATTAGTCGCACAAATCAAACGAATATCAACCGCAACAGGCACATTGCTTCCTAAAGGCGTTATTTGACGGTTTTGTAACGCACTTAATAATTTTGCCTGCTGTTGTAACGCAATGTTCCCGATCTCATCCAAAAACAAAGTACCACCATGAGCTGTTTCAAAGCGTCCGGTTCTGTCTTCGCGCGCATCTGTAAAAGCGCCTTTTTTATACCCGAACAATTCGCTCTCAAATAAACTTTCCGTTAGTGCGCCTACATCTACTTTTACAAAAGCGGCTGCCGACCGCAGGGAGGCGTGATGGATAGCCCGGGCCAGCACATCTTTTCCGGTACCGTTCTCTCCCAGAATAAGGATGTTGGCATCTGTTGGAGCTACTTTCTCCAGTTTTTTAAATACAGCCAGCATTGCCGCACTGTTTCCTATGATTCCCTTATCGTCCCAGGCAGAGGTCCTGTTTTGTGGTGCCTGCGCCCCACTCTTTCGGGCCAGTAATGTTTTAAGTGACGTTACCAGTTGCTGATTCTTCCATGGTTTAATAATAAAATCAGAAGCCCCCTCTTTTAATGCCCTTATCGCTAAATCAATATCGGCATAAGCTGTAATTAACACCACACTCAGTTCCGGACGCAACTCCCGGATTCTGCTCAGCCAGTATAGCCCTTCGTTTCCGGTATTAACCGATGCGGTAAAGTTCATATCGAGCAATACCACATCAAACTGTTGCTTTGAAATAACCGAAGGAATATTCCCCGGATGCTGCTCTGTCACCACACAAGCTGCTTCCGTCTTAAAAAGCAGTTGCATAGTGGTTAAAATATCCGGATCATCATCCACTACCAATATGCTCGCCTTTTTCAAATCCATAAGATACGTTTGAACGATCAATAAATATACCCAAAATCTGCCTATTTCATTATCAGGTGCTTACAGAAATCACAGAAATAAAGTGTATCAAAACCGGACACTTTGCTGTACGGATGTGATACAGTATGTAACTTATTTTTACATAAACTCACTGAAAATCAGCGTACAAAAACTTTGGCACAGTATTTTCAATTCCTTTGCTGAAATTAGTATGTCAATTTAATTATGATAAAAATTAACCAACTGGAAAAAATTTACAGAACCGACGAAATAGAAACTATTGCGTTGAACAATGTATCGTTCGAAATAAAAGAAGGTGAATTTGTAGCTATTATGGGGCCTTCGGGATGCGGAAAATCAACCTTAATGAACATTATTGGACTACTTGATCAAATGAATAAAGGGAGTTATCTACTGAACGGAACAGAGGTAAATGGTTTATCCGAACGCAAGCGTGCCGACCTCAGAAAAGAAAACATTGGATTTGTATTCCAGAATTTTAACCTAATTGATGAACTCACTGTATTCGAAAATATTGAACTGCCATTGCTTTATACCGCTGCCAATAGTAATGAACGGAAACAAATGGTGGAACATGTTCTGGAAAAAGTTCAGATCGCGCATCGCCGAAACCATTACCCGCAACAACTTTCGGGAGGGCAGCAACAACGTGTTGCCGTGGCAAGAGCTGTGGTTAATTCTCCTAAATTGATCTTGGCCGATGAACCGACCGGAAACCTGGATTCGAGGAATGGCGGAGACGTAATGGAATTACTTAGTCAGCTAAACGATAACGGCACAACTGTTATTATGGTTACGCATTCGGAACACGATGCACGCTATACTCACCGGGTTATAAACATGCTGGATGGACAGATTGTTACACAAAAACTAAAATTTTAAGCTTATGCTGAAGAACTATTTTAAAATCGCGTTCCGCAACCTTACCCGTAATAAATTACATACGGTTATTGTGCTGATTGGCTTGTGTACCGGCATTACAAGCTGTTTATTGATTGCCTTGTTTGTGAAGCATGAAAAGAGTTACGAATCGTTTCATACCAAAGCTGACCGGACGGCAAGGGTTATTATGAAATACAGTATTGGGGGTGAAGTTAATGGTGGAAATTATACCAGCTTATACGTCGGTCCGTCTTTTAAAAAAAGCTTTCCGGAAATTGAGACTTTTGTCAGATTATCGGGCACTCAGCGTGTAGTAAAATATAAAGAAAAACTGGTAGTTGAAAAACGGTTTATATATAGCGATTCCACCTTTTTTAAGGTTTTTTCCTATCGTTTAGTAAAAGGCAGCCCTGATGATGCGTTGAGCGGGCCTAATAAACTTGTCATTACTGAATCAATGGCAAAAAAGTATTTTGACACAGAAGATCCTTTGGGTAAGGTAATGAAAATTTCGAGTGCTGGCACCGATTACGTAGTAAGTGGTGTAGTAGAAGATTGTCCGTCTAACTCACATATTAAATTTGACTTCCTAGCTTCTCTGGCTTCTTTTGGACCAATGATTAATACCGAGAAAACATACTGGAATGCCAATTACATCACATATTTTCTTTTAAACACATCTGAGCAGATTAATACCCTCGACGATAAAATACCTGGGTTTATGAAAAGTGAAATGGGCGACCTCACTCCTGGTGATTATGTTACCTATGAACTGGAACCTATCAAAGGCATTCATCTTCACTCTCAATACAACGGTTTTGAACCGAATGGCAGCAGCACTTACGTTTACGCCGTTATATCGGTAGGTTTACTTATTTTAATCATTGCGTGTTTTACATACGTTAACCTTAGCACTGCCAAATCCAGCGAACGCGCCCGGGAAATTGGTATCCGGAAGGCCGCCGGTGCTTACCGGTCGCAACTCTTTATTCAATTTATCAGTGAATCGTTTTTACTAAGCAGCATAGCATTAGTCATCAGTCTCCTATTGACCATTTTACTGCTCCCCGCTTTCTGCAACTTAACCGGACGTCCGTTGGAGGCTTCGGGTCTGGCATCTACCGAACTTATTTTACTAACATTGGTAATACTTATAGGAACAGGCTTCTTCTCAGGTCTATATCCGGCGCTTATTCTCTCTTCGTTTGAACCGGTTCTTGTTTTAAAAGGCGCTTTTAAAAATACAAGTTCTGGTCTATTGCTCAGGAAAACACTCTTTGCCCTGCAATTTGTTATTTCTGTCTTCCTGATTATAGCCACTTTTATTATACAACGGCAACTAAGTTATTTTCAGAACAAAGACCTTGGCTTTTCTAAAGAAATGGTTATAACGTTAGGATACGACAGTAAGATTCATGAACAGTTTAACGTTTTTAAAGAACGATTAAAAAAACTGTCTTCGGTTAAATTTGTGGCACGTGGCGACTTTAAACCCACCGAAATAGTAGGCGGTTACAACATGCATAAGCCTGGCATGGCACAAGGCACATCTTTTGGTGTAACGGCCGGCACCATTGATGAAGAATACCTCGATGCCTGTGGCATAAAGATCATTGCAGGTTCCAATCTAACGGAACAGGATATGAAAGCTGTATCAGGTGATAATTACGAACAGTACTATTATCATTTTATTCTTAACGAATCCGCAGCCCGTCAACTGGGATGGAAACCGGAAGAAGCCGTTGGTAAAAAAATGTTTTTGGACGAAACACGTCCCGGTGAAGTAAGGGCTGTGGTAAAAGATTTCCACTTTTCCTCGTTGCACAACCCAATAAAACCTATGGTCCTGTTCCCTATGAATTACGGACATATCATTCTCGTTAAATTAAACAAAGGCAATCCGGAAACTGCCATTTCACAAATTGAAGGTGTATGGAAATCAGTGTTTACACATCGGCCATTTGAGTTTACCTTTTTAAATGATGACTATAATGCATTGTATAAATCGGAAATACAACTTAACAAATCTATGCTCATTTTTAGCATACTAGCCATACTTTTAGCTATGCTCGGGTTGTTTGGTCTGGCATCTTATACCATTAAACAAAAAGCAAAAGAAATAAGCATACGGAAGATCATGGGTATGCCCGTACACGCCATTGTATTACATTTATCGAAAAACTTTATATGGCTGATTGGCATTTCGAGCCTGATAGCCATTCCTTTAGCATGGATTACAATGAACCGATGGCTACAGAATTTCAATTACCGCATTGATTTAGAAGTATGGTACTTTGCCTTACCCGGCCTGGGACTTATCCTTCTGGCTTTTTTAACCATTTCTATCAAAGCGGTTACAGCTGCCAGAGAGAACCCTATTAAAAACCTGAGAACAGAGTAATATTGTACCTTTACCCCAGATGATGCTAAAACTAGTATATACTATCCCTGAAATGAAACTAAAACTGTATGGTTTTATCCTGTTACTTATTTGTCATTTTTTATCAGTAGCGCAACACGCATCTGCATTGCCCGATAGTTTGTTTATAATACAGGATAGCGTATTAATTCCCACCAAAAGCGGCATTCCTCTATCAGCTATTCTAGTGCGTAAAAAAGGGACTAACACTCCTAAACCAGCCATACTATTTTATTATAATTATTATAGAGACGCTAAAGATGCTATATTAGGGAAACGTTCAGCAGCCAGAGATTACGTTGGGGTGGTGGTTTACCCCAGAGGCATAAAAACAAACCTTAACCATTACATGCCGTTTGAAAATGAAGGCGTTGATGTGTATGATGTCATTGAATGGATCAGTCAACAACCCTGGTGCAATGGAGCTATTGGCATGTACGGGGGGAGTTATACGGGCTATGCGCAATGGGCTGTCGTAAAAAAACTGCATCCGGCCCTAAAAACCATTGTGCCTCAGGTTGCTGTTATGCCAGGCTATGATTTTCCCATGGAAAATAATGTTCCTTTATCGCATATTTTAAGCTGGAGCAATGATGATGTGTATAAGAACAAGCCCCTGCCACGAAGTTTACCCTTTGACTACTTTAATTCCGGAACAGCATTTCGTAAGCTGGATAGTCTGGCGGGTTCGCCCAATCCTATTTTCCAGAAGTGGTTGACACACGAAGCTTATGATTCGTACTGGCAGTCTATGGCACCAACACCAGAAGAGTACAAACGCATTACTATTCCGGTGTTAACCACCACCGGATATTATGACGGCTCACAGATTGGCGCGTTGAGTTATTTCCGTAATCATCTGCGGTATAATCCCGCCGCCGAACATTATTTAGTGATTGGGCCGTACGATCATATCAGTGGACAAAATCTGTATAACAGAAATCTGATGGGGTACATCATAGATAGTGTAGCGCAAATCAACATGCGCGATCTGGCATTTGAATGGCTGGATTATATTCTGAAAGGGAAACCCAAGCCAGCTCTTTTGAAGGACAAAGTGAATTTTCAGGTGATGGGTACCAATACATGGCGACATGTTTCATCTCTTCAGGCGGCCTGCAATGATACACTACAATTTTACCTCAACAAGGGATCTTTAACTCCTTTAAAACCGGGTACTAAAGCAAGTACCCTTCAGATTGTCGATTTTAAAGACCGGCTTCGTCAAAACAATTACTACACTCCCGAAATTTGTTTCGATAGTCTTGACAGGAGCAACGGGCTATTGTTTGTAAGCCCGGCTTTCGATTATCCGTTTGAAATAAACGGTTCCTTTACTGGTCAGTTACTCACCCGCATTTCTAAAAAAGATATGGATGTATCTCTGGCATTATACGAACAACAAGCAGACGGGAAATACTTTTTTCTGGCCCGTTATGTAGGACGAGCCAGTTATGCCAAAGACAATAGCAAACGACAGTTTCTGAAACCCGGCAAAAAAGAAAACATTCCATTTAGCAATACCCGTTTTGTCAGCAAAAAAATTGCAAAAGGGTCGCGCCTGGTGGTTCTGCTAAATATCAATAAACATCCTTTTGAAGTAATCAACTATGGAACGGGTAAACCTGTTGCTGATGAAACCATTAAAGATGCCGGAGCTCCCTTACGTATTCAATGGTTGGGAGAGAGTTATATTAAAATCCCCGTAAAAAAATAAAGACATTTCCCTGAACTAACGGTTCTGCTCTAACTTGCACCTTAAGAATTACGGCAGTTTATATTCCGCCCTTGTTTCTGCCACTTCCCGATTTTACAGATTGAAATAGCACTTTAGTACAACTTAATTTACACTACCGTTCTTTTTTGATATTACTAAAAGGCAAAGGGTTCTGCGAAATTTCCCCATACAATTTCCGGTTACGGTATATATCAATTGCCGAGTAGATGGCATTTTTAAATGATTGTTCGTTCGCCGTGTTCTTTCCGGCCATATCAAACGCCGTACCATGATCAGGGCTCGTTCTTACAATTGGTAAACCCGCCGTGAAATTTACGCCTGAATTAAATGCAATGGTTTTAAAAGGGATAAGCCCCTGATCGTGATACATGGCCAACACCGCATCAAACTGTTTGTAAGTGCCACTTCCGAAAAACCCATCGGCTGAATACGGCCCATACACCATTTTTGTTTCCGCTGCCCTCTTAACGGCAGGTACAATTATGTCATTATCTTCCTTTCCGATAGCACCATTATCACCAGCATGTGGATTAAGTCCCAGTACCGCAATTTTAGGTTTGCGGACGCCAAAATCAGAAATTAGTGTTTTGTGCAATTGCTCTATTTTTTGAAATACGCGATCCGTTGTTATCCTGTCGGCTACTTCACGAATGGATATGTGCCCAGTAACTACAGCCAGTCTTAAGCCTTCATCTGAACACAAAAGCATTAGTGGATCGCCTCCAAACTTAGCCCCAAAGTATTCGGTATGTCCCGGGTAATGGAATTGCGCGCTTTGTATGGTCTTTTTATTGATAGGTCCCGTTACGATAGCGTGAATATCACCGTTTTGTAAAGCCTGAGTGGCTCTATCCAGCGAAAGATAAGCGTACTTACCGCCAATATCACTGGCCTTTCCCATTTCAATATTTACCTCCTCTTCATAACACACAAATACATTCGCTTTTTTGTGATTAATCTGCGTAAAATCGCGGATCGGATGAAAATTAAATTCCTCCAAACCTAAAACTTTGCGGTAATAGGAAACCGTTTTTTGTGAACTGAATAAAACAGGTGTGCAAATATCCGCCACACCGGGTTCCATAAGCGTTTTCAAAATAACTTCCAAACCAATTCCATTTACATCTCCCTGCGTAATGCCTATAATGATCTTATCTTCCTGCATAATGCTCTTAATTTCTTTAAAAATTACTTTATTCCATACTTGGCTTTGTATTTTTCATACAATTCCGTTTGCTGATTGCTTAGTTTAACCGGAGTCCCGGAAATATACGCCACTTCTACGGCGTTAGTTCGCATGTCCAGCAAATCGCCTTTACTGATCACAAAACTGGCTAATTTACCTGCCTCCAGACTTCCCAGCTGTTTATCTACACCCAGAATACGCGCGGCATCTAATGTTACCGACTGCAGCGCCTCTTCCTTAGATAATCCGTAAGCTGAGGCCGTTCCTGCCAGAAAGGGCAAATTACGGCTTTGCATGGCTTCCATATCCCCAATTGCACTAAGACAAAATACGATACTATCCTTTTTTAAACGGGCGGGTACCTTAAAAACCGCGTCCACATCATCATGTTCATATTCCGGTAAGTCATGTAAGCGTCCCAAAATAACGGGAATGGACTCCCGTTTTAAAAGTCCCGCTATTTTATCCGCTTCGCCAGCCACACATAAAACAATGTTCTTTATACCATGTTTACGGCCAAACTGAATAGCCGCTGTCATTTCATGAGCTTTATCAGCCATGATATAAAGGCGTTGCGTTCCGTTAAATACACCCCGCATGGCTTCAAAGCGAATATTTTTTTCTGTAACGGAGGTTTGCGAACAATAGAATTTTGCGTCTTCAAAAAAGCGATTCAGGTTAATCAACTGCTCCTGATAGGCTTTATTTTTTTTCAAACTGAATCCATCTTCACCCCAGCCCATGTAACGCTCTACCGGAAAAAACAAATGCACACCATCATCCGCTTTTAACACCGCGTCTTCCCAATTCCATCCCTCCAGAGCTACAATCGAAGATGAACCAGCAATCAGGTTACCGCGGGGGGTTACCTGTGTGTATAATACGCCATTTGTTTTAACGGTAGGCGTGATTTTATTATCAGTATTATAGGCTATTAAACTTCTTACATGGGGATTTAAACCTCCCACTTCTTGAAAATCCAGTGTGGCACGTACCGCTTCCGCGTCATGTAATCCTAATACGTTATTTGTATTTATGAGTGCCGGATAAACGTGCTTTCCCTGGAGGTCAATAACGGTATCATACGCTGAAGGGTTCAGGCGCAAACCTTTCATATCCATTACCATTTCGAGCGAATTTCCCTGCATGGCCATAATCCCCGTTTCGTAAACAGTACCATTACCTACATGGATTATTCCGTTAATAAAGGCTATATGCGACTTTGGTTTTTGAGCCGACAATATTATGGTTAAACCACTTAACCACAATGTAAAACAGATTTTAATCTTCTTCATATAATGCGCTGTGTTCGTTTAACGGTGTCCGGTTTCAGTTTCATTTACTCCCTCAATAGTATTACAGTGATAAAGGCGCTGGCGTTTGGCATTTGGCTTAACGACTTTTACACCTTTATGTTTTTCTGCTACCAGCAAATTAATTAACCGCGCTCTTTCCGCTTTTAACTCCTGACGCAGGCGGGCGTCTTCCATACGGTCGAAATAAATCTGCCCATCAATGATGGTTTGTTCCGCTTTAGCATAAACACTTAACGGGTTATCGCTCCATACTACCAGATCGGCGGTTTTACCGACTTTTATACTTCCTACTTTATCATCTACATGTAACATTTTGGCTGGATTCAAGGTTACCAGTTTTAGCGCTTCTGTTTCCGGCAAACCACCATATTTAATACTTTTAGCGGCTTCCTGATTTAAGCGCCTGGCCATTTCCGCATCATCTGAATTAATGGCCGTAGTTACTCCCATTTTTGTAAGGATGGCCGCGTTATGAGGGATAGCCTCCATTACTTCATTTTTATAGGCCCACCAATCCGAAAACGTTGACGCGTTTACACCATGCATTTTCATTTTATCGGCTACTTTATACCCTTCTAGAATGTGCGTAAATGTATTTACTTTAAACCCAAAACTGTCCGCTATATGCATTAACATATTAATTTCACTTTGTACATAGCTATGACAGGTAATAAACCGTTTTTTATTCAGAATTTCAGCCAGAGCTTCCAGTTCCAGATCCCGGCGGGGCGAAACACGTTTATCTTTTTCAATTTGTTTCGGGCTTAACTTGCCAAATTCCGCCCATTGTTTATCGTATTCGCGGGCGCGGGTAAAGTAGTCATTATATACCTGTTCTACTCCCATACGCGTTTGCGGGAAGCGTTTATTCATCGCGTCACCCCAGTTGGCCTGTTTTACATTTTCACCCAAAGCAAATTTTATAAACCCGTCAGCTTTTTCGTATTTCATTTCTTCTGCACTGGCTCCCCAGCGCAGTTTAATCAACGCACTTTGTCCGCCAATAGGGTTGGCCGACCCATGTAGCAATTGTGCCATGGTTACACCACCACTTAACTGCCGGTAGATATTAATATCCTCGGGATTGATCACATCTCCCATTCGTACTTCGGCACTGCTGGCCTGAGTTCCTTCATTAACACCATTCGTTAACGCAATGTGCGAGTGTTCATCTATAATGCCAGGGGTTAAATGCTTTCCTTTGGCATCAATTACTTTGGCAAAAGCCCCCGCAGGCGCATCTATGTTAGGGGCAATTCTTACTATTTTTCCTTCTACCACATAAACGTCGTATTCTTTTAGTACGCTGTCACCTTCGTTGGTCCATACGGTAGCATCCTTAATAAGGATCGCCTGATAACGGTTTTTAAATTTCTTCCAATTGTCTTTTAAAAGCCCCTCGCTTTCCGGAAGCGCTTCTCCGTATGCCTGAAACGGGTACACCACTTTACCCGGAGGTATTATCTTTTTACGTACTGTTCCTGCCTTTTTAGTCGTATCCTCTGACTGAAGGCGCATCGTATAATCGTACCAGGAACCATCGGCCCATTGGCCCTTTCCGGTAAACGATTTACGAGCCTCTTCGTACGTGCCGCTTAAACGGGTTACCAGTGTGGAATCGTATTTAAAGCTCATCGTCATAATTCCATCCGCCTGATATTGAAACTGCGCATTTACTTTAAGCGTATCCAGATAGACTGTAACCTGAGATTTTACATCGCCCCGGATGCTTACTTTAAAGTTACGGGCAGACGTGTTTAAAAGGTAATCGCCTCTAAAATCAGGCTGATTCAATTCTTTATACTGGGTAGCGCGCCCATTGGTCCAATGTTGAAGAATATATGCTTCATCCTCGAAGATATTGGTATTACTGATAAAGAAATTCGCAAAATAGCCTTTTTTTAAAGCCCCCAGTTTGTTTGCCATATTTACATATTGCGCCGGATTGGTTGTAAGCGCTTTCAATGCCATTTTTTCGCTTAAACCATACTGCACTGCCTTACGCAGATTAGAGAGGAATTTACTTTTTTCCTTCAAATCGGCACTGGTTAAACAAAATGAAATATTATTTTTTTCAAATGCTGCTGCGTTTGTTGGCGCTAATTCCCAATGCTTTAATTCAGCATAAGATACGTGTTCCGCATCATAAGGATCTTCCACGTCCATCGCCTCAGGGTAGTTTAGCGGGACAATATATGATAACCCCGTCTGCTGAATTTCAGAAATACGCTGGTATTCGTTGTCTCCCGCTTTGATAATATACTTTACATTCATTTCCCGCCCCAAACGATCGGCCCTCAAATCATTGAACTTATCGTTCCCTTCAAAAACGGACGGTAAACTCTGTAACTGGTTAAATGCCTCCAACGAGATATTGTACTCCGTTTTATTTATGGCCGTTTTATACCATTGTGCATCAAAATACGTTTGCCGTAAAAGTGCAATGGCACCTGTTAACGAACTGGGATAATCCTGCGTGGAAGTACCTTTATTAAACGAATAGAAACCTGCTGCCCGGTCTTTGTAAATACACTCGTTTTCGCGGGCATCACTTAAATGCACTAGAGCGCCGCTTCCTCTTACAATACCATCCTTAGCGGCTGTAAGCACTACTCCAAATCCAGCCTTTTTGAGTTCATCGGCCTGTTCGCGGTTAGCAACAAATAATTTATGCGCTTCTACATCCGATTTTATGGCCTGATTCCAGCCATAAGCCCCTTTTACAGACGATTCAGTCTGGGGACCATTCCATTGGCGTGACCCTCCGGTTTTTGCAGCTGTAATCCCATAATCACTATAGAGGTCTATAAACGAAGGGTAAATGTGCTTTCCTTGCAAATCGTACACAATGGCTCCGGCAGGAATAGCGGTTTTCTCGCCAACTTCCAGAATTTGCTCATCCTGAATTAAAATAACCGCGTTTTTTAATTCGGTAGATTCATCTGCATGAATTACCGCGTTCTTAAACGCATAAACGCTATGGGTCAGATAAGGTGCCCCGTTAACAGGAAAAGTGACCTGTGCCTGCATCCGGTTTATCATCCCAGCCACTATCAAAGCGGCATATACTATAGTTTGTTTCATTCTGTTCACAACGTATCAAATTTAAGTAAACCGTTTAAAGTGACCCAATCTAATTACAAGTATTTAATGCCATTTTAATTATTAATTTTACACCACTTAATTTAACAGATATGTATAAAGGCTTTTTACACACACATTACCTGGTTGTCACTTTATTTCTTGTGATTTACGTGATCAAAACCATCTTATTACTCAGCAACAAAAATGATTTATTACAAACTTTTACCAAGAAAGTAAAAGTGATAGAGATGATTGTCAGTTCACTTTTCCTGATTACCGGTATCTATCTTATTACCCAAACACCGTTGGGTGGCGCGTATGATCACCTCTTATGGATTAAACTGGGAATGGTACTTGTTTCAATTCCTCTGGCAGTTATAGGATTTAAACGCCATAACAAAATACTGGCGGCTTTAAGTTTGTTGTTAATAACCGGTAGTTTTGGTTTAGCCGAAGTATATCACAAAAAGAAAGCGGTAGCCGCGCCGGCTAACACACATAGCGAGGTGGCCATGAACGGGCAATCGCTATACGAAGCTAATTGTAAAGTATGTCATGGATCCGACGGGAAAGCCATGCTTTCAGGCGCTCCAGATTTAACGGCAACGGCTTTGGACAAAAACCAGATTAAGGACATTATTTTGAATGGACGAAATCTGATGGTTAAAGTGAATGTGAGTGATACGGAAGCGGATCTGATTAGCGACTACGTTCTGAACTCCATTAAAGGGAAATAAATCCCCGTTGTTTTAAGCACCAGATGAAACCTCAGCCCATATCAACCGCTAAACCCGATTATACGTGTGTATTGATTGGCGTTCTGAACAAATTTCAGAACGAATCCATTGCGCACGAATACCTTGAAGAATTGGAATTTCTGGCCAGCACTTACGGTTTGGAAACTAAAAAATGGTTTACACAAAAACTGGAAAGACCAGATAAAGCCACGTTTATTGGTAAGGGAAAACTGGAGGAGGTAACCAATTATGTAAAAGAGCATAATGTGGATGTGGTTATTTTTGATGATGAATTAAGCCCGTCGCAACAACGTAACCTTGAAAAGGTACTGGGCAAAAAAATACTGGACCGCACGACCCTGATTCTTGAAATTTTTGAACAACGCGCGCAAACCGCGCACGCCAAGACACAGGTGCAACTGGCGCAATACCAGTACATGCTTCCCCGCCTGACGGGCATGTGGACCCACCTGGAACGGCAACGCGGTGGAACCGGAACACGGGGCGGAGCCGGTGAAAAAGAAATTGAAACTGACCGTCGTATCGTCCGCGATAAAATTGCCCTGTTAAAAGAACGCTTACGGGAAATTGACAAGCAAATGATTACCCAGCGGAAAAACCGAGGTGAATTGATACGGGTAGCACTTGTGGGTTATACCAATGTGGGCAAAAGCACGATCATGAACATGATTAGCAAGAGTGAAGTTCTGGCTGAAAATAAGCTGTTTGCTACATTGGATACTACGGTGCGTAAAGTAACGATAGATAATCTGTTTTTTTTAATGAGCGACACGGTTGGTTTTATCCGGAAACTCCCTACGCAACTGGTGGAAAGTTTTAAAAGCACATTGGATGAGGTAAGAGAAGCGGATTTACTGATTCACGTAGTGGATATTTCGCATAAAAATTTTGAAGATCATTTAAACGTTGTAAAACAAACGCTTCAGGATATTGGCGCTGGTGACAAACCCGTTATATTGTTGTTTAACAAAATTGACGCGTTTCATTATACACCCAAAGAGGAAGATGACCTGACACCTATGACCCGTGACAACCTGAGTCTGGAGGATATTAAGAAAACCTGGATGAAAAACCTGAACACGACCTGTTTATTTATGAGCGCTTTGAAAAAACAAAACGTGGATGAGTTTAAAAAAGTGCTGTACGAAAAAGTAAAAGAGATGCACATTAAACGTTATCCTTATCATAATTTATTATATTAAACCATGCCGGTAGAGTTTTCATACGCCACTTTGCACGATTTACCCGCCATAGTGGAAACGTATAATGCTACCATTCCTTCACGCCTTGTAACCGCTGATCTGGAGCCTGTAAGTGTAAGTTCCCGCTTGCAATGGTTTACTGCCCACTCTAAAGAAAAACGGCCTTTATGGATTGTGACATATAACGGCAATTACGCCGGCTGGATGAGTTTTAACAGTTTCTATGGTCGCCCTGCATACGATGGTACGGTAGAAGTAAGCATTTATCTGGAGGCTGCTTTTCAGGGAAAAGGACTTGGCAAAGCGTGTTTACAATATGCACAGGAAGCGGCTCCGGAGTTAGGCATTACTACCTTGCTGGGGTTTATTTTCGGCCATAATACCCCAAGTCTGGAATTGTTTTACAAATTAGGTTTTGAAAAATGGGGGCACCTGCCGCAAATTGCCAATATGGAGGGAACCGACAGAGATTTGCTGATTTTAGGGAAACGGTTATAGCCCCTTATATGTAAGATTACATGGTTTCTTAATCTCAGCAACTCCGGAAATGCCCTCACTTTTTCAGATTATTTTTTAAACGGACTAAATATACTAATCAATTAAGTGGCATCCGGTTTAAAACGTAATTGAAGTTTGTATTATTCCTTAGTAAATAATAAGCATTACCATTCATCAATTTTAATTTTGTAGTAACCATAATTGGTAAAACAGACTTCTTTACCACAGTACCATTCTTGCAATCTATTTGTTTTAAAACCAACTTTTCATCTTCAATATGTTTACTGTATATCTTTCCTTCAACATGGTCAATCAACATACTCCTTTTCCAGGTTTTGGTTTTGTGAAAGTTAACAGATACTTTCGAAATCAAGGCATTATTATTGAAAGTACTGATTGTACCATTAATAAAATCAAGAATAAAAACAGTATCACGCCATACGAATAAGGGAGCGTAAATTTCATCCAGCAAGATCATTTCACGAAAAACGACTGAATTTTTTTTCCCGAGTTCAGGGTGAAGTTTCTCCATTTTCTCATCATCGTCTCTTTCCTTACTGTGTCTTTCATTCATAACATCGAATAATATCCCATTCCTTTTCTCGCGTTTAGCATAGTAACTATAGCTAAGAACATTACTTTTAGACAAAAAATCGTGAAAGCCACCATTGGTAATTAACACCGCTCCTTTTTTATTAAGGAAATAAACATAATCATTAGTAGATTCGATACACTTTCCCATTTTTTCTTCATATATGGCTTTAGAATAGGGAGATGAAACCAAAATCTGAGCATTATGGCATATCAGTTGGTAAGAACTATCATCTGTAAATACGTGAACATTACCAAGGCAATCCTTTTTTAAAAACCGGGGTTCTACCAGCAATTTAGTTTTAGTGAGTGTGTCTAATTGCTCATTCATTAATACAATCTCAGAACGATAAGGCGGCACCTTATAATTCAACAGAACAATTTTATTCTCCATAAACTCGTAATCAATTATATTACTTTCCGGTTTTGTGATTGCATTCTTTGCGGCAATAACTACCTCTTCTAAAATATTATCCTTTTTCTGAAGCTGAAAAAATACAAGGAATTCACCGGCAGATAATTTAATTGTATCAATGGATGTATTTGTTTCTTTATAACCCAGATGAATAAACCGGATTTGTTTCCTATTTGTGCGCCTATCAAATTTGAACCTGCCGGAACTATCTGTTACTACGTGTTTTCCGTTAAAATTCAATTCTACAACCACATTCGCTACAGGCTCATGCGTTTCGCTATCAATAGCCACTCCAGTAATCAGTTTTTCATTTTGTGATTTAACAAAATCAGATAGTATGAGAAACACTATAATTACTATTACTTTATTGATCAACTTTACAACGCAATGAATGCTTACAAATTTAGATTACCAGAATTGGATTTCAAAATTACCACTCCTTTCTACTGCAAAAAACAGCAAACACATTTTTTATACAGAGATTGACTATAAATCACTGTCTTGACTGCTTTTCCACTAAAGAGTCGTACCTGCTTTGCATTAGGAAATATCACAACGTTAAAATACCTAAAATGCAATGTCTCTCCTGAACGGCAGACGATATCCAACTCAACCGCCTTTCAATTTTTCAGATTAGAAGTATTTTGTAAATAAAGCGACTACCACATAGCCGCTCTATATTATGATATCCACTGACAAGTGCCCTTTTACCGGTTCAGATTATACCTGACTACCATTCCTGCATTAATCGAAGAATTGGATATTAAATTATTCTTTAATGCGTCAGCAAAATATACGCAGGGATAAATTGAAACACCAAGGTCTATCTTATTCCATACCGCCATCTTTTTCCCCAAGCGTACGTTAACTGAAACCGGGGTCCCCAATTGCAAACTAAATGACGTTTGCTTTAGTTTATCAGTATATCGGGATACAGAATCGGAAAGGTATCTTACGTTTTGTTTATAGTCTGCCGATGCTAACGCTTTTCCTTCCTCAACATATCCTTTACTCAGTGTTACATAATAAATTCGCCCGTAAGTCTGATCAAAATTTACTCCTGGTATTACTTCCGCACCAAACGAAGCCCATATCCGCTTAGTTTGATTGGTGACATAATTCCATCCAAGAGAAATTCCTACCTGACGTGCTGATAAATTAAACTGGTAACTTTTCACGGTACGCTCTATCTCTAATAATGCGGACGGCGGAGTCTGGCTACTTACATAGCGGCTTATGGTATCGTAACTTGCTATTTCGTACGCAGAACCCCCTGCACTAATACGCCTGTACCTCATTCCTATTGTTGCTTCATGGCGTTGCGATTTAGCAATCGGCAATCTGAAAGCGGAACGAACGCTATACATGGGACTTGTATGCCCTGACATTTGCCAGACCCCTCTGTAAACCGCGTCTTTGCTTTTAGCTACGCTGTTCAGTAGTGGGTCTTTTGTTCCTTCCTGAATAAACTTAGAAGGTGAAATATATCCGCTTGTACTACTATGCGTGTTTGTCATAAATTCAAAAGACATTGCCTTAAAGGCTATCTTTTTAACTGTATCTGTTTGTGATTGTGCCCCACAATACAAAACAACATTGGCAATTACTACTAAACGTTTCATCTTTTTCCTGATTAAACGATCTGTACTCCCATTTATTATACATCAGTATGTTAAATTCGGTACATGATGGGCTATTCATGTTAAATGAATCATAGAACACCAATACAAGTTTATTATACGGCGTACTACAAAATTTAGCATACCTTTAGCAAACAGAGTGATAAAATGCGGAAACCATTGCTACGTATGCAACTGGTAACAGGCATACTCCTTTGAGAACACTTCATTCTATACATAAAATTTACAAGTTGCATAGCAAAGTATAAACCTTTCCGTTAAACAATAAAAGAACCCATGTGGTTCATCCAGACTAGATATGCAAAGGTCTGCTAAAGTTAAAAACTTCAGCAGACCTTCCTGTTTGATCATATTTTAGCTTAATTAATATCAGCTACATCTAATCTGCAAATATTAATTTACCATAATTCGTTCCTTTCTCTGACTGCAATTCATACAAGAAAATACCATTTCCTGTTTGCGCTTTATCGAGTTCGAAACTCTTCCCCTTCTCAAAGCTTTTGCTTAACACTAATTGTCCCTGTATGTTATACACTTTAAGCGTTACGGTGCTTTCTTCTGTTGTATTCAATTCAAAATACACTTTGTCTTTAGAAGGTTGCGGGAATAGTTTCACCTGCAAATCGGATTCAGTTATATTGTCCGCATTTGCGCCCATTGATCGTGATACCAGAGCAGGAATACCTGTTCCGCAGACTTGCACTGCGTCAAGAAAATTCCCAATTGCCACATTACCACCAGACCAATAGATTGGTGTAAAACGAACGGAATAATTACCCGTAGCAGGTATTACATACGTACAGGTATAATACCCCCATGCCGTAGTACCATCTCCGACTTTAATCAGCGGCACATACGGTCCGCCAACAGGCCCCATAGATACCATCATAGAATCCATTCCTGAACGTCCGCGGTGAGCGAAGCTAATGCTCATTAATGTTCCTGCGCTGGCATTAAAATCCTGATACATGGTAGCTGCCTGTGTAGCATTTAACTCCATGAACTGAATACCTGAATAAGATGGCACACCACCATACCCATTACCCCACACCTCCATCTTACCATCTGTAGCGGTCGTTTTCCAACACGGGAAAGCAGGATTACTGACTAAAGTTGCTGACGTTGTGAAAAATACATCATCAGCACCTCCATTACAAATGTACGTACAGATGGATTGAGCTGGCTGGGCACATACACTTACCGCATCTAAAAAATTACCGATAGCGACATTGCCGCCACTCCAGTAGATAGGCGTAAATCGTACAGAATAATTCCCTGAAGCCGGAACAATGTACGCCGCTGTGTAAGCCCCCCAAGCAGTTGTACCATCACCTACTTTCATCAGTGATGTATAGGGCCCGCCAACAGGTCCAATTGACACTAGCATGGAATCCATTCCCGCACGCCCTCTGTGCGCAAAATTAATACTTAACAAACTTCCGCCACTGGCCGTAAAATCCTGATACATCGTAGCTGCCTGAGTGGCATTCAATTCCAGAAACTGAATTCCTGAATAAGAGGGAACTCCGCCATATCCGTTGGCCCACACTTCCATTTTACCATCCGTGGCTGTCGTCTTCCAGCATGGCAAAGTAGGACTGTTTACGAGTGTTGCAGAACTTGTGAGCGATACATCGTCCGCATTTCCATTACAAATGAGCCTGCAGTTTTTCTTCTGAGCCTCCATTTTTCCACTAACTGATACCATCAGCGCAGAAAGCAGTAACATTTTTTTGATCATGATTAATTTGGTTTAATAATTATAATACAAAGTTACGCTCTGATACCGCGGTTTGTTGCGTCTTAAATTCTTCCAAATACGATCTGGCCACTACAGGTTAGCGATTCACAGTATTGAATTAGTATTTAACAGAATGGAATTAGTGGTTAACACACGGTTAATCTGTAAATCAACAAGCACTTCATCACAAAAGGTTTAAATTGGTCATCACAGTGGTTTTAAATGCCCTTGAAACAGGAATTTTTTCTCCGCTCTTTAAAACCACTGTTCCTCCATCTCCCTTAACGTATCGTATTACTTCATTCATGTTTACCATGTACGAATGATGAACTCTCAAAAAATTATATCCTGAAAAACAAGTTGCCACATGCTTAAGGGTTTTAGAAATCAGCAATTTACTTTTATCATTTAAATAAATACCGGTATAATTAGATTCGGATCTTAAATACAAAATGTCTCCCGGCACCAAAAAAACAACTCCGGCTGAAGTCGGAAAACCTATTTTATTTGTGACCGTGCCGGTTTCGTCTCTGATTTCCTTAGATGGCAAAGATGCAACCATCTGATTACTGACTTTCAATCGGCCAACTGCCACACTTATAGCAGCCTTCAATTCCTCTACATCTATTGGTTTTAGTAAATAATCTACCGCTCTTTTTTTAAACGCTTTAATAGCATAGTTATCATAAGCTGTGGTAAAAATTACTTCGTGACATGTATGTTGCAAACGCTCAAGAATATCGAATCCCGATCCATTCTTTAATTCCACATCCATAAAAATCAAATCAGGTCTTAATCGGTCTATTAATTCTACCGCTTCTTCAACACCATAAGCTACTCCGGAAACACTCACGTTAGTACAATATGTTTCTAACATTAACCTTAGCACCTCCACACCGGTTACTTCATCATCTACTATTATTGCGTGTATCATATTCAGTTTTTAAATCTATCACTACCGTTACCTGAGTTCCCAAAGAAGAACCATTTTCCGTTTTTTCACGGATACATACTTCATTTTTACTGGCATCCCTGAAGTTGATAGCTTCCAGACGGTTAACTGCCACTTCAATACCAAATGAATGTTCTTTCTTATGCCTGTGTCTTACTTTTCCTATTTCCTTTGCTTTTCTGAGTCCCACACCATTATCATCAATAACACACACCAACCGGTTTAATGCATCCTTTGAAAAACTGATCTGCAATTTTCCCCTGCGGCCTGTCAGGTTCAATATGCCATGTAAAATAGCATTTTCCACAAAAGGCTGTATTATCATAGGATGTATCTTTACCACATCCGTATCTATATCGCTCGATACATTGAACTCTGCATCAAAACTAAAACCAGCACGAAGCGCTTCCAGTTCTACATACAATTGAAGAAGTTCAATATCCTGACGTAACGGAATAGATTCGTATTTCGAATATTCCAATACTTTTCGCATCAGTCTGGCAAATTTAGTAAGGTACTTATTTGCTTCCAGTTCTTGCTTCTTAAAGATGAACGCCTGTATGGAGTTTACAGCGTTAAAAATAAAATGCGGATTCATCTGAGTTCTGAGCAGCTTTAATTCTGATCCTATCAGAAGTTTTTCATACCGGTTTTTTACCTGTTCCCGTTTAAGTAACTGATTTACATTTCTCCGGTAAATGATATATATACAGCCTCCCACAGTTACTATGCAAAGTAATGCAAACCACCATTGCTTCCAAAATGGCGCTGCTATATAAAAGATTACTCTGGCAGGCTCAATAGCGGACACCCGTTCGGGATTAAACACTGCTACTTCGAACGTGTACGTTCCCGCAGGTAACGTTGTAAAGTGTGCCTGTATCTGCCGCGTATATTTCCATACCATATCCAATCCTCGCAACCTGTATTTGTATAAACTATTTCCATTACTGCTGGCCTGGATACTTTTATAATGAATATCTATAAAATTCTGATCATGGCGAAGGTTAAGCGGATCACCGGGAAAACGCTTCTGACCATTTACATACAACGCTTCTATATAAACCGGGTAATCTGGTTTAAGAGTCATAAACGCCGATATATTAATTTTAGCTAAGCCTTTTGGAGTGGCAGAATAAAGATAGCCGCTATGTACTAAAATACCATTAACCTCATCCGAAACAAGCCCGTGCGCATAATTAATACTATTAATGCCCATGCTATTACCATCAGGTTCCCGTCTGAGTAAGGTAATTCCCCGGTTAGTCCCAATCCATAATCTATTCAACGAATCTGAATACAGAGCCTTGATAAAATTACTTAACAGGCCACTTTTCGAATTCCATATTTTTAGTTTATCATTACCATCCCACTCCAGTAAACCAACACCTTTAACAGCTATATAAATAACTTTACCAAGTTTAATAATGTTTTCTATACGTCCATGCAACATCGTATTCTTTGCCGCAAGAGGTTTTAAAACACTCCCCTTTAAAGTAAACAAACCATTTCGGGTTCCTATAAAAAGACATGTATCTGTTTTATAGAGGCAATGAATACGGGAGGGCAACCTTCCCCACTCCTTTGCAGTACCATCCTTTTTACTGATGAGGTATAAAAAAGAATTACTAAACCCAATAAGATGCCCTGCATCGAAATCTGAAAACTGTGTGATCTGAACCGGCTCTCCGGCACCTGTCATATTGACCGGCAAAGCACGATTACTTAGATTGTCGTATAGCGTAGAATATGGCGTATTAACTTTTAAAAACCGTGAATCATTTTCTACGTGATAATACTCTTTATCTGTTCTTACGGTTATTTCGCCTGATACCGGATTTAAAATATTGAGTTTCCTTTCAGAGGTTGTAAGGTATATCATACCATTAAACCGGGCAATACTACTTAACTTATCAGATGATAAGCCATTTTTAACCGAATAGTATTCTGTTTGCAGATTGGGCAAATAATACACGCCATTATTCAGACAAGTGACCCAAAAACCGTGTTCATTATCTTCATAAACACAAGTAACCATTTCTCCGGGAAGTATATTTTTTACAGGGTGCAAAAAATCGGGAGCATTAAAACAAAGCAATCCTTCAGAAAGGGAACTTATCCATACCCTCCCTTTCGAATCTTTATACAGATGCGTTATCGCATTCCTCATCTTTTGTTTGTACAAATCAATACTCTCTTGCCCTTTTGAATTCGCAGCGGTTATTTGGGTTCCATCTGAAAACAGAAAGTGATTATCATCCATTCTTATAACGGACAAGTGGTTTATTCCGGGCACCTTGCAAAATTCGTGATCTACATTTAGTGACTCTATCTTACCTGAAGTTCGCCGCAATACTCTAGATTCCTGACCATAAATAAAAACAGAATCATCCAACTGTTTAATAAATGCCATGTCTTTTCCTGTCTTGTATAGAGCATAACTTCGGTAAAAAGGCGGAGCCACCTTAACAAGCCCGGTTTCCTGAAGGGAGATCCAAAGCGTGTCTTTACGGTCAATGCAAAAATCTATGGGAAAATTTACATTCAGATGTTTTAAAACTGAATTAACTGCTATGCCGTATATGGAATCCGTTTTATAATCGTAGTATGCCATCTGTCCTGAGAGCGAAGAGAACCATACTTTTCCATAACGGTCTTCATGAATTTTAAAAATGGTATTATCCGGTAATCCATTTGCATGAGTGTAAGTTATGAAACTATACCCATCGTATTTTGTTACACCGGCATCAGAGGCTATCCATACAGCGCTTCTGCTATCCTGTATTACCCAGTAACATTCTGAAGATGGTAGCCCATTATCTACATCGAAGTGCCTGAATGAAGGGCTTTGAGCTCGAAGTAACGGACACAGTATTAAAATCGGAATCACTAACCCGAAACGTGACTTCACAAAAACGGCACTTTTTTTACAACTGATAAAAATGCCTTTCATGGAAAAATCTAACGAAATGTAAAATAAATACAGAAACCAACACAGGCACAATGTCACGACACACGGTAAAAATCTGTTGCTACAACGAGTATTACACTGTTCCTGATATTGTGTTTTAATTGCATTTTTTATAGGAATAATCATAACTAGTCGCACATGATTGTTTTAAAAATATTTTGTTTAAATACCGGTATTTTATTAACTCAAAGATAATTGGTTAAACCTATCTTGCAAAACACAAACACTATCTATTCCCCCCGATCACACATTAGGAATCCCATTACGGGTAAAAATCTTTCATAATCTGAAACATCGCATTTTTTGCCCAATCACCATAGTGGTATCAATGCCTCAATCGCAAAAATTCACTTTTTGGCTTTTTGGTACCCACCGCATTTCCAATACCAAATCCATGTACAACTTATGATCAGAATTAAAACCGCAAGCCAGCCGCGTAAAAAACCGCTGCCTTTCAGAAAACAAATTAAGTATTAAAAACACGTTGGGGTTAAGAAAAAGAAATCCAGTTTATCTCCTTTTTTAAAAGGTCAAGGGTCTGTTGTTCTGTTGAACCTTCTGAGGGGTTATAATTGTACTCCCATCCGGCCAAAGCGGGCAGACTCATCAAAATAGATTCTATACGTCCGTTGGTCTCCAGTCCGAATTTAGTGCCTTTATCGTACACCAGATTAAACTCTACATAACGGCCACGACGTAATAATTGCCATTGTTTCTGCTGCTCCGTGAATGGTTTAGTCTTGCTCTTATTAACAAGCGCGGCGTACAGAGGGGCAAATGCTTCACCTACCGCTTTCCAAAATTCAAAATTTTGCGCAAAGCTGAGTTCATTTTCATTCAGGCGGTCAAAAAAGATTCCGCCAATTCCTCTGGTTTCTTTGCGGTGGGTGATGTAAAAATAATCATCGGCCCATTTTTTAAACCGCTGATAATAATCGGGATGTGCTGCATCACATACTTTTTTCAGTGCATTATGAAAAACAGCGGCATCTTCCATATCAATATAATGTGGCGTTAAATCAATCCCTCCCCCTAACCAGCGCACACCGCCCGTCATTTCAAAGTAGCGGACATTCATGTGTATAATTGGCACCAACGGGTTTTTCGGATGAATCACAATGGACACTCCCGTGGCAAAAAATTGTGGTTTGTCTGTTTTTTCAGACACCTCAACACTATGCGCTTTTTCCTGAAAAAGAAAAGCCGGTGCATCGCCATGAACGGCACTAAACATTACTCCACCCTTTTCAAAAACATTACCGTTTTTGATAACCCGTGAACGTCCTCCACCGCCTTCTTCTCTTGTCCATGGTTCTGTTGAAAACACAGCCCCTCCGTCAACAGTCTCCAGTACGCCGCAAATTGAGTCTTGAAGGTTTTGTAACCATTCACTTATCTGTAAACGTGTTATTTCCATCCCGTACGTTCCAATTTATAATCCTTGTATCTGAAAATGTACATCCCTTTATTATCAAATCCGGTAGTATTATCAGGTCGGTAAAATTTAAAGCGTGTATAAGGCAACTCCACTTCACGTTTATCAAGTGTCAGTGCCGCATCAATTCCTGATTCTTTTAGTGCTCTCAGATAATAATACCCTAAATCGAAACCTTCATAAAAATATTCACCAGGTGCAATATTCATTTGCTCCTTGTATTCTTTAGCAAGGTTATCGTAAGCCATCAGGTTCGTAATATTGTTTTGGGCAGGAAACGTAAACTGCAATTGGTTAAGATAATCCTGATCAAGGTTTTCCAGGGCTGAGATACTTTGCCAGCCACATAATACTACATCTTTTTTACCAGAGAAAACAGCCAGTTGCGTTATAAAATCCATTATAAATACCTGATTGGCACTAAACGTAATCACTATATTTTTTACTCCCGCTTTATACGCCGCCTTTACTCCGGCAAATCCTTTAACCTCTGTTACCGTATCTGCCGCACTTTTCCTATCCTTCATACGTTCATTATAATACGCTTTAAATGCTTTGATAAAAGCCGCTTCTTTAGGATCCTTCCCTCCGTTAACAATCATCACATATCCGTTTGCCTGCTTTAACGAATCGAGACAGTAATCCGCAAGTCCTTCCAGTAAAGTATATTGCGAGGGAGTCATTTTTGAGGTCCAGTTGTTATTGTACAAAATTTTGTTTTGTTGTGTAAAAGGCGATACAATGGGTACATTCATTTGTTTTGCTTTTTGGGCGGCTACCTTAAATCCTCCGGCATACAGTGGACCAACAATTAAATCCAACTGTTTAAAAGTTTCTGAACTTACTATCTGTTCAATCCTTCCTGAGTCTTTATCATCTACATCAAACAAAGACAAATTAACTTCCATATCTTTCCCCGACAAACTATCTGCCGCCCGTTTAAACCCCATGTAAAAATCAATGGATAGCGTTGATAGGGCGGGGAAACTTAGCTTTTTTCCCGCCAGATAATTAATGTCAGTAGCCAATGTTTGATCAATACGAAATGGCAGGATCAATCCCACATTATAACTTTGTTTCTTGGCATGTGTTACATGCGGATTCAACGAATCAGGATTAGTATTAGAGGGATCAGTTCCCGCAGTTGTGGTATAAACCGTTGTAACGGCATTTCCTACTTTTCGCTTTTCACCAAGAATAATGAGCTGTCCTTCCTTTATTCCCTGAGAAATACCCGGATTCCACTTTTCGAGTTCTTTATCAGATACATTCAGCTTTTTGGTGATGGCATAAAGTGTTTCACCTTTACTTACTTTATAGGTGATGTAACGCACAGTGTCTACAATACCTGCGGCAGAAACCGGAGATACAGTTGTTACAGGTGCAGCCTGAGGTGAAACCGGTATTTTGATTTCCTCTCCTGCTTTAGCTCCCTTCTCCGCCTGCGGATTCTCACTGTAAATGGCATTCAATTCTACGTTATAAAGTCTGGCTAACGAATACAAACTTTGTCCCTTTTCCAATTTATGGATGTAGTACTTTTTTCCACCAATTGTCTGGATATTGGTACTCTTCGTTTGAGCAAACGTAAAAAATGGTACAATAAACCAACTTAACAGCCAAATGTATTTTCTATAGTTAAAAAGCTGACGCATATTCTGTAGTTTGTAAAACAAATGGTGTGCCATTATTCCCATTCAATGGTTGCAGGTGGTTTTGAACTGATATCGTACACCACACGGTTTACCCCTTTAACTTTATTTATAATTTCATTACTGATACGTGCCAGAAATTCATAAGGCAAATGACACCAATCGGCTGTCATACCATCCGTACTGCTCACCGCGCGTAAAGCCACTACATTTTCGTAAGTACGCTCATCGCCCATTACCCCAACACTTTGAATCGGCAGAAAAATAGCTCCCGCCTGCCAAACCTGCTCATACAGATTATGCGTTTTCAGTCCTTCAATAAAAATGGCATCCACTTCCTGAAGAATAGCTACTTTCTGCTCCGTAATATCTCCCAAAATACGAATAGCCAATCCGGGGCCCGGGAACGGATGACGGTTAAGAATATTCGGATCCAATCCCAATGCCTTTCCTACACGGCGCACTTCGTCTTTAAACAAACTACGCAGCGGTTCAACTACTTTCAGTTTCATATAATCGGGTAACCCACCTACGTTGTGATGCGACTTAATAGTTGCCGAAGGCCCCTTTACACTCACGCTTTCAATCACATCTGGATAAATAGTTCCCTGTGCCAGCCATTTGGCATCGGTAATCAGTTTCGATTCGTCATCAAACACATCTACAAACACTTTACCAATGGCTTTCCGTTTTTTCTCAGGATCACTCACTCCTGCCAAGGCATCATAGAAACGATCTTTCGCGTTTACCCCTTTTACGTTCAACCCCAAATCCTGATAGGAATGCAATACACTTTCAAATTCATTCTTACGCAACAACCCGTTATCCACAAAAATACAATGCAAATTTTTTCCTATGGCTTTATGTAATAAAAGCGCGGCTACACTACTATCCACACCTCCGCTTAAACCAAGTATCACTTTATCATCTTTCAACTGCTCGCGCAAACTATGTATAGTGGTGTCGATGAACGAATCGGGAGTCCAGTTACCACTGCACTTACAAATGCCATACACGAAATTTTTAAGCAAAGTTACGCCATCGGTAGAGTGATATACTTCGGGATGGAACTGAATAGCATAAGTAGATTCACCTTCTATTTCATAAGCGGCTACCTTTACATCGTGCGTACTGGCTACTACTTTATAATTAGCGGGAATAGTTAATATTGTATCGCCGTGACTCATCCACACCTGAGAATTATTGGGTACTCCTTTGAATAAGGCCGAACCTTCATCCACAAAATTGAGATTGGCGCGTCCGTATTCGCGGGAATTAGATTTTCCTACCTCGCCACCAAAAAAGTGGGCCAGATACTGAGCACCATAACAAACCCCTAAAAGAGGTAATTTGCCTTTAATAGCGCTTAAATCGGGGCTTGGTGGATTCGTTTCCCGCACACTATGCGGGCTACCGGAAAGGATGACCCCCTTAACAGAAGCATCTAATGCCGGGATTTTATTATAGGGATGAATTTCACAGTAAACATTGAGTTCACGCAGCCTGCGGGCAATAAGCTGGGTGTATTGAGATCCGAAATCGAGTATTAAAATCTGTTCTTGCATATTGGCCGCAAAAGTACTATTAAATTGCGGCTCACCCATATTTTAAATATCTGATTTTTAAGTGTTTTTTAAAGAAATGTAAAAAGTAAGTTTGAAAATAAAAAAAAAGTGTATATTTGCACTCCGTAATTGAAAAATTACACGTTCGGGGTGTAGCGTAGCCCGGTTATCGCGCCTGCTTTGGGAGCAGGAGGTCGCAAGTTCGAATCTTGCCACCCCGACGAAAAAAACCTCTTCAAATTTGAAGAGGTTTTTTTATTATCCTTTACTTGGAAATTGACTCCGTGCAATTTCTCACTTTCTTAGGATCAGGGACAAAAGTTGTGGAGGAGAAAATAAAGTTTGATTTTTGCGGACT
>JASGCO010000021.1 GCA_030054095.1 Sediminibacterium sp.
GCGCTTACGCCATTTAGTGATAGGTGAAGGAATGCTGAACGAGCAGAATATCTTTACACTCCTCTGTACCTTATCAGTCTTACCGGTATTTACTTTTTATGGAAAAAAAATCGTTTTGAAGCGCTTGGGTTGGCACTGTTTCTGTACAGTGTAACTTATATCTTATCCTGCTGGTGGATGTGGTTTTATGGCGGTAGTTTCTCTTCCCGCGTTTTCGTAGAATACCTGGCTTTTTTTATGCTGGCAATGGGCTTAGCGTTCCAGCACATCGCTACAAGGCGGAACCGTATCTTTTTTTCAGGGGCAGTACTGCTTCTGATTTTACTTTGTCAGGTGCAAACCTATCAATACCGCTATAATCAGATTCACTGGAGTGATATGACCAAAGAAAAATACTGGGATGTTTTTCTGAGAATAGATAAATTAAAATAGCCCTTTAAAGGTATTTCAACAAAGGTTATCTATATAGTGAAATATACTTATCAATAGCGCTACATGCCATTTTACAGGTATTGAAGGCTTTTGCTCCAAACAACATCTTATGATGCTATAGGGGATGATAGTACTTACAAGGAAAAGAACAGAATAAAATGGCATTAAATCCGGGGAAACTATTAATTTAGTAACGATTTAAAACATGTTACCTTCTGTAGTTAAACGACTTATCTCCACACCTCGTCATTCTTATCCGGATGATTTTATAAGGCGCTTACGCCATTTAGTGATAGGTGAAGGAATGCTGAACGAGCAGAATATCTTTCAGATGGATCACGTTATCCGTCAGCTACCATCCGAAGGACATATTGTGGAAATAGGCATTTACGGCGGTTTATCTACTAATGTGATAGTACACTTATTAAAAAAGTACGGTAAGTCCAATGCATTGTTTAACTGCGATCCCTGGGTTTACGAAGGCTATCACGATCACAAACAGGGCGAAACGCCTTTTGTGGATGGGCGATCGGATCTATACAGAGCAGATTATGCCCTCTATATGAAAGAGGCTTACATACGGGCAACTCGTTTTTTACATGCCGATAAGCTCCCCTTCTCCTTTCAGCTATTTTCTGATGATTTCTTTGAAAAATGGAGCAATAAAGACACAATAACTGATCTGTTCGGGCGTAGTAAGGTGTTGGGCGGGCCTATTGCTTTTGCGTATATTGATGGCAACCACTCTTACGAGCAAAGTACAAAAGATTATACACATGTTATGCATTACCTCGTTCCAGGAGGATTTATACTTCTGGACGATTCTTCCGATTCGGTAAATTTTGGCAGCGCTAAACTGGCTCATCAGTTAAAAACGGAGCATCGGCTAAAATTGGTAGATAACAGTTACAATCACTTGTTTCAGAAACGTTTTTAAGCTAACGCTATGCCATAATGTAACTATTACGTCATGTGAGCTTAACGAATACCATATAAGTCGCCGAGATTACCGGCTAAATTATAAAACGAAGCTTTTGATTTTTCGTATTTACCAACCATCTCGTAATACTTCAGTTGATTATTTAATAAAGCTATTTCCCTTGTATTAATTAGAAATAAAGACCCTTCGCCATTATCAAAATTTATTTTTTCGGCATTCCGCAGCCGTTCAGAATTTTTTACCACATTTTCCTGAATACCAATTTGTCGCCATAATCCATTGCATTCGTTGGCCAATGCTTTTAATCCCGACTCCAGTTCTTTACGGCCCTGCTGTAAATCGTATCCTGCATCCAGTAATTTTAAACGGGTTTGTTTCAGTTTACCGCGCTCGGCCCTTAAAAACACGGGGATGGCAAATGAGCCTCCCAATTTGGTATTCGACGCGTTAAAACCACTCTTACCATCCGTAAAACGTCCGTATTCACTCAAAAATGTATAATCCAGGTTTACTTTAGGCAATAATTTGTTTTGCGCAAAACGCCTTTCTACGTCGAGTTGATCTATTTTAAAATTCAGTTTCCGTAATCCGGGATTATTTTCCGAAGCCCATTGTAACACACGCTGAAGTGTATCTGTAAGAATCGTTGGTGCTTTCATATCTGCCAGAGCGGGAACAATATTAGGTGGTAATTCAAGGGGAGTTACTTCATCCTTCCACAGGTAATTGTTCAGTTGCATGGTAGCATTGTAATATTCTACCTCGGCATTGGTGCGGTTCATCAGCATGTTTTGCATCTGAATGGAGGCTTCTACTGTGTCTATCGGCGCGGCATCCCCCTGAAGCATCCGCTGAACAATGAACCGGTAGCGCTGATCAGCAAAGGAATACCCTTCGATATACACCTGCAACTTATTATAGCTGACATACCATTCCCAATATTGCTTAAGAGCGCTTAAAAGAAATTTATTGATGTAAGCTGTTTGTTCTGCCTCCGCCATTTTTACAAAGATGCGGGCCTGTTTCAGTACCACTAAACGATCGTTGATAATTAATCCCTGAGCCAATGGCACACTTATTCCCGCTCCCATTAATCCACTGCCGGGTGTTTGATGCTCCGGATTAAGATAGTATCCGCTGTTATTATCGTATCCTAATTTAAAATCGGGGCCATACCAGGTAGGAACTTTCAACTGTCCGCTTAACTCATTATAATAGTTTTTTCCGTCAAAATCCTTCTGGTCGTAGGTGGCCTTTAAAGCAGGATCGAACTGCCCTTTGCTTTGCACTAATTGCACACGCCCCTGCTCTCCGAGTAACCTGTACTTCTGTATTACCGGATGGTACCGTTTGAGGTATTCCATAAAACCATCTGGTTTAAGGTATACAGTATCCTGAGCTACACAAACAGGGTTGCTCATCCAAAAAGTCAACCCGATTACTATGCTTACAACAAAGTTATTCCTCACTTTTTGTGGTCTTTGATTGTTTTTTATCACCTTTACTATTGCCCGGAAGACTTGTTATAAAATCCGGTGGGAATCCATTCAATTTACGCCATATTTCGTACCATACCGGTACTGTTTTAAGCATGGCCCATCCCTTTACACCTGTTCCCAAACGCAGCATTCGGGGCCATAAATGCGCTTCGTCCTCAATAGGAGTAGCCAGGATCCTGAATTTTCCGTTAGAATCAAACTTATCGATAGCCATTACCCTGGCACCAAATGTCCCGAATGTAACTCCGGGCCAACCACTGAATACCAATGCCGGCCAACCGTCAAACTGTACCCTGATTTCATCGCCCTGCCGAATAAGGTTAATATCCATCGCGTCGGCATACACCTCTACCGCCAGTTTTGGATTAGCGGGCATAATACTCACTACTTCTTCATTTTCCTTTATGGTTTCACCTACACCCGATTTCAGCGCTTTTACAATAATTCCATCCTGCGGCGCTGTAATGTAATAAAAGGAATTGCGGATCTGCATATTGGCGAACTCATTGTTCATCTTACTGATCTGCCCTTCGGTATCATAGAAGTAAGATAAAGTTGAACTCAAATCACTCTCACTTTTACTGATTTTGTCGAGGTACTCCGCTTCAATACTATTCAACTCTATTATCGCGTTTACAAATTCATTTTTAGACGTATAAAATTTATTTTCACTGCTCATTAATTTTGCCTGAGCTTCCTGAAATTTTAGTTCGCGCAATTCAAGGTCCGTTTTACTTTTTAATCCTTGTTCAAATAACTTCACCTGCCGGTCGAACTGCTCTTTGGCAATAATGTAATTAGTACGTGATGCCACAAAATCGATACTATCGCTTTCAATCTTTAATTTGTATTGCGCTACTTTATTTTTAGCTTTGTTCAAACTAAACTGAAGGCCACTTTGCAAAGCTTTAATCTGGTTTCCGATAGCTTCCGATTTTTGCCGTGTGCTGCTCAACGCGTTCTCTTTGGCCTTAATTTGCTCCTGAATGCGGTTTAAAAAATCCGGATCAAAGTATTTATCCTTAATCTCACTTAAAAACAAAATAGTATCGCCTTTCTTTTTAGCTTTGTTCAAACTAAACTGAAGGCCACTTTGCAAAGCTTTAATCTGGTTTCCGATAGCTTCCGATTTTTGCCGTGTGCTGCTCAACGCGTTCTCTTTGGCCTTAATTTGCTCCTGAATGCGGTTTAAAAAATCCGGATCAAAGTATTTATCCTTAATCTCACTTAAAAACAAAATAGTATCGCCTTTCTTTACCGGTTGTCCCTCTAAAACAAACCATTTCTCTATTCTTCCTGCAATTGTGCTTTGTATGGTTTGCGGGCGATCGGCCGGACTTAGAGAGGTTAGTCTCCCTTTTACATGAATATTCTGAGTCCAGGGCATAAATAAAGATAACACTAACAAACCGGTTAAAATCCATAATATTCTGCTAAAACGTTTGATAAGACGTGGCGTTTTAAGTAAATGCAGCGATATGGGTGTATGCGGATTAGTATTCATTGTCTTTTAAATTTAAGGCGATGATAATAGCGTTTCTGTTTTTCATTTTCAGGTATGTTTCAATCTGAGAGGGGGATATGGTACGAGGCAACAATGCCGTATCGTAAACCATTATCTGAGTTTTCTTAAGAATCATGCGTGCCAAAAGGCAATACTGATACAGTTCATGGTGGTCAGCATAATGCCCTCCGATAATCTCCGTATAAAGTCCTTCGGGGTAATTATTAATAAACGACAAGGCGTTTAGTTCTGAAAGAATAGCTCTTACCTGGTGTTCATCAATCGTCTTTTGCCCCATGGTAATATTCTCTAATATGGTTCCATCAAACAATGATTCCTGAGCCGTTGAAAAAGCAATCTTTCTGATCAGGAACGATTTATCAATCAAGCTATACTGAATACCATTTACATATAAATTCCCATGCTCAGGCGTTTTGGTTTTAGCCAATACCTCCGTCAGTTCATCTTTTTCTGCCTGACTATTAAACCCTACGTGATAGTGACTGCCCAATTCTGCACTAAAAGTTACATACGTATTTCCTGCTTTCAGATTATCGAAACGCAAGGTTAAATGTTCTGTTTCGGTAAAGGTCATTCCTTGTTCACCTTGTTCCAAAGGGAGCGCCACTACCTGCGATATTTTTTCAACACTTGTAAGAATATCGTAAACACTTTCTATTTTAAGAATGCTCTTTTCAACCGAATTCACAATCAATAGGATAATGATTTCAGCCGCCACGAACTGGCCCAGCGTAATGCTTTCCGAAAGCAACAGGTAATAACCAATCACTAAAAGCCCCCCGGTAATCAGTACCGAAAAAACCACAAACGCCAGATATTGCGTAATTAATACGCGGAAGTGCTTTTTACGGGCCACTATATAATCCCCAACCAGCGTATCCATACGACGGGAGTGAAGATTATTGATCTCCGACATCTGAAAAGAAAAACGGCTGCGGGCAACCGTTTGCAACCAGGAAACCGCGGAATATTTGAACTTGCTCTCCTTTAAACTATATTCCATCCCCTTACCACTTGTAAAACGTATGATCAGGTAAATAACAATAATCAGGAACGCGCTGAAAGCGATGAAAACCGGATGGTAGAATGATAATATGAGTAGTCCGAATACGATTTGCAGCAAAGAAGAAGTTAAATCAATTAACACACTGCTTAATCCTTTTTGTAGCGACACAATATCAAAAAAACGGTTCATTACCTCCGGCCCAAACAAATGCCTGTTTTTTTCAAAAGATAATTTGGGTAAACGGTATGTAAAATCGAGTGCTATTTTGGCAAACAGACGTTGCTGAAGGATTTCCATGAGCCATAATTGCACAATTTGCAAAAGCCCGCTGAATAAAACGGAAAGAATAATAACAATAATCAGTACAATACCACTGGCAGTAACCTGTCCGGTCTGGAGAAAATTAATAAGGCTTTGGATGCCCAATGGAATAGCCAAACCGATTAATCCACCAAGTGTAGCATAAAAGAATAAACTAAGAATATCCTTACTGTCCATTCGTAAAATCGCCAGTAGTTTTTTAAACGGACTGGCGTTGGGGTTTTCTCTTATCAGGCGGGTATAAACCGTCTCGAAAGGGGCAAGTGTAATGCAATTCCCTCCCAACTCAGGCATATATAACGTACCGTAATTATACCCCTCCCATTTATGTAAAGTGGTAATTCCCGTCGCAAGATCTGTTTCTTTAATCTGATCTCCCTGATGGAGCAATAAATACGGTTGAATTTTTCCAGAATCGCCTTTAAAAATGATGATGGGCAAAGATGAACTTTCTATGAATTCTCTTAACTGTAAAGCGGAAACATGGCTTTCTTCAAAACGAATAGCATACCCTATCTGTTCCTTATTTAATCCCGCCACCAACCGGAATATATCCGAATAAGAGCCAGGCTTTGCTTTACTCATTTGCTTTCCAAGCACCTCAGAAACTGTACTGAACTCGGGCAAACCGCTTACTGCCTGATAAATATGAAATGGATTTATATGTATCATACTGTCTGGTTCTTTGTTTTTTCCCTTATCTGGCGTGTAAACGCTTCAAAAGATTGTGTTATTGGTACAGAATACACAGGCGTATCCTCCCCGTATTTACTATGGATAAACTGAACGATTTCATTAAACAAAAGTGCTTTGGTTTGAGCTGTAATAAGGCAAATAACCGATTCCACAACCACTTCATCTTGCAGTTCAAACACATGGTTCTGATAGTCGATACTTAAACGGGATACCAGTTTGTTTTTAAGCAGATCACCTGCCATATTTCTGGCTACCTTTTCACTCGGGTGCGCGATGTATAAATTAATCATATCCACTACTCCTCTATAAGTTTAAATACAATGTGTTCAAGGAACTGAGTTGTTTCTTCTGTCCGGTTACGACGTATATCGGTTAACCCCGGTAAATGCTCCGCGAAAAACTGCTGTTGCCTGGCTGCCTCGAGTAACATACTGGCTATAGATTTGGCATACCGTGTTTTGGGTCCGGCTTCCTGTATGGCTTTACTGATTCTTGTGCATAAGTTTTTATACTCTGCAAACGCCCCATATTTATTAATATCATCTACATTTTTAACCAGATAGGATTTGGTGGCCTCTGAAACAATTATTTTCTGCAACACGTCTAATGACAGAAAAGTGCCATTCAAATCGTTAACCTGTTGCTCACTGATTATTTTCAGAATAAGTTTTAACCGTTGGCGGGGCGAACGGATATTGTTTATACCATACTCGATTTTAAAATCTATATATCCCCAATACCAGGACGTAAGAAATAGCAACAACTGATGTTTATTTTCAAAATAACGGTATATACTTGCTTCAGTGGTATCGCAAACCTGCGCCAGTTTTTTAAACGTAAACAACTCAAACCCCATTTTATCTATCAAAACCACTGATTGCCCAACTATTTTCCGTCCCAATTCCGTTTCCACAGGATCTTTCAGATATAGTTTATCGTTAATTTTTAATGTTACAAATGCACCCATTTAAATACATCATTAAGCTATTAACAAATGTAGATAAACAATCTTAAATGATAGTAATACTACCAATCATAAAGTTTGTTAATTCTTAAAGTAAACTGTATTTTTACGTGTATGCGTTTCCTTACCATTTTTCTTTTATGTCTTGTACTTGCTACTGTTCAGTCGCAAACCGACGCGTATGAAGCCAAAAAGCTCCTGGAAATAAAAAACACGTCTAACCAAAAGGAGGTTTGTTTAGCCTATATTAATTTATCAACGCATTACGCTACCAATAACAGAGTAAAAGGAATAGAATATGGACAAAAAGCCGTTGTTTTGGCCAAGGAACTTAAAGATGCGGAACTTTTAGGAACCGCATACGAACGCATTGCGGATAATTACTGGTATGCCTTTAATAATCAGCAGGCTGTAAAGTTCTATCTGTTGGAAAAGCGAGTGGCAGACTCTGTGAACAATACTGAATTTAAAGCCCGTTCTTTATATAACATTGGCTGGATTAAATGTATCCAGCAAAAAGAAACCAGTCAGGTTCATTACCTGTATGAAGCGTTTGGTATTTTTAAACAACTTAAAGACACTGCTTATATTCTTAATTCGCTCGATGCTCTTGGTTCTTTTTACAAGGATAGTAATGAAGGACAACGTTATAACGACTCTGTTATTAAATACTACACGGGGGCTTTGCAGTTGATTGAAATATCCCGCTATAAAAAAAATGAAAGTATCAGTAACAATAATATCGGGGAGTTTTACAAATCAATAAAAGACTACAAAACAGCCCTTGTTTTTTTTAACAAAGCGTTAAAAGCGGCAGAGAAACAAAAAGACACATTCAGTATTCTTATTTCTAAAAGGTCAAAAGCGGAGGCACTCTACCTGCTAGATTCACTTGATAAAGCGCTTCGTATTCTCGATGAAATCCGGCCTTATGTAACTAATGACGAACAACAACTTGAAAACAAAAAGAACATGTACGGGCTCTATTACGCCATTTACAAAGAGCAGAAGAATTACAACATGGCACTGCTTTATCATGAAAAATTTAAAGAAATCAACGATACATTAAATGAAAATCTGTTTAACAGCAACCTCAAAGCTCAGGAAAATAACTATCAGAATGAACTGAATGAGAGAACCATCAACGAACTTAAACATCTTAACGAACTCAGCGATCTAAAAAACCGAAATAACAAAATAGTAATATATGCGCTTACTGGCATTGTACTGCTTGTTGGTGTGATATTGGCTCTTTTATTCAGAACATACCGGCAAAACATACGGTCAAAGAAACTACTTGAAACCCAAAATCTGATTATCTCCAAAAAGAAAGAAGAAATTGAGCAAAGTATAGAATATGCTAAAGGAATACAAACAGGTATTTTACCCGAAGCTTCTTGCCTGAACCCTGTTTTTAAAGAAAACTTCATTTTTTATCTACCTAAAGACATAGTGAGCGGTGATTTTTACTGGTATCAGAAAATTAATACAGAATGTTATATAGCTGCGGCAGATTGTACCGGACACGGTGTGCCCGGGGCGCTTATGAGTGTGGTAAGTATAGATAAACTGAATCAGGCTGTTTTTGAACAAAAATTATCAGAACCTTCCGACATATTAGCCGCCATTAATAAAAGCATAAAGACAGCATTGAAACAAACCAACGATAGTGATGGTCATAAAGATGGACTGGATATCGCCCTCCTGAAATACCATCCCGACACCAAACTATTACACTATGCCGGTGCCAATCGCCCGCTTTTATTAATCCGGAACAATCAGCTGGAGGAATTCAAGCCAACCAAAATGGCAATTGCCGGGCATGCCACTGATGATCAGATGTATCAGCAAACGACTATTCAGCTTTGTAAAGATGATTTATTATTCATTTACAGTGATGGTTACGCGGATCAATTTGGTGGCCCGGAAGGGAAAAAGTTAATGAGCAAAGCCCTGAAAAACATCATTTTAACAAATAGCCACTCCGACATGAAAACCATAGAACGTGAGATCAAGCGCTATTTTAACGAATGGAAAAGTCACTACGAACAAGTTGACGACGTGTTAATTATAGGGTTAAAAGTTTAATTTCCTTACCCTTTATATTTTAGTATCTTTGCGCCCGATTTAGTTTAATCGGTATGTCGCAGGCAACAAAATATATTTTCGTTACAGGAGGTGTAACCTCTTCATTGGGTAAAGGTATTATTTCGGCTTCTCTGGCCAAATTACTACAAGCACGTGGTTATACTGTAACCATTCAGAAACTGGACCCCTATATTAATGTTGATCCTGGCACGTTGAATCCCTACGAACACGGAGAATGTTATGTTACCGACGATGGTGCCGAAACGGATCTGGATTTGGGTCACTACGAACGTTTTCTGAATGTTCCCACATCTCAGGCTAATAACGTTACTACCGGCCGCATTTACCAAAGTGTTATTGAAAAAGAACGCAAAGGTGAGTTTTTAGGTAAAACCGTTCAGGTAATTCCGCATATTACCGATGAGATTAAAAACCGCATTAAATTACTGGGCAAGACCGGGCAGTTTCAATTTGTAATTACCGAAATCGGAGGTACCGTAGGTGATATAGAATCGCTGCCTTACATTGAGGCCGTTCGTCAGTTACGCTGGGAGTTGGAAAATGATTGTACGGTTATCCATCTCACGCTTTTACCTTATCTTTCCACTACTGGCGAGTTAAAAACCAAGCCTACCCAGCACTCTGTTAAGTTATTACTCGAATATGGTGTTCAGCCCGATATTCTGGTTTGCCGTACCGAGCATCCCATTACAAAAGATATTCGTCGTAAACTGGCGCTATTCTGTAACGTGAATGCTGAATCGGTGATTGAAGCCATGGATGCCAAAACCATTTACGAGGTTCCCTTGTTAATGGAAAAGGAAAAGCTGGATGTTACCGTATTAAAGAAACTGGGTATTGCCGTTACCGACGAACCTAAGCTCGAAAACTGGAAGAACTTTCTCAATCATTTTCATAACCCGAAAAAAGAAGTACGCATAGGACTTATTGGTAAGTACGTGGAATTGAAAGATTCGTACAAATCCATTTCCGAAGCCTTTATTCATGCCGGCGCGGTTAACGATTGCAAAGTGAGTCTGGAATGGATTCACAGTGAGAGTTTAACCGAAGAAAACGTTACCGAAAAGCTAAAAGGTTTAAAAGGTGTATTAGTTGCCCCGGGCTTTGGAAACCGTGGAATAGAAGGAAAAATTGCGGCCATCAAATTCGTTCGCGAAAACAATATTCCTTTTTTAGGCATTTGTCTGGGTATGCAATGCGCAGTTATTGAATTTGCCCGTCACGTACTTCATTTAAAAGATGCCCATAGCCGTGAAATGAATCCTGCCAGCAGCAGCCCCGTGATAGATCTTCTTGAAAATCAGAAAAACATTTCTAATCTTGGGGGAACCATGCGTTTAGGGTCTTATAATTGCGAGCTGGAAGAGAATACCCTGGCCTGGAAAATTTATGGTACTTCTAAAATTCAGGAGCGTCACAGGCACCGCTACGAATTTAACAACGAATATAAAAAGCAGTTTGAAGATGCCGGTATGGTATTAAGCGGCATTAATCCGGAAGGGGGATTAGTAGAAATTATTGAATTACCTCAGCATCCGTTTTTTATTGGCGTGCAATTTCACCCGGAATATAAAAGTACTGTTGAAAACCCCCATCCGCTTTTTGTTGGCTTTGTAAAATCCACTTTAGCCGAATAATTCCATTCCAGTTAAATGAAACTACGAGAGGTTGGATATTTTAGTAAAACGCACGGTTTAAAAGGATGGCTGGTATTTAAGCCATCGGCCGACTTTGATGTGGAGCAGGTAAACGCGTTGTTCTTAAAAACCACCTCGGGAGAAGCGCCCTATTTTATTGAAAACATAAAAGAAACCGGTAATAATCTGGCTTTTTTGCTCGAAACAATTGACACAGTAGAAAAAGCCCGTACGCTCATTAATAAACCTGTTCTGATAGATGAAAAGTTTATTATAGAAAGTGAAGAAGAAGACTTTAACGGTTATAAAATTGAATTCAGCCGGTTAGATATCAGCGGTACTATTCAAGGCATCATTGATATGCCGGGGAATAGTTTATTTGATGTTGCCATAAAAGGAAAACAGGTTTTACTTCCTTATACCGATGATTTTATTGTTGAAATAGACAATAAGAAAAAACGAATTGAATACAATGCGCCTGAAGGGCTTTTAGATGTGTACTTAAACGAATAAGGATTATTGCCCTATTTCCGGAAGATACTGCTCCAGCAGTTTTGCAAACGCTTCGGTCCATTTGTCCCAATTCAACGACTGTTCGTACAGTAATCGGGTTTCTTTCCTTAACTCCACGTAAAGTTCCGGATGTTGGATATAAAATGCAATTTTATCCGCATAACCGGCACCTGTATCTTCATAGTTTAACAAAAAACCATTTACGCCTTCTTTAAGGTGTCCGGCCACTCCCCCACTATTAGCCACTAACGAAGGAATAGCAAATGCCGATGCTTCATTAATGACGATAGGCGTGCAGTCAAAACGGGTGGGTAATACTAAAAAATGATGGGTAGCATATAATGCTTTAAGCGCATCCTGACCGGCAGCGTCATTCTTATCCAGAAACGGAATGACATTTACCTCATTGCGGTCAACATAAGCAGGAGGTTCACACCCTACTACCGTTAATGCAACCGGATACTTCTGTTCTTTTAAACGTTTAAAACAATTATACGCGATATCTCCTCCCTTGTTATCCCAATAGACTCCTACAAATAATAAACGCCATACCCGCGGTGGTTCACCGCTTAATTCTACCCGTTCGGGCAAGGCATCAAAATTGGCCCCATAAGGTAATATTTCGACATGTTTTTGATGGTATTGCCGTTGCACCGATTCACCGCACCAATCACTTGATGCCAGAACAAAACGGCTGGCATTTACTGCCCGTTGTTCTATTTCATGTCCTTCTTTTTCACTAAAAGCCAGCAAATTGGTAAGTGCTTTATGATAATTAAGACATCCTCCAAAAGTCCCGTCTGTTATGTAAACAACCGGAACAGATGTTTTAAGATGCGCTATTTCGCAGGAAGCGGCTGGTGCCACAATGCAATCATACTGCTTATTTTTCAGTTGTTTGTTAAAATAAGCGGCATATCCTTTACTGATAAAATGGCTGTGACGGAAAGCGTAACGCTTTCCAAGTAATCTGAGGCACAATTGATTAAATAGTCTGGCCAGTTGCAAACGCCAGACAGGCTGATAGGGTCCAAGTATATCTACAGTACCTAACTGTTGCAAGCACTTATAGATCCGGTGATGGGTACCAGACCATACCTTTTTGTTTTCAGGCGTTTCGGCCGATAAATATGCAAAACGAATTGGCTTCAGATATTACAGCCGCAAATTTACAACTATAGTTTAACTATTTTGCGCTTAATCCGTTTTCCTGATTTCATTTCTATTTCCAGATAATATACTCCGGGAGACAGATGCGTTAGCAACCACTCCTGTTCGTTCTGCCGCTGTTCTGATAAAGCTACTTCATTCCCTACACCAGTGTACAAACGTACCGAGGCGATTTCCTGAACCGGAACCCCGTCAGCAATTCTTAACACCCCCTCTGTAGGATTAGGTGCTATAACCAGATTTTCCATTTGATCCCGTTCCGGCAAGCCAATATTTGAACAATTTAGTTTATTGATGTAATCCCAAATAACGTTATCGAAAGCGGAAAGTGCCAGATGTGAAGTACCGGCGGAATTTCCCTGTCTTATTACTACTAAGCCCTGACTGGGAGCAACGTATATTTTCTGGTCATTTTTACCCAAAGCACAAAACATATCCGACGGAGCATTGGGAATTAACGGCCCCGGAAAGTTAAAATTAACCCCAGGTAAACGACTCGACGCTTTGCCATTTAGCCACCATAAATACCCATACGACAAATTAAAATTCTGAGAGGTATTTACCATGTTTTTAAAGTAAGAACTGTCCTTTAACACGGTGTCATTTAACCAGATACCTTTATTAAGATTCAGTAATCCAAAACGTGCCATATCTCTGGCCTTACTGTAAAAAACACCATTGTACCAAAAACCGCTGCTCATCCCTATTTTAGATTCAACCCAGGCATTGGTTAGCCCATTATACGTTAAACCAGAAGCTTTGCTGATAACGGCCTGAAGTTGCTTGTAAGCCCCTGTATGGTATGCCCAATACGTTCCCGCGTTAACCGAAAAGGTTAAGCATGCTTTGGCTGAATCTTCGTTGGTGCATGGTGCCGGAGGGTTTTCATTTAAACCCGACGTCATTTTCAGCAGATCTGATACTTTAATCAGGTTCTCTTTTAACAGCGGGGCACTGCTCCAGTTATTCCCTAAATAATCAGACACTTTGTTGTTGATATTTACGTATCCTTTTTGTTGGGCTATTCCCGTCAAAAAACCGGTAAGGCTTTTTCCTGCCGAAGCCCAGTAATGAACCGAATCAGCCGTATAGGTGCCAAAGTACTTTTCCAGCACAATCTTACCATTTTTTAATAAAATAAACGATTTTGATCCTTTTGCCTGCAAATAGTTATAAAGGGAGTCAATACGTGGCTGACAATACCCAAGGGCAGAAGGACTAAGAGTATCCCACACTGTACCACTGAGCGGGGGAAAATATAGATTTTGAGCATTGAGTGTTACAAACAAATGCAACATAACAACCAGTATTCTTTTTTTCATAATTAACGTATAAATATAAATATGTTACTAAGACATCCTTTCTTCAAAAAGGTTTAATGTTATACTCGATTAACTGATCTTAATTCTTAATTGTATATTAGTTAACCTTACTTTGTTTTGTAATTCAAAATTAAATTGTATTTTTGGTTACTTGTAAGATTCTAAATTAAGATTCTAAATGAAGTATTTTTTACATTTAATTATTATATATATAGGCACTGTTTCTTCTTATTTTTCGCAAAACTTTACCCGCCCTGGGGAATGGAAAAAGTTCAAAAAAGAAGTGTTCTTAAAAGTAGGAACTTCTAATTTTTTGGGAGATTTAGGGGGTATGGATCGTCAGGGTACTGATTATAGCCCTGTTGATCTTGATTTTTCGACCACTCGTACCGCTATAGGTGTTGGCTACCGTTATAAAATTGAGCGATGGATTAATGTTACCGGTACATTTGATTACTTAATTGTTAAGGGAAATGATGCCTTAACTACCGACCCTTTCCGTAATAACCGTAACCTCAACTTTAAATCTAATATTTTCGAAATTGCGGGTCGTGTTGAAATTGGATATCAAAGCAGTCGTACTGGGAACCGGTATGGCATCAAACGTACGCTTACGACACGTATGACCAACAAAAACCACGCTATTTTTGCTTTTATAGGTATTGGTGGTTTTTATTATAACCCAAAAGGGCAATTAAATGGTTCCGGAGCCTGGGTTAAGCTTCGTCCGCTCCACACAGAAGGACAAGGTTTACCGGGAGGGCCCAGACAGTACAGTAATTATAGTCTATGCATACCAATAGGTGCATTTTATAAACTCACCATCAACCGCCAGTGGAGTGTGGGTATTGAATTTAACTGGCGTAAAACTTTTACCGACTATATTGACGATGTAAGTACAACCTATTACGATCCTACCGCTCTTATTGCCGCTTATGGCGTACAATCTGCCCAAATGGCTGATCCTCATTTGGGACAAATACTCGGGCACAGCGCGCCCGATGGAAATGGCGTTCGTGCCCAGCGAGGTGATATTAACCAAAAAGATACCTATACCAGTTTACAGATAACCGCCGGTTATATCTTTAAACAAAAACGCAAACGTGCCCGTCTGCGTTCTAAATTCTAACAAATGGGGGCATCTTTAAGTACATTGGTTCTTGGAGCATCGTCCAATCCTGAACGGTATAGTTACAAGGCTGTAAAAAAACTGGCGGAATATGGCCATACCGTTATTCCGGTGGGTATCAAATCAGGAAAAATTGAACAATGGGATATATTAACCGGTCAACCATTGTTACCCAATATTCATACCATTAGCCTGTATGTAGGCCCTGCGAATCAAACAGACTGGATAAAATATATCCTTCAGATAGCGCCAAAACGGATTATCTTTAATCCGGGAACCGAAAACCAATTATTGGTAAAAGAAGCCAGCGCTAAAGGCATAGAATGTACAGAAGCCTGTACGTTAGTCATGCTAAGTATTGGTAATTACGGAGAAAAAGTCACTTAAAAACTTTTTTTGAACTAAACCGGCTTTTGGTGTGTTATTCCAGTAAAATCCGGTCAAATGCCTATTCACTATTCTCGTCTTTTACTTATTCTTAACCCGGTTCTATATCTGGGTATGCTGGTTACCAATTTTCTGGCAGTTACCCTGCCTATCAATGGAAAAAGTACAGGAGAATTATCGGATCTTTATCCGAACTTATTTGTTCCGGATGGCTTAACATTTTCTATCTGGGGAGTCATTTATCTGCTATTACTCCTTTTCATTTTTATCCCGCTCGTTAAACGTATCCAAAAAAAATACACCACTGATCCCCCTATAAAAACACAGGTGCTTACTGCTGTTAGCTGCCTCCTAAATATAAGTTGGATTATCTGCTGGCATTATGAGTATGTATTTGCCTCTATTCTTATCATGTTATGCCTCTTATTCACTCTTATAACATTATATAGTGCAATACAAAACATGCAAACAGATCTTTCTGTTCATTCACTAACTACAAAATTACCGGTTAGTGTTTATCTGGGATGGATTACCGTAGCCACCATTGCCAATGTAACAGCCGGTCTTGTGCACTGGCATTGGAATGGACTTGGTTTACCAGAACACACCTGGACGGTTATTATGATCTGTATTGCAGCACTGCTTACCGTTATAATGGTTTTAAAACATAACGACTGGGCCTTTGCCCTTGTTATTATATGGGCGTTATGGGGCATTATCCGTAAACGAACAACAGCTTCTCCCCTTTTTCCGGATATCATTAATACCGCTACTATTGCTATTATTGGGATACTCATCATCACCGGTATCAGGTTGTTTAATTGCCTTCGTAAAACAAAATCTTAAAAAATGTTGATAAGCCAATTCCATAAATTCCCTCAAAAAGTAATACCTTCATGGCTCATTAAATCTTATGTCATACATTAATACCATTGTTGCCCGCCAAATCCTTGATTCGCGCGGGAATCCGACTGTTGAAGTAGATGTGATTACCGATAACGGCATTTTAGGAAGAGCCGCGGTTCCTTCAGGCGCCTCTACCGGCAGCCACGAAGCGGTTGAACTCCGCGATAATGATAAAACCCAATACCTTGGTAAAGGCGTTTTAAAAGCGGTTCATAACATTAATACAATTCTACGTGAACAACTGAAAGGCATGTACATCATGGATCAGAACGAGATAGATCTTCGTATGCTGGAACTGGATGGTACACCCAATAAAGCAAACATTGGCGCGAATGCCATTTTAGGTGTTTCGTTAGCGGTGGCTAAAGCGGCCAGCGAAACCTCGGCCATGCCGTTATACCGTTATGTAGGTGGTGTAAACGCTAACCTGTTACCCATCCCTATGATGAATATTCTCAATGGTGGTGCTCATGCCGATAATGGTATTGATTTTCAGGAATTCATGATTATGCCCATAGGTGCCGAATCGTTCAGTGAAGGTTTACGTATGGGAACAGAAGTGTTTCATCATTTAAAAGCAGTTTTAAAATCGCAAAAATTAGCAACTAATGTTGGAGATGAAGGTGGTTTTGCCCCAGACATCAAAAACAACGAAGAAGCGATTAAATACGTTATTCAGGCTATTGAAAAAGCTGGTTATAAACCGGGTGAAGATATATACATTGCCTTGGATGCGGCCAGTACCGAGTTTTTTAATGCCGAAGAAAAAATGTATCACTTTAAAAAATCAACCGGCGATAAACTAACGGTATCTCAAATGACCGATTATTGGGCCGATTGGTGTAAAAAATACCCTATCATCAGTATCGAAGACGGATGCAGTGAAGATGACTGGGATGGATGGGCACAACTCACCAATAAAATAGGGAAAAATGTACAATTAGTAGGAGACGATCTGTTCGTTACCAATGTTAACCGTTTAGGAGAAGGCATCCAAAAAGGTATTGCCAATTCTATCCTGATTAAAGTTAATCAGATTGGTACCCTTACCGAAACTATTAATGCTGTGCATCTGGCACACACAAACAGTTACACTTCTGTGATGAGTCACCGTAGCGGCGAAACCGAAGATACGACTATTGCAGATCTGGCGGTTGCATTATCATGCGGACAGATTAAAACCGGATCGGCTTCCCGTAGCGACCGGATCGCTAAATACAACCAGTTGTTACGCATTGAAGAACAATTGGGCACAAATGCGCGTTATTGGGGTAAATCGTTTAAATTTGTAAAATAAGCCAAAAGAACGTAAAAGGGGCTAAATAAAATTTTTTTATCACGCTCCAGTCATTAAATTTACACAGTAAAATTTAACTAAAATGGATAAGTTAAAAGAGAAGTTCAAAGCAAAGGCCGACGCGCTTTCGGCAGACATTAAAGACATCATAAAAAACCACGGCGATGTAAAATTAGGAGAAATTACCGTTGCTCAGGTGTACCAGGGAATGAGAGGAATGATTGGCATGGTAACCGAAACATCCCGTTTGGACGCAGAAGAAGGAATCCGTTTTAGAGGGTACAGTATTCCGGAATTACGTAAGCAATTACCTAAAGCACCAGGCGGCACAGAACCTTTACCCGAAGGTATATTTTACCTGATGCTGGTTGGCGAATTACCTACTCAGGAAGACGTTACATTTATCACTACAGAGTGGACCAAACGTAATAACGTTCCCAAACACGTTTTTGATGTAATTGAAAAATTACCGGTAGATACGCATCCAATGACACAATTTGTAATTGGGGTTATGGCTATGCAAACTGAAAGTTTATTTGCAAAAGCCTATGCAAAAGGCATAAACAAAAAAGATTACTGGGATTACGCCTATGAAGATTCCATGAATCTGATTGCGCGTTTACCTCGCATTGCCGCTTATATTTACCGCCGTAAGTACAAAAATGGCATTCATATTGAACCAGACCATAAATTGGATTGGGCAGCTAATTTTGCGCACATGTTGGGCTTCGAAGCCTTTGACATGAAACGCTTAATGCGTTTATACCTCACCATTCACGTTGATCATGAAGGAGGAAATGTATCAGCTCATACTACCCATTTGGTAGGTTCTGCGCTTAGCGATCCTTATTTAGCCTTCTCTGCCGGCATGAACGGTTTAGCTGGGCCATTACACGGTTTAGCCAATCAGGAAGTTTTGGGTTGGATTATGGAATTGAAAGAAACTTTGGGTGGTGGTTTGCCAACTAAAGAGCAAATTGCAGACTACATTAAAAAGACCCTAACAGAAGGGAAAGTGGTACCAGGTTACGGACACGCGGTGTTACGCAAAACCGATCCCCGCTTTACCGCGCAACAGGATTTCTATAAAACCTATATCAAACACGATGACATTTGTGAAATCGTTCAAATGATTTATGAAGTAGCACCTCCTATTTTGGAAGCTACCGGTAAAATCAAAAATCCATGGCCAAATGTTGATGCGCATTCAGGCGCTTTACTGGTTCACTATGGCATGCATGAATACGACTTCTATACTGTGTTGTTTGGTGTAAGCCGTGCTTTGGGAGTTTTAGCGAGCCTTATCTGGGATCGTGCTACCGGATCACCTATTGAGCGTCCGGGTTCTGTTACTACTGAAAACATCAAAGCCAAAATTAAAGCTGCTCAGGAAGCAGCCGCTAAATAATTTTCAGCAATCATATTAAATAAAAAGAACACTCAAGCCGGGTGTTCTTTTTTTATTTTACTGAGTAGATTTCTAAGCACTTTTAATCTCAGGCATTATCCAACAACTATTATTGTATAATGCAATTTACAATTAAAAGGATTGTAATAGTTTATTACCTTTGCGGAATGGCAAACGCTCACCCTGAATGGTTTAAAGACTGGTTTAATTCGCATTACTATCATATTCTTTACCAGCACCGCAATGACACAGAGGCCTCAGATTTTACAGAGCGGTTAAGCGCTTTTCTGCATTTAAACAAAGAAGACCGTATCTGGGATCTGGCTTGTGGTAAAGGGCGTCATGCCATCAAAATGGCTCAAATAGGGTTTCGGGTAATTGGTACCGATCTGGCGGAAAACAGCATACAGGAAGCCAACCGTTATGCCAACGACCACCTGGAGTTTTTTGTGCACGATATGCGTCGCCCGTTCCGTAGTAATTATTTTAATGTTGTAACCAACCTGTTTACCAGCATTGGTTACTTTCAAAACGACGCGGATAATTATAAAGTATTCAGCAACGTATATAATGCCCTTAAACCCGGAGGGTATTTCATTATTGACTTTTTTAACGCAGCCTGTGTAAAAGCGTCTCTTATTCCGGAAGCAGATATCACGCGTGATGAGATTACCTTCCTCATTAAGAAACGTATCGAAAACAAACGCGTCATTAAAACCATTTCCTTTCAGGAAAACGGAAAGACCTACTATTTTGAGGAACGTGTAACCCTGTTAACCGAAACCGATTTCATGGCTTACGCTAATGCCGCCGGTTTAAAACTGTTACACCGTTTCGGCAATTATCGTCTGGAACCTTTTTCAGAAAACACTAACTCATCAGATCGTTTAATTTTAGTATTTCAAAAATAATGGGACACGTGTGGATAGGTATTCTGGGATTAGCATTCCCCATTCTGCTTTTTGGTAGCATTGCTACCTATATTAAAATTAATGCGCAAAACCTCCGTTTATTACTGGCATTTAGCGCCGCTTATCTGTTTGGGATTTCGCTCATGCACTTATTACCCGAGGTATATCATTTACCCAACACCAAATGGATTGGTTTATTCATTGTTATTGGGTTCTGTATTCAGCTTTTAATCGAAAGTTTTTCAAGCGGTATAGAACACGGACACACCCACCTGCATTCTGACACTTGTAAAACGCATCTCCCTTACGGCATCATTATCGGCCTGTGTCTCCATTCGTTTCTGGAAGGCTTACCGGTATATCAACTACCGCAAGCGGGGAATCATTTTAATTACGATCCGCAACTCGTTCTTGGGCTTGCATTTCACAATATTCCCATTGCCATTACTTTTGTGGCACTTTTAAAAGAACACAAAACCGGACCTTCTAAAATTATTCTGCTACTGGTTACGTTCGCGTTTATGGCTCCGCTCGGCTACCTTACCGGCTATGTGTTGCAAACGGTTGGACTCAGTCACTGGGAAAGTTACCAGCATTACGCGTTTGCGTTGGTTATTGGTATTTTCCTTCACATATCTACCGCCATTTTATTTGAATCGAGCGAACAACATAAATACAACGGTACCAAAGTACTAATGTTATTACTGGGGATTTCTCTGGCCTTTGTTTTAAGTTAACATGGAACGGCGGACGCTTTTTATACATGTTATTGTGCCTTTGGCTGTTCCGCAAAAGTACACGTACCGCGTACCCACAGAATGGAACGACAATATCTGTGTTGGCAAGCGGGTTTTGGTTCAGTTTGGGAAAACCCGTATTTATACAGGCATTATCCATTCCCTGTCTGAAATACCTCCCAAAGCATACGAAGCCAAGTACATCGAAGGTATTCTCGACGATAAACCAGTAGTAACAGAACAACAACTCACCTTTTGGGAGTGGTTAGCGTTTTACTACTGCGCCGCTATTGGAGATGTAATGAATGCGGCGCTTCCCTCGGGCCTTAAACTGAGCAGCACTTCTCACATTCAATTAAACTCCGATTTTAATTTTGAAGAAAGTGCCCCTGATTTTTTCTCGGAGCGGGAACTACTGATTATTGACACTCTTCACCAGCAACCCAATCTCAGCATAGAAGAGGTAAGTCATTTATTGCACATCAAAACTGTACAGCCTGTTATTCACAGCTTACTTCAAAAACAGGCCATTTCCATTTACGAAGAGGTAAAAGAAAAATTTAAACCCAAGCTCGAAGTATTCTACCGGCTGCAGGAAAACTACGAAAACGAAGCCGCGCTTCAGGAGATTTTAAATACCCTCGAAAAAAAAGCGTTCAAACAAGCGGAGGCCCTCCTCTTTTACCTTCATTTGTATAAAACCGATAAGCAACAGCTACAATGGGTAAAACGCGGCGATTTAACGGCTAAAGTAGAAGTCAGCGCTCTGAACGCTCTTGTCAAAAAAAACATACTTACGGAAGCCCGCTTCGATATTGGCCGCCTGCATTTTGAAAAAGCGGATTCCAACTATAACAAATCGCTTACACCTGCCCAGCTAAACTGTGTGGATAGCATTACTTCTCAATTTACCAGCAAACAATGTGTGTTGTTACACGGTGTTACAGGGAGTGGCAAAACCGAGGTTTACATTCAACTCATCCGTCATCACCTTCAACAATCCAAACAGGTAGTACTGCTCGTTCCTGAAATTGCCTTAACCACCCAATTAATTACACGTTTGCGAGCTGTATTCGGAGAACTGGTAGGTGTGTATCATTCCCGGTTTAGCGAAAATGAACGCGTTGAAATATGGAACGAGGTTCTGAAAGGTCAGGATTCACAATACAAAATTATCATCGGTGCCCGGAGTTGTTTATTTCTTCCTTATTCTGATCTGGGACTTATTATCATTGACGAGGAGCATGATTTTTCATTTAAGCAGCATGATCCTGCGCCACGTTACCATGCCCGGGATGCAGCTATATATCTTGCCTCTCGTTATAATGCCAAAGTGTTGTTAGGATCGGCCACCCCTTCTCTGGAATCGTTTCACAATTGCCGGCTGGATAAATATGGCTATGTAAAACTCGATCAAACCTTTACACAAAGTGGTGGCACCGAACTGGAGATAGTGGATTTAAAACACTATGAACAAACTCAGGACATGAAATCCAGCCTGACCCCTCCCTTGTTTCACGCTATTGAAGAAGCCCTGAAAAATAAAGAACAAATTATTTTATTTCAGAATCGCAGGGGGTTTGCGCCTTATACGCAATGCAACAAGTGCGCGTATGTTCCGCATTGCATACAGTGCGATGTGCCACTGATTTACCACAAACACACGCAAAAACTCACCTGTCACTATTGCGGTTATACCATTAATCCTTTAAAAACCTGCACCGCTTGTGGCAGTACAGACCTACGCTTTAAAGGACTGGGCACCGAAAAGATTGAAGAAGACATGGAGGTCTTGTTTCCGACGGCACGCATTGCCCGTATGGATCTGGACTCCACGCGAAGCAAGCATGCTTACAAACAACTCATTGATGATTTTGAAAACCGGAATATTGATATTTTGATTGGCACGCAAATGGTTACCAAGGGTCTTGATTTTGATCACGTTACCGTAGTTGGTATTTTAAATGCCGACAGCTTACTTAACTTTCCCGATTTCCGTTCGTTTGAGCGGGCATTTCAGTTAATAACCCAGGTGCGCGGCAGAGCCGGACGAAAAGATAAACCCGGAAAAGTATTTGTGCAAACCAACCAGATTAATCACGAAGTGTTGCAACGCATCCGCAAAAACGAATGGGAACCATTTTATAACGATCAGTTAAGTGAAAGGGAAAAATTCAGTTATCCGCCATTTTCACGATTAATTGAAATAAACATAGCTGACAAATCGGTAAACGACGTTAATGCCATGGCGCACGAGCTGGCTCTTAAACTAAAAACCGGGTTCGGAAACCGCCTGTTGGGACCAGAATTTCCGCTGGTGTCCAAAATACGGAACCTTTACTACAAACGCCTCATCATTAAAACAGAAAAAAACGAATCGCCTCAAAAACTTAGGCAGTTTATTCAGGAACAAATCACCGACCTTTACGCTGAAAATAAAGCGTTTAAAGGCCGTGTCATTATTGACGTTGATCCGGTTTAATCCGTCACCTGTATCTATCCGTTATTTGGGATTTTCCCGTTTTTTTACGTACATTTGAACCTCATTTTTAATTGTCACGAATGAAAGATATTTTCGAAAAAGTTGCTCAGAATATGGGGCCTTTAGGCCAGCATTCACACGAAGCACATGGTTATTTCACATTTCCGAAACTGGAGGGAGAAATAGGACCACACATGAACTTCCGCGGTAAAAAGTTACTGAACTGGAGTTTAAATAACTACCTGGGATTAGCCAATCACCCCGAAGTGCGTGAAGCAGATGCCAAAGCCGCGCAGGAATTTGGTCTGGCTTTACCAATGGGTGCCCGTATGATGAGTGGAAACTCTAATTACCACGAGCAACTGGAACGCGAATTATCCGCATTCGTTCAAAAAGAAGATACCATCCTTTGTAATTTCGGCTATCAGGCTATGGTAAGCGCCATAGACGCGCTGGTAGATCGTCACGATGTAATTGTATATGATGCTGAAAGCCATGCCTGTATTATTGATGGCGTGCGTTTGCACATGGGGAAACGGTTTGTATTTAAACATAACGACATTGCAGATTGTGAAAAGCAATTACAGCGCGCTACCAAACTGGCCGAACAAACCGGTGGAGGAATTCTCGTTATTACCGAAGGGGTTTTCGGGATGCGTGGAGACCAGGGTAAACTAAAAGAAATTGTTGAACTAAAGAAAAAATTTAAATTCCGTTTATTTGTTGATGACGCGCACGGGTGCGGCACCATGGGTGCTAACGGTGGTGGCACCGGCGAACATCAGGGATGTCAGGATGGGATTGACGTTTACTTTGGTACCTTTGCCAAATCATTCGCCTTAATTGGAGGGTATATCAGTTCTACCAAACAAATTATCACCTATTTACGTTATAACATGCGCTCTCAGATTTTCGCTAAAAGCCTTCCAATGCCATTGGTTATTGGCGCGCTTAAACGGATTGAACTGATGCGTAATCATCCGGAATACCGCGAAAAACTGTGGGAAATAACCCGTGCTCTTCAGGGTGGATTGGTTGCTGCCGGATTCAACATTGGCGATACCAGTAGTCCGGTTACTCCGGTTTATCTGAACGGAAGCATTCCTGAAGCCACGAATATGGTGAAAGACCTGCGTGAAAATTACGGTATTTTCTGTTCAATGGTAACCTATCCCGTAATTCCGAAAGGCATGATCATATTACGTTTAATTCCTACCGCGGTGCACACACACGAAGACGTAAAATACACGATTGAATCGTTCAGCAAAATTGTTGACAAATTGAAACGTGGTGAATACGTGAGTGACACCCTGGCTAAAGTACAGGTAGATCTGTAATACAACCTGACATTTTATTTAACAACAGAAGCCGGCCTTAAAAGATCGGCTTCTGTTGTTTTAGCAGTTCTGCAAGATTTACAGTAAAAACCGGATGCTGTAGGGGACCTGCTTAAATTAACCTTTATTAACCGCTGTTTCCTAAAATGGCATAAATTTTGTTTTTAACTTTCTCAAATCTATATTTACATCATATTATTATGAAGAAAATCTTAGCAATATTATTGATAGGTTCCGCTGCTACCGCTCTGGCGCAGGGTCCTAAAGGGAAACAGCCTAAAATGGCCCCTGTTCTTAGTCCCGGTTACTACGTTAATCTTAAAGGGGATACCATTCGCGGCGAAGTACAATCTAATCCGGATGAAGAAATTTTCTTATATCAGAAATTAATGTTTAAAGCTAAGGGCGCAGGCAAACTGGCCGAAATAAGTGATAAAAAAGCTAAAGCTTATGGCTACGACAATAATCATTTTCTATTAGTTCCATTCGATCAGGAAACCAATGTTTACCTGAAATACCTTACCAGAGGCCGTCTTAATTTTTTTGAATACAAATACGCGGTAAGCGAAGGCGGACAGGAAGTAATAAAAAGCATGTATTACATACAGGATACCAAAGCCGGAGATGAGGATAAAGGTCTGAGGGAATTAACCAAGATCAGTCAGAACTTCTATAAAAAAGATATCAAACCATTTTTGAAAGATCAGGCTATGCTGTGGAACGATTTGGATAAATTCAAATTTGACTTACCCGTTATCGTAAAAACCATACAGGAATTCAACAAAATGTACGAAGGTAACTAACCAGTTGTTAATCATGTATTCTGAGGGGGTTAGCTTTATGCATACCCCCTTTTTTTCTAAAGAGCATATTATGGCGCTAAAAGACTATCTAAAAAAACAGATTCTTTCCGTTTTATTTTACCCGATGCTTTTCATGGGAATTTGTTGGATCGTGTTTATTGTAGATCAGTTGTTTTCATTGCAATTGTTTAATTATGGTGTTTTGCCAAGAACCATAAAAGGTCTGAGAGGCATCATTTTTTCTCCCTTTTTGCATGCCAACCTCGAACACATTCTCTCAAACAGCTTACCCATTCTTATTCTTGGAGCACTGTTGTTTTATTTTTACAAAAGAATTGCCCGTCAGGCTGTTATCTGGATATGGTTAATCAGCGGATTATGGTTGTGGATCGGGGGCAGAAACAGTGAAGACCACCCTACCCTTCATGCCGGTGCCAGTATTCTGATTTATGGCTTAGCCACTTTTTTATTCTTTAGTGGTGTATTCCGGCGTAACCTTCGCTTAATGATTGTCTCTGCCCTTGTTGTGTTTTTGTATGGCAGCATTATGTGGGGCGTTCTGCCGCTTAAATCGGATATGAGCTGGGAAGGGCATTTATCGGGCGCGTTAGCTGGTGTTTTGGTGGCATACAGCTACCGTCGCGAAGGCCCTCAAAAACGGCGCTATACATGGGAAGACGAACAGGATGAGGACGATACTGAAGATGCTTACTGGAAAAACTCCGCCCCTCAAACAGAACCGGATCCTCCACAATTACAAGGGTTTAAAGACCGGACCGATCTTTTTTAACATTTAGCAGAAAGTACAAGCTGCCATATCCTGCAAAGAATATTGTATCTTTACCCGTTTTTAGTTTGGGAAAATTACCACTTACAAAAAAAATGGCACCAGTTATAAAATTGGCGAAACAATGTAATTTGATTTTTATAGTTTTAAGCGTGAAATATAAATCACAGTATATCAAATTCTTACTCTTCATTTTAGGCTTTATAACCCTTACCCAACAGACCTCGGCCCAATGTAATTTTCTTGTAAATGTTACCAATGATCCGCTTTTTTGTATAGGTTCAGCCACCTCCGCAACGGTAACACCTCTACCCGGTTCAATAGGCACTCCTCCTTATACTTATACATGGAGCCCTGCGGTATCTACCGGCTCAACAGCCAGTGGTTTAGGTCCTGGTGTTTATAATATTAATGTGACGGATGCTAACGGGTGTTTTGCCACCACGCAATTAGTAATTGTAAGTGCCAGCAGCCCTACCCTCAATTTTGTAGTACAGGATGTCAGTTGTTTTGGTGCCTCTAACGGTTCTATTGCGGCATTTGCCTTAAACGGGATTGCCCCCTATACTTTTACCTGGCAACCATCTGGTATTAATACAACAACCATAAACAATTTAGCTTCAGGCACCTACACGCTTAAAGCTACCGATAATCTGGGCTGCCCGTTCTCCGCAACAGTTGGTGTAACCCAGCCTGCTAGTATCAGTGTGGCATTCAATAGTCCCACCATTACCTGTCCGGGAGGTAAAACAAGTGCCAATGTTCTGGTGAGTGGCGGAACCGCGCCTTATACTTTTACGACTTTACCGGGAAATCTGACGGCTTCCAATTTATTTTCACTCACCGCTAATACCTATACCACCAACGTAAAAGATGCCAATAACTGTGTATTAACCGTTACAAATACAATTCCTGAGCCTCCGGCGTTTGCCGCCAACTTTGTAAAAACACCGGAAACCTGTGATGGCAATAAAAATGGGAGCATGATTGCCAACATAAGCGGTGGCACACCTGCCTACTCGTATACCTGGAGCACTACGCCTGCCATTAACTCACCTACTATTAACAACATAGGGGCAGGTAATTATTCGCTACAGGTCAGAGATGCCAATAACTGCGCGTTTACATTTACCACATTTCTGTCTTTACTGAATGGTTTTGGCGTAAACATTGTTTCCGTAAAACCTATTTCCTGCTTTGGTGCCTGCAATGGCAGCATCACCGCACAGGAAACGGGAGGTATTCCTCCGTTCAGTTACCAGTGGCAGGGACCTGTTTCCTCCACACTTTCCAGTATTAGTAATCTTTGTGCCGGCACCTATACTATTGGTGTAACCGACAATACCGGTTGTACTACCTATAAACAGGTAAACTTATCCAACCCACCTGCTATCGGAGCTGGTGTACAGGGCAATACCATTACCTGTATTAGTAATCCGGTAACCTTAACCGCTTCTATCAATGGCGGCACACCTCCTTATAATTATGTATGGACACCTCCGGCGGCCAATCAAAGTGTTGTTACTGTAACTCCCGGTGTAACCACCGCCTATTCCGTGAGTATTACAGACAATAATGGCTGCGTTACCGGCGGATCCAATACTGTTCAGGTAAGAGCTCCCATTACTGTTTCGGTTCCTGTAAACAATACCGGGCTTTGCCTCGGATCAGAGTTAACCATTAATCCTGTAGTAAGCGGAGGAGATGGGAATTACGCCTATCAATGGTTACCAATTGGTATTACTACTTCCAGTATAAATATTAAAGATCTTAATGTCCCCAGTTTTACGTTGTATGTAAAAGACGGATGTAATTCACCACAAGCGGTAAAAGTGATTACGTTAACCATTTTCCCTAAAACGAAAGTTAATTTCGAATCGCAATACCAAACGGGTTGTCAGCCATTTTGTACCCAGTTTGATAATTTTACACCAAAGAGTACCAATGAAATATGGACTTTTGGTGATGGTCCTAATCAGCAAACCGGGAAATCGGCGACATATTGTTATCAGAAAAACGGGCTGTACGATGTCACCTTAAGTTTAACCGACTCTAACGGTTGTAAGCAACAAAATACGCGTAAAACGTATATCACGGTATTAAAAAAGCCGCAGGTGGATTTTACATTCAGTAACCCCAATCCTACTTTTTATGAGCCGGAAGTTATCCTTCAAAATACTACCGATTTTGCACTTGGGTACGAATGGTGGATGGATAAAAAAAAGATCTCTACCAAAAAGGATCTTGAATATATTTTTAAAGAAAGCGGTTGCTATAAATTTACATTGCGGGCGCTTAACGATAAAGGTTGCAGCGATTCGTTAACCCGTCAAATCTGTGTAAGCGATGGGTTTAACTTTTATGTTCCTGATTACTTCACCCCTAACGATGATGATTTAAACGAAGTATTTAAACCTAAAGGTACCGGCTGGAATCAAAACTACTATACCTTTGAAGTGTTTAGCCGCTGGGGAGTCACCGTATTTAAAACCAACGATATGCAACATGGCTGGGATGGAAATTACAAAGGCGCACCTGTAAAACCCGACGTATTTATCTGGAAAGTAAAAGTACTCGACGAGTTTGATAAAGAACATAATTTTAGCGGAACCATTACGGTTATAAGGTAATTGCTTCACTTATTTATGTCCTATACTTCTTTATCCGATCAAACGTATGATATTTGAGTTGAAAGTACTATAACAAGATATCATCACAAGGTAGCGGGTAAATTAACCAAATGCATGGACAACCTATCTATTAATGACATAAATGTTATCTACCGCTCGATTGAATCAATTATACGAACAGAGAAATGAAAACGAAATCCAGTCCTAAAAAAACAGACGCTTTCCTTTTTGATTTACTGGAAACAAAATACCGCCAATACAACCACATCGGTTTTATTGAAGCTGATCCGGTTTGTATTCCGCACCGTTTTCATAAAAAAGAAGACATTGAAATTGCCGGTTTTTTAGCCGCCACCATTGCCTGGGGAAACCGTAAATCCATTATTCAAAATGCGTCGCGGTTAATGACCTGGATGGATGAACAACCCCATGATTTTATTGTTAACCACAGCCCCAAAGATCTGAAACCCTTTAAAACGTTTGTTCACCGGACCTTTAACGGTACCGATTGTGTTTTCTTTTTAAACGCCTTAAAAAATATTTACCGCCATCATGGTGGCTTGGAAAAGGCATTTGCTCAAGGTTTGAAATCAAATCCGGAAAACATCAAAAATGCCATCGTACAGTTCAGGTCGGTTTTCCTTAAAACCCACCATGAACAACGTAGCGAAAAACACCTATCCAATCCGGAATCGAAATCGAGTGCCAAACGCCTGTGCATGTACCTGCGCTGGATGGTTCGTCCACCCGAAGGTGGTGTGGACTTTGGTATCTGGAAAAGTATTCACCCCTCTCAATTGTGCCTGCCACTTGATGTACATACAGGGCGGGTTAGCCGCGAACTGGGCTTATTACAACGCCGGCAAAACGACTGGCAATCGGTTGAAGAAGTCACCATGCAATTAAAACAATTCGATCCTAACGATCCCGTAAAATATGATTTTGCCCTGTTTGGAATGGGCGTAAGTAAAGAGTTTTAATTACCCTTTACCACTTTACCCTAACAATACCTGTTTGGCATCAGCCAACAAATCAAAAGCCTGTTCTTTCGTTGCGGCCTCGGCATATACACGCAGTACCGGTTCGGTTCCGCTGGCACGAATCATCAGCCAGGTATTTTCATCAAAGAAAAATTTCCAACCGTCCAGATCGTCAATACGCGCTACCTTATATTTCCCAAAAGCCTTGTAATTCCCTTGTTTACAATTATCAAGCACCCTTTGCTTAATGGTTTCGTCAATGTATAAATCATTACGTTCAAACCAAAACGTACCGGTAATGTCGTACACTTCCTGAATCAATTGCTGAAGGGTTTTACCGGTTTTGGCCATAAATTCCCAAATGGTTAGTCCCATCCAGATACCATCGCGCTCAGGAATATGTCCTTTAATGGCAATTCCCCCACTCTCTTCGCCGCCCACCAGCACATCTTCGGTTACCATAATGCCGCAAATGTATTTGAATCCGATTTTTACCACATCCAAAGGCAAATTATAATGTGCGCACATGTTTTTAATTTTCACGGTTGTACTAAACGCTGTGGCCACTTTACCGGTTTGCTGCTTGTATTTGGCAAGGTAATGGATTAACAATAGAATAATATGGTGCGAGTCCACAAACTGACCTTCACTGTCATATAAACCAATGCGATCGGCATCGCCATCGGTGGCTAAGCCACAGGAAATATTCCCCTGAGCTTTAATAAACTCACTGAAAGGTAACAGGTTTTTATGAATGGGTTCCGGGGCCTGCCCGTGAAATCCGGGATTATGATCGCAATGTAAGTGATGTATATCGGGGAACAAGCGTTTCATCACACGTTGCCCGGCACCAAACATACTATCGTAAGCCAGATTTAAGTTAGAGTTCTTAATGGCTTGAATATCAAAATTTTCTTCAACGCGCTTTACATACAAATCTTCTAACGGTACAATTTCCAGTAAACCGCTTTTTTCGGCATCCGCTAACGAAACAGCATCCAATACCGTTGCGCTTTTTTCAGGAATCATATCTTCAATTTCCTGAACCTGCTCAGGCCCCAGCGGACCACCATAATGGGCTTTCACCTTATACCCGTTATACGATGGCGGATTATGAGACGCGGTTAAAATAATACCCAGATTGGTTTTATAATGTACCGCCCCCAGCGATACCATAGGCGTACTCACAAAGCCATGTGCCATAAACACCTTAATGCCTTTTGAAACAAAAACTTTGGCCGCGGTTTCAGCAAATAACTCTCCCGCAAAGCGACAATCGTGCCCTAACACTACGGTTGGTTTAGCATGTTGTTTCAGTAACCAATCACTGGTGGCTTCTGTTACACGTGCCACATTTTCAACCGTAAAATCTTTTGCAATGATGGCGCGCCATCCGTCTGTTCCAAATTTAATTTTCGACATAGTCTTTATCTTTTTCTGTTCTGCTGGTTCTCATTTCTTCTGATTTTATCCTAACAGTAACGCTTATTTACGAATTTAATTGTTCCCAAATCATATCTTTTAATTGCACCATGTTTTTACCACTGGCACTTGAAAAGAAAATGTAAGGCACCTTGTTCTTACCTTTTAACCGTTTGTTTAAGTCCGCTTTCATCTCCGCTTCCAGTTCATCATCTATCATATCGCACTTACTGATCCCTAAAATACGTTGTTTTAACAATAACTCCGGATTGTACTGTTTCAATTCATTTAAAAGCACCTTATATTCTGCCACAATATCATCCGAATCGCAACTCACCAGGAACAATAAGGAACTGTTCCGTTCAATATGTCTTAAAAAACGCAATCCCAAACCACGGCCTTCGTGAGCCCCTTCAATAATTCCCGGAATATCCGCCATTACAAAACTCTTATAATCGCGGTATTTCACAATACCCAGATTAGGCACCAACGTTGTAAACGGATAGTTCGCTATTTCCGGTTTGGCCGCGCTTACTACCGACAATAAGGTCGATTTTCCGGCATTCGGAAATCCAACCAGACCTACATCGGCCAGTACTTTTAACTCCAGTATCTTCCAGATATTGCTGCCCTCTCCACCCTGCTGCGCGTATTGCGGACTTTGCTGAACCGAGTTTTTAAAATGCGCGTTACCCAATCCGCCGCGTCCGCCCGGCACCAGCACTACTTCCTGTCCGTCTTCCGTAATTTCAAAATGCACTTCACCGGTTTCCACATCTTTGGCAATGGTTCCCAATGGCACTTCCAGAATTTCGTCCTTACCTTGTTTACCGGTACAATTTCCACCCAAACCATTTTGCCCTTCTTCGGCAATAACGTGCTTACGGTATTTAAGGTGAATCAGTGTCCATAATTGCTTATTACCACGCACAATAATGTGCCCGCCTCTTCCGCCATCCCCTCCGTCCGGCCCGCCCATAGCGGTAAATTTATCGCGGTGAAAATGCACAGATCCTGAACCACCCTTTCCGCTCCGGCAACAAATTTTTACGTAGTCAACAAAATTACTATCCACTTTTCAACGCTTTTAAATACAGAAGTCAGAAAGGTAAATCCCCTCTGACTTCCGTTTTATATTCTTAATTATTATCGCTTTTTCTTTTTAGCAATCACTTTCTTAACTACTTTTTTTACCACCTTTTTTAATGGCTTTTTAGTAGCTTTTTTAACTACCTTAACTTTAGTAGCCGCTGTTTTTTTAGACGTTACCTTTTTTACTTTTTTAGGCGCTACTTTTTTAACGGCCTTTTTAACTACTTTTTTCAATGGTTTAATTACTTTTTTAGCTTTTGCAACCACCTTTTTAGTAACCGCCTTTTTGCTTACTGCCTTTTTTACTTGTTTTTTAGGTGTGGCTTTCTTTACCGCTTTTTTAGCCACCGTTTTCTGTACGACTTTCTTTACCACTTTTTTAACAGCCTTTTTTGCAGTAACAGCTTTTTTAGCGGCCGGTTTACTTACTTTCTTTGCAGCTTTTTTGGCAGCTTTTGCCTTAGGTGCAGCCGTTTTTTTAGCAGGTTTACTTGCCGCAACTGGCTTGGCCTTCGGCTTACTTTTTTTCGCCGATTTAGGTTTAGCAGAAACTTTGGGTTCCGAAATAATTTCGGCTTCCACTTTTTCCATTGGTGTCACCACCTGATTTTGTTTTTCTTTTTCCTCTTCCTCTTCTTCCGCCTCAGCACGCTTAATAGCATCAATCTCCAGTAAAAGCTCCGGAGCTATATCATTTGCCACATCAAAATCGTTGATAGTTAAATCCAGGTGTTCAATATCGGTTTCCAATGCTGTTAAATCCATTTCAGCCTGCAAGAAGGTAATACGATCCACCAGCGCTTTAAAAATTTCTTCTACCGTACCAATACCATTAATGCTATGGAATTTACCTTGTTCGTTATAGTAATTTTTTAATGGTAATGTTTTATTAGTGTATTCATTAATCCGGTTACGGATAATGTCTTCGTTACGGTCATCTTCACGTCCGCTGTTTTCTCCTCTTTGTAACAAGCGCTTTACCAGCTCTTCATTATCCACTTCCAACGCCAGCATACCGGCAATTCCGGTACCCTTTTTCTGAAGCAGGTCATCCAACGCTACCGCCTGAGCCTGTGTACGCGGAAAACCATCAAAAATAAACCCCTTGGCATTGGTGTTGGCATCCAGCATAGCCTCAATCATGTCAATCACAATGGCATCGCTTACCAGTTCACCCCGACTCATTACTTCCTTGGCCTTTAATCCCAGCTCTGTTTCTCTGGCTATTTCACTTCGCAAAATATCACCGGTACTTAAATGCACCAGACCATATTTATTAATCAAATTTTCACTTTGTGTTCCCTTGCCTGCACCCGGAGGGCCAAAAAGCACGATGTTTAATTGTTTCACCATGGTTATTCAGTTTTTAAGCTAATACGTATATATCTTTTAAATTTCTGCCTTGTCCGTCGTAATCTAACCCATACCCAACCACAAAATCATTCGGTATTTTAAGGCCTACATAGTTTACCGGAATATCTTTTTTATACGCATCCGGCTTTAGCAGCGCCGATGCAATCTTAATCTGTTTTACATTTTTCTTTTCCAGCACGCCCAATAACTTCTCGAGCGTAACGCCTGTATCCACAATATCTTCTACAATCACCACCGTGCGTCCGCCAATTTCTTCTGTTAATCCGATTAACTCCGTTACACTGCCGGTGCTGCTGGTGCCATGGTAACTGGCCACTTTCACAAACGAAATTTCGCAGGGTATGGTAATTTCCCGCAATAAATCGGCGGCAAACATGAATGAGCCGTTTAACACCACCACAAACAAAGGATTTTGTCTTGCCAGATCATTACATATTTCCTGAGCCAGGCGCTTCACCTCTTTTAAAATGATTTCGCTACTGATGTAGGGTTTAAACTGTTTGTCTTTAACGGTAATAAGATTGCTCATACAACGTAACAAATATAGGAGTTTTATTATAAATATTGGCCGAATAGTAATAACTTTAGCCCCATGCAGGCCATTATCGAGGTAAATCATATCGCTAAAAAATACGTGATGGGCGAAGAGGTGATTCACGCGCTTCGCGATGTATCGTTTTCCGTTTTAAAAAACGAATACCTGGCTTTAATGGGCCCTAGCGGGAGCGGCAAATCTACCTTAATGAATATGCTCGGCTGTCTCGATAGCCCTACATCAGGGAGTTACGTGCTTAACGGTACCGAAGTGGCCCAGATGAGCGATAACGAACTGGCCGAGGTACGAAATAAAGAAATTGGTTTTGTGTTTCAAACGTTTAACCTTTTACCCCGTGCCTCCACACTCGAAAACGTGGCCTTGCCACTGGTGTACGCGGGTTTTTCGAAACAGGAACGGGAAGAACGGGCCGCTTTTGTACTGAACCAGGTAGGACTCGGCAACCGCATGAAACATAAACCCAATGAACTCAGTGGCGGACAGCGACAGCGCGTTGCTATTGCCCGGGCTCTGGTAAATAACCCCGCCATTATTCTGGCCGATGAACCCACCGGAAACCTCGACAGTAAAACTTCGGTCGAAATTATGGGTCTTTTTGAAGAAATACACGCCAAAGGCAATACCGTTATACTCGTTACCCACGAAGAAGACATTGCCCTCCACGCTCACCGTATTGTAAAACTGAAAGATGGTCTTATTGAAACCGACATGGCCAATACGACCATTACCACCTATAAACAACGCCTCAATTCATTTTAAAACCATGGATTATCTGATTTGTTGCACCGCCGCGTTAATAGGTTCCGGGTTAACCCTGTTTTCGGGGTTCGGACTAGGCACCTTAATGACGCCCGTTTTTGCCTTGTTTTTCCCGGTAGAAGTCGCCATTGCCTTAACTGCTATTGTCCATTTCCTGAATAACATTTTTAAACTGATATTAACCGGTAGGCATGCCAGCAAACAGGTAATTCTGCGTTTTGGTATTCCTTCCATTCTCGCCGCTTTTCTGGGAGCCTTTGTACTAAAAATGGTCAGCCATCAACCAGCCTTATACACCTACACCATAGCCGGAAGTCTGCACGAAATAACTACGGTCAAACTGGTCATCAGTGCCCTATTACTGTTTTTTTCCTGCATGGAAATCATTCCGAAACTTGCCAACATGCAGTTCGATCAGAAATGGCTTCCCCTGGGCGGCATACTCAGCGGCTTTTTTGGGGGCTTATCGGGCAATCAGGGAGCCTTACGCTCGGCCTTTTTAAGCCGTGCCGGGTTAAGCAAAGAAGCATTTATCGGCACGGGAGTGGTTATTGCCTGCTGCATTGATATTAGTCGCCTGAGTGTTTACAGCAGCCAGATCAGTGCCAACTGGGCCAATATGAATCCCGGATTAATTCTGGCCTCTACCCTATCCGCTTTTACCGGAGCGTTTATAGGCAACCGCTTATTAAAAAAGGTAACCATTACCAGTATTCAGTACATTGTAACGGCTATGCTATTCCTCTTCGCGCTGTTATTGGGCGCGGGCATTATTTAATTCTACTCTTTTGCACTGATTGTTCAGAATGACGCCTCTTTTAATGTGGTTATAATGGCTGTGTTTACTATCAGGCGGTGCCCCCCAACACCATACTAAAGAATTTACGATGTATCAATTGGCAATTGATAATTAATAAATCGTCAATAGTTATGGGTTGGGGGTCGGGCCATACGCTTTAGCTTGCTTGCGCCTTGCCGTTTTTGCAGCGGCTGGCGGGGTCTTCGTGCCTCAGCCGCCGCGCTCGCGCAAAATCAGGCAAGGCTCGGCGCAAGGCTGCCGCTGCTGTCCCTCACCGGAAAGAGAAATGGATAACATAATGTTTGAATGTAAGTAAAGTTACTTTGAGAGAATCTTTAAATAGGAACTCTGGTGTTTACAGGTAGTAACACTTTCTGTTATGCACTAAGGCGTATTTTAAATGGTAACAGTCAATACCCATTGATTATCATCGCTTTGTAAGATATAGGATTGTTAAGTAGATTTTTGTAGTATTGTGGATGTTAGGGAGTTATAGGCAAGCGTAGGACGACAGTGCTAATATCAACGGAAGCGACAAATCCGAACCTCCTGCAATCATAAAAGTAATGTTCCTTATTGACCACAGACCAAGCCCACCCACGACCCAAATCAACAAGAAATCTCAAGGACTATACTTATAGTCCGCTGTACGATAAACTACAAAATTGGATCTTTGCGACATGGACATAAGAGTAAAAATTGGACAACGACTTCGTGAACTAAGAACCAAAAAAGGACTTAGTCAAGAAAAGTTTGCTTTTGCTTGCGACCTTGACAGAACGTACATTGCAAGCATTGAACAAGGCAAACGAAATGTATCTGTTGCCAATATTGAAAAAATTGCAACTGCTTTAGATATGTCCGTTTACGAATTTTTTAAATCAGATTTATTCAAGTATAATGGACATACAATCTTTTGAACAACTTTTGAAAAATGAGCTTGCATCAGTAATTGAAAAAATTCTAAATGACACTCCTACTTTACCTATTGATGTTAGACAAGGTGAACGGGTTGGTGATGCTATAAGCAAATTTTTAGAAGCCAAATTTGAAGAATACACTCAAGAACATTTTTACTTCAAGGATACTAAACCTTCACCTCCAGGAAAAACAAAAAACCCTTGGGATGCACAAACTTTTTTTGAAGTAAATGGACACAGAGAACTGTTGTGGATAGACTTTAAAGCTGTAAATACTGATAACGATAACTCCAATCCAGACAGTGGGACTCCAAATAAAGTGTTTGAGTTAATGTTTAAGCACAATTCATTCTATTTAGTATACATCGTGGTTTATTACAAAGGCTTAGGAACAGGGCTTGGATTAAAATTTGACGAAAAAAATGGAAGAAAAGTAAAACCTATATTCTTAAAAGATGTTGAAGATAATATGCACATTACACCTTCAAATCAGATTCAGTTCAATGTATTTGCTGATGAAAAAATCAGAACACGCAATGAATTTATCTCATTCTTCAAAGATAAACTAATTGAAGCTAATCAAAGGCGAATTGATGATGCACAAGCCAAATTAGAATTGATTATACAAGGAAAATACAGCGTTCCTAAAACAATCTACAAAGAGCAAGAATTTAACTTTATAATTTTGAATGAGATTAACGATAAACAAGAAGAAAAAATTAGAGAAATCAAAAATCTTTGATACTTGTTAACACAGTTTCAATTTCATCTCTTGTTAATCCATAATAGTCATTAATTAAATCGTTCATCTTGCTTTTAAATTCACCCTTTCTTGATGGACTTTCGTAAATATTTTTGGTGAGTTTAGTAAATTGTTTTTGCAAGGACTTGTCCATTGGAATATAAATTGTTCCCAAATCAGAAATTTTTATTTGTGGCTGTTTACCTTGTGAAAAGCGAATAATATTCATTTGTTGAGCATAATAAGTTACCAAATCCGTATTTAACCAACCGCACAAAAAATAAAGAAAGTCAATGGTTTCATCTGTACTATTTCTAAGCGAAAAAACATAAAGGCTGTTGTTAGCAGAACTTTTGTTTAAGTCAAGAGTTGCAATTATTTCTTTTGCTGATTGGCGAATGTAAATTTTTGGATTTTCATAAATAGCTATTTCGCCCAAACCAATTCTTTTTTTATTCTTTACCCCTGCCTTTTCTAATTTTTGCTTTAGGTTCTCATTAATTTCATCTTGCAAAGGCTTGTTGTAATAAAAATATTTTGTACAACTAAGATCACCGAATTTCTCCGATAACGCTTTAGAACCTTGATAATAAGGAAATAAAAGATTTTCACTTGTTTCAGGTTTATTTCTGAAAGTAAACTTATCTTCCATATCAAGCAACATTACACAAGTCCGTAAATTCTTATTAGGAAAAAGCTGTAAAATGGTTTTATCTTTCTTAGAATTAACCTTGTCAATTATATTTTTTGAAATGCTACAGCCATTATATCTGAACTTGTACTCATCATCTTTATTAAACCAACTTGATTGTAAAATATCATAAGATTTGTGTGTTTTCCAATCTATAATTTTCACTTGATTACCCTTGTTGTTTTTATCTTTAGTAATTTTAAAAATTACTTGACCGCTTGCGACATCAAAATCTTTAATATTGACCTGCAACTCGTTAATAATTGTTTGCTCTAAAAGAAACTTACGTGTGTAAACGTAGGCAGTTTCAAAAAATGAAACATCAATTATGAAACTTAACTTACCATCTTGTTTAAGCAAATCCAAGGAATGTTCAATAAAAAGCATTACCAAATTAAGTTTACCATTTTTCACATAATCAGGAAACTGCTCATAATTTCTAAGGTAATTTACTCTTTGCTCCTCATTCTCCTTTTTATCTCTACGTCCGTAAAGCGTTACGTATGGCGGATTACCAATTATAAAATCAAAAGAGCCATACAAATCAGAAAATGGTGTAGGAGTCAAATCATCAAATAAACCTTTGGGTATTTTTTTGTCCGTAAAGTCCCAATTAATCGCATTAAATGAACCTTTAAATTCCTCGCCAAAAAGGAATAAATAAAATGCTGAAATATTGTCGATCGTGTTTTTCACCATAGAACTATCAACATCAACAAAGAATAAATTTCTTTCAATGAAATTTGAAATCAATAATTCGTCAGGATATCTCTCGTAAATCTTAGCAATTAATCTAAGGAGAAAAATTCCCTGACCACAAGAAGGTTCAAGTATTTTTTTGTGAAATACATCAGGATTAATTTCAATTACATCTAAAAGTTTATCAATAGTGGATATTGAATTAGTAAAGAAAACTCCGTTTTGTTTTCGGCTTCCTCCATTAAGTTTTTGTTCAATAACGATCTGACCTAAAATTTTCATTTCAAGAAACTTCAAAACATCGTTCTGACTTTTTTGAACTTTTACGGACATATCGGCCTCTATTTTCATTACGCTGACAAAGATACGGCTGATACTTATAATCTACAAGCAAACTTATGAACAATTTCAAAAAACAACGAAAGACAAGAACGCCTGTTTATAACAGCGGTTTTGCTAAAACTTGGGATCAGTGATTCGGTTGACAGTTTTTCCGTATAATTGAACTTCGATTCTCCGAATAAACGGTAGTGCAAAAATGCCCCGCCTTCGCAAAGCCAAAAATCGTTACCTGCAATGCTAGACAACTACACGATCACGGCAATATGTAGCCCCTCATTGGACTTTCCAACAATCGACTTAGGATGGACATTGACACTATTTTAAAGTATTGTGCTTTTTTAGCTCCTTGAACATAGACAATCAATCTAGTAGTTATAACTTTACGAACAAATTTAAATCAAGATGATATGAACAGAATATTAGTTTTAATAACTCTATCAGACAGCGGAATTGAGACAATAAAATCAAATCCCGAATTACCAAAAAAAGAAATGGAATTCGTAAATAAATGGAAACAAGATCACATTTTAGAAAGTTTTTTTATTTCTGTGACAAAAAAAGATGCTGTTTTAATATTTCAGAATGTTGATGAAACAAGGACAAAGGAACTTGTAGAAGTCTTACCGTACTTTCCGTATATGGCAAAAATTGAATATCACAATTTGAACAAACAGTTTTAAAAAACAATAGTCTCAACAGACAACCTTTCTGCGAATGACTAATTAATTGGTAATGAACAGACAGCACGGCAGGTAACAGGCGTTTGGCAAAAAAGTGAGGTCAGTAGTTAAATAAAGCTTTGTGCTTCATGTCAAGTTTACTGCCAGCAGACATTTGGCAGCTTCGAAATCGCCAACTTATTGTAGCTGAAAACCGTTACCTGCAATTGGCGGAACAACCGTAATGACACGAGACAGACAAAATAACTTAATTATTACGCTGACAATTTTTGTTGTTCTCATTGGCTCCGGGACGACCTTTATTCTCATCAAATCAAATGAAACTCCCGAAAAACTTGCTGGACATCAACTCGTATTTGCGGTTGACAGCGGAAAAAATCATCAATTCGGTATCGACAAATTTGCAAAAATGCGTGACTACACCGTGTATAAACTGACATCGGACAGTGCGACTAATATACAAATACTTGAACATGCCAGGCAAAAAATCAATTCAATCAAGGACAACCGTGGCACTATCAATGGTATTCATATAATCATCACGGACAATACACCGTATAAATACTTCATTAAAGCGGTAGATATTTGCTCTGAAAAAGAGCCGAAAGCTTTTGCACCCAACAAAAATGATATTTATGCCATGTATGTTTACATTGTTCCAAAAGACAAAAGACTAAAAAACACAATGGACAAGTAAACAGAACGTAGCCACCAGGCAGATAACAGCACCTCCTTGCATTTTTTTGAAGGGTTAGCCCTTAATTGTTGAATTGTATGTTTCGGTTTCCCAAAATGATGAAAGGTGTCTTGTTTGCTTATGCAATAGTTATTGTCATGCTAAAGACAGTTAAAACCCTTATATCTGCCCGTCTTTCATGGTAATTGTGCGATCGGCCATATTTGCCAGATCAGTATTATGGGTCACTATAACAAAGGTTTGGTGAAACTGTTCGCGGAGTTTAAAAAACAACTGGTGCAGTTCGGCCGCGTTTTTGGTATCGAGGTTACCACTGGGTTCATCGGCAAATACCACCGATGGTTTATTAATAAGCGCCCGGGCTACGGCTACACGTTGTTGCTCTCCCCCACTGAGTTCGTTGGGTTTATGGCCGGCTCTGCTTTTCAGCCCAAGTAAATCCAGTAATTCCATGGCGCGGTGTTCACTATCGCGTTTGTTGGTTTTGGCAATAAACGCTGGAATGCAAACGTTTTCGAGCGCTGTAAATTCAGGTAACAAATGGTGGAACTGAAACACAAAACCAATATGCTGGTTGCGGAAAGCCGCCAGTTTTTTGTCGTTTAAGCCCGATACGTTTTCGCCTTTTATGATCACGTCACCGCTATCAGGCCGGTCGAGGGTACCCAATATGGTTAACAACGTGGTTTTACCTGCTCCCGAAGACCCCACAATAGACACAATTTCCCGTTCGGCAATATCTATACTCACCCCTTTCAGGATCTGTAAATCGTTATAGCTTTTTGTAATATTTTTACCGCTGATCATCATACAAGGGCCAAAGATACGTAACAAATAACGGTTATAATAAGAATGCCTAGAATATCGAGGACAATGCCCACCTTAAACATATCTTTTATATGGATTTCGCGTGTGCCAAATACAATGGTGTTGGCAGCGGTAGCCACCGGCAGCATAAATCCCAGAGATGCCGCAAAGGTAGCGGGAATCATCAGCAATAACGGTTCCACATTCAGCTCTTTCTGCAAGGCCATCATTACCGGAATGGCTAACTGAATACTGGCAATGTTACTGGCAAATTCGCTGATAATGGTAACCACTACGCAAATGCCAAGTATAATAAAGAACACCGGAACGCCTTTTAATACCGCCAGAGATTGCGCCAGCCAGTTGCTGAGTCCGCTGACCTCGAACCCGTAAGCTAGTGCAAAACCACTGCCAAACATGAGTATAATATCGTAGCGGAGTTTTTTAGCGTCTTCCCAAACAAGCAGCCCCTCCCCCCTGTTTTTCCGGGAAGGAATCAAAAACAGCGCTAAGGCGGCCAGCATGGCTACCAGACTGTCGTCTATAAATTTGGTTTTGGGAAAGAGATTTACCCAGCCTTTGTATTGAAAAGCACCAAAATCAATATCGGCGCGTGTAAACCAAAGGAGGATACAGCTGATTAATATGCCCAGCACCCATTTTTCCTCAGTCGAAAAACGGCCCAGTTTATGGTATTGTTCTTTAAAGTACTGTTTATCAATGGCCAGGGTCATCGTTTTTTTCAGGAAGTAAACCGATAGTACAACATAACACACAACGAGAAACAGAAAGGAAACCGGGTAACCTATTTTGCTCCATTGCATAAAATTAAGGTTGTTACTTTCCGGAAAAGCCTGATGATACGCTTTAAAGAAATACATATTAGGCGGCGTGCCCACCGGTGTAGCCATACCTCCGATAGTCGCCGAAAACGCCAGCCCCAGCAAAAGCGCCGCGGCAAACTGTTTTTTATGGCCTTCGTTAATATAAGTTTTGGTTTCGTGAATAAGCGCCAGTACAGCGCTGAACAGCATCATGGTGGTGGCCGTATTACTGATCCAGTTACTGATCAGGTAGGTACTTAACATCAGGCCAAGTAAAATGGTACGTGGATTACTACCTAAAAAGGACAGTATTTTTAAGGCGATGCGTTTGTGTAAATGCCATTTTTCGATAGCAAAGGCCAACATAAATCCTCCTATAAAAAGGAAAATGATACTATCAGAATATTGTTGGGCGGTGGTTTTTACATCGGCAATGCCCAGTATGGGCAATACCAAAACGGGAATAAAAGCGGTTACAGCTAAATCAATAGCTTCGCTGAACCACCAGATACACATCCACAATCCTACTCCAGCCATTAAACTTACCTGATGGTTACGGGAATCCAGTTCAATAAAAAACCAGAACAACAACGCTACCAGTGGTCCCAGTGCCTGAAAAAAATATTTCTGCGATTTGCTCAACTTTACAAATGTAAGATTTTACCTTTGCACCATGCGTATTGTTTTTATGGGCACGCCCGATTTTGCGGTTAAGAGCCTCGAGGCCATTCTCGATGCCGGATACAATGTGGTTGGTGTAATAACGGCACCCGATAAACCGGCGGGCCGCGGCCAGCAATTGCAGCAAAGTCCGGTAAAACAGTTTGCCCTCTCGAAAGGACTTTTGGTATTGCAGCCCGAAAAGCTGAAGGCCCCCGAATTTACCGATCAGCTGAGGGCATTAAAAGCAGATGTACAAATTGTGGTAGCGTTCCGGATGCTCCCCGAAATAGTATGGAATATGCCTCCGCTGGGAACCTTTAACCTGCACGCCTCGCTGTTACCAAAGTACAGAGGTGCCGCGCCAATTAACTGGGCCGTTATAAACGGAGAAACAGAAAGTGGTATTACTACGTTTAAACTCCAGCACGAAATTGATACCGGTCAGGTGTTGTTCCGTAAAACGGTACCTATCGGTGAACATACCACTGCCGGTGAATTACACGATGTGTTAATGACCGAAGGCGCCCTGTTAATGGTACAAACCCTGGATGCTTTAAACGCCCACCTTGTAAAAGGGACACCGCTTGACTTTTTACCGCAACGTGACGCGGAAGCCACGCACGCCCCTAAAATTTTTAAAGAAACCTGTAAAATAAACTGGCATCAGCCGGTTGACCAGCTTTATAACCTTATCCGCGGGCTGGCACCTTACCCCGGGGCTTATACCGATTTTACAAACGGCACCGGTGAGCCACTGCAACTGAAAATTTTTGAAACAGAAAAACACAAGGGGAGCCATACAGAACCGATCGGACGCATGGTTGTTACTGGTAACGCATTACAGATTTACGCCGCTGATGGTTACTTAACCGTACTTGATTTACAATTACAAGGCAAGAAACGTTTGAAGACTGCTGATTTCTTAAGAGGTTTCCGGTTTATGGAACAGGCCCGGGCAATGTAGTGTATGAAATCGGGATCGGATATAAAACGCTTATCGCGTCTGGTGGCCATTTTAACACAATTACAGACCCAACGGCTAACAACTGCGGCTGAACTATCTGAAAAATTCGGTGTAAGTAACCGGACCATTTACAGAGATATAAGAGCCCTTGAAGCATCGGGGGTTCCGGTTGTAACCGAAGAAGGGAAAGGTTATTCGCTGAGAGAAGGTTACCGGTTGCCTCCGGTTATGTTTTCGGAAAAGGAAGCCAACGCGTTAATTACCGCGGAGCAGTTGATTCAAAAAAACAAGGACCGTTCGTTTACGGAAACTTACTCAGAAGCCATTGCCAAGGTAAAAGCGGTGCTACGAACATCGGTAAAAGATAAAGCGAACCTGCTCAGTCAGCGTGTGCAATTCCGCAATAACCTGCACAACGAAACCAGCAGCGCATATCTGAGCGAACTGCAAATGGCCCTTACAGGTTACCGGCTCACCCGGCTGAATTATCAAAGTTTGGAACAAGGCCTGAAAACACTGCGTACCGTTGAGCCTTTTGCTCTTTACAGTACGCAGGAAAACTGGATACTGATTGCTTGGTGCCGCTTACGTAACGATTTCAGATCCTTTCGTCTGGATTGCATACAAGACCTTCAGGTTTCGGAGCAAACCTTTTCGCCGCACACACTAACCCTGCAACAGTATTTTGAACAGTGCCGTGAAAAATTTTTAAGCAGGCAGGAAAACCCCTGACACAAGGTTGTCATAACCCTATCTGTAGCTTTGTAAGGTTAAAACTAAATTATTTATGATGAAAACAAATGAAGTTACAGAAGCGGTGTTGTTTAAACTTAAACCCAATGTGGCTATTGACCACGCACGCGAAGCATTACTTGGTATTACAGCCATTGCCGAAAAGCAGCCCGGCTTTATAAACAGGGTTCTGCACTTTAACGAAGATGGGATGTGGTTCGATCTGGTAAAGTGGGAAACTATGGAACTGGCTAAACAAGCGGCGCGGGAGGTTCCTCAGTATCCGGAGGCCGCCAGAGCGTTTGAACTGATTGACGGGACAAGTATTCAATTTTATCATTTTTATACGGCCTGACAATGGAAACCAAATTATTACCTCCGTTTCATCTGGCAGGCATTCAGGTGAGAACGTCGAATGACGAAGGAAAAGCCACCACCGATATTCCGGCATTATGGCAACAGTTTTTCGAAAACGCGGTGATGCAGCGCATTCACCACCGTGTGGATGATACCTTGTATTGTGTATATACCCATTACGACGGGGATTACACACAGCCTTACACTGCTTTTCTGGGATGCCGCGTAACACAACCCGATCCCTTGGCAGAAGGGCTAACACACCTGCTCATTTCCGGTGGATTATATACCGCGCAAACCGTTAAGGGTAATCTGAATGAAGGTGTCATTTTTAAAGCCTGGCAAGCCATCTGGCAGAGTAATCTGAAAAGAGCTTACACGGCTGATTTTGAAGTCTATGATACCAGAGCGGCGAATCCGGAAGCGGCAGAAGTAACGATTTATGTATCAGTTCATGACTGATTTTGCAAACCCTATAGATGCCTTTTACCTCAGTCAGCCCGATTCATATCGGGCTTGCCTGATGGCAGTGCGGGACATCATTCTTACTTTGGATATCGGCATAAAGCAGGAATGGCGTTACGGTATGCCGTTTTTTACCTGGCACGGAAAACGGTTTTGCTATTTATGGGTACACCGTACCTACCGCCAACCTTATATTGGCTTTGTAGATGGTTACCGTATGCAGCACCCCGTGCTCTTGCAGGAAGACCGTAAACGCATGAAAATTATGCTGTTGGATCAGACACAGGATCTGCCTCTGGATACGCTCAAATTAGTATTAGAACAAGCTATCGCCCTGTTGAAAAAGACATAGCCTATTCTATTTAAGGGCATCAGCCAGTAGTTTTTTATCTACAATTCCGGTTTTACGGAATGTTTCTTTCCCGTTCTTGATAACTATAAATGCCGGAATTTCACTGACGTTGAACTCTTTCATAATAGCCTGATCTACTCCTCCATCTACTTTAAGCACATTTACCTTTGGAAACTCAGCTGCCAGACTTTCTATAACCGGCTTCATTTTTACACAAGGTCCGCAATATTTCGACTGCACACAAATCAGATTGGTGCCGGTAGATTTTATAGAAGCTTTAAACTTCCCTGCATCGGCCTGAACGCTATTGCTGCTTTTTTCTTCCGGCAGCGCGTTTCTTCGCCAGGCATTCATCCCTCCGTCAAGTTCATAAATGGCCGTAAACCCACGCGCCAAAAGATCCTGAGCTGCCCGGTGACTACGGCCCCCGGATAAACAATATACATACACAGGTTTGGTTTTATCAAGAACCGTAACGGCTTTTTGGTAAGAAGCGGGATCATTAATATCTCCCAAAATACAATTTTTAATATGTCCCGCATTGTATTCTTCAAGTGTACGCACATCGAGAAGTTGAACAGAACCATTTGTTTTTAATTCCTTTTCAAAAGCTGAAGGATCCATGCGTTTGATTGGCTCCTGAGACTGACAACTAGCATATAAAAACATGCTCAGAATAGCGATAAAATAACTAACTAAGGTTGGCTTCATAATTTTAGTGCAAAGTTATCCATTTAATTTTGAAAACGGAGCAGCGTTTTTACTATATTTAGATCTTAGATAGAATGACATTAAAACCCATATACAAGGTAGGTTTATATTTGTTTTGTGTTCTGACATTGGTAAGTGCCTGCCGTAAAACGGAGCAAATACCATCAACTGCTCAGGATTACGTTTCCATATCTAAGGAAACAGCAGGTTTGTATTCTGGTTTTTTTGTTATTGAGCAGCATCATGAGTTTGATACCCTGAGTTCGCCCACCACGCCAACCTATTATACACCCTGGGTTCGGTTGTTTGATAAACCTAAAAATGATTACGCCATGATGTCCGGGAAAAACCTAGGCAGCATTACTGTGGATTCACAGCCCCTAACCTATCAGCCCGGTGTAAATGCTTATGTAGGGGCCAATCGTACTGCATTTGACAGTACCTGGTATCATTTTAAACTAAACTCGGGTTCCTTACCCTCTTTTTATCACGTGCACAAAGATTCGTTTTACACTATTCCACCAATTTATATTGCCATTATTCCCCCTCAATTAACCTATACGCAACAATTAGTGATTCCGATGCCTACCACAACCGGTTTTGATGAAATTGTTGTGTTTGTTAAAAACCCGGATGGAACTGCTCTTTCCCCGGTGAAACGTTTCCCTGCTGGAACCGCTCAATTGATATTAAATCCCCGCGATTTTATGGGGGTTCCTTTGGGGGTAAGGCAGATTGAAGTTATAATTAAACGGTATCAGGTAAAACAACTTGGGGGCAAAACGTACAGATTTGAGCTAAATAACGTTATTACCTTATCTAAACGGTTTATTTAGCGCCTGTTAACTGTTTCGGGTAGTTGCTGTACTGCCCTACATACCGATAACAGATAAACGGATGAATTCAGTTTTTCAGCCGCTTCCCTACATTACTTCTTACGGTATTTTATTTATCCGGATTTGAAATGCCATCCCATTACATTTTCATAACAATTTAATTGTATTTAGCTGATACAATGACTATTAAACCAACTCATTTATAGTTATCTTTGAGTAATGCAAAAAAGACGCCTGAATAGGTATTGTTATGCCTTTTTGTTGCTGGCTTTTCAATGGAAGGCACAAGTGGCTATTACAGGAGGTTTCTTTACTTATACTCAGACCTTTGGTTCTTCTGGCCCTGCAAGCTGGACCAATAACGTTTCTTATTTAGGCTGGTACCAGACTTCTTCCTCGGCTTATCAGGGATATATAAATGTTACAGCGGCGGCACCTTCCAATAACGGGGGCGTATATACTTATCAATGTGCTGGAAACGGTGACGTAAAACTCGGTTCCAGAGCCTCAGGCGGATCGGGAGTTATTCGTTACGGGCTACGTTTACGAAACACATCGGGACAAACCATACAAAGTATTAATGTGGCGTATGATTTTTTCCAAATGTCTCTGGCGCAAAATGGCGGCAATGTAAACACCATTGCGTTTGATTACCAGGTGGGGGCCACGTTGACCAGCCTTACCACCGGAGCGTGGACAGCGGTAAGCGCTTTAAACTTCTCAGCACTGCAATCAACCATAACCAGCGGCGGTAGTCAGATTTTGGGTTATCCCTGTACACAAAGTGGTTCTAAAAGCGCCGTGTGCATTCCGGTTACGATCCCCAACAACAATGATATAATGCTTCGTTTTACGGATGTGGATGACTCGGGCAACGACCATCATCTGGCCATTGACAATGTGGTAGTGAATACCTTTACCAATAATATTTGTTCGCCGTTGCCTGTACAGCTTTTGTCGTTCACGGTTACGCCCGATAAGGAAAACGGGCGCTTGGCAACCTGGTCAACCATTTCAGAACGCAATGCCACCCTTTTTGAAGTAGAAGGCGCAAACGATGCGGAGCACTTCCACAGGATAGTTTCTGTACCCGCTAAAGGCGAAAGCAGCAGTTATAACCGTTACCAGACGTTTATTCCTGAAACAGACTGGCATCCGTTTACCTATTTCCGGCTTAAACAAATTGACAACGACAGGTCTTTTTTGTATAGTCCCATAGTGTATCTGGGCTTAAACAAAGTGAAAACAGAACTGAATTACCGGAGTGCAGGAGAAGACGGAATACCATCCCTGATGATTAAAGGCCCTGCCAACACACCGTTTAAGTTAGCGTTCTATAGTACTCTTGGGCAGTTGATTTTACATAAAACCGGGATTTTTACGGAAACAGAATTTGAAATAATCTCTCTGGAAAATCTTCCGGGTGGTGTTTACCCGGTTGTGTTAGAGGCCGGTAGTGAACGTATTACTACCAGGTTATTGCGATAATAGCGCTTTTAACCTGATTTAAGGTTTTAGACTTTATTTTTTCCTTAATTTTAAACTACCTTTAAAACGAAACAAAACAATAGATTAAATACTATGGGATTATTTGATAAAATCAGAAATGAATTTATAGATATCATTGAATGGGTAGATAACACCAATGATACGATTGTATGGAAATTTCCACGTTACCAGAATGAAATAAAAATGGGCGCCCAACTTACGGTTAGAGAAAGTCAGGTAGCCGTATTTATGAACGAAGGTAAAATAGCTGATGTGTTTCTTCCGGGCCGTTACGAATTACAAACGCAGAATATGCCTATTTTAACGACACTGCGTGGTTGGAAGTACGGATTTAACTCACCGTTTAAAGTAGATGTTTACTATGTAAATACCAAACAATTCATTGACCAGAAATGGGGAACCAAAAATCCCATCACACTCAGTGACCCTCGTTTTGGGTTTATTGAATTAAGGGCCTTTGGTACTTACGCGTTTAAAGTGACGGATGCCGGTAAGTTTATTAAAGAAATAGCTGGTACCAATGAAAGTTTTTCAACCGAAGAGGTGGCCGAGCAATTGCGTAGTATGATTGTTACCAAGTTCAGTGATGCTACGGGCGAAGGAAATATTCCAGTTGAAAAATTTGCAGCCAATCTTGAAGAGTTATCTCAGATAGGGCGTGATAAACTGAATACCGATTTTGCGGAATATGGTTTAAACATCACCAAGTTTCTGGTAGAAAATGTGAGTATGCCAGAAGATCTTAAAAAAGAAATCTTCAACTACTCGCGTTTAAACGCTATTGACATGAACAAACTGGCTCAGTTTAATACCGCCAACGCTATAGGCGATGCCGCCAAAAATCAGGGACTTGGTGGTGCCGGTGTTGGTATGGGGGTTGGTTTTGGAATGGGAAATATGATGACTAACATGTTTAACCAAACCGGAATGACCAATATGGGCAGTAACGCTACGCCCCCTCCCCCTCCTGTTACACAATTTCATGTTGTTATTAATGGTGCGCAGGCTGGACCTTTCAACATTCCACAATTACAAGCGATGGTAGCTTCGGGACAATTAACCCGCGCTTCTCTGGTTTGGAAAGCCGGAATGGCGAACTGGGTTGCTGCTGACTCACAACCTGAACTTCAGGCTTTATTTACGTCAGTGCCCCCTCCTCCACCTCCTGTACCTCCAGTATCCTAATGACTATTATGTTTAAACAGGCAGGCTGTAAGTCTGCCTGTTTTTTTATGGTAATGCCTTTTCCACATAGATTATTTGGCAAACGCCATTATTGCATTATCGCACCATACCATGTCATACACCATTCTCGGATCCACAAGAAGAGTTTTAGAAAAGTTAACTTTATCAGGTATTTTGAGGAATGAGCAACTACATTTTGATAACCATTAAAAAGGGAATGTTGTCCTATTTCACAAAAAAGCTATATTTAAGTAAAGTAAAAAAGAACCATTGCTTAAGAGAATTAGTCTGATAGTTATGTTGAGCGTATGTAAGTTTGCACTTGCACAACCAGACGAATCTTTTTTTAATAATTTGTCGGAACAGATTGAAAAACCGCATCTCCCTTATTTTAATAAAGCCAGATTATTAATACAGCATCAAAATTATATTTCTGCCATTCCATACGTAGATTCCTTGTTGGCTGTTTACCCTACGACAACGGACATCGCATTTTTAACCGGATTATGTTACACCCATCATCCCAACAAGCGACCGGAAAGCATACGGTTTATTAAACGTATGGAAAACAACAGCGTGAGGGTGCATGGCTATTATTATTATCTGGGGCGTGCTTACGAAACCAATGACAGTATGCAACAAGCCTTACAATACTATTCAAAAGCAATAGAAGCGGAGCGAGCGACCAGAGATAAGGATGAGTATTACCTTGATTTACTTCAAACTAAATTACACCAAATAGAAAACCAGATAAACTACCGGAATAAACAAAGTACAGTAACGGTACGTAATATGGGGAAACCTGTTAATACAAATGCTTCTGAATATGTACCTTTAATACCTTCTGACCAGTCGAAACTGATATTTACCTATCGCGGTGAGTTATCAAAAGGTGGAAAACGGGTTTTGAACAAACAGAAACTCCATAATATAAAACTTCAGGAACAGGGGCAGTATTTTGAAGATATTTTTGTTACCTATCCGCAAACCGACAGCACCTGGAATACTCCTGTTCCCATTACCGAATTAAATACTAACCTGCACGATGCAGCCGTAAGCATTAACAGCGATGGCACACGCTTATTTATTTATAAAAATACCGGAATTGGTGCTGGTGATTTATACATCAGCAAATGGGACGGGCAACGCTGGCGGACGCCAGTCTATCAAAAAGGCCTGAATTCTTTGGCCTGGGACGGCAGTGCCTGTTTTTTGCCGGACAATAGGCACGCTATTATTTCCAGCGAACGAAAAGGAGGCTTTGGTGGACGGGATTTATACGTCGCCGAACAAATTGCAGAAAACCAATGGGCTAACATTAAAAATCTGGGGCCACTTATCAATACTAAACAGGACGAAGATGCGCCGTTTGTTACCGCGGATGGAAAAATTCTTTTCTTTGCTGCTAACGGTAAAAAAAGTATTGGTGGATACGATATTATGCGATCTGACCTTAAAGATACAATCTGGCAGGAACCTTTTAATGTAGGGGCACCGGTAAATACCAAAGAAGACGATAAGTTTTTCAGTGTTACGCCCGATGGCAAAAAAGCGTATTTCTCTTCACAACGTGCTAATGGACAAGGCGAACAAGATATTTACATTGTAGAACCCGCCATACCAGGAAAACCAGTTGCCCTGGTTCAAATTGAAGGAAACGTTACCCTTAATGATAAGCCGACAGAGGCTGGTATTGAAGTCAGGTCTTTAACCAGACGTTCTGTATTTGTATTGTCTGCCCTATCCGACAAAAAAAAGGGACACTTCTTATTCAATATTCCCGCAGGCGATGAGTACGAACTGATTATCCGACACAAAAAATTCCCGCCTCAGGTAAAAGAACTATCAACCGTTGCTGTTGACTCTTTTATGACCATTACTATTATCGCTGATTTTTATTCACCTGAATTGAATGAAAAGCTGGAATTAAAACGCGATAGTGTGCTGACTTCATTAAAAAGAGGTCATCCGGTTTCTTTTATGAATGAGTTTACCGACAGATATGGGGAAGTGAAAATACCTGGCCTTGTATTTAAAGTACAGGTAGGCGCGTTTCTGTTCTTCGAGAATTTTAGTTACACAAATGTACTGGGGTTCCCGAAAATATTAAGGGAAATAGGCGATGACGGCATAACCCGTTTTACAATGGGTGGGTTTGAAACAATGGAGGAAGCCCGGAAACTTCTTGACCGGGTCAGGAAAAAATCATTAAAAGAAGCGTTTATTATTGCTTTCTATAACGATAAAAGGTACTACCTACAGGAGCTTATAAAAGAAGGAATTATAAAGTAATACCTGTCCACCTTTGAAAATAAGCGCCGGTCGGTTAATTTTACACCATGATAGTAAGAAAAGGAACAGAACAGGATTTGGCCGCCGCGTTAACTTTAATTAAAGAATTGGCTACCTACGAAAAAGCGCCTAATGAAGTTACCGTTACACTCGGTGAGATGAAGGAATGGGGATTTGGGAACGATAAGCAATTTGATTTTTATGTAGGCGAGAAAAACGGCAAAATAATAGGACTGGCCTTATATTACTTTAAATACTCTACCTGGAAAGGGAAATGTCTTTTTCTGGAAGATATAATTGTTACTGAAAGTGAGCGTGGACATGGCTATGGTAAATTACTGTTCGACGCCGTTTACAACGTTGCTGAAAACAGTAAAGTAAGGCGTATGGAGTGGCAGGTATTAGAGTGGAATGAACCGGCCATTGAGTTTTATAAACGTTACAATACGCATTTCGATCCGGAGTGGATTAACTGTCAGATACGTTTTACAGTATAAGATTACCAACATCTGTCTTACACTACAGGTATAGCCGCCGGCAGTATGTTACTTCTTACATGATACGCAAGCATCAGTACTGTCCGGTAAATAAATTTCTTTTTTTTGATTTTAGTTTATGGAATTGTTGAGGCAATTGCATCTTAATATTAAAATCAATTACTAATTTTTAAAACCTTAAGTGTATGATACGCCTACGTTTCATCTTCATTTTTATTGCCTGTCTGCTGGGAGCAGCCAGTGCGCAAAATCAGTTAATGCCAATTAGCGGCAGCATTTGCGGAGAAGTTCGCGAAAAAGGAAATAAGGATGTTATTCCTTTTGCTACTGTTACCTTAACCCGTACCGATTCTAATAAAGTATTTACAACAACATCGGATGCCAACGGCAAATACTGTTTCACCAATCTGAAAGCCGGAAAATATAAACTCCACATTGTGTATGTTGGCTATACGCCAAAAACAGTAAGCAACATAACCATTGCCGCTTATGATAAAAAGAAACTAAACGTTGATCTGGAAGGTAACAACGTACAAGTAGATGAAGTGGTTATTACGGAACCCGCCCCTAAAGTGCGGGAGGATGCCTTGTATATTAAGCAAGATGTTTTGAAGAAGGAATCTAAGTACCGTTTAAATGCTGTATCCACCTATAATTCTCCGGTACATGGCGGTTATCCTGCTACTGCAGACTTTAACACGGAAGAATACAAAAATTTTAACGATAACGATTTTAAAACCGTTAGTAAAGATCCACTTTCAACAATGAGTATTGATGTGGATCGCGCTTCCTATAGTAATGTACGCCGTTTTATTAATCAGGGAAGTCTGCCTCCAGCCGACGCGGTGCGTGTGGAGGAAATGATTAATTACTTTCACTACAACTACCCGCAACCAAAACAAGCAGATCCCTTTTCCATTACTACAGAATATACAGAGTGTGCCTGGAATAAAAATCATAAACTGATTCATGTTGGCATTCAGGGCAAAACTATTGCCATGGATAACCTGCCACCCAACAACCTTGTTTTCCTAATTGATGTATCGGGGTCCATGATGGATCAAAATAAACTCCCGTTGTTAAAGTCGGGATTACAGTTACTGATAGAACAAATGCGTCCTCAGGATCGCATCTCTATTGTTGTTTATGCCGGAGCTGCCGGCGTAGTGCTCCCTTCCACTCCCGGATCTGAAAAAGAAAAAATCAGTATGGCGCTTGAACAACTTCAGGCGGGTGGTTCTACTGCCGGTGGCGAAGGCATTTTACTAGCCTACAAAACGGCGGCTGAAAACTTTATCAAAAATGGCAACAACCGCATCATATTGGCTACTGATGGTGATTTTAATGTTGGCGTAAGCAGCGAAGGTGAATTGGTACGGTTAATAGAGAAAAAGCGTGAAGAAGGTGTGTTTCTTACTGTTTTAGGCTTTGGTTCCGGGAACTATAAAGATTCTAAAATGGAACAGTTGGCCGATAAGGGAAATGGTAATTATGCTTATATTGATAACTTGCTGGAAGCAAAAAAAGTACTGGTAAAAGAAATGGGAGGTACCTTACTAACCATTGCCAAAGATGTAAAAATTCAAATTGAGTTTAATCCGGCTAAAGTAAAAGCGTACCGTTTGGTAGGTTACGAAAACCGTTTGCTGAATAACGAGGATTTTAATGATGATAAAAAGGACGCGGGAGAACTTGGTTCAGGACATACGGTTACCGCTATGTATGAAATTATTCCAGCGGGATCGGATGAAGCAGTTGGTGACGTTGATCCTTTAAAATACCAAAAAACAGAACCGGTAACAGTGGCGAACAGCAGTAACGAAATTATGACCATTAAATTCCGTTACAAAGAACCTAACGAGAACAAATCGAAACTGATTACCCGCGTTTTAAATGAGAAAAGCAGCAGCATCGAAAATGCCTCTGAGAACTGCCGCTTTGCCAGTGCCGTTGCCGGGTTTGGCATGTTGCTCCGCGATTCAAAATACAAAGGAGACATTACCTGGAAACAAGTCATTGCTATGGCAAAAGGTGCTAAAGGGAATGATGATGACGGGTACCGTGCCGAGTTTATACGTTTGGCTGAAATGGTACAACTGATGAAACAGAAAAACGGTTAAGAGCGTCTCTCTTCGCTTTAAGAATAGCCTGATCACAGTAACTCTTTTCAGTTCAGTAAACGGACTCAGATCACACCTGGTTATCTGAATTCCTGATACTTTAAATGAAAGGAGCGGCAGTAATCAGGCTATTTTTTTATTGAATGAGAATTACTTCCGGGTTACATTAGCCTCTCTTATTTATACTCACTAAAGTACATTTCGTTATTATAATTCGAAATAATGACCAGAGTGTTCGATCATACTGTTTACAGGTATTTATCCTGTGGTTTTTTCTTTCAGCTTTTACTCCATTTGTCGCCAATAATAGCCTGAAGTGCCTGAGGGACTATTTTATACTGAACACGGGGTAACTCCATGGCGGGCTCACCATCAAAATGAATGGTATCGTTCTGATCTCTTTCTATAATTAACTCGCTGGCCGTAAATGTTTCTACCAAAGCCGAAGTATGCGCTTTTTTTCGCAGTGTTTTGGCTACCAAACCAATGGCTGACACCAGATTAACCGGTTGCAGGATAACGACATGAAACAATCCATCTTGCATACTGGCCTGTGGTGCAATGTAAAAATCGTTGCCATATTGTCCGGCATTAGCTACTGTAATTAAAAACGCTTTCCGGCGAAGGGTTTGTCCGTTAATGTGAATGGTATAATTTTTGGCTTTATAGCGCCGGTACTCGCTCAAACTGATTCTGACATAATTCTTTAATCCGCGTTTGGCGCTGGTGGCAAATAAGTTACCAATATGCGCGTCGAATCCAACACCACTGGTACAAAAGAAAGGAGTAGCGTTTACTGTTCCATAGTCAATTGCTATGCTTTTTCCGGCAGCAATTTGCTGAATGGCTTTTTCGATATGCATTGATAAGCCCAGAGATCTGGCTAATCCATTTCCCGATCCCACTGGCACAATGCCCAGCCGGATTGGGGTTCCGGCAATACTTTTAGCAATCTGGTTAACGGTTCCATCGCCTCCTACCGCTACCACATCGGTATAACCATCATTCTGTATGGCGCGTAATATTTCTGTAAAGTGATTACGGTCCTTCCACACTACGATCAGATAATTAATGTCAGCCGGAAAAAACTGCTCTATTGTCCGGATAATCTTTTCAGATATTTTTTTCCCTGCATTGGGATTAACTACAAATAAAACGTTACGATTCATGTGCCGCTAAATTAATTAAAAAATTACGGTGCACCTTTACGCCAGTGTTTAAATTAAACATTCGCTAACAATTCACTCACGTTACAACTACACCTTGTGCCGAACTTTGCCGCATAATTATAAGTTCATGAAAAACGTTTTTATCACAAGTATTGGTTTTAGTATCATTATAAGTTTTGTTTTATCAAATTGCAACCCGAGTCATACCGCCCCTAGCCCTATGCGTTTCTTAATAAAAGGGTCCGATACAGAGTACGGTTTAGTAAAAGACCTTTGCGCGACTTTTAATAAGCAACTTCATAACGACAGCATTAGCTTTGACATCAGTGGAGGCGGTACTTCAACCGGTTTTAAAGCCCTCATTAACAATGAAACTGATCTGGCTAACGCTTCGCGGGAGGCAACGGATAAAGAAGAACAACTTCTGAAAAAAAACGGCATAGAAACCCTGAGGGTTATGTTTGCCACAGACGCGATTGCCGTTATCACCCATCCTGAATTAGGTGTAGATAGTCTATCGCTCGATGAACTATCCGGTATTTTTACAGGACGCATTACCAACTGGAAACAAGTAGATGGCCCAGATTTAAAGATTAACATACATAGCCGTAATTACCTTTCGGGAACATATTTCTATTTTAAAGAAAAAATTATACGCGGTGAATTTAAGACCGATGTGTGGTTTTACGAAAGCAATGCCGATATCGTAGATGCCGTTACCCGCGACAGAGGAGGCATTGGTTACGTTGGTTCGGGTTTTTTAATGGATCGCGAAGGAAAACCCAGCCGCCAGATATGGGCAATGCCAATACATATTGATGAACAGCACAGTGCCGTTTCACCTTATCAGGTTGAACTGGTAAAACAAGGAGAATACCCACTTACCCGGCCTCTTTATCAATACCTCAAAAAACCGTTCCACGCATCTCTTGAGCAGCTTGTTTTGTTTGAACTCAGTGGTTCAGGTCAGGAAATAATCCGTTCGCATGGTTATTTTCCCATTAATGATTATCAAAAAGAGATTAATACATTAAAAGGTTTAAACTTTTAAACCTTATTCATGCTGTTACAGATGATATGGCAAGGAGCCAGAGAAAAACGTTACAGAACCTCTATTAACATACCGCTTTAGTTTCAAAGTCTTATCTTTGTGAACTATGGCAGGTAATTCTTTTGGCACGCTTTTTCGCTTAACAAGTTTTGGAGAAAGCCATGGTGCCGCAATTGGTGGTGTACTGGATGGTTGCCCTCCGGGTATTGTAGTAGATATGGCGTTTATAGCCGGTGAAATGGCTCGCCGCAAACCCGGTCAGTCTGCCTTAACCACTCCCCGAAAAGAAAATGATACCGTTGAATTCTTATCTGGCATTTTTGAGGGGAAAACAACCGGAACGCCAATTGGGTTTATAATCCGGAACGCAGACACCCAATCGGGGGATTATTCGGAAATAAAAAGTGTATTCCGGCCCGGTCATGCCGATTATACTTACGAGCAAAAATATGGTACACGCGATTACAGAGGTGGCGGCAGAAGCAGTGCCAGAGAAACGGCCTGTCGTGTTGTGGCCGGCGCTATCGCTAAGTTACTCTTAAAGCATTATGGTATTACAATTCAGGCTTACGTAAAACAAACCGGTTCTGTAAAACTGGAACTGGCACCTGAACAACTCGATTTAAGTTATACAGAACAAACCCCCGTGCGTTGTCCGCATCTTGAAACAGCCCAACGTATGATAGAACTGATAGAAGCGGTAAAAGCGGAAGGAGACAGTATTGGCGGTGTTATTCAGTGTATCATCACTAATGTACCGGCCGGATTGGGGGAGCCTGTTTTTGATAAACTACACGCCCAGTTGGGCAAAGCCATGTTAAGTATTAACGCTGCCAAAGGGTTCGAGATTGGAAGCGGGTTCGATTCAGTAAACTTTAAAGGATCGGAATTGAATGATGTATTTGAAACAACCAATGGCAAAATTGTAACCAAAAGCAATCACAGTGGAGGCATTCAGGGAGGAATCAGCAATGGCATGCCCGTGTACTTTCAGGTGGCCTTTAAACCGGTTTCTACCATTATGAAACCTCAGCAAAGTATCAATCTACAGGGTGAACAAACCGTTTTAACACCCAAAGGCCGGCACGACCCATGCGTTTTGCCCAGAGCAGTACCTATTGTAGAAAGCATGGCAGCCCTTGTTATAGCAGACTTTCTGCTACTTCAAAAAACATTACAGCATTAAACAGTAATATTCCGAAGGTTTAAAATTTACCGTTGATGGCGTTAAGTAATTTTTCTACTGAAAGTGGTTTTTCGAGATACCCCATTACAAAATTAAAACGGCTCGATTTTTCGACATCTACTTTTAGATTTGAAGACGTTAGCATTACCACATATAAGTAATCCAGTATCTTCAGTTCGTCTTCTTCCATTGACTCTAATACTTCCAACCCATCCATTCCCGGCATTTTTATATCTAACAGCATCAAAATTTTAAAATCATCGCTGGTTGGCTGAATGGTTTTTATATGCGCAATGGCATCTTCTCCGTTATTAAAAACCCTGGCCGGGGCCGACCATTTCAAATCGTTAATAACATCTTCATTGTAAAAATTTGTAGTATCGTTATCATCGACCAGAATGATCTGATCAAATTTTAGTGTAGTGTCCATAAGTAATAATCAAATGTACTAAAAAGTTTCTAAAAGCGATTGTGGCTTCAAAAAGTAGAGGTTTTTGTCTGTTACTGAGACGCTTTTCTGTTTTCCTTTGCAATAAGAATAAATACCGGGAAATGATCACTGTACCCGCCCGTATAAGATCCGCCACTATAGGTGCGGAAAGGATAGCCTTTAAAATTACCAAAGTCGCTTTTCAGGAAGGGCTTATTAAAAATACGTACGTTATAATATTGCCAGGTACTGAAATCGCCCGGAACACATGCTTTGCTCAGAAGAATCTGATCAAACAGGTTCCAGCTATCCTGCCATGCCAATGTGCCTATCCCGTCCTGATAAGGTTTTTCCATAGGATTGAAATAATAATCCTCTTTTGCTTTTTTAATATCCGCGTAAGTTTTAATGACTTCTTTCACACACACATTAACCGGATCATCATTTAAATCGCCCATAATTACCACTTTGGCCTGTGGATTGGCGCCGGTAATACTATCTGCAATATGCCGGGCCACCCGGGCGGCTTCATTACGGTTAGGACGACTGGCCAGTTCTCCTCCCCGGCGGCTGGGCCAGTGATTAACCAATACACTAAGTGGTTCTCCATTAAATAAACCACTTACCACCAATATGTCGCGCGTTTTATGACTGGTATCTGTTTTTAAGGTAACATGGTAGCTAACAGCCTTTACAACCTTGAAATAGCGAGGATTATAAATGAAACTCGGATCTACGCCACGCGCATCCGGACCTTCAATATGTACTATCTGATAATTACGGTTTTTAAGTCGGGGCGATTTAACCAAATCCTGCACCACACTCTTGTTTTCAATTTCACATAGCCCTAAAATGGCTAATCCATCAGGTGTAACATCGGTAGCCATTTGAGCAATCACTTCTGCCAAACGATCAATTTTGACCCAGTAACGCTCTCCATTCCAGGCATTTGTGCCACCAGGTGTAAATTCTTCGTCATTTTTCCATTGGTCGTTCAGGGTATCATATAAGTTTTCTACATTCCAGAAACCAATACCACTTATAAAATAATTTTTGTTTTTATCCAGCTTCTGGGCGTTTAGCCCAATCCCTAACAACAACAACAGGAGTAAACTAATTTTCTTCATCGTGCACGAATATACTACAAAGCTCTTAACAAATATCCGGCCTAGTTTTACAGAATTGTTAACGGAATGGCATTCTGTTTTAACTTTTCACTATCTTTTAACATATTTTACAGGATTAGTCTTAAATTCAGTACATTAGTAGTCCTTTTTTAAAGTATGATTAAACACTATTTTCTAACCGGTTGCATGCTGGCAGGCATTGTTCTGACACAGGCACAAACCGATTCTACCCATGTTACCGATAACCAAAGTGACACTACCAAAACCACTTCTGAATTACCATTGTTCAGTACCAGTGGTGGCGAAGCGGAAGCAGATCTGGAACAACAGGATGTATCGTCTTTGTTGCAATCAAGTCGCGATGTATTTGCACAATTCAGCAGTTTCCATTTTGGTGTAGGCCGTTACCGTATGCGTGGGCTTCAGGCTGAAAATCAACTAGTAATGATTAATGGTAACAATGTTAATAATCTGGAAACCGGTTTTAGTGTATGGAGTAGTTGGGGGGGCTTAAACGACGTAACCCGTTTTGTAGAAAACCGCTTTGGATTAGCGCCTTCGCGCGTAGGCTTTAGCGGTGCCGGTGGGTACACCAATATCGAATCGAAGGCATCTTCGTTTCGTAAAGGAACCCGTATTTCCTATGCCTTTTCTAATCGTATTTTCCGTCACCGGGTAATGGTGACCCACTCTACCGGAATGATGCAGAACGGATGGGCACTTACAGTATCAGCCTCTACCCGGCAGGGTGATAACGTATATGTGCCAGGTACCTACTTTAATGCCAACGCGTTTTACGTTTCCTTAGACAAACGCCTAAATGACAAACACTTACTTTCACTCACTTCATTTGTAGCTCCTATTGAGCAAGGCCGTGCCAGTCAGGAAATTCAGGAAGCGTATGACTTGGCGGGCACTAATTATTACAACAGTAACTGGGGCTTCCAGAATGGTAAAGCGCGTAATGCTTCCGTTAGCCGAACTCAAAGGCCTATGGCCATGTTATCGCACCATTTTAATATTAATACCGCCACTAAGTTAACCACTTCCCTGTTCTTCAATTTTGGGAAAAACAGCCTTACGGGCTTAAACTGGAATAATTCCCCGAATCCTCGCCCGAATTATTATCGTTATTTACCAAGCTATTTTTACAGCATTAACGAAACCGCGCAGGGCGATGCGCAAAAAGAACTGTGGTTAAACGATGTTAATACTCGCCAGATTAACTGGGATCGTTTAATAGCCATGAATCAGTCTAACCTGTATTCTTTACCGGGTACCGGCATTAACACCAGTGAAAAACGCAGCCGCTATATTCTGGAGCGCCGTATTCAGAATCTTCAGAACATCGGTTTTAATACCATTTACAATACACGACTTGATAACTTATTTATCAGTGCCGGTTTAAATGCCAATATCTACAAAAACAATTACTACAAAGAAGTTGAGGATTTACTGGGAGGTACCTTTTGGCTGGATGTGGATCAGTTTGCTCAGGATCAGGGTGTAACCGCCAATTTTGCTTCCAATAATCTGGACGATCCTAACCGGCCTATCCGCAAGGATGACAAATTCGGCTACGATTATTTCATTAACATTAACCGGATAGAAGGTTGGGGACAAGCGGAATACACACTTAATAATTTTGATTTTTATGGTGCTTTAAGTTTATCTAACAGTTCTATACAAAGAGACAGTAAAGTAGCTAATGGTAAGTTTCCGGAAACAAGTAAAGGTAAAGGCGAAAAAAAATCATTTTTTAATTACGGCATAAAAGGAGGTTTAACTTATAAATTTAATGGCCGTTTGTTTGCTACGGCTAATGTAGCTTATCTTACCCGTACCCCCGAAGCCAACAATATCTTTATGTCGCCTCAAACCCGTTCTGACATAATTAAAGGGGTAAGCAGCGAAGAAGTGTTAAGTTATGATGTTAACTTCCACGTAAAATATCCTACACTAAAGGTTCGCGCGACTTATTATAACAATATGATAAACAATCAGATATACTCAAGAGGATACTGGTATGATATTGCCAACACCAATGTGACCTATATTATGACCGGAGTAAATCAGAAATTTGAAGGAATAGAATTAGGCGTTGAAAAAACACTTTTTACCTCTCATGTTATTCAGGCCGCTGTTGGAATTTCGGATAATATCTATACCAGCCGGCCTATAGCCAGTGCTATTTTGTATAATAGTACCGAAAACTTATTTGATAACCGTACGGTATATCTGAAAAATTATAAGGTGGGTGGCAGTCCTCAAAATGTAATGGGCATTGGCTACCGCTATGTTGCCCGTAAGTTCTGGTCAGCCGGTATTGCGTTCAGTTATTTTGATGGCATTTATCTGGAGCCTAATCCGGACCGCCGTACGGCAGAAGCTTTGGAAAAGTACACTAGTTCTGATCCGCAATACGGTGAAATTACCAAACAGGATAAGTTACCGTCTAACTTTACTATTGACCTGAATGCCAGCAAATCTTGGCGTATTCAGCGCAACTACTTTTTATCTTTAAATGCCGGGATCAATAACCTGCTGGATAATACGGAATTCCGTACCGGTGGTTTTGAACAGTTACGCTGGGATAACTCACTGCCGCAACGTTTCCCCAACCGGTATAATTACGCATTCGGTCGCACCTATATGCTGTCGGTAAATTTCCGTTTTTAATTTGTAAATTTAGTATAAGAAGTATTCATGAAAAAACTAAGTATTCCTTTATTAACTGTAGCCGCTTTAACTGCTGTGGTGTTTTCCTGCAAAAAAAAGGAAGATGTTACCCCTACCCGCGATCTGAGTCAGGGGAAAAATTATACCATTGCTGATTTAAACGCTTTGGCTACCTGCACCAATGCCTGTGAAAAACGTTTCAGAGAAGATGCCTACCTTACCGCTATTGTAGCAGCTGATGAAACCAGTGGAAACCTGTACGAAGAACTGTATGTTCAGGATGCTACGGGATCCATACATCTGGTATTAACTGATAACTCCTACTTTCTGATTGGTGATAAAATCCGGATTAATCTTAAAGGATTGGATGTTGGTAAAAATAGCCAGTCGAATATGATTGAAATTGATTCTATCAATTATGAAAAGCAAATTGTAAAAACCGATTCAAAGCAAGCGGTAACTATTACCGATCTTAATATTAACGAAATAACAAGCGCTAATTTTTCTCAGTTAGTTCGCTTAAACGGCGTCAGTTTTATTCCAGCCGATACCGCCAAATTGTGGGCAGATCCTATCACCAAAAATTCGGTAAACCGTACCATAAAGGATTGTGGTGGTGCCACCCTGATTGTTCGCACCAGTGGTTATGCTGATTTTGCAGGCGCTAAAACCCCGAAAGGAAATGGCAGCATGATAGGTATTGTTACCAATTATGGATCTACCAAACAATTTGTGGTAAGAAATGTAAAAGAGGTAAACCTGAACGGAAGTGGCTGTGTTGTTTATCACAGCAAAGATTTTAACGACAACTCACTGACCAGTGGCGGTTGGAGCAATGTTAACGTTACCAATACGAACACCGCATCCTTCTGGAACATCGGCACATTTACAACCTCTGCTAATCCTACCCTTTATGCCAAAGTGAGTGGGTTTATTGGTTCCGCTACCAATTCAGAGAATTGGCTGATTTCTCCTCCCATCAATTTGAGCACAGCTACCAATCCGGTACTACTTTTTCAAACAGCCGCTAAATTTGCCGGCCCTCCACTGGAAGTAAAAGTATCTACCAATTATACCAGCGGGGCTCCATCGGCAGCTACGTGGACGGATTTAAGCGCTGCTTTATCCTCTACCACAACCAGTTACGTATGGACTCCTTCGGGAACCATTTCGTTAAGTAACTTTAAAAGTACCACTACCCGTATAGCCTTTAAATACAGTAGTACTACAGCATCTGCCAGTACCTATCAGGTTGACGATGTGATGATACGCGAAAATTAATACGCATTCAAAAAAGCCATTTAACATGAAACATTATAAAATTTATACGTTTTTAAGCCTTGCAGCCGTTCTGACATTGAGTGCCTGTAAGAAAAAATTTGATGAGCCGGCTCCTCCTGCTTCATTGCCTTCGGGAAATGTGATTACCATTGATTCGATTAAAAAACAATACGCCGCTTACTATAGTCCCACCAATACCCCAAGCAGTGCCTTCAAATTTAAAGACGACGCTACTCTTTATTGTACGGTTACTGCAGATGAGGCCAGCGGCAACCTCTACAAATCCGTTTTTGTAAGAGATAATACCGGTGCCATACAACTCAAGCTGATGAATGCCGGAGGTTTAGCAGTTGGAGACAGCATTATGCTTAACCTGAATGGGGTTATTTTAAATGATTATGGTAAACTGATACAACTCGACTCCATTGATCTGGAGCGCAAAATTCGTAAGATTTCCAGTGGCAGAACCGTTTTACCAACTAAGGTGACCATGCTGGACTTAATCAGCAATTTGCCAAAATGGGAATCAAAACTTATCCGTTTGGATACCGTTGAATTTGATAATGGCAGTAAAAACCAACCTTATGCCGATGCGGTAAACAAAGTAAGCATTGATCATATCTTACGTAATGCCGGTGGCCAATCAGTTGTTGTGCGTTCATCGGGTTATGCCAATTTTGCAGCGGCTAAAATACCCTGTGGAAAAGGTAGTCTGGTTGCGATAGTAGGACAATATAACGGCGCTATTCAACTCACCCTGCGCAGCGCAACAGAAGTAACCTTTGCGGGAGGCAATTGCCCGATATTGATGAAAAACTTTAACGACAATATTGGAAGTGGCGGATGGACAGTAGCTTACCCTGCCGGATCGGGCACCAATACACCAAATCCTAATGGCCCTATTAACTGGACTATTGGTTCTTTTAGCGGGCGTTACTATGCCATGATCAGCAACTACATAGGTGGAAGTAATAAAGCCTGTGAATCATGGTTACTCTCACCAGCGTTGAATTTATCGGCTACCAATAACCCGGTTTTAAATTTCAACAATGCGTATAAATTCACGGGTCCTCCTATTCAGGCTTTAATTTCCACTAATTATACCACTGGCACCGATCCAACTACCGCTACCTGGACTCCCTTCACGTTTTCTCTCTCCACAGGTAATTATGTATGGGCTAATTCAGGTAATATTCCTTTAACGGCTTATAAACAAAACAATGTAACCATTGCTTTTAAATATACCGGCACATCCACTACAGGCAGTACCTGGCAAATAGATGATGTGGCTATTCTCGATAATTAATGATCTGACTATTAAACCCAGATCGTGCATTAGAAATCCCTGCGAATTCTATTTTCAGGGATTTTTTTTGCTCTTATACCACTATCACCTTTAGGGGTATATAGGGTATTTATTATCTGATTAGTACACTACAACGAGTTTTTCTATAATCAGAAGAATCTCTTGTGTACTTCATAATTAGTTTGGAAAGAGTTTGGAAATGGGAAAACACCCCTTACGACGTTAAAGAATTCACCATTACATAGATAGTTCTTTGAGTGCCCTTTTATACCGGGGCTTCCTGAAGCCATAAAACTGTGTATCCCGCATTATTTGCTGTATATCGAGCCAGATACCATATCCGTAAAAAAAGCCACTGAATTGTTGTTTAGGGTTTCGATCCAATACATAGCGGTAACCACCAGTTCCGCTAATTCCAACCCATTTAACCGGTTTTAAAACAAAGGTTAGCCCCATTGATGCAGGAATAGCCCCCCCTTCTTTGTGTATAACGGGTCTTAAATGATTAACATCCTGACTGATTATTTTATACCTCCCAACTCCAAAATGTGTAGGCATAAACAAAGCCATATATCTATTGTTAAATAAGGTGTACTGATAAAGAAAAGACAAGTAACGAAAATCTGTTTGTTCCGTAATAAAAATGGTGTCCTCAAAACGGCTAACAGCACGTCGGCGATCGCGGGCAATAATGCCATGAACGCTTAACCCAAACACATGCACATTTTTGTAACGCACTCCCAAACTCACTCCCCTTTCCGTTACACTGTTCCCATTTATAAACGTTTGATACTGATCAACATCTACATAAGGGCGATACATTTTAAACCGGTAAATCCAGGTAGAATCTTTCTCAAAATCGAACTTCAGAGAATCCTGTTTATGCTTCAGGTTTTGCGCATGCGCATTAAAAGCAATCAAAACAGCCAGAATCAGTTTAAACTTAGTAACCGGCATCAGGTTTTAGATGAAGTATCCTCATCCAGGTTTAAAGGTTCATCTAAAATTTGTTCATCCTCCACCAATTGCGGTGCCTCAATAAACGTTTTGTCTGTTAGTTTTTTCTCGAGCGATAAAAGGAATGCCGGTAAAAGAATAAGGTTAGAACAATACGCGATAATGAGTGTAAATGAGATGAGTATTCCCAACGCCTGAGTACCACCGAATCCGGATAAAGCAAACATGCCAAACCCAAAGAACAGAACAATAGCGGTATAAATCATACTAACCCCGGTTTCGCGAATGGTGAGGCGCACCGCTTCGCCAATCCCTAATTTGCTGACTTTAATCTCGTGCCGGTACTTGGTAAGAAAATACAGGGTCCCATCGCTGCTGATGCCAAAGGCAATACTGAATACCAGAATCGTACTTGGTTTAAGCGGGATATTCAGGAAGCCCATTAAACCGGCAGTTATCAGTAACGCTACCAGACTTGGAATAGTAGAGATCAAAATCATCCGGAAAGACGTAAACAGCGTAAGCATGAAAACGGCTATCAGGATAATGGCCAGTACCACACTCTCAATAAGATTATTTACCAAAAACTCACTTCCTTTCAAAAACACAATACAATTGCCTGTTAGCTGAACATCGTACCGTTCTTCTGGTGAGGCCCATGTTTTTGTATCTTCATCATAATTAAAAATACTATCTATACGCGGACGGATTTCGGAGGTTAATTCATTAACGCGGGTTGAACCCACATCCGCTATCTGAACCGCGATGCGGGTATAACGTTTGGTAGAATCAATAAAAACCGATAGCTGACTTTGTTTTTCTTTCTCTGTTTTAACATACTCCGCAATGTTTTTAAGATCTGTGGCCGGCGGCAATTTATAGTATTTCGCTTCTCCTCCTTTGTAACTCTGATATAAAAACTTTACCCCCTCTACTACCGACAAAGGGCGGCTCAATTCCTTATAAGAAGCCAGCATTTTTTGCGCCCGGTTAATTTTATAGAGGGTACGCGCGTTATTGGCAAATACTCCGTTTTCTTTTTTAGTATCAATGGTTATTTCAAATGGCAATACTCCGCCAAAGTTCTGTTCAAAGTATTTCAGATCCTGTATCAGCACATCCTTTTTGGGAATGTCGTCCACTACAAAACCAAAGGCCCGAATCCTTAAAAGTCCGGTTAAGCAAATAACAGACAAAACACCTATAATCACGTAGATAGCTTTACGGTGGTTTTGGGTAATTAGCGCTACTTTATCAAGTATAAGTCTTAACCGACTGGCATCCAGATGATTCAGGTGTTTTTGGGGAGGTTGTTTCAGGTACGAAAAAATGCTGGGAACCAAAACAATTGAAAACACATAGGTCAGCATAACACTTAATGAAGATACCAGTCCAAACTCAAAAAACAATTTATTTTGGATGGCGCAGAAAACAGCAAAACCAATAGAAGTAGTGATGTTAGCAAAGAACAAAGAAGCTGTGGAACGCTGGATCGAAAGGTTCAGCGCTTCATCTTTAGGAATACCCAACACCAGCTCTGTATGGTACTTATTCAAAATAAGAATACAATTGGGGACACCAATAACGATAATAAGCGGTGGAATCAAGCCGGATAATACTGAAATTTTGAACCCGAACAAAACGATGAGTCCTAACGAGGTAATTACCCCACAGGCAACCACCAGCAGTGAAAATATTACCGGCGCAAATGACCTGAAAAAAACAAATAGCAGAACAGCGGTTACAATCAGGGCGACTCCCAGAAAAAAAGACATCTCGTCACGGATTTTACGCATGACGGTTGTACGGATATATGGTAATCCTGAAAAATGGGTATCAATGCCTGTACGCTCGGAAAAGTGGTTAACCACCCGGTAAATATCATCTACAATTTCGAGGCGGCGTTTACTGTTTACGTCCTTTTCGTAAAATGTAACCGCCATAATAGTGGAATTGGTTTTACTGTTGTAAATAAACCCTTCGTAAAATTTAAGCGACTGTAAACGGTACATTAAATCGTCCAATTCATCCTGAGTAGTAGGATTAATGCCCGCCAATGGCTTAAACTCAAATTTTCCGAGCGTATCATTTAACACCAGATCGTTTAACCGCGCTACAGATACCACACTTTTAATTCCGGCCAATCCTTTTATACTATCCCCCAGAGCCGTCCAGGCTTTATAATTATCAAGGGTATGTAAAGCATCCTTTTTAATCCCGACAACCAAAATGGTTCCATCCTGCCCAAACCGTTTCTTAAACGACTCGTAAGCAATGCTGGTTGAATCATTATCCGGCAATAACTTGGCAAAATGATAGGTTATTTCAATTTTGGAAGCAAAAAAACCCATAATTGCCGTAATAATGGCAATAGACAGGATAAGGATTAACCTGTACTTAAGAATAAAATCTGCCAGTCTTTTTAACATACAAGAATAGCGAAGATAGTAAAAAACAGACTATCTGAAATTCTGCTGAGTAAACAAAAAAAAACAACATGCCTTTAAACCTTACTTCATTTTTAAGGTCTAACAGAGAATAATCAAAACACTATAAACTATGAAAAACATCCTCTGCACTTCTATCTTAACACTTATTTTTGTTTTCACCGCTAAAAGTCAGTTTTGCGTTAAAGGAAAACGTTTTACAGATAAACCGTTATTCCCGGAAACGGCTATTATTACTCAAACCGCAACTTACGCACAAGCTCCTGACTATTCAGGAAAAAATGTTGTTTTAAAAATGAATCTCTTCTATCCGGATGTAACCATCGACCCAATGCCTGCACGCCCGCTGACATTACTTATTCATGGTGGAGGCTTTACCGATGGTAACCGGCAAAAAATGGATTCTTTATGTTTTGAGTTTGCCAGAAGAGGATTTGTTTCCGTAACCATATCGTACCGTTTAGGTTACAATTGCGCAGAGGGGCCTTTAGAATATGATAAAGCTGTATACCGGGCGCAACAGGATGCAAATGCTGCGTTAAGGTATCTTGTTCATTTTAGTAGTATTTATAAAATTGATACAAACTGGTTATTTATTGGCGGCGGCAGTGCAGGAGCCGTAACAGCGCTTAATACCGCCTATTTATCTCAAAATGATTGGAATACGGCCTTTCCAACTATATCTACCACCTTAGGGTTATTAACTCAATCTGGCAATCCCTTACCCGAAACATTTTCGCTTAAAGGGATCATGAATAACTGGGGCGCTACTAATCCTAATTATATACAAGCCCCGGAGTTTTTACCCACCATTTCATTTCACGGAGAACTTGATGGCACTGTTAATGTAGATCAGGGACCAAAACCAACTTGCAATATTACAGCTCCGCCTACCTATGTTTCTGGATCCAGACACCTTTATCAACTCTCCCTCAGTCAAGGGGTTTGCAGCGAATTATACGTAAAATCGGATGGCGATCATGGCGTTTATGAGAAGCCTGCTCGCTTAAGAGCTGGCCTTACATCCAATTTTTTCAAAAGTTTGTTTTGTAATAATTGTTCATCTGCCTATTATCTGGACTTTGTGCTACAAACGCAAGCCCCAATCGCTAACAAATCGAATACCTCTGTTAATTCTGTGTTTTCTGAAGGCAAATTTATAACCTTCCCTAATCCGGTAAAAGATGTATTACAGATTCAAACCGACAAAACAGAACCATTCAAAGTAAGCGTGTTGTCTATAATAGGTGAAACACTTCTAACCGCAGAAAACCCGGCAACTCTTGATTTAAGCAATTTAAGTAAAGGCAGTTATATACTTAAAATAGATAACACGCACTCTTCTACTAAACACATCATTATCAAAGAATAATAGAGATTGTTCTGTAAATTAAAAGAATTAACTCATTATTTTAAACGCGAAGGAGGAGCCTGTTGAGTCTCCTCCTTCGCTTTGTTTTCGGTTTACTCAGGTATTTTTTTACCCTATTATACAGGCATTTCGTACTTGATTAACTTCTTTTCCAGTGTATTGCCACTTATTTAAAAACCATTACTTTATGTATTACCTGTTCATTTCCACTCCGTATTTTCAGAAAATACAAGCCGTTAGGATAAGTTCCCAAATCACTTTTAAACGTTTCGTTACTTACCCCTTTCAGTTCCTTCATTTCCAGACGTTTTCCCACACAGTCCATCCATTCTATCGTTAAATTACGGGGAGTATTAAAAGACGTTATAATGGTAAAATCGCCATTGGTTGGGTTGGGAAAGAAATGAATGTCTTCTTTCAGCCTGTTTTCTTCAGGAAGACCTATTCCTAAGCGGCAGGTAATCTGAGGAATAACGGCTAGTTTTACATTCACACCGTATTTACTTTTTATACGTCGCCAGTTATTGTTCAAAAATTCCATTACCCAGGCACTGGAATCGGATCCGTTAGCATTGGTGTAGGTATTCGAAAAAATCAGTAACGAATCGCCGGGAGTACTATTGGGCATTTCAATGGAGGCAAAAAATCCGTTTAAAGGCAAAGGCACCGGAGGTACAAAATCGAAACGGTGTACTTTTATCCGGTCGCTGCTTTGTGTATGCAGGGGATTGCCAACAATGGGCGTGTTGTTACTGGCCGTATTGGTTAAAATAGTCAGCAAACTATCTTTGGTTTGCGCGATTAATGAAGAGGAAGGGGTTCCGTTAATTAAAGACGATGCCCATATTTTGGCATATATCTGTGTATTAGGGTTTCCTTTTGTACCCACAGTATCGAACACCACAAACAGTGAGTTGATTTGTGGATTGGGGGTGTTACTATAACTGGCACCCGCAAAATACTGCGCTTTTTCACGGTCTTTGTAACAATTGGTGCCTGTTAACCATCCGGTTTTACCGGCTATATTACAATTGGGTACGCTGGCGTTTACCGGTGCCGTATAGGTTCTGAGCGTATCGGTTTGGCGGATGGCTTTTAACGAATCTAAGCATATCGGTTCTACCGGGCACGCGGAAACGCTTAAAATAGTTGAATAGGTAGAGGTGTTCAGCGTGTTTGTAGCCACCAGAGTAACGGTATAGGTTCCGGGAACACCAAATAAAATGGCAGGTACAGCGCTGGTTGGAGAAGGACTGATGGTGACATTGGCGGCCGGATTGGTACTCCAGTTGTAGCCGGGTGTTGGTCCGCCGGTAGAAGTGTTTATAGCGTTAAATGGCTTGCCCGCGCAGGGTGGCGTGGCAAATGAAAAACTGGCGGCGGGTCCGGGAACCGCGGCATTCTGTGTACAAAGACCATGTGTGCCCAATAGCGATCTGTAAGTTCCCTGACTCATTGTGGTGTGCATTCTGGTTTTTTGATCAAGTGTAAACATGCACATAATATGATCGGAGGAAGTATAATCCATAAAGTTCATAAACATTTCCCCGTTGGGGCTTTGTCCGGAACCACACT
>JASGCO010000022.1 GCA_030054095.1 Sediminibacterium sp.
TCCACAACTGCGGCAAAATACATGTGTGCCCAAGCTTCTCCTGATAAATTAAACAACATATAAGGAATGTGAATAATTGCTACAATAATATTGATGATGCGATTTGGTTTGCTAGGTAGAGCCACTGAAATGAAAACCATTAAAGTTGGAATTGTGAGCGCTACAAGTGCCGCCATGATAAAGCTTTGCGTAATTTCAAATAAATAGACTTTCCCTTTTATAATACCATTAATATTTCCTGGCATATATAAGGCAAAATAATCCACATATCCATAAAGCAACATGAAGCTTATCCATAACATGGCAATTTTCAGTTTTACATTTATTTGAATATCTTCAAACAGATTTTGTGTCGTTTTCATCTATGAAATATTAAAAATTAAATCCAAAATTTAGACTAGGTTCAGGTGTCCATTTTGGCCACTTGTCATCTTTTTCTTTGAAATCGGCAGGGAAATTACTTTGATAAATACGACCAGCAATAGCAATACCAGGTTGAAGAAATACTCTGTCCTTAAAAAGTTTGATATGATAACCAACTTTATTAGTACTGAATATTATGAAGCCACTACCCACCTTATCACCGTTTTCATTTTTATATGTTTGCCACATGGGCGTAGCATCTACTGCTAAGAAAAGACCTTTCCATAAATATCTTTGATAAATAATAGCAAACCCATACTCCCTAATGTAACCGGGAAATTTCTCTTCTGGTTTTTTGTATGCGTCATTATAAAAAGGATTAATTCCAAGAGGCCAAGCGTGTTTCCAAGTTTTTAGTTCAAGTGAAATAACATCTTTCCCTGTGATACGATAACCTATGTTCAGTAGAGCAAAGCCCGGTGGGTTTACCTTATCTAAATTTCCAAACAAAAATAATGTACTACCTATAAAAAGCTTTTTGTGGCTACTGTCTGTTTTATCGTATTGTGCATTTATTTGTAAACTACTTACCAAAACTAGAGCAAGGACAATCCATGAAATTTTCTTTTGCATATCTTTTTAAATTAATATTAAATGATACTGCAAAAATAGATTGCTGTGTAATTTACAATCGTTATCTTAAGATAATAAATGAGAATTAATTAGTGTTTCATTTAATTCGTGCTCTTAATCTGCTGAGTGATACTGGAGTTATGCCTAAATAGCTTGCCAATTGATGTTGAGGCACACGTTGAATGAGGTCGGGTCTGTTTTGAAGCAAATTCAAGTATCTTTGCTCAGGCGAAGAAGTTTTAAATTCATCAAAATTAATTTGCTGTTTAGCCAAAAGTTCTTCTGATAGTATCCCGCACATTTGTTGAAATTTAGGGAATTTAGTATTTAATTCAACGCCCATATCTTTATTTGCAACAATAAGTATAGAATCTTCTATACAGTTTATAAAATATTCTGACGGAGTATTATTTATTGTACAATTAGGCGTTAAACCTTCCATTTCTGTATAAAAAGCAGTAGTTTTTTCTTCACCATTTATGATGTAATATTTCCGTATGCAACCTTTTAGAACAAAATAGTGCTCCTGCGATTTCTGTCCTACTTTGAGTAAAATAGCTCCTTTCTTAAAAGTGCGGAATATGTCTAAAGTTAGTATTGCGTTCTTTTCGTCTTTTGTTAACGAAATGTATTTTGATATAAATTCAAATAATATGTCTTGCATTGTTTTACATTTTTACTGCCGTCTGTTACACTTGCCACTAACGTTCCTAGGTCGTACACCGGCGGGGCTTTCAGAGCCTCCTGCGTCTATACCCTAAAACGGTTATATGAAGATACAAATGTTTTTTAGTGAGGGCAAATGAAATTCGCGAAGTGGTAACTTTTCGGCCCGAGCGATGACCGAGTCCGCCCGCTTACGTTTATTTGCTGTTAGCGGTTCGGTTTGCGAACACAGTTTAAGTCTTGCTTAGGTGTTCGACGAACTATTACTTACCACACAGAGGCATTGTTGTGTAACTTTTCATTGCTGGCAAAACATGATTGGGTAAGCATGTATTAGGATTGGAAGAAAGATCAACGTAGGTAAGTGATTTAGGGAAAGATGGAAAATAAGTTATTTGATTATAGTGGCATTGTAACATATCAAGTGAAATAGGTAATATCGGAAGACTGGTTAGAGAATTAAACTGACAATTAAGTTCAGTAAGAGAATTAGGTAATGACGGAAGACTCGTTAGAAAATTATTACAACAAATTAAATTAGTAAGTGAACTTGGTAAAGCAGGTAGATTGGTTAAATTATTTGAACTGCAATCCAAAAACTGCAATGAATTAGGTAGAGCTGGAATATTGGTCAGCCCGGATAGATGGCATTCTAATCGTGTCAGTGAAGTAAAATATTGTATACCACTTAGGTCTTTGATGTTTTGTCCGCCAACATTAATTGTTTTAGTCCCTGTTGTTACCAATGTATTTGTAATGTCCAATGATTGCGCCTTCATAGCGCTTGGTACTAGTCCTTTCAAATAGGTCGCAAAGTTGTCGTCAGGTATGAGAACATAAGTTTGTGCTTTGCTCATGAAAATGGCGGTAAATAATAAACTCGTTATTAAGGCTATTTTTTTTGTGGTTTTCATGTCTTTTCGCTTTATGCGTCATTATAACGGAAATGTCCAAATAGGTTACAAATTATTTTGTCTGCCGAAATGTCTGGCAGCAAACTGACCACTAACGGTTTGCGAATTTGCCCAGTGCGGCTTTCGAAGCTTCCTGTGTCTATACCGACAAAAGGTTATATCGAAGATAAATGTTTTTAGCGAGGCGCAAAACTGTCTGCGAAGCAGGCCAAAACGCGCCCGAGCGACTTCGAGGTCTGCCCGTTGGATTTTATGTGCTGTTATGTGCTGTTTATTCTGTCTTATTACCGAAAGATAGTCGTAGTCCGAAACCTATATTTAATATGCTTGTTCGCATAGTTGCTGCATAAGGGTCATTAGAAAGGCCTTGAATCATTGTCAAGCCAAAATTGCCTACGAAAGATAGTCGTTTTGTTATTTTATTATTTATAAAAAAATACGGTTCTAAGGCATAATGGTCAGCAGTTGTATTTATTAGCCAGTTAAAATTAGCGTCTGTATAACTATAGCGAATATTACCGGCTCTTATACATACACCAATAAGTCCATCGTCTATTAATTTATGACTACCAAAATTTATTTGGGCATAATATTTTTCGTAATGTCCTTTAGCCCTGACCAAAAGAGTTTCATTAGAAATTATTGGATCGCCGAATTTTGAAGCGCCTTGCCCATATCCTCCGTAGAGCTCTATAACCGAATTATTTTTGAAGCAATAATAAGTTCCAATAGCCCCTTCAAGATACTGATGATATTTTCTATTCGGATTCGGTTGATCGAATTCTTGAGAATATTGTCCGTTTAATTGAATAGCAAGATGATTGATCGGAGTATACGCAGTCTTTAAATTGAGTCCATTTGTAAAAGCAGTCGATTCAATTTGAATTTGTTTTTTATTTTGAAAAAGTGGAGTATTTGGTGTTGTTGGTGTATAAATCGACCTACAGCTAACTAAGCAAGAAGTCAAAATTATGAAAATGTCTATAGAGGAAATTCTAATCAAGGTTTCTACATATGCACATAACGGTTTGCAGCTACAAGAAGTTGGCGATTTCGGAGACGAAAACTGTCAGCCAGCACTGAACTTGATACGAAGCAAAAAACTTCATTTAACCACTGAACCGCCAATTTCTTGTAGGTGCTGTTACCGGTAGTTCTTCTTTCCTGTCCAAAGGTCTCTTGAGTAATGTCAGCACCTACCCCATGCGTTAGATTGCAAACTCTTTTTATTTTTTTGTGGGTAAGCATTGTGTGTAGTGAAAAAAATGTGCTTGCAAATGTGTGTGGATTTATTGATAACTTATTAGTTCTCTCACAAGTTCAAATACTCTTGTCGTTGATTCCTCATTGGCGGGATTGCGATGACTCCATTTATTGTAGTTTCGTTCTGCTCTATCAATTGCTAAGTCAATTCTTTCTGTTTTAGTTTTATCGTCAATGGACATAAGTAAATCAAAAAATTCTTCCGTTACTTTTTTGTCTCCAGTTCCATCATAGTTTGCTCCCAATTTATTGATGTATGAGTTTATCTTCTTTTCATAATCGCTTCTATTCATTGCACCACCTTGATGGTCTTCAAAATGAAGTAATAGCCAGTATTCAAATGCTTGATTTGAGTATGCAACTCCGAAACCGTTTGCTGTTGCCATTTTAACAGCAGCATTAAAGTTCTGGGCTTGTTTTGGATTGTCCGGTTTGGGGTCAGCATCAAAAACGCACCAAACTTTTTCATAATTCCCTTTCTTGCTCAATGCTATTGCCTGTTTTACTAATGAAACCGTATTGAATCCTTTGCCAACTGTCTTGATTGTAGCCAAGGATAATTTGAACTGCTCAAAATAACTTGGTTCAGTATTCTCACCTTCACAAACTATCAGAATGGTTGGCTTCTCCTTCTTTGTTGGCTTGCCTCTTTCTAAAATTGGTTCGCCTCTTCTCCTTTTTTTGGCAGCGTTTAGAGCTGCAAGATGTTTTTCTTTAGCTTCAATTTGAGCCACCTTTTTATTTTTCATCATTCGGCAGCTTTTTAAAGTTAAAGAGATTTTCAAAAGCGTTTAAGTATGGGATGGCACCATATTTACCTTCAATGTAATTACTTTCAAAGTTTTCATTCTTCCGAACAGCAAAATCAGCAAGAGAAAATAATTTTGAAACCCCAATTCTATCTTTTTCAACAAACCAAATTTGGTCTCTACGGAATAAACCAGAACCCAATAAATTCGTATCGTGAGTATTGAAAATTAATTGAGCATTATTTGGATTGTGTTCAACAGAATTAAAAAGAGAAACTAACTTGCAAACAAGATTCGGATGAAGTTTTGAATCAAGTTCGTCAACAACCAATACATAACCATTTTCAAGTGAATCCAACACTGGACCTGTCAAGGCAAAGAATTTTTTTGTTCCTGATGATTCTTCTTCATCTAATGAGAATTTGATGTCACCGACATACTTTTTATTGCTATCAAATTTTTTATGCGTTGTAAGGACATCTGAAATAAATTCTGCTCCCTCGTCTTTTACCTTTTTTGAAATCATATCCTTCAATTCTTGAGGCATGTCTTTCGGAAATTTTGATACATCAAGAATCTCAAGTGAAATATCCTGAATACCAAGGTCAGCAACCTTTAATAACTCAAGTATTTTGGCTTTATGCTTGGGGTCTTTTGTTCTACTCATGGTAAATCCTTGATATCCGCTTTCATTTAACCCCGAGATTGTTTTAAATCCTTTGAACCAATCAAGAACTTTACCCGCAATCTTGTCGTTAAATTGTGCTGCTTTTGAAAGCATAAGTTCATTGTCACGAATCACGTCTTCTTTAACCAAAAAAGCTCCCTTACTAAAATTCCTGCTATGAATTTCAAACTTTTGTTTCTCACGATAAAAGATTTCTACTTCTTTGGTCTTTGGACGATGGTAAAGCCACTCTGAGATAACTTTCTCATTAGTAACTTCAAAACCATATCTGAACATTGCTTTCTTGTAAAGGAAAATCACTTCAAACTCACTTGAATCTTTCTCCGAGTCTGTTTGAAGTTTGAACGGTTCAACTTCTATTGGCTCTCCTTTTTGGCTGTCTTTTGATGACCGAATTACAAACTGTTTCATGAACATTAACCCGTCAATCAACTTACTCTTGCCACTCGCATTTGCTCCAAAGATTACAGAGCTTTTCAATAGCCGTAAGTTGAAGTCATTTTGTTGGGTAATATTTTCTTTTTCTCTTGTTGACTTGTCGTAATTAGATGCCACCATGTTTAAGACAGTCTTTTCTTTGAAGGTCTTAAAGTTTCTTATTGAGAACTGTATTAGCATAACAAATGTCGTTTTTGAAAATATTTGACAAATGTAGTGATTATTTTCACAATGACGCAAAATAAAGCTAAATATTGCATTAAATATGTCAAAAAACAGGCTTAATGTGCATTGGCGAAAATAAAATGTGAAGCAACTTGCTTGGGTGGTGTGTAGGGTTGCTTCTCTGTTTATTTTACGAAGCGTAGAATTTTGTCAGTCTGTATCAGCAAAAAAATGGTTTATGCACTGTCGCTATAGAATTACCGGTAACGGTTTGGCGCTTGGCGCAGTGGCGGATTTCGAAGCACAAAACTGTCAATATACCACAAAAGTTGATGCGAGGTAGAATGTTCAATTAACCACGTCACCCGCCATTGAGCCAAACGCCTGTTATAGGCAGCCATTCTTCTCCGTTCGTTTTGTTGACCTATTGAGTTAAGCACTTGTCTTACGTTTTAGTGTTTCAATGTCGAGAACTTGGTCGTATTCTTTTTTGTGAATTTTCTTGCTTGTAATGTCAATTTTAACTGTCGAGATAAACTCTTTGAAATCGGAATTCATTGTCAGTTTATTGATTGTCTCCCAGTCAAGTGCTTCACGATATTTTGCAGGAAAAATAATTTCTGATGAATGAGGGTCGTCAAGATTAAGTTTGATTACTCCAATACCAAATGATGTAGATAGTCGAGATAGTTCGCTTCTAAATTCTTCTTCTTCGGAAACTTCGGCAGCAACCAAATAACTTTCGTTTGCCCAAGATGAGTTAGAAACTGTCTGGAAAAAACTTTCTCTTAAATTCCCAAAACTTAATTCTCGCTTTAGTTCAAATGATAAAAGTCGAATTGAAATATTACCAATAGATGAACTTAATTCATAAACTTCTTGCTTCCAATCGTCAAGCGGAAAGTAGCAACCAACGATATCCGGGTGAACCCACTCACCAAATTCCTTTTTTGAAGATTGTGAATGGTTAATTGTCTTGGTGTAGCAATGTAAATGGTAATAAGCGTAATATGTCAGATATGGGTGTAGGTCTTTCTCTAAAAAGTCAAACCGTTTTTTCTTAACAACGGTCGGCTCTTTTGAAACTGCTGTTTCTGATAAGTCGAGTTGGCTTGCTTGCGATTTTAGATAGAATTTTTTCGGTCTGCTGTCTGTCTGTGTAAACGGTGATTTTGGATTGTCTTTTGCGTTAACGTAAATCTGTGCACCAAGTGTCGCCCAAGGAGTTTTGCCTTCGCTGTTAAGTTGTTTGTCATAACCTTTTTCTGTCGCCAAAGTCCAAATTTCGTTGGCGGTCAACGGTCGTTTTTCTTCTCTTAAAACTCTTTCGGCTAATTCTAAAAATGTCATACTTTTTTGTCTTTAATTTTTTGTTGCACTGTCTTCCTATTCTTGCTTGTTATTCGCTGACCTTGTTTTTTGATGTATCTCCGTCATCTGAAATTTCGATTAAAAATTCAAAAAGAGTCTCCTTATCACTCTTGGTTTTTAACGGGTAATGTTGTGTGTGGTGATATTTTCGTTCAGGTCGAAATTCTGAAAAAATTCTTGCTAATACAGGTCTTGTGTTTATTTCCATAGCTGAATAATCAAATTCTGTATTGAATATTTCTTCGTATGAAATATGGGGAGATGGGAAAGATTTTTTATACTCAGTATTCAATTTTGGTTGAAAATAGCGAATTAATGATGCTTCAAAAACTGTAATTTCTTGAGCTTCTGGAATTCTCATTGTAGCCTTTTTTTGCAACTCTAATAAATCTTCAACTGTCGGTGCTTTTGTATTAGAGTTAATTGTTACAAATGAAGTAGCAAGGTCTTTAACTTCTATTTTAATTCCGATAACAAGGACTTCTTCATTACTCCCTTTATTCAGAATGTCAATGGCAATTTTTTGAATTTTGTCGTGATTTTCTAATCTGTAATCTATTTTTTTGGTTTCTGTCCTGCCAAAGGCTTGTCCGATATACATCACTTCCAAATCTGATGGTAATGGTTCTCCAATCGAAGTTCCAAAAAAGTCTTTGTCAAGAAAAGTAAAAAGGTTTATTAAGTCGTAATCTCGTATAAGTGCATTTTTGGAAACATTATTATCAATGTTGTAGATTCCATCATTAAATGAATTGATTTTAAATACTGAAGGAGAAATATAAGGAAAGTATTGTTTATTGTGTTTATCGTCTAGCCAATAAAGAATGGTTTTTGTATAATCACCGTCTATGTATGAAGTTTCAAAGAAGATTTTTTTTCTTTTGCAAATCAAGTAAATATGATACTTGTCGTTTTCAATTTCCTTCTTCAGTTCTTCATTGTCCAAATCATTTGGTGTAAAGAGGATTGCTTTTGTAGCATAAAAATTAAGTCCTATTTTCCAGTCCATTTTTAGTGTGTGTCTTTTTAGTTGTCATTTTCCTATGGTTGCCTATAACTCCCTAATATACGCAATATTACAAATATACTTCAAATAACCCAACCAATTTAATTGACTGATTATCAATGTTATTAATGGTGATATACATATAATACGCACTACGTATTATGTGTATTCTTATTTTTGTTAGAATAAATAATATACATTATGCGTAGTATTGATTTAATGCGTGAAATTGTTTTTTCATTAGGGAAACATAATAACAAAAACGTTATCTGGTGCAAATTTCCCAAAAATGATGTACTGCTATTGGCTTTCCAAAAACAGTATCCCTTTTGCCGTTGGAGCAATACAAATAAATGCTGGTATATTACAGATAGTGTTGAAATCAGAAAACAAGCGGGACTCACGCTCAAAGCACCCACCGAAAATTTACTTCATAAAATCCATCCTGTTAATCAACCGGCTTTGCAAAGAATGGAACATGAACTAAGACTAAAAGCCTATAGCATCAATACGGCAAAGGTTTATTTAGGCGAGTTTTCTCAACTCCTGATCTTATTAAACCATTATCCGGTTGATACCCTAACACCCGACCGGTTAAAATCATATATGCTCTATTGTGTAAACGAACTCAAACTTTCTGAGGCGCATTTACACAGTCGGTTAAATGCGCTTAAATTTTATTTTGAACACGTACTTTTTAAAGAGAAATTTTTTATCGAGATCCCGCGCCCTAAATCAAAAAGCAAATTACCCAAAGTATTAAGTACAAAAGATATTAAAAACTTATTTGATGTAACCACCAATCCTAAACATAAACTAATGCTGCAATTGTGCTACGGCATGGGCTTACGGGTGAGCGAAATTGTAAAGCTTAAACTAACAGATATTGATAGTAAACGCATGCAAGTACTTATCGAAAACGCCAAGGGAAAATCTGACAGGTATGTGAATTTACCGGAATCGGTGTTAGCATTGCTCCGCACCTATTACAAGGCTTACAAGCCTAAGCATTTTCTGTTTGAAGGCCAGTACGGCGGTGAATATTCCATTCGCAGTGTACAGGCTGTTTTTAAAAATGGAATGCGTTTGGCTAAAATTAATAAACCCGTGGGCATACATAGTTTACGTCATAGTTACGCCACCCATTTACAGGAGTGTGGTACGGATATGGCGTTTATTCAAACATTATTAGGACACAAGGATATGAAAACCACAATGGTGTATGCCCGGGTGGGAAGAAAGGAAATACAAAAGGTAAAAAGCCCTTTAGATAATTTGTAACCGAACATTCAAGCCAATGCTTATCTTCTCCATTTCATCCCCCGGTAAGGGACAGCAGCGGCAGCCTTGCGTAACCGCTTGCGTGGTGTTGCGCGGGCGCGGCGGCTGAGGCACGAAGACCCCGCCGGCCGCAGCAACAGCCGCAAGGGGGCAGCAAGCTACAGCGTATGGCCCGACCCCGGTGTGGGCCTGCATAACCCTTTCCAAAGTTTAGGACTTTGGAAAGGGTGTGGGGCGGAGGCGGGGATACCGCCAACGGATTATTCGGAATGGGATTAAGAAACCCTGTTTCACACAAAAGCGGAATCAGAGCGCTGACTGGTTTAACTGTTAAAATAACTTTTTCCGCCGTTAATAATGCCAATAACTTTACCCGGCAACGCGGTATTAAAAAACGGTGAGTTTTTAGAGAGGGATTTGTTATTTTTTTCGGTAAGGGTAAAGCTATCTTTTACACTGAACAGGGTTAGTTCGGCGTTTTGTCCTTCTTCCACACTTACTGGTTCTAACCCTAATACACGCCTTGGGCCCTGCGTAAGCGCGGTGATGAGCGCGTCAATCTGTTCGTCTTTTAAACCGGCCAGCGCGCAGGAAAACGCGGTTTGCAATTGTATGGCGCCTTCATCGGCCAGATCGAATTCGAGTTCTTTGCTTTCTACATCCTGTGGCTGATGATCGCTTACAATTACATCAATGGTACCATTTTCAACGGCTTTGCGCAAGGCATCCACGTCTTTTTTGGTGCGTAGCGGCGGCAATACTTTATAGTTGCTGTCGAACTCTTCGAGTTCTGAATCGGTTTTAAAAAGGTGCAGGGCGGTTACGCCGGCTGTAACGTTTAACCCGGCGGCCTTGGCTTTGCGGATGAGTTCGGTACTGCCTTTGGTACTGATGGCGGAAACGTGCAACTTACCGCCAGCATACTCTAATACGGCCAGTTGTTGTGCCAGACTTATTTCTTCGGCTACAGCGGGAATGCCTTTTAAGCCTAGTTTAATGGCGGTTTCGCCTTCATTCATTTGTCCGCCGTGCGATAGGCTTTCTTCGTTGCAATGGGTCATAATAAATGTATCCACATTTTTACTGTATTGCAGGGCGCGCAGGAGTAACCCTGCCGTGTTAATGCTGTGTTTGTAATCGCTGAACGCGATGGCGCCGGCTTGTTTCATGTCGTAAAGCTCGGCCAGGTCTTTTCCTTCCTGCTTTTGGGTAATGGTGCCTAAAGGGTACACGTTTACCACTTTGCCATCGGCTTTGTTTTTAACGTACTCGATTTGGGCTTTACTACTCAATGTGGGGGCATTGGCGCTGTGTACGCATACGCCTGTAAACCCTCCGGCGGCGGCGGCTTTAATGCCGCTTTCAATGGTTTCTTTGTGTTCGTGACCCGGATCGCAAAATACGGCCTGCAGGTCTATCCAACCGGCCGATACGCAAAGGTTATCGGCTTCAATGGTTTTGCCCGCTTTGGCGGTACAGTTTTTTTTGATTTCGGTAATTTTGCCGCCTTCAATAAAAATATCCATGGTTTTTAAATGGTGCGGCCCGTTAGGGTCTATGATTCTGGCTTGCCGGATAATAATGCTCATGTTACTTTAAAAAACGTATTAATAGTGTTTCCGCTAACAAAAACAACAAAGTTAAAACTATAAATAATTTCCAGAGGGCTTTGCCTTCGCTTTCCTGTTTTACCAGGTCGGTAATGGAGGTTTCGCCGGCTGAACGGACGCTGTAGCGGGTAAGGTTCTTTTTTTGCAATAGCTCACTCACCTCACCGGTTTCAAAAACAGAGAGGTTGCTTTCGCGCCGGTCGAAGTTAAAGGCTAATCCGCCCAGGCGTTCGTTGTTAAAGAGGATGTCGTAAAAGCCTTGTTGTTCAATTTGCTGACGGGTAAAGAGTGACAGGGCGTTGTTGACGTTGCGCATTTCGGGAATAATATCGTGTTTGCCGTTAATTTCGGTAATGTGTGGCGGGGTTTCGCTCATCAGGTTGTTTTGCAACAGGGGAATAACGGCATTGGTTTTTACCGTATAAAACAGAGGCACGGGTTTCAGCCCCAGAATGGCCATTTTAATAAAGGTGGGCACAAACAGGGCGTGCTTACCAAAGTTACCGGCCTTATCGGATAAGGGCGCGGAAAAAAGGTAAACGGTGCTGTTATTGACCGGTATTTCCTGGAGAAAGAAATCGCCGTTTTGCAGATTTAAAATTGTTTGTCCGTTGCTGCGGGTATTTTTCTGATGAAGGTAGTGTTGGGTAATGAGGGGGAGGTTAACGCGCTCGTCTGTTTTTTCAAACACCCCTTCGTAAAATACAGGATGATCGCGTAAACTGTTTACCCGTAGCGCGTGGGTATCGGGTGCCATTGGTAAAGGAAGGCTTAGTGTTTTATAGGCGGGTTCATAGTTTTTTAAGTCGGCATTTACCGCCGGAATAATAACCAGACTACCGCCTTTGCGGGTGTATTTTTCTAACTCGGATACTAAACCGGAGCTAAGGTTTTCTACTTCGTTAAGTACCAGCAGAGAAGCGGTTTTAAAGTCGGCATAGTCAATAGCGTTTTCGTTACAGGTTTTATACTGGAACAAGCTGTCGGTTTGCATGAGGGTGTTAAAGTAGGAACCGGAACCGGCATTTTTGCCATTAATGACCAGGGTGGGAATGTTTAAGCGGGAGTTAAAGGTGAACAGGAGCTCGTCATCGAAAGTAACGGGATAATCTTCGAGTTTTATGGAGCCGTAATGGATGCCGTTTTGTTTGCACTCGAACGAGAAGACAATTTCTTTTTCTTCTCCGGCAATTATGCTAAAGGAGGATAGGGCAATGGGCTGCTTGTTCAGGAATAAACGCGCGCTTCCGGCTTCAATGGTTTTATCGCTGTTATTGGCAATGGTGGCATGGAGTTTTAAAATAAAGCCTTTTTGTTGTACCGGGCTCTCGAACCAGCAACTGTCAATATACACGTTGGCGGTTTGATTGGCTTTTACGGCAACAATGCTTACGTTAACGGAAGTGTCGTTCACAAACGCGTCGGTATCAAAGGTAGATTGCTGAAGGTCGGATATGAGGTAGAGTTGTTTAAAGCCGGATTTTTGACTGGTTAAAAAATCGCTCTGGCGTTTAATGACCTGAGAAGCGTTTTTAACGGACGGGGAAATGCGAATGTCTTCAATGGCGGCTAAGGCATCTTCTTTCGATAACAAGCGTTGCTGGCGCCCTTCGAAATCGTTGGTAATGATTTGGAATTTATCGCCATTGCCATAGGCATTTACAATTTCAACAGCTTTACGTTTGGCGTTATCGAGCAGGCTGCCTTGTTTGTTAACGGCTTCCATGCTGAACGAATTGTCTATATAAATGCTGATGTGTTTTTGGCCGGTAAAGGCTGTTTTGTTACGATCGGGGAGAAGGGGTTGGGCAAAGGCCAGTACCAGACAGGTAATGGCTAATATGCGGGCCGCTAAAATCAGCCATTCTTTTAAACGCGACCGGGATTGGCTTTCCTGCTGAAGGGCTTTTAAAAAGCGGACATTGGTGAAATAGACTTTTTTGTATTTCCTGAAATTAAACAGGTGGATAATAACAGGAATCGAAATTGCCAACAACGCCCATAAAAATGCCGGATAAGCAAAAATCATAGTTTTTAAAATTACGCAAAAGCCTTTAATTGAGCGAGCAGGGGTTATGCTTAGTTTTTGACAGATTTGATAAAGAGTGTTAAGAACAATTACCGTCTGTTGTAGCTTCCCGAAAAAGAGAATAGAGGAAAATAGTACATTTGTTAGCGTAAAACTAAAAAACAATGTCAGCTTTTATCCGATTAACGCTTTTAACAATAGGTATGATAGTGGTATTGGGACTTTACTTTGAGTATTGTGTCAATCGCCCACTCAATATTTACCTTCAGTATGGTATTTCTGCGGTGGTAATAGTGGTAACGGTTTGGTTTTTAGTGTATCTGGTAAAGCAAATTATTAAATTTTTAAATCCCTGAATATGATTTCATCTTCTCTGTTCATTGTCTTTTTTTTAGTGGCGTTGGCCATTCTTTTCAGAACCCGTAATAGTTTTAATCTTAAAACGGAATTGTGGAAATGGCTGATGCGGCCTATCCTGATTCTTATTATCGGGGTAATTATTAGTTTGGTGAATCCTTTCTCTCTGGAACGGGTAGATGCCGGCCATATTGGGTTAAAAGTAAATCTGACAGGTAATGAACGTGGTGTGTCGGATTACGTTTATAAAACCGGATGGGTGGTGTTTAATGAATGGACCGAGAAATTGTATGAATTTCCAACCTATCAGCAGCACATTGACTATAATATACAAACCGTTATAACCAAAGGTGGCTTTAACGCTGATATTAAACCTTCGTTTAATTATGCGCTTATCCCCACTACTGTTGGCGATATGTTTCAGAACCTGCGTTTGCCCATAAAGGAAGTGGAGCAGGGGTGGCTTAAAACCGCCATTGTAGGATCGGTGAATGATGTGGCCAACAAATGGGCGGTGGATAGTATTTTTAATAACCGGGAGCAGTTTGAATCGGCTATTGTAGTAGAGTGTAATAAGCGGATTTCGAAATGGTTTAATGTAAGCCAGTTACGTACCAATATTACGCCTCCACCAGCCCTGCAATCGGCTATTGAAGCTAAAACCAAGGCGCTGCAGGAGGTACAGGTGGCCGAAAATCAGAAACAGGTAGCCATTGCAGAGGCGATGCGGAAAATTGCCATAGCGCGTGGCGACTCGGCTAAAATGGTGATTGAAGCGGCCGGTGAGGCTGAGGCCATTCGCCGAAAGCAACTTACACTTAGTAGCCTGTATATTGAATACCTTAAAATTCAAAAATGGGATGGTAAAAATCCGACTACAGTTTTAGGGAAAGAAGGAAGTACAATTATTTCCGTTAAATAAAGGGATTATAAAAGAGGTTGCAAACAAATTAGTAAGTTTGCGCTTCCATTCTATATGAATACTGCGTTTGCTTCTCTCGGAAAAAACCTGCTTTTAGTGGGGCTCTTGATTTTATCGGTTTACAATTTCTTTTACGGAAGTTTTGGGTTTAAAGAATTGCTGTCTATTCAGGCTATTGCCGGATTGGTGTATGTATTTCTAAGTTGTTACGAATACCTGAATGCCAGCTACCGGGCGCAAATTCCGGTGCAACGTCACGCGTATTTTCCTTACCGGTTTTTTGCCTTTGGTGTTCTTAAAACGGGGCTGTATGTGCTGTTCGCGTTATCGCTTTTTCTTGCGGGCGGGCGGGTAAAGTACCTTTATCCGGTTTGTGTGATTATTGCGGTAACCGAATTAGTGATTATGGGATTGCGGTATAAGAAACGCCTTTGTTTTATCAGTATTTACGCGAATTATTTATTTGTGTCGCAAAGCAGGTTGTTTAAAGTATTTGCGTCTGAAATTCAGGAAGCGGAATTTAGGCATAACATCCTTTTTTTTATTAAAAAAGACAGAAGTACGTTTAGTATAAAGCTCGATGAAATTGAAAATGCCGATCTGTTTCTGGAAACACTTAAGGGGTGGTTAGTCAGAAACGCGGTACCAATAAGTACAGAGTCTAAACAAAAGCTCGGGCTTTAATGATCAGACTTCTTTCTTGTTTTTGCCTTTAATAGAACAGGAGCCGTTTTTTTCTTCCCGCCATCTGCGCTAAAAACCGCGTTTTCCGTTATAGCTTGCTAGTACTTTGTGGCTTTTGCAGCGGCTCCGGTAGCTTCCGGTGGTCGCTTCCTCGCCTGCGCAAAATCACACAAAGTCCGGCGCAAGGCTGCCACTTCAACCGCTCGGCCGGTAATACCAATGTGGTCTGCTCTTTTGCAGCGTATTGCTGTTTTATAGATGAAGATTGCGAAGGCGTGAAATTAGGGTAAAATCATAAATTCAGTACGGCGGTTTTTGGCGCGACCTTCTTCAGTTTTATTATCCGCAATAGGTTTGGCGGCCCCGTATCCTTTTGCAAAAATACGTTTGGCATCTACACCCAGTTCTTCCAGCACCCACTTTATACTGTGCGCGCGGTTACTGCTTAAGGCATCATTGTCTTTAGGATTTCCTACATTATCGGTGTGCCCCTGAATTTCAATTTTAATCTTTGGATTTTCTTTCAGGTAATCGGCAAAGGCTTCCAGTACAATACGGCTTTCTACTTTCAAGTCGGCACTGTTGGTGTTATAATAAATGTTGTTGATGACAAAACTTTTACCGGGTTTAGCTTCGGCCACTTCCAGTTTAACGGTTTTGGGGGCACTGCTGTAACTCATGTCTTTCGTGCTGACTACTTTACTGGCAAAGGCCATTTCATCTTTTTTTACGGTAATTAATATGTCTTCTTTGGTTTTAAGGTTTACCGCCGCCAGAAACTGACCGTTAACACTGTCCACCACGGCCATTGTTTTTTGCTTGGTTTTGGTGTTTTTAATTTCAACGATTGCCCCCGGAATATCGGCACCGGCCACGTCTTTTACCTCTCCTTTAATAAAAGCCACTTCCTGCGGGCGCGCTTCCTTATACAATTCAAAATTATAAAGGTCGTAACGGCCCACGCCACGGCCTCTTACTTTGCCCTCATCGAAACTAAAAAAATAACCGTATTTGGTATCGGTACTTACAAAAAAGCCGGTATCGTCGGCATAACTGTTTATGGGCGATCCTATGTTTTCTGGTTCCAGCCATTCGCCTTTATCGTCTTTACGTACAAAAAAGATATCGTAGCCGCCAAATCCAAAATGGCCGGTACTACTAAAGTAAAGGGTTTCGCTGTCACTGTGCATAAACGGGGTTTTTTCATCGCCACTGGTGTTAATTTTGGGTCCCAGATTTTTTGGTGCCGACCAAACACCGGTTTTAGGATCGCGTGTTGTTACGTAAAGGTCAATGCCGCCGTATCCGCCCGGGCGGTCGCTGGCAAAGTAAATCGTATTGCCATCGGCTCCAACAGTAGGTTGCGAATCCCAATACACCGGGTGGTTAACCATATTACTGAGTTTACGGATAGGTCCCCATTCGCCATTGGCAAAATCGCTGACGTACAGATCGCAGTTGGGCTGAGCGCCGCCTTCCTGGCGCATCATGGCAAAATAGAGGTGCTTGTTATCAATACTAATCGTACATCCGCCCTGATTGTCTTCGGCTTCATTAAACGGATACATCATGGGTTCGCCTTTACTGAAATTACCGCTGGCATCGCGTGTGGCCTGCATAAATACTTCTACTTCTTTATCACTGGCAAATACCTGATCCATTTTTTTGATGGGCATGCGACGTACAAAAAAACAGTTTTTATCATCGGGCGAAATATAGGCCAGGTACTCATCGCGCTCAGTAGAAATACCTTTTACTACTTTGGGGTCGAACGGTACATTTTTGCGCAGATCATTTTCCTTTTTAGCTGATTTAATCATCATTTTGGCCTGATAGATTTCCGCGTCGTAGTCTTTGGCAAATTTCTTATCGTCGTCGTCTTTAAATTCCGTAAATTTTTTCAGGTATTTAATAGCGCTGTCGTTTTTACGGTTCTCGTAAAAATCAAAACCAATATAGTAATACGGTTCACTGTGTACTTGCGGACAACTTTGTATGGCTTTAAGGAAGTAGGGGATAGCAGGTGTAAAAGGTTTATTCTGAAGTTTACAGGTTACTATTAGCTCTAATCCCATGGACAGGTTAGCTTCTGCAAAATCGGGTTCCAACTCCATGGCTTTACTCAGGTATTCGAGGCGTTCGGGCTTTTTATTTTTCTTTTTATCTATGCCTTTTTCGTAAAGTGATATGGCTTTTTTAGAAATATCTTCATTGCATAATTTGGATGGTTTAGAGTCATCATCTTGTCCGTTAACGGAGAAGGCGAGGCCTACAAGCAGGGGAAGAATAAACAGTTTCATAAGTGTAATCCAAAGGTAACTAAAAATAAAATTTACGGCCACCTTTATTACTAAGGTTGCGGTAACTATTACTTGATTTTTTGGGGATGATACGGTTGCGGAAGATTGGTTGTTCTAAAAAGGGTTAGGGGATGAATAACCCATTTAGTATTAATTCATAATCAGGTCAGGTAAGCCAACAGGCGCGCTGTCGTAAAAGGCTAACTCGTGGATATCTATTCTTACATACTTTATGATTGGAAATGTAGCTAAAATATCCATTAATTCATTTTCGGAACGGGCTTCAATAAATGCCCATACGTTTTTGCGTTCCATGTCTAATGAATAATTTAAAACAACTCTTTCTTCCAGTAATTTATTGATTCGCTCCCTTTGCTTGGGGACCAATGACCAGAGGGTAGTTGTAAAGACCTCGGGCAGGCGAATGTGTACTAAAAAAACATCTTTCATGTTATAAACAAAGATAGAATAATTTGGCGTTAAAAAAAGTAAGAGAATGTTAAATGAGAATAAAAAGCAATAAGCGATTACTTTTTATCTATCAGGTATAAAAGAGCTCCAATAGCAGCAGCACCAAGCTCCAGTTCACGTTTGTTAATTTTATCAAATGTGTCATCGGCAGTATGATGATAATCGAAGTAACGTTGTCCGTCGGGTTCAAATCCGATACAAGGAACGCCTTGTTTTTCGAGCGGACTAATGTCAGCACCTCCGCCTTCGGGATCTATGCGATCAACAAAATACGGCCTGAATAATGGTTCCCATTTTTTAACGGATTTATAAAGGCCATTAAGTGTGTCAACATTAAAACCCCGGGGCGTAAATCCACCGGCATCCGTTTCCAGAGCGGCAATGTGTTTTTCGTGGTTCTGAATGGCAGCCAGTGCATAGGCTTTACCGCCGGCCAATCCGTTTTCTTCATTCATAAACGCAACAGCGCGGATGCTGTGACGGGGTTTAATGCCCAATTTTTTATAAGCGCTTAAAATTTCAATGCTTTGTACAATACCCGCCCCATCATCATGGGCGCCTTGTCCGTTATCCCAGCTATCTAAATGTCCGCCCGTGATAATAAACTCATTTCGTTTTTCGGAACCGTTTAATTGACCAATAACGTTGTATGAAAGAACTTCCGGTAAGTTTTTACAGTCCGTTTCCATGGTTAAGGTTAATTCCGGATCTTTTTTCAGCGATTCGCTCAACACATCAGCGGCAACATAACTTAAAGCCATGGCAGGCAGTTTGGTTTTACTGATAGTGGTATCGTATCCCATATTACCCGTATGCGGAAAATCGTTTTGAGCGGTGCTCATACTTCTTACCACACATCCTAAAGCACCATATTTAGCAGCCCGGCTGGCACCACCCCAACGGTAACGCACACTTTCGCCATAGGCTTCTCCGGTATAAATGTGCCTCGGATCCATAAATACATTGTAGAATACAATTTTGCCTTTTACCGCTTTTTCTCCAAGCTTATCCAGTTCATCAAAGCTTTTTACTTCTATTACCCGCGCTTTTATTCCGCCTTTAGGTGTGCCAACAGAACTACCTAAAGCACAAGCTTTTAATTGTTTTTCAATTTGAGGTTTGCCAAAAGTTAATTTACAACGTTCTGTTTTCCCTCTTTCCCAGTGAGGAACCATACAGGGTTGTAAAAAAACGGTATCGGCGCCAGCTTCGAGCATGGTTTGTTTAGCCCATAAAACGGCTTTTTCTGCTGCTTTGCTACCACTGATCCGGCCTCCTATTTTGGTAGCCAGATACTCCAGATTTTTATAACATTTACTTTCTGTGAGGTAGTAATCGTATAACTTTCGCAGAGCTATGCTGTCATTTTCAAACTGAGCATAGGAACACGATGCAATAAAGAAGAGGAGGGTAATTAGTTTTTTTTGTTTCATTTAATAACCAGTTGTTCTACAAGTTTATAACCACAAAATTTATTAATAGAATTAATCACAAGGCTTTTATTCAATAACAATTCGTTACGCATTACAGCGGAATTTATACTTACAAAAAGTGTACTTTGCTGAAAATATAATTCGGAAGTATGATTGGCAATGGCCTGACCAACAATCTCTTTCCACCCGGTTTTAACCGCGTGTTGCGACAGTTTAATATCCAATTTTTCTTCTTTCAGAATAGCCTGAATGGCGTCTCCGAGTTTTATAAGGTTCGATTTCCGCATGTTATCTGATGTCCGTGATAGTACTGTCGTTAACAAACACTCTGGCATAACCGTCGCGCCCTCCTAAATCCACTCCGTTTATAATGTAATAGTTCTGCGGATGGTATTGGTAATTGTAACCCAGCACACGGGCTATCTCCAAAGCTAAGAAATAATTAGAATATACGTACGGATAATTCATAATACGTGGAATAACCGAATCGTTTGGCACCCTGAAGGAACGCATGATCAAAGGTGTTGCCGCTACATTGCGTCTGAACATGAGATGTCCGAAGATATCTTCGCCTTCTTCACCCTGACATTCGCCATGGTCGCTCATGTAAAAAAAATAAGTAGGTTGTGAACTTTTTTGTTCAATGCAGGTTTGAAGCTCCGTTAAAATATGGTCGGTATAAAGCAGGGAGTTGTCGTAAGCGGCATTTTGCGGGAAGGGGTATTTGTTTTTAGGGAACACGTTGAACGCGGGCGGATAACGTTCTTCGTACAATTCATGACTACCATACATTTGTAACACCACAAACTTTTTGCCGCTATTCAGATCAATTTTTTGAAGTTCATTAACCAGAACATTATCCATGCAGGCTTCTTCACTGCCCTTGGAAGGATCAATGTCTTTACTGGTTTTAAACACATCAATATAGTTTTTGTTCATTTGCCCGGCATAATTGGTAGCGCCATCCGAACTTTGGGCTGTAATAAAATAGGTTTTATATCCCTGATCTTTAGCCAGTTTAAATAAAAGGTGTTTTCCGTTTAACACCGTTTGGTACTGGTTTACCGAATCTAACAAATTAAAGAATGATAAAAGTGACACATCGGTACAGCTGGCCTGAGCAATGCTTTTTTTGGCGAACAATATTCCTTCCTGTTGTAATTTTAATAATCCGGGAGTCGTGTTGATACGGTAGCCAAAAACACTCATGTGTTCACTGGTAGCGCTTTCACCAATAATAAGCACAATAGAAGCGCCAGATGAAGGAAGAGAAGCTGGAACGGGTTTATCGGGCACTTCCGTATTGGTGTCGCTGAGTTTATATGGCAGATAATTACCAAAAAATGCACCACACATTTCTATACCGCTTCTTACCAGATGTTGTTCGGGACTAAACGTATGGCTGGTGGTGGTGGTTTTACTGTAGTTAAAACTCATTAAACCGATCATGAGCAGGGGCGCCCATCCTATAAAAGGAATGCTGCTGAATTGCTGGTTCCAGCGTTTTATGAATTGCAGAATGATTATGGTAAGGATAACGATTGCTGTAACCGGAAACACAAAACGTTTCCATAACCCTCCGCCTATACCTTGTGTTGCTTCCGTAAAATCGGTGAAAAATTTATACAGTTCACCCGGACTGATAGGGCTGCCAAAATAGCGCCAATGAAGCATTTCCACCAGAAAAAGGAAAAGGAAAAATATAAAATAACTAATTTGCCATACTCTTTTCTGCACACAGGTGCCTAAAAAAGCGATGAGTAATATGATAAAAAAATCGCCGGTCTTAAAGGCGTTGAATAACGTAAACCCTGTAATGTACCAGTTTAATAAAGAAAATAAAAGTGCAATAACCAGCGCAATGAACAGGTTTAACCGGCTATTCTTTAAAAAGTTCAGTAGTTTACTTTTTATCATAGTGAACCATATAGTGTAAACCTATACTTTCTTTTCGCCTCATGGCATGTTTGATGATGAGGTAGCCAATGCAAATCAGGTTTCGGAGTTCGCACAACCGTTGGGTAATAATGGTTTTTTCGTACAGCGCTTCGTTTTCATGATACAGAATTTCGAGGCGGTCAAAAGCCCTTTTTAAACGGAGCCCACTTCGTACAATACCCACATAATTACTCATGATTTGCTGTACTTCCTTTAAAGATTGAGTGATCAGGATCATTTCTTCGGCCTGCTCTGTTCCTTCGGCATTCCATTCCGGAATGTTGTCCTGAAAAGTGATAGCGTCAATTCCTGCCTGCGCGTGTTCGTAAGCGCGATGAGCAAATACCACCGCTTCCAGCAGGCTGTTACTGGCTAAACGGTTGGCCCCGTGTAAACCGGTACAACTGCACTCGCCAATGGCATAGAGGTGGTGAATGGTACTTTGCGCGTATTCATTAACCAGAATACCGCCGCATAGATAATGTTGAGCCGGAAGAACGGGAATCATTTTTACAAACGGATCTATTCCCAGACTCATGCATTTATTATAAATATTGGGGAAATGTTCAATAAACCCTTTGCGGTCAAAGTGACGGCAATCGAGCAGAACGTAGTCATCGCCCCGTGTTTTCATTTCGTTATCAATAGCGCGGGCTACAATGTCGCGTGGCGCCAAACTACCCCGTTCATCGTATTTGTGCATGAATTCTTTACCATCCTGGGTTTTCAGAATACCTCCAAAACCCCGCATGGCTTCTGTGATCAGAAAACTTGGATTTTCTCCCGGATTATAAAGCGAAGTAGGGTGGAACTGAACAAATTCCATATCCTGTACATACCCTTTTGCCCTGTAAACCATGGCAATGCCATCGCCAGTAGCAATGGTTGGGTTAGTGGTAGTAGCGTATACATGACCGGCACCGCCTGTTGCCATTACCGTTATACGTGAAAGCACAGTGTCTATCTTGCCATTTTTAGTATTTAATACATAGGCTCCGTAACAGGTAATATCGCGTGTTTGCGAGGTAACAACCTGCCCCAGATGATGTTGGGTAATAATATCAATGGCATAGTAATGATCGTAAACGGTAATGTTGGGGTTAGCATGAACTTGTTCCAGTAAGGCTCTTTCTATTTCGTAACCGGTAATATCTTTGTGATGCAGAATACGGTGTTCGCTATGCCCTCCTTCTTTGGCCAGATCGTAATTGCCGGTTTTATCCTTGTCGAAACGTGCGCCAAGTTCTATTAATTCTTTTACCCGTTCGGTACCTTCGGTAACAACAATTCTTACTATTTTTTCATCGCAGAGGTAAGCACCGGCGTTAAGCGTATCCTTAACGTGCTTTTCGATGCTGTCGGTATCGTGCCATACGGCTGCAATGCCTCCCTGGGCGTATTTGGTATTGCTTTCGTCTTCATTGCTCTTGGTGATGAGCATTACTTTCCCCTTTTGAGCGGCTTTTAAGGCAAAACTCAATCCCGCAATTCCCGAACCAATCACCAGGAAATCTGTTTTTAACTGCATAATTAATATTACGAAATTAAACAAAATATACGCTTATTAGTTAGTATTTTTGCCGTATGAACCTACAGGATATTCCATTTATTATTTACGCTGAAGAAACGCCTAACCCGGCCAGTGTAAAATTTGTAGCCAATAAACTGCTTTTGGTAAGCGGTGCGTCGGCTGAATATACTTCGGCTGAGGAAACGGCCGATGCGCCATTAGCCCGTCAGTTGTTTCAGTTCCCTTTTGTAAAGCGGATTTTTATAAGTTCTAATTATGTTTCTATCACTAAACACGATTCTGTTTTGTGGGAAGAAATACGGGACGAATTAAGGGTGTTTATTACCAGTTACCTCAACCGAGGGGAGGCTGTTGTTACGCGCCTTCCGGAAAAAAAAGTGGCTAAGGATTCTTCGTTTAAAGAAACGGTTACCATTAATACGCAACACGAAGTGCCAAAAAATGAAGTGGAAAATAAGATTATAGAAGTGTTGGAGCAATATATTCGTCCGGCGGTAGAGCAGGATGGAGGACTTATTACTTTTAAGGAACTGAAAGATGGAGTTGTAACGGTTCAAATGCGTGGAAGTTGCAGCGGTTGTCCGAGCAGTACCATGACCCTGAAAGCGGGAATTGAAGCCCTGTTAAAGCGACTGTTGCCTAACGATGTGAAAGAGGTAGTAAGCGAAGCGGTTTAGCATTATTCTTAATGGCTTTGTTTATTTAAAAATAAAAATGTATTTATGTAGCCAGTTATCCGGAAATTATGAAAGCTATTATTATTGATGATGAACGTTTGGCGCGTCAGGAACTGAAAAGTCTGTTAGCTGAATTTAAGGAGATAGAGATAGTTGCTGAGTGTGTTTCGGCAGCAGATGGAAAGCAAAAAATAGAAGAATTAAAGCCGGATGTGGTTTTTTTGGACATTAACATGCCCGGAAAAAGTGGTCTGGAATTGGTAGAAGAAATTTCAGCGCTTCCGGATGTAGTATTTGTAACGGCTTATGATGAACATGCTATTAAAGCTTTTGAATTAAACGCGTTCGATTACCTTTTAAAACCGGTACAACCACAGCGTTTGGCAGAAACGATAAAGAAATTAAGCCTTAAAGACAATGTATCGGGTAAAGAAAACACCTCTTTACTAAATGAGAACGATCAGGTGTTCATAAAAGACGGGGAAAAGTGCTGGTTTGTGCGGTTAAATGATATACGTTTATTTGAAAGTGAAGGAAATTATGTGCGTGTGTATTTTGAAACGAACAAGCCTCTTATCTTGCGTAGTCTTAATAATCTGGAACAACGTTTAAGTGAAAAGACATTTTTCAGAGCCAGCCGTAAACACATATTAAACCTGAATTATATAGCTACGATTGAAACCTGGTTTAACGGGGGCCTTATGGTAAAAATGAAAGATGGGCGGGAAGTGGAAATATCGCGCCGCCAGGCGGTGAGGCTAAAGGAACTTATGAGTCTTTAGTCATATTATATATTACGATCTTTTCGGCGAGGTTTTTGAACTGTATGTAGTGTCAAAAATTCTGGTAATGCTAAATGTTAAATAGCATTTTCGATGAGTAGAAATCTCAATCCTTTTAGTTAATTTTTAATAAGTACATATAAAAATATGTATTTTTAGCTCAGCTAAGTATTAAACACATGATAAAACATTTACGAAATGCGTTTTTGGGTCTATCGCTTGTTGTTTCAGCAACAGTTACCGCCCAAAATAATCCAGAAAAGGGAATTTCTCACCGGACCTGTGCTACCCCCGTTCCCAATGCCGAATGGGATGCCTGGTTCAATCAAAAAGTAGAAGAGTTTAAAGCTGCCTACGGTAACAACAGGGCAGCAATGCCAACGTATCAGATACCAGTTGTAATGCACGTTATCCATGGGGGGCAGGCGGTAGGAACCTATCCCAACCTGAGTATTCCTCAGCTTACTACACAAATAACCGTTTTAAATAACGATTTTGCCGGCACGGGACAAAATGTGAATAATTGCCCTGCGGCATTTCAGCCGGTAATTGCTAATAGTGGTATCGCGTTTTGTCTGGCTGTAAAAAATCCTACAGGTGGAACCATGGCAGATCCTGGTATTAATCGTATAGATTTTAATACATTTACTTTATCAGCAGGTTTTACAAGTAAAGATCCTTCCTCTCCGGCCAACGCGGCTAATTTTATGAATTTTATTAATCAGATTGTTAAACCTCAAACAATTTGGGATCCAACCAAGTACTGTAATATTTGGGTGACCGATCAGCCACCTAATGGAGGTTTACTTGGGTTTGCTACTTTTCCGTCAGGAACCACCTTGCCGGGTGTTGCTGGTGGAGGAAGTGCCACAACTGATGGAAACTGGTTATGGGCAAAGGCTACCGGTACTGTAGGTACCCTTGATCCAACTTACAATCTTGGTCGTACGGCTTCTCATGAAGTAGGCCATTGGTTGGGGTTGAGACATGTTTGGGGTGATGGAAACTGTGTTACCGATTTTTGTAACGATATTCCTCCTGCTGAGGCGCCGCATTATGGTTGCCCGTCGGCACCTCACCATGTTAACCAATGTGGCGCTGGGCAAAGTCCCAATGGTGAGCAAACGATGAATTTTATGGATTATACAGATGACCCTTGTATGTACATGTTTTCAAATGATCAGAAAACCCGTATGTTAACGGCAATGAGTCAATGCCCTTTCCGTAATTTACTTGGAACACATGGTTTATGTTCAGCGGGGCCACCACCTGTTCCAGGTCCGGCTGTAGCCAGTTTCTCTTTTCAGAATACGGCTTGTAGCGGAAAGCCATTGAACATCGTTAATAATTCATCGGGCGGACCTGCTCCAACGTTTTCATGGAGTGCTAGTCCGGCACCTTCAGTTAGTTTTACGCCTAACAATATAGTAGCATCTCCAGCTATTACCTTTTCAGTTCCAGGAACCTATACCGTTACATTAGTCGCTACCAACACTGTGGCAACTTCTACCTTTAGTACGGTAGTAACAGTTACGCCATGTCCTAAAGATCCGGTGTGTTTAGATACTCTGCGCGCTATTCGTAACGTGGATACTATTATTACCTATCCGGCTCCTGTTAACGCAGCCATTCAGGGATGCGGTGCCAGTGATAAACGAGGTTGGTTAACCGGAACCAATTGTTACAAGGATAAGGAAAAAGCCCAGTATTTTGCCGCTGGTACATATAGCGATACACCATTTCCGCAGATTAATACTTTAATTGTATTGTTTGATACAGTAGGAACCAAAGGAAATCCTGGTACTCAAATTAAGGCTAAAATATGGGGGTATTCTCCAATAACCGGAGCGCCTACAAATTCATTAATTGCCACCAAGAGTGATAGTTTGGGACGTATAACCGGTAGTCTTACGCCTTCAACCAACTCTGTTACTTACGTGGGGGCGCAACCTTATACCTTACCAAGTAAGCGCCTCAAAATACATAAGTTTAATTTTAGCCCGCCTACATTGTTACCAGCCAATGGTTTTTTTGCCTCTGTTGAAATGCCATTCTCCAATTCCACAGATTCGGTTCTGATTTTCTCGAATACCTATGCCAATACCGGAAGTGATTCTAGTGCCTGGGTAATGGAGTTTGTTCAGAACAACTGGAAACGGATTAAAACTAAATACGGAGTGTCGGTTAAATTGGGTATTATTCCGGTTATTACCTGTCAGCCAAAAGTTGGTATAAACGAAATACCAATGTTGTCGTCTCAGGTTAATGTGATGCCAAATCCATCTGAGGGTATATTTAACATTGTAACTAGTTTTGAGCAATCGCGTAATATTAAAATCCAGATCCATAATTACATGGGACAACTGATTGACACAGTAGAATACGATTCGGTTACAACCAACGTATTTACTACCGATTTAAGTTCACGTTCAAACGGTATCTATTTCTTAACAATTAGTACCGGAAACGAAAAAGTAACTAAGAAGTTAGTGGTTAGTCGCTAATTACAGAATTTTAATCCTAACATTAAACCCCGAGGTAATACTTCGGGGTTTTTCTTTTATTGTTCTTAACTGCAGCGGTAACCGATGTTTAAAATAGGAATATAGTTATCGGAACAACGGTAAGAGTATTAAACTTTAACGTAGAATTTAAAATAGCAAAACCCAACTGTTTATTTACAGGAAAATACAGAAAAAGCCACTGCCATTATTTTATCTCCCGTAAAACGAGATCAGATCCTATATTCTAAAAAGTGTAGATGTTTCAATGGTGCTATCATTAATAGTGGTGGCTTCACATTTCGCTATTAAACTAAACGGTACATAAGCAATAAACTCATTTAAGTTGGTGAAAAACTCGGTACCGTATTTTTGAGTCCCTTTATAAAACACCTGGTTAACCATCAGATATTTGCCCTTGAAATCTTTTTCCAACACCTCAAACAGGTTCTTTAAATCGGGGAGGATATACCACACAATCTCTGATAACATAACACATTCATACGCTTTGAACTTATGCAGATCAGTTGAAATGTTGGCTTGCTCAAAGTCTAAGTCCGGAAATAGTGCCTTTGCCTTCTCTATAGCCACCGCAGAAAGATCAATACTTTTAGGAATAATATCCGTTTCTCGCTTAATCCAGTCGGCATAGTAACCAAGTCCACAACCACATTCCAATACACTTTTAATATTAAAATTTTTTAGGTGAATGATTCCAGCCATTCTGGAGTACTTGTTGGGTTGGGTGGACTGTGTCCATGGATCATTACACTCGGCGTACATTTCATCAAATTTTCCAATAAATTTTCCGTCTTTGATCACGTAATCGTGATATGTTTTTCCTGTTTCTGACATAAGCTTAAAGCATTAAGTACGTAAAAAGTCGTTTAAACCTCAAATTTTTTTATCCTTTTTTATCTGCCTTTATTTATGTATGTAATTTATTGATAATCAGTATTTTGCTGTGTTTGCTAAACCGACAACAAACGTTTGTAACCGTTTATAAACGAATACAAATACTTAATAACCGAATCGGGCTTTTGAGGAGCAGTAATTTTGTATCGTCGAATTTTGAAACTACTTGCGCAAGATTAAAACCAAAACAAGACACCAGAATTTAAAAACATAATAATTAAAATTTAAGTAACATGAACAGTATTATCAATCACGTACAATTAGCAGGTAACGTGGGTGCCACTCCCGAAATTAAAATTTTAGAATCCGGAAAACGATTAGCTAAATTCCCAATGGCCATACACGAGTATATTAAAAACGCACAAGGTGAGTACACTAAAACCACGCAATGGCACACCATTACAATATGGGGGGCACTTGTACAGCGGGTAGAAAAATATATACAGAAGGGTAGTCAGGTGACCATTAGTGGCAAACTTAATACAAATCAGTACGTAGATAAAAACGGACAGAAACAATACCGAACCGAAATTATAGCCCGTGATCTTATGGTACACAGTAAACCCAATACGAACAACTAATTTTTAAACTCATTTATTTTTAATGTTTAATCAGAGAAACGTATGAATACATTGCAAAATCATGTTCAATTGGTTGGAAACCTGGGAGCAAATCCGGAAGTAAAGTTTGTGCAGGCCGGTAAAAAAGTCGCCAATTTTTCAATCGCTATTACAGAAAGGGTAAAGCAAAAGAATGGCCAGATTGTAAAAAATACACAGTGGCACAAAGTGGTGGCCTGGGGGTCTCTGGCACAGATTGCTGAAAATTTTCTCCATAAGGGTAGTAAAGTAACCATAGATGGTAAACTGAGTAACCGCACGTATGTAGATCCTAATGGCAAGAAGCATTTTCTTACAGAAATTGTGGCAACACAGTTATTAATTATGAATAATAAAGTAATAGGCATTCAGATATAATCACATCAAAACTATTTAACCATGAATCAGGTAAAATTAACAGGCAATTTAGGTAAGGACGCTGAAATTAAATGTTTCGAAAGCGGTGCCCGAAAAACCAACTTCAGTTTGGCAACCACCGAACGGTATACAAATCGCAGAGGTGAAAATGTAACCGAAACACAATGGCATAATATCTCATTTTGGGGTAAAAACTTTGAAAATCTGGAAAACCGTTTAAAAAAGGGAACATCCGTTTCCGTACTCGGAAAAATTAGTTATAACCGTTATACGGATAAAGAAGGTAAAACCCGCTATATTACTGAAATCATTGCTCAGGAGGTACAATTGGTTGAAAAAACACAACCTTCGGTAGCCGCGCCCGTAAGCCCGGCCACCGGTACCGACCACTTGCCCTTCTGACCAACCACCGCAAAATGTATCGGGTAAGCTGGTACCTTAATTATGGTTCATGTAGCCGATACATCTTTATGGAAACTGATCTGTAAGTGACTTTCTGCTTACTGTTACGTTTCCGGTGGATAAAGGCTATTAATGGAGTTTTTCCGGTCCGGGATAGGAGGTACCATTATCAGCTGAACACAACCAACTGTTACCGGCCATATTTTGCTTCAGGTAAAATATGGCTTTAGGTAATAGTTTTTTCATTATCAACGGCATTCTCTTTATTGTTATGTTTTATTGTAAATAACACTATTAAATTTTCTGAACGATGCATAACGCCATTTAGTAACCGTATTACGTCCAACTGTTCAAAATCCTTCAATAATACCCTAAGTCTGTATGTTTTATTATCATCCAGATCAGGTTATCTTTAGCTTTTTATTACATTAATGACTCAACCCATCATAGATGAGACCTTTCAGCAGGTAGTTGATTTTGTTACCCAAACCAATCAATCGGTTTTTCTTACCGGCAAAGCTGGTACTGGTAAAACCACCCTGTTGAAATACTTAAAACAACATTGCCTCAAACAAATGGCGGTGGTAGCACCTACCGGTGTAGCAGCGGTTAACGCTGGCGGAACCACCATCCATTCATTATTTCAATTACCTTTTCAGCCTTTTTTACCGGAGCACGCCCGGCATTTGTTACAAACGCTTAAATACCAGCGGAATCGTCTTACATTATTACGTCAGTTAGAGTTATTGATTATTGATGAGGTGAGCATGGTAAGAGCCGATGTTCTGGATGCCATAGACGCAGTATTACGATCGGTTCGCCGCCGTCATACTGAAGCGTTTGGCGGAGTGCAGTTATTGTTAATAGGCGATATGTTTCAGTTACCACCGGTTGTTAAAAATGAAGAACTTGACATTTTATCAACGGTTTATCCTTCTCCCTTTTTTTTCGATGCCAGGGTATTACAGGAACATCGCCCCGTTTATATTGAGTTAACTAAAGTATTCCGTCAAACAGATCAAACCTTTATTGATTTACTGAATAAGGTTCGGAATAACCAGATGGATGAACAGGCTATCACACTTTTAAACAGCCGTTATAAACCCGATATGACCCAGGCTGAACTGGAAAGAAGTATTACACTCACCACTCATAATCATAAGGCAGATGCGATCAATCAAAACGCCTTGGCGTCTTTAAAAGGGAAAGTTTTCCAATTTAAGGCAAATGTAAATGGTAGTTTTCCGGAGCGGAATTACCCGGTGGATGAAAATTTAAGTTTAAAGGTAGGCGCCAGGGTAATGTTTGTAAAGAACGATACCGAAAAGCGTTATTTTAACGGGAAAATAGGGGTTGTTACCTCTATTACCGATAAAGAGATTCAAGTACGAGCGGAAGGTGACAAGTATGATATAAAAGTGGAGAAGGAACTTTGGGAAAATGTCAGTTATAAGGTAAATAAAAGTACCAATCAGATAGAGGAAGATAAACTAGGCGACTTCTTACAATATCCTTTACGTTTGGCCTGGGCCATAACCATACACAAATCGCAGGGACTTACATTTGATGAGGTGATTATTGACGCGCAGGAGGCATTCAGCGCCGGACAAGTTTATGTGGCCTTGAGCCGTTGTCGTAGTTTGCAGGGGTTAACGCTTAAAACACCGGTACAAAACCGGGCACTGATGAATGACCGTAATGTGCTTAGTTTTTCAGAAAGCGGCAGCCGGCAGGGCAACGTTAAAACAACGTTTCAGCAGGCCAAGAAGCAATATCTGGGACGCATACTCATTAATTTGTTCCAGTTTTCGGAACTGGCAGAACAGCATTCTGAACTGAAAGGGTATATGGATTTGTTTCGTAAACATTTACCACCAGCGGCTTTTACCTGGCAGGAGCAGTTTGCTAATCATATCGAAGCACTGACCAACACCGCCGTAAAGTTTAAGCCACAATTGGAGCAATTGATCGCAAACGCTGCGGATCCGGAACAGGACTTCCCCCTTCAGGACCGGATTAAAAAAGCGGCGGTCTATTTTGAAGAACAGTTAGCCGATCTGGTAAAGCACATCAAAAACCATAGTTTGCTTACTGAAAGTAAACTGGCTCATCAGGATATAACCCCGGCTTTAAATACATTATACGATGAAGCCTTTACGAAACATTATTTACTGAGTAGTTGCACGCAAGGCTTTAATTTACAGACCTATCTTGGCACCAGATTAAAGTTGGTATTGCCATCGGTTCGTTTAACGGTATATGCTACTGCCCGGCAGGAGATACTTACGAATGTGTCGCATCCGGCCCTGTTAAGGGCCTTAATGCTGGTACGGGACGAGATTGTGGAAGAAACAGGTATGCCCATTTATATGATTGCCAAAAAGGAAACACTGGAGGAGATGGCCGAATTTTTGCCTTTAAAGCATGGCGATTTATTAATGATTAAAGGGTTTGGAAAGGCCAGGGCGGATGCTTACGGCGAACGGTTTTTACAACTGGTGCGTAATTACTGTAACGAAACAGGTTTAAGTTCTAATATGGAGGCTAAAAATCCGGCTATCAAAAAGAAAGAAAAAAAGGGGAAAGAAAAATCGGTTAAGAGTGAGGCTAAGACTAAGGAAGAAAAAATACCCAAGCCCAATACCAAACAGTTAAGTTACGATTTGTATAAACAGTTGAAATCCATTGAGGCGGTAGCTAAAGAGCGTGGCTTTAGCATTAGTACCATAGAAGGACACCTGGCACATTTTATAAAATCAGGAGAATTGGATATACAGGATATAGTAGCGCCCGATCGGATAAAACGGATTGAATCCGTATTGGGGAAAGTAAATCCGGAAGAGGGATTGGCACCTGTTATGGGACTTTTACCTGCGGGATATGGATACGGTGAAGTACGAATGGTACAGGCCAATCTGGCGCGCTTTTCAGAATCGGGCGAAAAGTCATAACAGTAAATTTCAACTTAACTACAGAATACATCCATCAGAATGTTTTAGAATACCTCTTGTCGTATAAAAACGGATACGGCTTTTGTTTCTTAAAGAATATTCTTAATATTACAGATAAAACCATAGTTAGATGAGAACATTTTTTGTTATCGCTTTTTTGTATTTGTCAGGTCTTGTTGTTGCCCAGGCGCCAACCTTTGATGAAATGGAATTTGAAATGGATTCTACCAAAGCGGCCTATAAACCGGCTGGTAAATATTTTGCTTTAGTTAAGTCGAAACGGGGAAACAGTGGCGTAGCCAAAACCTCGAAGGCGGATTCGATACTCGCTTTCCCAATAACCGAGATTGTTCTGGTTTATTCTGAACTGAATGCTGAAGCCACGGCCGAACGTGATCAGGCAAACCGTGAGCGTTGGGAAAATCTCCTGAAAACCTATCCCGATCTTTTTCAGTTTAGCACCACGTATAAAAATGTATGCCAGTGTAATTATAAAGGCGATAGCGCCGCGTTTAAAAAAATGCAGGGCTTTTACGTTTATTTTACGCCTGAAGAACCCAAAAAACCCGAGGTAAAACCGGCGGTGACGGTAAAGGAAGAGAAAAAAGAAGAAGTAAAAGTAGTTAAGGAGGAGAAAAAGGAAGAGAAATCAACATCCCGAAAAGATAAGGAGGATGAAAAATTAGCGGCAAAGGAAAACGAAAAGCGTAAGGAACGCGAACGTGAAAAAGAGGCGGAGAAAGCCGAGAAAGAAGCTGCTAAAGCTAAAAAAGAGAAGGAAAAAGAAGAAAAGGAACTGGCAAAATCTAAAGACAAGGACAAAGAAAAAGAGAAGGAAAAAGAAAAAGAAGATGATGCGCCTTTGCAGGAAGGTCCCGAAACAACCGTAACCATTTCAGATGCCGATCTGGCTAAAGCAACGGTTAAAAAACGTGCGGGTTATACAAAACCTAAGCGCACCAAAGACCCTAAAGCGTGTCGCCCGGCTTGTTATGGAAATGGAGATGAGGATTTGAACGCGTTTTTTGTGTCAAACATTCCGTTGACCAAAAAGCAAAAACGCCACGGTAAACAATTAAACGCGCAGTTAAAACTACAGTTAAACATTGATGGGTCTATCAAGAAAGCATTTATTACGGGAACCAACGAAGACCTTAATAAACTGGTGATGGAATCGGTTAAATCAATGGATTTATGGAATCCAACCATCCGGAACGGGGTGACTGTAAAATCAGAGATTAAATTAACGCTTAAGTACGATAAGGAATCGAAAGGAATGAAAGTATTTGAGTCAGCGCTTATTCCGCGTTTACTTCCAAAATGTAAATGTGCCAGCGACGAGGAGCTAGGGTTACAGTAAAATTTAGCTACAATCCGTTAATATTGAAAAGCCGGCAAATCGTAATGATAAGTCGGCTTTTTGTTTATGAATGTTTTGGTGCTAAAAAAGCAAAAGGTAGTATTTGTCGTTTTTTTCTTGTTATAGACATGACGATAAGTATTGATGGATAGTGTTAAAAATTAAACAATCAGCACCTTGTAGAGAAAAATATGGTTTCTTTGTATGAACTACACAAAAACCTTTCGATGAAAACAATACATCTGCTTTTTTTTCTTGCCGCCGCTAACTTTGGATTTGCGCAGTGGACAGCTTTTGGTCCGGCAGGAGCCTCTAATAATACTATTGTTGATTTTGAATATTACAACAATGATTTGTATGCTACAGGTTTGTTTACACAAATTAATGGTGTAACGGCTAAAACGGTGGCTAAGTGGACAGGTGCCACCTGGGTGCAAAGCGGAAATTTTACCGATTGGGGACATTCGATCCGAACAATAGATACGGTTTTGTTCTTAGCTAAATACCGGGCAACGAATGATTCAAATTATGTGTGGTACTTTAACGGTACTTCATGGAATACTTTGGGTAGCGCTTTTCGGCTGGTTGGTGTATCCGGACTTAAACCGGATATATACGACATCATTAAGTTTAATAATCAGATTTACGCTTGCGGCGAGTTTAACCGGTGCGGAACAGATACTGTTAATGGAATAGCCCGCTGGAACGGAACGAAATGGGTGCGTTGCGGGCTGGGATTTCAACAATCCATTTTGCCCAATCCGCCTAATATGTATCCGCACCAAATGCACGTATTTAACAACAAACTGTATGTTGCCGGCAATTTTCAAAAGGCGGGAGGGATTACATGTAATGGCATTGCCGAATGGGATGGGGTAGCATGGAGTGCTTTAGGAACCGGTTTCAACAAAACCGTTTATTCAGTTACCTCTTTTCAGGGTGATTTATACGCGGGCGGCGAGTTTACAGCTGCCGGTACAAATTCGGTGGGTGCCATTGCTAAATGGAATGGCGCGCAATGGGTTCAACCCGGGTTTAAGTTGTTTACTGTTTTTCCTCCCAGTGGTAATTTCTGCTTTGTTCATACCTTGGAAACCATACAAAACAAACTTTACATTACAGGAGGATTTAACAGATTGGCTACCGCCACAACTTCTACGGTGGGGAATGTTATTGCTTTCGATGGGATAAATCTTTTTGATTTAAACAAGGGGACAACTAATGATGTTGAAGCGGTGATTCAGTATCAATCCGGACCTCCAAATTCAATACTGTTTGGTGGTATATTTAAAGCGGTTGGCAATCCTACACTTTCTTGCGAAAATTTAGCCTTATTCAACACCTTAGCCATGAGTAGTAACGACTTGTTACCTGAATCGGAATATGCCCTGTTTCCGAATCCATTTAGCGAACAAATTACCATTACGGGCTCCTCAGAAATTATCTCGGCAAGTATAATTGGTTTAAATGGTGAACAGATCATGGAACAGTTTTTTAAACCATCTCAGGGAACGGATACAAAAACAGTATCACTCAATATGGCACAGTTAGAGCAGGGAGTATATATCGTTAAAATCATTAACGGGAAAGGTGTTTTTTACAAACGGGTCATAAAAGTCTAAAGTTGTACCTTCTTCCTTTACGTCTTCAAGAAATGGCGTCACCAATAAGCGTTTGAAAAACGGATTATGACGTGTGTAATGTTGGATAGTAATGAAACACGTTTATGTTCATCTAACTCATATCCGTTAGCCGGATAATTTTATCACCATCAAATTCAAAAACCGATTTGCCCGACAAGCTTAGGGTTTGTCCTTTTTGGGGGCCATTCGGAAAATCAACAGCTACAATGGCTTTGTAGGCAATTTCTATTTCAGTGCTATTCCCCACATGATGAATAGCGATAATCGTTTGGGTTCTTTCCGAAAACCAGGCTTTGGCATCTTCTGCCTGTTGTTTAAATGCCAGTAAACCTATTAACGACATGGTAACCTGTCCGTTATGAAGGTTTTTAAACGCGATGTGCTCGTCAAAATCAGCCACCATCTGTTCAACATCAAACCGGTTATAACCGTTTATATAGTTTTTAATGATCGTTTCCCTGTTCGTCATAATGTTGTGTTTATTTTGTTGGTTATGTTTACTATATGTTTTATTCCAGTTCAATGCTTAACACCAGTTTTAGCATTAGGTTGCGTTTTGCTTCTTCGTAAGCGTAATTGCCGTAACGGTAAAACGCGGCAATACCAAATGAACTGAATCCGCTTTTGTAAATATTACGCACCCGCAGACCGGCTTCCGAAAACCCTTTACTCATGTCATTCAACTCCACATAAGTCATGTGGCCGTTGCCTCGTGTAAAATTACCAATACCGTAATGGTGACAAAATTCAAGTACCGGATTAAAGTACGGGTTGCGTTTTAAAATATATCCGGTAGTATACGATAGAAAGAGCGCGGCGTATTCATCACTGATAAACTCATTTAAAAACATGGTTTCAAATGTCCTTTCCACGCTGATGCGGTTACGTTCGCTCCGGCTACCCTTGTTATTATAGCGCAGGGTATAAGGCACATCGCCCCATATTTTACCGGCTTGTAACTGATAGCCGATACCGCCTTTTACTTTAAACCTCCAGTTGCCATCAATCCGTAAATCCATACGGGTATAATCAAATTGCCCGGTGTACGACTGGTAGCTGTTTGTTAAACCCTTAGCCACATTAATAAAAAACGTAGGCCATTTACTACCAATGGAAATGGTTTGTCCGAGACTTTCAATAAATTTTTCGGCCGGACGCCAGCGCAGCATCAATCCCGTTTCGTGGGTAACGTATCGGGTACTGTAATTTAAGACACCACCATAACTATCGGGAATGAACCATCCCGAAGGCGATTGCCGTTCCGAAATAGCATAATAGCCCTGAGCTTTAAACGCGTTAAAAAACACATGTTGTAACGAAACACGGCCGCTACCGGTTTTATCCATTTTGGTTACCAGTAATTCCCGTATCCCTTCGGTCATAACCAGTTCGTTTTGGCGAATCAGAAAACTGGTGCCCGCTGTTTCGGTCAGATCCTGAAATAATTCTACTTTCAGGAACCGATCGGGTCGCCCCAGATAATTGAGTTGGGCATAACCGCCGTATTTCCAGGCTTTATCTCTGAATCCGTAACCGGCAAACCCGCCGATGGTAAACCAGCGACTCAGTTTTTCAGAAGTGGACAGTCCGGCGCCCAAGCGTAAACCTTCGTATTCGTTTACTTTTAAAATCCGGTTTAAATCCGCATCTACATACCCTAATGGAATTTTACCGGTAATAAGTACTTTATACAATGCCAGTTTCTTTTCAATATTAGTGGCCTTTCCCAAACTATCTAAAACATGATAAGTGTTTTGTTCTTTTACGTTTAACGTATCGCGGCGCAATTTAAGCCATTCATTTTCCGATGTTTTCTCGTAACCATTCTTGTTAATAACGGTCACATTCCGGTTCCGGATTTTAAAAATGGTATCGAATACCACATCATCCACATAGGTTTTGCTAACACATTTTAAAACACCCGGACTACCCGATGATTGATCCGGTTTTTCTGAGCCGGAGCCCATACTTATGCCCATACCCCCGAAAAGGAGTTCAGCATTTAACTGTTTAGGAAACCAGCGCGTACTATCTACCCTGGCGTATAACTGCTGTATGCTGATGCGATTGTCCTTTTTTTCGGCTGAAGCAGGTTCGGCCATTACATTGCTGAGGGCGTACTGATTTTTATTTATGTAAAGTGTCCCTTTTAACCCTTTAAAATTGCTCTTAGGGCGTGGTTCAAAATGAATCAGAATAGTAGTATCATTTTGGTTAATAATGGTATCTTCAATCAGGAAGCGATAGCGTTTCAGTGTACCTTTCATTAAAGGGTTTACGTATTTGATGCCCAGAATTTCAATATTATCGTTGTAAAAGGTAAACGATTGCAACTGAGAAGCCAGACTGGAAAACGGCGCTGATTTAAAACCGGAAACCCGCGATGCCAGAATTTTTTCCTGATAGATATTTTTGTATTTATAACGGCGCTCACTAAAACTCTCAACAAAAAACAGGTACTGTTTATCCAGTAACTTTTTCTCTTCTCTGAAACGAACGGTATCCGTTTCGTAAAAGTCTTCTTTCCCCAATACATCACTTAAGGTGAAATAGGTTTTACTGTACGATTTGCATAAATAGTGTTTTTGTTCATTGGGATCAAATTTCGGTTTACGTTTTATCACTTCACGAATAATAGCGTTGGCCGGATTCTCTTTAGGATAAACAACCACTTCAGAAAGGTTAAGTGCTGCGGGAGTCAAACGGATCAGGAACTCGTTACCCGGACTGGCTTCGGTTAAACTTACCGTTTTTTTCTCGTAACCAATGGCCTGTATCAGAAGCGATTGTTGGTCAGGCGTTACCAACCATTCAAACCGACCGTCAATATCGGCACTTACACCTTTAGTGCTGCCCTGAATACCAATAATGGCGAAAGATACGCCATGACCGTTATCCGCATCCACAATGCGCCCTTTAATAAGCTGAGCGTTTATTACAATTGGAGAAACAATCGCCAGGAACAGAATAAGAATAAGGTACCTCATAAGAGAATAAATGTCAGTTTTTTGAATGAACAAGCAACTAAAGATAAGTTTTATAGCGTTATAATATAGTCATCGAATAAAAAATAGCGGTTTACTTTGGATTGGTTTAAACATAATGAAGTAGAAAATCAGGCTAATGATTCTGTTAGTAAAGCGGTAATGGTAGTTTACGTAATTTTTTACAGTACGTTTCCTTTCACATTAAAATGAAAAATCAGTATTAAGAGTCTGTTTAAAATAATAATTTAATTTTATAGACGTTATTTGTGTAATGCGGTAATTTATGAACTCTGTAAAAAGTCTAGCAATGCAGATGGGGAAATATGTTCCTTCCCTGTTTAAAACCCTGTTATTTACAGCCTTTGTATTTATCGTGTCTTCTTTTACTTTATTCTTAAGTTTTATCCTTAAAAAACTGAACCCTTCTGAGTATGGCTTAATACAAGGCACCAAACACGATCTGGAAATTACCTATAAGGAAATTTTGTTTTTTTGCAGCATTGTACTTGCTTTTTTCCTGATTTCTGTATCCTACCGCTATATTAAAACGCGCTGGATTAAAAATAGCCTGATTGGAATAGTGGTACTTTATCTTATAGTGGCTTCATTTTTAATTCTGGCTGATGTGGTAAACTATCTTATTTTTGCTTATCCTCTTACGTTTGCGGCAGTACAAACGGTATTAAACACCAATCCGGATGAAGCAGGAGAATTTGCAAAACTCTACCTGTCAACCGGAAACATAATGGCATTAATTAGTTTTTTGGGCATACTTTTGTTTGTTTTTTACAAACGGCACGCCTTCATCCGTTTTTTTACGGGGAGTAGTTTTTTCTATGTGTCCATGGGGGTTTCCGTTTTCGGGGTGTTAGATTTTATACAACTGTCGCACTCCAAAGGGAACGGAACTCATAATGTCCGGTACTGGGACATTCTTATTGGTGAGTATAACGAATACAAAGCTTTTAACCGTAAACTGGCGGCTGAAAAAAATGTACTGGCTTTATCGGGGGAGTACAGTCACTTTTACAAAACCGATACCTTACCTAAAACCGTGGTGCTGGTGGTATCTGAATCACTCAGTAAGCGGCACATGAGCCTTTACGGTTATCCGCGCTCAACTACTCCCGGTTTAGATACCAATACAAGTATTTATCCATTCAACAATTGGGTTACTATGGCCGCGCTTACCGCGGAGGCGGTGCCTTCTTTATTTTACAATGGTTACCTCTCACAAAAAGTAAATTTGCTGGCCCTATTAAATAAACTGAATTATGATACCTATTGGTTATCTAACCAGTCAGGGTGGGGGAAAACGGATGCAACCATTGTACTCTTATCTCAACTCTGTAAAAAAAGTGCTTTTATGGATTCGCTGAACGACGATAGTAAATCCAATTCCAGTTTACATCTTGATGAAGCGATACTAAAATCGTTTGATGAAACATTGCAGCGTACACCGCAAAAGTCCCGGTTTATTGTGGTGCATTTAATGGGCTGCCATTTCGATTACGAAAAGCGATATCCGGCTGCCAGAAACTACTTTACAGGCGAATCGCCGGCAAAAGTAGCCGTTAAAACACCCAAAACCCGTCAGTTGCTTAACGCCTACGATAATGCCATGCGCTACCACGATTCGGTTGTTAATACGCTGATTACTATTTTTAATCAGCGGTGTCATAACCAGAATGCAGCCTTGTTGTTTTTATCCGACCACGGCGAAGAACTTTTCGAGAACCGGGATTATGCGGGACATTGTTACCCTCCGGATAAATGCATGGCCGAAATACCAGCGTTTGCGGTATTATCGCCCGCGTATAAAAAACAATACCCCTTAATGGAAGAAATTATTAGAAAACGTAAAACCACGCCCTTTAGTTCATCCAACGCTTTTTTCAGTTTGTTACACCTTGCAGGTGTTCACTCAAAGAAACACGAACAACACATACGGCATCAGTCGTTCTTTAGTGCGGCCTACGACAGTACTAAACCGCGTTACATAATGGGGTTCGATTACAGTAAAATGACATATTAAACCAAAGGAGTTGCAGAACGTTTAAAACCCTACATTAATCTGTCCCAGTTGCGAATATACACTCCGCGTTTCATCCCTGAGGTTATACCGGCTGCTCATCACTTCGCCATAAGCTCCGGCAGAACGAATGGCCAGTAAATTCCCGCGTTTCAGTTCAGGTAACACCACCGCTTTTCCAAAACAGTCCGAGCTTTCGCAAATGGGTCCTACCACATCGTATTTACGGGTGCGTTCTTCTGATACGGCAGGTTCCAGCGATTGAATGCAATGGTAGGCCTGGTATAATGCCGGGCGAATCAACTCCGTCATGCCAGCATCCAGAATGGCAAAATTGGTGGTAATACCATTCTTAATATAAAGTACCCGTGCAATAAGGCTGCCGCACTGTGCCACAATACTTCGGCCTAATTCAAAGTGAACCGCTTGCCCGGGGTGTAACGCCAGAAATTTTTTAAATACCTGAAAATACGCGTCAAAATCAACAATGGCTTCTGTATCCGGCTCTTTGTAATTAATGCCAAGTCCACCGCCCAGATTAATGTGTTCAACGGTAAGCCCTTTGTGAATAAAGAATTGATTAATCTCATTTACCCGCGAACATAAATTTTTGTAAGGGGTTAAACTGGTAATCTGCGAACCGATGTGAAAATGCAGGCCACTTAATCTTATGTTTTTAAGTGTTTTCAGTAAGCTCAGAATATCATCGAGTTCGTAAGGATTAATGCCAAATTTATTTTCTTCTAGCCCGGTAGTAATGTATTTGTGGGTATAAGCGTCCACATTCGGGTTAATGCGCAGCGCAATGGAGGCCGTTTTGCCCTGTTGGGTAGCCAGTTGATTGAGCACCAGTAACTCGTGACTACTTTCTACATTAAAGCAAAAAATGTCGTTTTCGAGTCCCAGTAGTATTTCATCATCACTTTTACCAACACCGGCAAACACAATTTCCTCCGGTTTAAAGCCGGTTTCCAGCGCGCGTTTAACTTCGTTACCGCTAACACAATCGGCACCCAGACCGTAATGTTTTATCAGTTGCAGAATTTCAGGATTGGCATTGGCTTTAAGCGCGTAATGGATATGGTAGTCAGCCGGGGCTGCCGCTTTCAGTTGTTGCAGCGTTTGGTTGAGTACCTCCATATCGTAATAGTAAAACGGTGTTTTCAGCGTTTTAAAATAATTTCGTTGCGTGTCGTTAAACATAGTTTCCGTTTTAATACCCAAATAAACCTTTATTTAATGCCATCAGCGCCTCCTTTTTGTGTACGCTGTTTACCAGCACCGAAATGTTGCTGCTGCTGCCACCGTACGATACCATGCGCAATGGAATATGCTGAAGCGCATCCAGTACCTTATACCCATAACCGGGTTTATCTTTTGGGAGTTGCCCCACAATACTGATAATGGTTTGATCGGTTTCTACCTGTACCGTTGCAATCTCTTTCAGTTCGGCAAGTATATCATTAAGGTGAGCAGAGGAATCAATGGTTAAAGAAACCGCTACTTCACTGGTCGTAATCATATCTATGGGTGTTTTATGGCGCTCAAAAATTTCAAATACGGCCCTTAAAAAACCATAGGCCAGTAACATGCGTTCGCTTTTAATATTAATGGCTACAATGCCATCCTTGGCGGCAATGGCTTTAATGCCTTCACCCGATAACTGATTATCAATAAGTGTTCCCTCCGCGTCGGGCTGCATGGTGTTTTTTAAACGTACCGGAATATTCCGCTTCTGAGCCGGTAAAATACAGGTAGGATGCAGAATTTTAGCGCCAAAATAGGCCAGCTCGGCCGCTTCATCGAAACTGAGCTGCTGGATGGGATGTGTTTTATTAACGATTCTCGGATCGTTATTGTGCATCCCGTCAATATCGGTCCATATTTGTATTTCCGGACTCCTGAGCGCCGCGCCAATAATAGAGGCCGTGTAATCACTGCCCCCGCGTTTCAGGTTATCAATTTCGCCAAACGCGTTACGGCATATATACCCTTGTGTAATAAAAAATGTGTGTGCGGGGTAATTGGTAAGTAGTTGTTTCAGTTGTTCTTCAATGTAGGCCATGTCGGGCTCATCGTTGGCATCCAGTCGCATAAACTGAAGCGCGGGTAACAGAACCGATGCAATACCTTGTTCTTCCAGATAAAAGTGATACAAGGCGGTACTCAACAGTTCACCCTGTGCCAGAATGGCTTTTTCTTCGTTGGCGGTAAACATATCGAGGGTAAATCCTCTGATGTAATCAAAATGCTGGTGCAGTAACTGTTTACCTTTATCGAGAGCCGCAGGGGTCGAAAACAGTTCAGTTATAACGGTATGGTATTTATCTTCCAGTTGCTTTATTAACGTGCCGGCCTTTATGTGCTCCTTCGTGTAAAGGGTTTCACATATTTCAACAAGCGCGTTAGTTGTACCACTCATGGCACTAAGTACAACAAGTTTTGGTGTGCTGTTAACTGTAAGGTTTACCAGGGCTTTAATGCGCTGCGGACTGCCTACACTGGTGCCACCAAATTTCTGGATTAATAAATTCATATTGGTTTAATGGATAAAATAAAAGTGTACAAAGGAAAAATTATTTTCCATTAAAAGCAAGATGGGTAAGCAAACCCGTTACAATACTTTTTTTGTGGTATATCACCTTGACATAGTAAAGAGGGGCAGTTTTGCCACCGCGCATTTCCCGGCCCTAAAAAACGCGCTTTACGCTGTAGCTTGCTTGTACTTTGTGGCTTTTGCTGCGGCTCCGGTAGCTTCCATAGGTCGCTTCCTCGCTCGCGCAAAATCACACAAAGTCCGGCGCAAGGCTGCCGCTTCAATCGCTCTGCCGTTCGTACATAATGTTTTACCAGAACAAAAAGAGCAACGAACCCATCGGTAACGTTTCCGGAACGTAAAACTAAAAATACAGTTGCCTTTGGTGTAAAATGGTATTACAACTTAAATAGCCTTTGTTTCCGCTATACAGGAGGGTTCGTGCCTTACTTTAAAATTACAGGAGTTGGCAATAAAGCATTTCTGATTGGCATCGTGGTGCAAAGCATTCGCCTTAGCAATCATCCACGATTCTTTAACAGTCACCATCGGGTAAAGGCAGGCATCGGTAAAGCGTCCACTACCGTTTTCAATGCTTAAAGTGCCTTTAGCGGTATCGGTATAGGCGGTTACAATTATGCCCGCGTCGGCACATAAATGCAGGTACCAAAGCATGTGACACGATGACAAGGCGCTTAACAGGAAATCTTCCGGATTATGTTTGGTGCCGTCTCCCCTGAAAGGCTTATCCGAAGAGCAGAACAAGTCTGGTTTATTTTCGACCAATACTACGTGCGAGCGCTCGTAAGTAGTGTAGGAGCTGGTGCCCTCTCCATTGTTTCCGGTCCACACAATTGTTGTTTCGTAATGATGCGTTGCCATAATATATCCGGTTTAAAAGTTTGCAGGATTTGACAAAGATACAGTTTAAGAAGCCAGTCTGTTTTGGTATTTTTGATTCGCTATCTACATTATGTTATGAAATTATTCTTTTCTGCAATTCTGCTTTTTATAGTATTGGGTTCCACAGCGCAACGAATTCAAACGGCACCTTACTGGGCACAGCAAAAAACGGATGCTTATCCCGGGAAACAGGACGATATTTGTTTTGTAAACGATTCGCTGGGCTGGTACGTAAATGGCTATGGCAGAATTTATAAAACCCGGAATGGCGGGAAAGACTGGCAACTGATAACCGAAAAAAAGGGAACGTTTTTCCGGTGCATTGGCTTTGTAGATAGTTTACTGGGGTTTGCAGGAACCATTGGCACCGATTATTTCCCGAATGTGGAAGATACCGTTCCCCTGTATAAAACCACCGATGGGGGCCATAACTGGACGCCTGTAGAGTATAAAGGTCCGCGGGTAAAGGGACTCTGTGCCATCAGCATATACAACGAACCGGTTATAAACGCAGGTAATCTGGCGTACCGCGCGCACATTTACTGTGGCGGACGGGTGGGGAGTCCGGCGTTTACAATGATTTCGCACGATCATGGCAAAACATTTGAAGCACAGGATATGAGTCAATACTGTTCCTATATTCTGGATATTAAATTTTTTAATGTAAAGGAAGGGGTGATTTGTGCCGCCAGCGATGGAGAACTGGATAAAACCCGGGCCAGAATGTTAATGACCTCAGATGGGGGTAAAACCTGGAAGATAACGTACACCGGAAAACGTCCGTTTGAAAATGTGTGGAAATGTTATTTCCCCAGCCGTAAGGTAGGGTATGGTACTGTACAGAGTTACGATACCAGCGCGGCCATGAGTCAGCGTTACGTAATTAAAACAACAGATGGCGGAAAAACCTGGCAGGAATTGCCGCTGGTAAACGATATAAAGGTACGTGAGTTTGGCGTAGGCTTTACCAACGAGCAACACGGATGGGTAGGGGCAGTGCCTTATGGCTTTGAAACCTTTGATGGCGGGAAAACCTGGAAACCCTCTTATATGGGGGCGGCGGCTAATAAATTCAGGGTGTTCCGTAACAGGGATGGCGATACAATAGCTTATAGCATTGGTACTTTGGTAAGCCGGAACAAATCGGTAATAAAAAGCGGGTACGATGCATTGGAAGCGATGCGTAATGCGTATGCGGGTGGGCGCTGGTACCGGTATTTTACATTTAGTCAGGAGGTGCAGTATTTTAACAAGGAAGGCGCTCCCGATAAAAAAGAAGTATGGCACGAAGCGGCCGCGTTTCCCGGAAAATTGCTGATTAAGTTTGATAATAAAGCGTCTCAGAATGGCGTATTGTTTGCCAACAACACTTATTATGGTTTTAAAGATGGAAAAGAACAGGTAAAGTTGCCTATGGTACACGATCTGGTACTGGCCGGGTTTGATGTTTATTTTTTAAAGCCCTGGGAAACGGCGCATTTACTCGACTCGATGGGATATAACCTTAAAAAGGTACGGGAGGAGCAGTGGATGGGGCGACAGTTATTGGTTATCGGGGCCGATAAGGGAGATACACTGAGTCCGCAGTTGTGGATTGATAAGGAACGGTTTTACCTGCACCGGATCATTTACCGTCAGCGTTCGGCAATACGGGACGTAACGTTTGAAAACTATGAAAGGTTGGAAGGCAACTGGGTGGCAACGTTTATTACTTTTCGGCAAAATGGCCATTTACAGTTAACCGAGCGGTACTATGACATTAAATTCCCGAAAACGCTAAAAGAAGAGTGGTTTAAACCCGAAAAATTTGCGGAAATTAAACTGGAATAATTATATTTGCAGCCCCTGCCCAGGTGTTGGAATTGGTAGACAAGCACGTTTGAGGGGCGTGTGCCGCAAGGCGTACGGGTTCAAGTCCCGTCCTGGGTACGCAAGGGGGCTTATCTAATTAAAAAGATAAGCCCCCTTTTCTTTTTAATTAGCAGGATCGTTATACTGAATGATTACATATTCGCGAACCAGATCAGAGTATTAATCATACGGAAATAAAAGAAGCCTATATTTAAATTATACTTAAAAATACTGTTACCTGAATTCATTACTTTTAATATTTGTATTTTCCTGTCTGGCAAGTTTCATAGGTTCTCTTCAACTTGGACCGGTAAATTTTTTTGTTATAAATACGGTGTTATACACTACTAAAAAAGAAGCCCTTTGGGCAGCTTTTGGAGGATCCGTTCCTGAGTTCATCTATTGCATGTTAGCGGTTTATATGAACTCTTTTCTCGAAGACAATACACTTTTTCAGACTATTTTTCAGATTGCTTTTGTAATTGTTTTATTTGCCATTTCTATAGTTTTTTGGGTAAAAAAAGAGAATCAGACCATTGCAACTGAAGGTGATAAAAGTAAGGCGCCATTGTTTTGTTTTTTTAAAGGTTTTTCGCTGGCCATCTTAAATCCTCAACTATTACCGTTTTGGGTGTTTGTGCAGGTCTATTTTAACTCGGTAAAATTTCTTGAAATTCAATCCGGTAGTCAGAAAATTTCGTTTATTTTAGGTGCCGGTACAGGTGCCTTTATTCTTTTAACAATCTTGATAATCATAGTAAATAAGTATAAAATGCAAATTTTAAAATACATCAACAACAAATTTTACTTCAAAGCGTTATCTATACTGTTTTTTGCAATTGCTATACAGCAACTTAATAAATTAATATTTTAACATTTCATGAATCAAGCCAGCAAATATTGGTACCTGAGAAACCACCGGTTGTTTGATCAATTAAATCATAAGGAAGTTGAAGATTTATGTATTATCTCGAACATGAAATCCGCAGAAAAGAACGATGTTATTTATTTTAATGAATCGGAGATTAAAAAAATTTTTATACTTAAAGTGGGTACGGTAAAAATTTGCAGGGAAGATGAGAAGGGAAAAGAAATAATTACTGAAATGTTAACAGAAGGTGACATCTTCGGGCATATTAATAGTACAAGTAGCCAATATGCCAAAGTTTTATCAGATCATGTAAAACTATGTTTTTTTGAACTTAATAATTTTATGAATGTTTTAAAAAACAATACCAATCTGGCATTAAGGTATAATGAAGCCATGAATGAGAAACTGATCTCATTTCAGCAAAAATATGAGGATCTTATTTTTAAAGATGTTGACACGCGCGTTTTAGATTTTTTTAAAAAATACGCGAAGTATCATGGTAAAACCAATGGCAATACCGTTGAAATGGAAATGATGCTGACTCATCAGGACATTGCAGATTATACAGCCTCCTCCCGCCAATCTGTAACAACAATAATAAATCGTCTTGTGGAAAAGGGCACAATTGTTTATGAAGGCAGAAAAAAGGTAATTATTCCAAACATAAAAGCCCTCGGTTAAATTTTTATACCAACAACCAAAATATCATCAGTTTGTGATACGTTGCCTTGATGCTCTGATAGAACATTTATCAATACCTGACGCTGTTCCTCCAATTTTAAGGTGCTGGTATCCAATAATAATTGCAATAATTTTCTTTTTAACAGCTTTTTTCCATTAATATTAAATTGATCGTAATACCCGTCAGAAAAGGAATAAACAATGTCATTTTTCTGTAATTCAAACTCAATACTTTTGAAAGGATGATAGTTGATCATCGTTTCTCCTATTGGCCTTCTATCGCCCTTTAATTCGATAATTTTACCAGTCCTTACAATGTACACTGATCGATTGGCCCCCGAAAACTGAAGTGTTTGCTTTTCTGTGTTTATTCTTAGTAAGGCTATATCCATTCCATCATCATTCAGCTTTTGGTTTTTAACGTTTTTATTTAAGGTTCGTATAACTTCATGATGTAGTTTATCCAACACCTCATTTGTATTTTGCAATTGATGATAATTAACAACTGCATCCAGCAGAAAATTGCCAACAATGGATAATAAGGCCCCAGGAACACCGTGTCCGGTACAATCCGCAACAGCCATAAAAACATCCTCCTTGCACTTGTTTGTCCATAAAAAATCTCCACTTACTGTATCTTTAGGCTTAAACAAAACAAATGAGTCTGAAAATGACTTTGTAAGCCCTATTTCATTCTGAACAATAGAATTTTGTATGTTTTGCGCATAATCCAGACTGCTTTTAATCTGAGACTGGACATCTTCCAGATTCCTGTTTTTCGCCGATATTTGCTGGTTTTTTACTTTTAATTTTTTATAAAATAAAATTGTAGAAACTATAATGATCAATAAAAAGATCAAGACAATAATAAAAAGGTAAACTATTTCCCTATTCTTCCTTTTTTGTTCAATTTTATCAGCTTCAATTATTTTGTAAAGTGTATTATTATTGTAAAGTACATTTTGAGTTAGAGAGAACGTTTTATCGTATTTTTCCATTTCCTCAAACAAACTTATGGTGTTAAAATAGTAGGTAAATGCGGAATCGTACTCTTCTCTTAACGAATGAATATATCCTATATCAACTGCCAAAGCTTGTAAAGTATCAAACATGTTAAGTTTCTTACAAATTTGATAGGCCATTTTAGCAAAATTCAGATTAAACACATTAGCTGAATTTGCATTGAAGTTTCCTTCTAAAGGCTGTTGGTTGTAGTGTAATTCAAGAAGACTATCAAGTACTGCCTTTTTAGAGCTTTGTATTCGGTCACTTTTTACATCAACAGAATCCAAAACCACCGAATAACTGTTAAAATTCAGTATGAATATGGCCAGAAAGCTAAATAAATTGAATCTATTAACCATTGTTTTACCAAATATATTTACAAAAAACGCCCTTCTTTGTCAGGTAAGTGACAAATAGCTAAAGGATAAATCGCTTCATTTGTTAAATATTATGGCCTGCATAAACATTATTTTGATTAACCTATTCCTTTTTTGCTCACTGGCTAAGCAATATGAAAATGAAATACCTTCAGATAATTACAGCATCTATTTCAAAGTTAAAAACTCAGGTTCAACTGTAACTGGTAATTTTAAAGGGTTAAATTTGAAATATGAATTTAATAAGAATAAGTTAAATACTTCCTTTTTTGAAGGATCACTTGATGTGGCTTCCATTAAAACTGGAATCGAAATGCGGAATCGCCATTTAAAAAAAGGAGAGTACTTTGATGCTTTATATTATCCAAAAATACTATTAAAAACGACCAAAATTGAATCAGTTTCAGATGACAATTACAAAATTACCTGTAACCTTACAATAAAAGGAATATCTAAAACAATAATTTTACCCGCTAAAATTAATTATTCCGGTAATTGGCTTTTATTAAGCAGTCAGTTTGAGTTAAATCGCCTAGATTTTGGACTAGGTAGTCCAAGCATTGTTATGTCTAAAAATGTTATTGTATTTATTGATATTAAACTAAGTAAAAATGAAAAATAAAACACTAGTTATTATTGTTACAATTCTATTTTTAGCAGGTTGCAAAAAGAAAGAAAAAAACAACTCTCTAAATGAAGGTTTTGATACTGAGGGAGCAACACTCATTGCGCAATCTAACTTTTCAAGTAATGCGCATACTACTTCCGGCCGTGTGAGTGTATATTCTAAAGATGGCTCAAAACAACTGGTATTTGACGGATTTAAAACAGATAGCGGTCCTGATTTAAGGGTTTATCTTTCAAAAACTACTACCAATAAAGACTTTATAAATATCGGGAATTTAAAATCTACCAATGGAAATTTCAATTATTCTTTTGATAACGCCGTTAACACGTCAGAATATAAATACGTTCTGATTTGGTGCGAAGATTTTTCAGTTCTTTTTGGTAATGCGCTATTACATTAAAACATGGTTTCAGTTAGAGTTATTTCATGGGGGGCCGCGGTTATAGCCGCGGTGATAATGCTCCAAACATTGTATTTCAAATTTACAGGAGCACCTGAAAGTATTTATATTTTTACCCAATTAGGAATAGAGCCTATTGGAAGAATTGGTATTGGTGTTGCAGAGTTGATTGCTTCTATAACATTGGTAATACCCAAAAGCCGATTTTTTGGCGCATTAATAACTATTAGTTTGATGATCGGAGCTGTTGTCGGTCATTTAACCAAAGTTGGCATTGAGGTTATGAATGATTCGGGATACTTGTTTACATTATGTTTAATTGTTTTATCGAACGCGTTTATATGTTTATATTTAGAAAGAAAACAGTTGATCTTATTTGTAAAAAATGCCTTTACTTCCCGATTATAATACATTAAAACTATTGAGGATTCCATTCTCGTTTTTCTTAATGCCCGTTTTTATCCTGGCACTAAGTCAAACCAACGATGTAAAACTACTAAATGCAATTGGAACGTTTCTGGTTATACATTTATTAGTATATCCGGCAAGTAATGGTTACAACAGTTACATAGACAGAGACGAATCACCTATTGGTGGTTTGGAACATCCGCCTTTACCAACCAAAAAATTGTTTCATATAACCTTACTAATGGATATAGTATCGGTTAGCTTATCATTTTTTTTGATAAATAAGCTGTTTTCAGTTTGCATACTAGCCTATATCCTTGCATCCAGAGCTTATAGTTCAAAACAAATACGTTTAAAAAAATACCCGTTAATTGGCTTTTTGGTGGTGGTTGTGTTCCAGGGTGCCTTCACGTTTTTCATGTGTTCAGCGGGCATCTCAAATGTTCCGTTTTCAGTTACATCCACCAACAGTTATATTCTTCTTGCCTGTTCGTTTCAAATTGCCGGTGCCTACCCACTTACACAAATTTATCAGCATAAAGAAGACGTTGCAGCCGGCGTTGTAACGCTTAGTTACAAATTGGGGTATAAAGGAACCTTTGTTTTTACGGCTATTATGTTTGCAATTTGCAATATCTTCTATTACATCTACTTTTATAGAACAGACAAAGTCAGTCATTTCTACATTCTACAGCTTTTTTTTGCTCCTGTAATTATCTTTTTTACTTACTGGCTTTTAAAAGTGATAAAAACTAAATCAGAAGCCAATTTCAAAAATACCATGATCATGAATACAATTGCGGCTATTTGTATGAATAGTTGTTTTACACTACTTACCTTCTTAAACCATTTTTAGTTGAGCTATTTAATTGCCATAGGAACCGCTTTACCCGATTATTGCCATAAGCAACAAGATATCTGCTCATTTTTTGAAAAGGCTACAACCGATGAAAATACACGAAGAAAACTACGGTTTATTTCAGAAAAATCCGGAATATCTGAACGGTACTCTGTTTTAAACGATTTTAGCCTTGCAGAAAAAAATCCTGCCTTATTTAAAAATAAGTTAACAGTTCCATCCTTAAGCGACCGAATGGCTGTTTATAAGGAGCAGGCTCTCAACTTAGCACTTAAAGCTATTTTAAATATTACTCAATTTAACGATATTAAAAATAGTATTTCGCATATTATTACGGTGACCTGTACTGGTTTATTTGCCCCGGGATTAGATATTGATTTAGTTCGCGAACTATATTTGTCGCCCACCGTTCAGCGTAGTAGTATTAATTTTATGGGATGCAACGCGGCCATATTAGCGCTAAACGCAGCAAATAACATTTGTAATACTCATCCAAACTCAAAGGTATTGGTTGTATGTGTTGAGTTATGTACCATACATTTTCAAAACAATGACACTGATGATTTTATCTTAGCCAACACATTATTTGCAGATGGAGCTGCGGCCGTCCTGATTGGATCGCAATCTCTCGAAGAAAAGAAAGTTAAGATTCATTCCTTTAACTCTTTAATAATAGATAAAGGTAAAAATGACATGGCATGGAACATATCTGAAACCGGCTTTATTATGAATTTAACATCTTATGTTTCCGCATTAATCAGTAGCAATATGCATGCGTTTTTGAAAGGCATTGATCTGGAAAAGGAGGCCATTGATTATTGGGCAATACATCCGGGGGGTAAAAAAATTATTGATGATTTTGCGTCAGTATTAGAGCTGAAAAATAGTGAACTGCAAGCTTCTTACGATGTCCTCAACAGTTACGGTAACATGTCTTCTCCTACTGTTTTGTTTGTGTTAAAACAAGTGTTGCAAGTTTCAGGAAACGCGCCAATTGGCAGCAAACTGTTTTCGGCAGCATTTGGACCAGGTTTAAGTATTGAAACCATGCAATTGCAGTATGTTTAAAGAAAGATGTTATAAAAAGGAATTACTGGACGCGGATATTATTCCTGACGCGGCTTTATACCAAAACCTCAGAGAACTGGATGTGATAAATGCTCTGTTAGGCGGTTACAGAATGACTTTTAGCGCTTTAAGTAAGGTGCTAAAAAAAGGGATAAAATACACCATTGTTGATATAGGATGTGGCGGCGGAGATACACTTAAACGGATTTTCAGGTGGAACAAAACACAGCACTATGATATTGACCTATATGGCATTGATTTAAAACAAACCTGTATTGATTATTCAATAACTAACAATTCAATACCAGCTATCCAATTTATTCGCGACGATTATAAAAATATCTATAAGCACTTGCCTAAAGTTGACATCATACACGCCTGCTTATTTTGCCATCATTTGGCAGATTCAGAAATAATTGAGTTGATCAAATTTGCTCAGGAGCATAAATCTACTTTAATTATTAATGACCTGGAGCGTAACGTGCTTGCATATTATTCTATAAAGTTCCTCACGCACCTTTTTTCTAAGTCCTATCTGGTAAAGAACGATGCGCCTCTTTCTGTTTTAAGAGGATTTAAAAGGAAAGAATGGGAAAAGCTCATTCAAGCATCAGGAACAAACAGATACACGATAAAATATAAATGGGCATTCAGGCACGAAGTGATTATTTATGCAGATTGAAGACGCTAAAATATACGATTGTGTGATTATTGGCGGCGGCTTGGCTGGTCTTTGTTTATCTATTCTATTAACCCAAAAAAACTACAGTGTTGTTCTTATTGAAAAAAATAAATACCCTTTTCATAAAGTGTGTGGAGAGTATGTTTCAATGGAAAGTTATGACTTTATAAAGTCATTAGGACTTAATTTAGATGAAATGGATTTGCCAATCATCAATCAATTAAACATCACCGCGCATAATGGTTACAAAATAACCTCTCAGTTAAAAATGGGTGGATTTGGAATAAGCAGATACACGCTGGATTATGAATTGGCCCGGATAGCAAAAAATAATGGTGTACAAATTTTTGAGGATTGTACTGCTACGCATGTTCAATTACAAAATGCGGAATATACAGTAGAAACAACATTAAGAAATTTTAAATCTAAATTGGTTTGCGGATCTTATGGCAAGATAGAGCCATCTTTTATTGAAAGAACTAAAAGTAAAAAGAAACGTAATTTTATTGCAGTTAAATACCATATAAAAACCTCTTTTCCCGATAATTTAATTGAATTGCACAATTTTAAGGACGGCTATTGTGGTATTTCTAAAGTGGACAATCAAACAATTTGTTTATGCTATTTAACTACCGCTGAAAACTTAAATGAAAACGGTAAATCAATTAAAGAAATGGAAAGAAATGTTTTAATGAGAAACCCGCACTTGCATAAGTACTTTTCGGAAGCCACGTTTCTTTTTGAGAAACCCTTAACTATTAGTCAGATTGGGTTTAGTAAAAAACAGACATATAAAAACGACCTCTTGTTACTTGGCGATTCTGCCGGAGCCATTGCGCCATTATGCGGGAATGGTATGAGTATGGCTTTGCGATCCTCACAGATTATTTCCAATTACATGGATAAGTACCTGCAAAATAAATTAACAAAGGATGAATTAATAAAACACTACACTGATGAGTGGAATACTAATTTCTCATTCAGAATAAAGGCAGGTTACTATTTACAGCTACTTTTTGGAAAATACCAAACAACTTTATGGAGTTTGAAGTTACTTCGCTATTTTCCTGTTCTATTTCGGAAATTAATAACATTAACCCACGGAGAAAAATTTTAGCATGGAAGCAAAGTTCATCCCCTATTCAAAGGAACTTCTCCGAGGAGAAGAGTTGAAAAATGAGAGTCTAAGGCACTATCAATTTATGAACAGCAGGAGAACGGTGAGGGAGTTTTCTAAGGAATCTATTCCCTTAGACGTAATCAGTAATATTATCATGTCCGCTTCTACCGCACCATCAGGTGCAAATAAGCAACCCTGGACCTTCTGCGTAGTAACAGATCAAGCGTTGAAATCGAAAATAAGAGCAGCAGCAGAAAAGGAAGAGTACGAAAGTTATAACGGGCGTATGCCGCAAGAATGGTTAGACGACTTAAGTTATTTAGGAACAGATTGGCATAAACCATTTCTGGAAGATGCACCTGCGTTGATTATTGTGTTCAAAAAATCGTATGATCTGGAAAACAACATCAAAAGAACGAATTACTATGTTACTGAATCTGTTGGTCTGGCTTGCGGCTTTTTGTTACAGGCAATTCACCAATGTGGATTAGTAGCCTTGACGCATACGCCCAGTCCGATGAATTTTTTATGTCAACTGTTAAACAGGCCAGTTAACGAAAAACCCTTTTTACTGATTCCAATTGGCTATCCGGCAGAAAATGTAATGGTGCCAGACATTAAAAGAAAGGAAAGAAAGGATGTAATTGTTTATTACTAAGATAGCAAACTAACTGTGTAAAATGGTTTGACAAGGTATTTCTGAAAAGAATACTGAATGCATTTTGCATTGAACTAAATGTTGGGATAGACATCAAATACTATACACGCAGTAAAATGATGAATTGTATCCGAATTCTGGTTTGGACGCACATCGTAACTAATTCCGGCTACTCACAGAATCAGTTTAATGGAATTTACAAAGATCAATATTCCGGATTAATTGATAAGCAGAACAGACGATTTATTGTTTAATAAACTGCTTTCTTATGAAGTGTTCTTTGTTTTCAATAATCAAGAAGTAATTCCCATTGGGTAGTCCGGAAACATCAACGGTACTAAATAAGTCAGTAATTTCTGCTTCAATAACTATGTTCCCCGTAAAATCAATGATCCGAATGTTGTTCCCTCTGTATTTCCTTTTCAATAGAACATTAATTTCATCATTAACCGGATTAGGGTATATAGAAATTAAATCATTATCGGTATATTCATTTATACCAACCGCGTTAGTTGAAATATTCCAGGTTAATGTATCCCCTTGATTGTAATATCCATCCTGATATACATAAATTTGTACAACTCCGGCTCCGTTTGTATTTGCTGGATCAACGTCAATTCCAAGAAAACCCTGATTGCCTGCAGAGATAGAATCCATGACATGTAGTCCGGCAGGAACACCACCATAGCAAAAACTATTATCACACGTTGTATAAATCCATCCTAATGGAAGATTCTCAAAAATCTTTTCCCATTTTAAAATAATTTTTGAATTTCCGGTGTTTACCTGATAGATTTTATAGCCTGTTGATTGATTCAATGGCAATGATAAATTAACCGATTTCGCAGGATTCAATGTGTAGGTAACCTGAGCTTGAATTATGCTTACGAAACACATTAATCCTATAATCAACTTTATATTTTTCATTGTAGTAATAGTTTGCCAGTTTTAACATGTGTCGCTCCAGATTTAATGCTGTATAAGTAAATTCCAGCGTCAAGGTGGTTCAGATCCATTTGTTCAGCGGTTGAGTCAATAGTTTTGTTACTTAATAGCCTTCCGCTTAAATCATAGATTGAAAACGTTAAATTCTCTATAAATTTATCCTGATTAACGTATACTGTTTTCTGTGAAGAATATACATTAATAGTTGCTTTTAAAAAATTAAACTCGGATACGCCTGTGTATATACTGTTTGAACTGGCCGATATGTTTTGAGCTTGAACTACAGCTTTTGAACCTGTTTCTTGAAGAACTGCCAGTGTAAATATTCTTGAGAAATTCCAGGCTCCGTTTACTGTTGAAGATTTTGTGTAAACAACCGAATCTCCAATGGTTGCAGGTAGTGTAATATTTATGCCCGACGCCCCTGTTAAGGATTTACGAAATACATCGTAATGAACCGGCTCACCGTTCGAGCCGGTGTAGTTGATTGTATCTTCGGCCAAAGCCACAAATAAACTTAATCCAGGCAATGAATGGGCGGCTTCCGTTTTAATTACAACTCTGGAACGAATAGAATCATTGCCATATTTTACTTGCATAATTTTAATACTTGCTGGTGATTGCTGCCCTAAATAAGGTGTAAAAATAGAAGCAGAACCATAGTTTGCCCCACTGTTAACAACAACTCCTTGAATCACCAGTCTTGGTGTACCACCGTATATGCCGTAATAATTTGTTCGTGCATCATTTTCTACGGCATTGTGCTGACTTAAAACGCATGCGCTATAGGGTGAACTTGGGTGAATGGCTAAATGAATTACGCCTGTTTGTGCGTTATAGTTCGTGTAAAAACCTGGATTGCGGGAAGCACAAATACTACATTTCGTATTTGTAAAATGTTCCACAATTACTTTTTTGGGAACTTGTGAATGCCCAATTTGATAGAGGCAAACAAAAGCAGAGAGCAAAATAAATCTTTTCATTTTAGTAGTAGTTTAATGGATTAATGACAGGTTATACCTTTTTACTAATTTTATAAGCCAAAGGTAGACCACCTAGTTTTTACTTATTGTCGGATAAACGACGTATTGGCAATAATTTCAAGCTTACATTTGATCAAAAATCACATTAAATGAAAAAACTTATCTTTTTACTACCAGTAGCTATTATCGCATTTTCGTTTACGACCAGCGATAAACCAATGGGTTTAAATATTGGCGATGTTGCACCTGATTTTACAGCTAAGAATCAAAGCAATAAGGATATAAGCCTAAAAACACTTTTACAATCAGGTTCAGTTGTACTCTTGTTTTATCGCGGTGAATGGTGTCCTTATTGTAACCGGCAATTAAAAGCTCTGGAGGATTCTTTAACTTTCATTAAGGCAAAAGGCGCTAACATTATTGCGGTTTCGCCCGAAAAAACTGAAAACATCTATAAAACAGTTGAAAAAACAAAAGCTACTTACCACATTGTTACCGATGAACAATCGCTAATAATGAAAGCGTATAAAGTCGCTTATGAACTGGATGAGAAAACCACAGAGAAATATAAAGGTTACGGCATTAATTTAGTAGAACGAAATGGTACCAATGGAAATAACTTACCTGTACCAGCTGTTTACATTATCAACAAAGAAGGGAAGGTAACTTACCGCTATTTTGACAGTAACTACAAAAACAGAGCCAGTGTTAAGGAAATACTCAAAAACCTTTAAGTAAGATGATTAGCCAGATAGATAAAGATGCTATTGTTTTTAAGGGAATCCTCTTTTTTGTAATTTTTGCTCTTTGGAACAGGGTATTTTCTTTTCCGTCAGATTCTCTTAAAAAAATTAAAATTGGTATACTGCCCTCTGCGTTCTATTCACCTGAAACCAGACTGGGTTTTGGCGGATTGTTTTATAGTTATTTTAGAATTTCAAAAAAAGATTCAGTCACAAAAAAGTCTAATACACAATCGTACATTTCGTACACCTTAAATAAGCAATTCGCCTTTGAGAACGATTACCAATTATGGCTTCGGGAAAATAAGTACTATTTTACCGGGGCATTTGATTACAGCAGATTCCCTCAATTTTTTTATGGTATAGGAAACAGTACCAGAGAAGACGATAAAATAATGATGTCCTTCGATATTATTAGAATTCAGACAAAAGCGCTAGCCAAGTTTAACGAACATATATATGGAGGAATCTTTTTCCAGTACCATAATGTATTTAATCAAGATGTAACATTATTACCTAATTCTACCTGTATGGAGATTTTTGGGAATATGGGATTTGAAGCGGAAGGAATTGGTCCTGTGTTTATGATTGATAAACGGGATAATCCGTTAAATCCATCTAAAGGTGGTTATTTGGAAACTTCCTATTTAGATTATAAAAACATCATAAATAATCAAAACATGTTTACTTCCTTAGTAATAGATGCCCGAAAGTACGCTACTTTTTTTAAACGATTAATCTGGAATGGTAACCTATATATATCGCATAATAAAGGTAAAGTGCCTTATAAAATGCTTCCGGAGATTGGAGGAGCCCGTTTTTTAAGAGGATATTACAGAGGAAGATTCCGGGATAATAACATGGCTATACTACAACAGGAATTTAGAATGCCAGTTTACAAGATGTTTGGAATGGCACTATTTGGGGGGATTGGATCAGTAGCCAAATCTTTAAATCAGTTTAAAAAAAACGAGATTCATTATAATTATGGCGCAGGGTTAAGGATCAGAGTAAATAAAAAAGAAAATACCAATGTTAGAATAGATTATGGTGTTACCAAAGATTCACAAGGATTATATATCGTTTTTGCAGAGGCCTTTTAAGTGCATCCTTATTGTATTATTTTTTAGCCAGGTTGTTCCTGCTCAGAAAATATACACCCTGTTTCATAAAGATTCTGCCCGGTTCTACCTGACACAGGATACCATATACCTTAATAAGACCATCCCTGTTGAATACAGAGAGGTTATTAACATTGCGTTACAATACTATCCTGAATTGAAGAGAATCAATATAAAATTCAGATTAAAAAGGGCGAGATCGCCTCTTTCAGCAAGACCAACCCTTTGGGCTGTTTTTAGGCAATCGTCAAAAAGAAAATACATTATAACCATTAGCCGCCATTCATACAAAAAACTGGATCCTGTTTTATTGAAAAATTTAAGTTTTAACTCCCAGATAGGAGTTATCGGTCATGAGTTAGCGCATGTATCCTTTTATCAATCTAAAAGAGGCCTGTACTTTATTAAATTAGTATTAATGCAATTAAGCCCAAGAGTCCTTGATGCATTTGAATTTGCCACAGATAAAACGTGTATTGAACGAGGTTTGGGTTTTCAGTTATTAAGCTGGAGCAAGGAAGTAAGAAAAAAACTGGATTTAAGACAGTGGGGGGGATCAGATATGCCGGAAAGTAAGCGGGAACGGTACATGAATCCAAAAACGATTATCAACCACATAAACATGCTTCCAGTATATTTTTCAGTATTAAAATAGTCAAAATGTCAGTTGCGTGACAATTTATTAATTATATAGTGTCGAAATTTGTTTAATATTAAAAGTTCATACTATGAAGTATTCGTTAACAACGTTCCTGCTTGTTTTATCCCTTACTACAAGCATAAATGCGCAGGAAACATCCACCGGAAAAACAGGATATAAATACAATAACAACTTTGATCTGGCTTTGTCTTCAGCAGGAGCGCAGTCTTCCGGAGCTTTATCATGGGTTAAATTTCATTCCATAACGAAAAAAGGCAGATTTAAACTTGGTTATGGGTTAAGGTTTACTTCACAGTTTGGAAAGGATCTGAACTATACAACGGCCCCTGCCATTCTAACTTCAAAACAAACTGGTCCGCAAGTACTTTTTTCTGAAACATTTCCCGAAAATATAGACACTTTAGTTGTTCCATCTTCGCAAAATAATGCTCTGAATATCAGCGTTAATCTTCAGTACACCATAAAAGAAAAGTTTGATATTGGGTTTAATATTGATGCTATCGGTGTTTCTTTTGGAGGACGCACTACCGGAAAGTATATGGCTTATCAGTCAACCGATAAAGGAACACAACAATCAGCGAAACCAACATCTTATAATTTACTTTTAGTAAGTGATAATGATATAGGGATGTTAAATTCTGAACTATACTTTAGATATTGGTTTAATCAGCGTTGGGCAATTCGCGCAGGTGCCACTTTTTTATTTACCGAGTACACTACAGATAAAAAATTACGTTTAAATAATGATCGCTGGAGGAATAAATCTTTAATGGGCTTAGTTGGTATTACGTTTTCACCTTTCAGATAGTTACTAAATGAAAAAATTACTCTTTTTAGCATTATGCTTAATCAGTTTGATGGCTGTTTCACAAACAGTTGTAACCCATAATAAGGAGTGGCAGGTAAGCTCTTCAGCCGTTAAATTCAAAATTAAAAATGCGGGATTTAATGTAAGTGGCATATTTACTGGTTTAAATGCGAAAATTATTTTTGACGTATCGAAAAGTTATGGCAATTCTATAGAAGCTACAATAGAATCTAAATCAGTAAGCACAGGAAATAATACAAGAGATAATCACTTGAAAAAGACAGATTATTTTGACGTGGAAAAATTCCCGGTCATTACAATGAAAGCGACCCTTTTTAGTAAAGAAACAAATGAAAACTTCAAAGGGTATTTTAAATTAACCATAAAAAATAAAACTAAAGACGTTGTTGTACCTTTTACATTTACAGAGAAGGATGGAAAAGCTACGTTTAAAGGAATATTTACAATTAATCGTCTGGATTTTGGGGTTGGCGAGTCGAGCGTGATTCTGTCTGATAATGCCACAATAACAATTGAAGTTAACACTACGAAAAAGTAATATGTTAAAACAAGAAGCCATTAAACAACTTTTAAGTGTACAATCTATCCTCTCTCAAATAAAAGATGAAGATTACAGAGCCCCGCTTAATACCATCAAAGGATCATCTATTGGTAAACACATCAGGCATGTTGTTGAATTTTACGAATGTTTGCTGTTCGGCAATTCTAACAACACCGTAAATTACGATGCGCGAAATAGAGACATACTCTTAGAGGAGAATATAAAATATACAGAAAATTTTATTACTGAAATAATAGACAAATTAGAGAAGATTGAAACAAACTCAAGAATTTTACTAGTATCGAACTACCAAAATCAGGCTTTTAGCATAGAGTCATCATTCTACAGAGAACTTACTTATAACATCGAACATACAGTACATCATCTGGCTATTGTTAGTATTGCAATTCCTATACATTTTGGGTACATTCATTTGACACCAGATTTTGGGTATGCAAATTCAACAATACAGTATTTTAATTCACAAAAAAACACCTGAATTTTATGTGTACAGTTACCTATTTACCGTTTAATCAAAGAGAATTTATCCTTACTTCTAACAGGGATGAAGACGTAAACAGATCATCGGCTTTGCCAGTTCAGGAATACACTATAAACAACAGAACCATTTTTTTTCCAAAAGATCAAAAAGCCAACGGCACCTGGATAGCCTATGATGTGAAAGGATACACCCTTTGTTTACTAAACGGAGCCAACAAACCGCATGTTCCTAAAATAAATTACAAGAAAAGCAGAGGATTAATGTTGCTTGATTTTTATTTTTATAATGAACCTGAAAGTTTTGCAAAGCACTACGATTTTAAAGGTATTGAACCATTTACGTTGATTATGGCCTATTCTTGTTCAGATACAGACAAGGTAAGATTATTTGAACTAAAATGGGATGAAGAGAAAGTAGAATTGATCCCTCTTGATTCATCTTTGCCACAAATATGGTCATCAGTTACATTGTATAGTAGTGAGGTAATTAAGAATAGAGAGAAGTGGTTTAATGAATGGTTAGGTAAAAATACTACTTATACACCAGACACTATTCTGTTTTTTCATCACTTTGGAGGTAATGGTTCAGTTGATAATGATTTAATAATTAACAGAACAACAAAAAAAACAGTAAGTGTTTGCTGCATCAATAAAAGTATAACACATACAGATATTATTTACGAAGACATTCTGAATAAAACACTTCATAAAAGTAAGGTTATTAATTGTTGATGAAAGTCCCTTTATTTATAGCAAAATTTAGCAGGTATGAATATTGGCCATGGTGGATTTTTTATCTGCCCGTACTTCCATATTGGCTCTATCTGTCTTTAAAAACCAAATCTTTAACATATTTTACCGCTGCAAACCCCGGAATAGAACTGGGTGGATTTTATGGAGAAAGTAAAAGCAAAATTCTTGATTTAATTGACAAGCGCTATTTACCTAAATCTGTATCGGTAGATAGTTCAGCAAGTGTTGAAAGTATCTTAGATCAGATGAACGCTATTGGGCTTTTATATCCGGTAATTGCGAAACCGGATGTTGGAGAGCGGGGCAATCAGGTCACCTTAATTCACACTGAACAAGACTTGATACGTTACAACAGAACGTCAAAATCAAAATACATTATTCAGGAGTTTATTGATTATACAATTGAATTGGGCGTTTTGTACAGCAGAATGCCGGATGAACAAAAGGGTAAAGTGACCTCTATTACACTAAAAGAATTTTTGAGCGTAACCGGCGACGGAACATCTACGGTGCTCGAACTAATGCAAAAAAAATTACGTGCCAGATTTCAAATTGATCGACTGAGCAAAGAATTTCCAGATAAAATGAATGTTGTTTTGAAAGAAGGAGAACATATACTTTTAGAACCCATAGGTAACCACTGCAGAGGCACACTGTTTATTGATAATAACTATCTGATTAATGACACGCTAAATGAGGTCTTTGATAAAATATGTGTACCGATTCATGGATTTTACTATGGCAGATTTGATTTAAAAGTAAAGAGTATCGAAGATTTATATAAAGGGAATAATATCAGGATTATGGAACTGAACGGGGCAAGTTCTGAACCCGGACATATTTATGATCCTTCATTAACTCTTTTTAAAGCATATAAGGATTTATTAAGCCACTGGAAACGGTTAGCTGAAATATCCAACGCAAATATGAAACTTGGATTTACTCCCGTTTCATTTTCTTTAATAATAAAGACGTATTGGAAGTTTGTCGTACTAAGAAATGGCCAATCTTAAAAAGCAGAGACATTTTGGAACTACTATAACCTCAGGTTTTATGGAAGTTTAACGGGCAATACTTCCATGTATCTTTCGATGCAATTCTGTCACCTTCATCACACAAATCCAATCGCATTATGTGTTAAAATGGACTTACTAAGCTTTTTTACACATAGAATACATCACGATGTATTAAAGGGTATTTGTACTCGTCTTTTCTGAAGGCATAAAAATTATATGCAATCATTTATGGTTATTTTTATGCCCTTTAGGAATTCCCAATATTATTGATGTAAGGATGGGTATGACAAATATCGCCACTGTTCCAAAGGAAAAAAGCAGGTCAATTATATGACTTTGCTCCGATTCAACCAACGCAGTATCAACACTCATGAAATATTCCAATCCTAAGCGTAAACCAAGTAAACCAATAACGATAAAAGCCATTGTGTCGAGAAAGGGAAAACGGTGCATGAGTTTTACAAAATACCCTGCTACAATACGCATGGTAATTATGCCAATAAAAACACCTGTACATATTATATAAATGTTGTCGGTGTAGGCAACGGCAGCAAGTACATTGTCCAAAGAAAATACAAGATCCATTATTTCAACCATAATCACGGTTGACCAAAGTGGGCTTAAACCTAGAATGCGTTTTTTGGTAGCATGTTCTTTTACTTCTTCTTTGGCCTCTTCCATGATACCCTTGTCCTTCAGTATCAGTTCATAAAAGAACTTTAATGATAAAAATAAAAGATACCCGCCGCCGACTAGTTTTAACCAGTCAATTTTAATAAGATATTGGGCAAGTAATAAAGCTGCTCCCCTGAACACATAGGCAAGTATCAGTCCAATGCGTAAGGCTTTTGTTTGCTGATCTTTGGGTAAGTGCCTTACAAGTGTAGCTAATACGGCAGCATTGTCAACGGACAATAAACTCTCAATAAAAATGATATTGAGGATGGTAACTGATGCAGTAAAAAGATCGGGGCCTAAAATTGAATGTAAAAAGTCCATAATTATTGGTTATTAAAGGTACATGTTTTTACAGAATCTCTGTATGTCAATAAGTTATCTGTCAGATTGTAGTTGCTTGAACGTTGGAGGTATTTTTCTTTTGTTCCGTCCATATCATTAAGTGGTAATTGTGATGTGACAATTATGTAACAAACGGCACCCGGTTGTTTTTGTTAAACGATACTTTTGATCTCCTAAAAACTGTTGTGTCCTCAGTAATAACAGTAAATAGTAAAACTTTTTAACAGTAAACTATGGAACAAAAAATACATTTTAAAACAGTTGTCATATTAACGGCGCTTTTTTGCTTAACGTCTTTGATTGCTTTTCCTCAAACTTCCTTTAACTGGGTAATGGGTATGGGCGGTGCGGCAACTGATCAGGCAAGCGCTATTGATAAAGATGCGAATGGTAACATTTATGCTGTTGGTTCGTTTTCGGGAACGGCGAACTTTGGGGTTAACTTTACGTCGGCAGGTACAACCAATGGGTTTATTGTTAAGATGGATCCTTCTGGTAATTACCTTTGGTCGAAACACCTTGCCGGAAACTCTACAGCTAGAATAAATGACGTTAAAATAGATGCAACGGGTAATATTTACATGACCGGAGAATTTAATGCCGGAGCGGATTTTGACATGGGGGTAGGTACGGCATCTTTAACAAGTGCTTCAGTAGCAACATTTATACTAAAACTTGACCCATCAGGTAATTACATGTGGGCAAAGCAATTTGTGTCATTACCTCCTTCTGGTTCCAGTAATGGAAACAATATTGATTGCGATGCTTCAGGGAATATTTATATTGCAGGCGAATTTAACGGCGCGGTTGATTTTAATCCAGGTGCAGCAACATATTCTTTAACATCCAACGGGAGTGCGGATGTTTACATTGCTAAGCTTGATCCATCGGGCATTTTTTTGTGGGCCAGACAATTCGGAGGTACAAGTGGCGATTTTATGAAATCCATGTATATGGATGGGGTAGGTAATGTTTATACAACCGGTTCTTTTCAGGGAACTGTTGATTTTGACCCGGGAGCCGGCGCCACAATATATACCACGAATAATACAGATATTTATATCTCCAAGTTAAACAGCAATGGAGGTTTTGTTTATGCTAAGCAGATTGGCGGTTCTGGTATCGACCGGGGCTGGTCTATTTATGCTGATCCTTCGGGGAATTCATATACCACCGGTAATTTTACCAATTCTGTTGATTTTGATCCGGGGGTGGGCACGTATTCTCTTACAGCAACGGCAGCAGATATTTTTGTTTTAAAACTGGATGCAGCCGGGAATTTTTCCTGGGCAGATAAATTTGGTACAGGTGTAGGCATTGATATTTCAGTTTATCCTTCAAGCGATGTATTTATTACCGGTAACTATAGTGGTACCAGTGATTTTAATCCTGGTCCGGCCACGTTTAATCTAACGTCGAATGGGGGAGGGGACATATTTATTGCAAGATTAGACAATAGCGGCAATTTTGTATCTGTATTATCTATGGGAGGTACGGGTAATGATGGTGGGTATGACATCCTGCCCGATGGCTCTGGAAGCATTTATCTTTTGGGAAATTACAATGCAACCGTTGATTTTAATCCATTTTCCGGCATCAATACTTCAACCGCATTCGGTGGAACTGATGTATATTTATTAAAGTTGACAGATTGTTCTATTCCAACAGCTCCTGTAAATACCACCACTATGTCCAATCAGACAATTTGTAGTGGCGCAACAGCGGTAATAACGGCCAGTAGTTCAGGCACAGTCAACTGGTATTCGGTACCTGCCGGGGGAGTTGTTTTAGCAAGCGGTACCAGTTTTACTACCCCTGTTCTGTCAGCGGGTGTTTATACCTATTATGCATCCGCTTTTACCTGCACAAACAGTACATCACGCACCGCCATTACGGTAACGGTAAATACATCTCCGGTTATTACCGTTAACAGCGGCGCTATTTGTTCTGGCAATTCCTTTACCATTACGCCATCTGGTGCTGGTACTTACACGGTTAGTGGTGGTGCTTTTGTGGTTTCTCCTTCAGTAACCAGTACCTATACCGTTACCGGAACCTCTTCCAATGGTTGCGTTGGTTTATCAGGAGCTGTCAGTCATGTAACGGTTAATCCGCAGCCGAATGTTTCAGTTTCTACAAGTAATATGCTGATATGCAATGGTCAAACGGCAACTCTATCCGCAAACGGAGCCACAACTTACACTTGGAACACCAATGCTAATACGACTGTTATTGCGGTATCACCAACGGTAACGACGACTTATACTGTAAGTGGCACTAACGCTCAAGGTTGTTCAGCTAACGCGATAATTACACAAAGTGTAGATGCGTGTATGGGGATAGCTAATAACTTCTCAGGCCCAAAGGCAAACTTTATAATCTATCCAAATCCAGGCAATGGTATCTTTAATATTGAATTACAAGTTTCGACTCCAATTCATCTGACAATAATTGAGGTAACAGATGTGTTGGGTAGAGTTATTTTAACAGATAAAGTAAACGCTGGTGATTACCAATTAAACTTAAGCAACCAGATTAATGGTATTTATTTTGTAAAAACAATCGTAAACGGCCAAGGCAAAGTCGCGAAAATAATTAAAGAGTAATTGTATAAGAATTGAATTAAACAAACCCATTATGAACTCAAAACTAATCTTAAGTACTTTTGTATTAAGTTCTATTTTTTTTGCAAGCCAGAAATAAGCCTGTGTTTTCTGAAAATTAAACTAAACAGTGAAGAGGTAATGATTAAACGAATTGTTAAACAGTAATGCCGCAACGAATATCAGGATAATCAATAAAAGCCTCTGGGAGTAATTTAAAATCAAATTGTTTACAGTAGTATTACAATTCGAGCAGATCAAATTTTAGTGAACAACTTTCGTTTCTGAATAAAGGAACTGTTAAGGTAGTATTTTAATCGCTTTTCCCGTTTATAATAAATTCAACCCTTCTGTTACGTTGTTTCCCTTCGTCGGATGTGTTTGATGCGATGGGATGAGCGCTGCCATAACCGGTGTAAGTAATACGGTTCCAGTTTATACCTTTAGTACTCAGGTAGCCCGCTACAGCCTTGGCTCTTGCTTCCGAAAGCCGTTTGTTTTGTGATTCATTTCCGGTGTTGTCCGTGTGTCCGCTGATCTCTATGGAAGTAGTAGTATGTTCAATCAGATAAGTAGCCAACTGATCCAGTTCCGGAAAAGAAGAGGGGAGTAATTCACTTTTATTGGTTTCAAAAAAAATGTTTTTTAAAATAGTTGGTTGCCCTTTAACCGCAGGAAATACCTGTGCCGTTTTAAGGGTATCTTCGGGTATTTGAACTGTATTAACAGAGTCTTTTGTAATTTCTATAATACTGACAGATACATCATCTATATAGTAATGACAAAATAGCCAACGTTTACGGGAAGAGGCATCGCCTTTAAAATGTCCTAATGTAATATAGGATTCGCCCCCATCTGCTTTGTAAACAGCGGAAAGTTTAATCCACTTTCGTTTGTTCCTGTAACCTTTTGGATGTTTAAAACTGATTTGAGGTTGAACAGTGATGCCATTAGCGCTTTGGCTGTATAGTTTTTTAGAGGTAAATAAAACGCCGAATTCTTTAACCGCACCAAACGATCGCTCTGCCCGGCAGATATAGAATTCAACCAGATACTCCCGGTCTTTTTCTAAAGGTGTAGTTAATTTTGTTTCCACATATTCTAAAAATCGTGTTCGTGCGCATATCCCCGCATAAGCAATGCCTGAATGCGGCTTTTGCCTGCCAAACACGTTTCGAGGCGTGCTCACACTTCGGTGTGCGCCTTTCATGTAATAGTCCGAGTTGCCGGTAGGTGCAATCCATCCTTTGGCCCGGTTAATACTATTTGCTTTTTTTTCAGGTTTTCGTATGGCCTTTTCAAATCCAGGGTTGGAAACAAGATTTTGTGCATTAGACACAAACATGAAAAGAATAAGACTAATAGCCGTAAAGATAAATTTCATAAATCGTAGAGTATAATGATTGATAAATGGAAAGTTACACCGGATAGTAAAATATAATCATAAACGGGTGCTGACTATGAAAAATACCATTGGCTCTGTTTGTTTAACGCTACAACCCTTCGCATACAAGGAGTTGGCATTATGTAACAAAAGTATCCGTAAAATGACTTTTATCAGTTGATCTTTGTGGTGTAATTATTGGTTATGGAAATTCTTGGGTATTTGTCTTCAGTATTAATTGGTGTGTCGTTGGGACTCATTGGGAGTGGTGGCAGTATATTAACGGTGCCGGTTCTGGTGTATTTATTCGGAGTGGATGCAGTTGCCGCCACAGCTTACTCACTGTTTATAGTAGGGTTTACAGCTGCGGTTGGATCAGTAGGTTATTTCAGAAAGGGGCTTGTAAATGTGAAAACGGCTCTTGTATTCGGAATTCCTTCTATTGTGGCGGTTTTTTTAACGAGAGCTTATATTGTACCCGCCATACCGAAAGAAGTAATGACAATTGGTGCATTTGTAGTTACCAAAAGTGTATTAATGTTGTTACTGTTTGCCGTATTAATGGTAGCTGCGTCTTATAGTATGATAAAAAAGACTAAAAAAGGGCAAACAGAACCGGATCAGTTACAGAAGTTTAACTACCCAATGATTCTTATTGAAGGAACACTTGTAGGCGCTGTCACCGGATTGGTGGGCGCAGGTGGTGGTTTCCTGATTATTCCGGCATTGGTGTTATTATCAAAACTTCCTATGAAAGAAGCAGTTGGTACCTCTCTTGTAATTATTGCTGCCAAGTCGCTGATTGGTTTTTTTGGAGAAAGTGGTGAAACGCCAATTAACTGGACCTTGTTAACTCTGGTTGCCGGAGCTGCCAGTATCGGTATTTTTATTGGCATGTACCTGTCTAAAAAGATAGATGGTGCTCGCCTTAAACCGGCTTTTGGCTGGTTTGTTCTTATTATGGGGATTTATATCCTTATTAAGGAAACTATTTTTAAATAAAGAAATAATAAAAAAACATAAGTATGAAAATTGAACAAATCTATACAGGATGTCTGGCGCAGGGCGCTTATTACATTACATCCGATGGGGAAGCGGCCATCATTGATCCGTTAAGGGAAGTGCAACCGTATATAGCGCGCGCGGAAAGGGACGGCGTAACTATCAAATACGTATTTGAAACGCATTTTCACGCGGATTTTGTATCAGGACACCTTGACCTTAGTAAAAAAACAGGCGCACCGATCGTATATGGTCCAATGGCAAAACCTGAATTTGAAGCGATTGTAGCTAATGATAATCAAGAGTTTAAAATAGGAAAGGTCACTTTAAAAGTGATCCATACACCGGGGCATACCATGGAAAGCACCTGTTACCTGTTAAAAGACGAAACCGGAATGGATGTAGCTTTATTTAGTGGAGATACTTTGTTTTTAGGAGATGTTGGACGGCCTGACCTGGCACAAAAAGCGGCATCTATGACACAGGAGGAACTGGCTGGTTTGTTGTACGAATCATTATATACGAAAATTTTACCGTTATCTGATACCATAACTGTTTACCCTGCGCATGGAGCGGGCAGCGCCTGTGGAAAAAACATGATGAAAGAAACAGTGGATACACTTGGTAATCAGAAACGGATGAATTACGCTTTAAATCAAACGGATAAAGCTGCCTTTATTAAAGCGGTAACCGATGGTCTTTTACCACCTCCCGGTTATTTTGGAATGAATGTGGCTATGAATAAAAAAGGGTACAGTAGTTTTGATGAGGTATTAAACAGAGGTCTTAAACCTTTATCGGCTAACGAACTGAAGGCGGCGATGGAGGTGACGGATGCTGTTCTGCTTGATGTAAGGGCTGCCGGTGAATTTGCTAAAGGTTTTATTCCGGGAGCTATTAATATTGGTCTTAAAGGAGACTTTGCACCATGGGTTGGCGCGTTGCTGGTAGATGTTAAACAACCTGTTATATTGGTAACGGAAGAGGGAGAAGAAGAAGAAGCGCTTACCCGATTGGCACGGGTTGGTTTCGATCAGGTGATTGGTTATTTATCCGGTGGGTTTAAAACCTGGCTTGAATCCGGTAAGGAAACGGATCAGGTAAACCGTATTACCGCCACGCAATTTAAAACGGAATTACGTATTGGCGAAACAAAAGTGGTTGACGTGCGCAAAGAATCGGAATATGCGGCCGAACATGTAGAAGAAGCTTACAGCCGGCCTTTGGCTACTATTAATGAATGGTTTACTGAATTTAAAACAGAAGCGCCTTTTTATCTGCATTGCGCGGGCGGCTACCGGAGTATGATCGCAGCCAGTATTCTTAAAGCAAGAGGCATTCATCACTTTAAAGAAGTTGAGGGAGGATTTAAAAGTATTGTCGAAGCGGGAGTTTCCAAAACGGATTTTGTTTGCCAGAGTAAAATGAGTAAATCCTGATAAAAAAGCATCCGCAACGGGATGCTTTTTTTGTTTTACAAAAAAGAAAATTAACATGGAAAATATTAAAATAATGGTATGGGCAGTAGTGCTGCTAACACTGGTATCCTGTCACCCGGAAAGTAACACCAAAAAGGAAACGGTGTCAGGCATGGGTACAAAACAGATTATTATGGTAGATGTGAGAACTTCAGAAGAGTGGATACAGGATGGGCATGCGGATTGTACAGTTAATATCCCATTACAGGAAATAGAACGCCGGCAAAATGAATTAAAAGGGTATGATAAAATCGTTCTGGTGTGTCGGAGTGGTCACAGAGCAGGAATAGCAAAAGACCAACTGGAACATGCCGGATTTAAGAATGTTGAAAATGGAGGAGACTGGCAAGGCGTAACATGCAGTAATTAGAAAGTGGATTATTTTGAGGGAGCATCTGTTTACAGAATCACTAGTTTAACCAAACCTCATCAGATTTTGAAGGGATTTCTAATGCAGAATATGGGATAAAAAATATTTACAGTTGGTTAGCCTGATTTCTTCAGGCACTTTTTTCATGGTAGTGACACGCACTGTATATTTCGTGTTTATAATAGAGCATATGCATATCATTTATTTTTATCTACGTCATTCACCGGATTTCTATTATAGGATATTGGGTAAATCAGTGTTTCGTCAGGCTCCTGTATATTCTGATATAGGGAACAAATGTTACATAACATTGTAACATTTGTAACACGCTGGTATTTCCTGACTTGCCTCATGGTTATAAAACTTAGACTTTAAGAACTTTGATGAAAAATAAAGAATATGAAAATAGAGCAAATTTACACAGGCTGTCTGGCCGAAGCGGCTTACTACATTAGACCTCTTTCATAATTAACAAGGTTCTCTTAGCTAAAAGTCAGTGGTATCA
>JASGCO010000045.1 GCA_030054095.1 Sediminibacterium sp.
AGTATTATCTACGGACTCATTGCGGGTATTGTGGTATCAATCCCCATGCTATTTTCGGTTAACAGTTTAAATAACCCCAATGGCATTATCAATTTTGAAAACAGCATGCTTGTGGGGTATGCCTCTATGCTTATTGCTTTTTCGCTGGTATTTGTGGGCATTCGGAATTACCGTAACCATTACAACAATGGCGTTATCACCTTTTGGAAAGCGTTTAAAACTGGCTTTACCATTGTGTTTATTGCTTCCACCATTTATGTGTTGGCCTGGCTTATTGATTTTTTTTATTTTATTCCGGAGTTTACCGAAAAATATGCCGAACATATCCTGTCTAACTTAAAAGCCAGCGGCGCCAGTCAGGCCGTTATAGATCAGAAAACCCGCGAAATGGCAGATTTTTCGGCTATGTACCGCAACCCATTTTTTAACGCCCTGATTACCTATACCGAAATTTTACCCGTTGGTATTGTGGTAACCCTTATCAGTTCGCTCATTTTAAGGAAAAAAGCGGCAGCACCCGAAAAACAAACTACGTGATTTACATTTTATTAATACCTTACTATTAAACTAAAACGCATGAAAAAAGTAACAGGAATCGGCGGCATTTTTTTTAAATGCAAAGACCCCAATCAGGTACGTGAATGGTATAAAACGCATCTGGGATTAGATACCAACGCCTATGGTGCCAACTTTGAATGGCGCGATGCCGGTGACCCCGCTAAAACCGGATCTACCCAATGGAGCCCGTTTAGTGAAACCACCAAATACTTTGAACCCTCGGCCAAAGAGTTTATGATTAATTACCGGGTAGATAACCTGGAAGCATTAGTTGAGGAACTCAAAAAAGAAGGCGTTACCGTTTTAGATCAGATTGAAAGTTACGATTACGGCAAGTTTGTGCACATTCTGGATGTGGAAGGCAATAAAATTCAACTTTGGGAACCGGTGGATTAAGTGAACCACATTCTTTAATAATTTACAGATACCAGTTTCATTAGTGTTCGCTTGAATAAATAGGTCATTTAAGTTGTAATCGTTTGCAACTGGTATGCTACTTCCATTATAATAAATGCCCCCGCTTAATTATAAAGAAATAAAACCCGATGGCTTTTTAAGCCACTTTGTTCAGTGTTTCTGGTATTACGATACCTCTGAAACTCCGGTTCATCATACCATATTACCCGATGGTTATTTCGACCTGATTGCGGAGTTTGAAAACGGCGTTCTGACTACCGTTAAACGCACCGGCGTGTGGACCGTACCAATAGATATAGAAATTCCGGCGCATACCACCTTTTTTGGTATCCGTTTTAAATTACTGGCGGCTGAATACCTTTTTCAAAACACATTACAGTCTATTCTGGATACAACGGAACCTCTCCCCTTCCCGTTCTGGAACATGAATGTTTACAAGCACCATGAATTTGAAAAATTTGTATCAGCTACCACCGCGCATTTAAACCACTCTGTAAAACATTTAAACGCCATTGACTCCCGCAAACTAAAACTCTTCGATGGCATTTACCATCAGCAAATTAAAACCGTTTCCGGATTATCCTCACATGTTTTCTGGAGCAGCCGGCAAATGAACCGCTATTTTAATACCCAATTTGGCTTTCCCTTAAAAACCTTTTTAAAGATTGTTCGCTGCCAGTCCGCTTACAAAGCCATCTCTAATGGTTCTTTAGGCCCTCAGGCCGACTATTTCGATCAGGCGCATTTTATTAAAGAGGTTAAAAAATACACGGGGGCTACACCTAAAGAACTGCATAAAAATAAAAACGGCCGTTTTTTACAATTATCAGGTCTGGCGTATAAGTAGTTTTGTCTCCAATAAAAAACTATCGTATGAAAATCAGTAAACTATCACCCAACTTTGAAGTAAATGACATTAAAGCCACTGTTGCGTTTTACGCCGAACATTTTGGTTTTAAACTGGTAATGGCTGTTCCCGAAAGTCAGGATGGCATTGATGCAGCCTTTGACGACCATAAAACGTATGTGTATGCCATGATGCAAAACGGCGCGGTGGAATTTATGTTTCAGCGTTCTGATACCTTTAAACAGGATATTGTTTTTACTAAAGATCAGCCCATTGGCGCAACGGTTTCCTTTTACATGGATGTGGAAGGCATAAAGCCACTTTACGACACCCTTAAAGCCAAACAGTTGCCGCTTACCGAATTAAAAACCACCTGGTATGGCATGCAGGAGTTTTATGTAAAAGACCTGAACGGTTATGTTCTTGGGTTTGCCGAAAAAGCGGAATAAGTTTCTGCTTCATGTATAAAATACAGCGATTATGGTACTACTATATCTGTTTTTATGAACCGATCTGACGTTTTTTTGTAAGCAAGTACTCTGCCACCCAATTTGGTAACTGAATGGCCCCATTTAAACTAACATTCATTCCGTCGGTTATTTCAGCAATTAAATTGGCGCGTTTTTGAGAATTATCAAATATATAAGCTCTGGAAGAATGCATAACCGCCTTTTTTAGATTTTGTAAACTCTTGTAGTATCTGCCTCGTACAATTTCAGGCGACACACTGTGGCCTTCCTGTGCCACTCTTACATTTACCCTGCTAATATTAATTTCGGGGTCTTCGGTGGCAATAAAATAAAGGTACACTCTAAATCCGTTCTGCATGGCTTCGTTTAAAAAATCTACCTTTCCGGGATGACTCATTACTGTTTCATACGTAAAAGATAAACCATTTATCAGCAATTGCCGTCTTATAAATTCAGCAAGATCAGCGGCTAAATAAGAATCTACTTTAGCAATAGTTGAAAATCTATTTTCCTCAACATTTAGTTTATTCCATAAATCCGGTTCTTTTCTTTTTAATGGCGAAAAACTGCTTTCTTTAAAGAAAAGTTGTACTTGTTCTTGTGTTACCGTAATACTAAAATCAGCAAAATTCAACGCATTTTCATGTAACAAAGCAGCTTCAATTTCATCTGCATTTACATAAATACCAAGGTTTACACGCCTTTCAGCTAAAATTCCTTTGAAGATGGTCGTTTTCCCTGATCCGTTAGGACCAGCAAAAACCCGCATTCTTTTGATAGCCATTTTACTCCAGCTTAAATTGATCCGGAAATCGGACAGTCGGTTTTTCTATCGTCCGTATAAACGTTTTACTTCCATCCGCTTCTACCCTAAAAAGCTTTCCTCCTTCTTCAACATAAAATGGTACATGTGTCTTTTGAGCTTCTTCATTTGCTTTAAGGGTAGCCGAAAAAGTGGCGCCCAACAACGCGCCAATAATAGCACCTTCATCCTTATTTTTAGATAAAAGCGCGCCTAAAGCTGCTCCAATTAAGCCACCGGTAATTAAAGGCTTCATGAAGTCGTTATCTTCTTCACTCATACTACGAAGTTAATAATTTAAACGCTACTTTTTAATTCGAAGAGAATACACACCTACACGTAGTCAAAAGCAGTTAATGAGTTACAATCTATCCGTTCTCTGTTAAAAACCGCGAAAAAAAAGCCATCTTACTGATAGCTAAAAACATATAAACGTCTGATTTTCAACACACGTAACTTACTGATTAGCAAGGCGCAAATCTCACTGAAACCGGCGCTTAGCTATAAAAAATAGCAATTAATTGCTTTTTTTTATAGTATCTTTATGGTATGAAAATAGCCATCCAAAACCCCTTCCTCCGGCCTGTATATCCGGGATATGCAAATGGCAATTTAAGCAACAGGTTCTTTCCTGAACCACATTTTTTTACTGGCTATTTTCATGGTAACAACGTTGCCCACACCTCGTTTTTACCACCATTATTTGCTGTTACAACCAGTACCCGGACTGGTTGTTTAACAGCGTTTTTTTCTACTTACAATTTAACAAAGCCAACAAGCACAGCTTTTTACCAATTTTTTCAGAACTATTGGACTAACCTAAGGTTGCCTCTGGCATTAAACAGTATATACGCCGCTAATACAATTAGCCGCTACGCTTTAGCCTTGCGCCTGCCGCTTCATAAGGAAGGGATAGCGCACCTTTCCCCGGGCAGGCCGCAAGCACAAATTACACCTTTCGTTGTTTTTTACACAACCACAAAAAACAACCACCGGAGCCAAACAAACTAACAAACAGGTTTGGTTCCTCTACCGGCTGAGCAAAAGATTCCGGCACATGTTAACGCACCTGTAATGATTTACCCCCATTGCAGAAAGAGGACGCATGTTGCCGGTGATCTTCCGGTTAAATACATTATACCAATTCCAACTATAAAATAGTCCAATCCTGAGCGAAAATTTTCCATTCTTCTTCGTTAAAAATACTCGCCGTAGCTTATGCTATGCCTGCAAACGCTCGGCCTCGCTCAAAAGTTTACTAAACTTTTGCCGTGCCTCGAATAATGAAAAATTTTCGTGTCATACTATTGGACTATTTCATACCTGCATTTGGTATTACATTCTGAATTTTGAAATGATTGCACTTCTTAGAATGTAATGGGTTAATGATTCCCTATTCTCTACCATACACCTTACTCTGTTCTTTACCCCCCGGCCAGGGATTGAGCGGCCTGTTTGAGCTCTTTTGCCGCTTGTTCTTCGCGGCAAAAAGCGAGTAGCGAAAGCCCGGCCCCGGTGTAATGGGAAACCTTTTCCAAAGTTTCAGAACTTTGGAAAAGGTGCGCGTGGCCACGGGGAGGCCGCCTGATAATTAATGATTAAATATACGTTGATGCTTAATGCCCGATTAACGGAATAAGGAGATGTGGCCGTTTCTGACCTGCTTTTTATCGCTGCCTTTTTCGATGGTTTCTATTTTGTACACGTAAATATCGTCGGGACACAGGTTGCCTTTAAAACGCCCGTCCCATCGGCCATTGATGGAATTGGTATAAAATACGGTATTTCCCCAGCGGTCGTAAACGGTCATGCTGTAATAACTGTAATCGCATTGCAATACGGGGTAAAAGAAATCGTTGCGTTCATCGTCGTTGGGTGTAAAGCTGTTGGGCACCATTACTTCACAATCGCAGGCTTTTAGTTTAACGCGTACGCTGTCTATTCTGACTCCACAGTTTTTCTGTTCGGTTTTTACCCAGTAGAGTCCTTCGCGGGTGGCACTGATGGACGGGTTGGTACTTCCGGTATTCCAGAGGATTTTTGTTCCGGCAGGCGCTTTTACGCTCAGGGATTTATTTTCGTCGGTTAAGCAGTACTGAACATCGCTGCTAAAGCCGGGCACCACCCCCGGCACAAAACTTACTTTTACGGTATCGGTATATGTACACCCTCTGTTATTAATTTTTACCCAGTATTTTCCGCTGTTATCTACTTTAATGCGCTGTAGGGTTTCTTCGGTATTCCACTGGTATTTAGAGCCCGGGTTCTTCGCGTCCAGCACAATGTAACCCGATCCGCATACCATGGTGTCTTTCAGGTTAAGGTAAGGACGCGGATAAAATTTAATATACGTACTGTCAACGTAGGTTTGTTTATTGATGGTCACTTTTACAAGGTGTCTGCCCCCCGATACGGTTTTTATTTTATTGGTATTGTAAATAATATAAGACGGTGTAAACCATTGCACGTAACTGGCTTTTTCCAGTCCCGGAAATTTCAGTTCAATCAATACGCTGTCTCCTTTACATGCGCCGGTAGTATCGGGTAAAAAATTATACTTCTGCGCTTTTGTTTCGAGCAGTACAAACCATACTAAGCCTAACAATATGTAATGTATGCGTTTCAATTTGAAGTGTGCAAAGGTAATGGCTTATTGTTTAGATTCGTCATAAAACCGTCTAAAGTTCAAGATAAATACGAATTAATGTGCCTTGTTCGGGTGGCGTTAGCTGCGATTTATCCATCATTTCTACTTTTTGTTCTTTTCCGCTTAATTTTTTATTGAGTTCCAGAATATTTTGAATAGTACTGGTTCCCAGCGATTTATGTCCGGTTTTGGCGTGCGCCTTCGCCTGCTCCAGTCCTATTCCATCATCTTCGAGGGTTATCAGTAAACTGCTGGCGCCGGTTCGTTTAAAGGCTATTTTTAATGTACCGTGACTGTGTTTGGGTAAAATACCGTGTATAATGGAGTTCTCGGCATGGGGCTGAATAATCATGTTAGGGATGCGGATGGTTTCTCTGTCGAGGGTTTCATCTACCTCTATACTATAATCGAACTTATCTTTAAACCGTTCTTTTTCCAACTCCAGGTAATAACTTAAACGGGCTACTTCATCGTTCAGGGTAATGTCGCTTTGCGAGGCTTTTTCGATAATCATACGGATTAACCGCGAAAATTTAGCAAGGTACTCGCTGGCTTTTAAGCTGTTGTTGGAGTTGATGTAATTTTGAATACTGGTGAGGGAATTAAAGATGAAATGCGGACTTAACAAGGCATTCATGGCCTGATGTTTTAATAAATTAACCTGTTGTTCAGTTTGAATTTTACGGATGGCTTTGCGCTTTACCTGTTTTACCCAAAAATAACTGATCAGGCCAATGACGCTTAGTCCCCCACCAATAGCCAGCCAGTACACCCACACCGTTTCACTGAACGTAATTTCTTTGGTAAGCAAAACTGTTCTTGGAGGCGACCATTTAATGTTGTCGTAAGATGCAACAATTTCGATCCGGTGCTTTCCTCCGCTCAATTGCGGAATAAAAATCTGAGCATTATCAATATCATTCCAACTTCCCTCATCTAAACGGTACTTATAAAACTGTTTATTGGGCTTGGTAAAAAACGGGCTACTGAAATAGATGGTAATGTTTTTTTGTTCCGCGCTTATATTCAGGTCGGCTCCGCCATCGAATGCCACGCCATCAATTTCTACTTTAAAAATTTCAACCGGTTTTAATGGTTTAGCCAAACTGTCAATATCCTTTAAAGGGATCAGTGTAACGCATTGATTGCCCGCAACAGCCATGTTTCCTTCCTCGAACGCAATATCGTTAACGATATTGGATAGCAGTCCATTGCTCTTACCTAACACACTTAACGGTGTAAGGTCGCTTCTGGTTATTAAAATGCCATTACTACTCAGCAACCAGATTTTACCAGCATAGTTCTTAATTTTTTTAATGACCGGTAACTGAATATTTCCCAGCGATTTATAAAGTTGTCCGGCATCGTACACGTGTAACCCATTATCGCTACTGATCAGTAAATCGTTTTCGTAGGGACATAACGCGTAAAAAATGGCATCGCTTTTATCCAGTTTATTGGGTACCCGCTTGCGCGCCTTCAAATCGTAAGTGATTAATCCATTAGAGGTAGCCAGAAACAGCGTATTCTTTTTAAGGTAAATGTCGTGTATGTTTATTTTATAATCGGTAAATGAAATGAGTGTATCTTTAATTTGCTGGGTGCGCAGGTCAATGGTTAATACATTGGCCATATAATCTGCAATAATGGCCTGGTGTTCGGATATAGGATAAAACAAGCGCGACACCATGGGTTTTAATTTATAGGTGTTTTTGTTTTCGAAAAGGATAGACGCGCTGGCATCAAACGCGCTGGATTTGGAATAATAATACACCCCCTGATGATAACAGATATCATTTACCTGTTCTTTAAATACATCATCGGGTTTAGAGATGGTACGTATCAATCCTGTACCCGTGTTAAGGGCGTACAAGCCATTCTGGGTAGCGGCAAATAACAAGTTTCCTTTGAGGTTAACCGCGTTCACCACCAGGTTTTTCTGATTGTACTGTATATTGATGTTATGAAACGGCGGGTTTTGTATAAAGTACAATCCGTCGTTAAACGTACCAAACCATACATTATCCTGCGCGTCGAGGTACATGGTGTTAATCAGATTAGGATTAATATTCAACACCTCATTCACATCTATCACCTGATTGTTGACATATACATACAGGTTTTCATTCGGGAAAGCGGTAAACCATATTTTTCCACTTTTATCCGCTATTACTTTATTAATGTGCCGTTCTCCAAACAGTGAAAAGGTAGTGGATTTGGTCTTGTATTTGGGCACAATTTCCTGTAACACTTTCCGGTTCCTTACTATCAGTAGCTTGTTGGCCGTTCCCAGCACCAAATCTCCCGCCATTGTTTCGGTAATAGCATGTACGGCTATATTCCTGAATCCGGGAACCAAGGTCTGAACCGCGTCTTTCAATTCGTAAAGTCCATCACTTCGCCCTACAAATACAGCTCCGGACCGGGTTTTAAAAAAACAATGGGCCTGATTGAGTTTATTGCGTTTGTGCAGATCGTCTTCTATAAACGTATTGGTTCTTACATCAACACATCCAATTTCAATTTCGTCATTTATACCATAGAGGTAGTTGTCCTGAAAAATAAGTTCATCAATAGGTTTGGGGTAATTCAGTTTTTGCGTATCACGGATAGTATTTTTGGCGATATCGTAACTGATGAGCCGGGCATTGCGGGTAAGTATCTGAAGGGTGGCGTTATCTTTCAGATAGACATTGCGTATATCTGTAGCTCTTACTTTTTCTGTTTTTATGCCTGAGAATGTATAACCGTCGAAACGCTGAATGCCTTGCTGGGTTGCCAGCCATAGCACACCATTAGGTGCCTGCTTAATGGCAAACACGTTTAAACCGCTAAGACCGTCTTCACTATCAAATTTCTGAAAATTAAAACTAAGGGTTTGGGCCATTCCCAAAAGGGAAAAGCAAACGCAAGAGGCTATTAAAACATATTTGATGATAGCAGCCCGCATAAAGTGGCACCCGTAAAGATAAAAGAATTTTATTTGGGAGATACTGATTTGTTGCGAATATACTCCGCAAATTCCTGTATGCGCGCCTTACTGACCTGAACGTGTGTTCCGTCGCTCAGTATAACTTCTCCACCTTCGTGATTACTGTATTCTTTAACGTAGCTTACATTGATAAGTGCCGAACGGTGAATACGGAAAAATTCGCTGTCGGGTAAAATGGCTTCAAATTCTTTGAGTGTTTTACTGGCTACTATTTTTTTAGTGCCCGCCAAATACAAATTGGTGTAATTATCACTGGCTTCGAGCCATACAATATCTTTGTAATCTACCAGCGTAAACCCTTTACTGTGATTGATCAGTACAAGGTTTTTATCATTTTCGGGTTTAGCGTTACTGCTTGCTTTATTTTCGTAATGTAACATTACCTTACGGATAGCGCTTTGCAGTTCACTCAGCATCAGTGGTTTCAGCAAGTAATCAGTGGCTCCGGCTTTCACCGCGTTAATACCATGCTCACTGTATGCGGTTAAGAAGATTACACAAAAATCGCGGTCATAAATTCCTTCCAGCATCTGAAACCCCGTCATGCCAGGCATATTGATGTCCAGAAATACTACGTGTGGTTTTAATTCCTGTATTTTTAATTTCCCTTCAGGGCCATTAGCTGCTTCTCCGACAATTTCAATTTCCGGGCAATAATTGGTTAACATACTGCGGGTATTGCTTCTGCTGTCTTCTTCATCATCTATTATAACGGCTCTGTATTTTTGCATGGGAATAAATTTAATGCTAAGCTAAAGAATAAAAATCAAAAAAAAATCCAAATTATTAAAGTAAGACTTTGATTGAGGGAAGCTTTTATTTGTTATCACAAGTTTTTATTCCTGCTCCCTATTTTTTACCTTACTAAAAATCGGGCGTTGTAACAATTAGGGCCCGTTTAATTTTTATGTTCATTCTGCTTCATATCCTTCAGTAAATTAACTGAAAAAATCAGAAGGATTACTGCTCCAGCACCAATACAGGCCCACATAAACCAGAGTTCTTCGTAAAACGGTTTTGCTGGTGACATAACCTTCGTGGCTGCAACCTCTACCGGTGTTAATTTCCCCAACCAGGCTTTTGGCATTAATTGCGGTACATCGTTTACAAAATTAATCAGATCGTACTCCGGCACCTTCAGCGTACTATCGCCACCTTTTAAAAAATAGCGGTTGCCTTTGTTCAGATCCGCTATCAGGTAGGTAGCCAGTCGAAAGCAACTGATGCTGTCTATTTCCAGCGGTGGATTATCTTTATTATCAATTTCGATCCAGATGCGTTGTTCGTGTATATATGGCAAATCGAAAAATAAACGACCTGAAGCATCCAGATCCAATTCATACAAATTTACCTTCTCGTTCACAACCTGATGGTTCCGCTCCGTCTGGCGGGTAACATATATGCGGGCGCTGCGCTTATACAAACGAGGCGCTTTTACATGAAAAGTCAAGCGGTTTAATAACTGACAACTGCCAAAGTCTAATTCGACTACCGTTTGCTTCTCCTTTTCTTTCTGACTGATGGTTGTTTTATGAGACAAGTGATTCAGTTTACCGGAGATGAGGGTATTCTTAAACTGCCCCACCGCATTTATTTTAAACGGGCGCTGGTGCCTGTCATCTATCACCAGCCGGAAGTACCGGTAATTATTGGCCGGAAAATAAATACACTTATAGGTATTGGTATAATCATTATCATACGCCAGACTCAGTTCCTGATGCTCGCTAACGCTATACCATTCCTTCTGATCGTCGCTCCCTTCTACAGCACAGTATTTATAGGCATCGGAATTGTTTACATTTAGTGAAAGGTTATTGAGTTTATCTTTCCCCGGATTTTCGATGGTTACCTCTGTATAGTCATGAAAAAAGAAAAAACGGTAATGCCGTTGAGTATGGTGTGTAACCGACAACACTTTGTAGGGAACAAAATCAGACTGGGCCCGCAACAAGGGTTCACTTAAAACAACATAGGGCAGTTCGCGGTCAGCTGAATCCACTAAGCGCAAATCATGCAAATCCTTTTCCGATTTACCCATTAACTCGTGGCTCAATTCCATTTTATGCAAACCATTTTTCAACACACTATCTACCCTACACTGCCAGGTAAACGCTTTGCCCGCAGGTGTAGCCTTATCCGCATCACCTGCTTTCTGTGCCTTTGATAATGACATGCCCGATAATAGCAGAACAAACAATCCCGTCTTAAAATGTATCATAGTTTATCTTCCGTTTTAGATTCCTGATTTTGAACAGTTTCATCATCCTTAATTAAAGCTTTTATTTTCTGGTACATAAAAGAAATAACCAACAATAATAACCCCAGACAAATGAAAGCGATGATTTTTCCGGCCTGAGAGGTTGTATTAATATCGAATAAAAACAATTTCAACAAGGTGATGCCCAGTAAAATAAGCGCGGCTATCCTAAGTGGTTTAAAGCGTTTTTTCATCCCTGTGAACAGATACACAAAGGCAAGCAATCCCCACAGTATGGGAAATCCGATTTTTACCACATGCCGACTTACATTACTTACCTGCGCTTCTACCACCGAGATGGACTCCTGAACATCTGTTAATCCATTAACCGAAAATTTAATAGTATGCAGCAATACTTCTCCGCTGCTTACCACCAGCACCCCAATGGTTAACAGGGATATGTACCAGGTAAGTGCCCTTGGTTTTCCGGCACTTTTAATACGCCTGAACAGCCAGGCAGCTATATAAACCGCCGCTCCCAAAGACACGTAATGTGCCAGAAAGCCGATCTGACTCCCCTGAATACCATAAAGCGCACTTATTGAAAAAAGATTATACTTCAGATCTTCGATGGGCAGTAACGCAAACACCAGAACAAACGCAAACAAGTTGATACTGTTTAGTATGACCAAAGCCGTATGACTCCCGTTTGTTTTCTGAAAGCGGCTCACAAACGTTAACAGCGCGAAGAACAATAAATGATAGGCCGCGAAAATAATAGCCTGCGTGGCAAAATAATCGGCGTAGTAATTAAACTGGTACATGGTTTCAAAAAGCCCTGTAAAATACAGTACCCCTATCCCTGCCAGTAATACTACTTTTTTGTAACCTGCAGGGTTAAACACCATTCCCAGATAACGTACGGGTTCTTTTTCCTTACCTGCCAGATAAGATAACGAGAACAGGGACAATGTGGTGGCTAGTCCACTGGTACAGGCCCGGTTAATGAGTACCGGCAATTTCCATTCGTAGCCGGCAGTATATAATTGTTCCCAATCCATCAACAAACTTATGCCTGTTAAACCTGAAATAAGAATAGAGGCAAAACGGAATACCGCTATACCTGAGCGTTGTGCTAACCATAAAAGCACTACTGCTTCGGCCGCCCAGAACAAGGTGATGTAATTCCCTTTTAGCTGAACCGGTGCCGCCAGTGTAATAAATGTGAGTGTTAACCCAATCATCAGATACACCAATCTGGTATCGGCCTTAAACCGTTTATATAATAAAAACGCGCAGATAAAATTAAATCCGGCTAAAGCCACGCTGAAAATTCCCTGCCATTCAGGATGGTAAAAATGCAGCAGTTGCATCCCTACGCTATAAAATATAAAGGTGTTGCTGACAAGAATACTCAATTCAATGGCGCCAAACGGACGCTTCTCTTTTACATTGTTGATCATGTTCATAATCACAAACACCAGATAAAACACCCCTCCAAAAAACAAAGCGCCACGGTAAGGCGGGGTTTCTGAACCAATCACTTTTCCCTCCACCCAAAGCACATATAGAATAATGGTAAACGCATAAGCCAGAATGTTAATCAGGTTCCACTTACGCAAATAGGCCAGCACCAGCATTCCCAGATCCAGAATAAGAATATACACAAACAACACTTTATAATTTCCTTCGCCCGTGCTTAACATAAACGGCACCGCAAATCCACCGGTGATGGATAATGCGGCCAGTTCCACCCGGTTGTAAACAACAGATAAGAACACACTAAAAACCGTTATAATCAGCATTATTGCAAAGGCTACCGGTTGCGAAAACAAATGATACTGATGAAAGGCTATGCCTATGGTAAAGTAAAAAATAGAAATGGCACCGGCCACCAGCACCGAACTAAAGGATTTATACGTTTTATGCAGTTTATGGGCAAAAGTCATCACGATAGCGCCACATAAAATACCAATACCGGTACGGGCCACTTCATTAATCCAGTTTTTATCTATGGCAAATTTCACAAAATACGCTATACCCAATACCAGAATGGCAATACCGATCTTACTCGCAAGGTTCTCTCCGATAAATTTTTCAATATCCGGATTATTTTTCCGGAAACGCTCGTACCATCCTTCTTTAGGTGTAATTGGCGGGGTTGGTTTTACCGGCTCCGCAAGCGGAATGTTAACCGGTTCCGTTTTGGTTTCATGCACCATAACTGGTGGCGGCACAGGATCCTTAACTACCGGAGGAGGAACAACCGGAGGCATCTCTTTCACCGGAGGCGGAGGCGTTTTGGTGGCCTTAACGGGTATAATGGGGTCTGGTTCAATAACGCTAACCGGTTCTTTACTGACCGGCTGAGAGCCCGAACTTATTTTTTTAAGATAATTCTCAATATTGGCAATACGCTGATTGAGTTCCCGTACCCGGGAACGTAATTCACTATTAAAAATGATCAGCAAAAGTATAACGACCAGCAATAAGGTTATTTCCATAACTTGGTAAATGGGGATAAATGTGACACTAAAGATAAGAAATACAATGCTCTTCTAAGGTATGTATTCTGTACTACTGAATCTGTTTTCTTAAAAAACTTTAAAAAAAGGAGGCATTTGCCCTTTGGCATTAACCTTGTAATAACAATAAATGGTTAAATTTAGCCGTTTAAAAAAGAGCCGGAAACCGGACAGATTTATGAATATGAAAAAAATACTTTTGACAGGCATTGTAGGGTGTAGCTTAGGTGCCAGTGCACAAACCCTGCAGGATGCCATTACCAAAACGGATAATGAGCGATTTGAGGCAGCATCGTCTGATTTTAAAACCCTTTTAGCAAAAGAACCCAATAACGGTACGCTATACTTCTATTATGGCGACAATATGTTTAAGAAAGGGGAACTGGACAGTGCCGGGCTTTTATTCAACAAAGGTATTGAAGTAAATGCCACCGCGCCTTTAAATTATGTGGGCCTTGGTAAAGTTCTACTTACCAAAAACAATGTAAATGATGCCAAAGCGCAATTTTTTAAAGCTACCAGTATGGCTCAGAACAAAAACGCGGAGGTACACCGGAAGATAGCGGAAGCGTGGCTGGTAACCGACAGCAAAAATGCGGATGAAGCCATTAATCAGGCCAATATGGCCATTAAACTGGAACCTAAAAATCCGGAAAACTATATTTTATTGGGAGATGCTCAGTTGGAAAAAAATCCTACAGATGGTAGTTTGCCGATTAAAAGTTACCAAATGGCCACCAGTTTAAATCCTAAATCTACAAAAGGTATTTTACGGGAAGGAAAATTATACCAGCGTGGACGTAATTATCAACTGGCCTTAGATAAATACAAAGCTGCTGAAGCCATTGAAAGTACTTTTGCCCCTGCTTATCGCGAAAAAGCGGAATTGTTCTCCCTTGCCGGAAAACCCGCGCAAGCCATTGAAAACTGGAAAAAGTACCTGGAATTAAACAATAGCGATTACGCGCGTTACCGCTACATGAGTGCTTTATACAGTAACAAGCAGTACAGCGATGCCGTTGGCGAATACGAGAGCTTAAAATCGAAGGGTTTTTCAAGCGTTTACTTTGAGCGTATTGCAGGTTACAGTTATCACGATATGGGTGATAAAACCGACAAAGAAGCATACACGAAAGGGTTAACTGCGATTAATAAATTTTTCGACATGGCCGGACCAAAGTTTAATTACCTGCCAACGGATTATAAATACAAAGGATTACTTTTAGCCAAAAGCGGAAAAGATAGTTTAGGTGCCATTGAACTGGATAAAGCCGTTCAGATGGATGCCAAACTACAGGGAGAAATTGGTACCGAACTGGCTAAATTATGTATGAAAGCTAAAAAGTATCCTTGCGTTATTGCGAACCTTGAAAAAAAGGATGCTACAGATCCTAAATCGCTCGATAACGCCGATTTATTTGACTTTGGCCGTGCGTATTATTTTTCCGGTACCGGTAAATTAAAAGAAGCGAATGAGCTAAAAGACACGAAATTAAAAGCAGCTAAAGAAGCGGAAGCCATTCCATTTTTTGTAAAAGCCGACTCCGCGTTTTCGAGACTTTGCGTTAAAAATCCGAGCTGGCCGGTGGCCCACATGTGGAGAGGCCGTACTAACGCTTACCTGGATCCTAAAAACGAAAAAGACCTTACCAAAATGCACTACGAAAAAATGTTGAGTGTGGTAAAACCCGAAGAGAAAACAGGGGCTTACAAAAACAATGTTATTGAAGCACTGGAATACCTTGGATATTATTATGTTAGCAAAAAAGACAAGACCAATGCCGATGCTACCTGGAATCAGGTGAAAGAACTGGATCCGGCTAATCAGAAACAAAAAGATTATTTTGCCCCTCCCAAACCTCAACCAGCTCCAAAAGGAGGCACTAAACCTGCAGGTAAGAAGTAGTGTAAATTTCCTCAGCAGAGCATTAAATACTTATAAAACCCGGAATAAAATAGTTCCGGGTTTTTTATTGAGGCTTACTACGGCTTCCTCCCCATCCGGACATTTTACCTTTATGAATAGAAATGGATTCAGGTTTTAACAGGTAGTGGGTAATTTCGGTAAATTTTGTATTTTAGTCTATCACTGTTGATGTGAACCAACACATGAACAAAACATTACATACTATGGCTGACAACGATAACACTGTAAACTCTCAGGTAACCACTACATCTTCTGTTACCACAACCACCGAATCTGTTGAACCTGAAAAGAGCAATCAGGCCTTATTATTTGTACGGGTGATGCTACTGGCCGGATTGATAGCGATTCTGATTTATGCCATCCGGGGCATGTGGTGGCAGGAAACAATAAACGGAGTCGTTTATACATGGATCAAATTTCAAACCGGGGTCTGGTATTTTAGTCTGGGACTGCTCATTGCAGGATCGGCTTTGGCCGCCGGATGTTTAACGGGCTTTATTTTCGCCATTCCCAAATCCATGTCGAACGCTTCAACCAATGCCATTAAAACAAGTAAAGGCTATGTAAGCAACGATAATCTGGTTCAGGTAAGCGACTGGCTCACCAAAATTATTGTGGGGGTTAGTTTAACTCAGCTAACCAACATTCCGCGATACCTTAAACAAATGGGCGACTATATAGGCCAATCTATTGGAGGTGCCGAAACCGGAGCGGTTGCCGCCATTGCCATTGTGGTTTACTTTTTAATCTGCGGGTTTTTACTATCGTATATCTGGACGCGTATTTATTTCGGGAAAATGCTGGAAGCTTCTGAAACCGATTAAGCAAAAAGTTCTTTGAAAAAAACTAGCGAATTTTGCGATAAATTAAAAAAATGATTACATTTGCAACGCAAACGGAGAGGTGGATGAGTGGCTGAAATCAACGGTTTGCTAAACCGTCGTACGGTGTTAAGCCGTACCGGGGGTTCGAATCCCCCCCCCTCCGCTGAAAAGACTGCTCTTGTAAAAGTGCAGTCTTTTTTGTTTACCGGAATTATCCTTCCTATTGTTAATTTTTATACCACAACGCGTTAGATTTCGGATCAAGTCCAAAAGTTGTGGACTAAGCAAACAATTTAGAGATTCTGAAGAGGA
>JASGCO010000046.1 GCA_030054095.1 Sediminibacterium sp.
TGTATTGTCCGCCTACTTCAAACAAAGCCTTCGTAATTTGCCCCAAACTACAATATTTTACAGCCTCCATTAACTGTTCAAACATATTTTTATTTTGAATAGCGGCCTGTTGCAGGTTTCGGATAACCTCCGCGTTTTTGTCTTTATGGGTCTCCCAAAGATTATTGCGTGTGTCTATTTGTGCTTCTTTCTCTTCTGTTGTACTGCGTATTACCTCACGAGGCAATACAGTTGGACTTCCTTTACTGGAAAGAAACGTATTAACACCAATAATAGGATATTCTCCATTATGTTTTAATGTTTCATAATACAGACTTTCTTCCTGTATCTTGCTTCTCTGGTACATGGTTTCCATAGCCCCCAATACACCACCCCGTTCGGTAATCCGGTCGAACTCCGAAAGAACAGCTTCTTCCACCAAATCTGTCAATTCCTCAATAATAAATGATCCCTGCAACGGATTTTCATTTTTAGCCAAACCTAACTCCCGGTTAATGATTAATTGAATGGCCATTGCACGGCGAACGCTTTCTTCGGTTGGTGTAGTAATTGCTTCATCATAGGCATTCGTATGAAGCGAATTACAATTATCGTAAATAGCATACAGTGCCTGTAAAGTAGTACGAATGTCATTAAAATCAATTTCCTGAGCATGTAAACTACGCCCCGATGTCTGGATATGGTATTTTAGCATCTGACTGCGTTCGTTTGCCCCGTACTTATTTTTCATGGCTTTAGCCCATATACGACGCGCTACACGGCCAATTACACTGTATTCGGGATCAATTCCGTTACTGAAAAAGAAAGAAAGGTTAGGCGCAAAATCATTGATGTTCATGCCCCTGCTCAGATAATATTCTACAAACGTAAACCCATTGCTTAGTGTAAAAGCCAATTGCGAGATAGGATTAGCTCCTGCTTCTGCAATATGGTAACCACTAATACTTACTGAGTAAAAATTACGGACATTATTATCAATAAAATACTGCTGAACATCGCCCATCACACGCAAGCTGAACTCTGTGCTAAAAATACAGGTATTCTGTGCCTGATCTTCTTTTAATATATCCGCCTGAACGGTTCCTCTCACCTGCGAAAGTGTGCGCGTTTTAATGGTGTTATAAACATCGGCAGGTAACACCATATCACCGGTAACCCCTAGCAATAAAAGTCCCAGACCATTATTTCCTTCAGGTAATTCTGATGCATTATAGCGCGGGCGTTTGGTTCCTTTCGCTTTATAGATGGCATCTATTTTGGCATTTACTTCTTTTTCGAGTCCGTTCTCTTTAATATATAGTTCGCATTGCTGATCAATAGCCGCGTTCATAAAGAAAGCAGCTATTGTGGCGGCAGGGCCGTTAATGGTCATGGAAACTGACGTTTTAGGATCCGCCAGATTAAACCCACTGTACAATTTTTTAGCATCATCCAGACAACACACGCTTACACCGGAATTTCCAATTTTTCCGTAAATATCCGGACGGTGATCGGGATCATTTCCATAAAGTGTTACACTATCAAATGCTGTACTCAGGCGGTGTGCCGGCATACCCAAACTTACATAATGGAAACGTTTATTGGTGCGCTCGGGTCCACCTTCGCCCGCAAACATCCGGGTCGGATCTTCGCCTTCCCGCTTAAAAGGATAAATACCAGATGTGTAAGGAAACTCTCCGGGGAAATTTTCCCTCAGACTCCATTTCAGAATATCGCCCCACCCTGTGTATTTAGGCACTGCTACCTTAGGTATTTGCGAATGTGATAAACTCTCATAATGCGTTTTAATTTTAAGTTCCTTATCCCTTACTTTAAACACATAAAATTCATTCTGATAATTCTTTTTCTTCTCATTAAATTCCTGAAGCGTTTTTAGATTACGGGGATCAAGATCTAACGCGACGCGGGTCGCCTCTTCCTGAAGTGATTTTATCACACGGTCCTTATCCTCCATCTTAGAAAGCTTTAAACTTTCTATTGTATTATTAATGCTTTGCAAATTGAAGGCGATCTCACTTTGTATCTGAGCCCACTTATCGTAATTACGGCTTGTTTCCGAAATCTCGCTGAGGTAACGGGTACGTGATGGCGGAATAATGTATATCTTCTCGCTCATCTCATTCGTAATGGTAAAAGACGATTTTAAATTACATCCTGTTTTTTCCACCAGTTTATCCATCACTGCTTTGTACAGGCGGTTCATGCCCGGATCATTAAACTGTGATGCAATGGTTCCATATACCGGCAACGATTCTTCCGCGGCATCCCATAAATTATGATTACGGCGATACTGTTTTTTCACATCCCTTATCGCGTCTAAAGCACCACGTTTATCGAACTTGTTAATTGCGACAATATCCGCGAACTCCAGCATGTCTATTTTCTCGAGTTGTGTAGCAGCACCAAACTCTGGTGTCATTACATACAAACTCATATTACTGTGTTCAATAATCTCCGTATCACTCTGACCAATACCCGCTGTTTCCAGTATTACCAAATCAAATTCGGCAGCCTTTAAAATATCAACGGCATCTTTTACATATTTACTAAGTGCCAGATTACTTTGACGGGTTGCCAGTGAACGCATGTAAACCCGTTCGTTTTTAATAGAGTTCATCCGGATACGATCACCCAAAAGAGCACCGCCTGTTTTCCGTTTGCTAGGATCAACTGACACAATGCCCACTTTTTTATCCGGAAAATCCATCAGAAAACGGCGAACCAGTTCATCCACCAAACTCGATTTTCCGGCGCCTCCTGTTCCTGTAATTCCCAACACAGGTGTTTTGGAAGATTGTGATTGCAGACGAATAGAATCTAAAACGTTTTTGTTATCCTCATTGAAATTTTCAGCGGCCGAAATCAAACGTGCGATAGATTTATAATCCTTTTCTTTAAGGTGTTTTACTTCACCGTTAAGACTAGCGCCAGTTGCATAATCACTTTGCTTTAACACATCATTAATCATTCCCTGCAGCCCCATGGCTCTACCATCATCAGGATGATAGATACGGGTAATGCCGTACTGATGTAACTCCTCTATCTCTGATGGGAGTATCGTTCCGCCTCCACCTCCAAAAATCCGGATATGGCCGCAACCACGCTCTTTCAGCAAATCATACATGTACTTAAAATACTCATTATGCCCGCCCTGATAACTGGTAATAGCAATAGCGTTGGCATCTTCCTGCACAGCACAATCTACAATTTCCTGAACACTTCGGTCGTGCCCCAAATGAATAATTTCGGCTCCTGAACTTTGCATCACCCTGCGCATAATATTAATGGCCGCATCATGTCCATCAAATAAAGCAGCAGCTGTTACTATTCGTATTTTATGTTTAGACTGGTAAACGGTAGAATCCATAATAACTGTTATTTGTTAATTTTAAAGCAGTTGTTAAAGTTAGGTAATTTGAAAGATTTTAACGTTAAAAAAGATGGAAATGATTCAAAAAAATTAGAATGGAAATGCAAGTTTTATTAAATTTACAAAGTCACGCAGAAAATTAAATGTACGGGCAAAAAGTGAGCGTGACCACTTGGCGCTCTTAACCTATAATATATAAAGAATGAAAAAAATTACTATGACTTTAGGCGTTTGTCTGGCGGCAGTTATGTCATTCGGGCAAGCATTTGTTACATTCGATGCTCCCCCAAACAATGGCGCAACTACACAGGTACGTGCCCCGAACGGGACTTCGAGCCACACTACCATGAGGGGTGTATTTTATATCTCTGGTTCTGAAATGGCTGCTGGCGGACCAACTGCTTCCATCAGTTCGTTTGGTTTTAACTTAACCAATGGTGTTAGTGGTGCACCGGTAACAGGTTCTTTAATGGTTTACTTTCAGTTAACCAATGATGCGTCAAACACAAAAAGTACAACCTGGGCAACTGCCATTACTGGTATGAACACGGTATATAACAGCACCATGTCTATCCCTGTTTCTTCTACCGGAACATTTGTTGATTTACCTTTAAGCTCAGCGTTTAATTACACTGGTGGCGCTATGTATGTTGCTTATGACTGGGTTTCTACAGGACCTTTTACAGCATCGAATACACCCGCTACCTATGCAGCCAACAACTCTATTGCAGGTGGTGGTTTAACAGCTGCTTCAGCTACAAGCGTGGCACCTACAACTTTAGGTTCAACAGCGTTTCGTCCAGCTTTTCGTTTTGGTTCACCAAACAGTTTAACCAACGATATCTCTGTACTTAACATTACCACTCCTGGTTTGTTATCAACTGTAAGTGGTGTTAATCACTCCGTTATGGCAGAAATCAGAAACAATTCAAATACTACATTAACTAACATTGGTGTAGGTTTAGGTATTACCGGTGCTGTTAATCATACCGCTACTGCTTTCGTTCCATCGTTAGGTGCGGGATCTAGCACAATGGTTGCATTTACACCTTTTGCTTACACTCCAACTTTAACCGGGGTTAACAATATCACTGTTTCTGTTTTACCTGATCAGGTAAATACAAATAATACTCAGGTAAGAACACAAACCGTTAATTGCGTTAACCGTTCTGCAGGCCCTGAAGTTGCAGGTGCTTTATTTGGTAACGGTATTGGTTTCAACACAGGTTCTGGTTTCCTTTTAAACCGTATGCGTTTTGACGGCAACAGTACAGTTACAGCTGTAAATGTTGCTATCTCTACCGGTACAACAAATGGAGGAAATGCTACCTATGCTGCAATTCTTAGTTCTACAGGTGCTATCTTAGCTACTTCAAACACCATTACGTTGGTTCCAGGTAACTATGGTACTTATACAACTTATACATTTGCTGCTCCTGTAGCCGTTACTCCTGGTACAGATTACCATATCGGTTTAGCGCAAACACAAAACTCTGTTACTGGTTACTTCCCTGTAGCCTCTTATACTGCTTCTGGTTTAGTTACTCCTCCTATGACGTTGTTTAGCGCGCCTTTAGCGGGTGGTTCTATTTCACAACAGCCATCTTCTCTTGGTTTCCTTGGCTTTACAGCTGTATTACAAGGTACTTGCGGAACAATCGGTATTACCGAAGTAAACAACAGCAAACCTGTTACAATGGCGGTATATCCTAATCCTGCTTCTAATAACTTAACTATTGAAGTGGCTAATGCTTCTGAAAATTCAACGTTAGATATTTTCAATACATTAGGCCAAAAAGTAATCAGCCTGAAAAACGTAAACGAAATGAACAGTGTTAACGTTTCAGCTTTAACTTCTGGTGTATATTTTGTAACTGTTAACAACGGTAAACAAAAAGCTACTCAGAAATTAATTATCGAAAAATAATTTCGGGTTTTAACCTTTATGAAAAAGGCTACCTTAAAAGGGTAGCCTTTTTCATTTAACCCACATTAAATCATCTGAATACACTACCGAACGCAACTCACAAAATCGTTGTCTTATATTTTACTTTTAGCTTTGAATAGATTTCAGTAAGTCGGTTTCACCATTTCAGATGTCCGGAAATTCAAAAAGGTACAGTTTCCCTAAATCCGGATATGTTTCTCTTAACGCGAATACTTTCCCCACGCTCCTATTTCTTACTGCATTATCAGACACTCCTTATAGCTTCTGACCGATCCTATCAACCTAAAAGAAAGCCCTCTCAAAAACCAAACAGCAATAAAAAAGCCTCATTACTGAGGCTTATAATATTTCTTCGCTTCGGGCATAAAGGCCTGTAAATCTTTAATTCGTCGTTCATCACTAGGATGCGTACTTAGTATTTCTGGTGGTTTTTGGCCGCCACTGGCCGCCATCCGTTGCCAAAAGGATACCGCCGCTTCAGGATTATACCCTCCCATAGCAGCAAATACCAATCCCATTTTATCGGCTTCTGTTTCATGTTTACGGCTGTAACTCAACATTCCTAACTGCGAACCAACCCCAAACGATTGCAGAAACAATTGTTGCGTTGCCTGCGGTTTTTGAGACAATGCAATTGATAACGCCGCTCCGCCAAACTGCACCAACATTCCCTGACTCATTCGCTGATTTCCATGGCGTGCAATAGCATGGGCTATTTCGTGTCCCATTACAACCGCCAAACTTTGTTCATCCTGCGTTACCGGTAACAAGCCTGTATAAACCACTACCTTTCCACCAGGCATACACCATGCATTGATGGTGTTCTCATCTACTACATTAAATGTCCATTGAAATCCATCCAGTTCCTTACTTAAACCGCGCTCTGAATAATAGGTCTCTACGGCCTTTTGAATTCTTGAACCACAACGCTTTACCAGTTTTACACGTTCATCAGTGTCCGGTAATGGTTTATTTTCAGCCAGAAACTGATCGTACTGTGAGTAACTCATTGTCATCATTTCGCTTTCCGGAATCAAAGTCAATCCACGACTTCCCGTTATCGCGTTTTTGTGGCAGGCCCATAAAAAAGCACTTAATGCCAATATACTCCCTGCGCTTATAATAACCTTTTTCATTTGCTTAATCCTCAATTTTTGCGGTTAGTCCTCTTTCTAATAACCCTTCACACATCGGACGTAGTTTTTCAAATGGCCCGTTTTTAACCAGACACTTTCCTTTATAATGTACCAGATAAGTACACTGTTCTGCCTGAAGCAAATCGTGCTTACAAACCTTTACCAACGATTCAATCACAAAATCAAACGTATTCACATCATCGTTATATAAAATTAACGCTTTGGCTTCATCCTGTAATTCTTCGGTAACAACTTCCGTTTCTTCTAATATATCTGTATCAAAAGACATTTGTAATTTTTTCACCCTGCAAAGGTACTAAAAATTGTTTTACGCATACATTCACTTACACGCGCGCCTATTTGGCTACAGCCTGAACCTTTACTATATAAGAGCCCGTATTGGCCGGATTATAAACCGTTTCGTAAATAGACAGGTACAACATACCACTTTGCTTTGCCGATCCTGAAAATTTCTTTCCCGCTTTACTGGGCTCATTGGTTGCCTCTCCTATTTTATATACCACCTGTCCGTAAACCGGTGTAACCCCTGTACCCGTTGTATATTCCGGTTCTTCCCCAGTAGTACCCGCTCCATTTCCCGGCGCGTAAGTACCGTCTGGCTTGTATTTCCCATTACTTAAACTGGCCAGAATAACCTCACCCGTTGCTGAGATCTGAAAACTCTGTCCTGTCTTTAAATGGATTCCGGTTTTTAACCACCCTCCGTTTTGATTGCCACTTATATGCTTATTGGCCTGCAAACGAAATGAAAACTCGCCATTAGAAGGTGGACTCCATACCGAAATATCCATACTTTTAATTTTTTCCTTTGGTATGCTTAAGGTGCCGTATTCTGTTTTCACGTCTAACTTACCAAACGTATAAATCCCTCCCATCGTAAAATGATTATCAATGGTCAGAACATCCAGATAGGGAGTATCGTCAGAAAGGTTAGCCTGCGAACGTATTTCTGTCACAGCCCCATCAATAGTGTAAGTACCAGAATACTCCGCACCTCCACTGTTTTTAGGATCCGATAAAAACTGTTCTATCGTGTACAATGCTTTAGGTCCCACCTTTACTAAATCGTTGTAAGCCGACTTTCGCGTTTCCTCATTTTGCGATGTATTCAATAACTTTAAAAGCGGCACTACCTGCGAAATGGAAGCGTTATCCTTTCCGATACCAATAGCCACATTACTGATATTTGCAATCGGAATTACCAGCTTTCCGTAATCCGTTTGCAATTCAACATCGTTAAATAAAGACATCCCCTTTATAACATTTCCATCTTGCAACGTTAAACTTACTTCCGCTATTTTCTGCGCGTGAATATTAAATAAACAAAAAACACCTACGCATACTGCTAAAACTAATTTCTTCATCATTAACTGCTTTTCTGACCTTACAATTCACTTACTTTCAGTTGTTCCTTCATGCGAATACCACGCTCTGTTGCCGCCAGCGAAATTAATTCAATAGCTGGATCATGCTCAAAAAACAACAGCCAGTTTTCATCGTTGGCACGTTTCAGTATTTCCGTTTTCTCCTTCAATGTATCCAATGGCCTTACATCATACCCCATTACATACGGAATTGGTAAATGCCCCACACTCGGTATCAGATCGGCCATAAACAAAATGGTTTGACTTTGATAGCGTATTAATGGCAACAACATACTTTCAGTATGACCATTAACCACTAAAGCGCTCAACTCCGGTATAATCACCGTATCTGCCGTGTACCAGTTTAACTGCCCGCTCTCCTGTATGGGCAAAATATTCTCTTTTAAAAAACTGGCTTTCTCTCTCGGGTTAGGGTTCACGGCCCACTCCCAATGGCTTTGATGACACCAGTACTTCGCATTCTTAAATGCCGGATACAATTTTGTACGATCCGCACTGTAAACAATACTGCCGCCACAATGATCAAAATGCAAGTGCGTTAAAAACACATCGGTTACATCATCGCGTGTAAACCCATGTTGCGCCAAAGACGCATCTAATGTATCGTTACCATGCAAATAATAATAACCAAAAAATTTATCATCCTGCTTATTTCCCATCCCGTTATCAATCAAAATCAAACGGTTCCCCGACTCTATCAGCAGGCAGCGCATGGCCCACGAGCACATATTATTTTCATCTGCCGGATTACTCTTTTGCCAGATACTTTTAGGCACTACCCCAAACATGGCACCACCATCCAGTTTAAAATGGCCGGTATTTATTGTATATAGTTTCATCTTGTTTTTTTGCGTAAGTAAATATACAGTTGTTTTAGCAGTTTATTCTCAACAATCCGCCGCTTTTAAACCCCTAACAGCGGGGCAGTTTTTCCCCTTACACACAATTCTCTGCTGAAAAAACACGCTTTCCGTTTTAGCTTGCTGGTCCTTTGTGGCTTTTGCTGTGGCTGCGGTAGCTTCCTCTGGTCGCTTCCTCGCTCACGCAAAATCACACAAAGTCCGGCGCAAGGCTGCCACTTCAATCGTTCTGCCGGTCGCCAATAATGGTATATTCTGCGGGTATTGGCAATTCTTAAACAGGATACTTTCCTGAAACTTAAGGAATGTTAAAGCACACAGCAGGTTTGCCTTTTTTAGTAGTTTTACTTAGTTAACATTAACGCAGTATTGTGAAACATCTTTTGGTCCGCTATCTTACTCCCCTTGTTATGCTGTTTGCATTACAGGCGTCTGCTCAAACATTCGAAATTGATCAGATTGAACAGTTATTCCGGCCTCGGCTTAAATTCGACAGCAAATACCTTTTCGATAGTCCCTTCAGCGATACCAGCGGCCGCTTTCAGGCTCAGGAATTAAATACGGTATTAACGTTTCCTATCAAATCGAAATTAAACGCCGAGGTAAAACTCGACCTTAGCAGCTTAAAACTAAAAGACATTTTCCAAAACTCCGTGCGTGTCCGGGCATCTCAGGTATTGGGCGTATTCAGGGCAAATGTAAAACAGGTTAAAGTCGGTTTCGATTCACTTCCCACCAAAAACATTGTTACTGCTGCCGGCGGCATTATGGGCACCTGGCTAACCCGTAAATACCGGGTAGCATTTTATAATGTAAACGTAGCCATTGCCGAACAAGACAAAACACTACCCTACACGGTTCCCCGCTTCTCGGGCTTAATTGGACAGTTACACCTTAGGGGCGTACGCCGTAATTTTTTCTATGGCATTGGCGCCACCTATAGCGACGGCTTGCTTTTACCGGCTCCGTTTTTCGGGGGCAGCGAACCCATTGGCCGAAATTTCATTTTTAATTATACCTTACCAGTTCAGATTAATTTACAATATAAAGACAGCCGCAAAACCCTTGTTACCATGGGCGTAAGTGCCGACGGGTACCGTACCGGTATAAATTATAACCGGAAACGTGTAAACGTTAACTACACTGCCGCGCTGGCATTTGCCAATATCCGTTACCGATTCACCAAAAATTTAGCGGGTCGTCTCGAAGCCGGATATGTGTTTTACCAAAGTTGGAACTATGCGAAAATGGATTCTATACAAACACGGTTCAGTCCGGGACCCGGACCTTATGTACAGGTTGGATTCAATGTATTATTTGGCCCTACCTTATGGGAAAAAATAATTGATAAAATAATTCAATCTTAAAAAACCGTCAGATTCAGGAAACCTTTAATTGCGTCAACACCTCTGCTGTTTTCGTTATCATGGCATCATCAATATCCAGATGCGTTACCATACGGATCGTTTGTTTACCAAATCCTGCCACCCGAATACCATTAGCGGCCAACTCTTGTTCAAGATGTAAACTGTTAACCTGAGGCTGCAACTCAAAAATAACAATGTTCGTTTCTACCGGCATAACCTGCTTCACCCAACTGCACCCCTGCAATGTATCTCCGAGAAATGCCGATCTTTTATGATCCTCCTTTAAACGCTCTACATTGTTTTTAAGCGCGTATAATCCGGCAGCAGCCAATATTCCGGCCTGGCGCATGCCACCGCCCATTACCTTCCGAACCCTGCGGGCTTGTTTTATAAAATCGCTGGTTCCCAACAATAAAGAACCTACCGGCGCGCCCAGGCCCTTACTTAAACATACCGATATACTGTCAAATAAATACCCTATGGCCAAAGGCGTATATCCAGCCACTTGTATAGCATTAAAAATTCTGGCCCCATCCAAATGAAAAGCCAACTGTTTATCCCGGCAAAATACAGAAATAGCTTGCATGGTATTCAGATCGTACACACTCCCTCCGGCACGGTTCACTGTATTTTCGAGGCAAACCAACGAAGTACGGCACAACCAGTCATAATCACCCTGTACCGCCTGCTCAACCTGCCCTAAACTCAAGCGTCCGCGATCACCCGCCAACAAACGAGCCTGTACACCCGAGTTCTTGGATATACCTCCCCCTTCATAATTGTAAATATGCGCGTTTACATCTGCAATCAATTCATCTCCCGGGCGCGTATGCACATTAATGGCAATCTGGTTGGTCATCGTTCCACTCGGGCAAAACAACGCTGCTTCCTTTCCAAATAAAGTTGCAGCATACACTTCCAGTTCATTCACCGTCGGGTCTTCCTTAAACACATCATCTCCCACCGGAGCATTCATCATAGCTTCCTTCATTCCCGGAGAAGGTTTGGTAACCGTATCACTTCTCAAATCAATAATCATACTTATAATTTTTATTAGCGGATTCCTGTTTTACGGCCACTTCGCTTGGGTTTAAACAACTGTCCTAACTTGTACTCTATTCCCTGCGAAGGTGATAAAGCCGGGCTTTGCGCCAGATTTCCAAAATTGTTTATCAAATAATACGCTTCTTTACCAACTACCTGATAGGCATCCTTAGCTGTTTTAGTAACGTTATCCGCTTTATAATACCAAATATTCCAATCGTATTTGGGATTTTTAAGCAAATACTCACGGTAAGTCTTCAAACTATCATCAACACACACACTTATAAAAACAACCTTATCGCCAAACTTCTTTTTAACCTCAGCAATTTTCGACATCTCTCTTAAACTACCCGGATTCGATACCGAAAAAAAGTTGAGGTATATCCATTGCTTTTTAAACTGATTCATAGCAACTGCCGTTCCCGAGCGCGTACGCGCGTAAAAATCAGGTGCTTCGTCGCCCACCCGCATACGGTTCATGTGCAGGAGCATGTTTGTTGTAATCTGCCGGTGTTCTTCTATTGTAGTGGCATTCTGGATCTGCCCCAATATAGTTGCAACAGCGTCGGGCACAAATTCTGAGCTATAATAAAAATCCCACAGATTTCGGATAATGACCAACTCACGCAATGTATCATTCTGTAAATACTTCGACGATTTGGCAAACGCGTTTAGCTGGGGGTAACTGGCCTGAACATTAATAATGTTATAAAGGGTTCTCCCGGGTTTCATGGATGCCAGATTGGTAAGATACCCCTTAAAGCAGGCATTAAAAAAATCGGCATACTCGTAATGCTGGTAATCAATCGGTTTATTTCGGATATAATTACTCATCATAAAATCAAAACCCCGTCCGACGTTTACATTCAATGCAGCCAAACTGTAGGCAACATACGACTTAAAATAGGGTTCCTTACTGTTTTTATACCGCTTCTGACAAATAAGTGTTAAAGAATCTATCCGTTTAATGATCTTAGCGCGCGACAGAAACTCGGCTTTTTTGCCCATGAAAATGGCATTGTACTGATCCGAAAAATCAATTACCCGCGCATTGAGTTCCGTTGAATCTGCGCCGATAATTCCGATATCAACCGACACCTCACCCTCCGAGCGGTAATCCATCGCGTCCGGAATACCCGGAAACGTAACACCATATACATAATCGGGCTTTATATAAAGCTTTCCTGCAAGATTCCCGATTTTTAAAAAAACAGGCTTAGTCAGTTTAGTTTGCGTATGCAATTCAAAATAACCATCGTTACCAATGGTGTCTGCATCTTCAATATACTTTAGTCCGGAAAAGTAATCATGATATTGCAGGAGATGAATGGACTTGCCATAATGCGCCACATTCGCTTTACCCTTAATTACCACCGTTTGGCTTCTGCCAAACACCCACAGGCAGAAAAACAAATATGTGAGCCTCCTTTGTATAGTAGTATAATTAATTCCCGTTAAAATGTTACAGTTAGTTTTTTACCAGCGTAACCGCATACATGCTCTTATAATTCGTTGAGATATTTTTCGCGTTTCTGCCACCACTAATCGACTGATAAGTCGTAAAATCAATGGTATTAGTGCCATTAAGGTACAGGTCGAGTTCTGCCATTAAATCAATTACATTCTGAGAGGAAGAGGTAACTTTCAGGGGAGTAGCGGCAAAATTCAGTGACACACTTTCTATACAGTTATACGGCTCCAGAAAACCACCGATATGATGGCTGAAATTTTGAAGTTGTGGTTGTTGGGCATTTTTATATTCTCCTTCCAGTTTAGAAAAAATATACCCTTGATTCCAGCTCCAGAACATACCATATGTTTGCTGCAAATCACCGGTTTGCGCGCCACTTACATTACGGGTACTATCTATCCCGGCAATAAAACTAACACCAACATAATCTCCGGGAGGAAGGCCCTTTAGTTTAATTATGTGCCTGGATTCATCAAACGCATCCATCAGGTAATAACTTTCATTTACTTTATACTGTCCACCATTAGCTGTATGAAACACAAAATTCGATAAATAGAACTGCCATTTTTGGATCATAAATGAATCCTGCGCCGCATTCCGATAAACGAGTTGGTCTTTTTGCAAACTTTGTCCCTTATATACAGGCGCTAGATGAATACTTAATTCCTGAGCAGGAGCAACCGTTACCGTTTCCTTAACAGGTACAATTCCCTCGTCCTTTTTACAGGAGATAAAACCGATAGAGCAACAAACGGTAATTAAAGCGATCCATTTTATCATATCATAAATATACAACAGATTTGCGGATTACGGTAACGGATCGTAACCATGCCCGCCCCACGGATGGCAACGGGATATACGGCGTATCGTTAACCATGCCGCTTTAAAAAAAGGGTATTTTTGAAATGCCTCCAGTCCATATTGCGAACAGGTAGGCTGATAGCGACAGGCGTTAGGCAGCAAAGGTGAAATGCTTAGTTTGTAAAAGCGAATTAAACCTATAGCCAGCCATTTCATGTTATTTGATATTAAGCGTTAACAGCTTTTCTCCATTAAGATACCCTTCCAGAACATCTCCTATTTTTACCGGGCCAACTCCCTCCGGAGTTCCTGTAAAAATAAGGTCGCCGGTTTTAAGGGTTACAAACTGCGACACATAGCTGATTAATTTATCAAAACTAAAGATCAGGTCCTTTGCGTCTCCAACCTGACGTTGCTCTCCGTTTACATGAAGTGCAAGTTGCAAGGCGGTCAGATCAAGCGTCTCCTTTTTTATAAAACTTCCAACAGGAGCACTGTTATCAAACGCTTTCGCCTTCTCCCAGGGTAATCCCTTTGCTTTACATTCTGCCTGTAAATCGCGGGCTGTAAAATCAATACCAAGACCAATTTCATCGTAATACGCCGATGCAAATTGCTCCTGTATATGTTTACCCGCTTTACTTATTTTTAAAACAATTTCCAGTTCATGGTGCAGATCTTTCGTGAAATCGGGGATATAAAAGTCTTTATCTTTCAGCAGAGCAGTATCCGGTTTCATAAAAAAAACAGGCTCTGTTGGTACATCGGCCTTCATTTCGCGCGCATGTGCAGCGTAGTTACGTCCTATACAAATAATTTTCATAAACTATTTCAGTTACTTAACACCCAGTTTTTTTCGAACTTACACTTGTAATCGTTTTCAATTTTAATATAAGTGGCTTTAGAACGCTTGGTAATCCACTCGGAAGTCAGTTCCTTTTGTCTTTTAGCCGTTGCCATTTGAAGCAAGCGGGCGTAATCTTCTTTCAGGTTAGCCTTATGCGGATCAATCCGCGATTTCAGGCGAAAAAACCGGAAACCTGGCTTACCATCGGCACCTACATATTGAACAATTGGGCTATATTGGCCGGGTTGCAGGTTATTAAACGTTTGTACCAGTTTTTCATCAAGGGTGGCAATATCTTCAATTGTCCACTTAGTGCTTCCTGAGGCCTGATTAATCAGCAAGCCTCCGCTTTGCTTGGTGTCAGCATCATCACTAAACCGCTTAACAGCCTGTTCAAAGGTGTACGCACCGGCTTCTACCTGTGTTTTGATACTATCCAGATCAGACTTGGCCTTATAATAATCCGCGTTAGTCATTTTGGGCGAAATCAGAATATGACGCAAATCAAGTAACTCACCTCTACGGGCCACCAACTGAATAAAATGAAATCCATAAGGTGTTTCAAACACTTCCGATACCTCTCCGGCTTTTAATTTAAACGCGTGCGCTTCAAACTCAGGCACCATTTGTCCCCTGAACACATTTTCAATTAAACCACCCTGTTTGGCAGAGCCGGGATCTTCGCTATATAAGGCAGCCAGTACATTCATGCTCTCACCTTTTAAAACCCTCTGGCGATACGATTCAAGTGTCTGACGGGTTTTTAATTTCTCCTCCTTGCTTACGGGGGGCTTTCTCACCAGTTGCTCAATTTCTATCTCCGCATCAATAAGCGGTAAACTATCAACGGGAATCGTATTGAAAAACAGCCTTACTTCTGCCGGAGACAATTTAAGATCGCCCGTAATTTTCTGCTGCATACGCTGTGCCAGCATCTGGTCCTTTACATCTCCACGTAGTTCATCCTTAATCACATTTATCCGTTTACCGTAAAACTCCTCCATTTTTTCTTCACTGCCAAACTGCATCACATAATAACTCATCCGTTTACTCATCTCCCCATCTACTTCCGCGTCAGAAACCGTTACACTATCCCGGTCGGCCTGTGTAACCAATAATTTAGTAAACACCAGTTGTTCCAGAGCCTGACAGCGCGTCAATGGTCTTTCATTTTTCTCCTGCATCAGGATAGTACCCTCCAATTCACTGAGCAAAACCGGTTGTTTGCCAACAACGGCTATAATTTTATCAATAGTTGTATTTTGGGCTTTAGCGTAAAACTGCCATAAACCAAACAACAAAACAATAACAGGTACTCGAAAATTCATGTTTAAAATAAAGGTTAAAGATAGAAATAAATGCGCCCGTGAACTGCCAATTTTATTTAAAATACAAGCATTTTCTTGTCTTCTCTGGCTTTATCAAGAAGTTGTTGTCTGAATTGTTTCAGCACATCTGCCTTGCGGGCATTAATTATAAATTTGCGGATCGCCTGACGTTCATAATTGAGCGGCGACAAAGCGTTTTTTATCCGGATATCTTTAATAAGAAGATAATAATAATACCCGTTTTCAGAATACTCAAGGGTTTTACCAACGGGAAAATTAAGGCTGGCTTCCTGACTTAAACCCGGAATTTCTTTCCGTAAATCTTCCATCAACAACCAGGTGCTATCGTTTAAAAAGTAATTTTCAGCATTTTGCAAGCACAAAGATTTTAGTGTCTCTCTATCTTTATCCTGCGCAGATCGTAACAATTTTTTAATTTTTTCTATTGAAGGATTGTTTAAAGGCACTTTTACATAATTTACCTTGGCAATATTATCTTTTAGAATAAAACTCTCCTGATTGGCGTTATAATAGTTTTCTATTTCTTCTTTAGTAACCGTTGTATCCAGATTTTCCTCCACCACTTTCTCCTCAAACCGATGATTAATAAGCGAACGCTTATACCGCTGAACTTCTTCCTCTACCACCTGTTCTTCGCTGGCAAGCGCTTCACGCGCTTCCATGTATAGCAATTGATCCGATGCCCACTGTTCAATTAAGCGCTGAACCATTTTAGCGCTGTCTCTGGGTGTTAGGCCCGTCAGAATATAAGGTTGTAACGCTTCGAGTGTTAACTCTTCATTATTTACACGTGCCAGAACCTTCCCTCCCCCGCTATTATTCACTTTTTCGGGCTGGCACCCAA
>JASGCO010000023.1:0-46553 GCA_030054095.1 Sediminibacterium sp.
TCAAACGGACAGTATTTTAGTTGAGAAATCCCTTGTAAATCCGCATACGGAATTATTACCGAATTAGTAACCACTCCAAAAGTATCGGCCTCAATCAATCCAACATTAACCTTATTAACCCCGTATGTTAACGTTCCGGCAATTAAAAGTTTCTTAGTTATAGGATGTAGAACAGCATTATTAGTATGGAAAATTTGATTACTATTTAGTGTATAGGTATTAATCATGTTTAAGTTACTGTCTAAATGCAGTATTACCGAAACGTGTTGTTGGCTAATAGTGTTAGCTCTTTCACCAATATAGAAAAATTTGTTACTGCTTATTTTTACAATAGTATTTACATAATAATTGTGTAAGTTATCACAAAAGAAACGGGTTTTAATTGTATCTAATGTAGTTGCATTGATTTTTGTAAAAATTAAAGTTGTGGTAGAACTTCCCGTATAGGTAGCTGCTGTTGTCAGATAACTGCTATTGCTTATTCTATTAATGCTCTTAAAAGCATCAAAATACATCAAATAATCAAGCCCGAGATTATGAATTTTGTTCTGCACCATGTTTCCGTATTTGTCGAGCCGGAACAAATTTAAGTCCTGCCGTCCGGTAGCACTGTCTTTTACATAATTCAGAAATACCAGAGAACTGTCATTTTGCTCAAATACATTGGTAGGGTTTAAACTGGCATAGGCATTGGCATAGTACCTGTTAAAGGTTATCTGCCCTTTGAGTAAAACGGTTAGTAGTATAAAAAATATATACAGGTGTTTTTTCACTATCTTAAAATTAGTTTAATTTTTTAGAAAAACCGCGGGCCAATTGTTAAAAGACCCGCGGTTACTCTTTTTTAATTTATCAATGACACTGTTTAATGTGCAATGACTACTTTTTTAACGGCTATCAGTTTGTCGTTTTGAAACAACTGAATAAAATAAATGCCATTGTTTAAAGCAGCGGTATTTAATTCTGTGTTCCCTTTCAGGGTCTGGCTAATAACTACCTTCCCGCTTATATCCAGCAAACGCAGCAAGGTGTTTTCCTGTGAGCCTTCGTTGGTAACCCGTAATACCGCATTGGCCGGATTAGGATACACCAGTACCTGATCGTTTAACAAAATGTGGCCGGGTTCATCCACAGGCGTATTATACATAAGCCGTGAGCCGTTTGGCGTTTCCGGTTGTGGCTTTTCTTCATCCGGTTTACGGATGCCATATACCTGTTCTAAAAAATTAGCCGCTAAACCTTCTGATAACACATTGGGTGTAGCCGCCATGCGTTGCACCTGTTCGCGTTTGGCGGCATCGGCTTTTACCTGTGCCAGATACGCCGGACTTTCGTTAATATGGATGTATTCCCGCTGAATGCTCACATAATCGGCATACAAAGCGCCTTTGGCGGCAATGGCTGTCAGTCGCTCTTTAGCCTCTGTATAACGCCCCAAGGCAATTAAGGCATTGGCGCTTAACACATCGCTGTTGGGCAATACGTTTTTAGCGTAAATGGCCAGCACCGAATCGGCGCTGCCCACTTCGGAACTACTCATCAACCGGCTTAGTTTTTCGTTATACGATAAGCCTAAACGGGTACTGTATAACTGCTGTGTGGCCAGTAACTGGTTTTTAGGACTAAGGCCGTTAACATTCTGCTGCGTACGGAGTTCAGACATTACGTCTGTTGGTAAATTCAGGTTTAACAGGGTTTGCCACACCGCGGGGCTTACCGGCTTATTGGCATTATGTACGGCCACTATATCGGTGTAGGGCACGCTGCTATTTGTAAAATAGGTGTTAAGCACCGCATCGCTCAGGTAAGGGCTGTTAGTCATTGCCAAACGGCGTAAATCTTCGGCAGTAGAAGAGTTGTTTAAGGCTTCCATAAGTGCCTGTGTATTGCCCCCGTCTATCAGGCTGCTTTGCTGTGCGCTGATAGCGCTAAGGGTTTGGGTAAGGCTGCCGATTTGCTGATTTAAAGCCTGCATACTTAAACCGGGGAATACACTGAGAGGGCAGTATTGCACTTTAGTAGGTAAAGCAGGTCCGCCAATAATATCCACTAATTCCGTAGGGTTACTGCACGAATTATTCGTTTGTGGTGTTGGATGAAACTGTTGCCCGATAAAAGAGCCATGCGAGGTAATTGCAAAACTGTTTCCGGTATTGATATTGTACTTGTTCTCGTCATTAACAATACACGAAGCAACGTGGTAGGTGTTACGAACGTTATCTGTTGGAAGGTTCGTATTTGCAAGCCCCTGCACTTCCGCTACCCCCGCGAAATTCGGAACAGCGGCTAAACTTTTTCCTGATTTGGCAATGCCAATATCGTACTTGCAATTGGTAAAATCGTTACAGTTCATGGTTAAGCCAATGCCGGTGTTGGGGTCGTAGTTTTGTCCCACAGCCCATAAGCCCAGTTTACAGTCAAAAAACTTATTGTTGTAAATGCTGTTGGCCGCCGGGCCACTCTGGCGCACATACATACCCGCCTCGGAACCGGGGCCGCCATAAAACTCATTGTTTTCAACACTATACCCCGTGCAGTTGTTCAGGTATAAACCTGTAGGCAATGGCACGGTAGTGCCGCCATTAAAATAAAAGCCGTTATTGGTAATCCGCGCGTTGGTAATATTATTTAAAAAGATGCCGTTGTAATTGGTTTCTACGCCCACTTCGACACTATCAATAACGATGTTGCTGTTAGGCGTAGCACCCGTAGCGTAAATGGGCATTTTAATCCCGGTAAAATCGTTCTCTCCTATTCCACCCCCGCCACGGTTAATAATAAAGCTGCTGTTCTGGCTGTATATGCCGTAGTCCGGGGAATTAACGGTGTGGTTTAACCCAATAAACCTGCAACGTGTAAATTTAACTCCATATACCCCCGTTAAAACGGCACAGGCATACTTGGTGGGGTAAATGGCATTGGCTAAATTAAACCGGGTTTTATAAAAACGGCTTAAATTTGACATAGGTGCAAAGCCCATCACATTGGGACTAACATAACTGCGCTGATAACGTATATACGGTGCAAATTCCACATCCACATAGTTCTTTTCAAAAAAAACGTTTGTACTGGTTACAATGCCACCGCCCGAACCGGCCACAAATTGCCCGTTGGACTGACGCTGCCCTAAACTAACAGCGGTTTTGGCACCTCTTATATCAGAGCCAATTATTTCCAGTTCGCCCTGATACAGTGGCGATTGCGATTCGGTATCATCACCATACACCTCTATACCTTGCCATCTTAGGCCAAAATCAACCTGTGGCATGACTTTACTGCATTCTATTTTTAGCTTAGCGCCTTTTTCAACAATCACTATCCCGTTTTGCTTCATCACCAGATTTAAACTTTGCAGGGTAATGTTTGCTCCCGATTGCACACGAACTGTGTCGTAACCGCTTACGGGCAGGCTTGTATAGGTTTGGGTACCGCTAAGAATAAGGTTGTTAAGTGCCCCGGGCGGTGTGTACGGATAGGGAACATTACTGAACTGGGTAAATTTTTTGGTAATATCGAGCGCTACCAGATAATGAAACGCCGCTATTTGTTTGGCGCTTAACACCTCGCGGCAGGGCGAGTTGCCCATTAGGTTGTTATTGGCATTGGTAGGCGTACTGGCACTGGTGGGCAGGGTACAGGTATAAGGCCCTATGTCTATGGCCGCGTCGTCGGGCACATAAATCCAGCCGGCAGGATTGGTGTTTAAAGGCTGCGGCAGGTAATGATCGTGCAAATTGCCAAGCGCGTGACCTAATTCGTGCCATAGTAAACGGGGATTGTTTTGTATGGTGCCCGGCACATAGGTGGCACCAATACTGGGTGTACCCATGGCCATGGCCAGGTATCTGAAATTAGCTGGAAAACCGGAACCCGCGGTAGAGTTACTTGTTTCGGTATAAAAATAGATGTTAAAGCTATGGTTTATATCGTGCGGAAACTGCGTGTCCATAGTGGTGCTATGCCAGTGATGCGCAATGGCGGCGGTGGTGGTATCGAAATACACGTTGTTTAACACAAACTGTATTTTAGGATTAGGCACCATAGGCCCCGGATTGGGCGGTGTAAGAATAGAGGGGATAGAACCGCAGGTTTGAAACCAGGAGTTCAACAGGTTGACACAGTTAGCGGCATCGGCACTGATTTGCGAAGGCGTTACCCCTGTAAAAATGGTGGGCTGGGTAGGGTGAATTAAAAACACAAAATTAAGCCGGTAATACAGTGTGGGCATGGCTGCCGTAGGAATGTACTGACTGGAAACAATGTCCGTATTGTCGTTATAGTTAGGTATGTTGCAGAATGCGTTAAATGGCTGTGCCGGAATGGGGACGTTGGTGCTGGGCGGGTAGCAACTTTGTGGTGCCTGCCCTATGAGTCCGGTGCTTAACCCAAGGAAAAGCAGAGCGGTAATAATTGTTTTTTTCATGGTTGAAAAATTTAATTTTAATGATTTAAACAGAAAAGACGTTTTAAAAAGGCTCTAAACACTGTGTTTATAGCCCCTTATGGCTTGGTAGTACTAAGTCATGGTTAACCTCCTTTGGTTTAGGTTGTTTCTAAAAGCCCCCTCAGAAACGGGTTTTTACTAAATTAAACAGGCGTGAGCTTTATACCGCCTGATCCAACTCACCGTAGGAACCGCAAAGATCCTTGACAGATTAGAAAAAACAGATAAAAACCCACGCCATGTGAAAGGCGTGTTGCTTTTCCTGTTCTTCTGCTGTCTAAAATTTGCGGTTTTACGGGACAGTCGAACAAATAAAATGCAACGCCAAATAAATTGATAAGTCTATGACTTACATTGTATTTACGTTGGCACAAAGGTATTTAAAAATAAATCTGAAAATCAAAATTATTTTTTGAATGCTTTGTGATCTGTAAGACTGTATTGCTGAAAACTGCTTTTTTACAGTAGTTCTGGTAGTTTAGGCGGTAGGTGTAGAAATTTTTTCATAGTGTTTGTGGTTGGTTAATATAAATGAGTCTGGGGGCTGTGCTAAAGCCGTATAAAATGCGCGGTGGGTTATAGTAGCGTATAGTGTATTTGATTTAGTAATGAAATTCCTGTTTAACAAAAAGGTTACAGGGGCGTATAGTTTTTGTTTGTGTTAGTATTACCGTAAAGATACAACTGTAAAAAGCCCTTGTCAAGTTTTAAAGCCTGTATTTTTAAAGTATCTACGTTTTGTAGCAAACGGCTTCTTTACACCCGCCCTTTAACCGGGTTAACGGGCGGGTTTAGTTTGTAGTCCGGAGCCATTACCTTGCTTATTTTGTGTCATTTCCGGTAAACCTTTTAATGTTTCCGGTAAACGGTTTGTGTCTTCCGGTTTACCTTTTATGCTTTCCGGTAAACGGTTTATCATTTCGGGTTTACCTTTTATGCTTTCCGGTTTACCTTTTAATATTTCCGGTAAACGGTTAATGATTTTAGGTAAAGCTTAAATGCTTTCCGGTAAACGGTTTATCATTTCGGGTTTACCTTTAATGTCTTTCGGTTTACCTTTTATGCTTTCCGGTTTACGGTTTATCATTTCCGGTTTACGGTTTATCATTTCCGGTTTACGGTTTATCATTTCCGGTTTACCTTTTATCATTTCCGGTAAACCTTTTGTTGTTTCCGGTTTACCTTTTGTGTCTTCCGGTTTACGGTTAATGTTTTCCGGTAAACCTTTTGTTGTTTCCGGTAAACCTTTTGTTGTTTCCGGTAAACCTTTAATGTCTTCCGGTTTACAGTGTAATGTTTCCGTTATACCTTTTATACCATCTGGTTTACCAGATAAGGGCGCACTACGACCACTTATTTGTAAACGTTTACCAGATAAAAAAGTATGCTCAAAGCCTGTAACATTAGTGCCTCAGCTACGTTTAATACTTTAAAACCGCGGTAGTAAAACAATCTGTAAAAATATAAACACCATGTAAGCCGTATTAAGCTCCGTAACACATAGTCGTTCGGTAAACCTGTAACACCACCACGTTCTCTTTATTACGAGAATCTCTTATCGTATAGCATTACACGTTATCGCAACCGGAAAAAACAAACCACGCTCTGAAAAGTAGATTCTACTCATTACTAACTAGTCGCGCCTCAAAAGTTCAGTAGGTTTATCAATGAAAGCTTTTAGAGGAAAAATGACAGGATTTAGTCTGCAGGAAAATTTCATTTTACGTTTAGTTTCTTGTAGATTTTGAAATTATGGTTGTTCTTTTTCCTTGATGAAAAAGAACCAAAAAATCAAGGCTTCAGAAATTTTCGCGGTGAAATTGACGCGTTGCAAGCCGAAGATTTAAAGGCGGATAGAACGATACACATTCTTGTAACGCAGCGCTGCAAATCTTCTTCGCACAGTCCTTCGCTTTTGCAACACATCATTTCACACGCGAAAATTTCCGAGGCCACTTAAAGAGCGTGGGAAGAACTAAAGCGTTAAGTACTTTTAGAGAAATGACTATGTAGTAGAGCCTCAAAAAGACTGGAATCATTATCTACAAAGGACTTCGTTACATATACAGAGGTTTTAAACAACCAGGAAATTAAAAAATGATCGGATTTCTGGTGGATTTTTTTAAGTTCAGTCGCACTTTGTTTTGATACAGGGCCGAAGGAGCGAGGTTGTTGCATGTGTTTGTTTGTGAATAAAGCGATAAGATAATAATGTTTTATGGGTATCCACTTTGCCTTGATGCAGGGCCGAAGGAGCCAGGTTGTGTGACGGGAGCAAAAATCAAGGCTACGGAACTATTTGCGGTGAAATTAGCGCGTCGCGAGCCGCGATTTTGAAAGCGGATAAAACGTCACCGGGCGTTATAACACTGCGCCAAAATCGCTTCGCACGGGTCCATCGTTTTCGCTGCACGCTATTTCACACGCAAATAGTTCCAAGGCCGAAAGGGGTCGTGGGAAGGGATAGAGCGTTAAGTACGTTTTTATTCTTGGTTTTGTCTTTATGGATATCTACTATGTTTGATACAGGGACCGAAGGAACCGGGCTATTGCATGTGTTTTGTTGGTGAGTAAAGCACTAAACATGTTAGGTTCTTTTTGTGCGGTGACTATGTAATTTTTTGCTGCTTACGCCGTTATATAGTCTTGTTACACGGCTACTTTAAGAACAGAATTATTTCAGTATCTTCGGTATCCCAAATACAATAAGAAAAACACGCTTGATAAACCCTGAATTAAAAAATAGTATTACCCTTGAACAAGCCTGGTATTATGGCATTGTTCCTGTTGCGGCCGGGCAGGGGGGATTGGTGTTTTTATGCAAGCACGGTTCAGATACCGGAGCATTAAGCGAGGAGCTGGAAATAGTGCTGGGAAAAAAAGTGACGCTTAAAACGGGCGCTGAGGGTGAAGTGGAGCAATTGCTGATGAGCCATTACCCCAAAGCCGGAGGCGAAACGCATCTTACCACCGCTTCTACCCAAACCTTCCGTTTAAATGTGAACGATTCGGGCTTTCTGGAAACGCTGGTAAAAGAGGCAAAGGCGCTTAACAGTTCGGATATTCACATTGAAACATACGGCGAAAAATGCCGGATCCGTTTCAGGGTGGACGGGGTGTTGATTGACCGCCATAAATTAAACAAGGCGGAGTACCCAACGCTGGTTAATAAAATTAAAATAGCGGCTTCGTGCGACATCGCGGAAAAGCGGATGCCTCAGGACGGGCGGATCCGTTTCCGGTTTAATGGCGCTAACCTCGATATACGGGTATCTATTTTACCTACCCTTTACGGCGAAAAAATTGTATTGCGTTTATTGGGAAGCGACGCGGGCCACATTGATATAGCCAAACTGGGATTTACCGCCGAAGAAAGCGAACGGTACCAACTGGCCGTTAAAAAGCCCAACGGCATTATTTTGATCAGCGGGCCTACGGGATCGGGGAAAACCACCACATTATACGCTACACTGAAATTGTTAAATAAACCCACTAATAATATTTTAACCATTGAAGATCCGATTGAATATACCCTGGATGGGATTAATCAGGTACAGTTAAAAGAAGACATTGGCTTAACTTACACTGAGGCCCTGCGCACGTTTTTGCGGCAGGATCCGGATATTATTATGCTGGGGGAGATCAGGGACGCGCTTACGGCGCAAATGGCCATCCGCGCGGCGCTTACGGGGCATCTGGTGTTGTCCACCATTCACACCAATTCGGCCTGGGGTACGGTATCGCGATTGGTAGATATGGGTATTGCTCCGTATTTGCTGGCGAGTACGCTTAACCTTTCGGTGGCGCAGCGCCTGATTCGCTTGTTGTGTCCGCATTGTAAAGAAGAACAGGCCTTAAACCCGGAAGAATTACCCGCGTTTGTAAGAAAAATGGCACCGGAGCGGCACTTTAAGCCCAAGGGTTGTCAGCAATGCCACTTTACCGGATTTAAAGGTCGCCGCGCCATTTACGAGGTTATTAATGTTACTCAGGAATTAACCGAGCAAATTAAGGCCAACGCTACTCAGGTGGATGAGTACCTGCAAGCCAATAAAATAGAAAAATTGTGGCAGAATGCCTTTAAATTGTTTAACTTAGGAGACACAAGTTTAGAAGAAATATATCCGTATCTGATAGCTGAACATTAAACAACAAAAAATGAAACCAAAACTAATTTTCCTGATCCTGTTTTTAGTAATAGGAAGCGTTGTGTTGGCGCAGGACCGGTTTACTGTTATTGAGGAGAAACTGGAGCAGGTAGCCAAAGATTATCCGGGCATAAATGAAAAGATAGAATTATCTATGAACAATGTCTCTATTCAGGAATACCTGAGGGCCATTGCCGCCAGCAATAACCTGAACCTGAATGTGGATCAGACCCTGGACATTAAAATATCAAATAGCTTCAGTAAGGTTACGGCCAAAGAAGTGTTTCTGTTTCTTTGTAAGCGCTACGATCTGGATATTGTGTTTGTTGGGCCTATTATGACCTTTAATAAGTTTGTGGCGCCCCTTGTGGAAAAGAAGCCTTTACCCGGAAAAAAGATAAATGTGCAGTACGATAAAACCGCGGATTTACTGAGTTATGATCTGACTAATGATACGCTGGGAAATGTGACCAAAGAAATTACACGCCAGAGCGGGAAGAATATTATTTTTTCGCCGGAGTTGTCGAGTAAGATGGTGAGTGGTTTTATGCAGAATGCCTCGTTTAACGGGGCCCTCGAAAAACTGGCCTTTGCCAACGATATGAAGGTGAGTAAAACTCCCGATGACTTTTACGTGCTGGAAAAGAAACAAGTGGTAGCCAATGCGGGCAATTCGGGCAACACCGCCGCGAACCCTTTTGGTAGTTTAACGGGGAACGCCAACCCTAACCCGAATGATGCTAAAAATAGTAACATTAAAATTAAAGATGGTTACATTACCATGGATGTGAATAATATGCCCATTGCGGATATTGTGAACACGGTATCGAAAGAGTTGGGAAAGAATTATTTTTTGTTCAGCGATTTAAAAGGGAATACTACCTTAAAAGTAGTGGAAGCACCTTATGATGAATTTTTACGGTTACTTTTTAATGGTACTGAACTTACGTTTAAAAAAGAAGGCAGTACCTATTTGTTTGGCGACCGTAACCTGGAGGGCTTGCGCCAGAGTAAACTGATTGCCCTGAAAAACCGTACCATTGAAAAAGTGGTGGACTACATTCCCGCGGAATTAAAAAAGGGCGTGGATGTAAAAGTGTTTAAGGATATGAACGGCTTGATTGTGAGTGGCTCGCAGCCACGCATTAATGAGCTGGAAACGTTTTTACGGCAAATTGATGTGGTGGTGCCAATGGTGCACATTGAGGTGATTATTGCGGATGTGCGTAAAAGCAATTCGCTTTCGGCGGGTATATCAGCGGGATTGGCCAGCAGTACCGGCACAACGGGAGGTACCTTGTTGCCCGATTACAATATTTCTCTTAACTCTAAAACTATCAATAACCTGATTAGCGGGATTAATGGTTTGGGAATTATTAACCTTGGAAATGTGACGCCTAATTTTTACATCAACTTAAAAGCCATGGAGTCGAACGGAATTTTAAAACTGCGCTCTACCCCTCAGTTGGCGACATTAAACGGACACGAGGCAAAGTTAAGTGTGGGCCAAACGCAGTATTACCTGGAAGTGAATAATAACCTGGTGAACAATGTAAATACCCAGCAAAACATTTTACAAACGCAGAACTGGAAACCGGTTAACGCCGATCTTTCGGTAAGCATTGATCCGCAGGTATCGGGCGATGAACAGATTACCATGACCATTAATGTAAAGCAATCCAGTTTTACAGAACGGGTATCGAATACCGCGCCTCCGGGTACCATTAACCGCGATTTTCAGTCGCTGGTAAGGGTTAAAAACGGAGAAATGATTATGTTGGGCGGACTGGAAGAAAATCAGGTGAATAACTCGGGCAGTGGATTGCCGCTTCTGTCGCGTATTCCGGTATTGCGCTGGATTTTTGGTAACCGCACCAAATCAAAGTCGCAGAATAAATTAACCATATTTATTAAACCCACGGTAATTTACAGTTAAGATGTTTTGGGATAAGTGGATACCCGAAAAATACCATTATAAGCAGGAGGTTTGCGCGGTAGAGGCGGTGTACAGTGATGCCGGCCTAAGGTACTATTATACCCATCTTAAAACCAAAGGCGCCAAACTGGAAGTGCTAAGCAGTGGTGTTTGCGACGAACCCAAACAGTTGCCCAACACTATTATTAAAAACAAAATACCGCTGGTTGTTATTGTAAATGGAAAAGGGGTAGTGCTTAAAAAAGCGGAATGGAGCGAAGCAGAAGAAGATACATTTGACGCGGCGCGGATTATTGAAACGCAATTGCCGGCCTTGCAGATGAATGAGTTTTATATTCAGTTTTACCGGCAGGCGGCGGGCAGCGGGTACATTGCTTTATGCCGCAAAGATCTGGCCGATGCTCTGCAGGCTGAATTAACAAACCTGCATCCCGATCTGGCAGCGTTTTACATTGGCACACCGGTTATTACGGGCTTGCAAACCTTGTGGCAGAATTACAATAGTCTGCATACCGCCATACATACGGTAGAGCTGACCAATGGTAAAATAGACACCATTACCACCACGGTAAGTGACGCTGAACGCCCCGGATTTAACGTAGAAGATGTACGGGTAGCGCCCGAACAGTTGACCGGCTTTGCCGCTGGCTTTGCTTACCTGACCCGGCAGCAGGTGGCCGTTAATCTGAACGCGGCGGTAGAGCAGGTGAGTGTAGCGCATACGGAGCGGAATAAATTCCGTTTCCTGCAAATTGTGGCGGTAGCAATAGCCCTGTGTCTGGCGTTGACCAATGTGTTTTTTTACAGTAAGTATTTTAACGCCTCGAACGCTATTGATTCGGAATTAAACGTGTATCAGGGCAAGAACGATGAAATTAACCGTTTACTGAACGATTACCAGAAAAAGAAGGATTTGATTGAGCATGCCGGGGTGCTGCATAAAAACGCGATGAGTGAATATGCCGACCGTATTGCCTCCACTTTACCCGACGGCGTGGTATTAACCGATATGCAGTTTAATCCGCCTGTACAAAACGATGAGGATAGTCTGGTCAGTTATCTTAAAAACCAGATTACCATTAAGGGCAACTGTAATAAAAGCCTTACCATTAATGAATGGGAGAATGTGCTGAAAATGCAATCATTTATTAAAGATGTATCGCTCGAAAAATTCATTTATAACAGTGAGGGATTTATTCCCAATTTTGAACTGAAAGTGACCACTAAAGAATGACGGGAAACTGGACATATAAACAAAAATGTATAGGATTACTTGTCCTGTTTCTGTTGTTTTTATACGGAGGGTATCAGTTTATTTTTTCCGATACCTTTCAACTGGCTTCCGAAATAGGCGAGAAGCAGGCCAAGCTGCAATGGCTGAAAGAAAAAGAAAAGGAATTACCAGCCCTTAAACAAAAAATGGCGGAGTTCGAAAAAGCGTATTCCAAAAATGATTCCATTGCCGTGCGCGATCGTTTAACGGCGTTTATTTCTGATTTCGCGGATCATAACCAGTGCCTGGTTACCGAAATACCACGGAATACATCTTACAAAAACGATAACCTGAAAGTACAGACGAATACCTTTACTGTAAAAGGCGGCTATCACCGTTTGGTGACACTCGTTCATCAACTGGAAACCGAATGCCGGTATCTGGCCCGGATCATTTCCGTAAGGTTTTATACTCTGCGCGATTTACAAAAAAAGAAAAAAGACTTATACGTTACCATCGTTACCCAAACCTTTGAACAAAAGCAACATGAAGTACATTAAATTAGCCGGTCTCGCTATTGCGGGCATTTTATTAAGCTGGTCCTGCGGAAAGGATTTTATAGCCAAGAATATTAAAAACGATGTGGTGCGTATTCTGGCTCCGGCCAATAACCTGATTACGACCTCTAACCAGATTACTTTTTGGTGGGAGGAAGTAGATGGGGCGGATAAATACAACATCCAGATTGTAAAGCCTGATTTTGCCACTATTAATACAATAATAGCCGATACCAATGTGGCGGGTACCAAATTTACCAAAACACTAACGCCCGGAAAATACCAGTGGCGGATACGGGCGTTTAACGCGGGAAGTAATACCCCTTATACGCTTTTTGATTTAACGATTGATACAACCAGTAACCTGACTAATCAGTTGGTAAGCCCTGTAGCTCCTCTGTCCAACGCGATAACCGGTAACCGCAAGGTGGTATTTAAGTGGAATCCGCTGAATGCCGCGTTACAGTATCAGGTAGTGCTGACGGATGCGGCGAATGGTGTGTTAAAGGATACTACCACAACGGCTACTTCTTACACATATACGTTTCCACAAGCAACGGCCACTTACAAATGGAAAGTAAGAGCGTTGAACAACAGTAGTCTGACGCAATATAACACCCCATTAACATTTAGTATTGATGTAACGCCTCCTTCGGCGCCCACCTTATCTGTTCCGCTGACAGGCTATTCGGTTAGTGCTACTTATACTTTGTCATGGTCACGTACCGGAGGCGCTGATGTGCGTTACGACAGCGTATTTATTGCCACAGATACATTATTTACCAATGTCATCAGCCGCACCAAAACCTACGCTACTTCTATACCTATCAACGCGCTTAACAATCCACCACAGGTTACCAACGTAGTGTACTGGTGGCGGGTGTGTTCAGTAGATTCGGTCGGGAATCGTTCGCCTTACACAGCACCGCACCGTAAGTTTATTTTAACGCCTTAACCTTACATGCTTAAAAATAAGAAAGCCATATATGTACTTATTCCCCTGAATCTGTTTATCTGGGGGTATCTGGCTTATTCTATTTACGATGGCTTAAAAGGAGAAGATACGGAAGTGGCGATGTCTGAACCATCAGGTGCTGTTGTAAAAGCCGAAGAAGATTCGGTGGTTTATAAACTGAAACTGACTTACCCCGATCCTTTTTTAAAAGACGTGCCCAGAGAGCGGGAGGTGAAATTGCCGGCCTCTGACGGGCAGGCTGCAAAACCACTTAACAAACCGCTTGCCGTTCCGGTTGTTAAAACCAATACGGTGGCCCCTAAACCTCCGGCAGATATCCGGTATCTTGGATTGGTAAAGAACAGTACAACCGGTATTGCCACGGCCTTAATAAGTGTAGATGGTAAAACGTATGTGATTAAGAAGGGCGATGTGATAGAAACGTTTAGTATTAAAGAGGTGCATTCCGATTATGTGGAACTGAAGGAAGGTAAAACCGTAATGAAAATTAATAAGTGATGAGTAAACCACTGAAGTATAAGTATTTTGTCTCGTTCTGTCTGCTCTTTGTATCGGGGCTGTTATTGGCTCAGAAGTACACCGAGCCGGGTAAGTTAAAGCAATTCAATATTACGGTAAATTACGACGATTACACGGTAAAAACCCAGATGCTGAGTCACCAGGAATCACGGAAAGTGGACAATGAATTGTTTTACCTGTGGTATGCTTCCCAGAAACTAATGGAAACAAAAGGCGGCTATGAAGGAAAACTGATTCATGGGTATTACACGTCTTTTTACCTGAACAATCAATTGCGCGAGCAGGGCACAGTTCGGTACGGTTTAAAGCATAAGGAATGGAAAGCCTGGTATCCGGATGGCAAATTAAGAGAGATTATTACCTGGCGTAATGGCCGTAAAAACGGAGCTTATACGCTATACAACGATCTGGGACAATTAATGGCAAAGAGCCGTTTCAAAAACGATAAGTTGCATGGTAAATTTTATACCTATTCCGGAAATGGCACGGTGGCTGAAGTTCGCCGTTACCGCAGGGGCGAAGAGGTTATCCGTAAACCAAAAGAAAAGAAAGTAAAAGCCGGTAAAAAGGCACCAACCGAAAAAGCGCCTTCGGAAAAAAAGAAGCGAAACCGTAAGGAAAAGGCCACCAGGGAACCTAAGCAGGATGTTGCACCCACACCGGCTCCGGTTCCACCGGATACGCAGATGAAATCGGATACGACCGCGCGTAAAGTGCCGTTTTATAAACGCTGGTTTAAAAAGAAATCCAAAGCAGAAACACCCGCGACTCCTAAGCCAACGGCTACTGAAGGACGACAGGCCTGAATAGCGCTAAAAGAAACAGCCATGAGTGAAGGTACGCCAATACGAACGAAGATAGAACGAGGGTAAGCTGTTCCACATGGCAATTAAAAAGCAAATTATCTGTATATGAAAAACCGGCTAGATACCTGTTTTAAGGCACGGCCTTATACTGTAAAAGGCGGCGCGCTTTATGTGGCTATTTTTGTATCTATCCTGATTACCTTGTTCCTGAGCCTGATGTTGTTGCTGAGTTATCAGAATGGCCGCACCACCATTCAGTACCTGCAAACCGGGCAATTATATACCAATCTGAATTCGGCTTTTGAGATGGTTCAGTCGGCTTATTTTACAGAGACGCTGAATAACCGCTGGCTTAAAAATGAGTTTAACGACGATTCGGTAAGGGTTCGGAAAAGCGCCTGGGGAGCGTATTGGCTGGTTTGCGCGGAAAGTAAAAACCGGCATCAGCGCGTGGCACAAGCCGGCATTTACGGAATGGGAATGACGCCGGATACGGCTTTGATGATAGTGGATAACGGGCGCCCGTTGGGGGTGAGCGGGAAGGTCAGTTTCCGGGGGGGCTGTTATTTACCCAAAGCCGGTTTAAAACCAGCGTATATAGAAGGGATGAGTTATCAGAATGACGCGCAAAATAACAGTTATATCCGCAGCGGCTTGTTTTCAATTCCGGAGGTGTCGCCGGCTATGCTGAACGCGTTACGTTCTCAAAAAACACTTTCGTATCAGAGTGACAGCGCGGTGTCGTTTTTAGCGGATCAATGCCATCATCCGTTCTCGAAAAAAACACTGGTGTACGAATGCGGAAGCCAGCGCTTAACGCGGAAAAACTGGAGCGATAACCTGAAAATTGTCAGTACCTCGGAAGTGGTAGTGGATAGCTCCTGTCATTTTTCGAATGTATTAATTGTGGCGAAGAAAGTAAAATTTCTGAAGGGCTTTAAAGGCAAGGTACATGTGATTGCCAGCGACAGTATTACAGCGGAGGAGAAGTGTACGTTTCAATACCCTTCCTCTCTGGTGATTATAAATGAAGAAACGGCGGGCACCGACAATAGTACCAGAACGATTTTCTTTCATAAAGAATGTGTGTTTTTTGGCGGGATACTGGCTATTACTACCGGAGGCACCCAAAGCACTAGCCGGGTGTTTGTAAAGCTGGATGGCAGTTCGCAGTACAACGGATTTATTTATTCATCGGATTACGTGCACCTGGAGGGAGAGGTTAACGCCACGGTAATCAGCCGGGCATTGCTATTAAAGACCCCATCGGCGGTATATGAAAATCACATTATTAATTGTGCGCTTAATCCTTCTAAATGGGCGCATGTTTTGGCCATTCCTCCTTTGTTTCAGAAAAATACACGGCTTGTATGCAGTCAGAAAATAAATACCTGAACCGGCTGTTCCGCCAAAGGATGCGTGGCAGCAGCATTATGGAAGTGTTGATTGCACTGGCTATTATCAGTTTTTGCCTGACGCTGATGGTGGTTATTTTTTTGAATATGCAAAAGAGCAGTGTCCCTTTTTTGAAACTAAAAGCGAATGAAATAGCGGCAGCGGCGTTGCGGGAAACCATGCAAAGCAGAACGTTTTCGGATGATGAATTTAAGCGGGAGGAGTTTTCGGTAAAGAAAACGGTTTCTGTTCATAGTTTATTAAATGATTGTATGGTGATACGCATATTGGTTTTTGATACAGAAAAAAAGCGGATCGCGGAAACGAGTCAGATAGTGTATTATGGGCGTTAAGCAGATTAAAATAACGGAATGGCCGCACCGCCGGGTGAAAGGGCTGACTCTGGCGGAGGTGTTGGTGACACTGGCCTTAACGTCTGTTGTTGTTACACTGGCTTATACGGGTTTAAATTACGTTCAGAAATTGTACGCGCAGTACCGGCAGCAAACCCGCTTTATTCAGTCGTTAAGTCATTTACAAACCCGTTTGCAGTACGAAGGGTTAAAAGCCCGGTATGTATTGCAAACCGCGGAAACGGAATTTCAGATAGTGAGAGACAGCGCGAAAGTCACCCTGAAACTACTGCCGGAATCGGTTATTACCACGCAGGGCATACAAACCGATACGTTTTATGTTAAAGCCCGGCAGATTGAGCGAACCTATCAGCCGGTAAAAAATCCGCTTTACGCGGGGCGCCTGATACAGTCGTTATCGTTTCAATGTGAGTTTACCAAACAAAAATTTAATATCTATTTTTATAAACCTTACGACGCCTCTGTTTTACTGGAACTGGAAGGTGCAGAACTAAGCAAGCAGAACTAATATGGCCCAGATTGATTTAAAAAAATACCAGCAGAAGTCCTCCGCGCCATCGGCAAAAAGTGAGCCGAAGTCGCGCGGTTTGGCGGATGTAATGAATATGGAAGTCCGCTGGATGGAAAAGAAATTTGGCGCCAAAGAAAAAGAAGCGTTTTATTCTGAATTAGGCTTGTTGCTTTCCACCGGTGTTAATATCAAAACCGCCTTTGAAATTATTGAGGAAGAAATGACCAATAAAAAGCACAGGGCTTTACTGGAACAGATTAAGAACGCTATTATAGGCGGAAAATCCATTCACGAAGCGGTAGGCGAACACGCGCACCTTTTTTCGAAGTACGAAATACAAAGTATCAAAATAGGCGAAGAAACCGGAAAGTTGCCGGAAGTGCTAAAAGAACTGGGCGCTTTTTATTTATCCAGCATTAAATTACGGCGGCAGATTGTAGGCGTATTAACCTATCCGGTGGTTGTTATCAGTATGGCCATTTTGATTGTTTACTTTATGCTCAGTTTTGTGGTGCCTGTGTTTAGCGACATATTCACACAAACCGGGGGCGAATTGCCGCAACTTACGCAACTTCTGATTCGCCTGAGTAATAAAAGCGATTTGATTTTTTATACCTTGTTTGGCATAATGGCCGGTTTTTGGATTTTGCACAAAACCCAATCGAAAAAAGAATGGTACCGGCAGTACACTTCGGCACTACTTTTGAAAATTCCGGTAGTCAACAAACTTATACAGAAAATCTATCTGGCACGGTTTTGTCAAACCATGAAATTATTGACTGGCGCAAAAGTGATGATTAACGACGCGCTTGATTTGGTGATGAACATGATAGAGTATTATCCCATTGAGAAGGCCCTGCAAAGTGCCAAACGGGAAGTGGTAATGGAAGGAAAACTTTTAAATGAGAGTCTGGCATCGCATTCTATTTTTCCGAAGAAATTGGTTTCACTTATAAAACTGAGTGAGGAAGTAAACGCACCGGAAGTCATTTACGATAAACTCCATCAGCAGTATTCTGCCGAAATTGAACACCAGCAGGCGGTGATTGGGAAGTTGATAGAACCTGTGTTTATTATTCTGCTGGGTGTATTTGTGGGATTTATTCTGGTGGCCATGTATTTGCCAATGTTTGAAATGAGTACTGGCAGTTTTTAAAAATGAAATATTAGGATTAACTTTATATAAAGAAACGGAACATGCGAAACGTAAAATTACATTGGAGAAGGATAGGCCATTTAAAGGCTAAAGGAATGACGTTGATTGAGTTGTTATTAGTACTGGCGCTGATTGGTATTTTATTATCTATGGCGGTTCCGAAACTTATGCCGTTGATTGGTCGAACCAAATCGTTAGAAGCTCAGATGCAGTTGAAGCATTTGCTGAGTTTAGAGAAAAATTATTTCTATATCAATTCTAAATACACCAACAATCTGGATGATCTGGGGTTTGAACAATCCAAATTGGTTTCCGCGGGCGGGAAAGCGAATTATAAAATTGAAGTGGTAGAAGCCAGTAATACCGGGTTTGTGGCCAAGGCGACTTCTATTACCGATTTTGATCAGGATGGGCAGATGAATGTATGGCAGGTAAATCAGGAAGAGGAAATTAAGGAGATAACCAAGGATTAACTGGCCGGTGTTGGTTTCTGTATTTTGGATCCTTTTAGTTCCTGCGGCGGTGGGAATTGTGTATCAGGATTTTCGTTACCGTAATATTAAGGTTTGGTTAATCGCGTTGTTTCAGGTGCTAGTATGGGGTGCATACCTGTTACGGTTTCCGGTAACGTCTTTTTTTATCAATCTTTTGTTTTGTACACTCTATGCTGTGTTGTGTTACGTTATCCTGTCGTTGTATTTTTATTTTCGCACTGGTAAAGTGGTTAAACTACTGGATCGTAAGTTAGGTTGGGGCGATGTATGGGTAGTGTTTTGCATTGGGCCGTGTTTGCCACCGGATGTCTTTGTTTATTTTTTTACGTTGGTTTTTGTTGGGGCATTATTGCTTCATTTTATTTTTTCGGGCAGCCGGAAAACCGTTCCCCTGGCGGGATATATGATAACGGGCTATGTGGCGTATGAGGCGTATTTACTAACGGTGTGTGTTTGAGATTTAGTGTTGTAACATTGGTTTGCTGTAAAAAAAATATCTGCTTGATTTTTAGTTGTTTATTTGTTTTAAAGGAAAAATTATTTGTTAAAAGCTGTAATTTATTTTTTTTAAGACGTTATCTATATTAATTTTGAAGCAACAAATAACTTAAACACAAAAAAGAAAAAACAGATTTAAACCAACCATAAACTTCAGAATAAACTTATCCTTAACCAAATTTAGATAAACGATTATGAAAAATATTCATAAGTGCGTTCTGTTATTAGTATTCCTCGCATTCAAATTCAGCGCACAAAATTGCTCCACTTGTAGTGTCACTATAAATGACAATAGTAGTTCTTCGTACACGATAAATGCCGGGCATACTTTATGTATTGATAGCCTTGGAAATTTTGAAGGTTCAATAGTTATCAATGGGGGATTACTGTGTAATAAAGGAATTTTTAGTCCTAGCACAGTGATTTTTTCAGGAGGAACTATTCAAAATTATGGATTAATGACTTATCCCGGAAATGTACTATTAACTAACGGCATAACACTTAATAACCTGCCGTCAGGTGTAATTAACATAACAGGGATGTTGGAGTTAAATGGTGGTATCATAGATAATCAAGGGGTGTGGAATGTTAAGAAGGGATTAATAAATACGATGGGTGGATTTACGAATTCGGGTATTTTTAATTGTGAGCATTTAAGCGGATCCAATACTATCAGTAATTCCGGAACACTAAACACAGAAGATTAACAAGGCTTATTTATAAGTTCTATGAATAGAATTCAGAAAAAATTATCGGGAATAGTGCTGGTGGTATTATTCCTTTGGGGATGGGGGCAATTATTTGGGCAGTGTACAGGATGCTCCATTACACTAAATGCTAATACAAGTACCGCTTATACGGTAAATGCAGGCTCTACGCTGTGTGTTAATCCAGGTGTAACGGCAACAGGTAACATAAGGTTAAATGGAGGAACTGTTTGTAATAATGGTACGCTTACCAATATGACATTTTTGAGTGGTACTTTTAATAATTACAATACATTTTCATCATCTACAGCTATAACAGCAGCCATAAATGGTTTATGCAGAATTAATAATTACGCTAATTCTACTTTCTCAGTTAACGCAGGCTTTAATCTGGCGGCTACAACAGCGGCTATTCAGATGATTCTGAATGTAGAAAAATCTTCCCGTTTTTCTGTTCTCAGTTCCAGTAATACAAGGGGTATTTTAACGGTTAGTGTTGGTGTTAATGGTGTAGCCAGTGGAACTGTGCCAACAGTATTTGAAGTCCAATCTAATTTTGCGGTAAATCGCGTAGAGTTAGCGTTAATTAATGAGACTAACGCAACAACAAATTTTTTGGGAATGAGTGGATTCAATAATGGTTCTCCGAAACGGATTACCAATAGAGGAAATCTTGTTTTCGGTAGTGCTGTGACGGTTGGCGGAGATGGAGGGGGGAATGGAACGTTTGAACTGAATAACCTTTCGGTTTGTACGTTTAGTGATACGTATTCAACCAGTATGACGAATGGTACTGTCAGTATTGTAAATGACGGAACGCTTACGGCCATGTCAAATATTACCATGAACGGTGTGAACCATAATTTCACGAATAACAGATTATTTAATGGCATCTTTGATTTAAAACTGGATCGAAGTGTTGTCGTAAACACAGGAACCTTAACCAGCAGGGATATTAATGCCAAAATAACTACTATTACCAATTCTAAACGGATTGAGCTGACGCGTAGCTTCATAACCAGTCACTCTCTGGCGGTAGTCAATAATAATAACTATATAAAAGCCACTACTAATTTTAGTGTTGGAGGCGGTACCGTAAACCTGGGGCAGGGGAGTTTAGTTTATACCGGGAATTATTATAATACAGGTACGGGAGCGGTGGTAACGGGACCGGCTTCTGCACCTACACTTACCAGTTATCCTAGGCTTATCGTCACGGGTACATCGCAAAATACGCAACTTCTCAGAAAGTATATTATCTTTTATGATCAGAGTCTGGTAGCTTCTTCCGGAAACCTTAATTATGGTATTGATAATGTATCTAATCCATCTTTGATTGAGGCAACGGTGTTGTTTGGCTGCCGGTCTCTTATTCCGGTTGATGTTCCTGTGGCAGTAAATAATTGTACGGTGTTGGGGAATGCGTATCTGCTCCAGGCTGCTGCAAATGGTCTTTCGACGGTTACAATAGGCTGTATAGGGCAATCGGTAGATCTTATTACTGCGTTTAATTATTCCCTATCTGCCCCGTTTCCGGCAAGTCCTGATCCAAATACCACTACCACTTATACCTGGCAGCCTGGTAGTTTAGCTAATTATAATCCAATAGCGACACCTTCGGTGACAACTGTTTATACCGCTAATGCTACGTATAATAATTGTGTTTATACGGCCACTTGTCAGGTAGTAGTGAACGCACCCCCTCTACCGGTTATCAGTTATGGCAGCAATACGTTAATAACCGCGCCGGCAAACCCATCAGGAACCAGCTTTACGCCTACATTGGCTACCGGGCCATCGGGAGGAGTATATAGTTATGTCGCAGCACCCAGTAATACCTTGAATCTTAATACAGCAACAGGTGTTATTACAGCTGCAGGCAGCTCTTTAGGTACATATACGGTAATATACACAATTGGCCCTCCTACATTTTCATGTAATTATACCAACTCGGTTGTAGTAACTGTAAATGATAATTTGTGTAATTTAACAATAAACGCTGCGGTAGCATCATTATGCCATGGTGATCAGTTTCAAATTACTGTTGCCACACCTCCTTCAGCGTCATACACCTGGAGTCCTTCTACGGGATTAAGTTGTGTCAATTGTACGAATCCATTATTAACTTATACAGCCGGAGGACCTCTGGCATATACACTAACCGTTTTTAATAACGGCTATTGGTGCGGAGATCGTACGTTCAGGATAGAACCAATTAACGATTGCCCGGGGCAGACTATTACCGGCTGCTGCTTTAGCAATTATGGCGCGGGGGTTTATATAAGCGATGCGGGTGCACATCTGAATGTGTATTGTAATGTGTTAAATGAAATTTCCGGTTTAAGTTTACTAGCTCCCTCTACTTATACCTATGATAAAGGAAGAGTAGAGAGCGAGGGGAACCTGAATGCCAGTATGGAATGGATTAATAATGGGCAAAATACCATGTATGTGTTAAGTCCCACGATAAGTGTTCAGCAAGGAACCACCAGCCTGATAGGTTATATTAATCAAAATATCAAAGGAAATAGTGTTACCAGATTTAACAGGCTTAATCTTTTAGGTAACGGGCAGCGCGTATTAATGATTGATGCAATGGCTAATTCTGATCTGGACGTATCGTCCAATGAATTGGTAATTCAGCAGTATAATTTTTTGATGAAGAATCCGAATTCTAACATATACCGAACTTCCGGATTTGCCAGCACAGCCCCATCCGGTTATTTTTCGCGCTACATGGCCTCTCAAACGGCGCTGCCAAATAAAGCGTATGGTTATCCGTTAGGAGCATCCGCTAATGGTACCATTAGCCCTTACCGTTACCGGCCTCTGGAATTGTTTAATAATTCACCTGTGCAAAGCGATGAGGTTAGTGCCAATTTTATTAACGTATCTCCTTCTTTTCAGGATGCTGATTTTACAAATCCTAATGCCATGATTACGAATACGCTAACGGATCAATCACCAGTTATAACGCAGCGGAATCAATCCTATTACCATAAAATTAAAAACACGCAAGCCAACGCTCCTTTGTCAGACATTTATGTTCGTTCGTATTATCCTTCTACCGATGGATCCTTTTATGGTTTGGGTGAGTGGGAACCTGCCCCCGGATTATCAACGTATTGGTGGGGGCCTACGCCTGGTTCGGCAGGGAGTTCTACTCCTGTTGTAAACGGATTGGCTAACGGACTTGTTTACGCGGTGGCCAACGGTACATTTAATTTTAATGGTAAACCATTTAGTTTAGCCAGCACCGGATTTAGTATCAATACTTCAGGGTATGGATTCGGAAATGGTGGATTAGGAAACGTGGTTACACTTAATCCCATCCCAACATCTACCACATCTGTTGGAACATCCAGTTCTACAACTTCGGGCAGTAATGGCTCCGTAACGACCAATAATAGCACCACGTTAACGGTTAATAATGGGGTAACCAGCAGTACCACTACTTCAACAAATGGAAGTACTACTTCTACAGTTACCAGTGTAAGTACAACTTCCGGAAATAGTACAAACAGCACGGTAACCGTTACTAATGGAAGTGCTACGACTGTTAGCAGCAGTACTTCAACCACGGGACCAGGAGGTGTTGTTACGGCCACACAGGTAACAACTAACGGAACAGGTACCGTTGTGACAACCAGTACCACTCAGCCAACATCGGGAGGGGTAGGCGCTTCAACAGTAGTAACTGTATCAGGAGGTGTAACGACTACCAGTATAAGTACTACTGTAAATAATGGGAATGCCGTTGTTAATACCACAACTATTAACACAGTTTCGGGGAGTGGAACAGTTACTACAGTACAAAGTTGTACAACCGTACCTGTTGGCGCCAGTGAAGCGGTAACATGTAATACCTATACGTTAGGTATGCCGGGATCAACGGTGGTAACTACTTACACAAACAGTACGAGTCCAACAAATACAATTAACCCGGGTAATCCCTCTAATCCTTATGGGCCTGGTAATAATTCTATTCCCGGAAATCCAATGGCTAGTACGTATGAATTAAACATTAGTTCCGCTAATTCCTGCGATTTGCCCGGGAAAGTAAGATTCACGATCACACCTAATGGCACCATTAGCCCATCCAGTGTACAGTTTGTAGATCCGGTAACGAATCAGGTGTTAGGCGAACTATCGGATGAAGCCTACGCTATTAATAACGTGTCTTTATCTATCTCTCTTAATCCATCTCCTCCTGATTTGCTGGCCAGTTGCGTTAACAGTATTTCCATACTTACATCAACCCTTGGCGATTATATTTTAGACAGAAGCAGTCATCCTTCGGAGGTTGTAGTTATCACGGTGCCAGGTACCAACAGCCCGTTACAATTACTGGGCGGTACAGGCGGGGTAACTGTAAGTAATTACACAGGTGTGGTAAACGGATATACAGTTACTCCTGTAGGGCCACCTGGTGTGTATACTATATCGTTCGGAACATTACCTGACGGTGTATATGAAATCAGTTTTGTTGTAAATAACGGATCTGCATACCCACCATTTTCAAGAACCATTAAAGGACAAATTATTATTAAGTAAAGTATGAAATATAGTGGATACATAGCATTGATTATAAGTGTACTGTTAGCGGCTTATGTGATTTATGACAAAGTGGGTGCCCCATCTGTAAAAAAGGTAGGATACATAGAGATGGATAAGCTGGTATTTGAGTATAAAGGCATGAAAGAAGCGACGGCTAGGTACGAGCAGAAACTGAAGTCATGGAATAAGCAGCAGGATTCTTTAAAGGAAGAAGTGATGAAAGTATATCATCAGCTTAAGGTGGATTCGCTGGCACATGATAAACAAAAGTTAAAGGACGATGTAAGACGGTTTCAATACCTGCGGGAAGGGTACGCTAACTATGCGCAACAACTGGAAGCAAAGGCTGGAGAAGAAGATAATACATTAACAGCGGGAGTGATTAATCAGTTAAATGAACATATTAAAACATTTGCTGAGACAAACGGTTTTGATGTGGTGTTGTGCAGTTCTCCTCAAAATTATAATGTGGGTTATGCCCGTGAAAAAATAAACATTACAAAGCAAGTACTTGATTTTGCAAATAAAGCTTATGAAGGAGGGCACAATTAATAATGCGGAGTCATACACTACATAATTTTATTTTTTTCGTTCTGTTTGCCGCAATCATGACTAGGTGTGGTATAAAAACTATTGAGGATATGTCCGCCTACAGGAAGTATATTTTTAATCCGGAGCATGGGCTGGTTCAAACCCGTGAGGTGTCGGGGCTGGTTTATAAAGTGAATTATTTGCCCGGCGCTTATCTGGCTTATAATACCTGTGAAGGACTTTCCGGTTTATCCGGGCGGGGTAAAGACAGCATTGTAAGCAGTTACGGACAGTCATTGACATTTTTATTAAATATAGGTCCGGCAAAAAATGAAGATGTTGATATTACACGTTTGGGCGTAGCTAATTACGAAGAATTTGCCAATCGTTTGGAGCAAATGGCCTTTAAGGCCGGCGACTGGATAACTTTAAGAGTGGGAGAAAAAGAGTACCGTCCGGCTATTGTACGTATGGAAAACATAAATGCTCAGGAACGCAGCCGGAACTTTATGGTGGTTTTTGAAAGTAGTGAGGCCTTTAAAAAAGACTTAGATCTTGGCGACTGGACATTCATTTATAATGACGCTTTATTTGAAACAGGTATAAACAAATTTTTATTCCGGAAAAAAGATATAGACGCTTTACCAGAATTTATTTTTTAAAGAAAGAGAGTATGCGAACAGGAACACTATTTCAGAAAATACGAAACAGCAGAAGCAGTAGAATAGTATGCGCTTTTTTAGCGTTGAATATACTGGGAGAGTTGATAGCCCCCAATGTGGCACTTGCTTTAACGGCAGGTCCTTCGGCACCGGAGTTCAGCAGTTTTGAACCGGTAGCTACTACCGATATGGTAAATGATTTTACGGGTGATTTTACCTATAACATTCCAATCGTAAATGTTCCGGGACCAGACGGGGGCGATTACGCTATGTCATTAGCTTACCACTCGGGCAGTTCATCGGAAGAGGAAGCCAGTTGGGTGGGTTTTGGATGGACCCTGAACCCCGGAGCTATAAACCGGAATAAACGCGGGTATCCGGATGAGTTTAATAAGGTTCAGGTAGAAACCTTTAATAAGACCAGACCGATTTGGAACCAGAGCGTGAATTATAATGTGAATGTTGAAATTTGTAGTAAAGATGGTAGCCCCGATTCACTTGTTGAAAATCTGGCAGCAAAAGCGGGGGATATTGTGAGGAAGAATGCAGGACTTTATCAGAAGTATAAGGAAGTTGGCGGACTTCAGGTTACACATTCGGTTAATTATTCGAATTATAAAGGGTTTTCGATCAGTAATGGTATAAATGCCTCCGCTAAAGAATTTGGTTCGTTAAGTGTGAATCGTACAGGGAGAAGATTCTCTGGACAGGTAAAACCGTGGGCCATGTTAATGACCTGGGCAATGAATAAAGTGACTAAAGGAAAGGTAGATGAACAAAAGATAACCAAAAGGACTATAGACAAACGCATCAATGACTATTTATATAAACATCATAAATCAAGTCTTTCCGGTGTGGCTTTGGGAGTTATTTCTTCCGCTTTTAGTATTCATAATTATAATGTTCCTTCTCCGTCTTATTCAGTGGCGAGGTATTTGGGAATGAACTTTGAATATAACTACAGCTCAAAATTAAATATCACACCGACTCCAATAGGTTTTCAATATGGTATATCGGGTAGTTCTGGTTTGCAGGCAACTATAGGCCGCGAAGTGATGGATGCCTATGGTTATATGTACAGCAGTTATTCAAGCCCGAATTCAAATAATGAAGATTGTTTATTTGATTATTCGATGGAGCGTCCCACCACATTTGATAAGCGGGATAAAAATGTAGGGATACCTTATAATAACGCGGATGTATTTTCGGTAAGCGGCAATCAGGCATTAGGTGGTTTTCGGTTTTATCACGATAACATTGGCGTATTTTATCCCAATTATCATAAAAACAAAGTTCGATTTAGCCGTGTTGGGGCGGAATTGGGAATTGGAGCCGATTTGCAGATAGGGATTAATATAGGAGCAGGGTTTTCTGTTACAAAAGTCTCCGGAGCATGGGCATCAGAAGACCTGAGTTATGTTAACACAACTCCTGAGTTACGTTTTATGAACGATCCGGCAGGGGAAGTGGATTATTTGCCTTCTCAGGATTATTCAGAGGCTCCTGTTATAGGATATGTAAACATGGGTAAGGTTACTCCTCCGGTTTCTGCAATAGTCAGTCCATCCAGTTCTAACTATGGCTTTAAAATAGATCAGACTAAAAAGGATAAATCGGCAAGCATCGATTATGTATGGGGGAACGGAAATCAGATACCATCTGACGCGATTTCGGGCATGATTGTTAAGGATAAAACGGGAACCAAGAGTTATTATACCATACCTGTGTTAACACGTAATGAGGCGCAATTAAGTGTAGGGTTAGAAAACAATTCGGATGGGACGATGATTGCAACCCAGCCTTTTTATTATGATACGCCTATGGAGAACAAAACGGTCATTGGAACGAAGACCGCGAAAGAGTATGCCAATTCATTTTTATTACAAAAGCAAACGACGTTTAACTACATTGATGCCAATGGGAATGGTAAACCGGATGACGCGGATTTTGGGGGGTGGGTCAATTTTGATTATCAAAAGGCATACGGTGGTGCGGGCAGTAATTGGTACAGGTACCGTACACCTTATAATGGCTTACGATATGACGCAGGTAGATTACTGGATGTGAATGATCAAACTGGTTCTATGTCTAGTGGTGAAAAGGAGGTATATTATCTTAAAAGCATCCAATCGAAAACACACGTGGCGTTTTTTGTGACCAATACGATGAGCGCGGCAACATTTACAACGCAGTACCCTATAGCGGATTATGGTTACTTATATCATCCTCAAACCAGTATGCCTTTACCAACTGTTGTGGCGGCGCTACAGGGATCGGGTAAATTGCGTTATGATGGGTTAGATGCGGCGGGAATTTCTGGAGGAATGGATTTAGCAGCGGCCAGTACTACCGCTAAAGGAACACATGCTTTACAGAAACTGGAAAAAATTGTATTGTTTTCCAAATCCGATCTTACTCACCCACTTACCACCACGCATTTTGAATATGATTATTCGCTCTGTCAGGGTATTTTAAACAGTTCTAATAATGCACCCGTTGGACAAAAGGGGAAATTAACGCTTAAACGTGTTTGGACAGAATCGAATGGTGTAGCCCGAAGCCAAATAGCGCCATACGTATTTCATTACGAATATTTTAATCAATACCCCTCAGAATTGGTAAATCATCCGGGGTATGGGAGTATGTTGGCGGGTTATAATCTTTATCCGACACATGATGCGAATCAAAATCCAGATTATAAGCCGGAAAATCTGGATGCCTGGGGATTTTATCAACTGAATGGCCCACAACGTTACGCTAATATGCAAACCTGGTTAAGTCAGCGGGCGGCTCCGGCTCATTTTGATCCTGCGGCCTGGCAGTTAAAACGGATTCAATTGCCTTCGGGTGGTGAAATACATGTTCATTATGAGCAAAAAGATTATTTGCATGTTCAGGATAAACAAGCCACAGCAATGGTAAGTCTTTCTCAGACAGGTACTCAGGATACTTATCAATCGGATGACAATACGTTTGAAATTAATTTGAGTGATTTGAATTTAATAGGCCCTTTAGATATTGGCAATTATCACAAAACCCTTCAGAATTATTTTATTGTGGAGCGGAATAAACTTTATTTTAAATTTTTATACGCGTTTACCGGCAACGCCACTCCTGTGTTAAATACAAAGAATGAACGATACGAATACGTTACTGGCTATACAACGGTTAATGAGGTGCAGTTAACCGGAGGTGGCACCCGTATTTTACTGAAACTTGGAGATTTAAGGAAAAATTTTGTAACCTCTGCTTTGTTTGGTGACGGGAAAAAGGATAAAACGCTACCAAGAGCCGTGTGTTACGATGAGGTTTTAGAGCAGGGCGGAAATAACCTTAAATCGGGAGGGGCTTTTAATCCGGATCAGGATTTTACCGGGGTGGTTTATCCCAACACCACCAACGCTTCACTTTCCACTTTATATACTGCGGCACAGGAACGGAAGTTTGAAAACGGATTTAGTTTATTTGAAGACGCCATTACTGCTAAAATAAAAAACAAAGCGGCAAAAAATGTGTGTAAACAACTTAACTATGGTTTGTCTTATTTTAAAGTGCCGGTTCATTTTGCCAAGAAAGGTGGCGGCGTAAGGGTAAAACGCCTATTAACTTACGATAAAGGGATAGAGACTGGTGATGCTATGGTTTTTGGAAGTGAGTATGTATATGAAGGTGAGGATGGCCGTTCGAGTGGTGTAGCAACGAATGAACCACCTGAAATGCGTGAAGAGAACGCTTTGGTTGGTTACCTTGAGCGTAAGAAACAGCGCTTTATGGATAAGGCGACCCGGGGGCGGGAAACCAAAATTATGGAGGGACCTTTGGGTGAAAATATCTTACCGGCCGCCTCAGTTTCGCACGCGAGAGTAATTATAAAAAATCTGCATAGCGGAAAGAGTACAACGGGCTTTGTGGTGAATGAATATGCTACTTGTAAAGATTATCCCATGGAGGCTGATTTTACGGAAATTAAGCGTAAATTATTAGGTGGTGGTACGTTAGGACAGTTTAATCTGAGTTTGCCACTCTTGTTTTTGAATGTAGATATTCATCATGCTTCTGTTACACAGGGCTATGTATTTCGATTGAACGATATGCATGGGAAACCCAAAGCCAAGGCGGTTTACGCGGGTAATTATAATCCGTTGAGTTTTAATAGCAGTGGATTTACCAGTAAAACGATTTACAATTATTATGAGCCGGGCTCTAAGATTAAAACGCTGGTATTCGATAACGCAACGGATAGTTTCAGGAAAGAGGAACTACAGCCGGGGACAGAAGAGGATTACACAGTTTACAGTTCGGTGGTAAAGGAAAAGGCATTTAATTTAAAATTTGATGCGGATATAAATATTGTTTTAAGTGATTTGCCCAAAACCTTTTTTACAAAAGCGGGATCGTTTAGTTATACTGATCAAATTTTAAGGCAGTATGTGGTAACGAAAGTCCTCCGTCAGGTCAGTTATCTTAAAGAAACCGTTAATATTACGGATGGTGTGGTGCAAACGACTAAAAACTTGGCATACGACCGTTACACGGGCGATCCGGTATTGACGCAAACGTTTGACGGATATGGTTCGGAGAATAATGGTATTTATACCGAAAAAATGACAACGCAGCGTCATAACGGATCGTATTACGCTTTATCTATTCCAGCGTACTGGATGTATCCGACCATGGGGCCAGTATCAAAAAATACCGTGTATACCAATCAACTTAACGGAAACGCAGGCAGTGTGGTGACGTATAGCGCGAATGGTTTGGCGGCGTTTATTCAGTCGAATACATTAACAGCCAACTGGACGCCTGCTACCGTAGGTTATGAACTGAGTAATGTGGTGAGCGCTTCGGCAGTAACCTATACCAATAACTGGTTTACCGCGGCTGATGCGCAACCTTTAGCTGCACCTGGGCTTACGAACGTGGCAGTTCTTAACGCGGCTAATTCATTTTATTACCCTTTACGTTCGTATAGTTACCGTGAGAAGGTGAAGGACGCCAACGCTTTGGGAAGCAAAATTTATGAAGGTGGTATTACATATTCTACTTTTAACTTTTTTGACTGGAAGGGGTACCACGCTACCGGTTCGCCAACGGTGGCATCTCAATGGTATTCGGATAGTAAAGTAAGCCGTTATTCGCCTTATGGGTATCCGGTTGAGGAAACAGATGTATTGGGAATTAAAAACTCGGCTAAATTTGGATATAACAATACATTGCCAGTGCTGGTAGCTCAAAACGCAGGGTACGACCAAACGTATTTCAATGATTATGAATACGGTGTGGTTCTGGGACGCACTACTTTAGCGGCTCATACTGGTCGTTACAGCTACGATTATTCGGCCAATACGAGCTATTCGTTTGTGAGTGCTTACCCATTAACAACTGATATAATTACACAAAGGGGATTAACTGTAAAATTCTGGTTGCGAAGTATGTTGTCTTCGCAGGCGGGTAGTACCAGTTTAAGGTTAAAGAATAATGCGGCAGTTATTAAAGTGGATGTTGGAGGGCAATCTTTTAAAACGGAATTAATTGCTCAGACCGGAGAATGGAGTTTGTATAGTGCTGAAATTCGAAATTTTGGGAACCTCACCCCTGGACAGTACCCTGTTAAATTAGTGTATGGTCCGATTCAGGGAGGCGAAACTGTATTTGTTGACGATTTCAGAGTACAGCCGCTTGACGCTTCGATGAACTGTTCGGTATATTATCCTGATAAAAAACTGGCTGCACAGTTTGACGACCAGCATTTTGCGATTGTTTATGAATATAATCAAAAGGGACAATTGACACGTAAAAGTATAGAAACCACCAGAGGATTAAAAACGCTGCAGGAGCAGCAGTATAATACTCCTCTGATTAACCGGTAGTATTTATGAGAAGGTTTGTAATTATAGTTTGTAGAAGTGGTTTTAGTTTAACGCTATTATTAGCGTTGTTGCCGCTTGGTTTTTATGCCCAGCAGACTGACGCTTGTGTTAAGGAATTAAAGCAAATCAGTGCTTCTGAAGAGCGACTGGATAGTGTTAACACGGGAGGGACATTTCACATGAAATATATGGTTGAGGTAACAGATCATGAGGGGCAGCGTATGGTTTCGAATGTAACGGTGTATAAAAATGAAACCTGTTTGCATCTATTTTCGGAGCAGGCCAGACTGTACCGGGATGCAGATGAAGCTTTACTAGTGTTGCCAATGCAGAAAGTAGCGTTTTTAAGTGATATGGGGCAGGATAAGACTGCTGAATCGAAATACGCAGATTATAAGGAGTTCTTACGGAATTCGTTTTTGGATAGTTGTAAAGTGATAAGTTGTGAAACAGATGCTGAGGGAACCAAAACACTAATAATGGAAGTGGCGGATGAGAAATACGAGGGTGTTTATATTAAGCGCATCACTTATGTATTTAACCCGTTATCAAAGGTTTTAAAAAGTACAAAAACGGAATATTCTGATGATTATAAACTGAAGGAGATGAAGGTAACCTATAAAGAAACAGAACGTGTGCCAAATTATGTTTTTAATGACTGTAAGAGTTATTTTTTTGATAAAAAAAATAAACGACTGGCGAAATATTCAGATTATGAGTTTGAAGATTACAGAGATATAAACGTGACAAAAACGAAGAGAAAATGAAAACAGGGTATTTAACAATGAAGGCAATGTATTACATACGAAGGGTAGTTTTGCTAGTGTGTATTTTATCTTACTCGCTTGTAACTGCTCAGGTAAATGTATCGCACTATAATGTATTGAAATCGTTACAGGGAACTTCTTTAACTACGGCCGGCGCAGCGATACAATTTTCCGCTTTGGGGTTACCGCTTACGCAGCCTCAGCAACTGAGAACGGCTACGCAATCCGCGAAATTATACCTAAAGCTGGATTTGGGTAAGGATTATGTAAAAGGCGTGTCGAACTGGAATTTTAAAATTCAGGTAGATGTAACGTGCTTTAACGGGCAAGCGAGCCCGGTGAACAAAACGCTGATTATAACCGAAAAGGCACCGGAGTTAATTCAGGTAGCGGATTTAATGACTTTTTTACCGGTAAATACTTTAACGGTATCTGTAAACTCGGTGAGTATAACGAATGGTGCAGGATTACCGGTGAGTAACGTTTTGTTGAGCAATTACCTAAATTCATCTTTACGTTTAAGTGCTGAATGGCACAGAAACTATAATGTTGATGTCCGTTATACCAATGGATTGATGTCGGGAGGTCCGGTTATACAAGCACCAACTATAACAAACCGTTTGGTTACATTCAACTGGCAACCCGCGGGGGTAGACGCGTACCCTGATTACGAAGTCCAGATACTGAAAATTTATAATTCGGATACTTCGTATCAGTATAACACAAATCAGATAATGGCCGAAGTGGATTGGAGCAAGGCATTGCGTGTTGAAACACAAAGTTACGCTAACAGTATTACTTTAACCATGGCGGAAGGTACGGGCTATTATTTGTGGCGTGTACGCCCGATAGGCACTTATTTTAAAGGTGGTATAGCTAATAGCGAAAATTACGGGGAGTGGAGTTATTCTTTGCCTACTTCTACTGTTACAGCTTTGTTTAGCAAATCTGCTCTACAGAATCCGCTTAGTAATGTAACGCCTTACGCGTTTTATTTTACGGATCCGGATGAAAACATCAACTGGATTTATAGTCGTGTTTTTACAGAGGGTGATAATGTGTATGGGGCTAATCCGACAGGATTAAAATCGAGTGAGGGGATGAGTTATGCCAACGGATTACTGCAATCGCGGCAGTCGCAGAAGTATAACAGTTCGGAGCAAACGACGATAATCAGTCAAACACTTATGGATTATTCGGGCAGGCCGGCATTAAGTACATTACCTGTTCCTGTAGCGGGACATTTGAATGGATATAAGCTGGGATTTGTACGTAATGCAAACGGCGATTTATATACAGCGGCGCATTTTGACGCGGACGCTAAATTTAACCAGCCGGATGTAGTGAGTAGCGGGACAAACAGCGCTTACCGTTATTACTCGTCGAGTAGTAATAGCTTGAGCGTTAATAATACGCATGTGGCCGACGCGGAAGGGTATGCTTATAAACGTACTTTGTTTAAAACAGATGGCACTAACCGCGTTACGGAAGAGTCGGGTGTTGGATTTGCTCACGCATTGGGATTGCAAAGTAACGGGCAGGGCAGAACCACACGTGTTTTATACGGGGTACCTTCGGAAGATGAGCTATTACGTGTGTTTGGGGATGAGGCACCTAAAGCGGAGTCGGTTATAAAAACGATTACGATAGACCAGAATAACGTGGTTTCGGTAACGTATACCAGTAAAGAAGGTAAAACGATTGCCACGGCGCTTATTTCGGATAATTCTACGGCTTTGCAACCGCTTAATGCAATGACCTCTACTTTAGCTACCACACATGTTGTGAATGAGAACAAGTATGTGAATGGAAAAACGGTAGCTTCTAAACGTATTGTTATTCCTCAGAACGGAACAGGGGTTACATTAGGTTATGTTATTAACGGTTTGCCAGGATCGGGTACGGTTTGCCCCGGTGGGAACTGTGATTTCAGAATGCGCTTATTGCTGATTGATTTGAAGCAGGGGGTTACTTACCGCAGTGACGCGGTTACCGGCACCACTTTACAGGCGATGGATGATTTTACGGTTAGTTCGGGATTTAGTTTACCGCAGAACTGGCAGTTTGTGAGTGTAAACGCGGGGGCGAGTCCTTCGGTGATTGTGCCTTCGGGTAATGTGGTGAATTTGAATGAAGGGGAATATATTGTGGTGAAGGAGTTATTTTCGGGTCGGTCCGCAAATTATGCCGAACAAGTGGTAAATCAGGTGTATGAACAAACGCAGGTAGTAGTGGATGCCATTACCGCACAGATGCAGGCCGTAAACAGTGCCTCAGCCCAAACCGCATTTATGACGTTTATTAATACGTTTACGACACTTGTAAATTCGTATCATACTCAGGCTAACTTTAACCATACTTCCTCTCTTCCGTTGATTAATCATTTGAATATTGATTTGAACGTGTATCCTAATTTTATTTTTCCAGAGCCATCCGCATTTACGTTTACGTTTGGGCCAAACGCTTTGGATAACGCGTTTTCGGACATGACCATTAAGGCAGGATGTTGTCCTGCCATTACGGTACCTGTTCCCAAACCACCTGTATGTTACGTGTGTGAAGGTTCTACATCTACTACGATTACGCCATCATCCAGTCTGAGTATCGCGCAAATGACCGCTGCCAATGCCAATACGGTTAACACGGTGGTACCTTACGGTTTAAGTGATTTTACAGTAAATGTAAACTGGGCTAGCTTAACAATGCAGCAACGCGCAGACGCGGTAAGTAGTCTGGTGGATCGTGAGTTTATACAGCCTTTTAAGGATAAACTTACGGAAGAAGGATTTACGCCACCACAGAATCATTTATGGAAATATACACCCGGTTTTACGTTTGAAAGTTTAAACCGTATGCTGAGTAATATGCTTGTGGCTCAGTATTATACCGGGCGAACCGTTAAGCATAATGGGGTGTGGTACGCGGCAGATTATGTGGAGGCAAGTAAAGGGTACACGTTAAGCGTTCCGGTAACTTCTTTGACCAATTTACCGTTTAATTATAATTGCAAGCGTTTGTGGGCTATATGGCGTGGGGCGATTGAGCTTGTATTTGCTGAAGATCCACAGTTAAGTGACGCGAATGTTTTGAACTCGTTTAATGATCAGAATTTATTTAATTCTTCGGGGCAGGATAACTCGGAAAATGAGGATAACTGGTTACTGGATATTGCCTTGGTGAAACGTTTTCTGCAGAATCAGATCCGAAAAAAGCTGGAGAAATTCAGTGAAGACGGTGGAGCAGATTTAAGCATTGAACGGCAGGAGGCTACAACGAATCTGGTTAATATGTTTATATCGGAGATGGGGCGGCAATATGCTTCTATTATTGATGGTACGGTGTTACCGGATTACTTAGACGTGAACACTACCCATTCGTTAACGCCTAAGGAATACGATTACGCTTCTTTTCCTGCCTTGCCGCCGGGCAATATTGTTACCACGTTAACATTGGGAACCCTTAGTTATACAGCTCCTGTTTTGTTTGAGAAGACGGGGCTTAATTCTGCCGCGGCAGTGACGTTTAGCTGTACAGGTGTGGGGGCATATAATCAGTTGTATTATCCGTATGTGGTGAAACCTGAATGGCAGTTTAAGTATTTTGTATATAATGTATTTAATGAGGCTTCTTTTATTGATGATTATAGTTTGATTATTCCGAATCAGGTGAGTATGGATATTGAGCGGATTTACAATTTACCGGGAACGTATTTACCGGCGGGAACTAATACCAGTTCATTATGTTCGAACCCGAGTGCTATAACCTATAGTATTGGGAGTACGACGGGTACATTTTATTATACGCACGAGAACTGGAACGCGGCGGACCGTGAGCAATTTTATCTTTTGGTGCAATCGGCTCCGGCGTGTTATAAGTATAAGGGCATTGAATTTGGCAAGCCGTTGTATGACCCCGGCTTGCCGACATGCGCTACTAAAGTGGAGTTGCATGCCCGGTTGATGAGTGATTTGGATGCCCGCAAGGAGGCGTGTTTAAACCGTAAGGCTGAGATTAAGCAGGCATTATTGACAGAACTGGCGAACGCTTGCTATACGGTTGTGCCTTGTGTGGCAGGCAGCGGGCAAGTGGCCGAGAAGGAAGTAAATTTAATGGCTAACGCGGTTATCCGTACCATGACAACACAGATTGATTATGTGAAGAACCAGTATGTTACGGCAGTAGGCAGCAATACAGGGGCGACTACGGCTTGTGCATCGCCGAGTTTGTTTACTCAGAATTACGGAGTTACGTTGTGTGATTTGCCTACCTGTTCGGCAGAGGATTGTGGAGCTATTGTACTGTATGATAATAATACATTAGCAATTACGGCGAGCCGTAAGTTTAAAACAGTGCTTTACCGGGATTGTGATCAGAAGTTACTGGATATGCTGGAACGGGGAAATTTTTTACCGGCTATTCAGGGGTATAATGGTTGTCCCGGGCGAACGGTTCATGAATGGGAGGGTAAGAGTAACGGGCCAGCCTGTTCGAATCCGGTTATACCCGGATCGCCCGGTTTGTATGGCGAGAAACAATTTCCGGGAAACGCGCCTCCGGTAAAACATAAGGTATATAGTAACGCGCAAACTATTGCTCCCGGGCCATAGTGTATAAACGACACATTTAATGAAGTAAACAATACAACGATTAATTATATAAATAAAGCGATATGACAACAAACAGAATATTACAAACCATTTACGCGGGCGGATTAGTGTTTTTAAGTCTGCTGATAAACGCGCAGGCGCCGCAGGGCGTATCTATCAAGAATACCACCAGCCCGCCGCATGCTTCGGCTATGCTGGATGTGGAAAGTACCAATAAGGGACTGCTGATGCCACGTATGGCGTTAAGTAATTATACCCAGCAAATAGGCGCGGTAGCTAACGCGGATGGGTTAATGGTATTTAATACCAGTAGTGTAACCAGTACAGGAAGCGGAACCGCAGCCGTGAGTAATGGTTTACAGGGGCGGGGAATGTATTACTGGGATGCCATGGCTACACCGGCGCAATGGGTGAAGCAGGGATCAGCGCCTAATAATGGAAGCATGAATATTCCGAAGATGACGTTTTCACAAATGGGTGCTTCTACTTTTGGCAAAACAGATGCCGATGTAGGGTCATTAGTGTTTGTAACGACAACTACATCTATCAGTTTTTACTCTAACGCTCAGGTGGGCGCATCCGCTTTTAGTTCTGCCCCGAATTACACGTTTATTCCTATGGGTAGTGCAGGGATTGGAAATTACAGGACGTATAATGTATATGGTTTGTGGTATTTAGCAAAGACACAGGAGTGTGGTTACTGGAATACTTATGTATGGCGTTATATAGGTAATTTTAATCTGGGGAATGATCTGAATCTTACGCCTACACCACCGGCTAACTGGAATCCAACGCAGGGAACCTGTTATTTATATCCACCAAAGCCAAATATGGAAGCGGGTGAAGATCATCATTTAGGGATGGTAGTGAATGTGCCGGATGAAGAGAAGCCTTTAATAGGGCCAATGGAAGAAGATAAGGTGCAGGGAATAAACAGCCGGAAGTAGGAACAGAGGCGTAAACATGTTCCGGTATATTTTGCAGTTGGAATGACATTGGGTAAAGAACCGGGAACCTGTTTTATGAATTTTAAGTGTATGGGTAAACCGTAAGGCCCGGCACGACAGAACGGCATGAAGGGAAGAAGAATTAAAAGCGAATAAACGATTATAAGTTATTTTATGAGAACGTATAAAAACACAGGATGGGGCAGATGGCTGCGGAACGCGGCTCTGCTGGTGTTTGTGATGGTGCAGGTTATCGGCACGCGGGCGCAGAATGTACCCTCGTACCAATGTTTTATTACGCCTAACAGCGGGTGTTGCAGTAATATCAGTGTGCAGTTTCCGGCGCAGCAAATGAGTACGAGTTACGCGGGAAATCTGGCAACGGTGCAGATGACACCGGTAGTTAGTTTTGGAAGTTTTACGAACTGTGCCATTCGGCCGGCAACTATTACGTATGATTTTGGCGATGGTTCGGCACAACTTTCAGTAAGTGACCCCTACGCGGTGGCGCATACGTACACACTGGCAAACGCCTGTATTACGAACACGTTTGTTATTAAGTTGTGTTTAAAACGGGACGGGAATCCGGATCCCTATATCTGTCATCAGGATTATACTTTGAGTGTGGCACCTCCGCCATTGGGCGTGCTGAGTTATGTGCAAAGCGCGTGTAAAAGTTTTTCGTTTAGTTATTCGGGCCCTAATGGTCCTTATACCAATCCGGTGTGGAGCCTTGGAAACGGGGTTAATATCCCGCAGAGCGGAACGGTAACGGGACTGAATTACAGCTACCCGGCCGGAGGTACCTATATAGTGGGGTACGCACCTCAGGGGTTTAGCGCCTGCCCTGTTTATACGCAGGTTACGGCACAGGACATAGGTCCATTGGGTTTTACCTATACGGTTAATAATGTGTGCGATCCGGGATCGGGGGTGCAACTGAGTATCAGTAATTATACCCCATCGCTGAATTACCAGTGGAAGGTGAATAATCAGGTATTTGTGGGGAATGGGGCTACCACTACTTACAGCGGGTCTTTAAATACGGTTACCAATACCATACAACTGATGGCGTCGGTGCCTAGTGGATCGTATTGCAGCAGTGGTATCAGTCAGCCGGTGTATGTGGGTGTGCCAACGCCTACGTTCGCGTTAAGCAGCTCTACCTATTGCGCGGGCAGTTTTATAAGTGTGGGCGGGGTACCACAGGGCGGACAGGTTTACACCTGGACCATTGTGAAGCCGGGTGGACAAACGGAGCCTCCCATTACGGGAATGAATTTGTATTACCTGCTGAATACAGCGGGTGTTTACAGTGTATCGCTGCAAACGCAGAATACCTATACGGTAAATGGTTCGGCGGTGGTGTGCCAATCGGTATCGCCGGTAAGTCAGGTTACGGTTTACGCGCAGCCCAATCCGGTATTTGTGCTTAACCCGCAGAGCTGTAATAACGTTATAGGTATCAATACCACTACACAGGCGGCCACTACGAATTATACGCTGAGTTATAATACGGGTGGCGCGGGTTATACACCTTATACAGGAACAGGATCTTTACCTGTTGGGCAACAAACGTATTCGTACACCGGAAACGGGGTGTATAACGTACGTTTGGATCTTAGCAACGCGGGTTGCGTGGCTACGCATAGTATGAATGTGTTAATTAATACCATGCCGCAACTGGCCTTGCAATCGGCTTACCCCTACATTTGTCAGGGTAATCCGGCGCAGATTAACGCGGTGCTGAGCGGGGTAAACAGTCCTACTTTGCCAATCAGTTATACCTGGAACGGGCCTAACGGATTTACTTCGACCTTAAGCGCTATTAGCGCTACGGCAGGCGGTACGTATAGTTTGCAGGTTACAATAGGCGGCGCGGCCTGCCCCTATACCTTAACCGCTCAGAAAACGGTAACGCTGCTGGCCAACCCGGTAGCTACGGTAGTGAGTAATCCGCCCATTGCCTGTACGGCATCGGTTAGCAGCGCGGTTATTGAGGTAGCCGCCGATTTGCAACAACAGGGTTTTTATGTAAACGGTACCTATTACGCGCCCAATGCGTTGGCCAGTAACCCAATGCAGATAACGTTAAACGCTATTATACCCGGGCCCAATTATGTAACGATAGCTAATGGCATTAATAACGATTGCCAGAGTCAACTGGTGATTAACGGGTTATATAACAACCCGGTGTTAACGGTAAACCCCACGCAGCCTACCACCTGTGGCGCGGGAGCCCTTGGATCGGCACAGGCGCAGGTAACGCCCGCGGGAGGTACGTTAACCTGGTACGCGCTGAGTGGTTACCCTACAACGAGCCTGAACATTAGTGGCTTAAACGCTACGAACCTGGCGCCGGGCGCTTATGTGGCCAAAGTAGTGGATGGGTATTGCCAGGCCCTGCAGTATTTCAGTATTCAGGTGCCGGTACTAAACGCCAGTAAGAGCGGGGCCAATGGCGTGTGTCCGGGATTTTCGACGGCCATTACGGTTAACGCGCAATTTAGTCCGGCAGGGGTAAGCAGCAGTTTTACCTATCTGTGGCTGAAAAACGGTTCTCCTACTACCACTTTGAGCAACGGCAGCAGCGCCAGCCAAAACTTAGGCGCGGGAAATTACCAGGTGCTGGTAACGGCCGCCAACCAGTGCAGTACGCAGGTAAACTTTGGCATTACGGAATATGATCCTATCAGTATCAGTTTAGAACCGAACATTGATGTGTGTACGGTAAGTGGCAGCATAGCGGCCAGCGTATCGGGCGGGGATGGAAATTACAGTTATAACTGGCTGATTAACGGCAGTTCGCAAAGCAGCGCCACCACGGCCATTTTAAGTGTGCCACCGGTAACGACGGCCATTACTGTATCGTTGCAGGTTACGGACCAATCGGGCTGTAACGCGGGCGCGGTGCCTACGCCGAGTGTGATACAAGCCGGAAACCCTGTGACCTTAACCTCCTGCAGTTCGGGAGGTGGTTTTACCGTTACCGGCACCAGTAACGCGGCGGCCCTAAGTCAGTGTGATATTAAAGCCTGTGTTGCGGGTGGGGTATCCCCTTATACGTTCGAGTGGTACCGTGTGAGTGATAAGAAAAAGGTTATACAATGGCAATTTTATTATAACAGTGTACCCAATGGCACCTTTATCGCTTCGAACGGTACGCAAACGTTTGTTGCATCGGTTCCTACCGGTACAGCGCATCTGGCTGCGCAAACCGCTACGTTAAATCACGATTTATTACAAACAACGGTAATGTATCCGGCCTGGCAATTTTCGGCTACCACCAGCCCTACAGTATTGCCTCTTGCCAATAATCTGGGATCGTTAACAGTTGGCGCGGTAGGACAAAGTACTAACCCGGAACATTATTATCCTTTATTTGAACAGGTGTTGCTAACGGCTCAGGAAGATCTGGTGGCGGTGTATAACGGGACCACAGGTACTACTTATCCGCATGAAGATTTTGAGGACGGCGAATACAAATTGTATGTTACCGACGCGAATGGTTGCCGGTATCCGTTTTATATGGGAACGCTGACCTTTCCGAAACCCACTGTTTTTACTGTAGGCTTTGATTTTGTGTGGGGTATGGGTGCTTATCCGGTTCCGGAACCAGTGTATGATGAGGATCTGGAGAATGATATGAACCTGGCGGTGAATGAACTGAAAGCCGAACTGGACGGCTGCCAGGCCCGGCAGGTAAAAGCCATACAACAGTACTTGAACCGCGACTGCGGAGATGTGAGCCAGTTAAACGACGCGCTGAGTTTGCAGTATGGGAATAAGGAATACCACCACACTTTGTATTATTATGACCGCGCGGGGCAACTGACTAAAACGGTTCCGCCGGAAGGCGTGGAATACCTGAACGCGGCGCAAATAGCGAGTTTAAAAGCTTTACGCCATGCCGCAACGCCTCCGCCGGCCGGGGCGTTTACCGGATTAACACCGGCGCACCGGATGCCTACCACGTATCAGTATAACAGTTTCGGGCAGTTGCAACAGCAAGCGACACCGGACGGCGGCGTATCGTATTTTATTTATGATACCAAGAACCGTTTGCGGTTTTCGCAGAATGCCAAACAGGCCGCGCAAAACCCGCCTGTTTACTCGTACACCAAATACGACGCGTTAGGGCGTATTGTAGAAGTAGGTGAAAGCAGTTTAACGGGCAACCTGAACTTTAGCGTACCAACAGCCACGCAGAACCTGAGTCTGGCCGATAACCCGGCTTATCCCGGCAGCGGGCAAAAGCAAATAACCCGTACCGTTTACAGCCAAACCACGGGGGTAACGTATTACGGACAGCCCCAGCAATTTACGCAGAACCGGGTGAGTTATACCCAACTGGATCCGAACCCGCAGGTTAGCGGTGACGAGCACAGCACTTATTACAGTTACGACAGCCATGGTAATGTGGAATGGCTGGCCCAGCAGGACGCGGGTGGTATGGGCTTTAACTATGTGAAATACCGTTACGATTTAGTCAGCGGCAAAGTGCAGGAAGTGGTGCTGAACGAAAAACGCTTAGACCGTTTTTACCACCGTTATGAGTACGACGCGGAGAACCGTTTGGTAAACGTGCTGACCAGCCGCGACGGAGAACAATGGGACAGCGACGCCCGTTACAGCTATTACGCCCACGGGCCGTTGAAGCGCCAGGAACTGGGAGAAGACAAGGTACAGGGACTGGATTATTTATATACCCTGCACGGGTGGATAAAAGCCATTAACGCCCCCAGTCTTAGTAAAACCGAAGACCCCGGCGGGGATAACTTTGTAAACGCCGGATTAACGCCCCAGGAAAAAACCGCGGGCGACCGGCATGGCATGGTGCTGAACTATTATGCCGGGGACTATAAAGCGCAGAATACGTTTAGTAATAATTTTATTATGAACAACACGGTACTGTACGGTTTACACACCTACAGCGCGGGCAGCGCCCCGACCCTGTATAACGGTAACATCAGCAGCTGGGTACAAAGCCAGCTGAACACCGGCAACCAGCAAGCCATGGCCCCGCGCGCCGATTTGTATAAATACGATTTACTGAACCGCATTAAAGAAAGCATTAGTCTGGAAAGCAACGGCAGCGGCTGGCAAGCCGTGGCCGGTACTACCCCTGCCACCGCCCTTAACGCCTTTAAAACCGGTTACAGTTATGATGCCAACGGCAACCTGTTAACCCTGCAACGCTACGACCAGAACGGCGCTAAGATGGACGAACTGCAGTACACCTATGATAATGGCGCGGGCGGCACGGCCAAGCAGAACAACCGCTTAACCAAAGTAGTGGATCTGGAAACCGGAAACGTGTTAGCCGGACGTGGCGATCTGGAAGGCGCGCACAGCTATACCTATGACGCCATAGGCAATTTAACCAAAGAAGTGGGCACCGAACGTTTGGCCACCGGCAGCAGCACCGTGGCCACCACCTGCACTGTTACCACCAACCTAGACTGGACGGTATACGGCAAGATTGCCGAAGTGCGGAAAAGCATTTATAACGGCAGTACAACGTATTCAGAAACCGTTAGCTTTGGGTACGACGCGGGTGGGAACCGTGTACGCAAGACGTACTGGAAAGACGCCAGCCCCTATAACGGACAGGCGGAGCCCAAAGAACTCAGCAGCACGTATTACGTACGCGACGCGCAAGGCAATACCCTTAGCACCTATAAAAAATACTTCAATAGCGGCACTAACCAGTATCAGCTCGATTTAACGGAGCAGCCCATATACGGCAGCGACCGCATAGGGCAAAACACGCGGGTGGTAACACTGGCCTCTAACGCTACCTACAGCTTACTGGGCATTCCGTTAAACGGCGTAGTAACACGGAGCGAATACCAGAACTGGCTGACCGGCTTAAGCGAAACCGCCAATGTGACCGGCGGAACAGGCAATGACTTTTGTAACTGCAAACTGATAGGCTTAAGCAACAACAGCTTAACCCCTCATTACAGCGGCACCACCACGGTAAGCGAATTTTTAGGCGTGGCCCATAACGGTGTGGCCGTGGCCGAAGATATAAACGGTGCCCTGCAGTTTTACGTGGTGTTAGCCCAACAGTATCAGGGCCAGAACAACGTATGCCTGGTGTACGATAAAAACGGCAAACTGATGAAAGGCGCAGAGCAGATCGGAGCGATAGAAGCGAACAGTAAACCCGTAGTGATTAATTATCCGAACACGGGTAAATACGCGATTATTACCACCAAACAAAACAAACAGGCGCAGTACCATGTGGTGGATATGGGTAAACCGGGGTATAGCCCCAACAGCGCGGTGGGGGAAGTGCAAAGCGCGAACCACGCGATAAGCACGACTACGACGGGCTTATACGGGAACCATTATACGGGCATAGAACACCATGGCAGCGGAAAGAGTATGCTTTACGCGAGCCGTTATACGGTAAGCCCAACGAACAGTTTAACGGGTACAACGGATATACTGGCGTATGAGTTTACCAACCCCAATACAGCACCGACGGAATACACCCTGCACAGTGTGCCCGGTTGCGGGAATACGGAGCGCGGAGAGTTGCAGATAAGTCCTTACGGGGATAAATTACAGTGGTACCGAATGGATAAGAGCATAGCGGGTTATACCTACCGTACAGGATATATTTACACTCTGCCACTGGACGCTACGAAAACAGCGGTGAGCGGCAGTGTGGGGATACAGGGGATCAGCGCGGCGGGTAACCTGGGTGACGGACAGTTGGAGACGATGGGGGATAACAACAGTGTATTGTATGCGCAACGGGGTTTGTATAAGGAAGGCAGTGCTGCGACGAAGTATGGACGAAATGTTTGGAAGTATGATCCGTTGACTGTAACTTCGTTGTTAAGTATCAATCCATTGAACGCGACTAACAGTTATTTATTTGGTGAGATTAAGCGTGGCCGTGACGGGAAGTTTTATATCCCGAACATGGGTGCTGCTGCTGTGGGGATACATAGTTATGATGGGAGCGCGAATACAACAAGTGTGAATATAGCGCAGGCGAATTACAGTATAACGGGTGGATTACCGACGCAGGTGCTGAAGATTTACGCGGACCCGACGCAGACGTTAAGTGAGTATCCGAGGTATGTGGGGGGGAAGGTGTATGAGTTGAAGGATCATTTAGGAAATGTGAAAGTAACACTGAGTGATGAGAAGCAGATCACCGATGCTAACGCGAATAACACCATAGACAACGGGGATAGTTTTGAGCCGGTGGTGATGAGTTATCAGGATTATTATCCGTTTGGACAGGGGTTGCCTTCAAGGAAGTTTACGGCGAGTGAGGAGTACCGATATAATTACAATGGCAAGGAACTGGATAAGGAAACGGGAGATATTGATTTTGGAGATAGGATATATGATGCAAGATTAGTGAAATTTTTGTCACTTGATCCAATGATGGCCGACTTTTCGAGTAATAGTCCTTACTTATATGCCGATAATAGCCCTATTGTTTTGATAGATGAAGGAGGATCGTATGGTAATCCTTATGTTATAAAAACTAATTATGGTTTCGTTACATTACAGAAAAAGCCATCAGATTATACTTTAGAACAGATTTTAGAAGAAGCAAAAGTTCAAGCTACTGAAAAATTAAAGAAATGGTCTAAGGATCCTGAAAAAACTGATTTTTGGAGCAAGTTAAAACTTCCGAGTGCCTTGACTTCTATCGCCTTGGTGTTTACACCGCTTGAAATGGGAGATCAGATAAGCCCACAAGTTCTACAGCAAATGGCAGAAGCGCGAATGAATTATGATGCTGTAATGAATGCCACGCCTGAAAAACTGAGGATTCAAACAAATGACCCATCATCATTACCAGATCAATACCTGAGGTTAGCACTTCAAAGAATATTGAATGGTACAGCAAATGAACAGGACTTATATCTGAGAGCAGAGATTGAAAGGAGAGGATTGATTTCCAAGGAGGCCAAACAATTAAGAACAGGTGACGAAGGTACCAAAGTGTACGTGAAAACAAAAGCAGAAGCTGATAAATTATTAAGAGAAGCTTTCCCTGATTACAAAAAAGTTAGAGGTATGGGTAATCAAGATGCACAAGGAGAAAGGAAGAAGAGAAAACGAGTAATTTATGAACAAGGAGGTAGTTATCATAAGGATTATGCAATAGACCCAGAAACTGGAAGAGTAAGGATGCATAAAAATACTGAACATGGGCAGTATCCGCATATTAATATTATGAGAACTGATGGAGTAGAAGTGATTATTTATATTAGAAATGAAAAACAGGACGGTAAAAAGAAATAATTGTTATGATTAGTAAATTGATTGAAGAAGGAAGGCAAATTGGTCAAGATTTTTTTTTAAAATTAAATGATAAATCATGCCTTAAAACTGTTGCTATACAAAAGATTGAGCACGAGTACAAAGTATACTGTAGGATTATGTATGAAGAAGATTATGATACCGGTGAAGTTATTTCTAGAGAAATAAAGGTGTTTGATAATGTTGAAAGCGCCCTTGAATATATTACTTATAAATTATGTTGTAAAGTTGAAGATTTTAAACCTAGGAAAGGTTTAAAGTATTTTAATGCAAATTTACCCCCTACTGGGTAGGCGGCATTGGTACGGCATTGGTACTATTTGGATAGTGAAAGAGAAAAAGGGGCATTGGTACTATTTGGATATGGATTAACTTTAAGGTCTAATTAATTGAAAATGAGGGCATTGGTGCTATTTGGATATGGATTAATTTTAAAGCCTAATTAATTGAAAATGAGAGGCGCCTTAAAAATAAAACATGTAAAAATTAAGGAGGAGAATGGTAAAAAGGTAGGCATTGGTACTATTTGGATATGGATTAATTTTAAAGCCTAATTAATTGAAAATGAGAGGCGCCT
>JASGCO010000023.1:46653-69326 GCA_030054095.1 Sediminibacterium sp.
TAAAAATAAAACATGTAAAAATTAAGGAGGAGAATGGTAAAAAGGTAATTAAAGAAACGGAGACGCAGGAAATCGATATCCCATTGGTACGTGTTGGATATGAAACAAAAAAATGTAAGTGCAAAAATTGTAAACTTGTAAAAGCTGGAAAATCAGGTAATAAGCAACGGTATATGTGTAAAGGCTGTGGAAGAAAAACGACGGAAAACAGTCGTGAAAAAAAATACAGTACTTACAAAAAGAATAAAGCCATAGAACTCTACTTAGAAGGATTGAGTATAAGAAGTGTAGCAAGGATCACCAAAACGAGCCATGTAACCTTACAAAGATGGATACAGCAAGCCGCCAAAAAAGTAAAGCCCCAACACATCACCTATTCAAACGCCATTGAAATAGATGAACTGTATTATTTTGTTGGGAAACGAAAGCAAACAAAAGGTAAACTAAGCGCCAGGAAACGCTGGTTATGGTTGGCTGTATGCAGAACAACAAGACGCATATTAGCGTTTGAGGGCGGTTCAAGAGAGCGTACTACACTGAAAAAACTGACGAGTAAGATACAGCACATTGCTTGTACAAGATATTACAGCGATGAACATACCTCTTTTACCGGGTTATTACCAGGTGATAAATACAAAGCCAGTAAAAAGGAGACCTATACAATAGAAGGTATTAATTCAGTGATACGTCATTTTTTAGCAAGATTTAGGAGGAGAACAAAGTGTTACAGCAAATCTGAAAAGATGCTTAATGCTACAATGACGTTATTTTGTCATCATCATAACTTAAAACAAGCAGCATAGAATATGAAAGAATATAGCATGCGATTTACAAAAGCACAGTTTGAGAAAATACTAGTGGGAGTATTGATGACAAATGTCTTTCAAAAAAGTAATTCGGAAGTAAATCAAAGAGAGGCAAGCTTTATAAAAACTTTGTTGTTATTTGCAGAAATAAATGGAATGACAGATGTAGTAGAAAGAGATGAAGATGGAGACATAAACATAACGGAGAAGATGGAAAAGAAATTAAATAAACTACTAACTGAAGGAATAGCAAAACTTAAAAAGGGGATTGATAGTGAAAGAGAAAAAGAAACCAAAATTGATAAAATGAAAATGGGGCAGAATAATTAAACAATGTTTTATATATTAAAATTAATTCGCTATGATAATTAAAGATAAAGTTGACGAACTAAATAGTTATTTCAGAAAATTTTTGTTTTTTGAATTGTCAATATTGTCATATAAGGATGGTAATTTAGTAATAGCAGGAAGTGATGATTTTTTATATTATCATAACATAGAAATTACGTTTACAGAATTATTTACTGTTGTATGTAATTCACTTTTTAAATTAAATACAGAAGTCAATTCTATTAGTATTGTCGATGATATACAAGAGTGTAGGGAAATAAACATAAAATATCGAGTAGAGATGGGGAATGTGATTTTTAAAATAATAGATGAGGATGATTGTATATATTATATTATTGCCAAGGATTTAAATTATAAGATTGAACCAATTTCATATAATAGAGGCATTATATAATACATCCCCCTCGGGATTGGTACAATTTGATAAAACAGAATAAAAAACAAGACGTTTGTAAGCTTACAGACTGATATTAAGGCTGCACGATTAGAAGCATTTAAAATAGGTGAAAATGCAGGGACTGTTAAAACTAAATGTAACGGATGTTTAAATATGTTAGAGGTTTTACCAAAAGAATAAGACAATGGCATTAAATAGTAATCAATTAGAGGAAATTAGCTTTCAATTACCGGCAGATTGGAAAATTCCATTTTATGAGTTTGTAGGCGGAAAGCTAAAGTTAGCCGAGTTTGAACAGAAAATATATCAATCATCTGAGTTAGAAAGTATCATTGGAGAGGATAGGTATATCGATTTGGTAAGTTTTAATTTTACGGATAAGCATATTAACGAAGAAGTTGTAAAATTCATATTAGAGAAAATACTGATTGGGGAAACTGAATATGGTTGTAGGTTATACGTTTTAATAGGTAAGTTTTACAGGACAGATATTGCCTTAAAAACAAAAGAAGCAAAAACTTTACCTGAGGCGGTGGTGAGTATTTTTGAAGGGGCTCATATTGAGGTTAACTATAAAGGCGTTGATAAATTTGCATGCGATGTTGCGTTTTTACGTAATGTTAAACTTCTAAATAGACCTGTAAGGGATTGTAGAAGTGTTTTACCTTTAAGTGCAGTGGGAATAGGCTATGCTAATGATGATGATATACACTTATTTATGGATGAAGAAGGTATTGTATATTTTTATTCAGGTATGATAGATCAACTCAACTATGGAGGTAAATTTTTAGAGGCTTTGATGATATTGCTTTTGGGATTAGAATATGGAAAACGATTATGTCCTTCTTGGCAAAGGTAGTTTTGAAATTGTGTAGCGTATAAGGAAAAATATTATAGGAGGAAAAAATAATCAATAAAGGGTATATGATTAAAATGGAATTTTCAGCTTTAGATTTTGACTGCTTCTTTATAGATAAAAAATTTACAGTAAGTCACTTGGCTAGTGCTGGTGTACGGCCGTTTGATTCAATTATTCGAAATTGGGAAAGTTATGATACAATAATTTCATATTTTAAAGATTTGCCTATTATATCTCACGAGGTAATGGTCAATTGTGATTTAAATAAGTATGTTCAATTAATGGAGGAACAATCGTTAGCTAATTATCTAGGATCATTTAAGTACTTTGCAGAAAGAGGACTGTATTCTTTTGATAAAACCATTTTAAATGATGTAATGGATACTCAATTTCATTTAGTTGCATATCCAAGCGTTTCCATTGATTTTACAGCCTTTCCGGATATTATTAAAAGTGTTTTGCTTGATTCTACTTTTGATGGTGATGTTAAGGAATGGATCAATGTTGATGTTAAGTTAATAAGCTAACAGATAGTATTATTGTATGTTCTATTAAGTAAATATTAAAGAGAATGAAGCAAATTGAAATTAGTCTGAAGAAGTTTTTACAAGAGGCAAAGTCGTTAGGATTAACTGCGCAGAATTATGAAATGGCACAAGAGTATCTTGAGAATAGGGAGTATGGATTATGTTTTGATATAGTAATTACTCAATTATATGACTCTGAAAAAACTATAAGCTTATCATTTTATTGTTTAATAGAATCTTTAGCATTGGAAATGAAAATTCCGGAAAAGGATTATGGTTATATAAAAGACATGATAAGGTAGTGGTTAACCCTCTTTCCCACTTTCCGGTTAGGGACAGCAGCGGCAGCCCTGCGCTGACTTTAGCGAGCAGCGCACGGTTGAGGAGGCGACCTCAGAAGCCACCGCAAACCGATGCGATGCCGCGAAAGGCAAGCAGGCTACAGCGAATGGCCCGGCCCCACCATTAGTTAGCATTGAACAGTACGCATCGTAGATCCCTTAGTGTTCCATGACGCAAAACGCGGGTAGTGGGGAACCGCCAGAAAAAGCAGACTACATTTCTGTACGATACATTAGTGCCGTTTGTAACCGAACGTAAACCAGGAAAAATTGGTGCGCGCTTAATGTAACGCGGTTTGCCATTTTTCGGTAAACAGTTCGGTGTAATAGGCGATGCGTTGCAGGTTTTCGAGGATGTGCTCTTCGGTGAGTTGCCCTTTTTCTTCAGTGGTGTTTTTAATGAATACGGTGTTATCAATCACTGCAAAGGAGGCATCCACCAATCCGTGATTTTCTTTCAGCAGTTTCATCAGAAAAGCGGGCTGATCGGTTTCTGGTAAATTGGTAAAGGGACTAAGCACCTGGAAAAACAAATGGCCGTTTTCTTCAAACGCGTCCATGTATAGTTGTACTTTCTGATCTTTGCTGATGTTGTACTGGCCTTCGGCTTGTTTGGCCTGTCCGGGATTAATGCCCAGTTTGGAAATAGCGATTTCGAGTTTAATGATGAGGTCCTGTAATTTCATTGAGTTTATCTGTAAAAAATTGTGCGGTTTTATTGGTGTAAAATTTTTGTTTGAATTGTCCCACCCATTGCAGGCCCCTGATGCTGTTGGTGAGGAAAATTTCATCGCCGTTCATAAGTGTGTTAACGGTAACCGGGGTTTCAAACGTGAGTAATTTATTTTTGGCAGCAATGCTCATGATTTGCTGACGCATAACGCCGGCCACGCAGCCTTCGGAAAGGGGGGGCGTGTAAAGCGTTCCGTTTTTTACTACAAATACGTTGCTGCTGATGCTTTCGCAAATGTTTCCCTGATCGTTAACAATAAAACACTCATCGAGTTTCATGCTTTGTTTGGCCAAACCGGCCATAACGTATAGTAAGGCATTGGCGCTTTTCAGGTTGGACAGTTTGTTAACGGGTTTGCGCATATCGGTGTACAAATCGGCCCACAGGCCTTTCTGGTTAAGTACAAAGCCGTTTTGTTCTATGGCTTCTGTTTCGATGAGAAAACTGATGTCGTTGGTTTCGGGGCTATAGTGTCCGCCATCGTTACGCAATACGGTGAGCCGTACGCGGGCATCGTGCGTGAGCTGATTTTTTTGCAACAGGTGGGTGATGAGTGTGGCAAAGTTTTCAGAATTAAACTCGGCGGGTACATTCATGCGTAACACTGTCATTCCTAATTTTAAGCGATTGATGTGTTCTTTTAAAAAGAGAATGTGTCCGTTGGCCAAACGTATGCTTTCGAACAGGGCATCGCCATACCGAAAGGCACGGTTCGAGAAGGAAAGCGCCGGTTCGTAAATGCTGATGAGGTGTCCGTTAAATATGCAAAAGCTATCTGTCAACAGTTACAAAGTTCTCATTTTTAAGCGTTTAGCTTAGGTGCGCAGGCTATAGATACGAACAGCGGGCGGTTAATTGCCGCCATGGCTCAGAGTTTCAGTTCTTCCATGGGATCCCAAAACACGTTGTTGAAATGGGCGATTTTATCGTCTTTTACGGTGATGCCTTCTTTTTCGAGGGCTTCCTGCATGGCAAAGGGTGTTTTAAAGTGGTGTTTGCCGCTTAATAAGCCGGTACGGTTTACAACCCGGTGGGCCGGAACTTTGGGTTTGGCCGTGTGGGCGGCATTCATGGCATACCCCACCACCCGCGCGCCGCCTTTAGCGCCTAAATAAGCGGCAATGGCGCCATAGGAGGTGGCGCGTCCTTTGGGAATCAGGCGCACTACCTGATAAACCTGTTCGAAAAAATCTTTATCCATGTGGTGTCTTAAACTTCAATAAAAGTGATTATATTCGTAATCGCTAAAAATAAAAAATATGGCAGTATTAGTAAATAAAAACTCAAAAGTAATTGTTCAGGGGTTTACCGGTGGCGAGGGTACGTTTCATGCTACCCAGATGATTGAATATGGGACCAATGTAGTAGGTGGTGTTACACCCGGAAAAGGTGGCACTACGCATTTAGAGCGTCCGGTATTTAACACGGTTGCCGAAGCGGTGCAGAAGGCGGGAGCGGATGTGAGCATTATTTTTGTGCCGGCTGCTTTTGCGGCGGATGCCATAATGGAGGCAGCTGACGCGGGTATTAAAGTAATTGTATGTATTACGGAAGGTATTCCGGTTAAGGATATGATTTATGCCAAAGAATACATTAAATCTAAAAATTGCCGTCTGATTGGTCCTAACTGTCCGGGTGTAATTAGTGCCGGTGAAGCAAAAGTGGGTATTATGCCGGGCTTTGTGTTTAAAAAAGGCCGTATTGGTATTGTAAGTAAGAGTGGAACGTTAACGTATGAAGCGGCAGATCAGATAGCGAAAGCCGGTTTAGGCGTAAGTACCGCTATTGGAATTGGTGGCGACCCTATTATTGGCACACCTACCAAAGAAGCGGTGGAATTATTGATGAATGATCCGGAAACAGACGCTATTGTGATGATTGGTGAGATTGGCGGTAGTTATGAAGCCGATGCGGCGCGTTGGATAAAAGCGAATGGAAATAAAAAGCCGGTAGTTGGGTTTATTGCCGGACAAACGGCTCCTAAAGGTCGTACAATGGGACATGCCGGGGCTATTGTGGGTGGTAAAGATGATACGGCTCAGGCTAAAATGGAAATTATGCGCGAGTGTGGTTTACATGTGTGTGCCAGTCCTGCCGAAATTGGTAAAACCATGGCGGCTGTTTTAAAAGGAGAACACGTTAACGCGTAATTTTTGTATATAAGGTAACTAAAAGCGGCTTCCGTAATGGAGCCGCTTTTTTTTATTGGTCACTTGTTGTTGATGACAAGGTGTAGCCATCTTACCAGAGAGTATATACCGGAAAACAAGTAGTTTAAAATACTTTTATTATAGGATTGCCTCACCTTTCGGGGTGGTCTAACTTTGTGGGATTTATTGCCCTTTAGAAATGGTATGGAGTGAAACGCTTAGGTTAGGTGTAATTTTGTAAGAACTTAGTGGTATGAAGAAGGTGTATAACACGGTAATATTATTGTTAATGTTAGTTCAGTCTTTATCGGGGCAGGAAAAAGACGTATATAAAGATAGTATTGCTACCTACTTTTATGAAATTAAAACGGCTATCAGGGCGCATGAGGCATTATGGCAGAGAGACCTTTACGCTCCGGTTCTTTTCGTTAATCCGGATACACGGCAGGTATTTGCCAACTTTCCAGACTCGGCGGGTAATTTGAAACAAGATGGTAAACTTTATTCGGGCGTTTTACCAGCTGAAATTAATATTGCGAATACGGCTGTTAACTGGAGTGGAAAGCGTTGGGCAATGGTGATGTTACCTCTCCCTTTAGATAAGACAGAACGTGTCAATCTTCTGGCCCACGAATTATTCCACGTTCATCAACCGGCGCTTGGATTCAAATTGTTTAATGTGGAGAATAATCATCTGGATAGCAGGAATGGGAGGGTATATTTGCGTTTTGAACTGGAGGCGTTAAAAAAGGCTTTAAGGGCTAAAACGTTAGCGGAGCAAAAAACACATGTACGCCATGCGCTGGCTTTCCGGAAATACAGATACTCACTTTTTAAAGGAGCAGATACCAGTGAGAATTTACTGGAACTGAACGAAGGCATTGCCGAATACACCGGGTTTGTTGTTAGTGGACGTGACCGTAAACAATCTGCCGGACATTTTGAAAAAAGCATTACGGCTTTTTTAGGTAATCCAACGTTTGTTCGTTCGTTTGCTTACCAAACGGTGCCTGTTTATGGGCATTTGCTTTCGGGTATACGGAAAAAGTGGAACCGGGACATAACCGTTAAAACCAACCTTACCGATTATTTTATCAGGGAGTTTGGCATTTTGCTACCCAAAGAATTAAAGATGGTTACCGATTCGGTTTCGGCTGAATATAATGGAAACATAATTATGTCTGAAGAGCAGGCAAGAGAGGAAAAGGCCCAGCAACTGGTAGCAGAATATAAAAACAAGTTTATCACGCAGGCGCATGTTATCATTGCTTTTGAGCAAATGAATGTGTCGTTTGATCCGAGAAACATTATGCCTGTTGAAGATAAAGGAACGGTTTATCCGAACATCAGAGTAACAGATAACTGGGGCATTCTTACAGTGAAAAATGGTGCGTTAATGAGTCCTGACTGGGGCAGGATTTTTTTGACGCTGCCGGTAAAAAGTGATAGTAAGGTGGTTAGCGGAGATGGTTGGGTACTTGAACTCAGGGAGGGTTACACCCTGATTAAAGAGGAGCGTACCGGTAATGTGCGACTTAAGAAAGTGAAAGACTAAAACAATGCAAACAATGGCGGTTTACTAACTGCTTGCTGATAAGTTTTAGACGATTGGCGAAAATGAGAATACTGATTAATTCAAAATAAATTATGATAGAATCCTATGTTTTTAAGCAGGTAGAAACGAAAATACCTGTTACATCCGTTTTAAGAAGTACCGTATTGGTTTTATGTTTACTGAGCGCGGATGTGCTGTTTGCCCAAAAGCCGGTAAAGGTGTATGAACCGCAGCAGGTCTTTGATATGAAGCTGGCCGCTGATATGATTAATACGGGAACTGCCCAGATAAAGGGGGCGGCGCTTTATGACACACGTCCGCCCATTAATTTATTAAATAAGGGAGATATTATTTACGCACGTCCGGGGGTGGTAGTTACACTTTATCCGGTTACGCCATATCTGGAAGAGTATTTTGATCTGAAAAAAAAGGATAAGGCCGGGAAACGCATAGCGGCTATTTCCCGTGAAGCAAACTCTTTTCGGGTTCTGACCAAAATTTATACGGCTACCGGTGATTTCGCATTTTTCGGATTGAAACCGGGTAAATACTACATTGAAACAACGGTACATTTTCCTTCTGGAGTGGGCGGGTATGAAGTGTCGGACATAGTGGAAGTAAAGCAGGATGGTGAAGTAGTGAATGTTAAACTTGAACCTAAACGTTTGTAAAATGAAATCAATGAAACAAAGGGTATTTTTCGGATTGTTTTTAACGCTTGGATTATCGGCGTGGTGTCAGATAGTAAAAATTCCGGATCCGGCATTTAAGCAGCGTGTTATTGCATTGGGATATGATACGAACGAAGACGGGCAAATACAGGTAAGTGAAGCACAGCAGGTAACCAAATTGTATGTGGATAATCTGGGAATTGTGAACATGGAAGGGATTAATAGCTTTACCAATTTAGAGGAACTGGGCTGTTATCAGAATAAACTGGCGGCATTGGATGTGTCGAAACTAAAAAAGCTGAAGTATTTGTACGCGTATGATAACCGTATTCAGAATCTGAATATAAATGGGTTAACTAAGCTGGAGCATTTGTTTATACATAATAATGTTTTTATAACAGCTGTTGATTTTACGAAATTCCCGGCTTTAACAGATATTCGTTGTTCGGATAACCGTTTAACTAAACTGGATGTATCGGGCCTTAATCAATTGACTCATATTGAATGCGCCAATAACCGTTTAGAATCGGTAACGGTAAATAAGGCGCCTAACCTGAAGCACCTGGAAATAAAAGGAAATCCGATTAAGGATGGAACGGTAGATATCCGGTTTTTAGTTTATCTGGAGTATTTTGATGCGGAAGGGTGTAATCTGGTAACACTGAATTTAAGCGGTACGGTTAGTTTAAAAACATTGTACTGGTAATTTAAGGAAGGACGTATTCCGGGAGGTTACCGGAATGTGTGGTATTTTAGAGGTGGTATTTTAAAGAATAAGCTTTTCGGGTGCGTTTAATGGAATACGGATTTTAACCAGCACCATGTTGTTGTCGTTTTCGGAAATGTTGATAGAGGCATCTTTCCCATACAGTATCTGTAAACGTTGTTCTGAATTTTTGAAACCAACCCCGGTTTCAGGGGCAGATGTATGCAATTGCCCGCTATTAGCAATATGAAGGTGCAAAAATAAATTATCTTTATGTACCTCAATTTCTATTTTACCACCTTCCGGAATACGGCTAATGCCGTGTTTGATAGCGTTTTCAACCTGTGCCTGGATAATAAGAGGGGGGACTAAAAAACTTTCGCAGTTTTCATCTATGCTAAATACAGCAGTCAGCCGTTCTTCGTAACGGATTTGTTCCAGTTCCAGGTAGTCTTTAACAAGGGTTAATTCATCTTTAATGGTAATCTCCTTGTTCTTGCTCATGAGCAGGGTATTGCGAAGAATATTTGAAAGTTGGGTAACCGCTTTTTTCGCTTTTGGTGGCTCCTCATCAATAAGCGCCCGTATGCTGTTAAGGCTGTTAAACATAAAATGCGGGTTTAACTGGGCTTTCAGGTTACTTAATTCGGTTTCTTTACTAAGGGCTAATAAGCGGTAATTGTTGATTTCGGTACGTTTGTAATTCTGAAAGTGATAAAAACCAAAATAAAAAATATTCCAGATAATAAACACCATACTCATGTTAATGACATTGGCAATAAACTCTATGATTTTAAATTCATCTCTGCTTTTAATAAGAAACGCAATCATATAACTCATTATAACAAACAGAATGGATAATACAATGCTGCAGAAGATGATATATACAACCTGCCGGAACGCTTTTTGTTTCAGAAAATCGTAGCGTATAATAATTCCCCGGTATATATGTGTTGAAAAAAGGCCAAGTGGATAAAATGAGAGGTATAGTAATATGTTTTTGTAATCGAATTCTTTTATCACTTCAAGGAAGAAGAGATTCATACAAATGTAAACTGCCCATCCAATGGTTTGACAATACCAGTATATTTTACTTTTGCGCTCCATGTATAATCAGGGAATATTCATGTATTTGTGTGTTTGCAGCGAAATCATCCAGTCCGGATGCTCTTTTACATACTCTATCAGCAATGGTAATACCTGTGCCTGCCGGCTCCATTCAGGTTGAAGAAACCGATAGCAGCCTTTACCGGTTTTAGCGGCTTGTTCTTCGGCCCATATAAGATCATGCTTATTAAACACAATGATTTTTAATTCATGAGCTTTCAGATAGGCCTCCGCAAGGGGAGGCATCGTTTTTTTGGGGGAAAGGCAAATCCAGTCCCAGGTACCGCTTAACGGATAAGCTCCCGATGTTTCAATAAAGGTGGCAATTCCGGCTTGTTTTAATAATGTTGTTAAGTACGCCAGATTATAAATAAGGGGTTCGCCGCCGGTTATAACAACGCTTTGCGCTTTGTGTTCTAAAATAGGGGTCAGCAGATCTTCGGCCGCCGTCAGAGGGTGAATATTGGCGTCCCAGCTTTCTTTTACATCGCACCAGTGACAGCCAACGTCACATCCGCCAATACGGATAAAATAGGCAGCTTTACCCGAGTTAAATCCTTCGCCCTGAATAGTGTAGAATTGCTCCATAACAGGTAAAAGGCGGCCTTCTTTTAAACGTAATTCCTGTTCCGGCGTTAAACTATGTAATTTGTAAGTCAATGGCTGTAAATATACTAATAAAGCCCGGTAGGGTATTTAACTTTGGGACGAACGGTACAAAATGAAAGGGCAAAATACATTAATGGTGTTTAGCCGCTATCTGGAACGGTTTGTACCGGTATTATACCAACGTTAAGGATTACTAAGGTGTTATACAGACGGAATTATTAGGGCGGATACTGGTGAATTAGTTGTAATTTTAAAAAATATGAATATTGGTGTTGTTTGTTATCCCACTTATGGCGGAAGTGGTGTTGTTGCTACCGAGTTGGGAAAAGCTCTGGCAAAAAAAGGGCATAGAATTCATTTTATGGCCTACAGCCAGCCGTTCCGCCTGAACGTTTTCAGTGAGAATATTTTTTATCATGAGGTTTCGGTAAACGATTACCCCTTGTTTGAATATCAGCCTTATGAGAGTGTGCTGGCCAGTAAGATTGTAGATGTAGCTGTATACGAAAAACTGGACCTGTTACACGTGCACTACGCTATCCCGCACGCGAGCGTGGCTTATACCGCGCAACAAATATTAAAATCGAAGAAAATTCATCTGCCTTATGTAACAACGCTGCATGGTACGGATATTACATTGGTAGGACGCGACCCAAGTTTTGAACCGGTGATACGCTTTTCATTGAATTGCAGCAATGCTATTACATCGGTAAGTGAAAATCTGAAAAAGGAAACATTATCTACTTTTAAAATTGATAATAAAATTGATGTGATTCCTAACTTTATTAACATGGAAGAGTATGTGCGCCCGCACACGGATTGTTCGCGTAGGCGTTATGCGCCGAACGGGGAAAAGGTAATGGTTCATGTCAGTAATTTCAGGAAAGTGAAACGCGTGGAAGATGTATTGTACGTTTTTGATAAAGTCCGGAAACAAATTCCCTGCAAGTTGATTTTAGTGGGAGATGGACCCGAGCGGCCGGCGATAGAGAAATTGTGCCGTGAACTGGATACCTGCAACGATATTATTAATCTCGGGAAAATTACTAACCCGATAGAAGTACTGAGCATAAGCGATTTATTTATTTTGCCAAGCGAGACAGAGAGTTTCGGTTTGAGCGCGCTGGAAGCGATGGCAATGAAAGTTCCCGTGATAAGTACTAACAGTGGTGGTTTGCCAGAGGTAAATATACATGGGAAGACCGGTTTTTTAAGTAATGTAGGGGATGTGGAGGATATGGCCGCTAACGCGCTTAAAATACTTTCTGATGATAATATGCTTGCCAATTTCAGAGAGCAGGCTTTCGCGCATGCGAGATTGTTTGATATCAATGCCATTTTGCCGCAGTACGAAAAATTATACCGGCGTTTGGTAAGTGAAGCGCAGTAGGTGGACTTAAGGTAAACAGGGCGACCTTAAAAGCGCATATCGGTTACTTTAACACTAAGAAGGGCAATGTCGTCGGGAAAATTTTGTCCGCCTTTAAACGCTTCTGCGTAGTGGATAACCGCATCATTAATAAGATCGGTAGGGTTACCGGTATTGGTTTTTAAAATGTCCCTGATTTTATCGAGGGAAATCGTTTCGCCGTTATCATTCAAAGTATCGGTTAGCCCGTCAGTATAGCATAAAAGTAAAAATTCTGAGGCGTAATTAAACGTTTCTTCTTGTGTTACGGGAAGGGTATCGGTAATACCAAGCAGAGTACAACCTTTGGTTAGTTCGATCAGTTTACTCTCGTAAAGCAATAAGGGAGCATTGTGGCCGGCATTAATATAGGTAAGTTGTTGACTTTTGGTATTAAGCTTGGCCAGAAACAGGGAGACAAATTTTTCGCGGTTCGTATTATAGAGTACTCTCCTGTTTAATTCAATAACAATGTCTTTAAGATTGTGGGTGTAGTTCAAAAGACTGTGCAGTGTGGCCTGAATGTTACTCATTAGTAATGCCGCGGCAAGTCCTTTTCCGCTAACGTCGGCAATGCAAAATACAAATTCGTGATTGTTAAGTTGTATAAAATCATAGTAATCTCCTCCTACCTGCTGATGGGGCAGGTATTTGGCGCTGACCTGAAGGCCTGGATTATCGGGTAACAAATGCGGGAAGAGCAGTTGCTGCATGTTTTGTGCCAGCTCCAGCTCTTTATTGATTTGGGCCCGTTGAATATTTTGTTTAAACAACTTTTTGTTTTCAATGGCTACAACAATAATGTTGGTGAGCGTTTGAATATAGGGCAGATGTTTAATGGCGGCGCTGAGTTCTATTTTTTCTTCATTAACATCACCGAGTAATACATACGCTAATGGGATCTGTTTGTGAAATACCGGAACAACAATTTCAAAGCTTTTACTATAGTTTCCCTTACTGAAACTGATGGTTTCTATCTCACTGATTTCGAGTAATTCGTTTTCGAATTGGATATTCCCGAGCGAATCATTGATGCCGTATTTAAGGATACAGCTCCATTCTTCATCGAAACTGAAAAGCACCAATTTACCTACTCCCAGACGGTTTTCTAAAATATCCTGGTATAATTCCAGTAACTGAGGGGTGGAAAAGTTGTTGTTAATGGCTTTCGTGATTTCGAGAAGCGCATTTAGTTTTACATCTTTTACTTCCTTTTGTAGTTTTAATATTTTAGAACGCTCTTCGTTCATGTAAGGTAAACGGCTTCTTTGTTTTTTTTGCTAAAATCAGCCACGATGTGTTCCTGAAGTGTGGTGCTTAATGAAAGACCTACAAAATCGGCTTTCACAGGAAAACGATGGTGGCTCCGGTCAACCAGTACCAGTGTACTGATTTTTGTTACAGGTTTATCCAGAAACAATTTTACGGCATACATCAGCGTTTTGCCGCTATTTAACACATCATCCACCAGCAACACATTTTTATTAACGAACAGTTTTTCGCTGAAGTTGATAACAGGTTCTCCTTCCCAGGGTTTATCTTTGTTAAGACTTATTTTTCCAAGATGGAGTTTTAGTTTACTGATGTTTTTCAGGCGATCATGTATCAACTCCGCTACTTTGTAACCATTCCCCTCGATACCGACCACCAGCAATTCTTTAGCGTTGAAATTATTTTCATACACCTCATAGGCCAAACGGTTCAGTTTTTGAGAAATTTGAAGTGTATTCAGGATTTGTGTTTTGCTCATTTTAAACGGTTAACAAGCGTTTTAATTTTTTCTTTAACAGCATCATTGGGTTCGCACAAAGGAAGCCGAACGGTAGATTCGCAAATGCCCAGACGGCTTAGTGCGTATTTAATACCTCCCGGATTTCCGTCGGCAAAAAGTTGTTCTGTAATGTCCAGTAATTTGTAATGGAGTGGTTGCGCGGCTTTAAAATCATGTTTAAGACAGGCTCTTACCATATTAGAGAAATCTTTAGGAAACGCGTTGGCTACTACAGAAATTACACCAATTCCACCCGCTGCAATAATAGGTAATGTTAGGGCATCATCCCCACTGATAAGCGAAAAATGTTTGGGGCGGTTTTTGATTATTTTCATCATTTGCTCCAGATTGCCACTGGCTTCTTTGGTTGCAACGATGTTTTTAAAATCGCCCGCAATGCGTAACTGCGTATCGGCAGTTACATTACTCCCCGTGCGTCCCGGAACATTGTATAGAATAACAGGGGTTTTAGTACTTTGCGCCACAGCTTTATAATGCTGGTAATAGCCCTCCTGATTGGGTTTGTTGTAGTAGGGGGCTACTGATAAAATGGCTTCAAACGGTTTTAAATTTGTTTTTTTGATAGTAGTGATTACTTCCTGAGTATTGTTACCGCCAATTCCTAATACTAAGGGGAGTTTGTTCCCGTTGGCTTTGATAACAGTTTCAATTACTTCCTGCTTTTCATCGCTGGTAAGTGTAACGCTTTCTCCGGTTGTACCATTAATAACAAGGTATTCTACTTTACCGGCAATAAGATGTTTAACAAGTTTTGTCAGCGCGCCGGTATCTACCGCTCCTTTTTTGGTAAATGGTGTAACAATAGCCACACCTGTTCCTGATAATAATTTCATAATGAATTCAGGAACAAATATAGGTATTAATTGTGAAGAAAGTACGGGCTAAGAAAGGGCTTATGCCATAGAAGGACGGCCAAGTTGCTTAAGCAAGGAACCGTGTGAAACAAGTGCCTGCCAGAATGTTTTCTGGGTATAATACGGCAGATTAAATTCACGGGCGGTTTGCATAATAATAGGCGCAATTTTCTTGTAATGTATATGGCAGATATTAGGGAACAGGTGATGTTCTACCTGAAAGTTAAGCCCACCTACAAACCAACTGAAAAAGATGCTTTTTTGTGCAAAATTACTGGTGGTTTTTAATTGATGAATGGCCCAGTCTTCTTCTACAATACCGCTCGAGTTTGGTTCCGGGAAAACAGTTTCGTTAACTACGTGTGCGGGTTGGAAAATAAGAGCCAGAATTAAGCCGCAAAGGAAATGCATAATGCAGAACCCCACCAGTATCAGCCACCATGGGTAATGACTAAAGGTAATAGGAATCACCAGCATAAAGGTTACGTAAAATACTTTTGCTATAATTAATTTGAATAATTCTTTTTTAAATGTGGTTTTCTTAGTAACCAACAGCCCCATTTTGTTATAACGGGAAAGTTGTTTAAAGTCTTTGGTAAGCATCCAGGCAAACGTCATCATCCCGTAAAAGAACCAGGCATAAAGGTATTGCCATTTATGAATTTTACGGAGTTTATCGTGCGGCGAAAAACGTAACCAGGGTACTGGTGCCATAATGTCTTCATCATGACCGGCAACATTTGTGTACGTATGGTGCAGGGTATTGTGCTGGAGTTGCCAGTTAATAGGACTTCCTCCAATCAGGTACATGCTGTAACTCATTAGTTTATTCCAGAACTGGTTACGGGAATAAACCCCATGGTTAGCATCATGCATGATGGAAAGGCCGACTCCGCTCATACCAAATCCCATAATTAAACCAGCTACGATGATAAACCAATAGCTGTCGAAAACGTTAAAAACAATCAGGAAATACGGGATCAGGTATAAAGACAACATGAAAATGGTTTTTAAAACCATATTGGTATTGCCGAATTTTGAAATGTTATTAGTTTTAAAATATTCATCAACTCTTTGTCGCGCTGTAATGTAAAAAGAGCGATTGGTATTCTGGAAACGAATGGTTTGCATTATATAGATCTAAAAATTTGCGTAAAAATAAAGCATTAATATGTTAAACACTAATTATTTACATCGCAGATTTATGGTATTCGGGGAATCCATTACAGCGAATTTGTAAATTGGTCGAATAAATAACGGGAATCGTGGGGGCCAGGACACGCTTCGGGGTGATATTGAACCGAAAAAACTGATTTATTACGGAGTCGTATTCCTTCGATGGTATTGTCGTTGAGGTTTACATGCGTAATCTCAATTTCCGGATTTTTAGCAATATCCTCTGCGTTTACGGTAAAGCCATGATTCTGCGAAGTGATTTCACTTTTACCGGTAACCAGGTTTTTAACCGGATGGTTAATTCCCCTGTGGCCGGCATGCATTTTATAAGTGCTTATACCTTGCGACTGAGCTAATAACTGATGTCCTAAACAGATGCCGAATACGGGTTTACCGGTATTAACGATTTGTTTAATCAGTTCTGTTTCTTCAGGCATGGCGCCCGGGTCGCCGGGACCATTACTGAGCATAAAGCCATTGGGTTGAAACGCCATCAACTCGTCGAGTTTGGTTTTCATCGGGAATACTTTAAGATAACAATCCCGTTGTGCCAAACTACGAAGTATGTTTTTCTTTACCCCAAAGTCTAATACTGCTACTTTATGTTTGGCGGTTTCATTGCCTATGGTATAAGCCGTTTGGGTAGAAACGCGTGATGAAAGTTCAAGCCCCTGCATACTTGGAACTGTTTTTAAACGGGCTTTAAGATCTTCTATAGAGGTATTATCCGATGAAATAATACAGTTCATCGCTCCTTTATCGCGAATATGTCTTACCAAAGCTCTGGTGTCAACATCACTAATGGAAACGATATTGTTTTCTTCGAAGTATTGCTGAAGGCTTTTTTTAGAACGCGCTCTGGAGAAGCCTGTATTGAATTTTTTGCAGATCATTCCGGCAATTTTTACCGAATCGCTTTCTGTTTCCTGATCTTCTACCCCATAATTGCCAATGTGCGGATTAGCCATTACTATTATCTGGCCGGTGTAGCTGGGGTCTGTGAAAATTTCCTGATAACCGGTCATTCCGGTGTTGAAACAAATTTCGCCTGTGGTGGTTCCTGTTTTTCCGGCGGCTTTACCTTCAAATACGGTGCCGTCTTCTAATACCAACAGGGCTTTTGCTTTGACCTGATACTTTGCTTGCATAATTTTTTCAGAAATCTACTTTCTAAATTGCAAAGATGCGATTTAATTGGGAGTGTTGTACTTTATGTTAATAGCTTTTTAATAAATAAGAATGGGATAAAATAAAAAGCTGCCTTTGTAAAGGCAGCTTTTTCGGGGTAAGTGATGGGATTCGAACCCACGACCCTCAGAACCACAATCTGATGCTCTAACCAACTGAGCTACACCTACCGTTTGCGGGCACAAATGTACATAAAAAATATTATTGCGCAATTAAAAAACGTGTTTTTCTTTTTTAAAATCAGAACATAGCGGCATCTCTGCTTGATTTTGTACCATTTGGTGTTTCCGGAATTGCTTTACACCATATTGAATCAACATAGCGGATGTGGTAAGTACAAACCCCATCACAATAAGTCGTGCCCCGTGTTTAAAATCGAATTTTAAATGGAAAATTAAAAGCAGAATGGTGAGCAGGAAGGGGAATAACGCGGGATTATACTGCCATGCCTCGTAAAGGTGCCCTTTCAGAAGCGCTATAAAAGCCCGCTGCATGCCACATCCCGGGCATTCAATACCGAGGTATTTTACCGAGAGGCAGGGGAAAAGGTGTTGTTCCAGCCAGTGAATCATATCCTATACCAAAAACAAAGTGGTTCCGGATAATACCTGAAACCACCTGTAGTCTTAATTTTAATATGTTTAGAATTTTGGAAATCCGGCACCCAAAGCTCCGCTCATTACGGTTCCGAAAATAATAAGGTAAACAATAATAAATACGGCGTACAGACCACTTAAAATGGTGCCGATAATAGCGCAAATCCGGCCGGCATTAAGGTTTTTATAAGATGATTGTGAGAAAGTGGCAGGATTGGTTTTGTAAATAGCCAGAGATTTGTTGGCTAAAACAAGGGCAATAATACCACAGGTTAAACCAATAATACCATAACACCAACACATTGCAATTGAAATAATTCCTAATACTAAAACAGCAGTAGCGTTTGGTAAAGGCATTCCCGCGCCTCCTCCGGGAGTTTGCGGATTGAATTGCTGACTAAACTGCTGGTTAATGTGTTGTTCGTTTGGTAAATTTTCGTTTGGAGTTTCCATATAATTTTTAAATACTAATGAGTAACGAAAATACTTAAAATTATCAGAGCCTGTTTAAATTTTATCTGATTTCTTTGTTACGTTACTATTGGGCTCATTCTTGGTAGGGTTTTCCGGCGTAGTTATACCAAATCCATGTGTAAAATAGTAAGATAGGTGGCATGAACATTTTTCATCATTCGTGGTACAGCAAAAGTATAGTAAACTTTTAGCCCAGTTTTTGCATTAGAAATTTGTAGTGAGGGTCAAAGCCCGATAAAATACTCAATTGTGAGCATCACTTTTTTATGGTGCTGGTAATACTTTTGGGTTAATATATTATGAAAACTATTTATTCGTCGTTAAAATCAATAAAACCATTGGTTACACTCGTGTTGGTGTTAGCGCCTATCCTAATCCATCCGCCGATATCATCCCCTTACAATTAGTGAACGATGAATAGAATTTACAGAACGTGGAACTGACTATTTACAATGCTTTGAGGCAAGTTGTTGCGGAATGGGTATATGATGCCATAGAGAACAAACTAAGTATCGCTGGTCTTTCTTCCGGAATTTATAGTATTCAGCTAAAAAACGGCAATCAATGCGCCATTCAGAAGTTTATATAAAGTGTAGGTTAACCTACAAACTACACGTGTTTTCTGATGCCAGGTGTTTATAATTTACCCGTATTATTCCAGTTTTTTGTAGTAATAAAAATCCTTTAAACTATCGTTTAATTCAGGGTGGAAAATAAGAGTAAGGTCATTAAGAATCCGGTCTGGGTATAGGATGCCGGTTTCCCAATATGGGCTATAACCCAGCGCATTCTGGTGTTTGATGTAGTGGTAAACGGCTTTGTTTTTTAACGCGTCGAATTGTGCATACCGTTTGTCCTGTTTTAAAATATCGGAAATGGAGGAAGCAGAAGATGTGTTTAGCCAAATATTGGCCTGATGTGCTTTTTGATATACTTCTTCAAAACTCAAAGGTAAACTGCCGGCAGAAGTATCCTGTTTCCAGATATAATTTCCTCCGGCATCTTGTATGAGTTGCGCAACGGAACTTTTTCCGGCAGGAACATACCATACATCCCCGTATTTAAGTTCGCATAATACCGTAGGACGAGCCGGGATATTGGCAGTTAGAGCGCTGATCCGTTTGTAATTGTACTCTATGGTTTTGAAAAGGCTATCGGCTGTGGTGCGTTTACCGGTGAATAGTGCAAAAAATTTGATCCATTCTGCCCGGGCCAGTGGACTTTTTTCCAGATGGTCGTGCGCCAGAACAAGCGGAATGTGTTGTTGGTTAAGCCATTTCTTATAAGCCGGTTCTTCATTTACCATCCCAAATGCGAATACAACGTCAGGATGAAGGTTTATGGTTTTTTCAATGTCCAGTTCCGGGCCTTTAGATAGTTCCAGTATTTTGCCGTCGTTTACGTTCTGAAGTAATTCCTTCGAATTGCTATAATCGGCATTATCAATGCCTTTAATACACTCTGAACTTCCAATTGCCTGTAGCATGGCAGTATATATGCTGCTAAGTGAGGCAACTGAGCGGCAGGGAACTTTTATGGCGTGAAGGACCTGGTGATTTAAAGCAGCAGGTAAGCTGTCGTTGTACAAAAAATAAGACACGCTGGATTTAGTTTTTGCATCCGGAATGGTAATGTGTGTATAGGTAGCGCAGTACTCAACCGAAAATCCTTTGGCATAATAAATACCGGAATCTGGTTTCAGGATAAGTTGTGTTTTCGAGAGAGCAGTTTCCTCACCAGACGATTGGCATTGCCAGAGAGAAATAACTAAAACGATAAGAAAAAGAAGAAGCGGTTTTTTTGAGATCATAGTATGGGAAAACTGAGTTTAAAAATACTGCCTGAAGGTTGATTATTTTCTACTGTAACGCTGCCGTTATGTGCTTTTACAAGATATGATACAATATACAGGCCAAGTCCGGTTCCTTTGGTGAGGCGCGTTTCTTCGTGACCTGCCCGGTAAAAACGGTCGAATATTTTAGCTTTATCCACTTCCGGAATACCACAGCCACGATCGCTGACACGGAGAATAACACTTTCTTTTTCCTTTTTTAGCGATAAATGAACTTGTTTTTCGTTGAACGAATATTTAAAACTATTATCAATCAGATTTGTAATAATGGACGGAAAAGTGAGGTGATCGGCAATAAGAACAATGTTTTCTTCTATATCTGTTGTAAGGATATTGTTTTGAAGCGCGGCTCTGTAGTACCGTTGCACTACCTCTGTAACCAGTTTACTCAGGTTGGTAGATTCCGGTTTTACAATGGATTGTCCGTTATCCATGCGGCTTACAAGCAGTACATTATCAATAAGCGAATTCAGCCTTTCGTTTTCCTGTAGTGCATTCTTTAGTAATTCCTCTTTCTGGGAATCGTTCAGTTGATGTTTTTGAAGGGTTTGTAACTGAAGTTTTATGGCAGATAAAGGTGTTTTTAATTCGTGGGTAATACTTAAAAGAAAGTTGCGGTGCTGATCATTTAACTTCATCTCACGGGTATGGGCCTGCCTGATTTTGTAGATGCCAAATAATAGCAATAAAAGAAAGACGGTGCCTTCTCCCACAATCATAATAACCTGAGCTGTTTTTTTGTTTTGCAGTTTTTGTACTTCGGTATTAATAATCTGGCTGTTTACCGATGATAAACCGGCCAGTTTTTGTTTTTCAGAAATGATCTGGCCTGTTTGTTTTACCAGGAGGATTTCCCACCACAGAAACTGAACAATGATGTAGCCAAAAAGTAAGGTGAGCCAGACTGCCGATTTGGAATTTTTAAGCATGTAATCCTTTATTGATAAAATTACTGATTTGGGTAATAACCACAGCGGCTTCCTTAATACTGCCCGCATCTTCGATAGTGAGGTATAATTTGTTCGGTAATTCTTTTAATACACAACGGCTTGGATACGTTTGCGCAAATTGCAGGGCGGCCATAAACATTGGGGTCGAAAAGTAATCGCTATCCTGACGGCTGACAAAATACGCCAGCATTTTTCCGTTTTTAAGGGTTAGTTTTTCAAATCCAAGTTGCATGGCCTGCCAGCGCATACGCACCAGATTAATCAATTCGGCAGCCTCAGGAGGTAATGGGCCAAAACGGTCACGCAGGTTTATTTCGTAACGTTGCAAATCTTCTTCTTTGGTAATGTTATCCAATTCGCGGTAAAGGATAAGACGTTCGGTAAGGTTTTCCACGTACCGGTCCGGAATCAGTAACGACAAATCGGTTTCAATAACCGTATCCTTCACAAACTGACGCGAAAAAACACTTTTATCTTTATCCTCATGGTCGCCAATAGTTTCTTTGTACCAGCTTTCTTCTTTCAATTCTTCTATGGCCTCGTTCAGAATTTTCATGTAGGTATCGAACCCCATATCATTAATGAAGCCACTTTGTTCCGCACCCAGTAAATTTCCGGCACCACGGATATCCAAATCGCGCATGGCAATCTGGAAACCACTCCCCAGATCACTGAAATCGCAAATGGCCTTTAAACGTTTTTTGGCCTCACTAGTAAGTGAAAGTTGAGAAGGTACCATCAGGTAACAAAACGCTTTTTTATTACTCCTTCCCACACGGCCACGCATCTGGTGTAAATCACTTAATCCAAAGTTTTGAGCGTCGTTTATAATAATGGTGTTGGCGTTGCTGATATCAAGTCCGCTTTCGATGATAGTAGTGGCAATCAAAACATCATAATCTCCCTCCATTACGCCCAGCATAACATCTTCGAGTTTATCGCCATCCATTTGTCCGTGACCAATGGCAATACGCGCGTCGGGAACCAAACGTTGCAAAATACCAGCCATTTCCATAATGGATTGTACCTTGTTGTGAACAAAAAAGACCTGTCCGCCACGTTGCAGTTCATAGCTGATTGCATCGCGGATCAGTTCTTCATCAAAATTGTGTAATTCAGTTTGTACCGGATGACGATTGGGAGGAGGTGTTGAGATAACAGATAAATCACGGGCTCCCATTAGACTAAATTGCAGGGTACGCGGGATAGGGGTTGCCGTTAACGTAAGCGTATCTATATTCGTTTTAAACGTTTTTAGTTTATCTTTCACCCCCACGCCAAACTTTTGTTCTTCATCTATAATCAGCAGACCAATATCTTTAAATTTGACTTCTTTTCCCGCCAGTTTGTGAGTGCCAATAATAATATCCACTTTCCCTTCTGCTAAACGGTTTAAGATATCTTTTTGTTCTTTGCTGCTGCGAAAACGATTAATGTATTCTATGTTACAGGGAAGTCCTTTTAAACGTTCGGAAAATGTTTTGTAGTGCTGATAGGCTAAAATGGTAGTAGGAACCAGAACAGCAACCTGTTTACTGTCGCACACTGCCTTAAAGGCCGCACGTATGGCT
>JASGCO010000047.1 GCA_030054095.1 Sediminibacterium sp.
ACAGGGCAGTTTGAGTTAATAATTAGAAGAATCATTAGCGATGTGAATTCGGGTGGCGGCTTACGTTAAATGGAAAATGGTTTTATCTGACCGGGTGCTAAATCACCGAGATGCCATTGGTCAATTCGTATCCGCTTTAATTTGATCACTGTAACGCCCAATTTAGCGCACATTCGCCGTATCTGCCTGTTTTTACCTTCGGTAAGGATGATGCGGAATTGCTGTGGGACGGTAAGCTCGATTTTACAGGGTTGAGTGGTAAAATCCCAGAATTTTATGCCTTTGCTCATGGTTTGGGCAAATGTTTCATCTATGTGGCCATCTACTTCTACTTCGTATTCTTTTTCTTTTTTAAAGGCAGGATGGCAGATGCGTTGTACCCATTTGCCATCGTTACTCAGCAGCATAAGTCCTTCACTGGCTTTGTCGAGTCGGCCGGCTATGGCCAGCTCATAAGCATTATCGAAAAATGGCGCAATGTTATCGGGGATATCCGGGTGAAAGGAACTTTCGTAGCCCGGTGGTTTATAAAACGCGTAATACACCATTTTTTTGTGTGCCTGAAGCGTAATTCCTTTCAGTTTTATTTCTTCAGTACCTGCCAGTATTCTGTTTTCATAAACGGTTTCGCCATTTATCTCAACATCTCCCTGCTGTAAATGGTTTTTTACTTGTTGATTTGTTAATTTGCCGGTGTGAACCAAAAAATATGCCAAGCGACGTGCAAATCCCATGCGGCAAAAGTAAGCACTTTTCTCCGTTTCCCTTTTTGTATATTTGCAGTAGTGGCTTTGATTGGTAAAAATATTGAATTTGCTGCCGGACTTTTACGGCAAAATCAGTTAGTGGCTATTCCAACAGAAACCGTTTATGGTTTGGCGGGTAACGCTTTAAATGACAGGGCTGTGGCTTCCATTTTTGAGGTGAAACAACGCCCGTTTTTTGACCCGTTAATTTTACATGTGGCGGGCATTGATCAGGTAGAAGCGTACGCGTTGTGGCACGATGAGCGCCTAAAACGTTTGGCGGAGGCAATATGGCCTGGGCCACTTACGGTGTTGTTGCCCAAAAAGGGCAATGTACCCGATTTGGTGACTGCCGGATCGGAACTTGTCGCTATACGTATTCCCGATCAGGCACTTACTCTGGAGTTGCTTAAACTGTTAGATTTTCCTTTGGCGGCGCCAAGCGCCAATCCGTTTGGTTACATCAGCCCGACGAGTGCTTATCATGTGGATAAACAGTTAGGAGAAAAGATAAGTTATATTTTAAATGGGGGAGAGTGCAGGGTAGGGCTGGAATCAACTATTGTTGGGGTAGAGGCAGGAGAATTGTGCGTGTACCGTTTGGGCGGCTTATCGGTTGATGATATAGCGCGGATAACAGGGCCTGTAAAATTGATGCTGAATTTATCAGGTGACCCTAAAGCACCCGGGCAATTAAAAAGTCATTACGCGCCACGGAAACGAATTTTTCTGGAGAAAGAGGGTTTACAGTTTCCTGAGCAGGATACAATAGTAGGTTATTTAAGTTTTGGTAAGGAGAATGAAGCCTTAAAACATACACCAAATATAACGTATAATCTTTCTGAGTCGGGCGATTTAAAGGAAGCATCGGCCAATTTGTTTAAGTATTTACGATTGCTGGATGAAAGTGCGGCACATTATATTGTAACTGATTTTCTTCCGGATGAGGGACTGGGTATGGCGATTAATGATCGCTTGCGGCGGGCTATGGCGCGCTAAATGTTTCTGTCTGAATTGCCGTTCACAAGGCGCTAAGTATAGTTCATAGTGTATTTATAGCGTTTCACAAGGTAAAGCAAACCGTTTACAAGTTGGTTTTGCATAGGGGGTAACACGAGAATAGATTTGCGTGAATAAAACCTTACAACGATGACAACACGAAGTATCCGATTAATTATGGCTGGTATGGCCGGCTTAATTTTATCCGCAAACGCTCAAAATAATCTTATTACTAATCCGGGATTCGAAGATATTCGAAGCGAACCTGTAACAGAAGGCATAGGCTTGAATGTACTGGGCTGGAATTCACCTTTATCAACAGATTGTTATGTGGCTAATACAACAGATTTATTTTCAAATGGCTCCTCTTCGACAAATTTTTCTGTGCCTGTTAACCGGGAAACAAACGGCATTCCGGGAGGTGTTTTAGGGGCTTCGCCTGGCAGCCGCAGGTATATTCATTTCAGAAACGGTAATGAGCGTATTTTTACGAACCTGACTACGCCATTATTTATGCACCGGCAATACAGATTAAGTATCAGGATTGCAGTACCACTCAGCGCGCAGGCAGCTGCAAACATAAACCCTTCTACACCTCCTCCTGCTAGTATTACCCCGGTTGCTTTTCTGGTGAACACGTCTCTTAACACTCCCGGGCGGCCCAGCACGGTAACTGTATGTGATTATAACCGTTTAAGGATCCCGCTTACTGCGCAACGCGCCTTTTCAAGGTATGGCGAGTGGATGGAGTACACAGCTGTTTTTTCGGTACGTGATTTGATGTTGCCTAATCCGCAGGGTAACCCGAATCAATATCCAAACATTAATCCTTTATGGGATGTTCAATTCGCCCAGTCTGGTGATCCTAATGTAAATTTTAGAACGCAGTTGGAGTTGACCACATTTGGTGGACAAATCTTAATGGATGATGTAAGCCTCGAATTGTTGCCTTGTTTCAGAGATGCTGATTTTGGATTTAGTTTTTCCTGTCATCCCGCCGATGGTATTAGCCTGACACTTAACGGTCCCACTAATCCACCTAATGCGGTTAATTTAAGTGAGCAGTTTTACGTTTATCTTAGTAATGGTCGTTCTGTTTCTAATGGAGATATAATACAGGAATTGGGATATATAGAAGGGAGATCAGGAACCTTGAATTTACAGGTAAGTTCAGGTGCGCGTTTAATGATTAAACATGGTGTTTTTGGTACGGAAGGATGTGACTGGACGGAGGAGCGGCGATTAATTACTGTTCCTGTTTTTAATGATCCGGTAAATGCCAGTTTTGCTGTCAGTATGAATCCAGGTCCACCAATTTCTGTTTCGGCTAACGCGGCTGTAGCCACACCAAGTAACAGTTGGGTAGCTTACGAACTGGATCAACGTGCCGGAAATTCAATTCCAAATCCAGGCAATACGTTATGGCGGGCAATACGTAACTCAAGCGTTTTTAACTCGGCAATCTATACGCTTTCTAATCTCAGTAACAATCGTTATTACCTTATTGAGCGGTGGGCCAGACATCGTTGTTCGTTAAACGGACAAAGGGCGTATGTGGTTATTCAGCCGCGGTACTAAATTTTGCACGAATGCAGGTGTTTTTTTTTATGGTTTATGGTAGGTTTTCCTGATAAAAAACAGTTTTTGCACTGACGAATTAAAAGTATTGGAATACTTTTATTATTTCACCATTATAGTTGTAATTTATGTTTGTTAGTTAATCGTTTAAGGCACCTGTTAAAACCGTGTCATTTCTGGCAGCACATAAAGGCAACGACAAGCGGTTTTCTATTCAGGAACTGGCGGCAGAAACCCGCGAAAATCCGCATACACTTGGTAAGGTATTACAGGTGATGGTAAAGTCAGGAATTATTAACAGTATTAAAGGTCCTTCGGGTGGTTTTTATATTTCGGAGGAACAAGCCGGATTACCTGTGGTAACGATTCCTGAAGCATTGGGTGAAGATTTTAAAATCGGACGATGTGCTTTGGGACTAACAACGTGTTCTGCCGCCAAACCTTGTGCTATGCATTCGGAGTACAAAAAGGTACGTAAAATCACAACGCCATTTTTTATTATCAGGAAAGTTGGTGATCAGGCACAAATCCATCAATCATTAAGGTATGCTAATTGATAAAACCAGATTATGGTGGGAAAGTAAAAAATGTACAATCTGGGTTAAGGGTTTAATAATGCCATTTAATGCAATTATTGTAATCCTAATAGCATTTTCAAGCTAATCCTTTAGTTAGTACAATCCTTTATATAAAGAGCTATCAGAATTGTCGGAAAACGAAGGAACAGCTTAACTGAACAAATTATATGAGTTCAGGATTTAATAATATCTATCTGTGATTTAAGGACCTTTGATTTCCGGACCTCGAGGCTTTTACTATAGTTAAGTATGGTATTGATGCAGGTGTTGCCGGGTTCGGCAAAATCGGGCAGGTTAGAAACCTGTTGCTCTTTTTTATTAGTGAGTTCTGCTGTTAAAAGAAGAGGTGTAGATATTTTTATCATAGGCTAGGGATGATTTAATATGAGAACGGAGAGCCTGTGATATTATTGTGTACCCGTTTGTTAAAAATCAGGATTTGATTTTTTTCCCTTTTTCGTCATAATATTGCCAATGTCCCGTTTTTTCGAGACTATTTCCGTCATGGCCGAGTTTGTAATTGCCTCTTTCTTTTAATTGACCGTTTGGATAATAGATAGAAGCTTTGTATTGTTTTTCTTTTAAGTCATTTATTTCCAGTTCTTTATATATTTGCCCGTCTGAAAACCATTCTTTACGGAGCAGTGGGTATTTTAGATCTTTTTCTTTTTCTTCGGTTAGTTTGGGGAGTCCGTTTTCGTAAAATTCATAAAGTTTTTGGGGTTTTCCGTTGTAATAGGTAATTCTTCGTTTGGGTTGTCCGTTTTCGAAGTAAAGGTGTAAAATGGCGTGTAAAGGATCGGGATTAATAAATGTTCGCTCTAGTTGCCCGTTTTCGTAATAGTTTTTAAATACTTTAATTTTTCCATCTACATAATACCCTTTGTGTAAAATAGCGCCGTTCTGATAATATTCTTCACTCCAGCCTTGTACATTATATCCTTGTTTGTTGAATTTGACTGAATCGCCACCCAAAGCTTCTACCAGACGGTCAAAAATATCAATTCCTTTAACGGAGTCCAGCACTTCAGATTGTTTGTATTTTTTTAGTTGCGGGATTTGTTCAGCAAAACGTTGCCCGAACGTCACGCATCCGAACAGGCATATTATCAAACAAATCAGGTACTTCATGTATGTTTTAAAGCAAAATATATGCAGAAATATGTATAAAAATACTAAAAATAAATAAATTTCAACTTTTTGTCTAACATAAAGTGGCTTTTATCGAAGCTCTAATGTGGGATATTCCAGTACCTTCCAAAACTGACCTTGGGGACGAGGGGTCAGTATTCATTAAAAAGGTTACACAAAGCAGGGTTATAAGTTTGGTGCTTCCGTAATTTTAAATTCTGTACGCCGGTTTATCTTATGTTCATCGTCATTACATTCAATACCATTAGCGCAATGGTTCAGGAGTTTGCTTTCGCCGTAACCCACGGCTTTGAGTCTTTTTTTGTCAATACCTTGTTTAATAATGTAATCTACTGCAAACTGGGCGCGTTTTTGAGAAAGTTTTTTGTTGAAGTCATCACTGGATCTGGCGTCGGTATGAGAACTTAATTCTATCAGTAGTTTCGGATTTTGCTTAAGAACATTAATAACTTTATCCAGAATTTTTTGCCCATCGGCATCAAATTTAAAATCACCGAATGCGTAATAGATATTTTCGATAATGGTAAGTTGTTCTTTTTCTTTTTTGTTTTTCATTTCCAGAACTGCCAGCCATGGATCATCTACAACAAATTCACCCATAGCGTTTTTATCAACTTCGAGTAACTTAAATTCAAAACGGCCCTTGCCATCCCGGACTAAGGTTTTATAAATGCGGCCTTTGCTATCGGCCAGATAAATTTTGTTGACACCATTAAAAGCAGGATCATCTTCTTCGGCGGCAAACATGTAACTTTTATCAGCCTTAAGGTTTTTGAAATTGAACTTCCCATTTTGACTGGTTTTTATAACCTGATTAGCCATTTTGTTATTTTCTTCGTACACCATTAATTGGGCATTTGCAATTGGTTTTTTATTCTGGTCGTAGGCATATCCAAATAATTCCATAATAAGCGATTCATCACCAACCATCAAATCATTCATTACCTCTTTTTCGGCTTTCAGAAGTTCAAATCGGAATTTGCCTTCGCCTGTATAAAAAGTTTTGAGTGTTTTGCCACTTTTATTGGTGAGTGTAACCTTGGTTTTAGGAGGTAGTGTTATATCCGATTCTTCAACAGTAATGATAAAATTTTGATCGGTAGGTAAATTACGGAAGGCAAAAGCGCCAAAGTCGTTGGTGGTGGTTTCTTCTATAACATCTCCGGTGGGGCTGGTCAGTCTCAGACGGGTATTTTTTAGAGGCATGCTTGGATTTTCACCATACAAAAGATTGCCGGCAATACTGAGATTATCGTCAATTTCAAGGTCAGGTAAAGCGTTTTTATCAACCGGTAAATTTTTAAATACAAATCGGTCGTTTCCTTTTTTATTGGTAACCCGGGCAATAATGTTATCGTCGTTAGCTAAATAGTACCTCGATTTTCCGGAGAAACGCGGATCATTTTCATCAATGATAGCCATGTAGGTTTTATCTGCATCCAGATTTTTAAATTCGAAAAATCCTTTTTCATTAGTTTTGGTACTATCTAGCCTGTTGCCGGCATTATCTGTCAGAACGACTTTCAGGTTATCTGCAGGCTGGTCTGCATTTTCAGTAAGGTAAATGGTGCCTTTAACAGAAATGTTTTTATTCGTGTATTTAAAGTAGTAAATGTCATCTTTTCCTTTTCCGCCAAGGCGGTTAGACGAAAAGTAACCGATGCTGTCGTTAATGAAAAAGGGTGCAAAATCGTCAAAACTGCCGTTAATATTTAAACCCTCGTTTCGCGAAAGAATCCACTGGCCATTAATCATACGGGCGGAGTATATATCAAGACCACCAAATCCGGGTAATCCATCAGATGAAAAGTAAAGAATTCCATCTTTCCGTATATAAGGAAACATTTCATTTCCGCTTGTATTGATATCGGGGCCAAGGTTTACAGGCTTACCCCAGGAATTGCCGTCCCTTTTACACATCCAGATATCTTTTCCGCCAAAGCCTCCGGGCATATCGCTGGAGAAGAATAGTGCTGTGTTATCGTAACTGATGGAGGGATGAGCAACAGAGTACTGATTGCTGTTATATTCAAATTCTGCAATATCTTTCCATTTCCGCTCGGAGCCTTTTGCAGTGTATATTTTTGCAGTGTTAACAAGATTTCGTTTGACTTCGTTTTTGGTTCTGGTAAAAAAAAGTGTTTTACCATCGGCGCTTACACAAAGCGGTCCGTCGTGGGCCGCTGAATTGATGTTTTTACTGAATAATTTACTTCTTTCCCCTTCGCTGCCGTTTATGTCTGTAATATACACATTCATAAATGGATGGCCGTTACTTTCAGTTACCTCATATTCGGTGGCGTCATGTTGTTTTTCGCCAATAAATATTAGTTTACCATTAGCATAAACCGGCGAAAATTCAGAACGCTGGGTGTTTATTTTGCTTACATTTTTAATGTCATATTCTACCGCTTTATTCATGTAGAGTTTTATTTCACGGCACGATTTAGCTGCGTTTTTAGCTTTTATGTCTCCGGGATTTTGTTTAAGGAATGCCTCAAACTGACTGAGTGCTTCAGGATATTTACCGTTTATTTTTAAAGTATAGCCATAATTGTAATGTAGTTCCGGAGGTAATGTTCCTCCGTTTTCAACCGCTTTCCGGTAATACGCTTCGGCATTGTTGTAGTCGTTAAGTGCCAGATAGCAATTGCCAAGTCCGGTTAGCGCGATATTTTTCTCGGAATTATCGGCTGATGCCGCTTTTTTATAGGATTTAAGTGCTTTCAGAAACTGATTATTCTGATACAGGCGCTCCGCTTTTTTTAACTGTGCAAAAGTGATAGCCGAAATAAGCAGGAAAATAAGGATAAGTATGGAATGTAAAAAACGATTCATTTATACGGTAATTATAAAAAACGGGGTGAAACAATTTTGGCTTTACGGGTATTAAAATCAATACCAATCATTACTTCGTGACTGGCACCCAGGCGCCGGGCATCAGATATTCCGGTGTCGTATGAATACCCCACACGTAAATGGTTGGTAATGTAGTACTGCATCAGAAAACCTGGCCCGTAGTTAGATTTGGTAAACACCCCCAGCCATATTTTTTTGAAAAGAAAGAAGTTGAGGTTTACGTCCGCATTCCCTGATTGAATAAGACGTAATGTAAGGGAAGGCGCAAAAACGACATTTTCGGATAGCATAAATGATTTTCCTATGGTAACAAAGGTGTGTGGCTTTAATTGATAGTTAAGAGTACTGTTTACTGTATTAATAACGTTATTATACCTGTACACCGAAGGTGAACTTAAGTGGGTTCGGCTGATGCCCAGAAAAAATTTATCTGTGCGCAGGAAAAGACCGGCGCTAAGATCTATTACTGACATTCGCTGATTTTCGTAAAGTTGCGTGTTTATTTCTGCCGATTTAAACTGGAGTTGGTTAAAATTAAACCGGAACATGGATAAGCCGGCGCCAATTCCGGCAGATAATTTCCATTTATTATTTAAGGGCATTATATAGGCAATGTTACCGTATATTCCATTGTTAACTCTTGGCCCTAAAGCATCGTTAATGATGGTGGCTCCAACCCCGAGTTTATTATTGGCTATGGGTGCGTGAATGCTGAGGCAGTTTGTTTTGGGAGCGCCGTCAATACCAACCCACTGGTTACGAACTGTGCCGACAACAGCCAGTGCATTTCGTGCCCCCGCGTATGCAGGATTGATAACCATTTGATTAAATTGATAGAGATTGTACTGAGGATCCTGCTGGGATTTTATCAGGAGACTACTCAGTAGAAACAAGTATAAAATGTATTTTTTCATGTACCGTATTTTATGTCTGAAATGCCTTATTTTTTTAATATTTCTACCCAGCCCTTGATAGGTGTTGCTGTATCGTTAAGCTGTATAATGTAGAAATAAGTGCCTGAGGTTAATGTATTAAGATCGGCATTTCGTGGCCAGGCAATAGCACTATTGTCGTAGCCTTTTGTTTTAAATATTTCTATGCCGTACCGATTATAAATAGTCACACGATTATCCGGATAGCGTTCGATGTTATTTATAACAAAAATATCATTTGCATTATCATTGTTGGGGGTTACCGCATTCCCGGCGCTTACTTCACACCCTCCATCTACCTCTATAAGTACTGTCTTCAAAAATTTACAATTGGTTGTAATATCCGTTATACTTAAGCTATAGGTGGTGCTAATACTTGGTGTAACGGTAATAGAGGAGGGGTCAGATGTCCCGCCATACTGAAGCCAGTCAAGGAGGTAGTTGCCACCAAATGAAAGGGTGACTTTATCGCCGGGACAAACTCTGTTTGCGGAATTGGTAATTAAATCGGTATTATCAGAGAAGGTTTTAATTATAAAAACAGAGTCGCTCAAACAGCCATTGGCATCATTCCCACTAACGGTGAAAGATGTTCCGTTCAAGGGTATAGTTACAGAGTAGGAGTTAATGCCGCTTGCGCCAGAAGAAGGATTAAACGAGTAAGAGCTCAAGCCGCTAAAAGTATAATTTTGGAAACTGTTTGGACAAACGGAACCACTGTTTCCTGAGGTAAGAGATATGGTAGATTCAGGATAGGCTGTTACGGTGGCATTTACAGGTTCTGAAATACACCCATTTACATCTTTAATCAATAGTGTTATTGTTTTAGTTCCTGAACTGTTTAATGTGTAAACGGATGCACTGATATAAGTTCCGTTGTTCCAACTGTATTGGGTGAAAGGCGGATAGTAAGCCGAAGTGGTTAACTGAACCACGGCATTATTGCATGTATAGGTAAGTGGTGGGTTTATATTTGCGGTGGGTTGTGCTTTAGCAATAATAACATTATTAGTGGAGGTAGAGCATCCAGCCACGTTTTGTGCAATAATAGAATAGGCAATGGTTAAGTTGTTAATCGGGAAGGTATGGGTAGTTGTGGCACTGGAACTGGCTATTGCTGCCCCATTAAAACTGTAGCTGCTTGCTCCGGTTAAACTGATAATGGCCTGTCCGCCTACACAAAAATTTGTAGTGGTACCAACGGGAGTAATACTGTAGCTGATAGTTGGCGAAGCCCCTGCAGTTACGGTGTATTCAGGTGCGATAAATGTGCAGGTTTGTACAGGACTTACTGATGTAGCCAGCGTAGCGGTGACTTTCGGGAAATACGTGCCAGGCGAAGTAATCGTGTAACCCGGAGTAGAAGCAACTGAACTGCTTTGATTTTGAACCCAGTTATGAAAAATAGAAGATAAACCTTGTGTTCCGGGAAGTAATTGGTTAAGTACATTAATAGGATTAGCGGCACAAACGGTTAGGTTGGTAACACTTGGAGTGGTAACGGATTTATACGAAAAGTTTAAAACAATATTTAGTTCGTCCGACGAACTCCTTTCGGGAATGGTGATGACATCTTTAAAGCCATTATTATCAAGATCGGCTGTTACAGTTTGAAAATAAGAAGATTGATTGTAAGACATTTGAATAGCAGTGGTAGCGCTGGTTAAAGGCGACCCACTTATGCCCCTTATAAATTTATATACATCAGCCTCATTGCCATAATAGTCCATAGCCGCATCATTGTTGAAGTCTGCAATTACAAAGTGTTTGTTGTATATTGTACTTACAGTTCCGCTGAGAACGGAAGAGTAAGACGGCATTTGCGAAAGTGTAGCAACAGAGTTAATGAACGCTACTGTTTCATAATTGGAGCCTGAAGGATAAGTGATGGCAAGGTCTTTATACAAATTTCCATTTAAGTCTTCAAGTTTAAAACCAACTACATTTAAATTGGTGGGCATTGGCAGACTAATAAACGTAGGTTGTACGCTAAACGAAGTAAAAGTACTCTGGTTCTTTAATAAAATAAGTCCGCTGATGTTTCCGGAATTATTCATAACATAGTCTTTCTTTCCATCTTTATCATAATCCAGTACCTGATATTGAAATCCGTTAAAACCATTGATGGATGTTGCGTTAGGGTTGGCAGGAAGGGTAACCATTTGCGATCCACCAAAGGAAAATGTGCCGTTCCCAAAACCTTTAAAAAATTCCATATAGAGTATGTCAGGACTGGAAACGTCACTACCTATTACCACAAGGTCAAGTGTCCCGTCGTTGTTAAAGTCCACCGCATCTATATAGTTATCGTTACTAAAATAGCTGGTTTGATAAAGAGAGTAGCTTCCTGCGCAATTAAATGAAATAGGGGATAGTGTACTACTGGTAATATTGTTGTAAATATGAATGTTACTGTTATCTACCATAGCCAGATCTATTTTTCCATCAGCGTTAAAATCACCGGCGGTTAAACTGTTGTCAGGATCAATTCCTGTAGTAGGTGAAGTGCAGGGAACACTGAAGTGATTGGGGATAAAAGGTGTATTATAGCTGATGTTTAGATTGTTTTTAAAGCACCTGAAATTATTAGTGCCTAAATCACTAACGAAATAAACAATGTCTTTGTCCAGATCTCCGTCCAGATCCTCGACAATAAGTCCCCGTGATATACCGCCTGATGATGCGTAAGTGTCAATCGACCCAAAACAGAACCCCGCATCATTTCTTATTGATTGTGCCTTACTGAATAAAGAAATGAGGATTGTTAAAGAAAATATCAGATTAGACTTCATGTTTTCACTCGTTAGTTTTTCATAAGTTCGACCCATCCCTTAATAAGGTTATCTTTTTCAGATAAACGAATAATGTAAAAATAAGTGCCATTTATCGTGTTACTGTCGTTATCGGGCCATATTTTATCTTTATTGTTATAACCGCTGATTTCTTTCATAAGAACACCATAGCGGTTGTAAATGCTTACTTTGTTTTCGGGAAACTCTTCTATATTTTCTATGTAAAAAAAATCATTGAGGTTGTCATTATTCATAGTTACCGCATTATATATCCCAATTTTACAAGGATTAGAGTTGTCGTATATAGTTATAACAGAACTGGTAACAACAACAATGGTGTCTGCTTTGGGCGGCCGGCTAAACCGTCCTTTTACACTTACCTGATAATTTCCGGGTTTAAGAGAATCTATGCTGCTGCAACTACTATCCGGGCATATATTGGAAGGCGTCCAAACATAATAGATGTTCTTTGCTCCAGAGGTAGTAACATTAAGATTGATGATACCATCATTTTTGTTACAACTTAACTGTGTAATTAACGAAGAAAAAGAAACATTAAAGACACCACCGCTTTGAATTTCTGGCTGTAGAAAGCCCTGACTGAGTAATTGTGTACTGAATGTTAATGGTACGGTAAATACTTCTCCTATATTATCGCTATACCCATTTCCATTAGTTAATGTGTAGGTTGCTCCGGCTGTCCCTAGCACAGAAGGTGTCACGTTTTGCGTTATCCCTTTCTGAAAGCAGAAGAGTAGCCAAAGTACTATCAATTTTAAAAAAAGGCGCATTACCTATTCTATGACTATGTAATTAAAATTAAAAAACTGTCCTCCGCTTAAACCTGTAGGGCCATTAAATAAGCTATTATTGGGTCTGAAAACAGTAATATAAAAACGGGAAGTATTAGAGAACTGTACCATATAACTTAAACCAAACATATCGGAGGTTGGTGTAAGAATAACCGTTGGGGTTGAAGAATAGGGTTTTGCAAATTGAACCATAACCCTGCAAAAATCTCCGTTTGAAAGACCGGTAGCCGAAGTAGAAAAGGTAACGGTACCTGTTATGTCATTGCCTGTGATGCTAAGTCCGCCAGGTGTAATAAAGGAACCGCTAACATACGCAATAGTTCCTGAAGACGCCGTTAGTGTAGGTGTTGTTCCGGTAGTTTTAATATGTCCGTTATCCAATAGCAACGCCACGGATGCAACAGTTGACGGGCCGGCTGCACCTTTTAATGCTGGGCCGCTTGCATCACTAATGCCTAATACACCAGCACCGGAGCCTGAACTATACCCCTGAACTCCGGCACCAACCCCGCTGGTATTTGTGCCATATACACCGGCGGCTAAAGAGTGAGAACTGGCGGTAACCCCCTGTACACCATGTGCTGAACCATTGGCTACAGTATTGGTTTGAGTACCATAAATTGCTGCTAAAGCACTAGTGCCTTCTAACACGCTTAAGCGGTAGCCAGGGTTGGTAAGATTTATACCGACGTTTCCTGTACTGGTAATCCGCATTCTTTCAATGAGATTGGACGGTTCACGGGTCATAAACAATAGGTGTCCGGCCTGACTGCCAGCAGTATGGTTAGCATTTAGCCCCACAATCTTAGCCATCTCGGAACTGGCCGCATTGCTTAGAATAGAAGAGAAAATAATGGAGCTGTAGTTGTTGTTTGTTAAATCGTTATTATGAATACGCACAGCGGTTCCAGGTGAGCCAGAGAAGGTGTTAAACGTAGTACTGGCATCACTGTCGTAAATCTGCAGGTGAGCTGTAGGAGCCAGTACTCCTAAACTGACAAAACCATTTTCTTTTACGTTGAGCAAATCACTATTAGAAGCATTCGCTATTTTAAACGCGTCGGTTGTTACTCCTCCTGCTTTTGATTTTACTTTTAATCCGCCGTCAAAGAGGCCGGCATAAACGGTAACGTTTGTAGTACCACTAATAGCTTCAATGGTATTATAAGATCCGGCATTAGAGGTGGCATTGAGTGCATTGCTGCCCGCTGATGTGATTTTTAATGCCATGCCACTGGTGCCGCTACCGATGTTGTTTACCTGAAGTGTTGGTGCATTTCCGTTTGATTCGAAGAATACGGCGTTACTGACGTTAGCAGCATTGCTGTTAATTGCCCGCAGAATACTACTGGTAATGGATGCCCCCCCCGAGATATCTAACTTACTAAGCGGTGCACCTACACCAATCCCTACCCAATCGTTATTGTTACTCAGTGTTACTGTTGATGCACTTTTTACCCAGGCACTGGTAGCAAAAAGAGGTTTGTAGCCTGCTACTCCTTCCGATACCATAAATTGATCGGTACTAGCATCAAAATAAATACGCCCTTTTCCAAGTCCGGCAACAGAAGGTAGGGAGGACCCGTCATAATGAACAAATGAAGAATTATACTGTGCACCGGTTACAGCCATCATATAGTTGGTGCCGCCAATGTTTAATGTGTTACCACCAACAGCTAACCCATTAGTAGGGGTAAGGGCACTGATGACATTTCCGTTTTGACTCCAGATAGCCGGAGGAAGCAGGTCAACGTAAGCGGTGTTGTTTTCAGAAACTCTGAATTTATTGCCATCAAAGTAAATACGACCGCTATTATTCGGTGCAATCGGTGGACTTCCGCCTAATTGATTATAGTGCTGGTAATTGTTAGTGTAACTCCTCCCATTTACCACAAATTCGTAAGTATTACCACTAAAAGTAGCAATGTTGGTTCCTATAGCAACCGGCGAAGACACGTTAGAAGGATGAACAACTCCTGATGTGGTGCTCCATGTATTGGCTCCACCTGTTACTGGTCGCCATTCGCCTGGAGTAGAGAAATATTGGAGTACATCTCCACCAATGGGTGTTATTGTTGAAAGGGGCCGACTTCTTAAAGCCGTAACCGTATTACTTCCGGTGTTGCCTGTTACATCGCCGCTTAGTGATAAACTTCCAAGTGTATAACTTGATGCCTGGGTTACACGCCCATACGCATCAACGGTTAAGGTTGGTACAGAAAGTGATCCGGCATTTCCATAGTTGCCGGCAACAGCCAACGTTTGCATACTGATAGCGCCGGCAGAAGTAACAGTGCCTGTAAGTGGCCCGGTACCCGCTACACTGGTTACACCGCCTGTTGCTACATTAGCAGGAGCCCATGAGCTACCGTTAAATTGTAAAACCTGTCCGGTTGTAGGAGTAGTGTTGGCTACCGGAGAACCCCTCAGGCCGGTAACCGTTTGTGTTTGTAAGGGGCCGGTAATATCGCCTGTAACGTTGGCGCTGTAGGCGTTGGCTGCACCAATTCTTCCAAAGGCATCAATTGCCAGTTGTGGAATAGTTGATACAGTCCCCGTACCACCATACGTTCCGCTGATAACACTTGTAGGATTTAAAACGATGCTACCACTACTAATAGAAATGTTAGCACTGGAGCTATAGGTAGGAGATGCCGGTAATTGAACAGTATTGCCGCCGGTAATGGAAAGGCTGTTCCCGTTAATGCTTAATGTAGGTGTAGTAACGTTACCTGCGGAGGCAGCATACAATGCGTAAGGAACGCTCATCATCTGTTGCCGCGCAAGCGTATTGCCATTAATGTTAACCTGCAGGTATTTATCGCCATTGCCCCAATTCATAGAACTGGAAAAACTGGCCGTATTAATACTTCCTAAAATATGTGTGAAAATACCGGTTTGTGAGTCAGTAGTCTTCGATGTGCTCTCTGAATAGAGTTTGGTACCTCCCGAAGCGGCATCAAAAATTTCAAAAACCAGATTAATACCAGTGCCCTTAAGAGGAACGCCATTGGCATCCCGTGCAATCCCCTGATAATTTATGCCCTGTGGCGCTTGCCCATAAACTGTAATAACAGATAGAATAAAAACAGCATTTGTGACGAAACGTAAAAAATTTGCCATGAAAGAATCATTTAGTAGGATAAATATAATTAAAAAAATGACATTATAGTACTCCTGTTCGATATGAACTAAACACGTTCAGGTAAGATATGAACTTAAACCGGGAGCTATATTTGTATTGAATAAATAGGCGTATAACAAAAAGGCTTGCTGTTCAAGCAAGCCTTTAAATTTATAATGTTAAAAATTAACCTTCTGTTTTTTCTGGTCGCTCACGACGTTCTTTTTCAACATAGCCTTCCGGTTTTGGTAAAAGAACCTTACGGCTTAGTTTTATT
>JASGCO010000048.1 GCA_030054095.1 Sediminibacterium sp.
AGTCCGCAAAAATCAAACTTTATTTTCTCCTCCACAACTTTTGTCCCTGATCCTATATGAGTGATTGAAGTTTTAATTAGAGATGAAAAAGAAACTTCTATTATAGGAGCGTCTCAATTTCAAGATTTTTGATAGTGACAATTTTGCTATTTGTTTGAACAGGTATCTTTGAAAAATCTTTATTAGAAGTAATTTTGGAAATGAGATTATTTAACATTGAGTACTCCATATTATACATTATTCCCCTAGCTCCATCGTAAATGCAATTAAGCGCACCCAAAGCCTGACCTATAGTTAAAGCTTTTTCAATATCTTTTACAGTAGCCGAACTAAACGATTTTATACCATTTTGACCCAATTCATTAATAATCCCCGCCGTGCACCAATCTCCAGCGCCTGCAGTATCAATTATAGTATTCAAGGTAAACGGCGCTATTTTTTTCCAGCCTTTGTTATTTCCTTTACGACGATATTGCAAACCTTCACTACCCAAAGTCTCAATTTCTAATGGAACTATTGATTTTGGAAATAAATCCGAATAGTTAGTAATTCTGTCTGATGAAAATTTGATAATATCAACTATTCTTAAGCATTCCTGAAATTGTTTATCATCCTTATATGATGACGGCTCAAATATTATTAGAGCTCCATTTTTCTTATAAAACTTAGCCAAATCTATCGTTGATCTTGAAACTCTGTCGAAATAAAAGACGTTTGCTTTAATTTGCTTTTTTGTTATTGATTCAACAGCAGAAGATAGCACTGGTTTATAGCTTGGTAACCAAGTATTGGTTCCAGGTACTCTAAATTCAAACCTATGCTTAGGCTTTCCTTCTTTATCTTTTAAAATTCTATGAATAATGATAGGAGTGCTTCCATCATCTTCTTTAGAAATTAAATTTGTGCTGACCTCAAAATTTGAAAAGTCCTTAAGTATATTCTTTGTGGCGACTGTTTTAGATAGCCTGGCAATTGGTTTTGACTCCCAGCCTAAATACGAAAGAATAGATAAGATATTTCCACAAGATCCTCCGACGCATAATTTAGCAGGAGTAGAAGGGCTGCCATTTAAAATGACATCCAACGCAACAAGGCCTGTTCCCAAACAAACCGGCTTGTTTTTCGATGTTTTTTTTAGCTTAGTCATTATATGGTTCTCCAGAGAGCCAAGATAAGAAAAGTTCGCTTTGATTTTTCAATTTTTTTAGCTCTTCTACGTTATTAATTCTATATCCTTCGGAGTCTACATTTAATATTCCCACGCCAATAGGCTGTTGCAGCTCATGTGCGGTTAATATGGCCCCTATTGAAAGTAATTTGCTCGAAAAATTAGATATAACCGCTTTACAGCCATTTAGGGGGCTCAACGACTGATTGTAGTTTTTAATAGCGTCATTTAGCCTAATATAGGCTTCAAACGGGTTTTGTTCAGGCACATACATTATGTTTTTGGCCTCAATAGATAGATCATCAAAAAGCACTTTATGATATTCTACTATCAAAGAGTCTACCCGCCTTAGGTTTTTAGCAGGAAAGGGTAAAATGGGACATATTTCGTAAGGCCGGCTTTGCGATCGAATAACATGAGTAAATGCCTTATTCAGATGTACTACCTTGTTTTCACCCAAAACCGGAAACCAAATTAAAGGTTTTTCAATTTCAGAATTAAGCTCAATTCCACCACCAAAACCATGCAAATAGTTTAGGTCGTTATCAGCTCCGTACTCCTGTATTTTTGTATCAATTTCCGCATTCTCGGCTACGGAAACAAAGAAATTAATGGTATTTGACTTTTCATTTTCTATCAAACTCAGGATTTTCCCTATCAAAGAAGAATAGACGCCTCTAGGGAGTGCACTAATATCCAAAATAACATCAGTATATGAGGCTAAATCATTATAGTCTTTGATAATTGTAGTAGCTTGTTTGTCTCCTATTCTTTTTTTGTTTTTTCCGTTTCCACCTAAAAGACTGATGCTCTTTTTAATTATTTTATCAGCAGGTATAAGAGCGGAAAGTTCCTTAATGTTTTCTTCAACCAAGGGTTTATAAGTATGAGAATGGGATCCTTCTCCCTCATTAAATTCAATCAATAGACATTTAATATCAACATCTGGTGAACACTTTAACAGGGCTGCAATTGCGATGTTCATTCGCACATCGAAGCCCTTTCCTAAGATAAATAATAGCTTAGCACTATCCCTTTTAAAATGCGCTACAAAGAAACTTGAAATTTCTTCGCCTCGAAACTGAATGTATGGATTCCATTTATTATTACTCATCTTTTTATCCATCTAATTAATTCATCGGGACTTCTATGCCTGAAACCGCCATATGATAACGGGAGATCAAATTTCACGCACAGCCACCTGTTTAAGTAATAAACATCCCAAACCTTATCCTTCTCACCTTGCTTAGTTTTCTTTATCTCTAATAAATTATATGCAACACAAGTGGATATTACGTTTATTAAAGGTTCGTAAATTTCGTTTTGAATCCACTCTTCTTCTTCAATTAATTTTAATTCTTTTTTTTCTTTGATGGAGAATCCATTAACCCCGGTACCGTAAGGGGCATTTTTTTGATATGTTTGCTTATTGCAAAAATCGCCAAGCTCAGATAAAAATTTTACTACCTCATTAGCATAAGGCAATAATTTTGGAAGTTCACTCCATTTTTTATCTACTGTAAGCCGGATAATTTTTTCCTGATTAATGGAATCTAAGGTAATGTCTTTCCCTGTAAGCTTATTGGAGAGCATCTCTTCATATAGATCGGAAGAAAATGAAAGGAATTGCTCAATATTATTAGACGATAAATTTGCAAGAGTGGTTAATCCATGATAGTATGGAATTTTATTGTCTTTTGATAAAAAGAGTTTTGCTGGTGCTTCTAAATCGGCTTTTAATTTGTCAATTAATTCATCTTTTGTATGTGGAAAATCAAAACTAAGCTGATTTTTGTTTACATGTCTTGCTATTAAAATTTCTATCTTTTTAAGTAAAATAGCCCTTTCCATAGGGTTGCCTTCATAACTTGAAAAGTAAGTTAACCATTCATTAAATTTATCGGTATGAGAAGTTATCTTTAGAAGTTCAGCATTCGTGGATTCAATGATTTCTAAAAAGTCTTTTTTGAAAGCCTCCTCGTTAAGATTAGTCTCTATGTACTCATGAAAAGAATTAATATCTTCACTGGATAAACTTGCTCTTTTATCAGCAACATTTAAGAGTATCTGCTTTAACTTTGCACTTCGGTCATCCCAAAATCTTTCTAAATTTATTTCTTCATAATCGCGTTCGCGATATGATCTCAGGTTTTCCTTTGGCTCCAAAGCCTCCAGCCTTTCTGAAATCCATATATTAAAATTACCTCTTCGCTCTAAAATATATTTTTCTAATCTTTGGCGCTGCTGTTGCGATAGCTTATGGGTATCGTCAAGCATAAATAGTATTTTACTAAATATTTGCTGATCGTTAATTTTAAAGTACTCAGGCTTTAAGACCGAAAAGGCAAATAACTCATCATGCCCATCCGGAGCAATTTCTGAAATAGGTAAAAAACTGTCTATTGCTGTGTATATCTTTCTTTCAATATTTGAAGCCCAATCATACAACTCTTTCCCATTGCAAGGCACTGTTAAATTTAAAAAGTGGTTGGATTCATCGGCATAATTGAATTGAATTTCTTTTAACCCTTCAGGAAATTGTTTGTTATGAAGCTGCAATATTGCTCGTAAAGTTGAAAGAATAATTCTGGCATTTAACAAAGAGAAAAAGAATCGAATTTTTTGCCCAGGCGATACATCAAGTTCCTCCAAGATCTCATAGTTTCGGGTGCATACCAGCGTAACACCCAACAGCTCAATTCTATCTTCATTAATAACCTGTAACTCTTTTAGCTTATTATAAATTTCTTTATACTCTGGTGAGGACCGTGTATTAAAAAGCGTTCTTAAGGATAATGGCTCAAATACTCTTAATAGTGAGGTTTTACCTGCACCGGGCGAACTATGAATGAATACGACATTCTTCCAAAGTTTATCGCTTTTGCTTTTATCAATAAGAGCATCTATAATTGTGGGGCTATATAGGCGTAAAAAGTTGGCTGCTGATTCAATTTTCTCAGAAGCCCGCATAGTAAAAGGATTTCTTAGTCTACTCATCTTTATGCCTTGTTACTCTTGGAAATAGACCTACACTGGTTGAATCTTCTGAAAACCATAGTATAGGCAACGAATTATTTGGTGTATTGTGGTTAAGTATTATAGGCAAAGCGCATTCGTTAAACCCTAAATACGGCTTATCATGTTTGCCCTTTGTATAGTGCCCGTCTACAATTGATTTATCAAAATGCTCTTCCTTGGATATTAAATCCATAAAATCTGTTTGTGCTTTAACATTATCGGTTATTTGGGGCTCTATAACCTGAACTGCATCTACACTACAAGTGAGTTTATCTTTGTTTGGATACGATTCCAGAAATACAGTCAGAGCGTTGTTTATGGTATTCAGGGCATCCCTTGTTGCTATGTAAAATATAATATGAATGTCTAAATGCTCGTTTGTATTAATAAGGGTTTTATACACATTTTTTTCTTTGTTCTCGCCCGCGTCTGCACGTTCTTCGGGCTCATCTTCTTTAAACAAAGATGTGAGAAACTTGTAAATTTTTCCGGCAGGTTTATCGTTCTCTATTCTGAAATAACTCTTTCCACTGGCCGTAAAATCATCTATCAAGAAAATGGAGTTAAATTTGCTGTCTTCATAGCTTTTACCCAGTTCCTCAATCATATCTTTTGCTTTTGGCTGAGAAATATAATATGAGGGGAACACCTGCTCATTACTTATTTCCCTTTTGCTTCTTCTAAAGAGGTCAATCCTTGAGCCATCGCTTACTCCAATAAAAAGGCTTCGGCGCAAAATCTCCTTATAGTCTGCACTTTCTACAATTTTCCGCACCAGATTTGGGCTCATAGCAAGCTTTAAAGCTGTTTTCCTTATAAGGATTGGATTTACCTTCTCGCTAAATGTAATGTTTACCAAATGCGAGATTTGATCATTAGATATAAAAATAAGCTGATTGATTATAAAGTTGTAAGCGGTTTTTTTATCTTCTGGTTGTTTAAACTGTGAAAGCCACTTTACCAGGCTTTCAATAAATCTGATACCAGGTGAAAACTGTTGGTATTCGTCATATTTTAAATTAGCGAGAGCCTGAAGTAATGGACGTTGCTCAGATACCTCGCTAGAAGTCCAGCCCATAATCTTCACTAATAATTTTTCAGCTAAATCTGCCCTCATAACTTAATTTTAAAGAATGATTTTACCGGTTCAATAGCATCAAAATACTCTTCCGTTGCTTCTACGCAATTATTCCCAACAGACGACATATTCCAACAAGTATATGGATCAGCTGAAACCTGATCAACGCTTAATGAAAACTCAGTTGCTAGTAACTGATAGTCATTTCCGGGCCATTTACCTCTGTCGCCAATACATAAAAAGTTAAACTTACCCGCTTTGTCATTCAACGCCTCACGGCAAGCTGAAACAATTGAAACTTTAGATGTGGACACAGGAATTATATCTACAGAATGACTGGATTCTAACACTTGAATTTTAAAAGTGTAATTATTTTTTAAATAATCAATGATGATGTTTTTTATTACGCCTGAATTTTCCTTATCAATAATTTCTATGGTTAATTGAGAGGGCCGCAGTTCCGGCTTTTTAATAAAAGGCGATACAGTTGGTTCGTCAGTTAAAAAGTCTTTAATTTTAGACAAATCGTTTGCCTTAATTTTATCAGTTGTTATAGGCAACGCATCTTCGCTTAATACCCCTATTTGGGAACAGTTATAGTAGCCAATTACCACATTAGGCCAATACTTTTTATCAATTATTTTTTGTAAATCTGTTCTAACCGATTTACCTCTTCCAGTAGCTATACCTAATGCCAAACCAGCTTTTAAGAATTCGTTTAATTTTTTGGTGGTACGTTCCCTTGGTCCTTTCAATCTATCTTTACTCGAACAAATTGTGCCATCATAATCCAAAATTATTCCCTTAAAAGTTGTAGCCGCCAGCTTTTTACTGAAATTCTCGTAAGCTTGCCTCCAAAGAGAAAGATGATCTTTTTGAATAGATGTAGACTCGATATTACCTATTTTACGAGAGATCGCCAAAGCTGCTTTTTCGGAGAGTATAGATTTTGAATCTGAAAATAATCTCGAATATTTTAGGTTGTATAATTTGCTTCCATAAGATGGCACGCCAGGACGGCCTGGATCAATATTTTTGAGCTTGCCTACTTCCTCCGCTAAATAAAATGACTTTACCAATAAATCAATGCTCGCTGTAGATGTCTTGTACTCAGATTGGATTCTAAGTACAGGAATACTTTTTGGCAATAAAGCCAATGTTTTATTTGCTAGTTCTTCTTCTTCATTCGTAATTATGGCGACAATGGCAGATTGTTCCGGTTTTTTATCAAACCAATTATGCCTGCCGTGTCCAAAATTTCTGTAATCCGCTAATATTACATTTCCAAGGCCGGCCTCCGAAAATTTTGATTCTATATCTGCAGCTACAGGCTTACCCCACCCAGCATATAAAACTTTTAATGTAAAATCTTTATGCAGTGATTTGCAAAATTTTGAAATTTCGGATTGATAATCTTTGCTTAAGGTGAGTGATTTTATATCTGCATGCTGATTGTATAATCTTGATATTATCGTAAAGTACGCTAATAGAGAATTTGTAGCTAAAAAGCCGTCTTTCCCTGCAGGATTATTAAACTCAATAGTATTTGCAATGGAGTAGTTTGCCCCTTTTTTACTTAAAGCAGAGCCTACTTTTAAGCATATACTAAGAATGCTCTCGGGTTCTTTTTTTACAGTTAGATCAAAGGCATGTAAAATGTCAGTGTTTTTTCCGCTGGCGCTAATAAAAACCACATTGGTTTGATGCGAGATAGCATTTTTGGAGTATTGAAAATCTAAAGGCGTAATGGCATTAGCAATACTGCCGTGATATTGATGTAATAAAGAAAAAAGCACACAAGCACTAAAAGATCCTCCTGAGCCTACAACAAAAAGAGGCTTATGAAACAATGAATTTTTAATGGATTCTATATCATCTATTGGAACGGACGAAGCCCATTTATATGTTAATTCTATTTTTTTTAATTCTTGGCTAAAGGGCTTACCCATTGTTTTCGGTTTTTTAATGTAAATATATCTGCATAAAATCATTAACCCTCAAAAAGAAAATAATTTTAATCAACATTTTAAAGGCAATTTTTACTTTTGGTTACCTACCACTAATTTACTTTAATGTATAGCTACATATTGCTATATTTAATAGTAATATAAAAAAAGCTGTATTACAGTAAAAAACAACTGTATTTTTTAATATCACGTAATTAGTAACAACCTCACCACTCTTTTAATTAATCAATAACTTCCGAAACAGGAGAAACAGAAAAGAACTTTATATCGATTTTTTCAAATTAACATTCTATCTAATTATAGAGAAGTTAATAGTATTAACTCCCGAAAGATTTTTTACCCCCTGCCCGCCCCTTTCTTTTTACTATATTCGTTTATATGCTACAAACGTTGCACACGCTAACGGCTAATCTGGTGGATGTGGTAAATAACCGCATTTATCCGGCCAATATACAAATTGCTCAGGGGCGTATCCTTAGCATAACGGAAACCAGCGCGGTTCCTGCTACCTATATTTTACCGGGATTTATTGACGCGCATGTACACGTGGAAAGCAGTATGCTTACGCCCCGTGAGTTTGCCCGTGTGGCGGTAAAACATGGTACGGTCGCCACCATTTCTGATCCGCATGAAATAGCCAATGTACTGGGGGTAAAGGGCGTTGAGTTTATGTTGGCCAACGCGGCACCGGTGCCCTTCCACTTTTTCTTTGGTGCGCCATCCTGTGTTCCGGCTACCGCGTTTGAAACCGCGGGGGCCCGTATTGACGCCGATGACATCCGCTTTCTTTTACAGAAAGAAGAAATTGTGTACCTGGCCGAAATGATGAATTTTCCGGGGGTGATACATAACGACCAGGAGGTAATGGAAAAACTGGCCATTGCCCGACAGCTGAACAAGCCTGTTGACGGACACGCGCCGGGCTTACGGGGGAAAGCCATGCAAACGTATTTTAACGCGGGTATCAGTACCGATCATGAATGTTTCAGGTACGATGAAGCGCTTGAAAAACTGCAGCATGGGGTTAAGATTATGATCAGGGAAGGCAGCGCCGCCAAAAATTTTAATGAACTGATCCCTTTGTTAGGGCAATTTCCTGAACAGATCCTGTTTTGCTGCGATGATAAACACCCCGATAATTTACTGGAAGGGCATATTAACGAACATGTAAAGCGCGCTGTTGCCATGGGTTTCCCGCTGATGGATGTGCTGCGGGCTGCGTCCCTGAATGTTATTGAGCATTACCGGCTACCTGTGGGGGTATTGCAGGTGGGCGACAGTGCCGATTTTATAGAAGTGGATAACCTGACGGCGTTTACTATATTAAAAACGGTTATTAAAGGAGAAGTGGTGGCTTCTGATGGAGTCAGCCATATCCCCTACCAAAGCTGCGATTTACCGAATTACTTTCAGTGTTCGCCCAAACATCCGGAGGCGTTTAAACTAAAACGGCTATCGGATCAGGTACGGGTTATTGAAATGCACGACGGACAACTGGTAACCGGTTGTGTGATTACCGAAACACCGGGAAGTGGGATGTACAGCGAGGCCGACCCGGAGCGGGACATTATTAAACTGGCCGTTGTGAACCGCTATGCCGATGCGCCACCTGCTATTGGCTTTATTAAAAATACAGGGCTTAAACGAGGCGCTATTGCCAGTTGCGTGGCACACGATTGCCATAATATTGTGGTAGCCGGCGTAAGTGATGAGGCTATTTGCAAGGCCGTAAATGCCATTATTGCGCATAAAGGTGGCATTGCTCTGGCTTGCGACAACGAGGTGGCGGTTTTGCCCTTACCGATTGCGGGAATTATGAGTCCGCAACCTGCCGAAGAAGTAGCGGCCAGATATTTACAACTTGATCAACGTGCCAAAGAACTGGGCTGTACACTTAAAGCGCCTTACATGAGTTTGTCGTTTATGGCCTTGCTGGTTATTCCTGAATTGAAAATGAGCGACAAAGGCTTATTTGATGGTCATGCATTCCGGTTTACAGATGTGTTTGTTGAACAGGATAAGTGTTAGTACCCCCTCCACCCTATAAAACAGCAGCAGATGGTTTTTATAGATTATACCGATGTTTTAATACAACATGTTTTGTAGCAGAACCTTCTGTTTACCGGCCGAACGATTGCAGCGGCAGCCTTGCGCGGGACTTTGCCTGATTTTGCGTGAGCGAGGAGGCGACTTTATGAAGCCACCGGAGCCACAGCAAAATTGGCAAAGTACAAGCAAGCTATAGCGGAAAGCGTGGTTTTTAGCGGTTGGTGGCGGGCGGTAAAAAACGGCCCCAATTATTGCGATCATAAATAACATTAAATAAGCAGGTTCCCTGAAAAAAAAATTGTAGCTAACACTTACCTTTGTAGATCCATGCCTCAACGTCAATTATTCAGTCAGCGCCACCCTTTGTTTTATTTTCTGGCGGTTTGGTTACGGCGTATAAAGCGTTACGCGGCCTGGTGCTTTGGTAAAAACCGCTACGCTTCGCGAAAAGAAACAACAGCCTTAGCGTTCAGAGTGAAGAAACACCAATCTGTATTGCTGAAAAAACTTGGCGACAGTGACCCGCAATGGCAACGGAATAAAGTAACCAATCTGAAACTGGCTGCGGGTAACATTACTGGTATTCTTATACGACCGGGCGAAACCTTTTCGTTTTGTAAACTAGTGGGATTACCAACAGCGCGTAAAGGGTACCTGCCGGGTATGGAATTATCGTTTGGGAAAGCGCGGGCGGGCATTGGCGGTGGTATTTGCCAGATTGCCAACCTCATCCACTGGCTGGTGATTCATAGTCCCCTCACTGTTACCGAACGCTACCACCACTCGTTTGATCCGTTTCCGGATGACGGGCGGGTTTTACCTTTTGGCAGTGGCGCCACCATTTTTTATAATTACCGCGATCTGCAGTTTTACAATCCTACCCCCTATACGTTTCAGATTAAACTTTGGTTTACCGAAAAATGTCTGGAAGGCGAACTGCGCATTAACCAGGAACTGGATTACAGTTATCATGTATTTGAAAAAGAACACGCGTTTTTAAAAGAAGGCAATCAGTTTTTCAGGAAAAATGAAATCTGGCGTAATAAACTGCTTAAATTTCAGGGTGGAAAAGTGACGGAGAGTCAGCTATTATATAAAAACTACGCCAGGGTAAGCTATACGCCCGAACACTATGAACACTGCTAATTCTGCTACCGATACCTTACTGGTGATACTTGATCTGGATGAAACTCTGGTTCACGCTACCCGTACACCTTTATTTGCACACTGGCAGTTTGAAGTATTTAATTATAAAGTCTTTACACGGCCTTACCTCCACGATTTTTTAAAGGAACTGCAACTGCATTTCAGAGTAGCGGTTTGGTCTTCGGCTTCTGATGATTACGTTGAAGCGGTGGTAAAGCACATTTTTCCAAAGGATTATCCGCTGGAATTTGTATGGGGGCGTTCGCATTGTACCTACCGGGCCAACTATACCAAAATCAGTGAAATGGGGTATTCTGATCCGTCTCATTTCATTATATCAAAAATCTGAAAAAACTGAGGCGGAAAGGCTTTTCTATGAAACGTATGCTTATTGTTGACGATACCCCATCGAAGTGCGCGCAGAATTATGGGAATGCGATTTATCCGGGTGAATTTAACGGGGACGCCAATGACGATGAATTAATCTGGTTAAGCCGCTACCTTAAACGATTTAAAGACATGCCCGATGTAAGACCCCTTGAAAAACGGTTCTGGAAAAGTGAAATAAAAGACCAATATTCAGACTAACTGTCAGCTATTAACATTTACCCGTTGAATAGTGAACGTGTGTTTGATTGTCTTTTTAGCTTTATTCTGCTATTTTTACTATCTGGTTAATTCATTGAATAATATGTATTTTAATGCGTTGAGTTATGTTGTGGGAATAAACCCCATACTATAACCGGATTGCACCAATAATAATTTAAAAGAAAAGTAGCTATCTATGAAAAAAGCGTTTGTTTTCCCCGGACAAGGTTCTCAGTTTTCGGGAATGGGAAAAGAATTGTATGATAATTCGGCTTTAGCCAAAGAATGGTTCGAGAAGGCCAACAGTATTTTAGGATTCCGGATCACCGATACTATGTTTGCGGGAACGGATGAAGAATTAAAACAAACTAAAATTACCCAGCCGGCCATTTTTTTACATTCGGTTGTGTTGGCTGCTACTTTGGGAGAGAACTTTAAACCGGATATGGTGGCGGGTCACTCGCTGGGCGAATTCAGCGCTTTGGTGGCCAATAAAACGCTAGCATTCGAAGATGCGTTGTTACTGGTTTACAAACGGGCCTTAGCCATGCAAAAAGCGTGTGAGTTAAATCCCAGCACCATGGCGGCTATTTTAAATCTGGATGATAAAACGGTAGAAACCATTTGCGCGGAAGTAAGCGCCTCGGGCGAAACGGTTGTGGCGGCTAATTATAATTGTCCGGGGCAACTCGTCATCAGCGGATCCATTAACGGTATTACTATTGCCTGCGAAAAACTGAAGGCAGCGGGTGCCAAGAGAGCTTTGGTTTTACCGGTTGGCGGCGCGTTTCACTCTCCTTTGATGGAACCGGCCCGCGTTGAACTGGAAGCCGCTATTAATGCCACGCCATTTAATACACCTATTTGTCCGGTGTATCAAAACGTTACCGCTTCCGCGATTTCTGATCCGGCGGCTATTAAGCAAAACCTTATTGCACAATTAACGGCTCCTGTAAAATGGACGCAAACCATACAACAAATGACAACTGATGGCGCGCTGCATTATACCGAAGTTGGTCCTGGTAAAGTATTACAGGGACTTATCAAAAAAATCAGTCCTGCTGCCGAAACTCAAAGTGCCTAATGATGAAAAAATTAATAGTATATGCTGGTTTAGCCCTTAGCCTGACTGCTCAGGCGCAGTTTGTAAGAGGCATTGGTATTTTTGGAGCGGGTACTATGTCTGCTCATAATTATTTAAATAAGGATTATGCTACAAGGTATGAAGTTCCTTACGATCCTGCTCATTTCTATCCGAGTACCCATGCATCTACCGAGTATTTCAGCTGGGGGGCAGGCGTGTTGGCGGAGCTACTCCCCTACGATAATCTGCGCTGGCAAACAGAGTTGGAATATGTAAATAAAGGGGCTAAAGAGCGTGAAATTATTGATTTGTATTCTGGCGATCGTACGGATAGTAAAAGTGTTAACAAATACACATACATTCAATGGAATAATTTCCTGAAGTTTTATTATCCTATTTTTTCATTTTCGCATACCTACCTGCTATCTGGGCTTCGGCTGGAGTATCTTTACAACAGCAGTGCCAGTGTTTTCAGGCCAGTTAGTAGTAGTTTTCCGAAAATTTGGTTTAGCGGAAATGTTGGTGTTGGGTATGAATTTCCTTTGTTTAAAACGTTTACCGGTTTTTCAGAATTTCATTGGAATCCGGATATTATCCGTCATAAACATGGCAATACAGGCGTTAGAAACCGTACCTATGAATTACGTGTAGGCATTATGTGGCGCAAACGCGTACGACGGATTGATGACTGTAACGCTCCCAAATATCATGGTCCGAATTATTAACCGCTCAAAACTAAATCTGCAATGGTAATGACAAAAGACGTTTTATTCTCACTCACCAAAGGCGCTTTTGCACCCCAGGAAGAAATGCTGGAAGTAGCCCGTAAAAAAGGGAAACTTTACATTGGCATTCCCAAAGAAATTGCCTTTCAGGAAAACCGTGTGGCCCTGGTGCCCGACGCAGTGGCTCTTTTGGTGAATAATGGACATCGTATTGTAGTGGAAGCCGGTGCGGGCAAAGCCGCCCATTTCGACGATTCGGATTACAGCGAGGCCGGTGCGGAAATAGTATATAGCCCCAATGATGTGTATAAAGCGGATATTATTTTTAAAATAGCCCCGCCTACTAACGAAGAAATTGAACTCATGCAGCACAAACAAACCCTGTTCAGTGCCTTGCAGTTGAGTGTTCAACCTGAAAATTTTCTTAAAAAATTAATATCCAAAAAACTGAATTGCATTGCCTTCGACCTTATTACCGACGATGCCGGTATTTTACCGGTAATACGTGCTATGGGTGAAATTGCCGGAGGTGCCAGTATTCTGATTGCCGCTGAATTGCTCAGTAATGTAAATAATGGTGTAGGCTCTATTTTAGGTGGGATCAGTGGTATTTCTCCCACCGAAGTGGTTATTATAGGGGCCGGAACGGTGGGTGAGTTTGCCGCGCGGGCTGCTTTAGGATTAGGGGCTACTGTAAAGGTATTCGACAATTCTACCTCTCGTTTACGCCGGTTACAAAATCAGCTGGGAACACGGGTTTTTACGTCTGTTATAGTGCCGCGGGTATTAGAAAAACACTTACGTACCGCAGATGTGGCCATTGGCGCGCTAAGGGCCACCAAAGGCCGTACACCATGTATTGTTACCGAAAACATGGTAAGCGAAATGAAAACAGGCAGCGTAATTGTGGATGTTAGTATTGATCAGGGAGGCGTATTTGAAACCTCGGAAGTGACCAATCATACCAAACCGGTATTCAGAAAACATGGGGTTATTCACTATTGTGTTCCCAATATTCCGAGCCGGGTGGCGCGCACCGCATCTTATGCTTTCAGCAATATCTTTTCGCAAATTGTTTTGAATATGGGCGACGAAGGTGGTTTTGATACCGTAGTGCGAAAAGATGCCGGTTTGCGCAATGGGGTGTATATTTATAACGGCATTTTAACCAATCAGTTTCTGGGCGAAACGTTTAATTTACCGTTTAAGGATATTAATTTGCTGATGGCTGCCATTTAATGGTTTAAAACCAGCATATTTGGTTATATACAAAATCAATTAACAGTTAAAGGTTTAATAAATTTAGGCTTACGATATATTGTATAGAGCCAAGTACCTATCTTTGTGTTAAAATAGAAGCAGCGTGACATTAATTAAAAGTATTTCCGGAATAAGAGGCACAATTGGAGGCGTACCGGGAGAGAATCTGAGTCCTTTAGATGTAGTTAAATTTACTTCCGCTTATGGAATGTGGTTAAAACAACAGGAACAAACCAGTGAATACAAAGTAGTTATTGGTCGTGATGCGCGTGTGAGCGGCCATCTGATCAGTAATATTGTGAGCGGTACGTTAATGGGGCTGGGCATTCATGTAATCGATTTAGGTTTAAGCACCACACCAACGGTAGAAATGGCGGTAACACGTTTAAGCGCTCAGGGAGGGATTATTCTTACGGCCAGCCATAACCCCAAGCAATGGAATGCCTTAAAATTACTGAATTATAAAGGTGAATTTATCAGTGAGACAGACGGACAACTTATTCTTAAACTAGCGGAAGCAGAACAGTTTTCGTATGCTGATGTAAACCATATTGGTCAATACCAAACCAATACCGATAGTCTGGACTATCATATTGAACAAATACTGGCTTTGCCGTATGTGGATACTGAAGCCATAAAAGCGAAACAGTTTACCGTAGTGGTAGATGCCATTAACAGTAGTGGTAGTTTTGCAGTACCTGCTTTGTTAAAAGCGTTGGGTGTTAACCAGATTCATGTATTAAACGAAACACCAAATGGCCATTTTGCGCATAATCCGGAACCATTACCGGAGCACCTCAGCGAACTGAGTTCTACTGTGGTAAAAAAACAGGCGCACCTGGGCATAAGTGTTGATCCGGATGTGGATCGTTTAGCACTAGTAAATGAGGATGGTGAGATGTTTGGCGAAGAATACACTCTGGTGGCTGTAGCCGATTATGTTTTAAAATTTCATGAAAAAGGAAATACGGTTAGTAACCTCTCCTCTACCCGTGCGTTAAGAGATGTAACAGAAAAAGCAGGTGGACAATACAATGCCAGTGCAGTGGGCGAAGTAAATGTTGTACGGATGATGAAGGAAACCAACGCGGTAATAGGCGGCGAAGGAAACGGAGGCATTATTTTACCCGATTTACATTATGGCCGCGATGCGCTGGTTGGAATTGCCATTTTTCTGACCCATCTGGCAAAATCCGGCAAAACCATGTCGGTTCTCAGAAAGAGCTATCCGTCTTACCATATCAGTAAAAACAAAATTGAACTGACACCGGAGTTAAATGTAGATAAAGTACTGGATGCTGTGCATCAGAAATACAAATCTCAACCTGTAAATACTATTGATGGGGTTAAAATAGAATTCAGTAAAGAATGGGTGCATCTGCGTAAAAGTAATACTGAACCCATTATCCGTATTTACAGCGAAAGTGAAAGCATTACCACTGCCGATAATCTGGCTAAGAAAATTATCGAAGATATACGCGAACTAAGCAAGCAGTTGTAAACACGCTTTGTTTTAAAGGGGGCATCACAAATGCTCCCTTTTTTATTTATCCGCGTTATGTAATCGGGAATTGTAGTATTTTAGTAATACCAATTGACGTTTACATGCTTAAAGAAATACAGGAATACAATAGACCTCTTTCATAATTAACAAGGTTCTCTTAGCTAAAAGTCAGTGGT
>JASGCO010000049.1 GCA_030054095.1 Sediminibacterium sp.
ATTGATAATTGTTATCAGCGTTGGTTACATTTACATCTTCGTTGGCCAACTGGGCCTTTAAATCATATTCTACACTTTTAGCCAGCGATCCGGCGGCAACCAGTTTTTGAGTACGCTCGAATTGTTCTTTGGTAATAGCATATTGATTCTGCGCTATTTTTAATAACTCATCGGTAAATATGACATTAATAAAAGCGGTAGCAACGTTCAGACTCAGATCATTTTGTTGCTGCAATAAATTTTCGGTACTGGCTTTGTACGAATACTCATTCGCTTTAATGTTGTTGTACTGCGAAAGGCCATTGAAAAGCGTGGCATTTGCCGAAACGTAAAAATTTTGAGAAAGTACGCGGGTATTGGCAAACTCATTCGTGAAACGGTCAATCGTCTGACCAAAGTTATACACGTGAGAAGCGCCTGCATTAACAGAGGGTAAAACCGCTGCTTTACTCTGATTCAAGTTGTTTTTACTAATTTGCGTCTGGAGCGCGTTTTGCCTCAGTTGTAAACTGTGTTTTTGTGCAAAATCAATACATTGCTGTAAATCCCAATTCCCCTGCGCGTTGACCTGCTTAACCGCTGTTAAAGCAAGCAAGAGCATTACTTTTTTCATACTTAAAAATTACTAAATACTAAATTGGGTGGCGTAAAATAACATCTAAAGATACACTTTTAATCAATACTGATGTAATCTTTGCTATAATAAACCCCTTTTTGTTCTTTAGCCAGTTGTAAAATAATATCGTTCGCTAAACTGCTGGCGCCGAAACGGAACCATTCATTGGTCATCCATGCCGGACCAAGTGTTTCATAAAGCATCACTAGATACTGTAATGCCCCCTTGGCGGTACTGATTCCTCCGGCGGGTTTCATGCCAATCATTATCCCTGTTTTAGCGTGGTAATCTTTTATAGCCTGTAGCATGACCAATGTAACGGGCATGGTTGCCGCTGGCTGTATTTTGCCGGTTGAGGTTTTAATAAAATCAGCACCCGCGTAAATAGCAATGTCGCTGGCTTTTCTAACATTATCAAGAGTAGAAAGCTCTCCTGTTTCAAGGATAACCTTTAAGCGGGCTTTTCCGCACGCTTGTTTAATGGCGGCAATTTCATCAAATACGAATTGGTAATTCCCTTTCAAAAATTCGCCCCTCGATATCACCATGTCAATTTCATCGGCCCCTTCTTCAACAGCAAACCTGGTATCCTGAATTTTTATATCCAGCGTAGAGTTGCCACTGGGAAAGGCGGTAGCTACTGATGCCACTTTAACCGCGCTATTGCCGAGCGCCTGTCTGGCTGTTTTAACATGAGTGGGATACACACAAACTGCTGCAACTGTTGGTAATCCCGGAATATCGTCGCTCAAATGCATGGCTTTATAACACATTTGTTTCACTTTTCCGGGTGTATCTTTCCCTTCCAAGGTGGTAAGATCTATCATGTTCAGCGCCAGTTTTAAACCGGAAACTTTCGTTTCTTTCTTAATACTCCGGGTATTAAAACGGGCAATCCGCTCTTCTACACCTACCTGATCTACAACAGGCGTATTTTTAAAATCCATCATAAGCTATAAAAGTAAGAAAATTTAGGATTTGTTAAATGTTTTCTATGTAGCGTATGCGTACATTTGACGATTAGTGTTTAGTTTTTGTAAGCCAATAAAAGATAAAAAGCGTTTTCTGCCAGAGCGGGAGTTAGATGAAGGATTTACGTTTACCCTGTTTGACAAGGCAGACCATATTCGTTTAGCAGATTGGAACGCCATTGTGAAAAGTGATGCCGTGTTCTTTAACAAAGATTATTTAAGTCTTATAGAACACTGTTATCCGTCGCGTTTAGAGACCCGGTATGCTATCGTATATCATCAACATATACCTTGTGGTATCATTTACTTTCAGATCATTGACTTTGAAGCGTCTGTTTTTGGAGATTTATTGAACGAAGAAGTGGGCGTTATTACATCGAAACGGATACGCCTGTTCGAACACTATTTGGATAAAAGTGGAAAACAGATTTTAATGCGTTTATTTACCTGTGGCAATAATCTGATAAGTGGCCGCTATGGTTTTTTATTTAAAGATTCGATAAACGAACAACTGGCTACGCGATTGGTACTTTGCCTTACTGATTTGGTATCGCGTGAGGAGAAATTAAGAGGTACCATTTCCGCCACTCTCATTAAAGATTTTGAACACCCTCTGCAACCAGAATCAGCTGTAGAAGAACAAAAATTTGTAAAGTTTACGGTAGAACCTAACATGGAAGTGAATTTGCCGGCAGGGATTAACTCTTTGGATGGTTATATTCAAACTTTTTCTAAAAAATATAGGAACAGGGCCAAATCTATTTTTAAAGCTGGGACAGGGCTTGAAGTAAGAGATTTGGATACAAATGATTTAAAAAATCACCAGGTCGCTGTTTACCGGTTATATGAAAATATATACAAGCGCGCCAAATTCAAATTACTTAAATTACCTCCGGTTTATTTCGAATCATGTAAGCGAATTTTCGCTGAGCGTTTTTTTGTGTTGGGGTTTTTTAAGGGCGATGAATTAGTGGCTTTTTGTTCCGGGTTTGTGATGGGGGATACAATGGAGGCGCATTATATTGGACTAAATTATGAGGTTAATAAAATGTATGAATTATATCAGAACATTTTATACACTTTTATTGAAAGAGCTCTGCATAAAGGACTTAGAAAAGTTAATTTTGGCAGAACGGCAGCCGAAATAAAAAGTACCGTAGGTGCGGTGCCTCAGCATCTGGAGTGCTATATCCGCGGACAAAATGCAGTGTCCCGCATGATTCAAAAACCCTTTATCGCGTTTTTACAACCTCAGCCGTGGATACAGCGTAATCCGTTTAAGGAAGAGTTGGTGGAAGAGCAGTAAACATAATTTATGATTTATAACCAGAGGCATTTTTACGCTTTTCCGGGCATGATTTACCCAAATTGATTTATAAAAATTATACCATGTAGCCCTAATGTGGTTAGTAGGGGTAAATCGTAAACAGACGACAAGCGTTCTGTTTACGATTGTTGGCATTTGTAACGAAAATGGTTTACTCTGATTTAACCTGCGCGTCAGGTGCATTTTTTTTTACAGAAGTAATGCCGTTTTCGCGACCAGCTTCACTTTCGTATAATTCGCTGGTACCTATTACTTGGCCATTGCTAGCTTTTAACGTAAAATAAGGCTTTCCGTTTGAAGATGTTTTACGGTCGTAGCGCGCATCTAGAACTGCATTTTCACGTACTGAGGCAATGCCATTTTGCCGGCCTGATTCAGAAGTGTAGCCTTCACTACTAAGAATCACCTGTCCGTTACCAGCTTTTAGATTAAAATAAAATTCTCCGTTTTTTCCTGTTTTTAAAACAAAAGTTCCCATTGGTTATAGTATTAATTGGTTTGTGATAACTAAATTATAAAAAAAATAGCTATCAGGAGCCCTTTCATACTCTTTTTATTCTATAACCAGTTTTTGCGTTTGTTTTTGCAGGCCTTGAGCAATAGTTAAAAGGTACAATCCTTTTTTCAGATCATCGGTAGGTATGCTCAAATGTGGTGTTTCCGAATGTAAACGTTTTATTTCTTTCCCATCGGGTGCGTAAATGGTTACGGTTAAAGCTTCACCGTTTATATTAGAACTGATATTCAGTATTTGCCTTGCCGGATTAGGAAATACACTGGTTTTAAGTGTGGAAACCGAATGGTTGTTTAACCCTGTAACGCCTGTATAGGTGTACCATATTGGAGAGGTCACAATAATTTGTCCGTCGGGTTGTTTTATTTCTACAAAATAAAATCGCTCCTGGCCTGGTACAAGATTAACATTGTCGGTTACCGCGTATGTATTACTACTTTTGATATGTCCTAAACGGGTTGGCAGGATGTTGGTTCCACCACTTACGCCGGTCCACACAATAATGGAATCTGCCTGCTCGCCATCCATGTCATTATGAACGATGTTAAAAGTAGGAGCCACAGTCCCGCTGGTAATATCTCCCATGACAGAAGTACCCATAGAGAAACTTATTTTGGCATTCCAGTCGTCACTGCCATAAAATTTCATTTGACGCATGGCATTGTAAAAGTCATTACGGGTAAGCGCAGGCGCCATTACTACTAAACGTCCTGCATTGTTTCTGCCAAATGTCAGGTAATGGTTATCGTGGTCGTAACCAATCCCCATGTGATACCCTTTGCACAAAATGCGTTTGTAGTAATCCATGTAATTTCCTCCTGGATAATCAGAATAATTGGTGTCGGTACTAAAGGCCAGGCCACTGCGGAATGGCATACCCACAATAGCGCTGTCGTAAGCCGATACGTAAGCACCATTTAATAAACTGGTAGAACTGGAACCGTTGGTTGTGTAATCGCTAAATGAGGGGTGGGCCAGATAAGCAAAGGCGCCTGGTTGCTGATTAATTTTGCGCCATAGCCCATCATAATCGGTTTTGGCATTAAACACCTGATAATTTCCACTTTCCCATCCTAGTAGTTGCGGATAATTGTACACAAGAACATGACCATTATAAGTAGATGACACGCCCCATTCCATCCCTGCCATACAAAGAAATGTACCATCCTGATTGGCAGCATTGGCCTGAGAAACAAGTAAAGGCCATTCACTTACTGTAAACCCGGGATTGTTGGGATTACTGAAGTGATTGTGTTCAGAAATTCCCAAGAAATTAAAGTTGAGGGACTGTTTTGCGTAGGCAAAACTGCCCGCCGCGTCATTCACACCTGTTACCGAAGCGTCTTTATTGCCGTCTGAGAAACCAGTATGCGCATGGATGTTACCAAAATAATAATTGAGTTGAGCCTGAGCGGGTGAGGTTATTTCTGCGATAACCAAAACTAAAGCCCAGAAAAGGAACATGTTTCCAGATTGCTTGTTCATACTTTAAAGGTAGCGAAAATCAGGATTGAAACCGGAAAAATGGATTAACATATCGTGTTTTATATGTTAAATACTATGAGTTTGGTTAGTGTTTAGGTTATGTATAAAGTAAAATGTTTCCGGCAAGTATGAAAATTGTAATTTAGCGGGGATGAAAGAAGATGCTGCCATAAGGGCCACTTATTTTAGCATTATTGGTAATGCGGTACTGGCTGCACTTAAATGGTTGGCAGGATATTTTGGAAATTCGTACGCATTAATAGCAGATGCGATAGAATCCACAACGGACATATTCGCCTCCTTTCTGGTGTTGTTCGGATTAAAATACGCCAGTCGTCCGGCAGATGAAAACCATCCGTATGGACATGGCAGAGCAGAACCTCTGATTACGTTTCTTGTGGTGGCCTTTTTGGTTACTTCGGCAACCATTATTGCTTACGAAAGTATCATTAACATCAGAACGGCGCATGATTTGCCTAAGTCTTATACGCTTATCATTCTTGGAGGGATTATTATCTGGAAAGAAATTTCATTTCAGGTAGTGATGAAAAAAAGCAGAGAAACCGGTAGTTCGTCTTTAAAAGCCGATGCCTGGCACCACCGCAGTGACGCTATTACATCTGTGGCCGCGTTTATAGGCATTTCAATAGCTCTTATAGGCGGAAAAGGATACGAAACCGCCGATGACTGGGCGGCTTTATTTGCATCCGGATTCATACTTTATAATAGCTATCTGATATTCAGACCAGCTTTGGGTGAAATTATGGACGAGCATAGTTTTGATGAACTTATATCAGAAATAAGGACAATTGCCTTAACAGTGGAAGGGGTTAAAGCAACAGAGAAATGTTTTGTGAGAAAATCAGGAATGAAATACCATGTAGATTTACACGCGTCGGTAGATGGGGCAATTCCGGTGAGTGAGGGGCATACAATTGCACACCGTTTAAAAGACCATTTACGACATAAATTGCCTCAGTTGGGACATGTATTGATTCATGTTGAACCTTTTTATGGCGAAAACAAACCACATAAATAAGACCTCTTAATTTCTTCAGATTTTATAAAACGAAAGCAGTAGAACGAAATAAATGAGAATTATGGTGTACTACAACAACTTAAACTTTATCTTAGCTCTATGAAAAACGTATTTGATAAAAATGATGCAGAGGGGTTTATCTCCCGTATTAATCAATTAACACCGTCGTCAGTTCCGCAATGGGGCAAAATGTCGGCGGCACAAATGCTGGCACATTGTAACGTAACTTATGAACTGGTTTATGATAAAAAGCATCCGGCTCCCGGGGGCTTTAAAAAGTTTATGCTTAAGTTGTTTGTGAAAAACATTGTGGTAAGCGAAAAACCTTATAAAAAAGGATCTCCGACAGCCCCTGAGTTTCTTATTAGTGATGCGCGTGAATTTGAAAAGGAAAGGGATCGTTTAGTGAATTATATTCGTAAAACCCAGGAACTGGGAGCTGCACATTTTGATGGAAAAGAATCGCACTCATTTGGTATTTTAACTAAAGCAGAATGGAATAATATGTTTGCCAAGCACCTTGATCATCATCTAACCCAATTTAGTGTTTAAAGTCATACTGTGATATGCTTGCATAAAAAAACCGGCAGTTAGCCGGTTTTTTATTTCTGTGATGTTCTTCCTAGTCAACCCAATCCGAAATAAACAGGTTTGTATCTCTCGTGCCATGATTATTACGGTTAGAAGAAAAAATGAGTTTTTTGCCATCGGGACTAAACATCGGGAAAGCATTAAAAATACTGGTGTTTGTAATTTGCTCTAATCCGCTTCCATCCTCGTTAATCATAAATAACTGAAAGTCGTACCCGCGTTTGCTGTGATGATTGCTCGAAAATATAATTTTCTTCCCTGAAGGATGAAAAAACGGGGCCCAGTTGGCTTTACCAAGTTGAGTAACTTGTTGTAAGTTGCTGCCATCACTATTGCAGGTATAAAGTTCCATATTGGTGGGGGCTACCAGACCTTGTATTAAAAGGGTTTTATATTCTTCCTGCTCTTCGGGTGTTTTGGGGCGGGAAGCTCTGAATACAAGCCGCTTACCATCGGGCGAAAAAAATGCACCGCCATCGTATCCCAATCCAAAAGTGATTTGTTTCTGATTTTTTCCGTCAATGTCCATAATCCATAATTCCAGATCGCCACTACGGTCGCTGGTAAACACAATTTTATCGCCTTTCGGAGAAACGGTGGCTTCTGCATCGTATCCCGGTGAGTTGGTTAACTGACGGATGATTTTTCCTTTAGGATCTGCCACAAAAATATCGAAGCTCTTGTAAACAGCCCAAAGGTATTTTCCCTTCGTTTCTGGTGCCGGGGGACAACTGTCGCCAGCCAGATGAGTGGAGGCGTACAATATATCTTTCCCATTTGGCATAAAGTAACTACAGGTAGTTCGGCCCTTTCCGGTGCTGACCATGGAGGGTCTATAGGTACTGTCTTTAGCCGCTTTATTAATGGATAATTCAAAAATCTGATCGCATTTTAAGCCCCAGGCAGGATTGTTACTTTGAAAAGCAGCTTTCTGACCGTTGGGCGAAAAATAGGCTTCGGCATTATCACCGCCAAATGTTAATTGAGTAAGGTTTTTGAGATGTGTTTCCTGTTGCGCAAAAGTCAGTACAGGGATGCTTAAACACGCTAACATAAAATGGCGTGATTGAGAAAGAAATGTAATCATACAGTTTATCTGATCCTAAAAATACAAATTATCTTTGGCCTTACGGATTTCTTTGTGTCAGCACATAGAGGTCAAACTGCTGTGTAGTGAGGTTTAACCTATGATATTTGTCAGGAATAGGGGCGTTTGTTTCCCGGTCGTGAAGGAAGAAAAGGTGGTGTTTATCACATTCCATACTTACCTGTTTACGGATGAATAACTCGCTTTGAAGGGATACATGATTCCACATGGCCGCGTCAATAGATACAGTGTCTCCGTTTTTCAGAAACGGTGTTAAAGCCGCAACATCTTTCAGCATGCTTTCGTTTTGACGATAATGAAAGGGAGAGTAAATAAGGTAAACCAAAGCAATACCAAAGGCAAAACGGCTAAAGTAACTAACGTAGTTGTTTTCAAAAACGGTTTTTAAAAATCTTATTCCTGCAAGTAAATACGGCTTTAACCATAGCATTAAGCCCAGTGTATAAAACGCGAATGAAGGACTCAGGTAAAAACCGCGCTGTTCAAGCGTGATGGCAAACGGAAAGCTACCCGCCAGAGCGGTGAAGAAAAAGAGCAGGGCATAGGGAGAATGTTTCAGTCGTTTAAACAGTAAACGCCAGGGATACCCTTTTTTATAGCGGATGAAGAATAAAAGTACTGCTGTGACGCCGAGAGGTCCCAGTAATTCAGTAAACGTTCTGAAAATAATATCAAAATGGTTGGTTGTGGTAGCGCCTACATTATTTAAGGAAGCATATAGTCGTTTTTGAATGTAATGACTAAACCAGTACTGACCGCCGGTATCATAAAATAAAGTATATACCAATAGCACGGCCAGAAAACTATAAGCCAGTGTTGCAAACAGAAGCAAACGTTTTTTACCGTGAAGCACAAGTAACGCTCCCATAGGAAGTACAGCGATAAATACGGATTGAAACCCTTTGGTTAAAAAGAGCAGATAGCAAATAAGCCCAAATGCAAGGGCGTAAAGGTATGTATGGAAAATGGTAAGGGTACGTTTTAACCAATGCACAAAAAAATAGGTTCCTCCCAGACTCAGTGGAATAACCAGCGTTTCAATCACCTGATTAACGAAGGTCCAGCACCATACCTGCACCAACAGGGTAAAAAATAAAAGTGTTATAAACAGATACGGCGAGTTTCCCACAAGTAAACGGAGCAATTTATACAAAAGGTAAAAGGTGATACCGAGTAGAAAAACAGTAAACAGTTTGTCAGCAAAAAACGCATTCCCGAACAGCCGGAACCACCATCCATTGGCACAAAAGAAAAAGGGAGGTTGTTCAAAAAAATCGGGCATAATCGTATTCGTAAATTTCATGTGCCAAAATGTAGAATCGCCTCTGGAAAAATTTATGGCAACCGTTTTATAAAGGTATCCGTCAATAAATAATCCTTTCTGAAATAAGGGGGCTATAATCAAAAAAATCAGGGCGGCCCCAATGATCAGCGCAGCCGGACTTAAAACAATATGGCGGAATGTTTTTTGATTCTGCACGCGTAAAAATACAACTCTTTTTTCAGCCAGACAGAAACTAATCGGCAAAAGGTTTGGATATGTGAAATCGCAGGGCTTATCTTTGTTAAGATCATAAAACAGTTAAAAATGGCACAGGTATATGTAATAAAAGGCGCAACCCTTGTAAATGAAGGAGAACTGTCGTACGATGATGTATTGATTCGCGACGGCCGTATAGAAGAAATAAGTTCTGAAATAGAAGTGCAGGGAAATTGTACTGAAATCAATGCAGAAGGATTGCATCTGTTTCCGGGGATTATTGATGATCAGGTACATTTCAGAGAGCCGGGCCTTACGCATAAAGGAGAGATTTATACCGAGGCTAAAGCCGCTGTAGCCGGTGGAACTACCAGTTTTATGGAGATGCCTAATACTGTTCCGAATGCGACCACACTCGAAGAACTGGAAAAAAAATACCAGAGAGCGGCCGTATGTTCGTTAGCGAATTACTCCTTTTTTATGGGAGGCAATAATCATAATCTGGAAGAAACGCTGAAAGTGGATTACACCAATGTGTGCGGATTAAAATTATTCATGGGCAGTAGCACCGGTGATATGTTGGTAGATAATCCACAAACGCTGGAAGGGTTTTTCTCCAAAGTGCCTGCTTTAATTGCTACCCATTGTGAGTTTGATCCTTTAGTAAAAGAAACGCAAAAACGTATTGTGGAAGAATATGGAGAGGATCTGCCAGCGTATTTTCATCCCATCATCCGTAATGAAGAAGCTTGTTACCGTTCTTCTTCTTTTGCGGTAGAGTTAGCACGTAAATTCAATACCCGCCTTCATATCCTCCATATTTCAACGGCAAAGGAACTGAGCCTTTTTTCGAATGCGCTTCCTTTAGAACAAAAGCGGATTACAGCCGAAGCCTGCATTCACCACTTATGGTTCAGTGATGAAGATTATGCCACAAAGGGCAATTTTATTAAGTGGAATCCTTCCGTTAAAACGGCCTATGATCGCGATAAAATACTGGAAGCGGTAGCAAATGATACTATTGATGTGGTGGCCACCGATCATGCGCCGCATACACTGGCCGAAAAAGGGGAGCCTTATTTGAAAGCGCCAAGTGGCGGACCGCTGGTACAGCACAGCTTACAGGCCATGCTGGAGTTTTACCATCTGGGCAAGTTAACGCTCCCGCACATCGCTAAAAAAATGAGTCACGATGTGGCAACAGCGTTTCGCTTAAACGACCGGGGCTTTATTCGCGAAGGGTATAAAGCAGATCTGGTGTTGGTTAATCTTAATGAAGGGCAAACAGTTACCCGCCAAAATTGCCTTTATAAATGTGGCTGGAGTCCATTTGAAGGTTACACCTTTAAAAGCACCATTCAGAAAACATTTGTAAATGGCCATCTGGTATTTGATAAAGGGCGTTTTAATGAATCGCAGTTTGGCGAACGTTTGTCGTTTAAATCATTAGTTTAAAATGGTAAACGATTTAACGGCGCTTTGTCAGGATGTAATACACTTGGCCAAGGACACAGGAGTCTGGATCAGGAACGAACGGAAACAGTTTACCAGCGATAAAATAGAAATTAAGGGGCTAAACGATCTGGTGAGTTATGTAGATAAGGAGTCGGAAGAACGGTTAGTAAAAGGATTGGCCGCATTATTACCATCCGCCGGTTTTATAGTAGAGGAGAATACCCGTTCAACTAAAGCTGAGTACAACTGGATCGTGGATCCTCTGGACGGAACCACTAACTTTGTTCATGGTGTACCCTGTTATGCCATAAGTATAGCTTTGGTAAAAGATACCGAAGTAGTGTGTGGGGTGGTATATGAAATCAGCCGGGATGAGTGTTTTTATGCAGTGAAAGGAGGCGGTAGTTTTTGCAATGATTTACCGGTATTTGTTTCCGGAGCACATCAATTAGCCGATAGTCTTATTGCTACCGGTTTTCCGATTTACAACTTCAGCAGGCAGGAGGCCTTTTTGCAGACACTGGATTATTTTATGCGGCATACACATGGCATACGGCGCATGGGAGCAGCAGCGGTAGATCTGTGCTATGTAGCATGTGGCCGTATGGACGCGTTTTATGAATTTAACCTGAATGCCTGGGATGTGGCAGCTGGCGCTCTTATTGTACAAGAGGCAGGAGGCAGTGTCAGCGATTTTTCGGGAAAGGGGAACTGGTTATTTGGTAAAGAAATTATTGCCGGTAATGCAGCTGTTCATTCATTAACGCAACAAGTTATTGCTACTAAGTTTGGATGTTAAGCTATGGAATTAGGGAAAACGAATTACTTTCCACGCCCCTGAAGCACAATTAGTACAGTGTGAACCAGAATTTTGAAATCGAGCAAAAGGCTCATGTTTTCTACGTAAAGGATATCAAATTTTAAACGGTCAATCATCTGGTCTACATTCTCCGCATACCCATATTTCACCTGTCCCCAACTGGTAATTCCCGGTCTTACCTTTTGTAAATGTTTGTAATGTGGCGCGCGCGCTACAATCTGATTAATGTAAAACTGACGCTCGGGGCGTGGTCCTACCAGACTCATGTCGCCAATCAACACATTAAAAAACTGCGGGATTTCATCCAGCCGTACTTTTCGCATAAAACGCCCTATTTTGGTGACGCGAGGGTCATTTTCCTTAGATAAGGCCGGTCCGAATTTTTCCGCATCCACGTACATGGTTCTGAATTTATAGATGTAAAACGGATTACCGTGAATTCCGATTCTTTCCTGTTTAAAGAAGGCTGGCCCTTTGCTGCTGAGTTTAACAAGAATGAACAGGATGAGGTAAAACCAACTGAAGGCAATTAATACAAAAAGTGAAATGGTCACATCCAAAAAACGTTTAAGCGCGTCCTGCCACGTAGGTAAAATCTGATTATTGATTTCAATTAACGGTGTGCCCAATATGGCACTTACTTTTACCTGTCCGGATAAAATGTCGTACATGTCAGGAATAATTTTAATGATTACCCCCATATCGGAAAGCTCATCTACAATGTTTTTTAAAAACTCATGTTCCCAGCTCTCGAGTGCTATAATGATTTCTTCAACCTTATATTTTTCGATGATGTTTTTGATGTCATGGTATTCCCCCAGATGAGGTAATTTTTCTTTCAGCAGTTCGCTGTACCCATTCTTTCCTTCAATGTGCACAAAACCTATAAAGTTATGACCAATTCCTCTTTTTAATTGTTGAATTTCGTTATAAGTAGTAAGCGCTCTTTCGTTACTTCCAATAATAATAGTATTGAAACCAAACTCCCGTTTATGAATTTTACGATTGGTAATAGTAGATAGCACAAGGCGTACGCAGGCAGCTATTACAAAGTGAAAGGTAAAGAGTCCTGCAAAAAGTTTGTAGTATAAACGGTAATTGGCCACATAATCATCTAATAAAACCGTAAAAAACAAGATGGTAACGCCAATTAGTGAAATGGTTAATATTTGAACAAATTCATTGATGCGTGATCTGCGGAGAACATTTTTATAGGATCCCATCAGGTAATAAGCCAGAAGCCACATAAGTGGTTCAATAATGACGCTTTTATAAAAACTGGCGTCAAAAATCGAAGCTTCTATGTTTCCTGTTTTCAATGGATCTATGTAGTGTTTACGATAATAATAAAATAATATCCAGGCCAATGCAGCGGCTAAAAAGTCGCAACACGCGTAAAGAATTGTTCTGCCTGTTTTATTCATTTTTGTAGTTAATAACTCACAATTTTTACATTGTCTAACTGAACTTCGCCAAGCGACACATCAGAAGACTTAATCACCCTGAAATATAACCCACATGTTTGATCGTTCGGATTTAGGGGTAAAGTAGAAACAGCGGTAGATAATTGAATGTAAATTTTATTCCATTCACTGCTTACGTTTACTCCACCGGCAATAATATAAGATCCGTTTTTATACACACCTACATCAAAGGGCTGATTACATTTATAATTTAACTCTAAAAAAACATATTCAGAATTAAACGGCAACGCGAAGTTGGAGTTAATGGTTTCTATATTTGCAAATCTTCTAGTGCCGTCCACTGTAATATTAAGACAACGGCTTCCTTCAAACGCTGCATTATTTCCGCTAAGAATTGAAAATGTAGTGTCTGAGTTAAACGATTTTTTCATAGAAATTCCGGTGGTGGAACCAAAGCCTTCAAAGCTTTCGAAGAAGCGGATATTGGTGCTGGCTTTATAAGTAAACTGTAATTTCTTTTCAATCACTTCCCCCTTACTTCCCGATAAATCAAACGTTAACCGATCGTAAAACTGATAGTCGCCTTTTTTATCGTTAAGCCCATTCCGGTTAATCCCAGCAAGAATATCTATTCTGGCCGGGCTTTCGCTTACAATCGGCATTTGACGTCCTAACTGATAAGCTCCCTGAAACTTGCCATTTACATATAACCACAAATCGGTGATTTTATGGCTTCCCGAATTTGTAGGGGTACCTACCGATGGTGGTACATATACCGATACCTCAGGCACCTTTAGAAAAAAGGCGTTTTTAGCCATTAGTTTTTCTTTGCTGCAGGAATTATGCAAAAGAACTACCGTTAAAAGCAAAAATACTGTTGTAAAAACTCTCACCATTCAAAAAAGTGCGCAAATTTAAAGGTTTCAGATTACTGTAAGAGGAGAAACGAAATTAATTTTTTGTTTTCTCATCAATATCAAAAGCCAGTTTAAGAACAGAAATAGCTTCAGATATACTTACGGCCACCTTTTTATTGTTTGCCACACTGTTATAAAACGTTAAAAGCTCCTGTTTTATTGCGTTGGTAGGTAAAATAATCGGATGTTCAATAACAATTTCTTTATCCGATTGATTTGGAGGTGTTTGATAGGTTATATTACCCGATCCGGGTTTGGCATCTTTAATGCGCATCACCTGCGTTTGTTTATCGAGCAGGTTAATACTTATAAAACAATCTTCATCAAAAATCCTGAATTTTCGTACATTTTTAAACGCCATACGGTTGGTAGTAAGGTTGGCTACACATCCGTTGTCAAATTCTATCCGGGCATTAACAATATCGGGCGAGGCGCTGATTATACCTGCTCCTGAAGCGCTTATTTTGCGGATATTAGCTTTTACAACATGTAAAAGGAGATCCAGATCGTGCAGCATTAAATCGAGGGTAACTGAAACATCGGTACCTCTGGGATTATAAGAGGCAAGGCGGTGTATTTCTATAAAACGAGGGCGCTTTATATAGGGAAGTGCAGCTGCAAATGCAGGATTGAAACGTTCCACATGACCAACCTGTATGCAAACTCCGCCTTCTAAAGCCAGTTGTTGCAATTGAACGGCCTCTTCAATGGTAGAAGTAACCGGTTTTTCAATAAAAATATCTTTCCCTTTAAAAATAGCCTGACGCGCAATTTCAAAATGCGTAGAACTGGGAGTAACAACATCCACCGCGTCAACGGCTTCTATCAGTTTATCGAGCGAAGGAAAATGCGTTATGTTGTACTGATTGGCTATTTCAAGACTAAGTTGCTGATTTATATCATAAATCCCAACCAATTCCCATTCGGCCAGTTCCAACAATAATTTAAGGTGTATTTTGCCAAGATACCCAACACCCACTAATCCGATTTTCTTTCTCATAGAAACAAAACTAAAGGTTTTAAAAACGGAGATGTTAGCAATAAAAATAAAATATTAAAACCACATTGTTTATTACAGGTACTTTTGACACAATATAAAATGTAACGTGTTTTACGAGGTAACAAAAGAAGATGAATACTTGTTTCAGGGGAAGCGTAAGCGACTGGTAGAACAATTAAAACAAAAAGGGATAAAAGACGAGAAAGTGCTGGTGGCTATTGGTAAAATACCAAGGCATTTGTTTTTTGACCAAACGACTGCGCGTCCGGCCTTACTGGATCATGCCTATAGCGATAAGGCGCTACCCATTGGTGCCGGACAAACCATATCGCACCCCTACACGGTTGCATTTCAAACAGAAAAATTAGCCATTAAACCAGGCGATAAAGTTCTGGAAATAGGTACAGGATGCGGCTATCAGACAGCCGTTTTACTCGAAATGGGAGCAAAGGTCTATAGTATTGAACGTCAGAAAACCTTATTCGATAAAACCCGCTTGTTTTTGCCTCACATTGGTTACCGGGCCGCGCGACTTATTTATGGCGACGGTTACAAGGGACTCCCTCAATTTGCCCCTTACGATAAGATTATTGTAACTGCCGGCGCCCCCTATATCCCTAACGACTTGCTGATACAATTAGCGGTAGGAGGTATTATGTTAATTCCGATAGGAGAAGGAGAATCGCAGGAAATGAATCTTCTACGGAAAGTGGGACCATCCAACTTCGAAAAACAGGTTTTGGGGCAGTTCAAATTTGTTCCTCTTTTGCAGAACAAATCGGGTAATTAACAAAAAACTGTTAAAAAACTAGAGCTAAAAGACTTGT
>JASGCO010000072.1 GCA_030054095.1 Sediminibacterium sp.
GGTTAAAACAGATCCATAAAAAAGGGCCGTCTTAGATTTTAAGACGGCCCTTTTTTATAAAAATTAAAGATGAATTATTTGGCTTTCTTTTCACCGGCATCCGCTTTTGCCTCTGCGGTTGTTAAGGCACCCATATCCCTGTCAAAGAAATATAAGCCGCCTTTATCATCGCCTATCAGTTTTAATTTATCTACAATCTGACGGGCCAATGCTTCCTCCTCAATCTGTTCACTCACGTACCATTGCAGAAAGTTATGCGTAGTATAATCTTTTTCTTTAAGGGTAATATCCACCAGATTATTGATTTCTGAAGTCACTTTCATCTCATGTTTAAGGATCTCTTCAAATACTGCTTTTACCGATTTAAAAGTGGTAGGTGGTTGTTTTAAAGAAGGTACTATTCCGTGCCCACCTCTTTCGTTAACAAATTTAATAAGTTTCAACATGTGCATACGCTCTTCATCGGCATGCGCGTATAAAAAAGAAGATACGCCATTTAACCCCTGAGTTTCGGCCCAACTGGCCATGGCAAGGTAATATTGTGATGATGAGGCCTCTAATACAATCTGAGTATTTAAAGCATTGCTAACTTTTGTTGATAACATGAGGATAAACGATTAATTTTAGAATCCAAAATTAAGGATTAAATTACGTTTGACCCAATTATCCCATTATTTCTTTGTATTCAAAATACTTTATAGCCATAGTTCTTCCGGAACCCTTTTTAACGGAAGCGGAAAGTATTAAACTGGAATTGCTCCATAAATATGGTTTAAAGGGGGCCTTACGTTCTCCTGCACATATTACCTTGCATCGCCCTTTTCAATTTAAAAGTGAAAAGGAATCTATTTTAATTAAAACACTTGAACGATTTCATTTTCAGGAACTTGAAATAGTATTAAAGGGATTTGATTGTTTTGCGCCACGTGTTGTTTTTATAAATGTAGAATCTTCTTTACAGCTTAATGTGGTCCATCATCAGCTTACCCGTTTTGCAAAACGAGAGCTACAGTTGTTTAATGAAGCTGAGGATCTCAGAGGATTTCACCCGCATGTAACACTCGCCTTCCGCGATCTTAAAAAAAATGATTTTGCTCAGGTGTACAATTATGTTATAGCTAAACAGTTTTCTGCTAGCTTTCCTGTTAATCAATTGGCCTTACTGAAACTAAGTAAAACCTGGGAAGTCATTCATCTTTTCTGATCTTTATTTTTTAGGCATCAACGAGAACCCCATAGTTAAAATACTTATTTATGGGTACCCCTTTTGGTTTTGATCGCTCTACTTTTGGGCAAAAGTTTAATAAATTACTGTAAGTCCGGATTGGAATTATTTTTAGATTTTCGTTTCAGCCACCAGAACAAAGCACTTAACAGTATTATACCAGCAATACTGAAAAACCATACTGGCACTTTAAATCCGGAAGAAGGGGCTGTGCCGTAAAAACCGGTTAACTGAAAAACACTGTTGGCAAATAAACGTTTTCGTTCATATAACTCCGCAATATTTACCGGTAACAAATCCGGTTTCGTTGTAAAAACAGTGGTTGTATCTATAAAGCGGCCCGCCGCATATTTATCGGATAAGGCTTTTTTCCCCTTACGTAAATACAGTTTTGCCAAATCGTAAGTGAACTGATTCCGAAGAATAGTATCTTTATTGATTAAGGATAAATTGTAACCCATAAGGTAATAGTTTTCACTTTGGCTGAATAATTTATAGCGGCTGTACATGCGCGCCAGATAAAGGTTTGCAATTGCTTCAAATTCGGTATTTTCTAATTCTTTTGCAATGACCAGCGCTTTCGCAAAAGCTACTTTAGCTGCAGCAGAGTCGTTACTAAGAACTTGCAGTAACCCCAGATTGTTATAGATCTCTGCTATACTTGACCGGTTTTCATATTTACTGAGATAATTAAGTCCCTTTTGAACCAATTGGAGACGACCTGCCAGATTTTGATCCGCATCGTAATAATAAAGTGCATTATTAATAACGTCTGCTATTGAACTATAATTCTTCATTTTTTCAAACATAACCAGTGCTGTATCATAATACTGAGGAGCAATGTTTCTTGCCTCGGTGAAAACTAATGCGCAGGCTATATTATTATAAGCTTGAGCCAGAACAAATGAGTCTTTAGTTCTTAAGGCCAGTTCCTGTGCATAAAAAGCGTATATCAGGGAGTAAGCGTAGTTGTTATGAAGTTTAGCAAAATAACTTTCGTTATTAATAAATTCCGGCAAATAATTCATTGCCTTTTCCACATTTGCTTTTTTGTCAGATTAGCCTCATTTTCTACAATTTCGTAAATCAAGCGTAACTTAAGTGTATCTTCATTTAGTTCAGGTAAACGTTTATATAAATCAGCCAGGTTATTTTCCTGAGCGTTGGTAGGGGTAAAAAAAATAAGTAAAATAAATAAAAAGTATACTCGCATCATAAGCGATTACCAAAGTACAAATTATTTACTTTATTTTTTTTAATTGATAATCAGAAAGATAAGTTTTTTTTAGATTTTCGTTTCAACCACCAGAATAAGACGCCTAAAACCATTATACCAGCAATACCGTAATACCATAAAGGTACATTAAATCCGGAAGCATGGTTTTTTCCATTAAGCCCTTTTAACTGAAAAACACTATCAGCAAATAAACGTTTTTGTTTATAGAATGCAGCAATGTTTACTGGTAACAAATTATAGTCCGTTGCAAAAATAACATCGGTTGTATCAATGAAACGTCCCTTCGCATATTTATCGGATAAGGCTTTTTTCCCCATACGTAGATACAGTTTTGCCAAATCGTAAGTGAACTGATCCTGAATAGCAACATCTTTATTGGATACACATAAATTGTAACCCATAAGGTAATAGTTTTCACTTTGGCTGAATAGTTTATAGTGGCTGTACATGCGCGCCAGATAAAGGTTTGCAACTGCTTCAAATTCGGTATTTTCTAATTCTTTTGCAATGACCAGCGCTTTCGCAAAAGATACTTTAGCCGCAACAGTATCGTTACTAAGAACTTGCAGTAGCCCCAGATTGTTATAGATCTCTGCTATACTTGACTGGTTTTCATATTTACTGAGATAACTAAGTCCCTTTTGAACCAATTGAAGACGGCCTGCCAGATTTTGATCCCCATCGTAAGAACAAAGTGCACTATTAATAACGTTTGCGATTTGACTGTAATCCTTCATTTTTTCAGATAATACCAGTGCTGTATCAAAATACTGAGGAGTAATGTTTTTTGCATCTGTGGAAATTAATGCGCAGGCTATATTATTATAAGCTTGTGCCAAAACAAGTGAGTCCTTAGTTCTTAAGGCCAATTCCTGCGCATAAAAAGCATATTTCAGGGCATAAATGTAGTTTTTATGAAGTGTTGCAAAAAAACCTTCATTATTAATAAACTTAGGCAAATAGTTCATTGCCTTTTCTACATTTGCTTTTTTGTCAGATTTAAGCAATTTAAAACAAAGTTCAATTCCCCTTTTATGATACGGTTCCGACTTTAGTGGATTAGCCTCATTTTCTACAATTTCGTAAATCAAGCGTAACTTAAGTGTATCTTC
>JASGCO010000050.1 GCA_030054095.1 Sediminibacterium sp.
CAGCCGCATCAGCAGTTTTGCTTGCTACTTCTTTTAATAACTGAGCGCCCATATTTTCTACCGGGTTAGCCAGTTCAATTTCTTTTGCTACAGTAACCCCGTCTTTTGTAATTACCGGAGAACCGAATTTTTTATCAATAATAACGTTACGGCCTTTTGGTCCTAAAGTTACTTTTACCGCGTTTGCCAAAGCATCTACACCACGTTTCAGGGCATCACGGGCTTCTACATTAAAATGAATATCTTTTGCCATTTTTTTTGTTTTAAAAAATTAAATACGTTAAACAAACTTGAACATTAAACAATTGCGTAAATATCGCTTTCACGCATAATCAGGTATTCTTTTCCATCTACCTGAATTTCGGTTCCGGCATATTTACCGTACAACACATTGTCACCCACTTTTACAGTCATGGGTTCATCGGGCTTTCCGTTACCCACGGCTACAATTTTACCTTTCATGGGTTTTTCTTTTGCCGTATCGGGGATAATAATTCCACCGGCAGTCTTTGTTTCAGCCGCAGCTGGTTCAACCAACACTCTGTCGGCCAATGGTTTTACATTTATTTTTGCCATAATTGCTTGATTAATTTTTCGCAAATATGCGCATAAAGTATGCCATTCGCTAAAAATCTTTCTTAAAGGGCCATTTTTTCAGAAAAAGGGAAAAAATGACAAAATAACTGACATTTCTTTACGTTATATATCCAGAAACTGACATCCTCAACCCTCTCTCCAGTACTTAACCATCCTCAATTACAACTCCCCTTTACTTAACCTTTAAAGTTTTTGGCGTATGGTATTTAGTTCATTGGTGTTTTTGTTTTGCTTTTTACCCATCACTCTACTGTTGTATTATTTATTGCCGTTCAGGGTAAAAAACTACTGGCTGTTACTCTGTAGCCTTGTATTTTTTGCATGGGGAGGTGTCAGTTACACACTGATTATTCTTATTTCTATTATTGTTAATTACTTCCTGGGGCTGATACTGGAATTAAAAAGAGATGGTCCTTATGGGTATTACTGGCTACTGACTGGTGTTATCATCAATTTATCTGCACTGGCCATATTTAAGTATGCCGATTTTACAGTGAATAATCTCAATTTACTCCTCGAAAAATGGAAGATTCAACCACTAACAGCCCCAGGTATCCTTTTACCGGTGGGTATCTCTTTTTACACGTTCCATGCCTTGTCTTACCTGATAGATATTTACAGAAAAAAAAGTGACGCACAGCACAACCTGTTTGATCTGGCTTTGTATATCTGTATGTTTTCACAACTGATTGCCGGGCCCATTATCCGTTACAGCGACGTATGGACTCAACTCAGAAATCGTCATCACCACCTATCATTTTTTGTATCAGGCATTAAACGCTTTCTGGCAGGACTTGGTAAAAAAGTAATACTAGCCAACTCGTTTGCTTTAGCAGCGGATACCGTCTTTAATGGCAGTCTGAATCACTTAAGCTACGCCACCGCCTGGCTTGGACTTTTATGCTACACCTTACAAATTTATTATGATTTTTCCGGTTACTCAGATATGGCCATAGGTTTAGGCAGAATGTTTGGTTTTAACTTTATGGAAAACTTCAATTTCCCCTATACCGCCCAATCCATTAAAGAATTCTGGAGACGTTGGCACATTTCACTTTCTTCCTTTTTCAAAGACTATGTATACATACCGCTTGGCGGCAACCGTTACCCGGGCATGAAAACATACCGCAATCTTATTATCGTGTTCTTCCTTACCGGTTTCTGGCATGGAGCCAGCTGGACCTTTGTTGTATGGGGATTGTTTCATGGCTTATTTATTGTACTTGAGCGTTCCGGATTAGACAGATTATTACACAAAAGCGGACGCATTACCGCTTCTCTTTATACATTACTGGTTGTTATGATGGCCTGGGTTCTTTTCAGAGTAAACACGCTTCACGATGCACTTTTTTACTGGAAAGCACTTTTCTCCCTTAAACTAACTTCAAAAGACTGGTTAATTTTTACCAACCATATTGATACTGAACTTATAACCTTGCTTAGTATTGGTTTAACAGGCGCGTTGGGAAGTTTTAAATCTCTTCATTACTGGTTTACGAAAAAAGTGATCCGGTATAGCTGGATAAAAACGTTGCTTAATATTGTTTCCATACTATTCTATATCACCATACTGCTATTATGTATTCTTCACCTGACAGCAGGCACCTATAATCCATTTATTTACTATCGGTTTTAAAATTATGAAGACGTTAATAAAACAATTCGGTTTACTAATCCCCTCTTTGGCACTGCTTAGCTTTCCCGCAGTTAACGGATTTACCAACATGATAAACGATTCACAAAGTATAGAAAACAGACAGTTAGCAAAAAAACCGGAAGTATCACTTCGTCATTTGGATCCGTTTCCTCTTGCTTTTGAGGCCTATTTTAACGATCACTTTAACCTGCGTAACCGTCTGGTTAGTTACTTTAACAGTTATAAAATAAATTGCTGGAATAAAATTCCCAATCCTCATCTGGTTTATTTAGGCAAGGATAACTGGATGTTTAATAAAGGTGATGATTTTGAATTACCGCCTGACAAAAATCTTTTAACAGATCCGGAAAAACGAATTATAAAAGACGAGTTAGAGAGACGGGCAAAATGGTTAAAAGAGCGTCATTGCGAATTTTATTTCCTGATTGCGCCCTCTAAGCATACCCTATACGCTGATAAGATAAGACTACCCGGATTTAAAAAAAGTAAAAGTTCCATAGGGCAGGATTTAAATAAGATTCTGATGAAGTACTCGTCTGTTAACGTTATTGATGTTTTCAGTGAATTAAAGTCCAGAAGATATGTATATCCGATTTACTTTAAATATGACCACCACTGGACCGGGCAGGGCGCCTATTTTGCCGCGGAAAAAAGCCTTAAAACTATTCACGCTAAATTTCCAACTGTTAATCACAGCCCTTTAGAAACCGTTATTTTTTCGGAGGGGGCCAATTACATTGGCAGCTGTTTACGCTTAATTGGCGACACCACCTACTTTAAGGAGCCTGAATACAATGTTACCCCTCTACATGGTCATATCGCAAAAGATGCTTCTAAAAAAGGATATATTGCTCCGTCTGGTTTTCCATATCCTCATGTTTTTGAATTAGTCAAAGAAACCAACCGTAACGATTTGCCTTCGGCCATGATTGTTTCTGATTCTTTTGGTGAATTCATTTTCCCTCACCTGGCTGATCATTTTAGCAGAACCATCAAAATCTACGATAATTGGGAATACAAATTGAATGATGCAATTGTAGAAAGTGAGAAACCTTCTGTTTTCATATTAGTGATGTACGAAGCCAATTTAAAAAAGTTTATTGAGCATCTGCAGAATGGCATACGCTAATTTCTTTTCATGCATTGATTCGGAAAGTGATTTAACTATTCACTCGGTTATTTATAAGCTAGTTATACATAGTCTAAACTGTCATTATTACCATAATAAGATAGATACTTACATAATTATCTCAACGGATTTGGATACAAATTCAATAGAAGATAGTTTTAAACCAATCGTTTTAAATAAACAACTGGTAACTTTTGCCCAAATATCAATTTGTTAAGGTATACTTAAATTTTATTAATAAGAAAATCAATCTTATATTAGATTCCGCAATTTTGTAATCAATCAAAACCGATACTTAATGTTATTTAGTTCATTACTGTTTTTATACCTTTTTCTTCCAGTTACCCTATTCTTTTACTATTTCGGGAGAAAAGATCTCAGAAATTACATATTACTTGCTGCGAGTCTGATCTTTTTTGCATGGGGAGGCGTCAGCTATTCTTTAATTATTCTAATCTCAATTTCATTAAATTACTTTTTCGGAATAAAGATTGAATCCAGTAGCGGAACAAAAAAATCCTACTGGTGGCTGTTTACAGGCGTAGCTTGTAATTTAATTGGGCTCACAATTTTTAAATACACCGATTTTCTAATTGAAAACATTAATACTCTTGGAAATTTATTTAATGCTACAGCTATTCCTTTAAGCAAAATTATTCTTCCGGTGGGGATTTCTTTTTATACTTTTCACGCGTTGTCGTACTTAGTAGATATTTATAAAGGTAAAACAAAAGCGCAAAGGAATATTTTTGACCTAGCCCTTTACATTTGTATGTTTTCTCAACTTATTGCGGGTCCTATTATTCGTTATAGCGATGTTTGGCAGCAATTGCAATTACGAGAGCATTCTATTAAAAAATTTTCCTCCGGCATTGAACGTTTTCTTATTGGTTTAGGGAAAAAAGTTCTATTGTCTAATATTTTCGCTACTGTTGCCGATGCCACTTTTGGAATTCCCTCCGAATCCTTAGGTAGTATTAACGCGTGGTTAGGAATAATTTGTTATTCCCTTCAGATTTACTACGATTTTAGTGGGTACAGCGATATGGCTATTGGTCTTGGGCGAATGTTTGGTTTTGAGTTTCTGGAAAATTTCGACCTCCCTTACATAGCCCGTTCTGTTAAAGAGTTCTGGAGGCGATGGCATATTTCTCTGTCTTCGTTCTTTAGAGATTACGTGTATATTCCTTTAGGAGGAAACAAAGTAAGTGTTCAGCGCAACTATCTGAACCTAATCATTGTTTTTTTTCTTACCGGATTTTGGCACGGTGCCAGTTGGACCTTTATCTTATGGGGGCTTTTCCATGGCTTTTTCCTTATTTCTGAAAGACTTTTTCTTGAAAAACTTCTCATTAAATCTGGCAGGGTTATTGCAAATACATATACGATTATTGTTGTTATGCTGGGATGGGTGCTTTTTAGAGCCGATACATTATCCTACGCTCTTTTATACTGGAAAAAATTATTCGACTTTACTCCAACTGATATTTATTTTTTATCTGAACAGTGGAATATAGAGTTGCTTGTTGCTATGATTATTGGCATTTCAGGTGCTTTAGGCATATTCCCATTTTTGAAACAAAAACTCTCTACTCTTAAATTCAGGCAGATTACTATAGTAACCTACACCTATGAGATACTTTCTATTTTCTTCTTTACCGGGATACTATTGCTTTGCTCTCTTTATTTGGTTGCCGGAACTTATAATCCTTTTATATACTACCGTTTCTAATGAGAAAAGATAAAATCAAAATTTTAGGATTGTTCATTGTTTTTATTTCAATGATTTTTTTCCCAATTCTAAATTCAACTTTTAATATTGTTGATGATACTGCTCGACTAGAAAACAGAAGAGCTAAACCCCGACCTGAATTCGACATCAATTTTTTGGATCCTTACCCCAAAGCCTATGAAGATTTCTATAACGATACCTTTAATTTAAGAAACAGAATTATCTCGATTTTTAACTATTATAACATTAGAATCCTAAAAAAGTCACCTTATCCAAATCAAGTCTTAATTGGCAAAGAAGGATGGTTATTTAAAACAGATTCCGAAATGGATTCATATACCGGTAAAAATGCTTTAACTAAGGACGAGAAAATACTCATACAAAGGGAGATGGAATACAGGGAAGCGTATCTTAAAGCGCGGGGCTGTAAATTTTATATCCTGATTGCTCCGAATAAAGCAAGCATTTATAATGATAAATTCGGAAAAGTGATTAAACGTGTTTCTGACAAGTCTTATGGCGAAGATTTGATGGATTTCCTAAAAACCGAATCCAAAAAATTAAATGTTATTAATGTTTTCAATGTGTTACATAGAAAAAAAACAGAGCAGTTACTTTTTTACAAATTAGATACTCATTGGTCCGAACATGGTGCTTTTTTCGCGTATCAGGAGCTTTTTAAAGCTATAAAAAAGGATCTCCCTTCCCTTTCAGATCCACTAAATGAAAATGAAGTTGTATTTAAAGTAGATAGTACACAAGTTGGCACAGGTAATATTCAAATGCTTTTAGGAGACAATTCATATTTTAAAGAGTACTTTTTATTAACCACTATTAAAAAAGGTGCAAAATCAGCTATTGCAGCAAAAGCCAACTATCCCAGCCCCCAATGGTTTCCCGCAGTAAACTACGAAGCTGTTCGTCAAACAAATGATAGCACGAAACCAAATGTTCTTGTTATTTCAGATTCGTTTGGAAATTTTATTTTTCCACTCATTTCAGAGCATTTTATGAAAAGCGTTAAAATTTTTGATGCCTGGAGTTATAAATTAAATGAGGATATAGTTGAAAAGGAGAAACCTTCGGTTGTAATTTTGTTGATTACCGAATCGCTAATAAGAAATCTGACAAACAAGGATAATATGTCACATTTAAACTCGATTAAAAATACGCCATGACCTTATTATCAATTTTCAATATAGCAGAATCAAGTACATAAAAGCAATTATCTAAGTAAGAACCGCCCCCATTCACACGCTCATTCTTATACTCCAATCATTCTTTATGGGGACTCCAACACTTCCATAAGTTTTAACATTCTTCTCTTTTAACTTGCGGTTCAAATAGTAGTTATGAAATCATTTATCCTCTCCATCTTTGCCTTATCCGGGATTCTCTGCGCGCAGGCTCAAACACAGGTAACAAAAACACTTACGGTGCTTTTTTTGGGAAACAGTTACACATATTATAATAATTTACCCGATTTAATTGATAATCTGGCGCTAAGCAAGGGCGATGACCTAGTGTACGATCAAAACACACCGGGAGGCCATACTTTTAACAACCACTTTAATAATGTCACCAGCATGGCCAAGATTAATCAGCAGAACTGGAATTATGTTGTATTACAGGCGCAAAGTCAGGAGCCTTCCTTTTCGCCGGCTCAGGTAAACGCGCAAACGTTTCCGTATGCGGTAAAACTGGATAGCGCCATTAAGCACAATAATGCCTGTTCTCAAACCATGTTTTTCGAAACCTGGGGCAGAAAATTCGGTGACCAAAGCAACTGCGCCAATTACCCCCCTATCTGTACCTACACGGGCATGCAAAACCGGCTAAAAGCGTCTTACAAGTTGTTTGCCGACAGCGCTAAAGGTCTTATGGCTCCAGCCGGAGAAGCATTCAGAGCCTCAATGATTGCAAATCCGAATTTAAACTTATACGATACCGATAACAGCCATCCTTCTCTTGCAGGATCATATCTTACAGCCTGTGTATTTTATGAAATGCTGTTTAAAAAACCATGTCTGAATAGTACTTATTTAGGTGGATTACCGCAAACTACCGCTCAATTTTTACAACAAATTGCCAATACCACTGTGAACGATAGTTTATGGACCTGGAACATGGGACGCTTTGAACCCTATGCGCCTTTTACGCATTCAGTAATGGCAGGAAACGCCATTCAGTTTAATGCTCTTCCTTCGGCTCCCAATCAAAATCATAAATGGTATTTTGGTGATGGTGCTGTTTCTTTTGCTGCCAATCCGCAACATACCTATGCCAGTGCTCTGAATTACACTGTTAGCCATGTGGTTAACAATTCCTGTAAAAGGGATTCTTCGGTAAAAGTAATTACGGTTCTGAGTCTTGGACTGTCTTCGTCTTCCGATGCGGCTCAAGTATTGCCTTTTTACCCGAATCCAGTAAAGGATTTTGTATCTCTGCCTCCACTCTCTGCCCAAAGCGTTATTCGTATTTATACCTTGTCAGGAAAACTGGTATCGGAGTTAAATTACCAACCTCGTTTGTCCTTGCTGCATCTGGATGCAGGAGTGTACCTTATGGAAATTGCCCATCAGGAATACCGGACTCACTACAAGTTAATTAAAGAGTAACGGGGGATTACAATTCTTTCGACAAAAGCAAGGTGGTTTGTTACACATGTAAATACTGGCTTATTGTATTCATCCAATCAAATTGAAATATGTTTAATATTACCATTCCATTTGAAAAGGGATTACGTAACAGAAATGCCTTGCTTAAGGTCTGGTAAACGAGTGCGTTTATGATTCTACCAGACTGATTGTTTCAGTAAAACACTGTTTACATCTGGTTTTTCTGTTACCGTAATAACGTAGGTATCTCCGGCTACAAGTTGAACCCGTGCCAAAGAATTGCTCTCTGCCAGCTTTGTTGAAGAAAGGCTTTTCCCGTTAAAGAGAAAACGCTGCCATTCCTGTATCTGCTTTTTAGCGTCTGTCTTTTGAAGTATATAGGTCTTGATAGTTTCCTGGGTTTTAAAGGCCATTAGAAAATTCCGGTCACGCTTGCTGTAGTATAAACCAGTATTACCGTTTATACTATCTGCCGTTATTGTTCCATTGGTGTTAAGCGGATCCCGATTTCTGAAAAAGAGACCTATCTCGGGGCGAATAATTTCTTGTTGACGGTCAAACGTATAATCATCGCCTATCGGTGTAAGTATAAAACGGTACGAATCGGCATAGAGCCATTTATCAGATTGCACTTCGTAAACGTTAGCGTCAACGATCAACTCTGAAGAAGGCAAACGATTCGCTACCTGTAAACTAAGCGCATACGTTTTTAATACTGGCTTTAAATCCGCTTTAGCTGCTTTCGCTTCTGTAAAACGCAGAGGTGCAATGGTTCGTCCCATGATATTGCCCATGCTATCCAGTTTAATGACAAATGCATCGGCCCTGTTCTGCCCATTACCCGCAGAAGCAACTGCCTGCTCTTCTTTTCGTTGTCCAAGCACTAAAATATCTTTGGTGAGTGAATCTCGGAAATACTCCGAAAAATAATAAACAGCTTTTTCTGTTTTGGTATTAAGACGTGTTCCCCGAATCAAGAATCCATTTTGGGCATTTATTCTTAACAACCATTGCCCTTTTCTGCTGCCATCTTTTACATCTACAAATACCATTACCTGTTGTTTATCGGCATAAAAAATATGGGCGGTTTTAATAAACTGCCGGTCAAATGCAAATTGCCATTTAAAATCATATTCAAACGGTTTACTTATATCTTTAAGATGAAAAGCGGATAAGTAAAACTGAGCCTGTCCCGAAGTATCCTTTGCCTGCCGTATGGCATACAATTCGTTACCACTTATATACCTGTCCTGTTGAAAATTAGTAAGACTGTTTACTCTAGCTATATCTACATGAGGGGCGTGACATATCAGCTTAAGATCGGGCGTAAAACGTAAAACTGTTGTTTTATTTTTAATGTCTTTCCGCTGTACCGAAAAATTAAATACCTTATGCAAACTATCGAACGATATCGGCAAAAACTGATCGGTTTTAACTACTCCCAGATTAACTTCTATACTGTCCGTCCGCTCCCACTTAGGATCTAAACGGTATAACTTAAAAACACAGGTGTTTGCATTTTGCCGCAGACCTGCTAAAAAAATGGCGTTGTTATGAATAAATACGTTAGGGTTTGAAACCGGGAAGATTTTTTCCTGAGCCTGACAGGTAAATTGAACCAAAAAAAGTAACCGGCTCCATGTTCTGAATGCAATCATTCCTTAAATATAATACCAAATCTTTTTAATACATTTGGCCATGTCGTTTTTAGAAAAAAATAATCCCCAAACCATAAAAGCCTGGACTTTTTACGACTGGGCTAATTCTGTATTTCCTTTAGTTATTACGTCTGCCATTTTCCCGAATTTTTACGATTATATTACCACCCACGATGAGGATAAACACTTCATCGGGCATACCGTTCAGTTTTTTGGTCACGCTTTTGAAAATCAAAACATTTACTCGTTTGTTTACGCTTTTGCCCTGTTTATTGTTGTATTAATTGCCCCTTTATTAAGCGGCATTGCCGATTATATGGGCAATAAAAAACGATTCCTCCAGTTTTTCTGTTATCTGGGATCTATTTCCTGCATGAGCCTGTTTTTCTTTAACCGTACCCATCTGGAACTAAGTTTTTTACCGTTCATTACCGCCACTATTGGTTTTTGGGGGAGTCTGGTGTATTACAACTCCTATTTACCCGAAATTGCCAGCACGGAGCATCAGGATAAGGTGAGTGCCAGAGGTTTTTCAATGGGGTATTTCGGGAGTTCATTACTACTCATCATTTGCCTTATCGGTATTATGGTTTTTAAGTACGAAGAAAAAATGGTGGATGGCGTTTTGGTACACACCGGGTTCTTTAAGGTAAAGTACTCGTTTCTATTAACCGGCTTGTGGTGGTTAGGCTTTGCCCAATATACCTTTCGTCATTTACCCAATCAAAGCCATAAAGCGCATGGTTCAGACAAAAGCGGACTTTTATCCAAGGGGTTTAAAGAACTACGTTCCGTTTTAAAACAGGTAAAATCGCTTAAAGCCCTGAAGCGGTTTCTGGCAAGTTATTTTTTTTATAATATGGGCGTTCAAACGGTAATGGTAGTTGCTGTTTTATTTGCGCGTAATGAGATAGACTGGGGACAAGGTGAAGATGCCGAAAAAGCAAAAACCACCTCGCTCATTGTCAGTATCCTTATTATTCAATTTGTAGGAATACTCGGATCCTGGTTCTTTTCCCGCTTATCATCCAAAACAGGAAATATCAGAGCGTTGATGCTGGCTATATTTATATGGATTTTTATCTGTGTATTCACTTATACGGTTGTGCGTTTACCAATACACTTTTACATTGTTGCGTTTTTAGTTGGATTTGTTATGGGCGGTATTCAGGCTTTATCAAGAAGTACGTACAGTAAGTTTTTACCAGAAACGGAAGATACTGCCAGTTTTTTTAGTTTTTACGATGTAATGGAAAAACTGGGAATGATTATCGGCACAATTGCATTCGGACTCATCAGCGAAGTATTTGGCGGAATGCGTAATAGTGTTTTATCACTCATTGTTTTTTTCATTCTTGGATTCCTGCTTTTATTTCTAGTTCCTAATCCTTCCGTAAAAAATGTTGAAAAGTAAACGGCAGGCCGTTTTAAATTTCAGTTATTTTTAAGCATGTCAAATTTATTCAGAGAAGAAACGGAGAAACTATACTATTCAATAAGTGAAGTATCTGATTTGCTGGATATTAGTCCGAGTACCATTCGTTTTTGGGAAAAGGAATTTGATCAGCTTAAACCCACTAAGAATAAAAAAGGGAATCGTCTTTTTACAAAAAAAGACATAGAACACCTTCAGGCAATTATCAATCTTGTAAAAGAAAAAGGGTATACCATACAGGGTGCGAAAGAACAACTTAAGCAAAAGCCCTCAAGTACCAGTTCAGTTTCCGGCGACAACCATACTGAAGTGATTACCAAACTTCAGAGTATAAAAAGTAAACTGGAAGAACTCAGGGATAAACTCTGAAACGCCCCACCCTCTCCCATTAAACTATTTTTATTGCCCGCCATCAAACGGGTAGTATGAGCAATATTTTTTGCTATCTACACCTTTAGCATTACATGACTCCATTCGTTTTAAACATCCACAAAAAATTAAAAAACTGACAATCAACAAGATAAAACAAAAACCTTTGTCAGATAAAGAGAATAAATAAAAAATCGCTTTTTACAGGCAGCGTTTTAACATGAAGGGGCTCTTTACTTTAGGAATGGCATGTAATTGTCTTTCTCTGTTTCTATTTCCGGTAACAAATTTTGCCGGCACAATACCAACAGCTTGATACTGCACCTCCATCCCTTGTAGTATTGCATTAAAATTATAAACTGATTTTATCAGCCTGATAATAATGTTATAACGATTAAGGGGAATTGAATACGATTGATACAATAATTGCAGGTTGCAAAAACAACGAGCCAGCAGCAAGAGAGGCTCTCTTCAGAAAGTACGCAGGTCTGCTGATGGGGGTAGCCATGCGGTACATGAAAGAAAGAGAAGATGCCGAAGATCTTGTTCAGGATGCATTTGTCACTATTTTTTTAAAAATACATCAATACCGGGGCAGTGGCAGTTTTGAAGGCTGGATAAAGCTGATTACCGCGCATAAAGCCATTAAGTTGTTAAAACGCAAACAAAAACTTCAGTCGCTTTCAGTATATGAAAAAGAAACAGCAGATGTTGAAGAAGAAGATGAGCCCTATTTAAGTGATGATATTACCCCTCAGTTTTTGGCAGAATGCATCAAAAAACTACCTGATGGGTACCGTACTATTTTGAATCTGCATTTGTTTGAAAACTTACCGCATAAGGAGATAGCAGATAAAGTAGGAATAAAAGAAAGTACAAGCCGGAGCCAATACATGAAAGCAAGAAGGTTACTGATTAAAATTATACAAGAACAAAAAAAAGAAACATGGACGCAAAAGAAAGAAATAATGATCTTCTAAAAAAGCTGGTCGAGTCTTACCGCGACGAGGAAGTGCCTGTTTCATTCGAAAAAATTGAAGTGGGTTATCAGGCAAAACGATCCCTGAAACTACTCAAATCTGGTTTGCTGGTAACAGGCACCACTTTAATTGTGTTGTCTTCCTTATTCGTGTATTTTACGTATTTATCGGAAGCCAATAATTTTACCCGAGGCCACCAATCACTAAAAGAAGAAAATACTGCATCTATTGCCAGTCACTCCGAAAAGCACAACGAACCACAGATAACAAGCAATTACACCACTTTTTTACCTGATACGACTCCGTCCATTCATACTCCATTACTTAATTATGCATCTCCTGACAAAATGGAGATCATATCTTCTGTTTCATCCAACAATTCTACAGAGTCATCGGGTACTACCAAGGGGAATACGTATCTCACAAAGACCACTTCATCTTTCATTTCTGAAAAACATAATGTAACCCATTTGAAGCAAGTGCCAAATACACTTGTTAGTGAAAAAAATGCTTATCCCAATACTACTCTATCAGGCACGGAGAAAAACACTGAGCGCAACTTTGTTTCTGATCATGTATCAAATAATTACAACGAGCGTTCTTTTACTAATGTAGCTCCCCCTTCTGTTGTAGCCACCCCATCAATAATAAATACCGACATCCAACGCCTGCAATTAGCGCAGATTTTTCTTTCTGCCGATATTAGTAATGATGCCGAACTTCGCCAGAGTCATGAAGAAATAACAACTGGGATAACACCTTCGGTGAGAAACATCCGCTTTACGGTTGCTACAGAGGCCGATTACACAAATGTATATAGTTCGTTAAAAGTAAATAACACCGCCAATTCTATAAAAAATTCGTCTGAACTGGAAAGTTATACCCAACAATACATTAAGGGGATGGCTACGGGGCCTTTCAGTTTTATAAGCGGGCGAATTTTATTGGGGCTAAAATATAAAAATTGGGGGGTGCAGTCAGGCATCAGCTACTTTTCTAAAGAAACCGCCATTCAATCTTCTGAGTTCGCACTCAAAAAACCTGTGTATGTGTTTGACCATTACATTTATGATACAGCCAGTCATATTATTGATACTGCTTATAAAGTAAGCCATTACAACTCAAGCCTTATCGTTAATGGTGACAGCGTGAAAGCCACTTCGTTCTTGAACCATCTTCGTTTCGTGTCTATACCGGTCAACGTTTACCGATCGTTTAATCTTTACAGATACAAATTTTTTGCCGAACCGCAAGCCGGCATTCAGGTAGCTATACCGCTTCCATCCTATCAACTTATCATGGAAGATCGATACCGCTTCAGATACACTAAAACAAAAGATAACCTCCGTAAGGTAAATCTGTTTGGAGAAGTAGCATTACGGTTAAGGTACAAACTCTCTGCTTCCACCTCTGTGTATGTGAAACAAGGATTCTATTCTAATCCTGCGTCGCTATACAAATCCGATTACTATACGACCTACAAATTAAACATGTCATCAACATCTGTTGGCATTATCATTCAACTTTAAATTTCAGTCACATGCGTGTTCATAATTTATTAAGCATGGTTTTAACCAAGGATTCTTTTACCTGGAGAGTATTAGAAAGCGTTTATAGTGTAAAATACCTGACAGATTACTGGCAACATTATCGCCCGAAAGCTGCCACCACCCGCGAAATTTATCTAGAATTTGTCAGTTATTGTAATCTGCGCTGCCAGCTTTGTTCTCTCGATCATTTAAAACCAAAAGTAAGAATGAGTATTGAAACGCTTGATCGTATTTTTAATCAGATTTTTAATGACCGAAGATTCCGAAAAGTGCAAATTATTCATTTACACAACGCCGGTGAGGTATTACTGCATCCTGAATTCAAAGATATGGTAAGCTGTATTGCCGTACATAAAGAAAAGTTTAAAAAAGCGGGGTATCGTTTTCCTGAACTGGCCTTGCTAACCAACGCTTCGGTTTTGAAACCAGAATTATCGGACTTTATCATACATTCAGGTGTCTTTAATTACATACGGTTCAGTATGGACGGAGGGACACCGGAGAATTTTGAAAAAATAAGAACACGGGCCAAATGGAATGATTTTTATTATAATGTCCGGTATTTTCTTTGCCGTAAAAAAGAATTGAAAAGTAAAATTCATGCCGGATTTATAAGCATGGTGGAAGCGGGTAAAAAACTGAACACCTCCTGGATGCATAAAGAATTTATTGAATTATATAAACTGGCTGATTCTTACGAATTACGACACCCTCATAACTGGGGCGGCGAAGTAGATTTGAAAGACGGACGGGACCTTAATAAAAAATACAAGATAGGTTGTTCAATGCTTATGAAACAACTGGTATTTTTACCAAATGGCGATGTTACGATGTGCTGTAGCGACCTTAACTCAAAAGGTGTAATTGGAAATATTCTTGAAAAGGGCTTGTTCGAAATATACAGTTCGTATAAACGTTTAAATGCCATTGAACATTTGTTTAAAAATCAAAAGGATCAGATTGATCTTTGCAAAAATTGCCCAACCTATTAAGCCGGATCATGCTTTAAAAATTTGAGTAAGCGCAAATGGCCAATATTATCTGATGGTTGCAAGTGATAAATAATCTCTGCAATACCGAATGAACAAAAATTATAAGCGCCAAAATGTTTAAGGATGTTTCATATACAGGATTAACTAATGCTCCAATCAATCACACGTAATTTCATTTACTATCAAAAAAAAGGGCCGGTTTTTCCGACCCTTTTTAGATGATATTTACTTTTTATCGGTATAAACTTATGGTTCCTTTTTGCTCCGATGTTTTATCGTCTTTTCCTTTGGTTTTAATAACATAGAAGTATGTTCCGGAAGAACATTCTTTTCCATACTGATTTTTCCCATCCCACTCTATATTACCTTTATCACTTACCATCTCAAACACCAGATTACCCCAGCGATCGTAAATATGAGCATCTATTTCAGTTATATTTTGAGTTCTCAGGAAAAACTTGTCATTACTTCCATCACCGTTTGGTGTAAA
>JASGCO010000051.1 GCA_030054095.1 Sediminibacterium sp.
TTAATTATCTTAATGTTTCATTTTGTAAGCCATGTTTCAAATACCTATCTTTATTGCTCACCGGCTGAGCGATTGAAGTGACAGCCCGGAGCGGCATTTTGCTGATACCCAATATCGGTTCTAAAAGATGCAAAATTAAATTGAGCGATTTTTCTTTTAGACGACAAAAAAATCATCGGTGTAGCTTAAGCTAGGGAGATTATTTTTGAGGAAGTATGAAAGGAAAAGAACCGATTTAATTGTAGCTTTTAGAAGTGATATTGGTATAAAAGGTGTGTGAGCGGGGCGGCGACGATGGGAAGCCCGCCTGAGCTACTACACCTTGAGCAAAAAGGCAAACCGGCTATAACGTAAAGCGCGACCGTGGCTGTGCTTGTGAGGGCGGACGGACAGCCCAGGTTCTCAGAATAATGTATCTTCTTATTATAAAAACAAAAAACGGGACACATTTCTGTATCCCGTTTTTAGAATGGTATTTATCTCAAAAAACTACGCCAGTACCTGACGCGAAATAACAATACGTTGCACTTCGCTGGTTCCTTCGTAAATCTGCGTGATTTTAGCATCGCGCATTAAACGTTCCACATGGTATTCTTTTACGTACCCGTAACCACCGTGTACCTGAACGGCTTCGGTAGTAACCCACATAGCAGTTTCACTGGCAAATACTTTGGCCATGGCGCTTTCTTTATCGTAAGGCAGTCCATTATCTTTTAACCAGGCAGCCTGCATAATCAGTAAACGTGCGGCTTCGATACGGGTAGCCATATCGGCCAGTTTAAACTGAATAGCCTGATGTTTACTGATTTCTTTACCAAAGGCTTTACGTTCCTTGCTGTATTGCAGGGCCAGTTCGTAAGCGCCACTGGCAATACCCAGAGCTTGCGAAGCAATACCAATACGGCCTCCGCTCAGGGTTTTCATGGCAAATTTAAAACCAAAACCATCTTCACCAATGCGGTTGGCTTTAGGTACTTTAACATTATCGAACATTAAACTGTGTGTATCGCTGGCGCGGATACCCATTTTATTTTCTTTTGGTCCCACGGTAAAACCAGACATTCCTTTTTCAACAATTAAACAGTTAATGCCTTTGTGACCCGCTTCGGCATTGGTTTGCGCCATTACCAGATAGGTAGAGGCACTGTTACCATTAGTAATCCAGTTTTTAGTGCCGTTTAACAGGTAGTGATCACCCATATCAATAGCCGTCGTTTTTTGAGAAGTGGCATCACTTCCAGCCTCAGGCTCGCTTAAACAAAACGCGCCAATTTGTTCCCCTTTCGCTAAAGGTACCAGGTATTTTTGTTTTTGTTCTTCGTTACCAAAGTGCTCAAGTCCCCAGCATACCAGAGAGTTGTTTACACTCACAATAACGCTGCAGCTGGCATCTACCTTACTTAATTCTTCCATGGCCAGTACATAAGAAATGGTATCCATACCACCTCCGCCGTATTTCGGATCTACCATCATTCCCAGGAACCCCAGCTCTCCCATTTTTTTCACCTGTTCGGTAGGAAATTTCTGGTGTTCATCGCGCTCAATAACGCCTTGTTTTAATTCGTTTTGCGCAAACTCACGAGCCGCTTTCTGGATCATTAAGTGCTCTTCCGATAAATCAAACTGCATAGTATTTATTTTAGTGTTATTATTTTTAGTAACCTTGCAAATATATAAGCAATGCCTTAGTTTAACAATTATTTGCAGGCTTATTTTTGCAAAAAACCGAACGATTTTTCAGATATGGGAGCGGGTAAAGCAAGTCATTTTTTAGGGGTAATGAGTGGTACTTCACTGGATGGGCTCGATTTGGCCTTGTGCCGATTCGAAACCAGCCATTCAGGGTATCAGTACCAGATTTTAAAGGCAACCACAGTGTCCTATGATCTTGTGTGGAAGAAGCGCTTAACCGATGCCGCGCAAGCCAGCGCTGAGGCCTGGTTTAAGCTGCATCATGAATGTGGTAAATTTATTGGGGAACAATGTCTGGATTTTTTGAGAGAGGCGCAGGTACGCCCCGATTACATAGCATCCCACGGCCACACCGTATTTCACCGGCCCGAACTGGGATTTACAACACAGATGGGATGTGGCGCCACTATTGCCGCGGTATCAGGCATTTCAACCATTTGCGATTTCAGAAGTATGGATGTAGCGTTGGGCGGACAAGGCGCGCCACTGGTACCCATTGGCGATGCGTTATTGTTTAGTGATTACGAAGCCTGCCTCAATCTGGGAGGCATTGCCAATGTATCGTTCGCTTTTCATCAGGAGCGTAAGGCGTTTGATATTTGTTTTGTGAATATGGCTTTGAATTATCTGTGTGAAAAGATAGGAAAGGCCTATGATGAAAATGGGGCTATAGCGCGTAGTGAACCTTATGTGCCGGAACTGGTTGCCGCTTTGCTGCAAATGCACGAAACGCAAAACTATCCATCGCTTGGCAGGGAGTATTTCGAACGTAAGATGCAGGGATTGCTGGATAGTCCGGCGTTCAGCATTCCTCAAAAACTGGCTTCGGTAACAGAATATAGTGCCAGAAGAATTGTTGAAGTGATGGATGCTAGTTTGGTTAAACGTTGTTTGTTGAGTGGGGGAGGAGTCTATAATGATTTTTTATACGAAACATTGCAGGAAAAGGGGCAAGAGCGTTTTATTAAACCGGATCCTGCTACCATCGAATTTAAAGAAGCCTTGATTTTTGCGTTTTTAGGGTATTTAAGGGTACACCAAGAAATAAACACTTTAAAAAGTGTAACAGGTTCAAAACAAAATAGTGTAGGGGGAGCCGTGTATTTCAGGTAAGCGCATTCAGTATATCCTGAGCGCGGATGTCGCTGTGCGAAGCCGTATAAATGCATCGGCCATTGCGAATAAGCAATACCTGAGGACTTTGATGCTCAATGGCATACACATTGGCAATCTCATTGGAAAGCGGACGAAAACTCAGCAGATCAAGAAAGTAAGCGGGAATGCCCGCATCGTCAATCCATCTGGATTCAAGACGACTTAAAGCCATGCTACTAATACTGCAACGTGTACTATGCTTAAAAACTAAAACCGCCCGAACAGAAGGACTATCCGAGCGTAAGTTAATTTCAGTAAGTTGGCTGGAATCGGTTAAAGGAATCCAATTCATGAATTAAACTGAAGCTTTGTTGTGCTTAACAGTTACTTTAGAGTAAGCAGGACATTTTTCGTGACTTTTGCAAGAAGTAATACCCATTGATACTAAGGCTAAGATGGCAGAGGTTACAATTAATTTTTTCATGATTTCTATATATACAAATTTAATCGGAATTTTTAACGTATAAAAGCCCATAGGGTTACATCGGATTCCTTTTTTTAAACATTTTAGACGAGATTTTTAACAAAACATTGGAAATTCACTCATTGTAAGCCAATATTAGCTCATTGAGGGCATTTTTTTCTTGCCCGAATGAACAGTAATTCGACGAATATAGACCATCTGAAATGGCTTAGTGTAAAGGCGGAATAACGGCTGACCGATAGCATTTTTTGATTACTTAGGCTTTGTTCACTCAATGAAATGTATGTTTTAGTGGTTAAAATAACTATTTCACTCATTTTTAGTAAAAATAATGTAACTGATTATCAAATGGTTAGTTATAATGTAAACGTTGTTTGAAATATTGGCGTAACCATTTCGTTGTTTTTAATTATAAGCTAATAATACGTTTAACGGCAGCAATATGACAGTTCAATCTTCCTATCACCATTCCCCCATGCAGTTGCAGGATGAGTTGCGGTTAATTGAAGCGGCAAAACAAGATCCGGCCCGTTTTGCTCCGCTTTACAATAAATACTATAAGCAAATTTTTAATTATATCTACCAGCGTATGGATTGCCGGGATACAGCATGTGATGTAACCAGTAATGTATTTTTAAAAGCGATGAGTAACCTGGCTTCGTATCAGTTTAAAGGAGTTCCGTTTTCAAGTTGGCTTTACCGCATCGCGCATAACGAGGTCATGCAGCTTTTCCGCTCGCAAAAAGATAAACGGGCCATTAATGCAGATATAAGTGATTTACGGAATATTTACGAAGAAAATGAAGAGCCTTTTTTTGAAGAATACATCCCCGCTTTGAAAAAATTAATCGTGAGTTTAGACGAAGAAGAAATTCAGTTATTGGAACTACGTTATTTTGAAAAGCGCCCGTTTAAGGAAATCGCCGATATTTTGGATATTACAGAAACAAATGCGAAAGTGCGCATGCACCGCATTATAGAAAAACTGAAAAAACATATCATCAAATTAAAACCTTAGGATGGAACCGAAATTTATATTAAACCGAAAAAAGCTAAGCGATGACGAAATTGAAAAAAATAAAAATTTCGATGAACTGTTAACCAAATTTAAAAACCAGAGTATTCAAAAGGCCCGCAACGACCGAAGCTGGTGGAAGAAAAAGAGTATCAGGTATTCGGGGATAGTTTTAGGCATTGCCGTTATTTGTACAGTTACTTTATCCCAGTTATACAATTCCAAATCAAAAACAGAAAAAACGAATGATAAAACCTATACTTCCCTAACAAACAAAAAAGCGGTTGAAAAACCTGAGAAAACGAAAAGAACCATAGCGCCTGTTAATCCGCGTTTGGATGTGGCTTATGCACGCTACAAGGTAAACGCGGATAAAGGCGCTAATGTAGCACATGCGGGTAAGTCGCGTATTAAGATTCCACAGAACGCGTTTGTAAACAAAAGTGGACAAGTGATAGAGGGAGAGGTGGAAATACTTTACCGCGAGATACATAAGGTAAGCGAGCAACTGATGAGCGGAATTCCTATGCAATATGATTCAGCGGCTACAACCTATGATTTTGAAAGCGCCGGTATGTTTGATATTAAAGGTGAAAAAAACGGGGAGCCGGTGTTTTTGAAAGCCAATACCACCCTAACGGTTGAACTGGCCAGTGAGAAAGAAGGGACGCATTTTAATCAGTACATTCTTGATACGGCATCTGGCAATTGGGCGTATTTTGGAAAAGACGTTATTAAACCTTTCGTAGCGGGAAAAAAGGTAGCGAACGATAAAGCATTGCCTGCACCGTTATCAGAATCGGAAATTAGCAAGCAACATGACGCTGCACAAAAGGACGGACTGGAAAAAATAGAACAACGTTATGATCAGCAAATTGCTAAGTTACCTGTAGTTCGTCAACCTGCTAAACCAAGAAAAGTAAGTAATCGCCCTAATTTTACATTAGAAGTGGATAAGAACGAATTTCCTGAGTTGGGTGGATTTTCCAATGTGGTTTTTGAGGTGGGAGATGAAAATAAAAACTACTCCGACCGTTACACAGAAATTACCTGGAACGATGTCAGTATCAGCGATGGTCCGCAAAAAGGCATTAATTACTTGCTGAATCTGCGTAAGGGAAGCCAGACATTGAATCTGATTGTATATCCATGTTTGAGTGGCGCGGATTTTGAAAAGGCGAATGCCGCTTTCAAGTCCAAAATGGCCGATTATGAAAAGGCATTATCAGAGCGGCAGGCCAAAGAGGAAGCCTTAAGAGCGGAGATGCTGGCCCGCCAGAAGACCTATAAGGAAGAGATGAAACGCGATAAGGAAGAACGGCTAAAGGCATACATAAGGGAAACGAAAGCCAGAGAACAGGCAAATGCAGGAGAAGTGAGTGGATTGCAGGGAGCGGCTAAGGTATTGCGTGTGTTTCAGATTAGTCAGTTTGGGGTGTATAACAGCGATGGTCCCCGCGCTAAAAATGGCGATTATAAACCATCAGTTGCCTATCAACTGGAAGGCAAGCCATTTTTACCACAGATGGTATATGTGATGGATTACAAGGATCGTATGTTTTACACCTATGCGTATAAAAATGTATCCGATCTGGTATTCCGTTCAGGAATCCGGCATACAGTATGTGTACCGGTTAATGGCCGTCTTTACCTGAAGCAGTACTTTGCTGATGACGCGGAAATGACTTCCGGAAAACCTAAAATACGTATTGATCTTAAGCCTTTGCCGGAAGATGTGCAGACAATAGAAGATGTAAAACGGTATTTTGAAATTTAAAAGGAGTCAGGCACTAAAATTACCAACTGCACTTGCACGGTGGGCTGAAATAAATCCGGGTGTGTGGGAGTTGTTTTTGTAGTTCGTCCTGTTTATTCTGTGGAATAAGGATATTACGTAAATCCATCCATTTCAGTTCTTTCAGTTCAGGCATAGAGGTAGGAAAACTGTCGAGCTCATTACTCCACAAATCAGCAACCTGTAGTTTGGACAATTTCCCAAAACCATAGGGTAACACCACAATTTCGTTTTGGTTTACGTTAAGGTAACGCAACTCTTTTAATTGGCCAATGCTGTTTGGAATTCGCTGTAAACCTGTTTTACTACAGGCTAGGTGTTGTAAATTTTTTAATGCGCCAATACTGTCCGGAAGTTCTGTAATACTGTTTTTGCTGATGTCGAGGTACTGAAGGTTTTTGAACGCTAAAATTTCCATTGGAAATTGTTTGAAGTGTTTTTTCCGCAAAACAAGTTTAATAACTGAATCCGGTTTTTGAAGGGCCACCTGTAAATCGGTGATGGGTTCCAGTTTATAAAGCGCGGCAGAGTCGAGTAATGACACTTGTGCCATAGCTCCTGTCCCCAACAGGTAAACAATAACGGTAATTAGTAGTGAGAGATAAGTTCTAAACATGTTGCTTCATCCAGTTTTAGTTGTTCAATAAGCGCGTCTAGTGATTCAAATTTTAGTTCATCGCGTAAGCGTTTCAGAAAAGAAACCCTGATGCTTTGTCCGTAGATTGATTCCGAAAAATTGAAAATGTTGACTTCCAGTTTTATGGCATTGTCGTTATCTGTTGTCGGGTTGGTACCAATGTTCATCATGCCGTAGTACGTTTGCCCACCGGTTTCAACTCCCACAAAATAAACCCCCTTGGCAGGAATCAGTTTGTCAGCGTCTTCGATCCATAAATTGGCGGTTGGGTAACCAATAGTACGGCCCAGTTTTTTACCTTCTACAACCAATGCCTTAATAAAGTAATGGTGCCCCAGAAAACGTGCTCCCAATTCCACATCTCCTGATTCGACTGCTGCCCGTATCCGGGTGGAACTTACATTTATAGAATCAATGTCTTTAGCGGGAATTTCTTCTACCTGAAATTTATAAGTATGACTAAGTTTAATAAGTGTAAAAATATCACCGTCGCGATCTTTGCCAAATTTATGGTCGTAACCAATTACTAAATGTTGAACCTTCAATTTTTTAAGGAGTATATCGCTAACGTATTCTTCCGCGCTTAATTGCGAGAAAGCTTTCGAAAAAGGATATACTACAGTGGCATCTACTTCGTATTTGCGCAGTAACTCCAGTTTTTCGTCAACAAGTGTAAGTAATTTAAGATCCTTTTGGTGCGTTGTAATGATTTTCCGGGGGTGCGGATCAAAAGTAAGTACAATGGTTTTTAATCCCATTTGTTCTTTAAGTTCTTTAAGGCGCGCTAAAATTTTCTGATGTCCCAGATGCACACCATCAAAGGTTCCTATCGTTAAAATGGATGGAGTTTCAATCCTGAAATCCGGGGTATTTTGAATCACTAACACGGCGCTAAAATAGATAAAAAAGGGTAATACTGATTAAGGAGTTTGTACAGAGGTGGTTTTAGCCGAACTGGGTTTTAATTTTTCAAGGTAACGCTTATAGAGTTGTTTAAACGTTTCAAATTCTTCCCTGTAAAACAAACCTACGCCCTGCGTAAAGGCACCACCGGCGGTGGTTATCTGAGTATTGTCGTTACTGCGGTTAAATCCTTTAACCCTGAATTTCCCATCACGTGTTAACTTATATTCCACATTAACATCACCAATCAGGTTATTAGAGTTACGCGCCTGATTATTATTTACGCCAATATTCCCATCAATGATCAGGCGGTCGTCAAATAGCTGTTTGCTCAGAGCCAGATCAACCTCATCGCTGTTTAACTGGTTACCGGGTCTGTAATTGAAACCTATTTGCACCTGATCGGTTAACCCACTTAGGAGATTACTGACGGTGCTATTCAAAAAATCAGCTCCCGAGGCGCTTGCAGCTCCCCCCGCGGTTACCCCTCCACTGCGGTTATAAATTTCGGGTGAAACAAAGCTTTTGAAGAGCAATAATGAAAATACCTGGCGGTTCAATTCTACCTCATCTTGTAAAACGGAATTTATTTTAGACTTTGTATTGTCGTCTAAGCTTAAAAGGTCTATCGCAAATGTAATTTTTGGGGTGAGTAACCTGTCGCTCATTTTAAGTTTACAGTCAACAGGTACCCGCCGTTTAGCACTAACAGACGAATCGCCGGGTGGCATAAGAGGGGCAACAGAAGCTCTTTGTTTATAGCTCGCTACAATATCAATATCCGCGTTATAGGGGCTTCCCGACCATTTAATCGTACTCCCTGCATCAATTTCAAATTTTTTACTGATTACATTTTCCAGTGTAAATAAATAATCTCCATCGGTAATCGTATAATCTCCGAACATGTCAAATTTGCCTAATGTGTTAATGGTCATATTAATGTTGCCATAGCCTTGCGCATTTAAAACATCGCCTGTTTTTTTATCGAAAATAATCTGTACCTGCGCGTCTGGTGTGGTAATGATAGTCATATCCAGATTAAACCCGCTTAGTTTTTCATCTTCATTTTTCTTAATGGAATCGTGTTTTACAAAACGGATAAAATTGTTTTCTCCTACTTCTGCCGGTCCGTCGAGTGGAAGAAAAAATTTAGAGTTACGTTTGGTGGTATCTACAATCCGCATGTGTATGTCGTTCAGGAAACCGTATAAACCTATATTTCCCGATCCATATACACGTCCATAGAAATCTTTATTTTCACGTTCGCTGGTGTTAAGCACCAGCATATTACGGTAGTTAACGTCATAGTCAATCTGAATACGTGAAAAATTGGAATGGAAAATATTGCCGGAGAGCGTTCCCTGAGGCGCGGCTTTTGATCCTAATTCTTTCATCTTCATCTCATCAAAATTGATTTGATCCGGATAGATAGTAATAGGCCCTGTAATTTCATAATTTACATTGGTATAATCTACTTTTATATCGCTTTTAAACAGGTTGAATTTTCCTTCAATGATGGGTTTGGCAGGGGTTCCTTTAATGGTTCCGCTGCCGCTGATCATACCGCGGTTTATTGTTAAGATTCCTTCCAGTATCGGATTCAAAAGTCTTAAATTCAATGGAGTGGCACTGATGTTGATATCCAGACTCTCCTCTTTCCGGTCCAGATAATAGTGGCCCTGGAAAGCCAGATTTTTCAGTGGATTGTTATTTTCGTCCATAAAACCAAGGGTTGTATAGCCATCCAGATCCAGCTGTTTGTGCTCGGGATCATAGTTGTTTTTTATAATCAGTTGCCCAATCAAATTGTCGTTTATTTTAAGTGAACTCAGGGCAAGGTCGCTGCTAAAGGCTATGTTTTTAAGTGAGTTAAACAAGTTTACGCCTCCGTTTAAAACGCCATTTAGTTTTAAACTATAAGCGGATAAAAATGGATTCAATTGTTCTAATCTGAAGTTTTTAAGATTCAAACTCAGTACATCTGTTGGATTGGAAGAAAGTCGCCCTTGTACAATAATGGCTTGTTCTCCGCTTTTAAATGACAACGGATAAAGGATAACGTTTCCGGCGGTATCAATTACAGATGGATTGCTTTGGGCCAGGTGCCACGAGGTATCTTTTAAAATAGTAAACGCGGTATCGTATGTGAGGTAAATGTTAGCGTCATTAAAAACGACCTGCCCGGCAATTTCTCCGCTGAAACGACCGGGTTGTTTTTTATTATCCCATTCAATATTATACTTAGTGTTACGGTCGCGTGAACTGATGCAGAGGTTAAAACCTGTTAAGCCAAGACTATCCGTTAAATGAAGACGTTTTCCTTCCAGTCGTGCGCTGATGATATCGTTTTCTTCGGTGCATTTTAGCTGAAAAGCGTCAATACGTATGCCCTGATAAGTAATAGTGTCGCTAAGCCCCGTAATGTTAAGCGCGTTTTCCTGAGCGTTGAACCTGCCACTGAAAACGGTACCCGGGCTAATCATAAGGTCGGGCAGAAATAATTCATTAATGGTATTGAATTTTTTTATGCTGACTTTAAAGTCTAATACATCATTGTAACGGTTTTTAGGGTTCTGTTTTTTTATAAATGTCGGATAATAACTGTTTAAAAAGTGATTAAATGCTGATTCCAGGTTAGTAGGGCTAAATTTTCCTTCCACCAGAGCATTAAGATACGCTGAATTGAGCTTTATCTTTTTAACAGGCGAGGATTGATCCAGTTGCAAATCGAAGGTGCTGAGTTTATAGATTTTTTTGTTGGTTTTGTACTGTGTATCGTCAAAGTTGATTTCGCCTGACAGGTTATTAATGTCGTCGCCGTTAAGATTGATAAGCACCTGAGAAGAGAGAATGCCGGTATCGGTCGCGTTTACCAGTTTAAGCGCAACGGGATTAACCGCGCTTATGGTTGAAATAAAATCCATTTTGGGAATTTTGTTTGTAAAGTCAATATTCCCGTTAAAATCAAAGCGGGCATTGGGATCCTGCGAATCAAGTAAGCCATTGAAAATTTTATTTTTAAAAGAACCATTCAGAACAATATCTTTATAGGTGTACCCTTTGTAGTTTAATGATAACACTTTCCCTTCTACATCGGTATCCAATCCAGCCAGCGAAATACCTTTACCGTTTATTTTTGTTTGCAGGCTTAGTGTCCCAAAGTCTTTTAACCCGGCCAAAGCACCTACATTAAAATTATTGGTTCGAAGCGATCCCTTATAACTAATGTCGTCTGCTTTTTTGCCTAAACGTATGCTCAGATTGCTCCCCACTGTTCCTAATGCGGTAGAAAAATTTCCATAGGTAGTAAAATCATTTAGTAATCCGTCGAAATTGCCCTTATAAACAATGGTGCCAAAGCGTGCTACAATAGAAGGGAGGCTGAGCGTTTTCTTTTTGGTAAAAGGATAATCCGGTAGTTTTATCAAATCTTTGTAGTTAGTGGCCATCCGCGTGGTGTTAAAATGCAGGTAACAGTTTTCAATGTCGGGCAATCCACTGATGCTGAGATCCCCCGCAAATTCGGTGAATTGCCTGTAGCGGATATGTATATCGGATAAGTTAAGATCACTGATGTAACCATTTACTTTCCCGTTTATAGCAAGTGTTTCTTCTAAGCCGTTAAGTTCTGGTACAAATACAGATAAATCTTTACCTCCAATGTGAGTAGAGTCGTGTAATGTCGCTTTTAGTTTTACCTTATTAATGAAGTCATTATAACTGTCCCAGTTTTCGTATTCAAACGTAAGATCACCATTAACATAAGAATAAGGTGTACGCAATAACAAAGCTGTACATTTTAATTGACGTTCCGATAGTTTAAGGCTTCCGTCTAACTTAGATAATTTCAGACCGGAACGTTCGGTAGCGCTAAGGTCTTTTATATCTGCATAAAACGTATCCTTGTCCTGACGGAAGTGGTTAATTTGTCCGTTAAGATGGGTCACCCCGATGTGATCGTAATTTATATTCGGACTTACAGAATCCGGATAATGTGTATTGTGATAGGTAAAGTTGACGTTTTTAAGAAGGAGATTTCCGGGCGAAACATCCCAGCCTTTCCCGGAACTGCTGTCGTTTTTAGTTCCCGAGAAATACTGTATCAGAAAATCGTAATTAAAAACGCTGTCGCCCGAATGTTTGATTAGTTTTACCGTACTGTTTTCGAGGTGGATCTGATCCAGTTTAAGTACTTGTTGTTTGTAGTCAAAAAAATCTATTTGTGTTTTAATGGTGCCGCCATACAGCAACGTATCTTTGTGCAGGTCAGAAACAAAAACATTTTTAAGTGTAATAGAACGGAAAAATTCTATTTCCACCTTTTCTACGTTTACCTCTGTTTTTAATTCCTTGCTAAGGTAAGAGGTGGCTTTTTGTGCTGCCCAGGTTTGAAAGGCGCTGGTGCGGATAGCAAAAAAAAGCGCAACACAAAGCACCATTATAAAAATAATGATATACCCCGCGAAACGCAGGAGGAAACGCCCTATTTTCCTGATTAAACCCAGAATTTATAAAGTTAAGGTTTATCCGTATTTTTGCTATTAAAAAAATGCAAAATACTAACACTTATATCTTAGCAATAGAAAGCAGTTGTGATGATACGTCTGCTGCGGTATTTTGCAATAATATGGTGTTATCGAATGTAACGGCAGGTCAGGCTATTCACCAACAGTATGGGGGAGTAGTGCCTGAATTAGCCAGCCGCGATCATCAAAAAAACTGCATTCCGGTTATAGATGCAGCGCTCAAAAAGGCGGGTATAGAGTTGAACCAGTTGTCCGCCATAGCCGTAACCAGAGGGCCAGGTTTAATGGGAAGTTTATTAGTAGGATTGAGTACCGCTAAGAGCATAGCTCTTGCTTTAACTATTCCTATAATTGAAGTTAATCACATGCAGGCCCATATCATGGCGCATTTTATAAAATCGGAAGCGCAGGATAAGCCCGTACCTAATTTCCCATTTTTATGCCTGACAGTAAGCGGTGGCCACACGCAACTGGTAAAAGTAAGCGATTATCTGCAATTTGAGGTGTTAGGCGAAACCATTGATGACGCGGTGGGCGAAGCATTTGATAAAGCGGCCAAGTTACTGGGATTGCCTTACCCCGGTGGCCCCTTAATTGATAAGCACGCGGCATCCGGTAATCCGCAACGGTTTCAGTTTTCGGAAACCAAAGCCGGTGGGTTGGATTATAGTTTTAGTGGCATTAAAACCTCCTTTTTGTATTTTCTTCAGAATAATACCCAAAAAGATCCTGATTTTGTGAGAACAAACCTTAATGATATCTGTGCGTCTTATCAGTCGCACCTTATAAAGGTGTTGCTTAAGAACGTAAAAAAGGCGATGGCGGAACATGGTATACAACAACTGGCTATTGCAGGCGGCGTAAGTGCCAACTCAGAATTACGGAAACAGGTAAAACAACTGGAAACAGAATGGAAGATTAAAACATTTATTCCCGCGTTTGAATATTGTACCGATAACGCGGCCATGGTTGGGATTACCGCTTATTATAAATGGCAAAAGGGAGAAGTGGCCGATATGAGCCTGACACCGCTTGCACGTTACGCACTTTAACATCTTAGTATGAAAACAGACATTAGTTTAAAAGGATTTATTCCCTACATTATTATTGTTGTATTAACCCTGATTATTGGCTGGCTTTGGTTTGGCCGGAAACCTGTAAAGGAAAGTACAAGCCAATACCTCACTGTATCTTCGGTTCAGGCAGTCGGACGTTTAGAATTGGTAAGGATGCACCTTAAAAATGTGGTAGAACATACGGTGGAGCATAGCCGTTTTTTGCCGGATACGCGATTGTTGATGGTAGTGAGTGGAGAACTGGCAGGTTGTATTGATTTACAGAAGATAAAAGAATCGGATATAGTTCAGGAAGATTCATTGGTAACTGTTCATTTGCCTGCTCCTGAAATTTGTTTTAGCCGGATTGATCATAAAAAAAGCCAGATTTACAGTGTTGTTACTATTCCGGTGCTGGATAATGAGTCGTTAATTGTTCAGGAGATGTACCGTAAAGCGGAAGCATCCTTTTTAAACGATGAACTCCGGCAGGAGGTGTTTCGTCAAACGGAACGGAATGCATCAGTAATTTTAACCCCGCTTTTAGAGAAATTGAGCGGTAAACGGGTTAAACTGGTTTTCGATAAGCAACCACTTAAAAATTAATCCACGGTTAGTAGGAAATTTTGTATCTGTTTACGCTTAAAACCGGCTACGGTAAATTTAATTAGGGTGATGTACTAACAATTACTGCGGGTTATCAGATATAGTTTTGCTGAATGGCAAACCGTATCAGGGCTGCCATATTTTTTAATTCCAGTTTAGCCATGATGTTTTTCCGGTGAGTTTCTACGGTTCTTACACTGATATTTAACCTGTCTGCTATTTCATTATTAGAATAACCAGCAGCCACTTCTTTGATGATTTCTATTTCACGCGAACTCAGTTTTTCACTTCCGTTTACTTTGTCTTCACGTGTATGTTGTTGCATAAGGGTTTTGGTAATTTCATTAGAGAAATATTGCTTCCCGGTTTTTACCAGCTCCAGGGCGGTTTTAAATTCGGCTTTATCGGCAGATTTAAGCAGGTAGCCATCAGCTCCTTCTTTCATGACATTAATAATGGTTTGTTGTTCATTATGCATGGACAGGATAATGACTTTAACCAAAGGGAATGATTTTTTTATTTCCCGCAAAGCTTCAACCCCGTTCATAACAGGCATATTTATATCCATCATCACCAGATCTGTTTTGTGTCCGTTCAGATAGCGGAGGGCTTCTTGTCCGTTACTGACTTTTCCGGTCACTTTTATGAAAGGGATTTCTTTCAGAATCAGCTCAAC
>JASGCO010000006.1 GCA_030054095.1 Sediminibacterium sp.
ATTGCCCATGCGATACGTAGTAATCAGAAATCAGTACAGGTAAGGCTTTATTGTAGTATGGGAAATTTGCAGGTAAAGTACCGCGATTCAAAAGGGGCAGAAACCAGTTACAGGAAGGCGGTTGAGATAGCGGAGAGTTTGCCCGCTTCACAAAAGGAGGACAAAGCATTGGCGTATTTGGGCATTGGTGATTTTTACAAATCCGTTTCGGATCAGATGGAAGCCAAAAAATGGTATTTAAAAACCATAGCGGCGGGGCGGCAAAGTCCTCATTACAGACCAGTTTGCAGGGCCTGCCGTGAAATTGGTGACACTTATTCTAAACAAGGATTGTATGATTCGGCATGGGTTTACCTTAACATAGCAGATAAACTTGCCAGAATGAATAAGGATAGCATGATGATGATTCTTAACGCGGAAGCTATATTGTGGTTAAATTACCGGCAGAAAAACTATCAACCCATTATCGCTTTTGAAAAGCAAGGGTTAACCTGGATTAATACTTCGTCGGGAGTAGTAAAAGCATCGATAATGGAGGTTGTTTCGCGCACGTATGAAGCGGCAGGTGATTATAAAAAAGCGCTGTTTTACCGCGATGCGTTTTTACAGCATAAGGTAATGGATTTTGCAGATGAGAAACGGTCGGCCGCCCTCGGCTTTAAAGCGGAGTTTGAATACGCCAGAAAACTGGCGGTGGATGAAGAGAAACGGCGACAGGAAGCTACCGTGCAGGCTTATGAACGCCGGACCCGTTACATTATATTTGGGGCGGGAGGCATAGTGCTCCTTTTACTGGCATTACTGGCGTTTAATCTGCGACAGCGGTTTGTTAAGTCTAAAGCCACCAACGCTAAAATTCAACTGCAAAATGAAGCACTGGAAGCGGAACGACGGAGGGTAACTGAAAAAAGCCAGATAATAGAACAAATAAACGGACAACTGTTAGCGGCTATGGAAACCACTGATCAATTGAAAACGGCTTATACTATTTTTATGCAGGAGCAGCAGTTGCAACGTAACCAGTTAAACCCACATTTTATTTACAACTGCCTTAACTCTGTTCAAAGCATGGTATTAAGTAAACGAACCGAAGCCGCTTATGAGTATGTTTCCAAGTTCAGTAAATTACTCCGGCAAATACTGAACCAGTCGAACGCGGTACTCAATTACCTTCATCAGGAACTGGACAACCTGAAATTATACATAGAACTGGAGCAGGTACGTTGCAACAATGGATTTGACTATAGCATTACGCTAACGGATAAAGAAGCCACGGAGGAGGTAAAGATCCCCATTTTACTGATACAGCCTTATGTGGAAAATGCTATCTGGCATGGCATTATGCATTTACCGGCGGGTGAGCGCGGACGTATTGATGTGCGTGTTACCATCCGGGAAGGGAAGTTACATATACAAGTGGCCGATACGGGTATTGGTATTGCGGCCCATCAGCAAATCAGCAAACCGAAACACGTTTCGCATGGTTTGGCAATTAACGTGAAGCGGATGGAGTCTATTAATTTTTTAATGAAAGAAGATAAGGCCAGTGTGGCCATACATGAAAACACGCCCCGCGGAACCTTGGTTGATATTGAGATTCCCTTACTGTATTCGTATGGCGAATGATACTTTTGGCCATTGATGTTGCAGAGTCCCATAGTATTATTTATACCCCTTGACACAAGCATTCACCCATCCGTGAGCGATTGAAGCGGCAGCCCCCGAACGGCTTTTGCGTGAGGCCACGCCGGCGAGGAGGCGAAGGCACGAAGCCACCACAGCGGCTGTGGCATAGCAAAAGACGGAGGGGCTATAGCGAAAAGCGCGACCCTTTGGAACATCATTATAAGATAAGATGGACATTTTTTGTGTAACAGCCTTAACAGGAAGTGGAACAGGGGCACGGCCAGAAAATTTAATTTTCGCAACCTTTCCAGAAGAGGATGCCAAGATCGGACAGTAAACGGCAAATGTTTCCTTGTTTGTCGTAGCCTATAAAGGTGTTGTAGCACCCATCGCCATACCCGGCATGGAATACAAAGAGGGTATGCTTGCCGGAAGTACTGATGTCGCCATAAAATGTGGGACGTACAGCATGGGGTGGAAACAGGAGCAGGTCGGATTGTTTATCGGGGAGTTGCAGAATAGCTTTCAGGGAAAGGGAGTCGGCAAACAGACCCAAACCGGCATCTACGGTAAAGCAATTTGCAAGACTATCATTGGCGGGTATGGGACTTTCGCCAGGCATAGTAGCGCACATCCATTTTTCTACCTCTTGGTCTGAGAATTTGATACGCGCAAAGGCAACGCCTCTAGGGTAATTACCGGATTTGATTACGGCGAGCTCGCATATAAAATCGCCGGTGGGGAATTGTTCCTGAAATGCCACACTACTGCTTGAGGTAATGGGGTCGCTGGCAATTAGTTTCCCGCTTTCAATATGCAGTTTTCCCGCGTTTACCGTTTGAAATGTGTAAGTGGTAACTTTCGTTTCATCTATCATTCGGGTATAAGTAGAGTCGGAAAACGCTGCTTCGAACCAATAAGGATGAGCTTTACCTTTGTGTGAGGTGTGCGTTATACAATGCGAAAAAACAGTAATGGGCTTAACGGATTCTGGTAGCGCATCAGTGGAATACGATTTGCTTTCTGCAATGCGTTGCAATGCCTCTTCTGTCGTTATTTCACGGCAGCTGAATAAACCGGCAAGTACCACTATAATAAGGCAGAGTCTATTACATCGGATCATAGGGAAAGCGCGGTGTGCTAAATTAAAGTGTTTGTATAATCTCTGCTGCCCTTTCTAAGGTTTCTTCTTTTTTGGCAAAGCAAAACCGCAGTAAGTGTTGTTGGGTGGGCGCCTCGTTGTAAAATACCGATAAGGGAATGGCTGCTAGTTTTTTCTCTTTGGTAAGGCGTACCGCCAGATCGGTATCGGTTTCGTTACTGATGTTGCTGTAATCGAGTAGCTGAAAATAGGTGCCGCTGGTGTGCAGGGGTTTTAAACGACTGCCTTGTATCTGACGCAGGAAAAAATCGCGTTTAGCCTGATAGAAATGTTTTAGTTCTGTATAGTTAGCAGAGTCGTTTAAAAAATCGGACAGGGCCAACTGTAAAGGGTGGTTAACGGCAAACACCAGAAACTGATGAATTTTGCGGAACTCCGCGCTAAGCGCTGCGGGTGCTGCCACGTAGCCGATTTTCCACCCGGTGGTATGCACCGTTTTGCCAAACGACGATACAATAAACGAACGGGCGGCCAGTTCTTTATAGCGCGCCACTGATTGGTGGGAGGCTCCGTCGAACACCATGTGCTCGTACACTTCGTCGCTGATAACAAAGGTAGAGGTGTTGTGTACCAGTTGCTGAAGGGTTTGCAGATCGTTTGCCGAGAGGGTAGTGCCGCTGGGATTATGAGGCGAGTTAATGATAATAGCTTTTGTTCTGGCATTCAGTTTTTGCCGTACATCGTTCCAGTCTATTTGAAATCCGCTTCCCTGCAGGGTACTGTACACGGGTATGCCACCGTGAACGGTAATGGCGGGGGCATAACAATCGTAAGCCGGACTAAACAGGATAACCTCATCGCCCGGATGCACAAGCGTTGCCAACGCGGTATAAATGCCCTGAGTGGCACCGGCTGTAACGGTAATTTCGGTATCGGGGTGATAGGTAGCCCCATAACTGTTGTAAAGAAGAGTGGCAATGGTTTCGCGAAGGGCGGGAGCACCGGGCATGGGAGCGTATTGGTTAAACCCTTGCTGCATGTAGCGCTGCGCACTTTCGAGAAGTTTAGGGTGACAATCAAAATCAGGGAAACCCTGCGACAGGTTAATGGCCTGATGCTCGCGGGCCAGGGCACTCATTACGGTAAAAATAGTGGTGCCGGTACTGGGTAATTTGGAGGTAAACTTCATTTTTTTATTGAAATGCGATGTGTAAGTTGCAAAAAAATAGTATTTTTACAGGCCGGATTTTTGATGTTTCATCAACAATCGCACACAAGGTCCTGTGGCCGAGCGGCTAGGCAGAGCTCTGCAAAAGCTTGTACAGCGGTTCGAATCCGCTCGGGACCTCTGAAAGTCTAAAAACCCGCTGCAATAGCGGGTTTTTGCTTTAACAGAAAAGCCCCAGCGTAATACTTCGCCATCAAAAGCCCCACATTTCCAGTTCTTCTGTATCCCGTTTTTAAACGCATTCAATGACTCTAAGATGTTCAATTAAATAACCTTCAATACCTCTAAGGCGATGGGATTTTTTCCCGGTTTATCCATTTTGCAGACAGTTTATTCCATTTTACAGATCGCTTTTTTATTCCTGAAATCATAAGCGGACATTTGTTTTATGGCAAATACATGTAGAAATATGAAACCGCTCATTCCGCTCCTGTTTTCCGTTCTTGTCTCACTTTACGGATACGGCCAAACTAAAAAAATTGACCAGCTTTTTACCGCCTGGACCTCCAAAAATCCGGGGGGAGTTGTGCTTATATCTCACAAAAATAGCATTGTCTATTTCAAAACCTATGGACTGGAAAATCTGAATTATCAAATACCAATTTCGAAGGCATCTGTTTTCAATATCGGATCCGTTTCCAAACAATTTACAGCAATGGGCATACTTTTGTTGGAGCAGGCGGGAAAGTTAAGCCTTGACGATGATATTACACTTTACCTTCCGGATTTAGGAAATCCTGGACAAAAAATCACTATCCGGAATTTGTTGCATCATACGAGCGGTATCCGGAGTACACCCGAAATTTTCGGGCTTGCCGGATGGAGGGACGGCGACGCGATTTACAATGAAGATGTACTGCGAATGTTGAAGCAACAACGTTCCTTAAATTTTTCACCGAACAGCGAATTTATGTACTCCAATTCAAACTATGTGCTTCTTGCTCACATTATTCAGGTAATCACAAAGCAGGAGTTTAAAGAATGGATGCAGGAAAACGTTTTTTCTCCTTTAGGAATGCACAATACATTTATTCAGGAAGATTACAAACGCATCACCAAAAAAGTAACCAGTTCCTATCTGCCGGTTGCAGAAAACGGATTTAAATACAGTGAAAACTTCGACCAAACGTTTGGCGCGTCTAATGTTTATTCAACCGCAAATGATCTTTTGAAGTGGAACATGAACTTTTCTCATCCACATCCCGATTGGAAAAAGGTGTTTGAGAAAATGTGTACGTTGGATGTACTAAATTCAGGAAGGCCCAACAATTACGCGTTTGGTGTAATCGTGGATGATTTTTTTGGAAACCGGCGTATCCAGCATACGGGTGGCATTGCCGGTTTTCAGGCTTTGCTTTACAGTTACCCTGCTGAGGATTTGAATATCATAATTCTCTCTAATTTTCAATCCATGCAATTAACCAAAATAGCGGATCGGATTAGTCAACTCTTTTTGCCAATGAACACAATACCGGCTGCAACAGCATTAGAAATTAAAACTATAAAAATGGATGAAGCACAACAGCGTAAATTGGAGGGACACTATTGGAATGAGAAGCAAAACTATTCCCGATCCATACAGTTTGTGAATGATACGCTCTGGTATATCCGCAACGAAAGCAGCAAATCGCCGTTGTTACCAATAGGAGAAAATGTATTTCAAATGAAGGGAGTTTCGGAGCAAATCACTTTACGTTACGATTTCGCCACTGAGACATTAGAATTAGCAGCAGGAAATCAGGTTCCCGAATTATTCACTAAATATGAAAAGCGGGCTTTAGATTTAGAAGAATTACGGGCGTATAGCGGCACTTTTTACAATCGCGAGTTAGATGTTTATTACACCATTTATTTACAAAACAATCAACTTTGGGGGCATCATTCGCGGTTTGGCGATTTTGAAATTCAGGTACTTAAAAAAGATGTTCTGAATTGGTCAGGCGCCGCAATTTCTAAAAGTGTACGAAATGAGAATAAGCAAATTGTTGGTTTGAAAATGGACATTAATAGAGTAAAGAATGTTTATTTTGAAAAGGTAGTGAGGGATTGAACAGCTGTTGAAAAGGCTGTGTTTGAAAGACTGTGCTTGGCTATGGAATCTGCGAGATTGTGGCGCCACTTATCGAACATGAACAAACGGGGGATAGCTTTATTTGGAGGATAAAAATGAAAAATAGTTTGGAAACTAACTTTTTAAATGGCCCGAAAATTGGGTAAGCTTACACTATTCCGCAATCGCTTGTACGATGTAGAACTTACAGTTCATTTCTGCGTTTTTTAAAAAGTGATTTTCTGATACACTAGGGTGTAAAGTACCCCCTATGTATTAGCAAATACGTTTAAAAATAAAAAACCGGAGCATTAATTGCTCCGGTTTTTAATAGTTTAAAATTTAATTATTCCGGTTTTACTGGCTTTTCAAACTATCACTTCTACTAAAAGTGATTTTCTGATACACTACCGCTCGGAGGCTCAAGTAACTTTAACTGAAATAAATTATTATAATATACTTAAACACAAAGTACATCCATATGAGCACTAGCAGACTCGGCACTAGTAGGTATGATTTATATTTTAAATAATATTTTTCGTGCTTTTTATCTTTATATCTAAAATGAAGTAAAAGTGTCAGTAAAAAACTAATCAGTAAAATATACCAACTTGTGATTTTAGAATACTGACTTGTACCAAAATATTTAGTATAATATATTGCTTCAGAACTTACGCCTACAAAAAAAGCTAGAAAATATAAAGCACGTGTTCCTGGTACATCAAATGAAAACTTATTAAAAAATCTTCTGAAAAAACTGTATATCGCTAAATAAATCAAATCAATTATTATCATACTTTCAATTTTTATTTTTATTAAATCCTTGGTTAAAAGAAGGAGTTACATTACGCCTATTTCCATATATAACACTTTCATATTTATTACACCAGTCATAAAACTGTTTTTTTTCACTTTGAGAAGCATCTATAGCATCAGCCTTTTCTCTAAGGTTATAGTACATTGACATTATAAACTCCTTATCTGTACTATAATAATCATTCCAAAACGTAATTACTGTTAGTACAGGATTAATCCGTGATAAGCCTGTTTCTATAGCAATGCCTCCAATGTCCTTCTTAGTTTCTTTAATGGCAGCATCCTTTTCTCTAGAGTCTTTGGCTGTTTGTATCTTGTAAGCATCGCCAAATAAATTTAAACCATCTAATGCCATCCCTAATTGTCCCAAAAATTTTCCAGAACCTCCTTTTCCACTAAGTTCCGTTTCTACCTTTGTCATTCCTTTAGAACGTTCTTGAACCTTTAAAGTTCTGGTAAACTGAAAACTTTCAACAAATTTTTCATTCGCTCCTTCTGTAACATCCACCACTGTCTCTATTGCAGACTGACTGTCTATACTTTTCCCATCCTCTACAATTTTTCCATCTCTTGCGATTTTTAAAAAAGGTAACTTTGATAATTTTATTTGCTCAATAGCGTTTTCATTAATTTCGGTTTTTGCTACTGCTGTTTTATCCTTAGGGGTTAATGGTTTTATATTAGAGTGCACTGTTTTTTTTGCAGCGCCAGTTGTTTCTGGGTTAGAGTTTGCAACGGTTTGTGAGCAGGTTATGCATCCACCAGAAAATGAGGAACTCGTTGCCGTTACCCCTCCGGTAGAAGCAGCTATGGGTACATTCCCTCCTGTCTGTTTAGTGTTGTTATCTTGCTGACCATCTATATCATAATCATTTATTGGATTATTATCTGCATAGTTATAAGGTGTAATGTGTACATATTTATCCGCCAACGGATCCACGCTAATAAACCTACACGTCCACGCCGCATAATACCTTGCCCCATAGTAATACAGCCCCGATTCCCTATCCCGTTCTTTGCCCACGTATCTATAGCGCTTGTATGTAAACGTCCTTAAAGAACTATCTCCAAACGGATAATACTCCTCATTATCAATAACCGTTCCGTTGTTGTCTAACCTTACTGAGGAAGAACCGATGTTTGTTTCTAAATTATAAACTACACTATTGGTGATGTCATTAGGGAAAGACTGGCCAATTCTTACTTCGGCAATTCTGGAACTATCATCCATCACATGCACATAGTTTTTCTTATACGTAACAGATGGTTTTTCTAAGATATGGTATTCAAACACACCATCAATATAAATCACCCGTTCATAATCCGTTCCTGTTTTTACAAACTTACTCACACGGTTTTGCCCACTGTAATCGTATTGCGCTAAAGTATTACTGCCCATAAACCCCACTATCTGATCCCCTGCATTCCAAAAGTATTTTCTGGTACTTCCTGCGGTTAACTGATTACCATTGGCATCATAGCTGTAATTCTCAATGTTAACTTGTAAAGCATCCTGTATCTTGTTTAACGTATTTACATTAGCATTGTAAATAAAATCCCTTGTAAAACCATTGGTGCCGGTTTGTTTTACCTGCTGTACATTGCCGAGTTTATCATAACTATATGTACGGTTATACGCTCTCACATTAGTTGCATTGGGTGTTCCCGCCACGGGAGATTCAGTGTAAATATACAAATTTCCAGAATTAGTATCACTCTCCCTTCCACTTGCCGTTAACAAGCGGTTTAATGGGTCGTAGGTAAACACTCTATCTAAAGCATCATTCCCCAATACCGTTCCCGCTATCCCGCAATCCGTTGTACGATGCAGAATTTTCATAATGTTCCCAACGAGGCTAAAAGTCTTTATGGTTTACATCCCAATCAGGTGCTGTCAGGTGAAAAAATTGACAAATACCGCTTTGCACCGCTCTTAAAAATAGCCAGAAACCAACGTTACCTAACCAATAAATCAATGAACGATTGTAAAAAATGCAGGTAAGCCCGGTTTAAATCTTTTCTTCCCGGGTTTTTCACTTTTGCTTTTTACGTTTATGTATTCCTCTTTTCAATTTCTATTCTACAAAAACTGTTTTCATATGCCATTCGAATATTCGTACCTTTTGTTTAAGACACGCTCGGGCTGTCAGTGTCAGGTTAGCAAATTCGTTTAAAAATTAAAAACCGGAGCAATTCAAACTATCACTTCTACTAAAATTGATTTTCTGATACACTACCGTCTTTGATTTATATAACTTTCAGAAAGGCTGATTTGTTAAACATTACCTACTTTCTTTTGGGTATCCTTTTTCAGTCATCCATTTTTTTACATATAGTTTTGTAGGCTCAGAAAAATCGTTAACAAAAGAGAGCAAGGTAAGAATAACGGTATTATTATCCTGCTCCTGAGCGTAGAACAAGTCAACTGCCTGCATCCATAAATCTATTGACTTATCCTTATCCGATAAGGATTCGAAGAACTCGCTTACAACATAAGAAACAAAGCCTTCATTTCCGTTGTCAACTAAATACTGAATACATGAATCTAACTCACTGCGAAAATCTAAATCTATTATTTTATTCTTAAATAAATAATAGGATACAAAAGACAACTTCTTAACAGTATTGTAGTACTCCAAAAAAGTTAGGCTAAAATTTAGATAATTGATATCAGGATTACTAATTGATAGCAACTCAGACTTCACCCAGATCTCAATTTCCTTTTTCTTGGTTGGATAGATATCAGGCAGCATTGAAATTATTTTTTCCGATAAATGTTTATACTCGTCAAGTTTTTTTAAATATCTTTCCCTATTTATCAACATGCTATCAATTTCGTTCTTACTCAAATTTGCTTGATTTAGATAAGATTGAGAATATAATTCTGCGACTTTTAAATCTAGTTTAAACGCTTCAATGAATGTTAATTCAAAAATTTCTTTGGTATTCATATAATTTATTTTAAATGTTTAAATATTTCTGGATTCCCTATAACCGCAGAATTAAACAAAAACGTAGATGCCCCAGGAAATCCAAAACTAGTACCTTGATTTCCTTCCTCTTTTTTATACCACATACCCGCAGCTCTGGCTGCATTAAAGATTGGCCCACCTTTTTTATTTCCATCAGGGATAAATGAATAGGGCGTTGTATTCATTGATTCAACAAACCTCTTGTCAACATCAAATTTAACAATAATATCGTAATTTCCAGCTTTTATGAACTTTGCGTCGAGCAAATAATCGACATCAGTCCTTACATGAGGGCCTTCTCCCGATGTTTTTAAATCCTTTAAAAAACCATTATTACTATTATATTCAGCCCAAGACATAGCTCGATAAACGGGCACTGTTTCTGTCGGTTGACTCATTCCACTCCCCTTATTAGTAGATGTCAAAGCATTCTTACTCTGAAGCATTATGATGTTTTTATCAACTTGAGTTGTATTTACTTGAGCATTACTATTTGCAACTGAAAAACGTCCTGCATTATAAAGAATCACATTAGCTTTATGATTTTTTTGCATTGCATATGCCATTCCAACTGAATTTATTATCTGCCCTCCCAAATAATAGGCACCAAAATAAATTTTACCCAAAATCCCTCGATCTTTCATGTCCCGTTTCATCGCCAGGCCAGTAGCTTGCGCAGCAGCTATATCTGGATTACTACTAAATCCTTGTGTGATAGAACCTGGGTCATAATTCATATTTGCTTTGAGTATTTTCTCATTCGCTAGCTTTGCTTTTGCCTCCTCTGGAGAAAGTAGCGGCATCTGAATTGTTGTTCCAGAAGTATTCTCAGGTTCCGGGCTTGCGTTATTAGCTGTTACTGCACCTGAAGGAGCTGACATTGGTGGACTATTAGTAGGTGGTGTATGACCTGCCCCCGGAACAATATTTGTTTGATTACCATCAATGTCGTATCCATTAATCGGATTATTTCCCGCATTTTGATATGGCGTTAACTGATTATATTTTTCTGCTAATGCATCAACAGAAATAAACCTACACGTCCATGCATTACAATACCTTGCCCCATAATAGTATAATCCGCTTTCCTCATCTCTTTCCTTTCCACAATACTTATACCGTTTGAATGCATAACTACCGAAACTTGTTTCACCAAATGGATAGTACTCTTCAAAGTTTACATTTGCACCTGTCGCATCCAGACTCACCACAGAACTTCCAATAAAATTTTCTAAGTTATATTTTACTGCCGGAGTTGTATCTCCAAAAGCATGACCAATTCTAATCACTGCAATTCTACTCCTGTCATCCATGATATGCAGCGTACTCTGCTCGTTTGTCCCGTCGGTGCGGTATTCGTAAATCCCATCTATATAAGTGTAACTACTGTAACTTCCATTTTGTTTCCACACCAATTTTTTAACCCGCTTACCTGCACCATCATACAAATACTGTGTGTACTGAGTTACATTACCATTCGCCTCTACATAAAAACAGGTTGGCATATCTCCGGCATTCCATTCCCATTTACGACTGCTGGTTTCGGTCAGTTGATTTCCATTCGCGTCATAAGTATAGGCGTATGTTGTATTACCGATGCTTACGCTATTCAGTTGATTATTACTGATGCCATAATTAAATTGACGTGTAAAATTATTTACACCAATGTGTTGAAGAGATAAAATATTCCCCAGTTTATCATAAGCATAATTTTGTGTATATGCCGTTGTTAAACTGTCATTATTACTTCTATAACTATCATCCCATATCGGCGCAATCGTTGGTACATTTTCTCTTCCCGTAGCGCTTAATAATCTATTCAACGGATCGTAATCAAACGTTTTCGTTAAATTGTTAGCTCCGCCTACGCCACAAGCTGTTGTCTTATCGTGAGTCTTCGTAATGTTTCCTGCCAAGTCAAACTCGTATGCTGTATCTTGCTTTACATTACCTGTGCTTGTAAACGTAAACCCCGTTTTTGTATAACCCTCACTCCGTTGTCTGACTAATCGAAATGTATTTGTATTATACGCATACCGAGTCATAACACCGTTTCCCAATGCTAATAACACACGCTGACCTTTAGCGTTATAAGCAATGTGTTCTACATACGCTGTTCCGTCTAAGCTCACACGTTCCAATGCACCTGCATTATTATAAACAGGCACTAACTCTTTTCGTGTAGTTCCACTTGCATCTTGCGGATAAATAAGTTTTGTAATACGATTCATAGCATCGTATTCCATTGTTGTTTTGTATTGCGCTGTATCAAGAATACTTGTATTCAATCCTGTCCAATCCACTTTATAAGCGGTAATGCTTGCTCCTCCAAAAATACTCAGTAACTCCGTGTCACTTATGACCTGTCGTGTTTTTTCCAAAGGATTGCCTTTAAAGTCATGTCCTATAATTTCTTCCGAGCCTGCTTCATCAAACGTCTTAAACGCCTGCCCGACCATGTTTATCAATTTATCCGAACTAGTCACACCTCTATACTGAACAACACTTCGTAACCGAATGGTATCCGATACATTATCTTTTGCCCAAACCCGCGTTGGCCGTCCGGCACTATCATACGCACTCCAGCTTTTTGCTCCCTTCGCATCTTCACTCATCACAGGCTTGCCCTGCACGTCTAATACAATTCTACTAATCCCCTTATCAATGTGTTTGGTAAACAACGGAGGTAATTTCTCATCCTTACCCGGTGTACGTAAATCGTATTGGTACTCAAATACCACGCGGCTGTATGGGTCTTTTACATGCAGTAAATTCCCCCTTATGTCATACGCATAGTTCATCACTACGGTATCGGTGTAATTGAGGTTATTAAAAAACTCCGTGGTTTCCACCGTTCTGCCCAGCGCGTCAACTAAAGCACTCTTGGGTGTAAAGTAATGCGTGGCTTGTACATTATTGTTGGGTACATTGGTCACACTCGCCAAATCGTTGGCATCGTAAGTGTAATTCTCCCAGGGATTAGGCGTAAAGACATCGGGGTTGGTTAAATTCATTGGTACACCAAAAATAACGCGTTGTTCACTCCCATCCGGATGCTTCGTTCTTACTACTCTTCCCAAACTATCGTAATACATACGCACACGCACGCCTTGCGCCTGCGTGAGGCTGTAATCAAAACCTGTATCAAAATAGGGTTCATACTGTTCAACTACTTTGCCTTTGTTGTTGTAAATTTTATGCCCACTCACCACCACATTCAAGGGGGCATTGGCTGCGCGTTGCATACCTGTGGCCGGAGCATTGGCGCCTGTCTGGCTCACGCTTAATCCGGACTGCTCAAACAATACATCCTCAGCCTGCACACGGGTTTGCAACAAGCGCCCAAAGCCATCGCTGTATTCTACTTTTACAATGGTATTACTGATAGCACTTTGTTGGTAATGCTGTTCTCTGCTAATCGTTTTTACCCAAACCGGATTATTGCCGTTCACAAACGCAAAAAAATCATACGCCATTTTTACGCTCGGCTCGTATCGGGTATAAAAATCGCCGCTGCTTTGCCTGTAATCTCCTTCGGTACCTTTACCAATCAAAGCGGTGGCTTTTAACAAGCCCAAAGGACTGTAATCAAATACACTTATGTTAGCGTTGGCATCTGTAATGTGTTCGGGTTGCAAAATGCGGTAATCGTATTGCGCTGTTGTTTCTAAATAATCGGTGGCGTTTAAATACTGACGGCTGCGTACAGGCAATAACTGATACACATCGTACTGAATGTCACTTTTTACATCAAAGGTATCTTTGCTTTCTAATGTCAAGCCTTTAAAATTGGTTTGCCCTGTTTGAAAATCATATTTCACCCGGGTACTCTCGGCATACCAACCGGGAATGTGGTCGGGATAGCCGGTGGTGCGATCTTTATAACCTAAGCGCAGATCGCTGTTTTGTAATTCATTCACATAGTTTGCCGGAAAATGCGTTATCCAATCTGGATTGGCTTTAAAACATTCGGGTGTATTTGTTCCATAAATAGCATTGACGTGTGTGTCCGTAAGAATCAATGTTTCACTTCTCACTTGCGCGCCGTAATGGCCAATTTGTCCGAATGGTAAACCTGTAAAGGCATTTCCATCGTAATAATGTAATGTGCAATTAATAACCGGAAGTGTGGTGGGATTGTAACTGCTAAATACAAAATTCTTCACGGCAAGTACACCTTGTCCCTGCGCGGAATTAGTGGCATCATAGGCGGTTGTTTTTTTCACCCGGTTCACCATATAGGGCAAGGTCGGGTTGTTAGGGTGGTCCTGATAAATATACTGCGTTTCGCTATACGTACCCAGATAATGCCCTGTGCCGCCACTCTGCAAACTGGCTCCGCGCGGCAAGGCCAGACTCAGTTGCGCCAACGCCTGCCCGTAAGCATCGTAGGCCTTTGTAAAACTCAGGCTGTGCATGGGATCATTACCCCGTTCGTACTGTGTGGTACGTTGAGCCACACTAAACGGAAAAAACACGTAACCACCCTGTACACCAAAACCAGAGTGAAGCGATGCCTGCAACACCGCCGGTAATTGCCCGGGTGTTTGTTCCACCCGCAAACTCATCACACTTTCGGTTACGGTATAGGGCCGGTTTTGCAAGGCGCTGTTGTCCAGCGCGTATAACTCCGACCGCAGCAAACTGCCCCGCAAGGTACGCAAGGCATCGCGCCGGGCACGGGGCGGCAATTCGCTTAAAAGCGTATTCAGCTCTGCCGGGCGTGTCAGAAATGGCGCGTCACCGGCCCAGTAAGCCGGCGTAAAATCCGTTTCCTTAAAGCGGAACAGATCTCCCACAGCGCCCAGGTAAAACCACGATTTGGTAAGTACCGGCGGGGCATAGTGTTCGGCACTAACTCCGGCAATGCTCGTTGTACTAACCGCGCTGCGTGTTGGTGCTGTGCTTATAAAATAATCACCGGCGGCAAACAAGGCCTGAGTATTAAACGCCTCAAAACTTTCGGTATCGGTGCTGTCCACCTGTGCAAAACCCCTGAACTCGCGTTCCGCGCCATCCCAGTACCCGTGGTGGTAAGTGTATTCCGTTACCAGTTTTCCCCCGCTCAGTAAATCCAAAACCTCTACTTTGTTTACCACCTGCACCGGAAACGGTAACTCCGTTTGCCAGCGGGTAGCGGCTTGGGCCTCATCCCGTAAATAATGGTACACCGAAGAACCATACTTTACGCGGGTAACACTCCCCATGTTATTATTCATCTCTTCCAGCACATAGGGCTTGTTGCCACCGGTAAAGTCCAGCGAGTACATTTTGGCCGCGCCTGTACCCACGGCCGCGTCGCTAAACGCGCTAAAGCTCCACACCACGCTGGCCTGACCTGTTCCCATCACGTCCGCCAGGCGCAATCCTTTAGGATTTTGCACACGCGGTGTCCCATTGATGCGTACTGGTTCCGAAAATCCATTCCCGCTCTGGTTAATGTATAACGTCACCCGGTTGTTTTCCACAAACACAATATCGGCCTGTCCGTCACCATCCACATCGCCTATTAAAATCTGGGCGGGGTCGTATTGCTCAGGAAACACCGGCGCGCCGGTCATGTTTACCTTTTCGCCAAACACCCCGTAGCCCATATTGGGCCAGTACTGCACCCGCCCGCTGCTAATCAGTACAATGTCCTGCAAACCATCACCCGTCATGTCCGCGAAACGAATGCGCGGATCACTGAAACTAAAATCCGTAAACGTTTTTTTAACCGTACGTACCTTATAAAACCCTTTTTCCGGATCATTATAAAAACACTCGAACTGCGCGCCGTTTCGTAACACATCCGTAATGCCATCCCCATCCAGATCCATCAGTTGCACCTCCGGATCCTGAAAATGAAACGAAGGAATTTGCTTATACGGTTTAAAACCGCTGGCATCCCACACACGGTTAAACGCCCCGGGATAATAACCCGCCAGTAGGCCATTATTCACTAGCAAATCGCTGCGCCCGTCGCCATTCGCGTCTATCACCCGCACACCTGGCGCGTCCAGGCGTACCGATGGCGCAACGTTCAGCTCTTTGGGCGGCGCAAACTGCCCCTTGCCTTTATTCATCCAATACCGTGCCGCGCCATTCAATTGCACCATATCCGGCAAACCATTACCTGTTACATCCATCAGTTCAAATCCCGGTTCGGCCAGCGATTGCGGCGGAATGGGCCCTTTCACGGTAGTCAGTTCCCGTTTCTGAGGCGTAAACCCGGCGTAGGTAAACACCAAAGGGGGCATAGTCTCGCTGTCTTCACCCGAAGCCAACGGTTTAATCCCCTCCACCCTTACCGAGGTCAATAACGACATCCCGTTTAAAGGAAGCGGGTTAGCGTTACCCTCATACGCCAGATGATACACCTTTGTTTTTTGCAAACTCCCCGCGTTGGTGTAGGTTTCAATTTGCGTGCAGCGTTTAGTGGTACGTATTTCAAAGCCTTGCTTATACGTCGAAAAAGCATCCGGGCGGTCTTCATACTGTAAGCGTAACTCACACATATAGTTAATACCTGCTGCTTGCGTGGCATCTTCGTAATTCGCATAACGAACCGACGATAAATAAATCTGATCGTAACAGCGGCCGCCGTTGTTCAAAACTAAATCGCGCGTGTAAGCGTAAACAATAGCATTACCAAATACATCCACCGTTTTATGAAGGTGCCAGCTAAAAATCTGCGCCCGATGTTCCGGATGCGCTACTACGCAATCACTTTGCGCAGATGGCTGTTCCGGGTGACCGTAATAACTGATCAGTCCGTCTTTACTTCTTACTTCCCAGTAATTAATCCCGTCGGTTCGCTTATGATGAATAATCCGCGCGAACAACCCCTCCGTACGGGGCCGGTAATACGTACGCTGCCAGTTAACCGCGCCATTGGGGCCATTCAGAACCTCGTTGTCTATCGCTACCGGCACCAGATCTTCCGCTCCCGATAAAATAAACACATCGCGCTCATCATCATAAACGGGAATACCCTTGCTGGTCTTGCGCGTTACACCCGGCACACTCAGTGCCCAGCCATTACCAAACGGACCGTTACCGTTGCCACTGCTGTACCCCAGACTCAACTCCGGCTGAAACCCGTTTCGCCCCGGAGGCACCGCAATAGGCACACTAAAATTTCCGGTACCTGTAAATAAATCCGGACTAAATTTTTCGCCCAATCCGCTTTGCGCGCCTCCACCCTTTGGACTATTTATAACCGATGTTCCTTTTGTATTCGACATAACCAATTTTTTCTTTTACGTAAATCAATTCTTATTTTTTTTAAACCATATAAGACATATAAGGCCATATAAGTCTTTCAATCTTTACTAGTATGGCAATTGTATAAAACATAATTCAACAAACCTCTCTCTTTTATGTCCTTATATGCCTTATATGGTTCCATTCATTTCTTATGTTTTGAACTACTGCTTTTAAACCATATAAGGCCATATAAGTCTTTCAATCTTTACTGGTATGCTAATCGTATAAAACATAATTCAACAAGCCTCTCTCTTTATGTCCTTATATGCTTCCATCCATTTTTTATCCTTTTGAACTACTGTTTTTTTAAACCATATAAGACATATAGGGCCATATAAGTCTTTCAATCTTTACTGGTATGGCAATCGTATAAAACATAATTCAACAAGCCCCTCTCTTTTATGTCCTTATATGCCTTATATGGTTCCATCCATTTCTTATAATTTAAACCACATACCTTTCATATAAAGAGCTAACCCATTCAAACTTGTCATCTACTTTTCTTATATGTCCTTATATGCCTTATATGGTTCCATCCATTTCTTATCCTTTTGAACTATGAAGTACTTCATAAACGTTTCCCGCAACTTACGGGTCACAGAAAACGTTGGTTGTGTAGCGATCCATAGATCACTTTTTTGTTTATACTATTCAGGGGCAGTTTTTGCTCACCCGCCGGTCCTCCCTTCAAAAACCACGCTTTCCGCTTTAGCTTGCTGGTCCTTTGTGGCTTTTGCAGCGGCTCCGGTAGCTTCCTCTGGTCGCTTCCTCGCTCGCGCAAAATCACACAACGTCCGGCGCAAGGCTGCCGCTTCAATCGTTCTGCCATTCCCGCCACCGGGAATCTGCCGGTTAAAGCGGAAATCTACCGATTGGGTTTGCGATCTGCTGCCCCCCATTAAAGTGGATAAGCCATTAAGGTCCCCTTACAAGGAATCAGCAGTAATACATCCTTAATCGTCCCTTCGCTGAACAAGGCACGGTTAGCCACCGAGTTCTCAAACTCCAGCCGCAACTTACGGCACGGATCGGCGTTGTTGCCTAACGCGCTGCCCAGTGCCACAGCCCTGAACAACCCTTTAACCGTATCGCCGCCACTGCTTCCACTTAATCCCGATATATTAAAATGCGCTACACTTACCTCTTCATCAAATCCTTTCTCCCTTACAAAGTATAACAACACGTCGCCACCCGCTACTTTTAAATCTTCTATTCCTGCCGGGAAAAATTCCCGCTTCAGTTCTATGTCCACACCAAAGTTTCCCGAAGCGGCCTGCACCTGCGCCAGTTCGTACCATTGATCCGGAAAATGACTTTTAAATGAAAACCCACGGTTAAAGCTTAGTGTGTCATCCAGTTCCTGCAACACCTGATAGCGGTACGCGTAACTGTCCAGCGCGGTGTATTCCACCTGCAGCAACACATCGGCAATACCATCGTAATCCATACGGTTGCTGAAATGCGGCATTTTAAACTCCCAGCGCGATTCAACACCCATGCCTTCAAACGGATTCAGTAACTCACCCTGCATGGCTTGTAACTCAAACACCCCGCTGGCATTGTTGGGTGCGCTAAGTGCTACCTGCTCCGGTTCCATACGGCGTATGGGTACCTTTTGAAAAGTAGTGCTGCCAATAACCGTGTACGAAATACTCTCTGCGCTTAACGTGGCTTTAATACCATCGTACACCGGTACCAGACCCACTACCGTTGTTTTTACACTGTTAATCAAGCGTAAATAATGCCCTGGAAAATCATAATCAAACAGCGTATTGGTCAACGCAAAATTCAACACCCCTGTTTCGCGGAAACGCTGAAACTCCGATGGAAACTGTTGGGCCAGCGAAATCGTTTTGCTCAGTTGCAATTTACGTTTGTTGGTTTCAAACGCGTGTTGTTCCAGGCGGTTTAAATCCACCAGTAAGCGGGCGCTGCCGGTTAAACCACGGCGGTCTGTGCTTCCTTTACTACTGCCGGCCGTGTATCCCGAACTGGGTAATTCCCAGTAATCGTTTAAAATAAATGGACCGGCCTGTTCCTGGCGTTCAAAATACAGTTGTGCCTCCGCCACGCGGGCTATAGCCGTCGAAAGGTTCAGCATATAGCTGTACGAACGTTCCAGCACATTTCCCATCCAGCTATACAATTCCGCGTTGGTAAATTTATTCCGTAAAAACTCCAGCGTATCCTGAGCGTGCGAGGTATTCAACACGGCAATCTCCCGCTCCTGCGACACAATGCGCATGTTATCTTCGGCAATACGTATTTGCTGATTGGCAATGGAAATGTCATGCCCGGCTAACTGGCTTTGGTATTGCCATTCTTGCGCCCGGCGTTCAAAAGCAACCATTTGCGAAACAATAGAATTTTGTATAGAAAGCGCAGAAGATAGAGCACCAGCAGCAGCAGCCATACCACCAAAGATAGAAGCGACGTTCCCTGAAGCGACTCCGGCAATACTGCTTGCAAAATTAAATGCACCGGAAACGTTTTGAAGATCAATCGCCCTTTCTAGCAGATTCAAACTATCCCTTTCTCCAGATATTAATCCAGCTGCTAACAAACCAGAGTAGTAATTTTGCGTAAACGTTACCTTGTTAAGTTGCAAACTGGCTAGCGCTTGTTCACTATGTGTCTGAGAGATTCTTAAGTCCTGTAACTTAACGGTGGCCTTCGCGGTTTCCAGATCTTGTCTGGCACGCAAACGGGTATAGTTTTCCGCGTCTTCTTTTTCCAGAGCCGCCAAAAACAAGCCTTCCATTTGCTGCGCCTGTTGGGCAATTTGTTTGGCGCGCTCCAGCAATACTTTAAAGCGGTACTGCGAAGACGCGAAACTGCCAACAGATGGTGTATTCAGTATTCCACCGGCGCCTATAACCGGCAGACCGGTACTGCTGTCGGTAGCTGCCGAAAACGCGTTCAGTTCCCGCACCATGCCGCCAATGTTACGGCAGTTAAAAATCTTATATAATTCCAGATGTCCTTTTAGCACTAGCACATTATACACCGGATTTTTAGGCATACAAAATACAAAGTTCATCAACGGTACATAGCTGAGTGGCTGAGCCGAAGCATGTACTGGCGATGTGCCCAGTGTTGCAGGCGCGTTGCGGTAAGCCAGATTAGCGGCAAACGCTTCCGGTACAGGGTTTAATGGATTGTACCGCAGGTTTCCTTCCAGGTTCTGCACACCCGAAGCATTCCGGAAACCAAAGGCTGGCGCTTCCGAATGCAGGGGAACAGGCGTTTTCAACCATTCCAGACGTGACGCGTGCTGTGGCTGGGTTAATTGTTCCAAGTTCAGTCCCGTAATACGGGCCAGGTTTTGAGCAACGCCATCTTCAACAAAGGCATTATAGTTGGTGTTGTCCGTTAAGGTTCCCGCATAACGCAACGCGTTTTCTGTTTTGGTATCATTCCGCAAAAGCGCGGCCTCCAGCGTCTCGGTAGCAGGTGCGGCAGGACGGTTACTTTCTATTAACGCGAAGGCACCGGCAAAAGCCTGGGGTAAAGTGTTCTCATTTGCCGCGTTCAACAGAGTAGCAATCTGACTGCCCGTTGACTGAACCACACTGGCATTTCCCATTCGTGTCAGGCGGTTGCTCAGCGCGGCCAGCGTCTCGCTCCAGTTGGCATTAAGCACCTGCTCGTTTAACGCGTTGCTTAAACAAGCCGTGGCGGCTACCTCGCAGGCGTTGGTAGTCAGTTCTAGGTCAGGTGTTTTTAATAATTCCAATGCCTGAGCGTATAACTTACGGGCCTGAGGAACCGTTTCCGGTGTATCCAGCGTAAACAGCCGGTCGGCATACGCGTATAAACACTGTATAATATTCAGCAGCGTGTATTTGGTGTAGGCATTCCGGCGGCTTTGCGCCACCGCGTGTGGGTTTAACGGATCCAGTAACCATGATGTCAGATGGCGGTTAAAGTTATTGACCGTTGATTGTTCCAGTACCAGCCCGTAGAAAATTTTCCGGTTACCGATTACCTCATTAGTATAATCATACACGCTACGGTACCAGGCCAGTGCCGACTCGTATTGCCCGCGTTTCTGCTGATCTAAGGCCAAAAGCATTGGAACAAAATAGTAGGCTTCTGAAACTGTCTCTTCTTGAACAGTCGGCCTTACTAATTGACCGTTGCCCGAGGGCAGATGGCTAATAGATGCAGATGCTTGATTAAATTGCACTTGCTGATTCATCGTTAAAAGGCGAACAGGACGATGTACCGAAGAAATGCAGTCATCTGATTTTATCTCAACTGGCGAATACCTTGGATCGTGCAGCAACATGGTAACTTTGTCAAAGGACAATCCATTTACAGGCATTGTATTAAAATAACATGCTGCATCCATTTTAAAAATGGTTCCATTGATGGAATAATGAAGGGCGTAATGAAAGTTATTTTTTCGTTTTTCTCCATGCGCTTCAATTACTTTTAATAAGTCTTTCCCAGAGAATTGTGATGGATTCAGAAAGCCACAACTTTGTGTTGATACGGTTGCATTAACCGTAACGGAGGTAGAAGTGAAATCTATTCTTCTTGTTTTTCTCGTCAATCCTTCATTTGGATAAGTTCCTTCTACCAATACAATCACCGAGTTAGGATTAGTTTTGTCTTCAAAAGCGGATAGTATTTTAAAGTCAGGAGGTAATGTCAAATTAAAAGCAGGGTGATACAAATTGTTGTTGCTTACTATTTGCCTTACCCCAAATTGATCTGCATAGCTAACTTCGGTTTTCCTAATAACAACTATAAAATCATTAATGGTTGGTAGGTTTGAGTTTTGCAACGGTAAATGAACACTGGTAACGTAATTCAGGAAGGAGGTGTTCTCGTCATATCCTCCTATGTTTAAACTTGTAGTGCTGAGGTCTTCTAACGCATTATGTTCGGAATTGAATTGTTGGAGGGACAAAGATCTGAAATACCCGGGAATACCATTTACTATTGATAACAATTCATTTGTGTATTCTACCAGAAACATTTTTGTTAAGTCCTTGTTTCCTTCCTGACATGCGAAAACTTTTGTAGGATAACATGCCGCTTTCTCTTGCAACTTAACCTCTTGTTCTTGCTCCTCCCACTTTATTCCTGATGACGTAAGGATCATCGTTACATAAGCCATTTTAAGTTTTCCTGTTTCCTGATAGTAATAATACAGCTTTAGGATTGGAGCATTGTTTTGATTGTCCCTATTACAAACATAGCACCCTATCAATTTTCCTTTTACCTTATCAGGCAATGTCATCCAATGACTTGGGGCATCTACGTTATATTCATCGTCTGCTTTATATGAAAAATACTTTGTGCCAGAAGCCTTTGCCTCCCCAAAATAAAACGTAACATCTTTAGCCACAGGGCTTAATTCTGCACAACATCCAGAAACAGATTTTTCAACATACGCGCGGGCAGTTGTCGTGCAAGTAATATCCAGGTCCTGAATATCATAAAAATACGCCTCGTATTCCCTTGCCGCTTCACAGGCTTCTTCCGGACTTAAGCGGCTGGCGTTCTGAAGTTTTTCGGCGAGTTTGGTAAAAGCGGGGCTTTGTTGGCGTTTCAGCGTTGGGTACAGTACATTTTCGGGGTACAAATGCGTGAACATGGCACCTCGCCAGGCAGCATAAGCTCCCAACCATTTCCACTCCTCCTTAATGTTTGGCGCATGCAGCGAAAAATTAGCTACAAAATCATCAAACACGCCGTTTTGTAGGGCAAAGAATAAACCTTGCACGGTTTCAATGGCAAAACTGATGCGGGTATGTTTCACGCAACAATTATCCTTCGTTTCAATAAAAAAGGTTTTTGCCAATCGTTCCGCGCCTTCCGAAAACGGTTCGCAGGGGCGTAATAAGGCCCGTATCAGCGCATCGCGCAAAGCAGGCAATACACGGTCTTCGGTTTCTTCCAAAACGGCTTTCCAGTTTGTGTTGGCCGTTTTCTCCTGTTCTATGCGGCTTTCCAGTGTATCCCGCCATTGTTTGCGGTCGGCATGCGGTGAGCGCCACACGTTGTACTTTGGTAAGTCAGTTAACGGAAACGTGTCGGGAGCCGGTGTATAAATCTGAAACGCGTCCGGATTCAGGCTCACATTCATACTGTATTCTTCCAGTACATAAGTATAGGCCTGTTGCACCGCTTTAAGGCGTAGTAAAATGTCTGCGGCATCGTTCAATTCCTGAACAAGCAAACTGGTGGTACCGGCGCTAACCGCGGTTTCTGTTTCCAATACAGCATATACACGGTTCAGTTCTCTGAACTGCTCGTAGCTCATGTCAAATTGCTGAAGCAAGGGGCGAATGTCCGCTTTAGCCGCATCCATTTGCTGCAGACGATTAAAATAGGGAAGGTACGTCAGTGTGCCTAAAGGAGTAAAACCACCGGTTCGGGAAAAACTTACGTTAAGCAAATGTTTGAAATTGGTAAGAAGTACCGCGGGGGTCAATGATGCATTCAATACGGTTTGAATCTGCGCCGTATCTGACTGAAGGACCAGATAACGGGTATTCCAAACCTGTTGAATGGGATTAGTGGCTACAAAGTTTTTAATGTAGGCCGCGGGTACCAGATCGGGCTGAATAAACGGTAAGCGGTTCCATGCTTCTAAGCCTCTTTGCCAGGCCGTGCGTATAGCGGTATTGCCGGTTACCAAAGGCAGATGCATTTTATACACGGCGTAATAGGGCAGTGGCCATTCTGTATTGGATGGCAGTGCCGGCGAAGCGCTTAATTCTTCATCTATCCAACCCGTTGCACCACCTACTGAAGGATACAACTGTTTGCGTTTAAACGCGGAGGCCAGCAATCGCGCGCCTTTTTCGCACTCAGCCAGCGTTGGCAATTCCATGGCGCTGGTGGCTTCGAAACGGGCTTTTATTCCGGCAATAAACAGAAAGTCATCGCTGCCTAAAGAAAAAGTCGTCCGGATAAACAGGCGTGCTGTTTCCTGCACAATGGGATCCACATTGTTTAAAGCGTTTACCAAATCATCAAATTGCGCGTAAGGTAATACCGATAGATTACCGGAGGTAAGACCCGTTGCAATTTCGTGTAAAATAGTGCTTACAGTAGTTGGCGCCATCAGTGTCAGGCTGACTTTGTAGGCTTCGCGTTTGCTTTCCAAACTGGCTTTGCGTTGCGCGTAAAGGGTTCTGAATTCCTGAGTGGAAGGGATATCAAGTAACTCATCTTCGGTATGCAACTCCGGATCTAGCAAAGGTTCAGCGTTAGTGGCGAGCGTATTGGTTTGCAAGCGGCTGTCCCATATTCCGGCTTGTGGTTCCTGCGCGGCTTTCCAGAAATCGCGTTTACTTAAACTTAGTACAATGGGTTGACTGTTGCTGTCTTCATGCAGTAATTCTTCCTGTACCCATACCGCGTTCAAAACAACTTTAGCACTCTGGCGGGCAATAGCCGCTAACTCATACAAGGTATTAGCATCAGGTTTGGGTTGCGCGTAGGCTGCTGCCTGGTAGCGTTCGCATTTTGAAAGAATGTCCATTAAACGCATAAAGAGCGATCTGTTCATGCGCATGTTCCCCGTAATAAAATTCTCCTGAGCAGGGCTAAGACTGCCGTTATTAATGGATAGCCACAAGCGTTTTAAATGTTCGTATCGGCTTAATCCCGGCACGCTACTTAAACTATTCCAGGCAGCGGGAGAAACGTCCTTCCATACAGCATAATTAGGAGAAGCGGTAATGGTGGCGGGTACCGGACTCAGTAAATTATACGAGCGCATCGTACTGAACATGTCATCTACAAAAGCAGAGGAGTCTATACCACTATCTTCCTGAAGCGGTACCTGCGTTTCAAACACACAGCTTAACTGCCCGGCCAGGAACGTGGTTGATAAAGCTACGGATGAACTAAAACTTACCTGAGTAGCCGAATAGCTAATGGCACTTAGCTGGGTGCTTGAATCGAGAATAGTAGTACTGCTGCCGGTTTTGCTGATTAGCTTAAATACGGAACCGGTTCCGGAGTAAGCATCTGCAAAGACTGGACTGGTAAATGTAAGTGTATAAGGTCCGCTGCCACTTATTTGCGCGCTGCTAAAATCTATAACGGTATTGTAGCGCATCATTACCGGAGTTCCGGAAGGCTGAAACAGTGCCGGTTGCGGTGTTCCTGGTGTGGACTTTACCAGCAGCACATCACTCACCGTTCCGTTTAAACGTTTGTTTAATACCGGAAAACTAACCCAGGTAGTTCCATTGAATAGCTGAACACTATTGTTCTCAAACGTTTGTCCGCTGAGGTTACGCATAGGGACTTTTAAAAGCCGTTGGGTGATGTCAGCAGCCAGTTTTGTGCTACTGCCGTTTAAGATACTGCCTAAAAAAACATCGGTATCCTGTTTGCGGTTTTTCCAGAGGGCGGGCGCCATATTCCCCGGACGGAATGTTATGTCCTCAAGGCCTGTGTTATCGGGATCAATGATGGGCTTCCAGTGCGGCTGGATAGTACTTAAATTAGCGGGATTAAATCCTTCTCTGGTAAACTCGTTTTTAAAGTAGTCCTGATTTTTCCAAAGATCCCGTAGATAAGCGGCCCGCCAGATTTCTATCTGTGCTACTGGTGTAGTGGTTAGTACATCGCGGCGTGTGTCCCTGAAACCGAAAAGGCTTTCCAGTTTTATTGCATCCAGATGGTTTACCGGATTGGGATGGTTTTCTTTTAACCATAAGCGATCTACTACATAATCTGTGGTAGCCGGAACATACAAGGGTAATCGCAGACGTTCACTCCATTTTTGAGCGGCTTCGCGTTTTTTCTCTCCGTCCGGTTCGGTGCTTATTTTGCGGATTTCCCGGAAAGAGGTTCCTGCCTGCGTTAAAAGTGTTTGGTACACCAGTAACTGATATTGCCTGCGTTCTGCCGCCAGCTTTTGGAGCACCTGCGCTGAAAGTTGCGATGGCGCCATGCTCAACTCATCCACGCGTTTTTCCAGTACTTCTGTAACCAGTCGTACCCGGCAAAACTCATCGTGCAATGTAGCGCAATTCACCTGATAGTCTCCTATTGGCTGAAGGAACTTGCGTTTTAGCAATGCGATAAATAGCGCTTTAGTGCCGCCGTAAGTGTAGCTGGGGTCTGTAACAGGGGTTCCATTATATGAAATAGTAGCGGCACCGTAATTCAATAAGTCCATTAAATACGCAAAGGGACTGATGCTGGACTGGCAATCGCTGCATCCGCAGGTGTTTACCTGAGGTAACAATTCATTACTAACAAAACGTGAACCAGGGGCTGAAGGTAGTTCCGGACTCGCCATCCGTAATTCCCCTAAAGCGGCGGCCATAACGTTAGAAGCCAGTTGTACATTGCGGAGCGCCAGTTCATGAATACGCGCAGCATCGTAGGTAGAGACACTTGCTGCTGTTACATCGGTTACAAACAGATGTTTGGGAGTATTGGCTATTGTCAGAACAGAACGATACCCTGCGCCAATGATGCGTTTATTTTGGTCTGTATTTTCATTAAGGGCATATAAATCTGCATACGATTGAAGTGTAGATAGCTCATCACCCTGACTGGTGCTACTCCCGAATCCTTCCAGGTAATTAAGAGGGCCTGCTTTGCGGATTTTTGCCAGAGTGGTAAGACCGCGGTTGGTAAGAAATGTGCGGAATTCTGTACTAAAAGTGATCTCTTCCAGCGTTTCTATATTTTCAAGCGTGGGGCTTGTATCGGGTTTTAGGTAAGGCGCATTAGTAAGTCTTATTATATTACTATTCAGATTGCCCGGCATCAGACCGTTTACTGTAAACACTTCTGTAGTAGTTGCATCTTGTGGATGCGCAACGGTAATGGTTACATTGACTTTAAATACATCTTTGGTATGTAAGTATCCCCGGAAACTTTCAAATGTGGTGTGTGCTTCTCCTAAAGTTCCTGTCTGCGAGGTTCCTGTTTCCGGGTTTTCGGCATAAAATCCATCCTGAATAGGTGTTAATCGCTCTGGAAATTCAAAGGTTTTGAAGCGAATGGTTCCTGCCAGTGCCCAGGCATTTGTACGTGTTGAAAAGGTATATACACTTCCTTTATCAGTGAGGTAAATAGCGGCGCAATCACTTTCAATAAGTAAAGCCGGGCTTAAGCTAACCGCTACATTATCTGATGTCATTACACATAGCTGATTAGAATTTATACCCAAATCAGTAATAGGGGAATGCCAGATGTCGCCCGAACCATCGGGGTTGTTGAGTTCTATATAACATTCTTTTTGGCGACTGTCGAGTTGGCCTCTTACGGCATACTTAAAAACAGGAAATGTACCATCGGGGCGTCGTGTGATGATGGGGAAAGCAGGTGCTATGAGTTGTGCATAGCCTTCGGTGGAGGGATGAGTTTGTGTGGTAACCGCATCGGAAGCGCCAATTACATATGTTTCAAACGTAAGGGTGTATTCTGGCGGAACAGGGGTTCCGTCGGAAAACTCAAACTGAAAAAGCAGGGGCGGAGTTATTTCCGTTTCAGATTGCTGAAGCATGTCATCGCTTACATTACGCTGAATGTGTTCGATAGTGGTAACATTCAACTGGAAGCTACCAAGATTGGTAAACCCTTCATTAAGGGTTAAGCCGTTTAAGAGTTGTGGCATATAGTATTGGTTTTAATTTAAAGTTTGGATAATAGTTTTCCGTTACGACAGTTGTATGTCGTGGAGAACAGGTGAAGGTGTCTTGTAAATGGACTTAATTCAGGGCTTCGCCTTTATAAAATGTTTTTATAAACACGTTTTGTATTTTGCCGTCCTGAAGGTAAGGCGCAGGACTTTCAACTGTAAAGTCCACCAGAAAATTTCCACTGGCATCGGTAAACCCTTTGCCAAGAAAAATGATTTCCATTGGCGCTTTGTGCCACAGTTGAACTTCAATATCGGGGATTAGTTTTGTTAGCGTTGTTGAACCCGGTGGTGTGTAGAGTCCGGCTATATTGCCTGTTACTCTGAATGATCTGGTGTTACTCATTTTTTGTTGTGTGAAAAGGTTATTGGTTTCTTTTTTGATATAACAAATATACATTGGTATAACGCCCATGTCAAGTGTTTAGTACATTATCAGGGTATTAAAATGTGTTAAACACGAGTGTTTCCACATTTAATCGGGTGGTGTAACAGGAGTAATCACTTCATCCAAAAAAGAATTATAGCCAATACATAAAATACCCTGCAACCACAAACAGAATGCATAAAGCAACAACGGGTAGAAGCCAATAGGTGTATTTATCTAATCCATTATTAAAAAACAGGGAGACAAAGGCGACAAATCCCACCATAAAAAAGCTGAAGAAGGGTGGCGTAATGGGTATTTTTACAGGCCAGTTTTGTTTTGTGAAACAAATAGGGCGGTTAAACGTGTTTACCTCTATCTGTACAGTATCTCCCGCTTGCAGGATGGGAATCCTTAATCCTGTGATATTTATTTTATGGCGGGTAATGTTGGTTTCGAGGTAGAGTAATGTTGTTGAGCGTGTTCCCGTTCGGGAAGAAGCGATATGTGTTTGTGTGTCTTTGTAAAAGACAATTTCTTCCCTCCAATGCGAATGCTTATTGTGAAAAAAATAAATCACCATCAGAAAGACAAAATAAGCTATCCGGATTCCCCATGATAGTTTAAAAAAAGGGGTTTTTCTAAACAAGCGATTATACCTTCTCTGCCGGGTTGTTTTAAATTGGTTTTGTGTTTCAAGGTATTCTATTCGCTTCTTTAATTGTCCGGATGTTAGCGGTTTTCTTTTCCTGCGCATTTCACTTTCAAAGGTAGAGGTAATTCACCTAATTTATTGTGTATTGATTCCTGATTTATTTAAGTGTACCAATCAATGATGGTATAGTCCCCAAGGAGCTATATTGTAACCTTGTACATTGAGACAATTGCAAAGCACTACATGTATAAGAATAAGTAATAAAAAAGCATCTGCCTTACGGGGCAAATGCTTTTTCTTATCTCATTCAAACTTAAAACCTGTGGCAAGGCGTTCCGTGTTTATGCTATTCAGGATATGTATTCTCAGTTACCTGAATGAACCGGAAAACCATGAGGCTTACTCTGTCGGAGCAGCTTCTGCCATTAACGCGGCTTTAATTTTTCCTTCGATTTCTTCTGCCAGATCCGGATTTTCGTGAAACAATTGTTTCACGCTGTCGCGGCCCTGACCTAATTTGGTGTCGTCGTAACTAAACCACGATCCCGCTTTTTTAATAATACCCTTTTCTACACCAATATCAATGATTTCTCCAACTTTACTGATACCTTCTCCGAATATGATATCGAACTCGGCCTGACGGAAAGGAGGCGCCACTTTATTTTTAATAACCTTAACACGGGCACGGTTACCGCTAACATTTTCGCCATCTTTTATCTGACTTACCCGGCGGATATCGAGACGTACGGAAGCGTAGAATTTTAACGCATTACCACCGGTAGTGGTTTCGGGGTTACCAAACATTACACCGATTTTTTCACGTAACTGATTGATAAAAATACAGCAACATCCTGTTTTGTTAATGGTTCCTGTTAATTTACGCAGGGCCTGACTCATTAAGCGGGCCTGTAAGCCCATGCGGCTGTCGCCCATTTCGCCTTCAATTTCTGCTTTGGGCGTTAAAGCGGCCACGGAGTCAATTACCACCAGGTCTACCGCTCCACTGCGAATCAGGTTATCCGCAATTTCAAGAGCCTGTTCACCATTATCAGGCTGGGAAATTAAAAGGCTTTGTGTATCTACGCCTAATTTTTCAGCATAAAACCGGTCAAACGCGTGTTCTGCATCAATAATGGCTGCAATACCGCCGCTTTTTTGAACGTTGGCAATAGCATGGATCGCCAACGTGGTTTTACCGGAACTTTCAGGACCGTAAATTTCAACAATACGTCCTTTTGGTAAACCACCAATACCTAATGCAATGTCCAAACCTAAGGAACCTGTAGAAATAGCTTCCATCTGTTCAACATTACTGTCGCCCAATTTCATGATGGTACCTTTACCATAGGTTTTTTCCAGCTTATCCAGCGTTAACTGAAGCGCTTTTAATTTTTCGAGGTTTACCGATTTTTTAGAATCTGTTACTTCCATAACTTCTTCTCCGTTTTTCTTTGCCATATATACTTATTTTTATTTTTTACGCTTTATTTAAAGTTACGGCATTGCTTGTATGACGCTTTCTCTACTTATCCACTTCTTATACACGTTTCCAAAAACTGAATCGACTCGCTAACGATTTTTAACCTGACCAGAAATTGAAGTTTACCACAACTTGAAATCAAAGGTATTTCATTTTATAGCAATTGATTGCTACCATTTGTAGCATTTTGAAAAAATAGTGTTTCAGTCAGCTAATTAGAATAAAAGTCGCATCTTCCCGCCCCAGAGCATTCGGCATTATAATTAATTATTTACACTAATTTTGATTTCATGAATCTATCAAGAAATAAGATTTTTATTTCCATAAGTGTATGTATGTTTTTGGTTACAGCATCTCTTCGAGCGCAATCTGACATGGATTACAATGCTCTTAAAGCAGAAGTCTGCGCTACAGAAATGTACTTCTTTATGCAACAAGCCGCTAAAACAGATACCTCGTTTAATTGTATTCCCGGTGAAGGGAACATCACAGAAATGATAACTGATTTTTATACTTCAAAAATGGTTTTCAGATCCTGTAGCTTAAAAGCGGGAATTCTTAACGGAGAATATAAGTTATTCTACAGAAATGGCGTGCTATTGCATCGTGCATTCTATCAGAGCTATTTACCGAAGGACACATCATGCTTCTTTTATTCTGATGGTTCCATTAGAATAAAATTGATCTATCCTTCTAATCAGGATAAATATGTTGTTCAATACTTTCATAAAAACGGGAAATTAAAAAAGGAAGTTGTTTGTAAAACGCCCCCTTCGTCCTCTGGTTATTCAAACGTTTACGCAGCAGAAAAACAAAAACGAGCACTTTATTTTGATATTACAGGCAAAAAAATAAGCAGGAAAAAATTTTTAAGTCTTTACCCCGAAAGTTTAATCCCATAAAACAACCGTCCACCGGTTTAATATTCAGGTAATGTAACATGGCACATGGTATAACAGCACTTATTCTGAAAGGATCATTTGATGTAGCTAAGGCGGAGGCGTTTGATCTTTATGGCAAACCCTTAGGGTTTGATCTCACACTTTTCCATATAGATCACTATTATTCTGCCTGTTGGCAACATCTGCTAAATACCAGCGGGAAGTTAGATGTTGTCCTTACGGGAAGTTCTATCTTCCCGGATGAGATTGTTCTTGCAAAAATAGCGCGTAGCGTTTCAACGGAAGTAATGGTTGCCTTTGCCATTATTCAAACCGATTATTTTGGTGGCATTGGTTCACAATACGCCAATGTTTTTATAGAGGAACAAAACGCTGATCATTCGATACAGACGATAAACCAAGCGCTTGAGTATTTAGGCGTAATAGCTAAAACTGGCATGGATGCTTTTGATACGGTTGGTTTATCGGGAATACGTTCGCAACCAGGGTTTCTTAATAAATACGTGAATATGGCGGACGATTACGGTGTTTAACCGGAACTGGATTTAAAAATCCAAATCAAGCTTTTCGTTCACATCAATAGGAAAGCGTTTTTTGACATAAAACTTACCGGCTTTTAAATCGCCTTTAATGCGAATGCTTCGCGATGCTTTTCCACTCATTAATTTGGTTAAGTCCATCAGGTTAACATCTTTAAAATTACTTTTTAAGTGGAAAGTGTATGTTTTTTCTTCTTTGGCATCAATATGAACACGCTTGGTTAAATGCGCTTTGCCCAAATTAACACCACCGGCACTAACATCAAACTCGCTGGGATAAATACTAAAGCCAATATCGTTTGGGTTTTTAATTCCCAGCATAATATCGGCGTCAATTCCATCCATCCCCATTTTATTGACTTTAAACCCTTTTACACCGGTGCACTGAACGTCTTTAAATTCGTGACAGGAAACAAAGATAAATCCGATGACAACGAATATTGTTTTTAGAAATGTTCTCATGCTTTTTCTTTTTTTAATAACGCTACTAACGATGCCAGAAACCAAACGAGTTCGAGAATGACGAATGGCCAGAACCCGATCAGATAACTGCAGATACAGGCTAAACCCGATCCGCAGATGTTTAATAAAAGATAAGCGACTGATTTGGATCCGAGTTTTCCTGTTACATTCAGCGCAAACGCTATCAATAAAAGGGTTACACCAATGGTTCCTAACCAGTCGCCTATACTCATTTACAACGTATTACTTTTTATTGAGTTCGGTAAAGTTTTTATAAAACAACGGAATGGTTTCTATGCCTTTATAATAGTTAAACAAACCATAATGTTCGTTAGGAGAGTGGAGGGCATCGCTGTCTAAACCAAATCCAAATAAAATACTATCAAGGCCTAATTCTTTTTTGAATAACGCTACAATTGGAATACTTCCGCCACCACGTGTTGGTACCGGCTTTTTTCCATAGGCTTCTTCCATGGCCATGCTGGCAGCTTTAAATCCGGCACTTTGGGTGCTTACCACCACCGGCTCTCCGCCATGATGTGGCTTTACTGTTACCTTAACACTTTTCGGCGCAATGCTCTCGAAATAGTTTTGGAACAGGGCACTGATTTCGTGCGAATTTTGGTCAGGCACCAGACGCATGCTTATTTTAGCAAAGGCTTTTGATGGTAAAACTGTTTTGGCACCTTCGCCGGTATAGCCACCCCAGATACCGTTTACATCTAATGTAGGACGGATACCGGTACGCTCAATAGTCGAATAACCCGCTTCGCCACGCACATCTTCAATATTCAGGTCTTTTTTATACGCGTTAAGATCAAAAGGAGCTTTGGCCATTTCTGTGCGTTCTTCGGCAGAAAGTTCTACCACTTTATCGTAAAAGCCAGGAATGGTAATATGGTTGTTTTCATCGTGACAGGAGGCAATCATTTTACACAAAATGTTGATGGGATTGGCTACCGCGCCACCATACACACCGCTGTGCAAATCGCGGTTAGGGCCGGTTACTTCCACTTCCATATAGGCCAAACCTCTTAAGCCGGCATCAATACTGGGGGTGTCGTTGGCAATAATGCTGGTATCCGAAATGAGGATAATGTCTCCTTTTAAGCGTTCTTTATTGGCTACAATCCATGGCCCAAGGTTAGCAGAACCTACTTCTTCTTCACCTTCAATCATAAATTTTACGTTACACGGCAGCGTGTTGGTTTTCATCATAAGCTCAAACGCTTTTACGTGCATGTACATTTGTCCTTTATCATCACAGGCACCACGGGCAAAAATAGCCCCGTCAGGATGCACCGCTGTTTTCTTAATAACTGGTTCAAAAGGCGGAGAGTCCCATAAATTTAAAGGATCGGCAGGTTGCACATCGTAATGGCCGTAAACCACAACGGTTGGTTTTGACGGATCAATTATTTTTTCACCATACACTACAGGGTATCCATTTGTGGGCGACACCTCCACTTTATCTGCGCCCGCTTCTATTAAGCGTTGTTTGATGGCCTCAGCCGTTTTTAGAACGTCGTCCTTATATTTTGAATCGGCACTTACCGAAGGAATTCGTAACAACTCTAACAGTTCGTTCAGCAAGCGGTCTTTGTTTGCTTCTACGTAGTTTTTAACAACACTTTTTTCCATAAGTTTAAATGAAGCATAAATGTAAGGTTTTTAAGGATTTACTATCTTTAAGGAAGTGAAAAAAATTGTCAACTATCTGATTCCACTCTTTTGTTTGCCGCTTTTATACAAAGCGCAATTTCCGTCTGTATTGATTAGTCGTGAGTTTGAACCGGAAGAGGTAACCATTGCCATCAATTCTAAAAATCCGGCGCAGGTGATTGCCGGCGCTAACCTGAGTAGTTCTTACTTTAGTCAGGATACAGGACGCACCTGGATCCGGAAAGGTGTAACCTGCGATCCGTTTAATGTGTACGGCGATCCGGTTGTGTTTTGGGATACGTTACAAAACGCGTATTTTATGCACTTATCGTTTCCAAATCCTAAACTGGTAAAAGATGCCTCGTGGGTGGACCGGATTGTGGTGAACAAAAGTACCGATCAGGGGCAGACTTATCCAACCTGTACAGGCATAGGCAAAGTGGGGAAGAAGGTTCAGGATAAACCCTGGTTTGCAGTAGATCGCAAAACGAATACTTTGCATGTGGCCTGGACACAATTTGATGTGTACGAAAGTAAAGACCCGAAAGACTCATCTGTTATCCGTTACAGTCAATCGAAAGACGGCGGGCAAACTTGGTCGGAACCCCAACGGATTAGTTTTTACGGGGGCGATTGTCTGGATAGCGATAACACTGTAGAAGGCGCTACACCTTGTGTTGGTGACGATGGTACACTTTATGTTTTTTGGGCCGGACCTAAAGGACTTGTCTTTCAACGTTCGGCGGATGGGGGACAAACCTGGATGCCTCAGGAAAAAATAATTGGTCCTGTTAAGAACGGGTGGGATTATAAAGTGGACGGTGTATTCAGAGCCAACGGCATGCCCTTTTCTGCTGCTGATGTGAGTCCTACCAGTTCTTATAAAGGGCGTATTTATGTGTGCTACAGTGATGAAAAAAATGGAGAGAAAAATAAGGATGTTTTTCTGGTATATAGTGATGATAGGGGAGAACACTGGAGTGATCCCATTTTGATAACCTATTTCCCCAACCACAAAGAACAGTTTATGCAGCATTTTACCATTGATGCCGTTACGGGTTATTTGTATGCGCTATATTACGATCGCCGTAATTATATGGAGGGCCATTTAACGGATGTTTACCTGAGTGTGAGCCGCGATGGCGGAACCAGTTGGAGTCATCACCGCATTACCGAAAAGCCTTTCCTTCCGCATAAAGATGTGTTTTTCGGGGATTACATTGGCGTTAGCGCACACAATGGGATCGTTCGCCCTATATGGATGCAGCTGGACTCTGCTAAAAAGTTAGCAGTTTATACCTGTTTGTTAAGCGATAAGCAATTGCAAGCACACATGCCCGCGGCACCAGATTTACAACTGGATAAAAGCAAAGATTGGTTATACGACCAGAAAATCAAACTAAACTTTACGCTTTCAAAAGCGCAGAAAGTCAGTATAGCGGTTTACGATCCGTTATTAGCTGAAATACAAGTGCAGGGCAATGGCGAGGGAAAATCTAAAATACTGGAAACAGTTATTGTAAAAGATAAGCTGTTTGGGAAGGGAACTCACACCTATGTGATTAATGCTAAAAAACTGAAGCTGGATAATAAAACCCGAGTGATAGCGTTTTATTCGGGCAATGTATGTCAAACCAACTGGCTGTTAAAAAAAGAACCATGAGAATAGTAATTGTATTATTTTGCGTACTGACTTGCCATTTCCTTTCGGCACAGATTATAGGGTCGCGTATTCTTAGTTTTGACGGGTACGTTGCCAACTCAGCCGTGGGTTTACGGTTTACGGTTAGCAAAGGTCAGGCCTGTACGGGATATAACCTCTGGCATAGCACGGATTCCATTAACTTTAGCCCCATTTACCAATATGCTGGCATCTGTGGGAGTACCAGTAAGGATGAGCAGTTTTCCTATACCCATAGCAACCCTGTTCCCAATCAGGTTAATTACTATCAGGCAGAATTAATTCCAAGTGATAAATCAAAAATTCTGCGCTTATATGTAGGAAATACACCCAAAGTATCTATTTTACCATTCCCAAATCCGGCCAAAGACGTACTTAACGTGAAAATTTTTAACACTAGTAATTTGCGGCTTTACGCTTTTGTATTCAGCCCTTTTGGGCTGCCTGAAAAGCAATTTGTTGTTGATGCGAAATTAGATGTGATTACCTTCGACATTCAGGGTCTCGCAAAAGGGTTGCATGCCTTGGTTTTAACCGATGGTAATCAAACGTTTTCGACAAAATTTTTAAAAGAGTAATTGGTGATTTTTTATATTCACTTTTTAATAGAAAGTGGAGTGCGACAAATACTTCTGTACATAATCCTGCACACCTTCTTCCAATGAAGTAAACGGTTCCGTATAGCCTGTATGGATAAGTTTTTCCATTTTTGCTTCCGTGAAATACTGATATTTGTCGCGGATATCCAAAGGCGTATCTATAAACTCAATAACCGGTTCTTTTTCAAGTGCCGCAAAGGTAGCGTTCGCCAGGTCTAAAAACGTACGGGCTTTACCACTGCCTAAATTATAAATACCATTCTTCGGTTTTGTCTGGTAGAGGTAATAAATCACATTTACCACATCCTTTACATACACAAAATCGCGGAGTTGCCCGCCATCTTTATAATCTGGATGGTGTGAGCGGAATAATTTTACTTTTCCGTTTTGTTTAATCTGGTTAAACGCGTGAAAAATAACAGAAGCCATGCGCCCTTTGTGATACTCATTAGGACCATACACATTAAAAAATTTGAGTCCCTGCCACTGTGGAGGAGTTTGCTTTTGCTGAAGTGCCCACACATCAAACACCTGTTTACTTTCACCATACGGGTTTAATGGTTTTAACAAGGGTATTTTTGTTTCATCATCTTCATAACCTTGCTCACCTAATCCATAGGTGGCGGCACTAGACGCATAAATAAAGGGGATAGAATGAATGCTGCAAAGTTCCCACAAACGTTTGGTATAACTAATGTTTAGTTTTTCAAATATGGTGTAATCAAACTCTGTAGTGTCGGTGCGTGCACCAATGTGTATAACCGCTTTCACTTTTCCGTAGTGCTGCATTAGCCATTCCGCAAAATTGTCACGCTCCACTTTCTCCTGAATTTGTTTTCCAAGCAGATTAGATGCCTTTTCCACTTTACTAAAATCATCCACTACAATAATATCACTGTGTCCGTTCGCATTAAATTTAGAAACCAGACAACTCCCTATAAATCCCGCAGCTCCTGTTATAACAATCATTTTAATACATATTAAATCTGATTGTAAAGGTATTGTTATTTTAATAAAATAATAGGATATTAGTTTTTTACAAATTATGGAAATTTCACGTGTTTTTGATATTCTGGATCGGTATAGGAATGGGTATGAAAACCCTACTGTGTTAAACACCAAAGAAAACAAAGTATGGAAATCGTATAGCACAGAAGACTTTATTGAAGCGGCTACCCACGTCAGTTATGGTTTACTTAAACTGGGCTTAACACGTGATGATAAAGTGGCTATTATTTCCAATAACCGCCCGGAATGGAATTTTGTAGATTTCGGATCGCAACAGGCTGGCATTGCAACAGCGCCTATTTACCCGACCATCAGCATAAATGACCTCAAGTTTATAATGAATCATAGTGAGGTACGTATTGCTTTTATTTCTGATAAAAGTATTCTTGCCAAACTACAGAGTATTGAATCGGAGTTGCCACACTTAAAATATGTATTCTCGTTTAACCCTATTGAAGGGGTGAAACCATTTTCTGAATTTATTGAATTGGGAAAACAGAACGCGCAACCCGAACGCCTCCGCGAGATTAAAGACAGCATTCGCCCGGATGATTTATTATCAATTCTATATACTTCCGGAACTACTGGTATCCCAAAAGGCGCTATGCTTTCACATCGTAATCTGGTTTCCAATATTCAGGCTTGTGAGCGGTTTGCGCCATTTACCAAACATTGGCGGGCGTTGAGTTTTTTACCACTTAACCACGTTTATGAACGGATGGTGTGTACCCTTTACCTTTATCATGGCATGAGTGTGTATTATGCCGAGAGTTTTGAAACCATTGGGGACAATTGCAGAGAAATAAAACCTCAGATTTTTGTAGCCGTTCCGCGGATTATTGAACGGGTGTACGAGCGCATTACATCAGCCGGAGAAAAACTGACCGGCTTTAAACGTAAGTTATTCGACTGGAGTGTAGATCTGGCGCACCGTTACAACGAAAAGGGGAATGGGTTTGTTTATAATATTCAGCATAAAATAGCCGATGCCTTGGTTTATAAAAAGTGGCGGGCCGCAGTTGGCGGTGAACTGGAATGTATTGCCAGTGGGGGCGCAGCACTTAATAGTAAGTTGGAACGGATATTTACCTGTGCCGGGCTTAAAATGCTGCAGGGCTATGGTCTTACGGAAACCAGTCCGGTTATTTCGGTAAACCGGTATGGAGAGGATAACATCCGCTTTGGAACAGTAGGGCCTATTTGCAGTAATATTGAAGTAAAAATTGCGGAAGAAGACGGCGAAATTCTGATGCGTGGCCCCAGTCTTATGATGGGTTATTATAAAAACCCGGAGGCAACCGCCGAAGTAATTGATAAGGAAGGTTGGTTCCATACTGGTGATGTAGGAACTTTTATTGAAAATAAATTCCTGAAAATCACCGACCGGAAAAAGGAAATTTTTAAAACCAGTGCTGGTAAATACATTGCACCTGTTGCCATCGAAAACAAATTAAAGGAGTGTAAATATATCGAACAGTGCATGGTAGTGGGAGAGGGGCAGAAATTTGCTTCGGCGCTTATTGTCCCTTCGCTCAGCAATTTTAAAGAGTATTGTAAACAGAACCAGATTGAATGGACAAGTAATGGTGAAATGAGCAGGCATGAGGCGCTCAAAAAAATCATTAATAATCACATCAGGGAAATAAATAAAACACTGGCAGCCTTTGAACAATTGAAACGTTGTGAAATTCTGGATAAAGAATGGAGCATTGAGGGGGGCGAGATAACGCCCAAGCTAAGTTTAAAACGAAAAGTAATCAAGGAACAGAACTTAGCCTTAATCAATAAAATTTTCTCAGTTGAAGATTAGCCTTTACTTGTGAAAATTGCTATACTGGATAATTACGATAGTTTCACTTATAACCTGCTGCATTACCTCGAAAAGGTTAACGATGCGCCGGTAGATGTGTTTTTGAATGATCGGATTTCTGTTGAGCAACTGGCGGAGTATGAAAAAATCGTTTTGTCGCCAGGTCCCGGATTACCGGCAGATGCCGGTATAATGCCCGCATTTCTTAAGAAGCACGCGCACACGCATAACATATTAGGAGTTTGCCTGGGCTTACAGGCTATTGGTGAACGTTTTGGGCATACACTTAAAAATCTGGATAGTGTTGTGCATGGCATGGCTACGCCTGTCTTTACCACAAAACCCGATTTATTATTTTATGGATTGCCAGATACATTCCAGGTTGGACGTTATCACAGTTGGGTAATTGATGAACGTTCAGATTCTGACCTGATGGTAACAGCGCGGGATGAACACGGTCATATCATGGCAGTAAAACACAAACAGTATTCTGTTTATGGTGTTCAGTTTCATCCGGAGAGCATTCTCAGTGAGTACGGAGAAGCTATGCTTTATAACTGGCTGAAAGCGTAATAAAGATCGGACGTTAATAGATTAGTCCTATTAACACATTATTTTACAGGATTTAAAAAAGGATTGTTGATCTTTTCGAATCCTATCGTAGTTGAAGGACCATGCCCGCTATATACCTTGGTTTTTTCAGGAAGCGTCATGAGACGGGCCTTAATACTGTGGATAAGTGTATCGTAATCACCCATAGGCAAATCAGTACGTCCAATACTCTGGAGAAACAAAGCATCACCACTGATAACGACATTGGCTGATTCATTATAAAAGCTAATACTTCCGGGAGAGTGCCCTGGCGTGTGCAAACAGGTTAAGTGGATACTCCCGATAGTTATTTTCTCTTCGTCTTCTAAAAAATCAACTGGTCTGGGTGATTGTTCAAACGGAACGCCGTACAATGCTGAACTGTGACTCATGCGATCAACAAAGAACAATTCCTCTTTGTGCGATTCGGGTAACAGACCGTATCTGTTGTAAATAAAATCACATCCAAAAATGTGATCGAGATGCGCATGTGTTAGCAGGCAACGTTCCGGTTTCAGTTGATGCGATTCTATAAATTGCTCCAGCAATTTGTGCTCTTCGGAAGAGTGATTGCCAGGATCAATGATAGCGGCGATGCCATCATCATCCCAAATTAAATACGTGTTTTGTTGAAAAGGATTAAACGTGAAAGATTTTAAACGCATCATAACTCAATACTCCAAAAATACTAATTGTTAGGCGTGTTTTCAAAAACAACGCGGTGTTCCGATCCGGTATCTTTCGTGTAAAACGCCTGACCATTAATCTGTTCAACCAATCCATTAAAAATATCAAGTCCAAGAGATTCCGTATGCCTGATCCTTCCGGGTTCGTAACCTTCGCCGTCATCTTTTATAATCAGGGTTATAAACCCAAAGTGTTCTTTAAGGCTGATATGTATTGCTCCTTTATCCCGGCCCTTAAATGCGTGTTTATAGCAGTTGGTAATCAGTTCATTGACAATCAGTGCCAAAGGGATAGCTGTAGAAATGTTAAGGCTAATGTCTTCAATGTCAGTGTCAAGTGTTATTACTTTATCAGGGTCATAAAAAGATCCTTGCAACTGAATCAGGATAGTGGACAAAAAGGACTTGAAATTAATACTGGAAAGGTTCTTAGAATTATATAACACCTCATGAACACTTGCCATTGAAGCAATCCGGTTTCTGGTATCAGCAAAGAGCCCCTGATGATAAGGATCTTTAACACGGTCGGATTGAAGGTTAACAAGACTGGTCATAATTGCCAGATTATTTTTTACGCGGTGATGTATTTCCCGTAAGAGTGTTTTCTGTTCCTTTAGTGACTGTTCCAGTTCTTTACGGACCTTTAGTTTTTCGTGAGTTTCGAGCGCCAGTGATAGCATTTGTGCTATGATAAGTGCAAATTGCTGATCCTGTATGCGCCATATTCTGGGGCCTTCTGTTTCTTCAAAACAAACCACACCTATCATTTCTCCCTCAATGCGTATAGGGATGTCCATCATGGCCCGTATGCCATTCGGTAATAGATAATCTCTCAGTAGCTCTATTGTTTTTTCGTCGTTTTGAGAGTCGCTGCTCAGAATTATTTTTTCTGTTTCAAACAACTTAAAGTAATTGGGCATGGCTATTCTCGGTAAATCAACTTGTGGCAATAGCTTTTTGCTCCTGTAGTCGTAGTTTCCGATACATGTAATTCTGGCACGATTATCATCGAACAGCCAGGCGTTTACCCGTTCTGCTCCTGTGGAAAGGGATGCCATTTCAAGAATTTCAAAAATAGCCTCCTCCAGTTTTCCGTCTCTTATTTTTCTTGACTTTGAGAGAATCTCTACCGTGAGCGTTTTACGGAGTACTTCGTAATCAATTATTTTATTCTTGGTGTTATCTTTAATGTGCAGCAAAAAAAACACATCAGAACCCTGCTCTATACGTGATACCCGGATACGCACATTACGGGAATGTCGTTCCGGACTCTTCAGATAAGTATATACCCTGGCCTCACTTTGAGAGGCGATCTGCATTTTTTCAGGAAATAAATCATCCCCCACTACTAAATCCAATACAGACCGGTTTAACAGGTTTTCAGAAGTAGTACCAATAAGCCGTTCAAAAACAGGATTAACAAACAGAATATGTAGTTGCTCATCAAGAATAACCACGCTTTCTTTAAAGTGTTCCAGTACCAGTTTGTTAAACAGCGATGAACTTAATGGCATACTAAATGAAATTGGTTTTTACGCCCAGCCCCAAAACACCTGTTTGGTACTATTCTTTGATTATTGTTTTAAGGGGGCTATAGTAAAAATATAATTTTTACATTAAAAAACAAATTTTCTACACAAGTTTAGATATCTAATTGCTTTTAAAACGAAATGCCTGAGTCACTTTGTGCTTAAGCTAATAAAATCCGGTGGTTAAAAGTCGGTTGGTGAAACATTAAAAGTAAATACACGATAAAACAATTCACCGCTACCCGACAAGTAGCAGTGAATTTTCTGAATAGGTTTGTACAACTAGTGCTTGATTAATTTTTGAACGTGTATCAGTCGGTTCTCTTCCGACAGGATATTTACCATGTAAATTCCGGCAGGTAACGATTTAATATCTAATTTCAATTCTGTTGTTTCTGCCGGTGATTCAAGGCACTTCTTGCCATTGTTATCATACACACTTACATAGCCCTTAAATTGATTGGGTAGCGTTACAATTACGAGATCCGTGGCCGGGTTAGGTAACACGGTTATGGCACCGTAAGATCCTGAGAAATGTTCTGAAACACTCAAATTAGCGTCTTTTGTAGGGCCTACCACTTTATTAATGACCCAGTTGTTCGGATCCACCTGAACGCCTGTAACAGTTCCGGCAACAGTCATGCTGTAATTTTCAACAGCTATGTTATGCGGCACACGAATCAATGTATCGGCTGCACCCGTGCGGAGTAATTTATATTGCATGGGCGTTGTAAACAAAGGCGTTACACCTGGCATACTGGTAGTTTGACTGCTTTTCAGATAAAAGGTATTGCCTGAAAAATTCCAGGTAACGTTATAGGTTGGATAACCCTCACCATAATACCACTGATTAAAGAAAGGTGTAAAGTTGATTCCGCTTTGCGATTGCAGGTGGTTTTTAAAATCAACAACCGAAGCCACATTGTCTTTATAAAGTTGTTGAAAGCTCTTTAATGTATTAAACCAAACGCTGTCATTATTAACCATCCAGCGCATGGTGTGAATAATTGCACCGCCCTTATCGTATGTTAAGCGGCTGCTGAAAATTCGGGCATCGTTGGTAGTATCTATTCCTGTAAAATGGCAACTCCCTCCGGGTTGACTCATCACATTATTGTGTGCGGAATTCAGATTCGGTAAAAAATTAGTTGGGTCAAGGTATTGTGCCACAACGTGCTCTGTGTAAGAAGCAAACCCCTCATTAATAAAAATATCGCCCCAGCTTTTGCAAGTCACGTTATCGCCCCACCACTGATGACCTAATTCGTGCGCGTTAATATAGTAATCAAAAAACCCCTGACTCGTCATAGTCTGATGTTCCATGCCTCCGCTAAAGGGTGCCATACAGTTTCCGTATTTTTCTTTATAGAAAGGATAGAGACCATATAATCCTGACAAAAACTCCAGTTGCGGTTTTATGGCCAGCAGAGATGGCCGCTGATTGTTAATCCATAAAGTATTGTTAATGGCACCATCATAAATAAAGTTCTGAATCAGAATAGAATCATTATTGGGCATATATAACGGTTTCGCGTAAAAATTTAACTGCTTGTATTTGGCTATTGCTACTGAAATAAGATAATACGCTATTGGCGTGCGGCTTTTCCATTCAAAACGTTTCTTGTTGCCTACCACTACTACATTGGTTAAACGCCCATTTGAACCTGCCAGATTGGTACTATCGGTGGTAATGAATACCCAGGAGCTGTCTATTTTATCGAGTAAATTTTGTTTACAGGGCCACCAGTGGTAGGCTACCTGACTCTCGCTAAGACTCCAGGTAGCCTGGTTTCCCCATGAACCAGAAGTACCGGTACTATACCCGCTACCAATAGCGGCTCCACCTGTAGGGGCAGTCCCCTTGTAATATACGGTGGCGGTGAATGTCGTGTTTTGAGAGAATGGAGCCGGAAGTTTAACGCGAATCATGGAATCCTTGCGGCTTACACTAAAAATACGGGCGCCATTAATATAAACCGAATCTATGGTATGGTTTTGATGCAGTAAACAGAAAAAAGTATCCATGCTGGCCACTACAACTTTATTAATACTTCGGGCGTTTCCTGAAATATAACGGGTATTGCGTTCGCAGTTAATATTCAAATGAACAAACTTTACATCGTAATGATCTGTTTTCCATGCGGCGGCGGCGGCATTTTGTTGTAATTTAGACGCGGTTTGCGAATGTATCTTATTCTGCGAACAATAGTGACGTTGCGCAGACAGGTTAAGCGCACACAAACTCGCGAGTGCGACCAGCAACTTTCTCATAAAATAAAGTAATTAAGTGTTTAGCAGGCGCAAAATACATCAATTTTAGCTATACCGGTGTTCCCTTGTCGAAAAAATAGAATTTTAACAAATTGGGATTCAATATTTTGTAAAAAAAATAGCTTTCTGTTTGCGAAATGTAAAAATTGATTGTACATTTGCATCCCCGAATTAAGGGAGCTTAGCTCAGCTGGTTCAGAGCACCTGCCTTACAAGCAGGGGGTCACTGGTTCGAACCCAGTAGTTCCCACCAAAAAGGATCACCAAAAGTGATCCTTTTATTTTTTATAAATACACGATTAGTTTGACGAAGAATAAAATAGTCCGTTTGTTGCTGACAAGGATATTTATTCTTTTTGCCATTTCGTTTTATGGCATTGACTTTAATGCACAAACGTTTTTCAAACACGCCGATAGTCTACGGCAAAAATTCAAAATACCCGAATTAGCCTATGCAGTTGTGTCTTCCGACTCCGTACTTGAGTTATGTGTTTCAGGAACACATAAAATCAACGGTAAGGAGAAGGCGCAGCTCAACGACCGGTTCAGGATAGGATCAAACACTAAAACGGTAACCGCTTATATAGCCGCTTTACTGGTGAAACAAAAAAAGATAGCCTGGGATACCCGATTTTTTGATGTATTTCCGGAATTAAAGAGTCACAGCCATCCCGCTTATCACGCCTGCACACTTCAGGATCTGATAACATTCCGGATCAATCTCCTGAGTTGGACCTACACGTACGAAGAACCATCTGTTCATAACATAAAAGGAGATAAACACCAGCAGCAGTATGCCTTTATTGCCTGGATATTGCGGCAGGAACCCGATACTGCGCGGAAAGCACCCTATTGGTCTAATCCCTCTTACGTAGCTGCCGGAATGATGCTTGAAAAAGCCAGTGGAAAAACCTATGAGGCATTGGTAGCAGCGTTAGGGCAAACCCTTCGTGTATCGTTTAGTTTTGGACAGCCCAACACCATTGATCCGCGTCAGCCCTGGGGCCACAATCAGGATTTGATTCCCGAAAAACCCGCGCTGAACAAAAAACTGAACTGGCTGGGTCCGGCAGGAAACATAACTGTCAGTTTACCGGATTATTGCAAGTTTATTCAATTACAATTACAGGGATTAAGAGGGCAATCTGAAATATTTACGGCAGAGGAGTTTAACACCTTTCACTATGGCTTGCCGGGTTTTTCCTATGGCTGGCAAATGGTTAAAGACGATACCTCAGGGTTGCGGTATTCGTACCATAAAGGTAATCCCGGAACATTTCTCTCCAAAGTATTTATTTGCAGGGAAACCAACCGCGCTTTTATCTTTTTTACAAATGTTCAGTCAAATGAAGCGGAAGAGGGGATAAATATTCTGTTTAATAGATTACGCGAAAAATACAATCCCTGATGTTTCAAATGAAGTATAAACAATGTATTGGGTTACTGTTAGGGGTATTTATTATGCCGGCCTTGTTCCTTAACGGTCAGTCTAAACAGAAAACACTTCTGTTTATTGGCAGCTATACTGAAGGTGTTGCAGAAACCGGAATTTACATTTATGAATTTATGCCGGCAACAGGGGCTTTAAAAAAATGTGGAACCGGTAAAAACCTTATCAATCCCTCGTTCATTACCATTTCTGCCAACGGACAATTTCTTTATGCCTGCACCGAAACCAAGTTGCCGCGAAATGGTTCCATCAGTGCTTTCCGAATTGATAGCGTTAACGGAACAATATCATATATAAACAAGCAGGATGCAGGGGGCGAAAATCCTGTTTACCTCAGCGTTCATAATAGCGGAAAGTGGCTGGTTAACGCTAATTATACAGGAAGCAGTGCCAGTGTTTTTAAACTCAACGCTAACGGATCCGTTCAGTCTTATGCGCAACTTCTACATTTCTCCGATAGCAGCATCAACACATTACGTCAGGAAAAATCCCATCCTCATGCCGCGGTTTTCTCTCCCGATCAGCGTTATATACTGATCCCCGATTTAGGGGGCGATAAGATCCGTGTATTCTCTTGCGACACATCGCGGTCCTCGCCCGCTATTATCTCTGAACAAGCACCGCAACAGTGTATAGCTGGCAGTGGCCCGAGGCATTTTACTTTTCACCCAAACGCGAAATTTGCGTATTGCATAGAAGAACTCAGCGGTATGGTATCTGCTTACACCTATTCGAATGGCAACCTTAAAGCCATTCAACGCATTTTCTCCTACTCCAAAAAACAGGACAGTTATGGTAGTTCAGATATTCACCTCTCGCCCGATGGTAAATTTCTTTACGCGTCTAACAGATGGGAAGAGGAGAATACCATTGCCATATACGCTGTTAATCCGGTAACAGGCAAACTGCGCTTAGTGGGGCACCAATCTACTTTTGGTGATCACCCGCGGAATTTTACCATTGATCCCAGTGGGCATTTTCTCCTGGTGGCAAATCTCAGCACAAATAACATTGTCGTTTTTAAGCGCCATGCAAAAACAGGCTTATTGACCAAAACGCCTTATGAGATAACCGTTCCACGACCTTCCTGTTTACAAATGCGGGTGTATGGGCAGTAGAGGGTGATTTATGACTATGCTGCAAATGCCAGAAAATAAAGGAGTCAGCCCCGGAAATTACCGTTACAATTATTTATTGTCTAAATATTGTTCTTTAGTATTTCTGTTAAATTAATAGTGGTTTTCCAAGTTACCTTAAATACGAAATATGCTCAAATCTGATGCCTGTTAACTGTTCATTTTCGATATGAGTTTTCAAGGTCTCATTAACGATATGTCTTATGGGATAACCTTAATAAAAACAAAGAAAAAAACAATTAAATTTATTTTCATATTAACTAATATTTAAATGAATTAACCCGATTGTTCCACCCTTTTCTAAAAACCTCTTGTGAAGGGTTGGAGTCTCGGTATCCTAACTTTTTATTTTCTTTTTTAGTTTTCATAGGGTTATATTTAGGATCTTCATCAATCAACGAATCGTAACGTCGTAACTTTGTGACACACTACCCGCTACCATTCACGTACTCTGGTTAAAAAATATACAACAGGACGAAAAGTAAAACCATACTCAATTGTAATAGGTTTAACACTCCCGTTTGAGATAATTATGTTCATTTCAAAAAGTTGAGCTTTCCTTGTCCTGTAGCGTAAAAAATTGTTTAATGAATCTTCATCAATGCCTTCAATATTTTTATACTCTATCTTTTCAATAGTCGAATTTTTACAACTATAAATCTGAAGCGTTGTGAAAATCACAAAATTTGCCTTATCAATAAATAACTCCACAACAGGCAATTCAATGCATAAATCAAGTTTTAAAGGTGATACTAGTTCATTCGTTTCCAGTAAAAGTTTTGTTTCAGGTTCTTTGCCGATTTTCATTTCATTTATTTCATTGACACCTAAGGCTTTTAATAGATCTTCGCCTATTTCTTTTCCTTTTCCCCAACTAGTATGCATCTGAAGCAAATCAATGTACTTCTTTTTTATTTTATCTAATTCATTCATAATTGCATTTTATTTTGTCCATATAAGGTCTATTGCAGGATTATTCTTTGAATGTGTCGGGCTATATCGCCACTCAACTTTAAATCCATATTTTTCAGCTTGCTTTTGATACATTTTAAACGTACCAATATCTAATGTGCCATCAAAAGTAATCCTTAGTGATTTAGTCCCATTTTCTTTTAGCTAAAGTGCCAAGATGCCCCAAAAGATTGTCAAAAACTTCGCCATCAAAGCCTTTATATTTACTAATGATATATTTATGCTCCATTCATCTCCATTTTTATAAACACTCTCTGACAATCCTTTAATACCCTTTATACGCTTAGTCGTGACTTCCCCTATTAACCGTAGAGCTAGGTTGGAAAAATCGGCATCAAGCTACTTTTTTCTTCCATTTCGGAAGGAGTTAATCCATTCAGAGAACTGTGAGATTGGTACTGGTTGTATTTTGTTCTCATGGCTTCGGTTTTATCTTCAGTGTCATACAAAGATAAGATCCAAATGACGATGAAACACAATTGAAATAGATTGTCGCTTTTTGTTGGTTTTGAAAAGCAAGGGATGCTTTTGGGCGTTTCCCCACGTTTTGAGATATTGATTATCGTTCAACAGCAATGCATGCATCTGACATGTGCAATGGTAAATAATGGTAGGGCCGGGCCATACGCTATAGCCTGCCTGTCTTTTGCGGCATCGCATCGGTTTGCGGTGGCTCTGTTCCGCCGCCTCCTCAACCGTGCGCTGACTCGCAAAAGTCCGCGCAGGGCTGCCGCTACTGTCCCTAACGCATGAGGCTAAAAGAATAAGCAGGCTTTTTTTTAAATGATAGAGTGAAGCAAATACTAAAATGAAAATAAAAAAGGAGACCATTTTTAGTCTCCTTTTGTTTTGGTAGCGGGAGGAAGATTCGAACTTCCGACCTTTGGGTTATGAGCCCAACGAGCTACCCCTGCTCTATCCCGCACTATAATTTGCGGGGCAAAGATAGGCTTTCTTTTCGCTACTACCAAATAAATGTTATCAACAGGTTAAAATAAATGTACTTTGCCCTGTTAATGCGGCTTACATGCGATCCAGCTGCTCCTGACTAACGCCTGTTGAAGAGTAGCCCCCATCGTGCAGCAGGTTTTGCATGGTTACCATGCGCGTTAAATCACTGAATAAACTGATACAATAATTAGCACAATCATCCGCGCTGGCATTGCCTAATGGCGATTGCATGTCCGCAAAATCAAAAAATTCATTAAAGCCTTTAATACCGCTACCTGCAGTAGTGCGGGTAGGCGATTGACTAATGGTGTTAATACGTACTTTTTTCTGCTTACCATAATGGTATCCAAACGTACGCGCAATACTTTCCAGCATGGCTTTAATGTCAGCCATATCTGTATAAAACGGATAAACCCGTTGCGCGGCAATATAAGATAAAGCCACCACGCTGCCCCATTCGTTAATAGCGTCCAGTTTATGCGCTACTGCCAGCATCTTATGAAACGATAAAGCAGACACATCTATGCCCTTATTATAGTACTCGTAATTTAATTCGGTATAAGGCACATTTTTACGAATATTCACGCTCATGCCGATAGAGTGGAGGACAAAATCAATCTTACCGCCTAAATGCGCCATACTTTCTGTGTACAGCTTTTCAAGATCTGCAATACTGGTGGCGTCTGCCGGAATAATTTTAGAGCCGGTTTGTTCTGCCAGTTTGTTGATTTCACCCATACGCATAGCAATGGGGGCGTTGGTTAATACAAATGTAGCGCCTTCTTCATGTGCTTTTAAAGCCACTTTCCAGGCTATAGAGTTTTCATCCAAAGCACCGGTAATAATACCGCGCTTTCCTTTTAACAAATTATAAGCCATACTTAAATTTTTATGGCTCAAAGATACGATTCTAAAAGATTATGGTTAGAATAGCGGTTGTTTTCCTTTTGTTTTGATCTAACTCGCTCTTAATCAACCATTAAATTACAACCCCGGACATCGCTGTTGTCAAAACGCCCCATTAACTGTAATTGATTATTGGCATTTAATAAACCCAGATCTTGAGTGGCAATAAAAGGACAGGAATAGACATTGGCCAGATCATACACATTAATGCCCCCCGTTTTATGATCTGTTCTCAAGGTTTTGGGATCATTTACCTCACGAACGGTAAATCGTAACCAGGGTGGCGCGTCAAATTGGAACCCGTCGCGAAGGTAGGCCTGGCTCAATAATTCCGTCATGCCGTATTCACTATGAATCTGATTAACGTTAAATTTCTCTCTCAAATGCTGATGTAACACTTCTTTCAGCCATTCTCCTCTTCGCCCTTTCATGCCTCCGGTCTCCATTACAGTAAATTGCTCATTCAGGCTTACGCCCAGTTCCGCCAAATCCAGTAAAGCATAAGACACGCCCAGTAACAGTACGTTTTGTTTCTGTATTTTCAGTGCTTCAATAACCTCTTTTAATTCTTCCAGATTATGAAGAAAGAAATTACTCATCGGGTGCCCCGATGCCTTAATAAGCGCGTTGGCCATATAAACCAGTGATGAACCGGTACGCTCAAGGTAACTGGGTAAAAGCGCCAGAATACAGTATGCCGACGGTGCGCCGTAAAACAAACGGAAGGTTTCTAAGAACGAACGTTCGTAGAGTGCCAGATGCTTTACGTAGTGTTTAGATACCGTTTGTCCGGTTGTGGCACTACTGGTAAATACCGCCTCCGGTTTGGGCATTGGATGAACATGTACAGCATCCGTTTTAAAAAACTGGATTGGTAAGCAGGGAATCTCTTGCCAGTGGTTTACCAACCCGGGCTGGTACCCCGCCAATTTAATCCACTTTGCATAAACCGGATTATACGTCACTTGATACCGAAAAAGTGTTAAAGCACAATTTCCAAAGGCTTCTTCCGTTGTAATACTAAAAATTTGCTCGTGAATATCTTGTGGTAACACCATAGAATGTGTAAATTTATCGTATAAAATGAAGCTGGACCACATTAATATCGGAATTATTTTTCTGGCAGTAATTGTATCAGGAACATCGTGCGTAAAAAAGCAATCGGTTGATCCGGTTCCGGTTATTAGTTTCAAAAGTTTTGAACCCTATCAAAAAGGCGTAAATGCTTACCTGATGATTGGTTTTGAAGATGGCGATGGCGATTTACTGATGAGTAAAGAGAATACACAAAATTCACTGTTTATCCGCTACCTCTACAAAGACGTGAATGGCAACTTCGTGCCTGTTTTAACGCCTAATGCCAGCAATCCTAATAAAAATGACACTCTCACGTTTAATTATATTGTAAAACGGGATACGGAAGATAAGTACTCTGGTAAATCTATAAAAGGCGATATTTTAATTGATGTAAGAGGATATGTCCGTCAGGGTGACAAATCGTTCAAGTACAAAATCAGCTTGCTCGATCAAAAAGGGAACAAAAGCAATGAAATAGAAACCCCTGAGTTCATTGAACCGTAATGGTTTCATGAAAGGTTTTCAGGACGGCCCCAAGCTACGCCGCTCTTTTTTATCCTTATCTGCACTGTCAAAAGTTCCATTGTGTGGATGAGTTAATAATACCCTTTTAAAGCAATCCCTTCTGAAATTATCAAACAATATTTTTGCCCCTTTAGGTACTGACATCTGCTGCATCTTTCGCGCCTAAAACAGGATAAACATCATCTAAACATTTCTGTATTCCCTTGTTTTTTCTTTTATCTTCGTGTGTATCTCTTTCCATTATGACAACATCTGAAACATCTGCTCTTCTGCAGCAACTAAGTGCTTTAGCCAGTGTCTATACGCCAGAAGCCTTATCCGAAAAAAAGCGGATTCTTGAACAATGCGGGCATGTAAAATGGAAGAAAAAGCAGGACATACAGACCTATCACGACCTTCTTGTGTTCCTGATGGCCTACGCCGATAATGAAACCATTTTCAAACAGTCACACTCAGAAATGGTAAAACTCTGCGAATACGTAAAGGTACTTAGTCCCCGCCGGCAGGAACAATTAAGCCGGAGTCGTATCGCTTTTACCGAAACTCAGGGAACGTTCAGTTTTGTCATTATGAACTGGCTTATGGAATGGAGACCCGATGATGTTAGCATTCATTCATTTGGAGAGGATGGCGCTCATCCCAAAACGCTGTTTAAACACAATTTGAATGACATGGAGTTTGAACTTGCGGGTGACGAAAACCTTTCACCTTTAAAATGGTTGCAAAAAGCCTGTGGGTCGAACGATTCAGGCAATATTTTAAAATGGATGCTTCATCAGGCAGATAAATGGCCGGTTAGCCTGCCATTAAAAGAACAACTTTTTGAGTCCTTAAAACTTTTTATCAGTATTCAACCCTCCACCATACAGTTTTCAGGAAGTTTCCCCGCGCTTCAGATTAAAACCCCCTATTACCACCACACAGGCTTACTTAAAAAGTTTAACGAACGCTCGCTTATCGAAACCCCGCTTCCACCAGAACGCATATTAACGAAGGCGCAAAAAAGCGATTTACTCAGAAGTGCCCGTATAGCACTCCTGCTTTTGAACCGCGAAACTGATCCGGTTACAAATACATTTCCGGAACTCCTAAAATTCTACGAACTGGAACATGGCTTAAGTATCGCTTTATTTAGTATGGAAGCCTCCCTGCGCATGCCACTCGAGTCATACATCGGTTTTATGATGTTTAAAAATGGCTTCCCTATGTCGTATGGCGGAGCTTGGTTATTTGGCAAACGCTCTTTAATTGGTATTAATATTTTTGAAACATTTCGTGGCGGAGAATCGGCCTTTGTATTCGCGCAACTATTAAGAACCTATTATCAGGCCTTTGGAGCCAGTCAGTTTGAAGTAGAACCCTATCAGTTTGGGAAGAACAATCCGGAAGGGCTTAAATCGGGCGCGTTCTGGTTCTATTACCGTTTCGGCTTCCGGCCAATAGATGAATCGCTCAGGCAACTGGCAGAACAGGAGCAGATGAAAATCCAGTCTGAAAAGGGATACCGCACACCTTTAGAGACCTTACGCCAATTTACCAGATCGAATCTCATTGTTAATTTCGGGAAAGATCAGCCGTTTATTAAACCAGCTGATATCAGTTGGTACATTACCAAATGCATTACCCATAATTTTAAAGGTGATCGCCATAAAGCAACAACGTATTGCGCCAATCAACTGAAACAACATCTTGGTATTCGTAAAGCAGATTTGAATAAAGACGGAAAAACCGGATTCGATAAGCTGGTGTTGTTCTTAGGCTTTTGTCTTAATTTGAACGATATTACGGCGGCTCATAAAAAACTCATCCACACGTTAATTCTTGGCAAAGGTAGTTCCGAATATAACTATTGCACAACGCTGGTTAAATTTCCTTTTGAAACTTATCTTGTTCCCACATTAAAAGAGATGTTACAGGGTAAAACTTAAGTACCGGAGTACAATAACACATAAAGCCTCTTTTAATAAGTCATTTTGGAATTAATCCTTTCAGAATGAGAAGCTATTCTTTCCAAGGTGTTTGATGCTAACTTGCTGTTTAATAGGGGGGTTAATCTAAAGGTGGGGGATTACTCCTCTAAAACAACCGCCTAAACTAGTTTAACAACCACTAATCCAAATTCGTGGATTTATGATGGATACAGTAGTATCTTTTACTACTTGCTTTATGCTAAACATGAATTTATGATGAAACTTAAAAAACTTATAACGCTTTTTTTGCTTTGTACGGCCATTAATAGTTTTTCTCAAAATAAAACGTATCCGGATAGTTTTGTGCTTTTGGGCAATATAGAAGAATCAAAACGGGCGTTTTACACAAAAAGTATCGAAGCCGCCGACTTTGAGCAATTCAGGGCCAAAACACAAACCGTGAGCCTTAAATTTAAAAACGGATTCCTGATGGAACTTTTGCCAGCTAAAGAACTGGTTGTAAAAGGCATTGAGCGCCATCTGGATTTAACCCGCTATTCAGATCCCACGACTAATCCGAATTACAAACTGCCCCTCTTCGAAATACAAACTTCTGGCTGGATTACCGCCGAAATACAACATACAACCAAATAACCATGAAAAGAATATTCCTGCTTCTTTTAGTAACAACACTTTTTACCCGCGCTAAAGCACAGGCACCGGTAAACGATAATTGTTCGGGAGCTATTAACATCCCGGTTGGTAACCCGCCTCCGTGTGGTACAGGGGTACAGCAAAGCGCCATTGCCACTGTAACTGGTAACATTACCAATGCTACACCTGGTAACCCGTATATTTATCAGCCGGGATGTTCCGGTGCGGGCGGCCCCAATCAGGCCATAACCGCCAACGATGTGTGGTACTCTTTTGTGGCGACAGGTTATCAGGCAGTTATTACCCTTAACTCTACTTTTGCCAATCCAAATATTGCGTTTTACTCAGGCACCTGCGGGAGTCTCGGAGGAGGTATTGGAGGTTGCGCCGTAGGAGCAGGGGGAACCGTGACATTGACCATTAACCAGATGGTTCCTGGCACCACGTATTACTTACAGGTAAGCGGAAATGTAGGACAGGTAGGTACTTTTACACTTGGTATCCGTAATAATGTAGATTGTCAGGATTGCCTTCAAACAACGACATTAACTGTAAATCCTCCACCTGTTAACGGAGCCTATCCTCCTAACACTACCGTTAATTTTTGTCTTCATATAGGGGCTTATAAAACCATTAATACCAATTGGCTGCACGGGGTACAATTGAGTTTCGGATCCGGATGGAATCCCGCCTCTGTTGTTCCTAATACCCCTTTGCCAATCAGTGCCGCGGGTACGTGGTCGTATTATCCTGCCGGTATTGGCGTTCAGAACGCGGTTAACTGGGGGCCCGGCTGGTATTTCGATTTTGCTCCTCAGGATGGTAATCCTCGGAATAATTTCGGAGACAGTAATAGTGGTGGAACTGCCGGATTTGTTGATACTTCTACGCCGGCTCAATGGAATTTTTGTTTCGCAATTACCACCAACCCCTCCTGCTCCCCCGGTTCTAATTTAAGTGTTACTTATAATACCAGCGGAGATGGTGAATCCGGTTCATGGAGTAACACAGGGTGTGCAACAGATGCCAGTGTGCAGTTTAACGCGGTGGGATCCTGTTGTCCGCCCAATATGAGTTCCCTGCCGGTTAGTTGTTTTGGTACAAGCACCGGTTCTGCTACTGCTACGCCTATTGGTGCCGCGGGGCCTTATAACTATAGCTGGACCGGCCCCGCGGGTTATACTGCCACGGCTAATAATGTGGCGGCCGCCAACACCATCAGTAATGTACCGGCTGGCATTTATACAGTTACTATTGTTGACAATAACTTGTGCGCTGTTTCTTCTACAGTTCAGGTTACACAACCCACTTCGCTCACCGCTGTTACAGCCTTTACCAATGCAGGATGTATTACCAATGGAAGTGCTTCGGTTACTGCTAATGGCGGAACCCCGCCTTATACGTACACCTGGAGCCCTTCAGGGGGTAATGCTGCTGTTGCCAGTGTGCCGCAGGGCAATTATACAGTAACGGTTCAGGATAGCAGATTTTGTACACGAACAGCCACGGTGGCGGTAGGTTTTACGGGAACTATTTCCGCGGCATTTACTACGCCTACATATACCCAGTGCTTAAACGGTAACAGTTTTACGTTCAATGCTGCGGATCTGTCCGGAACGCATACGTATTCATTTAATCCTGCTACAGGAGGCCCCGCTAACGGCAATACGGCCATTTACGGTCCGGTGACTTTTACCGCGCCAGGAACCTATTCTGTAGTACACACTATTACTTCCGGTTTGTGTGCAGCTAATAGCACGTCGGTAATTGTAATAAATCCAATGCCTGTGGCAACGGCTGGTAACAACGGTCCGGTATGTCCCGGAAGTAACATCGTGCTCAACGCGGGGGGAGGTACCTCCTATGCCTGGTCGGGCCCCGGAGGGTTTACATCTGCTGTTCAAAACCCAACGATAACCTCCGCCAACGCCACTAATACCGGGTTATATACAGTGTCAGTTACCGCTCTGGGTTGTACCAGTAGTACAACAACCAACGTAAGCTTAAGTACACCCAGCACCTCTGCGGCCAACACAGGTCCTTATTGCAGTGGCAGCACTATCCAGTTAAACACCACGGCTGCCAGTAGTTATACCTGGAGCGGTCCTAATGGGTTTAGCTCCAATCAGCAAAATCCATCCATCCCAAATTCATCCCCTGCGATGGCTGGTACTTACTCGCTTTTGGTAAGCGTTGGTTCCTGTTCTGCCACTGCGCAAACCAATGTTACAGTAAACGCTTTACCAAGCCCAAGTATAAGTAGTAATAGTCCGGTATGCGCAGGTCAGACAATTATACTGAATGGCAGCGGCGGCGCCACCTATCTCTGGAATGGCCCGCTCTCTTTTACCAGCGCGGCCAGTAGTCCCAGTATTATTAACGCTGTAACCGGGAATACAGGTGTGTACACGTTAACGGTAACCGATGCCAACCTTTGCAGTAATTCAACAACACACACCATTGTTGTCAATCCGCTTCCTGTACCGGCACCCGCCAACAATGGCCCCGTGTGCGCAGGCAATACAGCTTCATTAAACGCTTCGGGCGGCGGCAGCTATGTATGGAGTGGGCCAAACGGATTTACGTCTTTGCTTCAAAATCCAGCCATCACTACGGTTAACGCTACACATGCCGGAGTCTATACGGTTACTGTAACCACTCTGGGTTGTTCTGCCACGGGCAGTACAAGCCTGATCGTGAATACACCTACCACCAGTGCCGGAAATACAGGTCCCTACTGCGCGGGAAGCCCTATACAGTTAAACACCCCTTTAGCCGTTTCTTACAGTTGGTCGGGTCCTAACGGTTTTAACGCGGCGATACAAAACCCCGTAATCCCTGTTTCAGGTATGGCATCAGGCGGTACGTACTCCGTAATTGCTACCATTGGTACCTGTACAATGCTTGCTACAACCAGCGTGAGCATTCTTCCGTTGCCCACACCTTCCATAAGCAGCAATGGCCCGGTATGTACAGGCCGCGACCTCATCCTTAACGGAAGCGGTGGTACAACGTATCAATGGAGTGGCCCTTCATTTTTTAATAGTGCCGTTCAAAATCCAAGCATTACCAATGTTGCCTTAGCCAATTCCGGTATTTATACATTAACGGTAACCGACGCTAACCTTTGTGCCAATGTTACTACGCTTTCTATACAAATAAATGCGTTACCAATTGCCTCTGCAATAGGAGCTACAGTCTGTGCGGGCAACAATATCAGCATGGGGGCTAGTGGAGGAAGCGTTTATAATTGGTCAGGCCCCGGAGGCTACACTTCAGCTCTGCAAAGCCCAGTCATTGTCAATTCAACCGCACAACAGGCCGGGCAATATACGGTAGTAGTAACAGATGCCAATACCTGTACAAATACAGCTGTTGCCAATGTGGTAGTAAGTCCGGTACCTACACCGTCTATTACCGGCAATGGTACAGTTTGCCTCAATTCGGTTATTAGCTTTAGTGCCAGTGGCGGGTTAACCTATCAGTGGAGTGGCCCCGGCAATTATACCTCTGTGGCACCAACAATTACCCTGCAAGCCGCTAGCGCAGCACTTAGTGGTGTTTATTCAGTAACGGTCACCAGCGCTAACAGTTGCAAGGCTACGGCAATTACACAGGCTTCTGTATTACCATTGCCACCTTTAAACATCAGTAGCGATAAACGAACCGGTTGTGTTCCTTTATGCATCAATTTCTCGTGTGCCAGTACCTCTTCTATTCAGGGATTCAGCTGGGATCTTAACAATGGCATACCTTTCCCTCTAAATACGTTTAATGCGCAAGGATGTTATACTACAGCGGGTGTTCATACAGTAGTTACAAGCGCCATTGACAGCCATGGCTGTACTAATTCTGCAACCTATACCATAGAAGCTTACCCAAAGCCTAATGCCGACTATTATTATAACCCCACCAAACCCATTGCCAATGTAAACGGCGAAGTCAATTTTACCGACCTCTCCAATGGGGCTAATATCACCGCGTGGAATTGGTATTTTATGAATAATGACTTATACACCTCTTCGCAACAACACCCTACTTTCACTTACACGGATGCCGGTGAATATTTGGCAACACTTATTGTTACCAGTAATCATGGGTGCAAAGACACCACCATTAAACGTATTGTGGTTGGAGACGATTTCGCTATCTGGATACCAAATGCGTTTACACCAGACGGCAGCGGGTTAAACGATGTGTTTCAACCAAAAGGATTTGGGATTTTGAAATATGAAATGAACATTTACGACCGCTGGGGTGAAAAAATTTACACTGGTAACGATTTCCAGCAGGGTTGGGATGGTTATTACAATAATGAACTCTGTAAAAATGATGTGTACGTTTACCGCATCGTACTTACAAATGTGTACAACAAAAACCTGGAGTTTGTTGGACATGTTACATTGGTGAGGTGATGTCTTCAGAATGGCCTATTTAGGGCGCCCGGGCGGGCTGCTACCGGCTCCGCTCGCGCTTCGGCTTTTTTTGCCTGTAAAGTACGGCAGGCAAAAAAGAGCTAAACCGTTCGCATCCCTGGCGCGGGGTTTGCATAACAACGTAAAGTAGATTTTAAAATGGGGTTAAACTTACCGTGGTTGTAAAAATCAACGGGCATTAAACAACCATCCCGAAGGATCCATCGTTTTTTTACCTTTCCAGATCTGAAGATTTAACGAAGCTTTTCCTTCATCTTCGTTAAATAAAATGGTACCCAATACTTGTTTGGCTTTTACTTTATCGCCGGTTTTAACAGTTACCTCTCCCACATTATTATAAATACTCAGGTACTCACCATGACGTACAATAATTAAACTGCCACCTGTGGGCGACACAGCTATGCCGGTTACTTCACCATCAAATACAGCCCGCGCTTGCGCACCTTTAGAGGTACAAATTTCCACCCCGTTATTCATAATCATAAATCCTTTAATAGCCGGATGCTCATGTTCACCGTACGCCTCACAAATTACCCCCTTACCAACCGGCCAGGGTAATTTCCCCCGGTTATTGGCAAAGTCGGCGCTTAAGGCTTCGGCTGCCTCGTTAAGTTCAGGCATGTCAATGGTTTCTTTTTTAGGAGGTGGCGGTAACTCCTCAATAGGTTCCGGAATGGTTTTGGTTCCGTTTTCTTTTGTTACAGTCTTTTGCTTGTCCTTCTTCTCCTTTTCCTTCCGCTTCTTTTCCCGTTCAGCTTTGGCTTTTGCATAAGCCTCCGCTTTTTCTTTGGCAATACGGGCCGATTCTTCGGCTTTGCGCTTAATTTCTGCTTCAATCAGTTTCCGGATGGTGATCTGAAGCTGTTCCACATCACGTTTCTTTTTCTCTAATTCCGCTTTTAAATCTTTTTCCTTTTGTTGCAACTCCGTTAATACCACTTCCTGCTCCTGCTTCTCCACAGTAAGATTCTTTTTTTCCTCCTCTTCGTTTCCAAGCAGTACATTTTTTTCGTGACGGTTCTCTTTCAACTCATTCAGCTTGTTTAATAACACGGTTTGCGCGTTAATGATCTCTGCTGCCTGTTTCTTGCGAAATTCGCTGTACTGCTGAATATACTTTAAACGCAGGTAAGCCTGATTAAAATTCTGAGCGGCAAAAATAAACATCAGGTTGGTGTATGCGTCGTGGTTACGCTGTGCAAATTGCAACATGCGTCCATATTCCTGCTTTAACTTTTCCAGATTCTGCTTTAGTATTTCAACCTCTTGTTCGTTTTTCCGGATCTGCGTGTTAATCTGTCCTATTTCACTGTTAATGGTAGTAATTAACTCCTCCCGGATACTTATTTTTTTATTGAGAGTTACCAACTGGCCCAGTTTCGATTTTTTACTGGCTTTAGTTTGGCTCAACTGCGCGTTTAGCTCATTGATGTCTTCGTTCAAACGTTTCTTTTTGCTTTCCAGCTCTTTCTGCGATACGGTTTTGTTACCTGTATTTTTTTGCGCGAGAAGTACCGTGTTACATCCCAGATAAAAAACAAGGGAAAAAATAAACAACAGATGTTTATTTACTTTGTATCCGGATCGGTTCATACTTGGATGGAATATTTAATGTGACTTTCTGAGGCACATTTTTTTCCATACGAACATAATCAATTTTAGCCTTTACTTTTTTCTCGGCACGGATCTCAATATCAACATGGTGTGGTGCATAAATGCTGTCGGCCATGTTGAATTTATCGTATTTTACATCAAAAAACCGGTTTGTGGTAACATCAATAAATTCGTTATTGATAATTTTAAACGTATTCGGATCCAGAGTCAGGGTTTGAAGAGATTCTTTAGGCTGTACATCTCCCTGTTCAATTTTCCGTAACCGTCGTTTGCGCTCAGTACTCAACCGGTACACACAGTTTTGCCGGTCTGTTACTGGTTTCAGCCGTTGCTCTTCATCGTAAAACGCGGCGCTGTTCCCAAACAAAAGCGCCTGAATAACATCATAGTCCAGATCGGCCCGTAACACCTCATTAATGTACTGGTAATCGCCTTTAAAGTACTGTTTGTGAATATAGTCCACAAGTTTTACACTGTCTCTCGTAATCAACACCTTTGCCACATCTACCAGCGACAAAGCCTGGATACTAATCAGAATAACACTGTCTCTTTTTACCCTAACACGAATATCAAATGATTCCTCTCTTACATTCTCTCCTTCCCCCTCTTTAAACTCCACATTTGCCTTAGCATACATCCAGTCGTATTTGAATTCGTTATCGCGTAACAGCGTGCTAAGTGCTTTCGCGTTTTTGTAATCCATACGGCATTTCCCCAGCGAATCTATTGGAGTTTCAGGCTTTACCTCCGTTAACTGAACTTTCTTTTTACTTTTACACGACCAAAAAGCAGGTAAAAAAAGCAAACTCATTATTACAATTATCCAGCCTCCCGTTTTACTACTCATAAATTTTTTTGTCTCTTATTTTTTTAGTCAACAACTCTGTGTTTCCTCCTGCATCTTTGGCTTTTTGCCATTGCTTTACAGCCTCTTCCGTTTTGCCTTGTTTGAACAAGGCATCCCCGTAGTGTTCAATAATAACCGGGCTTGGAGGTGTTGTAGCAGCCGCACGCCCTAACCAGTCCGCGGCCTCGTTATAACGTTCCATCTGATATAAAATCCAACCGTAGGTATCCATGTAATTCCGGTTTCCGGGTTTTAATTCATTGGCACGCTTCGATAATTTTTCGGCTCTTTCCAGTTTTTGTTTACGTAAGGAAAGGTAGTAGCTGTAGTTGTTAAGCACATATAAATTATCAGCATCTATCTTTAGTGCGTCTTCGTATGCTTTGTCCGATTTATCGTACTCTTTTAACTGGTAATGCGCATCACCCAGTAATTTGCAAAAATCAAGCATCAACGATTTATTGTTCACAACAAACTCCAGACCATCAGTAAGCGACTGCGCTGATTTTTTAAAATTCCGGAGTTGGTAATTGCCAACGCCGTTAAAAAAATAAGGAATCGGTTGCGAAGGGAACAGATCCATTGCCTCGGCACTGTGTTTCACTAATGAATCATATTGCGCTACTTCATTTTCCATATAGAGCAGTTGTTCCCACAAATTATAGCTGCTTTTATCGAGGTGAACGGCGTTGGTATAATACACAATAGCCTCCGTCAGTTTCCGTTCGTTCAGTAAAAAATTGGCGTAAAGACTATGGGCTTCTCCTGTAGAAGGATGCACATCCACCAGTATTTTACTTAATTGCTTGCCCTGTTGCTGGTACAATTCGTTTTCGCGCGCGTATTCATAAAACGAAAGGCCGATTTTATACTTAGTGTCTATATCCAGATCCGGATTAAGAAAGGCCAGTTTCATTTCTTCAAACGCTTTTTGATCATCTTTGTTTTCTCTGTAATAATTCGATAAGGCTAAATGAATGGTAGGATTCCCCGGATCAATACTCAGTACTTTGTCGAACATGGCTTTTGCTTCCTGCTGACGCCCGTTTTCCTGATAGTATTCGGCCAGATAACCATAATATTGCGCTTCTCCCGGATTAGCCTCTATCAAGCGCTTGTATTCTTTTTCTATTTCCGGTGACTTTTTTTGTTCCTTCAGAAGTTTTATTTTATTCAATGAAATCTGCTCGTTAATGCCGTATTGTTTTTCCAGTTCTTCGTACTGTTTTAATGCTTTATCGTACTGTCCCAGCAGGGCGTATTCAATAGCAAGGTCTTCTTTAAATTCTGTTCTTCCCGGATAATTTTTAACCAGACTTTCGTACACTTTAACGCTTTGCCCAAACTGCTTAAAGCCATGATAACAATCAATCAGCAGCAACTGGTACCATTCATTTTTAGGATCGCCCTGCGCGCAAGCCCTGGCATTTTCGAGGGCTTTATCATTAGCCCCCAGTAATTTATAAATAGTGCCTAATTCATATTTTACAGGTAAACTGGCCGGATCAATTTTAGCACATTCGTTAAACAACTGCAGGGCTTCGTTGAGGTTACCCTTCATGCGCTGTGTACACCCATCCACATACATTCCGGCAAACCGGACGTAATTTAAACTTCCGCCGGTATTTAATCCCTGAATAGCCTTAGGGTCGTGTTGCTCCTCTTTTACTTGTTTTTTAGCACGACACGAAACAAGCAGCATGGCTACCAGTAACGAAAACCCTATATATGCGAAGCGTTTAAACAATAATCTGGGTATAATCACTGATACTTAGATCCAGCGCTTTGCCGGATACTTCCGCGCCAAGTCCGATCATGCTGTTGGCAATATGCGCGTTTTTTACTTTAACACCAGCCTGTATAATACTGTTTTTAACGAGCGCAGACTCTATTTTAGAACCTTTACCTATACTAACGTGGGGGCCAACTACTGCATTCACCAATTCTACCTCATCGCCAATAAAGCAAGGTTCAATAATAACGGAATTAATGGTTTTAATATCTTTTCCTTTAAGGGTCGCCTTATCCCGGTCAAATTCCAATACACGCTGATTGGTGTAAACGGTAGCGTCTTTGTTCCCGCAATCCAACCACTCGGTTACTTTACCAGGCACAAAACGGGTGCCTTTGGCTTTCATGTTTTCCAGTGCGTTGGTCAGCTGGTATTCTCCCTTCTCGCGGATGTTATTATCTAAAAGGTACTGTAATTCACTCTTCAGGTATTCTCCATCCTTAAAGTAATAAATACCAATGATGGCCAAATCGCTCACAAACTCGGCGGGTTTCTCTACAAAATCCGTTATCACACCGTTCGCATCCAGTTTTACAACCCCAAATTGACGGGGATCTTCAATTTTCTGAACCCAGATAACACCCTCCTGATTGGTATCCATCACAAAATCAGCTTTAAAAAGCGTATCGGCAAAAGCAACTACTGTTTTTCCTTTAATAGCGTCTTTGGCACACATAATGGCATGGGCTGTACCTAAGGCCTCCGATTGGTAATAAATACTTCCTTTAGCACCCTGACTTTCAGCAACTTTAATAAGATCCTGTTCTACTTCTTTACCAAAATCGGGGGCAATAACAAAAGCAATTTCGTTCACTTTTTCGCCACATACTTTAGTTATATCCTCTACCAAACGTTGTACTATTGGTTTCCCGGCTACGGGTAAAAGAGGTTTGGCGGTTGTTAACGTATGCGGACGCATCCGTTTTCCTTTACCAGCCATGGGAATAATAATCTGCATAAATTAAATACTCTAACTATATTTTAACTGTTGATTCTCCTGACAATACACTATAAACCTGTTCGCTTAAAACAAGATATTTAGCGTTTAAATATACACAAAATAAAGGAGAGAAACGGCCTGAAAGGGTTCAGAATAAAGAATTAAGATATTTTTAGATGCCGTTTTCTTTCAAAAGGATTAGCCATAATATTCTATACAAATCCGGGGGGTTTCGTAGAGTTTAATGCAATGTAAGGTAACGCCTTGTGGCATGTGCGGTACCAACTGTTTCCATATTTCAATAACCAGATTCTCGCTGCTACAGATTTTATCCTTCATAAAATCCACATCCAGATTCAGATTTTTATGATCCAGTTTGTCACATACGTACTCTTTTATAATATCTCCCAGTTTTTTGGCATCGAATAAAAATCCGGTTTCGGGATTTACTTCTCCCTTTATGGTTACAATTAAATCGTAATTATGACCATGCCAGTTTTCGTTAGCACATTTTCCGAATACAGCTTCATTCTTTTCACGCGTCCAGTTTGGGTTACATACTTTATGGGCAGCGTTAAAATGTTCATGGCGGGTAACGTAAATCATAGTCCAAAATTAGCCAGAATTATACTAATTTTACACTATGCCCTTTAAAAATATTTTGTTGCTGGCGGCTACGCGGGCCGAAATAGACCCACTTTTAACCCACTATGCTATTACACTTGCAGATGATGGCATCAGTGTGGCGGAAAGGGGAAACTGGCGGCTTCATATTTTAATCAGTGGTGTTGGAATGGTAAACACGGCTTATACATTGGGTAAGCTGAAAGATGCGCCATTTGCCTATTGCATTAATGCCGGCATTGCCGGAAGCTTTGATAAAAGCACCGCGCTGGGAGAAGTTATGCTGATAACCGAAGATACATTAAGCGAGATGGGAGCAGAAGACGGGAATCAGTTTATTCCCTGGGAACAGATGGGAATGGGTGGGGAAACCTGTTTTTATGGACGAACCTATACCACATTGCCTGCCTCCCTTGCAGGATTAAAGCAGGTAAAAGGTATCACCGTTAATACGGTACATGGAAACGAGAACAGTATAACGCACATCTTAAAACGGCTGCCGGTACAAACCGAAAGTATGGAAGGCGCTGCATTTTTCAGGGCATCAGCGCATCTGAGTGGTACAGTTTTACAGATACGGTCTATTTCCAATTATGTAGAAAAACGCGACCGTTCCACATGGAATATTCCTTTAGCGATAACGCAACTCAATAACACATTAATCCAGTTTTTAGATGAACTCAACCACTAAACTTACACTCGGTTTTTCTCCCTGCCCCAATGACTGCTTTATTTTTGATGCGCTGGTACATGGTAAAATTGATACCGGAGATTTGGAGTTTGATGTTGTTATGGAAGATGTGGAAACCCTTAACAAAATGGCACTTAAAGGGCAACTCGACATTACTAAACTAAGTTATCATGCGTATGCCTATTGCCTGAAAGAGTATATTTTGCTGAAAAGCGGCAGTGCTCTGGGTTTTAATTGTGGCCCGCTTCTGATTTCAAAGGAGCCTGTGCGGAACAATACCTTTCAGATTAACACGGTGGCTATTCCCGGTAAATATACCACAGCCAACTTTTTACTGAGCCTTGCGTTTCCACAGTTGAGCAACAAAGTGGAGTATCTGTTTAGTGATATTGAAAATGCTGTGCTTAACGGGGAAGTGGATGCGGGACTTATCATCCATGAAAACCGTTTCACTTACGAGGACAAAGGCCTTCATAAAATTATGGATTTGGGTGAATTCTGGGATGACCTTATAAAGGCGCCGATTCCTCTGGGAGGCATCTGCATGTTACGGAAACACAGCCAGCAACGGCTTCATCAGGTAAACAACCTGATAAAGGCCAGTGTTCAATTTGCTTTTGATAACCCTGAAAGCAGCATGACCTATGTAAAGCAACATGCTCAGGAAATGAGCGAAACGGTGATGAAAAAGCACATACAGCTTTATGTTAACCAATTTAGTATTGATCTTGGCGAAACAGGAACAAAGGCGGTTACTTTACTTTTTAAAAAAGCAGTAGAAACCGGCTTGATTAAACGACCTGAACTACCAATTATTATGGATTAATTCAGATTAAACGCATGAGTAAGTTTTTAATTACAGGACTGGGGAATATAGGAAGCGAATACGCTGACACGCGTCATAATATTGGGTTTATGGTACTCGATTATCTGGCTGCCGAAGCAGGGATCGCGTTTGCCAGTGGCCGTTACGCCGATGTAGCCGAAATGAAATATAAGGGAAAAACGCTTATCCTTATTAAGCCCACCACATATATGAACCTCAGTGGAAAAGCCGTAAATTACTGGTTGCAACACGAAAAGATAAGTACAGAAAATAGTCTGGTGATTGTAGATGAACTGGCGCTGCCATTGGGTAAAATACGCTTAGGCCCCAAGGGGAGTGATGGTGGACATAATGGACTAAAGCACATTCAGGAAACACTTAACACGTCACAGTACCCGCGTTTGCGATTTGGCATTGGTAACACGTTTAATAAAGGTCATCAGGTAGATTACGTGTTGGGCAAATGGACAACAGAAGAGCGCACCATTCTTAACGAACGTATAAAAATAGCAGGAGATGCCATTAAAGCGTTTGTGTTTGCGGGGTTGCAACGCAGCATGAACAGTTATAATGCATCGTAAAAAGTGTTGTGATTCAAAAACCCCGCATTCCGGAACGTTGGCGTTGTTTTCTGATAGGTTCGTTGCGTCTAATTTACACACCGTTTACCTTACCTGATAGGTGATTAAATAGTATTCAAGTAGCCCTTTAACGCAATTAAAATTTCGTCCCTTTTGTCGTATATAAATTCCCGGCCTGAATGACTGATTTGAAGTAACTGATAGTTTCTAAAAAAGGCGGCCTCCTGCAAAGCAAATTGTATGCCATACGATCGGTTGCCTGCGTCGAAAAGAAATAACACCCGTGGATGAAATCCGGCCAGATTATCGGTTATATGATAGGCGTTTTTATCTGCGAGTGTCATCAAACCGCTTATTGCAACGGCTCCGGGGCGCCATAAACGTAACTGTTTGTCGTGTTGATGCGATCCGGTTACTCTCATTTCCTTTTCAAGAAACAATTTCAGCCGTTGATCGTCTATAGCATGTTGTTCCGCAGATGTTGTTGGCAGTCCTATCTGAATTTGCTGACTTTTAAGGAATGTTCTTATAAGCTGAAGGCGACCAGAACGTTCTCCGTACGATTTGAACAAATCAGGAGTAAATCCGTCGGGTTCAGCAAATACCGCTCCGGATATACTTTTGCTGAAACGGTTAATATAAGCGGTTGCCAGAACTCCTCCTAAGCCATGTCCGAATAAGATAACCTTTTGTTCTTTCTGTTTTTTATAATATGTAATAATGGCATGTAAATCTTCGACTTGTTCGTTAATCGCATAGTGCCATTTTTCTGACCGCTGTGATAAGCCGCACCCTCTCTGGTCGTAAAACACCACCCTGAACCGTTCTTGTGCCAACGATCGTAGGTAAAGAACGTTTTTGTAATCGCTGAATGGTCCATCGTGCAGGAATAGCAGGATTGGGTCTTCCGGCTCTCCAAACGCTTCGCTATGCAGAACCGCGCCTCTGATTATTATTTTCGGCAAACGCTGGTCTTCGATAACCGTTGGGGGTAGGGTGTCAGAAAAATGAGTCGTCTTATTGAAAAACAAGATCGTTACTATAATAAGGGATATGATAATCGTAATGACTATATACATGTTACTATATGAAAGACGTTATCATGTTCTGTTTAGTACTTTTATTTAAACAATCCTTTTTTGTCCTGAATATTAGAAACATCACGCCAAATAGCATGTTTTGCAGTATTCAAGTTGGGGAGGGATGTTATGGCCTGAGTTCTTTTACTACTGCTGAATTCATTGGCAGCATACGTTTTTTAAACAACTAAGGTCAGATTTTAAAGTATTCAAAATTACCGGATAGAAGGTTGCCTACCTATACCGTCGGGAAAGTGTTTTTTTATACTGGTTTTTAGGTATTTTTTAAGCTTTATGGAATAAACTCGTAAAAATAATTTGATGAATAGACGTTATTTTTGTTTAATGAATCAAATGAGAAGCGCAAAGATCTTAAAACAAGCGTTTGATGACATATATAACGCCCCCATTCAAACATGGGAGTATTTTGTTTCTTTATGTGAAGAAATCCGTTGTAAAAAAAATCAGAAACTGAAAGAGGCTTATAAAACGGATCACTATGGCTACTTTATACTGGAAGGATCGTGTGGTATTTTTGTTCATAAGCCAAATGGAACAGTATGTACAGATTTGTTTCTCGAACATAATTTTCTGGCAGATGATTTGTCGCTGTTAACAGGGAAGCCCAGCCCCGTAGAAATTATGGCACTTGAAGCGTCTAAAATTTTACGTATGCACCGTACAAATATTAATTTGTTAAAAGAAATGCCTTTTGGTAGTAAGCTCTTTTTGATGGCGGAAGAAGCATCGTCTGTAGGAAAACGGAAACAACAAATTGAGCAAATGACCAAAACAGCAGAGGAGCGCTACCATCAATTGCTTGAAGAACAGCCAGAGTTAATACAACGTATACATCAAAAACACATTGCTTCTTATTTGGGCATAACGAGCCAAAGTCTTAGCCGTATCCGGAAAAAATAACGTGCCCATTTTTTACCATAGAGCAACTTTTTTAAAGAGGAATGCAACTTACTTTTGCTAACTAAAAGTATATGCATTATCGTTTATTGTTTTGTTTTAGTATTGCACTAGTGTACATGGGTTACCCGCAAGGCTCCGCTGATAGGGCAAAGCCTCGTAAATTGGTATTTGGACTGGCAGCGGGTACGGCATACAGTTACCAGACTTTTGCGGGCAGGGCACAGGAAAACGCCGATTTTGCCCTGCAGATAGAAGGAGGCGTAAGGCTTAATAAGCGATTTGCCGTTTTGATCAGTTCTTCTGTTTCTACATATTTATATCAGGGTGTTGTAGGACGACCACGGAAAAGGGATTTTGGCGTATTAAGTGTGGCGTTCCGTTATGCGCCGATGGAACGGTTTTCGTTAACCGGAGGGGCAGGGTTGGGTGTAGATGCTCCTGTTTTTTTTGATATGGAATCACCAGACAAGAACAAGGAAGAAACACGGTATTATACAGGGCCGGGTTGTATGGGTAGTCTGGCTTATACGTTTTACAGAACCCGGTTTATTTCCTTAGATGTGAGAACGCGCCTGAGCTGGCGTCAGGTAATGGCGCCGGACGGGCGTATCAGCGGTATTTCAACAGTTTTGCTGATAGGATTAAATTTTTAACTAAATTATATTATGAATATAAAGTACCCTAAACAAGCCCTGCGACTGGCTCAGATCATACTTTTTGGTGTTGTTGTGTTTCATGTCCTTGTTATTTCCGGACTTATTCCTTCTACTGTTATTTGGGGAGGAAATCTCCAGTCTCGTTCAGAAGTACTCCTGTTTGAGACCATTTCTATTGTCGTAAACGTAATAATGATTGGTGTTCTTTACCGGAAGTATAGCCTTCTCGTTACAGGGAAACGGAGTGTAGGCATAGATGTGCTTATAGGTGTTTTTGCGCTTATGTTTGCCGTTAATACAGTGGGGAACTTATATGCGGTGCATGTTGCTGAAAAATGGCTGGGAACGTTTTTTACGGCGCTGCTAACGTTACTTTTTGTTATAAGCCTCATTCCACCTCAAATCAAGAATGCTCCGGGTAATGCAGAATAATTCCTGATTCAATAAACCTAATAAGGGCTTTGTTTACGTATAATTTTCCCAAACCACCGGGGGAAGAACCGTTTTATTTTTACGGCCAGTAATTCTTTTCCGCCAATAAATACCTCTTCGTCGTTCCGGTAAATACTTTTTATAATAATAGCCGCGCAGGCTTCGGCACTGATGGCGGTTTCGTGGCTGGGATCCATTTTACCATGCGCGTTTCCTGCCGCTGTAACGGCATTTAAAGAAACATTTGTTTTTACTTTTCCCGGACAAACCATTAAGGTGGAAATGCCCAGTTTTTCTGTTTCGAGGCGTAAGGATTCAAAATAGCCATGTAATGCGTGCTTGGCCGCACTGTAAGATGAACGGAGGTAAAAGCCAAATTTTCCGGCAATAGAACTGACAACAACGATATGGCCTGATTTTTGGCGTTTCATATAGGGTAAAACCGCTTTCGTTATATTTACCGCCGAAAAATAGTTTACTTCCATTAACTGACGTTCCAGTGTTTCGCTGGTTTCCATGGCCTCGCTTCGCTGACTGTTTCCACCATTGTTGATGAGTATATCAATACGGCCGAACTTGTTGATTACCTGAGCCACCAAGGCCGAGGCATTAGAGGTGTCTCCTAAATCAAAGGGTAATACCATAATATCTAATGGAGGTAATCCGGTTTGTTTAGCTACACGCTCCAGTTCTTCTACGCGGCGGGCCGACAAAATAAGACGTGCTTCCTGCCTTGCCAGTTCCAGTGCCAACGCTTCTCCGATACCTGATGAGGCTCCTGTAATCCAGATGACTTTATCCTTGTAAAAATGTCTCATTTATAGTGCTGCCTGATATAAATGTATATATTCTTTTGCTGCTTTCTCCCACGAAAACTGAGCAGCGTGTGCTTTTAATAAATCGGCCTGTCCGGTTCGGGAATTAAAATCGGTCATTCCTTTTTCGAAAACAGTAACCATATCTGCCGGATCAAATGTATCAAAGAAATAAGCTAAAGGGCCTCCTACTTCAGGTAAAGAGGTTTTACGGGATAAAAAAACCGGCGCGCCCTGACTCATGGCTTCAATAACGGGCATGCCAAACCCCTCGGCCAACGAGGGGAACAAGAAGGCTTTGCAGTTCCTGTAATACCACAATTTTTCCTCTTCTGTAATCAATCCCGGAAAGTGAATAAGATGTGTTATACCTAAATCCTCGGCATATTTTTTTATATAAGACACATAAGGATGACTGGTGTTTCCGGCTATAATCAATGGTAAACCGGTTGCTTTTGCAATAGGAAGCAATACATGAAAGTTCTTTTTCGGGTTAATAATCCCGATTGTAAAAAGAAACGATTCAGGCGCTATTACTGGTGTTTGTGTTTGTGTGGCAGATAAACAAAATCCATTGTGAATAATAGCTGTTTTTTTTACAGAACTAAAGTCCAGATATTTTTGCGCAATGGTAAACGTGTAGTTAGAGATAAAATTCACCGCGGCTGCCCGCTTTACGCGCCGCTGTATCATAAAAAGAAACTGATGGTAGCGGAACGAATTTGTCGGATACTTCTCTATAAAATTAAGATCGTGAATAGTAAGTACATAAGGTTTCCCGCGCACAAATAGTTTTGAATCCTGATGCGTAGCATGAAATACTTCAATGTGTGGCGCGCTAATACCCAGCACTTTTGCAGTTCGTGAAATATTATACGCGTTTTGATTTAAAGGAAGTGTGTACTGATGGGGGTAATAAAAATGAAATTCTGTCCCGGCCTCCTTTACCAACGCATCGGCCAGCTGAAGGCAATACTGTCCAAGTCCGCTGTTTACGTTGCGCATGCGCTCCATATCTACACCTATTTTAAACGCCATAAAGAGCTCTTAGTTTTTTGTATTTTAAGTACGTGGCATAGGCCGAAATCCTGGAAATAAGGTAACCATGCTTTCCATCAAGAAACCCAAGATGCAAAATATAATGATCAATAAATTTAGCGGCCGGATTAAGCCATAATTTATACCATGGGGCTTTTTTCTTCTTATCGAAATAGGCTTTGGCTGCAATAGTGGTAAAGTAATCCACCTGCTTGTAATGGTCATTAATGCTGTAATAACTGTAATGCAGTAAATCGCCCTTCAGATGTCCGGTAATAGCTGTCGGATCGTTGAACCTGTATTCATCATGCGGGTTAATGCCTGTCCAGCTTCCTTTGCGACTGTCCCACAATCGTAATTTTTTATCGGGATACCAGCCACAATGTTTAACCCAATGGCCGCAATAGTTGGTTAAGCGGTTCATCTCAAAACCATCGCCCGACCAATTGTTTTTTATATAATGGATGGATGCCTGTAAAGTAGAGTCCAACGCCTCATCCGCATCTAATGAAAGAACATGTGGGTGCGAAGCATAAGTAATGGCGCGGTTTTTTTGCTGTATATGCCCGTCAAAGGCATGAACAAAAAATTTCACCAATGGGTATTGCTCACAAATGGATTTGGTGGCATCGGTACTTCCCGAGTCGAGTACAATAATTTCATCGGCTACCGGAACTACCGAGTCGAGACAACGCTTAATGTTCTTTTCTTCATTAAACGTGATGATCACTACGGACAAACTGATCTTCACTTTTTAATGCCGGAAAAATTATTGCCGTGTGATGGCGTGAATAGCGAGTAAAGGTTTTAGAAACTCCTCAAGGTGATTCATGTTCAGTTGAGAAGCGGCGTCGCAAAGCGCTTTATCCGGATCAGGATGCGTTTCAATAAAAATACCATCTACCCCCGAAGCTACACCGGCACGGCTTAATACGGGTAAAAATTCGCGGGCTCCGCCTTTTGCGTCGGCACTTGGAATACCATATTTACGGATACTGTGTGTAATATCAAATACAACCGGATAGCCCAGTTGATTCATGTGATAAAAGCTGCGCGGATCCACAATAAGATCATTGTACCCAAATGTATATCCTCTTTCGGTCAGGATAACCTTATCGTTTCCTGAATCAATACATTTTTGTAAAGGATGTTTCATGTTTTCCGGCGCCAGAAACTGTCCGTGTTTGATATTTACAACTTTTCCTGTTTTGGCTGCTGCTACCAGCAACGAACTCTGCATGCATAAATAGGCCGGAATCTGAATCACATCACATACTTCTCCCGCAGGAGCTGCCTGATAACTTTCGTGTATATCCGTTAATAACGGAAAACCAAATTGTTCTTTTACTTTTGCCAGAATTTTAAGTCCTTTATCCAAACCCGGACCATCATAGTATTTTAAAGAACTACGGTTATCTTTTAAGAAACTGGATTTATATATTACAGGAACGTTTAAGCGCTCACTTACCTCTTTTAGTTTTTCAGCGGTTTTCATCATGATACTTTCCTCTTCAATAACACAAGGGCCGCTTATTAAAAACAAATTTTTATCGCCGCAAGCAATCGAACCTACGTTTACTATTTTCTTTGTTGAACTCATGCTACAAAAATACTGTAAAAATCAACATATTCACATCCCCGGGGCGCATTCGGGGCAATAGATAAGGGAGGAGGGTGAGATTAACAAAGAACTAAACCCAATAAGTTGGTATTTTATAAACCTTATAGATCAAGTTTTTCAAATTCCTTTTCAATCAACCGGAGTTTCATTAATGATAAGCGGTAAGTAATAAAATGAATGATAAGAATCAGAAGCCATAAAAGACTTAGTAACAGCGGCCAGGGCAGACCGCCACTCTCCGCATCTGTAAATCCCCAAATCACCCAACACAGAAACACGACAATAAGGTACAGATAAACATGGTATTTGAGAGTGCCTTTTTTTCTGGCTCTGATCCAGTTTAATTCTTTATGCTTCAGATGAGTCACGGTTTAAAAATACAAATACTTCTCTAAACCACCTCTGTTTACCCGGAAAGGAGAATGATAGCCAAACTGCCGGAATAAGATTGATTTGGCAGATGCGCGGCAGTCGTGCTAAGAAAATGGCATTTTTTTGCAGGTGGGGTTAATCTTAGAAAACAGGAGAATGTATCTTTTTGAGTAAACTTTTTGGAAGATGAAGCGTCTTCTAATAAAAACAATAACTGCAGAAACGATGCAGTTATTGTTTTAAAGTTCTGATTTGGTTATGATGCTGTTCGTGGTTTTTGGCCTTGTATTCATCACTAATACCTTTAAATTAGTAACTTTAATATCAGTATGTAATAGGTAAAAAACGGTTTAAATCAAACTAATACCCGTTTTTTATACGGGTATAAAAGACGAGTGTTTTGTATTAAATGCGTGTATTTTTAGTGTAAATTTGTTTTATTAATATTTTAAATTAGTAATGAATGGCTAATTATTTGATTTTCATTTTGTTAAAAGTACTAATTTGATAGTGCTTCTATTCGATCAGGCTGTTTGTTTCTATATCCCGATCCGGATAAAACCCGTCAAAATAAGATCACTGTGTTCTCCCCCCGAAAAGTAAACGTATTACAGCGCAGGCTTTTTTTACGCTAAAACATCTGTTTTTTCAGAGAATTGTTCTGCAGTTTTTTCAGTATACATTTAGAAATCTGCACGTATTTCGTGTGTAAATTGCCTGAAAACCGGAACAAACCGGAGCCCCTCGATGCGCCTAGGCTAACATAAAATATAAAACTATTACCGTAAATGCGTACTTTTGGCAGATTACTAAAAGATTATCATGAAAGTTAAAACACTGGGTCAGTTTATTATTGAGAAACAAAACGATTTTCCATTTGCCAAAGGCGAATTATCACGTTTATTAAGAGATATTGGTATAGCGGCCAAAATTGTGAACCGTGAAGTAAACAAGGCGGGTTTGGTAGAGATTTTGGGAGAAACCGGCGAAACCAATGTGCAGGGCGAAGCGGTAAAAAAACTGGATGTGTTTGCCAACGACCAGTTCATAGCTGCGCTAAAAGCCGGTGGTGAAGTATGCGCTATTGCCAGTGAAGAAAACGATGATATTATTCCCATTGATTCTGAAATTTCAAAGAATGCAAAATATGTTGTAGCAATTGATCCTTTGGATGGGTCATCTAACATTGACGTGAATGTTTCTGTGGGAACCATTTTTTCTATTTATCGCCGTACCACGCTCAGCGGCCCCGGAACGCTGGAGGATTTCATGCAACGAGGCACAGAGCAGGTAGCGGGAGGCTACATTATTTATGGCTCAAGTTGTATGATGGTTTATACAACCGGAAAAGGAGTTAACGGATTTACACTGGATCCAAGTATTGGCGAATTCTGCCTTTCGCATCCTAACATGCATACGAAACTACAGGGAACGATTTATTCTATTAATGAAGGGAACTACCTGCATTTCCCCGATGGCGTAAAAAAATACATTAAGTATTGTCAGGAAGAAGACAAGGCGACTAATCGCCCTTACAGTTCGCGATACATTGGTAGTGGTGTGGCCGATATTCATCGTAATCTAATTAATGGTGGTATTTACATTTATCCTACTACCACCAAATCGCCAAAAGGTAAATTACGCTTATTGTACGAATGTAATCCGTTAGCATTCATTATAGAACAGGCCGGAGGAAAAGCAACCAATGGTGAAAAACGTATAATGGAATTAGACATTAACGAGTTGCACCAGCGTACCCCTTTGTTTTTAGGAAGTAGTGAGATGGTTGATAAAGCCATGGAATTTATGGCTACTTACAGTGCTGAAAAACAGATAAGTCAATAAGCAGGATTGCAAAAGGGAATTTTATACCTCATTCCTTCACCATTAAGTGATGCTCCCTTAGAGCAGGTAATGCCCGAATACAACAAGCAAATTGTTACGGGGTTAAAACACTTTATTGCTGAGGACGCTAAAACAGCAAGGCGATTTTTAAAACGCTGCGGGTATGCCAATTTACAGGAAGCGGATATTACGTTACTGAATGAGCACTCTAAAAGCGGCGAGGTTGGCGCATTGCTGAATCCTTTGTTAAACGGCCATTCAGTTGGCCTTATGAGTGATGCCGGATGTCCTGGGATTGCTGATCCGGGGGCAGAGGTAGTTGCCTTGGCCCACACTAAAGGTATTATGGTTACGCCTTTAATTGGTCCCAGTTCCATTGTACTAAGTATAATGGGTAGTGGATTTAACGGACAAAACTTCGCTTTTAATGGTTACCTGCCCATTGATAAAATGGCGCGTTCCCGTAAACTAAGAGATTTAGAAACTCTCGCCCTTAAACAAAATCAAGCTCAATTCTTTATAGAAACGCCTTACCGGAACAATCAGCTTCTTGCAGATATATTGCAGGTATTACGCCCTGAAACAAGGGTATGTATTGCCCGTAATCTTACCGATAGTAAACAATCCATCAAAAGTAAACCAATAAGCGAATGGAAAAAAGGCGCGCCTGATTTACATAAAGAGCCTGTGGTATTCGGTATTTATAAAGGCTAATCACCATTTCGGAATGGAATAATTTTTCACCTCCGCTTATACTTCTTGCATTAGTGGTAAATAAAAAACCCGGGTTAATTTCCCGGGTTTTTTATGTTTAATCTTGAGAGAATAGTTATGCAAAAGCATTAAAGCCGGTTACATCCATTCCTGTAATTAATAAGTGAATGTCATGTGTTCCTTCATAGGTAATCACACTCTCCAGATTCATCATGTGGCGCATAATCGGGTATTCTCCGGTAATGCCCATGCCACCATGAATCTGACGGGCTTCGCGGGCAATCTGTAACGCCATATTTACATTGTTACGCTTAGCCATACTGATTTGAGAGGGTGTAGCGCGATTTTCATTTTTTAGTACACCCAAACGCCAAGTTAGCATTTGCGCCTTTGTAATTTCGGTAATCATTTCTGCCAGTTTCTTTTGGGTTAACTGGAAGGCACCAATCGGTTTCCCAAACTGGATACGCTCTTTACTGTAACGTAAAGCACTGTCATAACAATCCAGAGCAGCGCCAATAGCTCCCCAGGCAATGCCATAACGCGCGCTGTTCAAGCAACCTAAAGGCCCTTTTAATCCTTTTACATTTGGTAACAGATTTTCTTTTGGCACTTTTACGTTATCAAATACCAGTTCGCCGGTGGCGCTGGCTCTTAAACTCCATTTGCCATGTGTTTCAGGAGTGGTAAACCCTGCCATGCCGCGTTCCAGAATAATTCCCCGGATATCGCCGTTATCATCTTTTCCCCACACTACTGCAATATCAGCAAACGGCGCGTTACTAATCCACATTTTGGCTCCATTTACAAGGTAATGATCGCCTTTATCTTTGATGGTGGTAATCATGCCACCAGGGTTACTTCCAAAATCAGGTTCAGTTAATCCAAAACATCCCATCATTTCGCCCGTAGCCAGTTTAGGCAAGTATTTACGCCGTTGTTCTTCGCTACCATAAGTATAAATGGGATACATTACCAACGAACTCTGAACAGAGGCGGTTGAGCGTAAGCCGCTATCACCGCGTTCCAGCTCCTGCATAATGATACCGTAGGAAATCTGGTCAAGTCCCGGACCTCCGTATTCAGCCGGGATATAAGGACCAAAGCCACCTATCTCGGCAATGCCTTTAATCCATTGTTTCGGAAACTCGGCGCGTTGCGCGTAATCTTCCACAATAGGAGATACTTCTTTTTTAACCCATGCACGGGCGGTTTCGCGAATTAACTTGTGCTCATCACTTAATAGTTCATCCATTAAGTAGTAATCGTGCGATTGAAAATTATCTGTTGCCATAACGTTTTAGGTACGCAAATGTACTACTTATAACGGGCTTTTGAAATTATTGTTTGCCCGCTTTTTTAATTATATTTGTTTAGAGGTGGGGTTTAAAAATCTAAAATACCTTTGTTTACTGATGTGGCTGGGCTATTTGTCTCCTTCTGCGGCGCAGGATATTCATTTTTCGCAATACAATGGCAGTTTACTCAATTTGTCGCCGGCCTTTACAGGTTTTTTTAACGGGGATTTCAGGGCAGGGGCGATATACAGAAGCCAGTGGACCTCCGTTCCGGTATCTTACGCTACATTTAGTATGCACGGAGAAGCGCGTGTAAAACCTAACGCGCTTTCCAAAGAACGCTTTGGAGTGGGTTTTTTATTTAATAACGACAAAGCGGGCGATGCCAGATACACTATGAATCAGTTTTATATTAAATCTGCTTATCATAAGGCGCTTAATACAGATAGTACCTTGTTAATGAACGCGGGATTTAATCTTGGATTCTGCAACGCGTTTTTTGATTACAGTAAAATGAGTTTTGACGTGCAACACGATGGCGCGTCTTATTCTGCTTCCCGCTCCACCGGCGAAGCATTTAGCGCTACCCGTTATTCGTATGCCGATCTAAACCTTGGCTTAGGCGTAAGTTACCGGTTAAACGAGAAACTATCGTTTACTTATGCGTTAGGTGTTCACCACCTGAATAGGCCAAGCATCAGTTTTCAGAGCAATAAGGAAAGCCGGCTCGATGCCAAATGGGTGAATTACGTTCAGGGAGTAGTAGTTTTAAATCCGGTGATGGATGCCGTAGGCGAAATACTATATAGCCGGCAAGGAAAATACAACGAGTTTATTCCGCATGGAACAGTAAAATATTATCTGGAACGCGATAAAAACCTTGCGGTTTCAGGGGGCTTAATGTTCAGAGCTAAAGATGCCGTTATCATACGGAGCGGCTACACTTATAGAACGCTTCAGGCCGGAATAGCGTATGATGTAAACATAAGTCGTTTTGTAGCTGCGACTAACCGCAGAGGCGGATTCGAAATTTTTGTAAACTATATCTTTAGTAAACCCAAACCCGTTTTCCTGAAACGGAGAACGTGTCCGGTTTATATGTAAACTATGGTCATTTGTGTACGCCGCCATATCGTTCTTATTAGCCTGTTTTTTACAATTGGCACCGGGAGTTTTTACGCGCAATCGTTTAAAAATCTGCTAGTGCAGGCCGAAGCAGCAATGGCTGATAAGGATTATCAGGGCGCTGCATTATACTACAACCGTTGCCTGTTCAGAGACAGTAGTAAAACCGAGTTGCTTTACGCGTATGCCGAAGCGTCGCGCCTGAATTACGACTTCGATATTGCCTGGTACTATTATAATAAAGTCCAGCTGCGCGATAAAGGCAAACACTATCCATTATGCGCCTATTGGATGGGCCAGATTCTTAAAACCAAAGGCAATTACCGGGAGGCAAAAAAGCAATTTGTAAAACTGGGGAAAAGCAAACGGAACAAACAACTGGAAAAAGAGGGGTGGTATGCCAAAGCCGACAAGGAGTCAGGAGCCTGCGATATGGCACTTTACATGATGAACAATGCCGTACCTGTAAGTATAGAACATCTGGATACCACTATCAACAGCAAAGTAAGCGAATATGCCGCGGTTGAAAAAGACAGCAGTCAGCTATATTTTTCGAGTCTGCGCGACAAACGCAAAAAAGACATTAATGATATTAGCTTTAATAAAATTTACGTTGCTCCTCTGAAAGACGGAAAGCCCGCCCGGATAAAAGAACTCGATACTAATTTTAATTCGGCAGGTTTTCACGCCGCCAATACCTGTTTTAATGCGGATAATAGTAAAATGATTATCAGTAAGTGCCAGGCTAAAAACGCCAGCGAATATACGTGTGAGTTGTACGAAAGTATATATAAGGTAAATCACTGGTCGCGCCCGGAAAAACTTCCTTCGCCCATAAATCTGAATGGGGTTAATGTGACACAGCCTTGTTTCGGAATAGTAGACTCCTCGGTAGTGCTGTTCTTTGCCAGCAACAGAAGCGGTGGTAAGGGGGGCATGGATATTTGGTATAGCCCTGTTTTAAAGAATGGTACGTATGGAATGCCGGTTAATTGTGGAGGCGCGGTAAACAGCCCGGAAGATGAAATAACCCCCTGGCACGAAAATAATAGCTCCAGATTGTATTTTAGCAGCAATTACCATCCGGGGTTGGGTGGCTTCGATATTTTCTTTTCAACTGTAAAACATGATACTTTCGCCGTGCCCATTAATATTGGATTTCCTGTTAACAGTAGTTTTAACGACATCTATTTCAACAAGAACAAAAATGGATCCAGAGTTTATTTGTCGAGTAACCGGAAAGGGAGTTATTTTGAAAGCAAACATAATTGCTGTAACGATATTTACCGTTACGAACTAACGCCCGACGCGCCCCCTGTAGCTGAATTCGACAGCACCAAATTTGCAAAAAGCCAGATGAAAGTACTGGTGCCTTTAACCCTTTATTTTCATAATGACGAACCGGATGCGAAAACGACCGCTACATTAACCACAAAAAATTATGAAAAAACGTATCTGGATTATATTGCGCTAAAACCCCAATACCTTGAAGAATACAGTAAGGGACGTGAGGCAGATGATAAAGACTATGCCATGAATAAAATCGAAAATTTCTTTACAGATAGTGTTGATGTTGGAATGCAGGATTTACGGCAATTCGCGTTGTTGTTGGAACAGGTTTTACGTAAAGGCGAAACAGTTACGATAACCATGAAGGGCTATTGCTCCCCTTTGGCCAGCACCAATTACAACATCAATCTTGCCAAACGCCGCATCAGTAGTTTAAGAAATTATTTTATGAACTATAAAAACGGTGTTTTTGTTCCTTATGTTAATTCATCTGAACTTAAAGGAGGACGTATTATATTTGAAGATGTGGATATCGGTGAATTGCCTGCCAGTAAAGTAAGCGATGATGTCCGCGATACCAAAAACTCTGTTTATAGCCCTTACGCGGCTGTAGAGCGAAAAATTCAGATTATTGCCGTTAGTTTTGGACAATAGCCGCTTCACTGAGTGTTTGCGGCAATACATAACCAACATGAGTAAAATTATCGTGCTTCCATGCGGATAAAGATTATATATGAAAGGCAATAAAAAACGGGATACTAAAAAGCATCCCGTTTCACACACAACGTAAAATTTGTTTATTTTTTCAACGCATCGCGGATTTCCATCAGTAACTTCTCCTGAGCGCTTGGTTCTGGTGGAGCAGCAGGTGCCGCTTCTTCTTTCTTTTTAGCGGCGTTAATAGCCTTAATAACTAAAAACATCGCAAACGCCACTATAATAAAATCAATTGTTGCTGTTACAAAAGCGCCCCATTGAATAGCAACTTCTGCTTTTGCCGGCGTTATAACTGCACCGGCAGCATCTTTCACCTCTACCACAGCATCTTTTAATATAATTTTTTTGTCATTCAAATCAATGCCTCCCATAATTAACCCTACAATTGGAGCAAACATCTTTTCTACAAACGCGGTAACAACCTTTCCAAAAGCACCACCCATTACAAAAGCTATTGCCATATCAACTAAATTGCCTTTCATGGCAAATTCCTTAAATTCTTTAATAAATCCCATTGTTATTTGTTTTTAAATTGATTAATTCGTTTCTATTTAATGGTCAAATTTAAAATTTAGCGTTTTAAATACTACTATTATCGTATAAATGAGTGGTTTAATTGTTTCCCAGTACTTTTAGCAATTCATCTAATTTGGGTGTAAGGATAATCTCCGTACGCCGGTTCTTCTTTCTTGCTTCCACAGTTTTTGCTGAATCCAGAGGGAAAAATTCTCCCCGGCCAGCTGAGGTAATACGCTTAGGATCAATACTACTTCCGGTCAGTAAAATCTTTGTTACCGAGGTAGCACGCATCACGCTTAAATCCCAGTTGTCTTTGATTTCACCTTTTCCGGCCATAGGAACATCATCTGTATGACCTTCTACCATTACATTAATGTCTGCATTTTGCTCAAGTACTTTTGATACATTTTTCAATGCTTCAACACCCTTTGCTTCCACATTGGTTTTCCCGCTCTGGAACAATAAACTCTCATCCATACTTACATACACCTTTCCATTTTTCTGTGTAATGGTGAGGCCTTTGTTTTCAAAATTATATAACGCGTCGCTCAATTTTTTCTTTAAATCAGCGGCTGCCTGATCTTTTTTACGTAAAATATCTTCCAGTTCATTCACTCTGGCCTCGCGCTTTTTAAGTTCTTCTCCAAGGGCTTCCAAATCTTTTTTCTGCTGATTTAAACGGGCTTCCAAAGCACGCAACTCATCTTGTTTCTTTAATAACTGCTCCTGAGTTAACTGAAGGTCGCCACTTAATTTCGCATTATCTTTTTCACTTCCGGCCAATAGCTTGTTTAAACGATCCATTAACTGGTTGTTTAACTGATCCAGTTTATCGTATTTGGAAGTCAGGTTACGGTAATTACTTCCAATGATAGAAGTGTCGCGTTTTAATCCCACGTTCTCCTTCTCGTTTTTAACCATTTGTTCTTTTAATTCGTTCAGTTTGGTTTCACTGGCCTGAGCGGCTGCTTTAGCCGATGCCAAATCTGTTTCGCAGGTTTTAAATTTCTCTTTCAACTCATCGTGTACGCGGTGCGTTACACAAGCTGTATTAAAAGTGGCTGCCGCTATTACCAACAGGTAAATTGATTTTTTCATGGGTTTACTTAATATGCTCAAAAATAACACTTTTAATTATTTATTTCAGTCCTCCGCACACAACTGAGTTTCAGTACATAAAATGGCCTTTTTCTTTGCTGCGTAACACTTGTTACAGTTCCCCTGAATACCAGATGATATACATCAGGAACTGAATCCGGATATGGCAGGAAAGACGTAACTTTGCTTTCTGAAAATTAATCCATGCGGCAATTAATTTCACCAATTATAAACTATAAAACCGTTTACCATGATAAAACAAGAAGAACTCGTAAGGCCAATGAATTATAACGCTTACCGTACCCTTTTGGATACATTAATGGCTGACCACAGAACTACTGGTAACGATCAGAGTGAAGATCACATTGCGTATGCAAAGATGAACCTGCAACGTATGCAGCGTCTTGAAAAAACAACGGTAATTAATGATCGTTTAAAAGCTGCTATATACAATCTTAAACAGCCGCTTCATTTGCTGGCTCTTACAGAGGGTTGGTGTGGCGATGCCGCACAAAATCTGCCCGTATTTCATACGATGGAACAACTGGCTCCTGATAAAATAAAACTGGAAGTGGTACTGCGTGATGAGAATCTGGATTTGATGGATCAGTATTTAACCAATGGCGGCCGGGCCATTCCAAAAGTAATTGCACGCTTTGTGAACACTGAGGATGTAGTATTTGCGTGGGGGCCAAGACCTGCCACAGCCCAACAGATTATGCTGGAAATGAAAGCAAAAAATGCCAGTGTAAAGGAAAAGGGAGAAGCAATTCATTTATGGTACGCGAAAGACAAAACGCAAAGCTTGCAAAACGAACTCGCGGACTTACTGGAGCAATTAATCGCTTAGTGTTGGGTAATCTTTACCACTTAGTAAATCACGCGAATGAGCCATTAAACGTTAAATTATTTTTTCGCAGTGGATTTACGTTGTCGGGCTGTAACCGTTGCATAAGCGGCTTTTAGCGCGTCTTTGCACATCTCTTCTGGCACTGTTTTAAGGTTTATGTGCGTCCATCCGTGTTTCCCCCATTTATTTGGCACAGGATAAATGACGGTCGTATCATACAACGAAAAAAGATCCTGATCTGTTTCGGAGAGTTTAATGGTAGCACGAAACTCCTTTTCGTTTAAAGTTGCGAAAATACAGGTACGGATACGAAACGAGGTTTTATCAAAATGTGGCTCTTCTTTAACATCATTAAAAGCCATGGCCATTTTCCGGAATTTAGCGGCAGTTATCATTGCTCCTAAGATACAAGTGTTAGCTTACTTTCACTAATTTTACACTTTCATTTTACGAAAGTGTTTGATCCTACTGCATACCCATTACCTGTCAGGGATTGTATCCCCGATCTTAAGCACCACTTAAGTAGGTCGGCAACAGCGTTATTGGGCGCCCCACCCGGAGCAGGAAAGAGTACACTCTTACCACTTGCTTTGCTGGACGCCGCTTGGCTGGAAGGTAAAAAAATCATCATGCTGGAACCCCGTCGTTTAGCGGCTAAAAGCATTGCTGGTCGTATGGCTCAAATGCTGGGCGAACCGGTAGGGGAAACCGTGGGGTACCGGATCAGGCTGGAAACCCGCATTGGGAAAAACACTCGTCTGGAAGTGGTAACAGAAGGCATTTTAACCCGTATGCTACAAAGCGATAATGCCCTGGAGGCATACGGACTGGTTATTTTTGATGAGTTTCATGAGCGGAGTCTGCAGGCAGATATGGCCCTGGCCTTGTGCCGCGAAGCACAACAGGTACTACGCCCTGAATTACGTATTCTGATTATGTCCGCTACACTTAATATGCCCGACCTGCAGGCATTATTAAATGCGCCGGTAATTGAAAGCAGTGGACGTCAGTTTCCTGTGGATGTTTTTTATGGCAATGATGCGGATGAGAGTTTACTGCCGGAACTCACAGCTCAAAAAATAGCGGAAGCAGTGCAACAACACGAAGGAGACGTACTGGCGTTTTTGCCAGGAGAAGCGGACATACGGCGTTGTGAAGCACTACTGAAAAATGATTTTCCTGAATTCCGCGTTCATCCTCTTTACGGGATGTTGCCGCCCGGCGTACAGCAAGCCGCTATTCTTCCCGATAAAAATGGTGTGCGCAAAATTGTTTTAGCCACCTCTATTGCCGAAACCAGTTTAACCATTGAAGGTATTCGTATTGTGGTAGACTGTGGGTTCAGTAAACGGCAGCGCTTTGATACACGCTCGGGTTTATCGAAACTTGAAACCCTGCGCATTACAAAAGATGCGGCTGATCAACGGGCCGGACGTGCAGGACGTTTGAGCAGCGGGGTATGCTACCGCTTGTGGAGTCCGGCTACACAAAGCCGTTTGGCCGAGCACCGGGTACCGGAAATCTTGGAAGCTGATCTTTGCCCCCTGGTGTTAGAAATGGCTAAATGGGGCGTAAGTGATATATATAGTTTAAACTGGTTAAATCCTCCTCCAAAAACAAGCATTCGTCAATCGTACGATTTGTTAGAGCAATTAGGGGCTTTGAAAGAACAGAAACTAACTCCGCATGGACAAGATATGCACCGTTTGGGCTGCCATCCGCGTATTGCCCACATGCTGTTATTGGCCAAAGATGAGACAATGAAACAATTGGGCTGCGATATTGCCGCTTTGCTGGAAGAACGGGATCCTATGTCGCGCGAAAGTGGAATTGATATAACATTACGTGTAGAAACGCTCCGGCGCGCACGTTCTCTGAACCGCTTAACCGGTGCCTGGAAGCGTATTGCCGCTAATGCCGCCAACTACCTTCAATTATTACAATTGCAGGAAGGCAATGGCCCGGTGGTGTCGCACAGTTGCGGACTCCTGCTCGCCTATGCGTATCCCGAACGCATTGCCTCGGCCCGGCCCGGAAATAATGCGCGGTTTCAATTGGCCAATGGCAAGTACGCTATGTTTTCGCATCAGGATGATCTGGCACATGAACCCTGGCTGGCAGTAGCACACATGGATTTACGCGAGGGCGATGGTAAAATTTTTCTGGCAGCCGCCTTAGATCCAACCGATTTGCAAAGTTTACTGAGAGAAGAAGAAAGCCTTTACTGGGACACACGAAAAGGTGGATTACAGGCCTTTACAGAATGGAAACTAGGTGCTTTGGTGTTACAGCGGAAAGCGCTTACACGCATCCCCGAAGCATTAATCAGTGGTGCCATTGCTAAAGCCATTGCAACCGAAGGGCTGAGTTTGCTGAACTGGGACGAAACCATGGAACAAATGCAAGCCCGTATTGCCAGTGTAAAAATCTGGTACACCGATCAATTGTGGCCGGATACCGACACCGATTATCTTTTACAAAACGCTGAAAACTGGCTGGGGCCTTACCTCAGCACTTGCCGTAAACCGGATGACTTAAAAAAACTGAATCTGAGCGATTGTTTGTTACATTCCCTGAGTTGGGAACAACAACAAGCTCTCAACACTTTGGTTCCCGATAAATTAGAGGTGCCGAGTGGCTCAAAGTTACCGATTCGTTATTTTATGAATGGCGCTACGCCTGTTATGGCCGTAAGGCTTCAGGAGGTATTTGGCTTAGCCGATACCCCAAAAGTTAACAGTGGCCGCATGGCTATTGTACTGCATTTATTATCGCCCGGCTATAAACCCGTTCAGGTGACCAGCGATTTAAAAAGTTTTTGGGATAACCTTTACCATGATGTAAAAAAAGAATTACAACGGCGGTATCCCAAACACGCCTGGCCCGATGATCCGTGGAGTGCAAAGGCTGTGGCAAAAGGCAAAAGTGTAAAGTAACACCTTATATATAATAAAACCATCAGATACGGGCAAAATCACGAGGGCTGTATCTGATGGTCTCGAACTTTAAAATACAATAGTAATTCTATTACGTGCCTAAACCTAAACTTGCGTTTAAGAATTCTCAACTCCCTAGTATTCAAAATGTCGTTCTTTCGTGCATTCTGGTTCATGGTTGTGTAACCAATATGTCCTCTTACCGTCTTCAAGTTTGCATTTCCCAAGCCCATTGCAACTATTGCCGCTCATTTCAAAATCCACTGTCTAAATACGGTTAAAACGGATTATTTTTTTTGGTAAAGTTTTTTACACTCTTCCTCTGGTGTGGTAATGTCAGATCGGAAGGGGGCATCTTCCCCGTTGTAAAGAATCAAGTCCCACGACATTCCTTCTATCGAAATACTGTAGTGCTTTCCGTTTTCTGTAACAAAGTCGAGTGAATCATCTGATGTCACATCAATACTAGCCGTATGTATCATTTCCAGATATTCTTTGGCCTTTGATACGTAGAATACGCCCTCCTCTACCATGCTGTCAAATTCTTCTGCGCTTGCCGATTGTTCGCGCATTTTGTCTAAGTGCGTTTGGGATGGTAAAACAAATACACAGGTGCCAGGATCAACGTTAATCACTTTCTTTTTTCTTTTCAAAAGAGTGTCCGCCCGCCCTGATTTCTGGATCACAGAGTCTGAATCGGGAGTGTTTCCTTTTTTGGGTACAGCTTGTCGGCAAGCAACAAGGGCTAAGCATACAGCCCCTAATGCATTGATCGTTTGTTTTCTTATCCGGCTCATATTACTCTTCCAGTTCACCTGAACCTTTCATGGTTTGCTTAATATACCCTAATGGCACTGATAATTTAGAAAGTGAATTTTGCTCTACTGAGATAGTAATAGTTCCTTCTGATAATTTTTCAACGTTATTTCCATCCCGGTTTGCGAAAAACCGCACTGTCATTTTGTGTTGACTTCCCGGCTTTAGTTTGTCCTGAAGGTCGTATATTAATTTAAAGAACGCGTAATCCATCACATTTTCTTCCGGGCTCCATAGCTGATGCCCGTAATTGATGCAATAAACGTTGCTTTTGTTGTCCTTCTTCTTAATGTTATATGCCCAACTGGCACTTGAGCGGCGTAATTTTTCTCTAGATGTTTTTACACCCTCCATTTCGTACTCAATATCCATTAAACAATCCTGACCACATACCTCTCCTATAGTTTTATCAAAGTATGCTGCTGTAAATAATGCCTCTCCTAATTTATAGGTCTTTATAAATTTACTTTCATCATCTGTTGGTTTATCTGTTTCCCCATGATTAAATATACCGTAAGAAGAGGCGAAAACAGTTTTTCCTACGTTATGCGCATATGTTGGATAACCCATCAGTTTCTCTTTTGTTTTACTGTTAGCAGCAGCTGATGCCTTCTTTGATCCAGCAGCAATTTTGGCACCGATGGTTTCATCATCCCAATCCTTTATTTTTGAACCATCCTTGGCACACACATTACTGATTTTATCTGTTCCGTCAAATTTTGGCGTATAGCTCTCAATAACCGCGAAAACACCTGGTTCCATCTGTATAAGATATGTTCCATATGTCCCCTTATAGGTAAGCATCCCCAATTTTTTACCAAGCGATTTATCTTCAAACATTTCATAATTATTGCCCTGAAATTCAAATAACAATTTATTGCAGGTTACACCATCTTCTTCGCGAACATGTTTAACATCTACCTTCCCCTTTCCAAAAGGGCCTCCTACTTTTGTTATGTATTTTCCTTCAATAGTGGTATTATCAACCGAACCATCTGTTTGTTCAGATGCCGCTTTGTCTTTTTTTCCACCCAATAAACTTCCTAGTTGCGCCTGTACGGCAACTGGTGCGGCCATTAGCATTGCCAAACCAGCTATTGTTACTTGTTTTTTCATTTTGTTTTATATCTTGTTTTAGTATGTATTTTACCAGTTAAGATTAACCGGGCCGCTTTGATCTGTGATTATCCCATCTCGTCCGTTTTGCCCGTCACGTTTACTGTTTTCTTTATTACGAGCACCCAGCCCGCCACGGTTGGTTACTTTAATCACGAAGTTTTCTGTTCCGTTGTCTCTTACAATCAGAATATCTCCTCCGTTTCCGCCATTACCTGCGTTCTTATAAAAATCACTGTGCGATGTTCCGTCGTCTCCTGTCGCATTAATTGTAAGGACGGATTCGGGACTCATTTTAAGACGTTGTATTACCTGTCCCGATTTGTCGGATACTTCGATTTTTAATAAGGTGGCCCCTTTTGCTGAAGCAGCCTTCTTAATTTTTACAGTGAGGCTTTTACCGCTTTGACCGTGTTCGCCCTGAATGGCATGAATACTGCTTTTCCCGTTATAGTTCAGTTCAACCGGCGTGTTGTAAAGCAGAGAAATGTTCGCATTTGCTTTAAGCGAATGGTGTCTGGAACGTACACTAATGATTACTTCATCTCCAGGAATCTGCGATACATCTTCTTTAACCACCACCGCTTCTTCTCCAAAACGTGCGCCTGTTACTTGTATGTCTAGATCCTCCCATGGAAGATAGCCACCAAGATTGGATGTCTTCAGAATTTTTCCGTCTGTAAGTTCTGCCTCAATTCCATAATGAATCTGGGATCCGGGACCATTCTTTTTATCACCATCCAGAACTTTCACCATCAGTGATTTCAGATTTTTTCCTTTCAGACTGGCCTCTGCTTTGTTCTTTTCTTCCACGTGTTGCTTCTGACGCACCACCTCGGCTCTTCCCTCTGTTTGGTTTTTAACAGAGGCACTTTGCTGCTTTAAAATTTTGTCCTGTATCGGTGCTCCATCGCCTTGCGCTTCTTTTCCGGGAGGGCAAAGAACAAATAATAACTTAATACTTTCTGACTCTGTTTTATAATAAAGAATGTTACCATCCATTACCATAATGCGGCTACCTTCGTAATGAAAATAGGCAGGATACGATGCAAAATCTGGTCTAAAATTCTCTTCCAGAATATTCATTCGGTTCACTACAACCTCACTAGTTTGCGACCCGTTCCGTTTAAATGTAACACCCCATGGTTTTGTTGTTTTCATTAACATGCCTCCACCTTCGCATTTGTAAACAGTATAATTACCATCGGGCAGAGTAGCAGATAACTCGTTCTGATTTTGGGCTTTGCCTGCTAAAATAAGAGCTGTGAAAATGGATGTGGCTATAATTTTAAACATACTTTAGTGATTTATGCAGATTTATAATTGATTAATTAAGGTGATGCAGGAGGGCGGTGAAAAATTACAAGTAGTCAACCCTCTTTGTTTCGTACTTTGCGAATTAAGATTAGTTCTTTACAAATTTGCCTTTACGAAATTGTCCAAACACATTGGTTACGGTGATAAAGTAAACTCCTTTTTCTAAGCCAGAAATGTCAACCGGATTATTTCGAGTGGCAACGCATTTCTGACCGGTTACCGAGTATATATCTATCTGATCGGCCTTTCCGTCAGTATTAACATTCAACAAATTGGTTGCGGGGTTGGGATAAAGTATTAAACGTGTTTCCTGATCCTTTTCCTGTAGTCCGGAAGTGCCTGGAACGTAATTCATTACCTGAATGACCTCTGATTGAGTTAAGGCTTTGTTATAAAGGTGCATTTCATCAATGATGCCGTCGTAATTTTTTATTGCATTATAAGAGCCAGAAGAGGACCCCCCTCCGAGATAAAAAAGACTATTAGGGATGGAAACAGAAGCGGCGATACCTCCCGGAATTACTGAACCATGATAAATACCATCAATGTATAAGTCGAAATTTTGGGCGTTTCCTGCTTTGTGAACGATAGCAAAATGACGAAGGCGATTAATACTTATTTTTTTCAACTGGGTGTACCATGAAGAGCCTGATGCGTAGCCATATTCGTAAGTGCCTCCGTTTGCTGTGCCATTATGCCTAAGAAATGCACTTTCGTACATTTCAAAAACGGTGGGATATTTTCCGGAAAGGGGATTACTCATGGATTGTTCCCAAAAACAAATCGAAAATTCAGTATTACCAAGTGCTGAAAAAAGACTGGAAGTATTAACCATAGGTGTGGCATTCATTCGGATTCCTTGTCCTACTCTTGCAGGTGTATAAGATGGGGTAGGGACTCCTGCCACAGAAGCAAAATTGTGTTGATTGTTGTGACTGTTAGCATTACTGTTAAAGCCGTAATACGCCACCAGATTCGGCACTAACTGATTGTTATGTGTTGGGCCATAGTAAAGTAAATCTATCTGAGCTGGAGTTAATGCTGAATTGTATATTTTAAGTTCATCTATTTTGTAATTTGCCGAAACGGATGGATTCGTAACAATTGGTGAATGTAGCTGTAAAACCGTCCCGTTTGTGTTTAAGGATACAATTGTCTGACTCTCCGGTTTCCCATTCACGAAGATTTTTACCTGTCCGTTATCATAAACAAACACATAATGAAACCACAACTTATTAAAATTTTTATAATTCAGACTAAGTAAAGATGGTGAGCCTAACTCTGCATAAAGATTATTTGATAATTGTTTACAGGCGACTCCCTGTCCGTTAAGGTCTGTGCCATACGAAAAAAGATATGTTGTTAAAGGCACAGTATCAAGCGCGATCCACATTGCGATAGAACGATTAGCAGATCCCTGAGGAATGAGTGGCAGATATACCGAGTTGGTAGTGGTAATATAGGCTGCTTTATTAGGCTGTCCCATTCGATTACTTGTAGCAGAGTAGGTTCCCGAAAAATTGTAATTGCCAGATACGGACTGAAAATTACCATCAAAATCAAATTCATATATTGCCGCTGGCAGGGTCGCTTGAGCATAAAAATTACTATAGAAAAAGGAACAAATCCAGATAAAAAGAAAGCGCTTCATGTTTTTTTGCGCAAAAGTACATTGGTTCGTTTTGATAAATGGGCGTCATTTTAGGTGTAGCAATGGCTATTTTACAAAGCACAAATTTGGTTTTATATAATGGGAATGTCGCAAGTGTTAAGGCATAAGGTTTATGAAACAATGCATGATCTGGGTCAAAGGACTGAAAGTATTGGGGTTTTAAAACGTCATTCATCGTGTCTTTTACGATGATTACTAACGATGTGCCTTTATTCTAAGCAAAGCAACCATAAATAGGATCAGATAAGTCCATCAAAGAATAAGAGAAGAAAAAGAAAGTTGTGACCCGATTATTTTTTAATGATTTATTTAGCAGAGCTTCTACCTGCGTCAATAGTAATAAATTTTAAAAATAACCATTCCTGTTACCAACGATAAGTTATAGCATTATAGTTATTTTAGGTTGGCCTGTTAAATAGTGGCTGATTCGGTCACTTTCAAAAGTTCGCCTTTCTTCCAGGAAAAGAATACGCCAAGAAGCACAAGAACTGAAAGCAGACCAGAACCAATATAGGCCATAGTGTTACCGGTGTAGTACACAGCCGGTTCAAATTTAAACTCTATTTTATGTTTACCCGAGGGCACAGATGTTCCGCGTAATAAGTAATTAACGCAGTAATGATCCTGTTCTTTGCCATCTACCAGTGTTTTCCAGCCTTTAGGATAATAGATTTCAGAGAAAACAGCAAACTGGTCTTCCGCTGATTCGCTTTCGTATACCAGATGATTTGGTTTATAAGAGACCAGACGGATAGACCCGGCCCCTGAGTATTCTGGTTTAAGCGCAGCCCCCAATTTGTTCTTTTCCTGAACGAGCCCCACAGATTTAAGATCAGTTTTACCAAGAGCCACAATTTCAGAATCGGCACTACTTACCGTTTTTATGGACTTTACAAACCAGGCATTGCCATTACTTTCTGTATTACGCAAAGCGATGGGCTCTTCGCGGGTTGGCAGAATAAAGTATTTGGTATTCAGCATATTTAAAACCGGTAACCCGGATAGTACCACCTTTTGCATAGAATCGCTGACACCCAGATTATTTAAATTACTGGTAAAGTAATTGATCTCTTTAAACAAATGGAATTGTATCAATTCATCGTATTTTTTCAACTTAGCGCCATGGTAACCACCAATGGATTTATGATGATTCGAGGTAATGGCATCGCTAAAAGGATTGCCCGCTAAATTCGCTACACGGTAATCCAGACTTTTATCCTGTAAGATCTCTTCATCCGCTTTTGTCATGGGAACCGCATCTACCTGCGATTTGGCAACAAAATCGCTGTAATCCAGATAACGCCATACAATGGGCCAGCAATCTACTATTAATAAGATAGCGAACGCGGCAGTCAGAAGTCTGGCATTGATTTTTTTGATGAGGAATAAGTAGATGGCCACAAAGGCCAGAGCAATAAACAAGAATGAACGCATAGCATCATCCACAAAAATGGACTTACGGGCACTGGTTAAGGCATCCATAAACTGCGGGAACATTTGACCAAGCACATCATCGGTATAACCTGAACGTTTGAAACTGTCGAGTATTTCCTCTTCTTCTCCAACTTTTGTAAAGCTGTTAAACATATCGGGCGACACAATACACAACAAACAGAAACCACCAATGACAATTAACGCGCCCAAAACCATTTTTTTAACGGTATAGATCTTATTGAATAGTTTTATGGTGGCATCACCACTCTTTATCAGTTTATCCAAAGCCAGTACGGCCAGAATGGGTATGGTAAGTTCGGCAATCACATTAATCATGGAAACGGCTCTGAACTTATTGTAGCCTGGCATGTAATCCAGAAAAAATGAACTCAACGGCATGAAAAATTTTCCCCAGGCCAGCATAACGGCAAACGCGCAGCCTATTACCAACGGCCATTTAATGGTATGATCTACAATAAATAACGCCAGAAACGCCAGAAGTATAACAATGGCACCAACATACGTTGGGCCCGCTGTATAATCCTGAGGCCCGTAATACGAGCTGAATTGCCCTACCAGTTCGCGCATTTGAGGATCCTGTACTTTGTTTAAAGCGCTTTTGTGGGTACTGATCTGATCACCCGAACCGCCACCTTTAAAATTTGGTATAAGGAATGTAAAACTTTCACTAACCCCATAACTGTACTGTACCGCATAATCCTTATCCAATCCTGAGGTTACCATGTTGGCGTTTGATTTGCCGGAAGGATCAATGGTTAATTCTGTTTTACCACGCGTGGTGTACTTGCCATATTCGTAGGTACACAATAAATTACCGGCGTTGGGTAACAGCGCTATAAGCATGGCGGAAACAAAAATCATTACTCCGATGAAATAGGGTTTAAGCTGTTTTTCTTTAAAGGCTTTTACAAAATAGCTGGTAACGATGAGCCCGACTAATAGCAAGCCATAGTAGGTAATTTGAACGTGGTTGGCATTGAGTTCCAGCGCCATAAATAGGGCTGTAACAGCAAAACCAATCCAGTAGCGGCCTTGCATTAACAGAATTACTCCTGCAATGGCCGGGGCCAGATAGCCAATGGCATTTGCTTTTGAATTGTGTCCCACTTCAATAATAATATAGAAATAAGAGGAGAACCCGAAGGCGAAACTCCCCGCCAATGCCAGCCAGGGATTAATACGCAAACTGAGCAGCAAAATAAAGAAACCCAGAAAATACATGAACATAAAACCACTTACTCCCGGAAGAAACGCATGGAAGAGGCGATCGAAAAAACTCATAAAATTGCCCGAATAAATGGTGGAAATCTGAAAGGAAGGCATTCCACCAAACATAGCGTTGGTCCAAAGTGGTTCAGCGTGCTCCGTTTGCCTGAAGTCGGCAATTTCTTTACTCATGCCTTTGAACTGCGCAATATCGTACTGGCTTAACATCTTTCCTTTATACAGTGGCTTAAACTGTATAACTGATAAGATGAAGAAAAGAACAATGGCGGTGATGTACGGAGCAAATTTTTTCATAATGTAATAATTGTAATATTGACCAATGCAGCACAAATATATAATTTCTTCTGCTGCTTTAGGTGATGAAATTGGGGGAAGTTATTATGCCGTACCGCTTAATACATTTAATAATGTTAAAAGAGGTGGGCGAAGATACAGGGCACCGTGTAAATTTCTGCTACAACTCTTATAAATGATAGAGGTATCAGTTCACGTTTAAAGAAATACTAACCGATAAATGAAACTACGTTCATTTTAATTCTACCTCTTCTTCCTGTTCTGAATTACCAAGAATAACAGGCGGTTGAATAGTTTCCAGCACTTCTGCCGAACGTTTTTTTCGTAAGGGTTTTGGGGTAAGTGATTTTGTTTCGGCTGTTTTAGTAAGGGGTAAGGCCATAGAGGATACTGTTGAGGTTGGCACCGGTGGTTCTGTCTGTACAGGTGAATGTGTAACAGGATTAATACTCTTTGTGTTTGCCGGGTCAGATGAAAGTGTAGTGCCCGTTGTTGCCACTAAAGTAGCTGTTTGTTGCCCTCCGTTTGTAGAAACACTAACCGGTTTTGATGCGGTTGTGTTTTGATCCTTTAAAGCGTTGGTTTTAGCTGGTGAGGGGGCGCTGTTCTGTTTAAAATGATTAGGGTCGGGCTTTACTTCTCTTTCGGCGGGAACCGCTTCTGCCCTGGGTTTAAGTTTTATCATGTTCATGAGCAGCAAAGTAAATAAGCCAATACCTGCAATAAAAAGGGCAGGAATCATGACATTACGGCTAATGCCAATGGAAACCGATTTGGAAGGAGTATGCCCCTTTTTCTGAAGTTTATCGGTTTCAACCTGTATGGCTTCAAATGCGTGCCAGTCGTTTTCGGTATAACCAAACTCCGTATTTAGAAGCAATTGCCGGATGCGGTATTCATCCAGTTCATAATTAAATGGCGTGCTCATTGTTTAGTGCTTTTAAAGTTGTTTCCAGATTTTTTTGAAGATTGTATTTCGATTTTTCCAGATTACTTTTTACGGTTTGCTCACTGGTTTCTAATAGTTCAGAAACATCGCGGAGCGAATAGCCTTCAATAACATGAAGGTTAAAGACAAGCCGCTGTGAGGGTACAAGTCCCCGTATGCCCTTCAATAAGCTCTCTACATCAAGGGTGTTAAAATCAATGATTTGATTGTCTTTAAACAAATCGTAATTTTTGCTAGAAGTTTCGGTAACCCTCACGGTACTGGCAACGTAGTATTCATTACGCTGTTGTTTCAAAAAGGAGATCGTTTCTTTTATAAACTGATGTTTTACAAAGCTATCCAGATCTTTGACGGCTTCGTGCCGGTTTTTTATAACATGTTGCAGGGTGTGAGCCAGACAAATATTGAGCAATTCCCGGCTTTGAGCCAGATTCTTGGCATATCGCTGCGAAAGAGCAGATAAAGGGGGGAAAAACCGCTCGAAGAACTGTTTTTTCGCTACTTTGTCAACTTTAACCAGAGCCGATAGTAAATCAGCATCAGCCATAGAATTATAAAAATGAAGGGTTATTCAATGTTTACGAATATATTGACAAAAGGTTTCGTTTTTGTTGATGCTGAACATATTTATGAACGCGGATGTGTTAAAAATCCTCATCTTCAGGTGGTTCTGTTTCGTTTTTGTCTTTTTTACGATCACTGCCTTTTTCAATTTTAAATACCTGTTCTTTACGGTGGGTGTCTTTTTTAGATTGAAGTGAGTCTTTTTTGAACATACCGAATTCTTCTTTTAAAAGGGCTTTTAAGGTTTGCTTTTCCTGCCGGATGTCTTCTTTTATTTTCTGTTTCATGCCTTTCCGGTCGTAACGGATAACAGGATTATCAATGGTGCCACTCATAAGAATAAACACGGAACGTTTATTTTCCGGATCATTTTCAATGAGGCTGAGTTCCTCGTCCAACGCTTTGTTCCCCTGGTTTCGCTTGCTTAGTAATTCGCTCAGGAGTAATTGTACATGGTAATCAATGTGGTTGTCAAAGTCGTGTGTCCCCCAGAATTCGATGTTAAGTGCCGAATTTTTAAGAGAGGTTTTAGGAAGTGTTATCAGCTGGTTTTTAATATTGATCTGGCTTTCGAGCGTCGAGAATTTAATCCGTTTTAATTCGTTCAGTTCCACAAATCGCGAAAGACTTTCCAGAGGTTTAAAATCAATCAGCTCACCGCGTTCTACCGTAAGCGTAGCGCTGGCCAGAAGACTGCTCGGATCCGGCTTCAGGAACTTATCCCAACGACCCGAAAAATCAATGTTGGCACTGATGAATCCTTTAATGTGTTTATCCTGAAGGGTGCTTTGTCCGAAATTATTTAACTGCCGGAACAACTGACTGATGTTTAAACCGGAAAGTTGCGATTGCAGATTCAGGTAAATCCCATTTTCTTTAAACTCCGCCAGCGCATCGGCATTGGCTGTTCCGTCAGCAGTTTCAAAGCGAAGGTCACTTAATAAGGCTTTGTTATCCCGGCATTCAATGTTGCCAGTTATTTGGCGCGCTTCAAATTTCCCGAATTGAAAGGCATCAATACTGGCATCAAATACAAAATGATTATTTTGCGGAAAAATAATTTCAGAACTGGTACCGGAGCTGCTTGTGTTCATAAAGTCAGACATATATAGTTGTTTACTATCAAGCCGGGCTTTAATAATGAGTGGTTCGTTAGCATTAAACAGGTACCTGATAAAAGAAGGGAGTTCACCATTAAGACTAACATCACTTTTACCCCTGAGCAGTTTAAAACGGTGTATTTTCACCCCCTGATTATCGGCGCTTATCTCACACTCGGGAATGGTAAAGGTTTCGGGGTCTTTTTTAAACTGCACCAAACAATTGGTAATGGCAACATTGCCTGTTAAACCAATGGTTTCATTCAGTCTGCCTTTTTGCAAATCACTTATCCGTCCTTTTAAGTCAACAGATCCGCTAATCCGGCCTTCAATAGCCGATATCGTATCAATGGGATAGAGTTCAGTTATCCGTTTCAGATCCGATTCCACCTGAGCCTGTAATTCAAGATAGGGTTGATCGAAATTGACAAGTGAAAAAGAACCTTTTATGTAATTGTTATCCTGAGCAGCAGTGATATTACGGCAGGTGAGTTCTGTTTGTTTGCCCTTACTCAGTAATTGCCCTGTAAGGTTGACATTTGTAAGGCTTATGTTTTTAGGCAGATAGGTGATCCGACCATTTTTAACGCCAAAAGAAGCCATGTAGCTAAGGCTATCGTTATGGTAATGCAGATCGCCGCTGGTATAAAATTCGCCATCACTTTTATAGTCCTGTACCCGTTTTTGTTCCTTTTCGGGCAGGAGCGATAAAATGTTTGAAATTTCAAGGTGTTCGGCAGTATAAACCAGATCCATATCAGGATGTTTGCCTATACGAAACTGACCCTTAACATTAAAACGCATGGCGTTTAAATTTACACGCGCTTTTTTAATGGCATAAAGATTGTTTTTTACCTGAAGCGTTACATCATAGTTAAGATTTTTGCCACGTACATACTGAATACCTCTAATTTTCAACTGTTCAATAACGGCTTTGGCCTTACTGTCCATGTCAAAACTGCCTTCATAAAAGTGGCCCGAAAAGGTCATGTCTTCTATTTGCGCGTTTGCTATAACACCAGACGGCTTGTTCCGGTAATTAAGGTGGAACGCCTTAAGGGTAATATTATCGAGCGAGAACCGGAGAGAAGGCGAAGCGGTTTTAGAGGTATCCGATTTCCAGATCTGGTAATTTTCCAGACCCTGCCGGTTAACGCTCAAACGGCAAAAACCGTCTTTTACAGCAATGCGTTGTATGTTGTAGTTTTTATTGAAAATATCTTTAATACTGAACAGAAGGCTCAGTTCTTTGGTAAAAAGAAGGGTATCTCTTTCTTTTACGGGGAGCGCTTCTAACAGGGTAATATTACGGAAATTCAGTGCACACCGTGGGAAGCTCGAAATAACGGTTACATCTATATCTTTTGGTTGTATTCTTACTTCGGCCAAAAGATTTTTGTTTAGCTCTCCAATAACACGGGCTTTAATCTCATCTTCATATACAAAAACAAGTGCGATCAGGCTGACAACAGCAATGAGTAATCCGAACGCAAGCCATAGCAAGCCCTTTAACAACCTTTTCCATAAAGGGCGTTTCGCGCGTAATTCATCCAAGTGTTTTTCGGCCACATCCATTATAAGCCCCAAGTTGGAAAAAATTACGTTAAAAATGTGTTAAGTGTTTAGTGTGATTTAAACAAGTGGCTTTTAATAGTAGTAACAGTTAAGATTAACTAATCGGATGGTTTGGGCGTGCCCCTGCCGCTAAACCAAATAGTACCTTACTGCGGAGCGTTACGCTTCTTCTTTGGTTTCCCGTTTTAGTGTGGCAGGGTCGGCCTTTCCGCTTTAGCTTGCTGGTCTTTTACCGCATTGCAGCCATGTGCGTGGGCTTCCTGAGGGCGCCTCCGCCATGGTGCACTGCTGGTAAAATCCTGCGCAAGGCTGCCGCTGCAATGCCTCACGCGGAGAATTGAAAAATGACTTTCTAACTTTCAGGTTTAATCTGCTTTCAGGTGTTTAAGGGCGTTCTGCCTGTAAAGCTCCTCCCTTAGTTCGGCCAGCAGCATTTCCGCTTTGGTTTCATCCGGCATATCGGGCAGCCCGCTTTTTTGGTACAAGGCATCAATGGTTTCCATCTTTTCGTTAACCTTATAAATAAGATCTTCGTATTCATAATGCCCCGATCGTATTTTTAAAAGAAAGTCACGATCGCTGCGACGCACATGAATGGTGCCATCGCGGGCAATCTCTTCGGCCATTAACAGCAACCGAAAGGTATGCATCATGTTTTTGGCATCATAATTTTTTCCATGCTCCACCGTGTTTTCGTAGCGTACTTCATTTCGTTCTTCCACCCAGTTCCAGTATGCTTTATAGTCTTTACAGTACTTAGAGTAGCCATCTTTGTTAAAACTCATTACCGCTACCGGTTCAGCACCGTTTTCTACCGAACTAAGCAAAACGTCACTGGCATCGGTACCCGACATAACACCGCGTAACGGATGGTTAGCCGAATAATACAGCGCATAAAGATCTTTCATGTGTGGGATGTTCACCAGACCACAATCTTCCTGTCGCCATTCTTTTTGTGCTAACCATACTTTTAGTGGCAACGAACCCTGCTGATGTACCACGTAACAAAAATCGAGAACCGTTTTACGTTCTTTATCCATTGGGTTAACAATTTTTTTATTCAACCCTCTGGCTTTTTTAACCTGCGATTGCGCATAGCCCGCAAATGTGTCATAACAAAGTTTTGAAAGAAAGAGTTCCGCTTTTACCTTCTCCATTAAAGGGTGTTTGTAAAGCACACAGTCTTTCGGCGTATTTACCAACTCCAGAATGTTAGGGTTGTTTTTTACCAATAAGTCAATGAAACGCTTTAACTCGTAATACACTTCGTCGTTGCTGTCATTACTTACCTGTTCGGTATAGTGTAGCCCATAAAACTGTTTTTGAGGGAGTAAAAATACGCCCCGTTTATCCGTGTCAGATTGTTCAGTATGCAAACCGTATGCCCTGCTGCCACTAATGCAATCCAGCAGAAGAAAAGACCCTTGTTTTATATCATTAAATGTCATTTATCTCTATGCTTTAAAAGGTTTATAAATGCAGCATCAAGGTCAACCTGTTTTTGTTTACGTCCTCCAAGCGCGTTAAATACACTTACCGCAGTCAGTAATTCGGTTTCTATAAATGCTGTTAAATCGTTTTCAGCATGGTGCAGATACCCCTCATCTACCTGCGATTTTAAGACAACAAGTTCTTGTATCCGCGCTTTAAGGTCCGCATCAAAGTTAAGGGTTTCTACCATCTCTGTAAATACGATAGGTGGCATAGAATCTTGTTCGCGTATCCACCGGCAGGCCAGCGCCGCCCGTAATGCGTAAAACAGAGTTTTAAGTTTTACCGTTTCCTTACCCTGTAGGTCAGAATAACTTTTACGGGCCATGCCCAAATAGTGGTGCATAGTAGCTATGGGGGTATAGCACGCCTGCGCCAGATCAAACAGCAATTCCTGTGTATTATTTATATTTCTGTACACTATCGGCGATTGTACGCGCTCCAGCATCGCCCCGTTTGATTTCCAGAGTAAGTGCATACTTTTTTTCAGATCCCAGCCACTCAAATCCAGTTGACGGTCTTCCGACATATATTGTAAGTGATCCGGTCTGTTTTTAAGAGACAGGTACCAGCTTACCGGATGCCGGTAGATCAACCGTATATCAAAGTCACTGTCGGGCGAAGCAAAGCCCCAGGCTCTCGACCCGGTTTCACAGGCATAAAGTATTTCTATGTTAAACTTCTTTTCGGTTTCAGCAAGAAGCGTTTGTATCATTTGTTCCATGTTACTGATTTTTTCACAAAACTAAAGTACAACTGCGCAAACGAATTGCGTAGTTTAAAACTAATTTGCTTCCGGAACACCAATGTTCCGGTAAAGAAAAAGCCGGGAACTAGTTCCCGGCTTAAATAACAGTTGAACTATAATTATAATGGGGTTAAAAGATACCTGGCAACATACCAGCCGCCACACTTTTCATTTCCGATTCATTTACGGCTTCCGCTTTTTCAAGCGCGCGGTTTAGGGCCACCAGTAATTGTTCTTCCAGTTCTTCTTTATCACCGTGTTGCAGAGCGGAAGCGATCTCCAGTTTTTTTATCTGGCGGTTGCCATTTATTTCAATTTTAATATCGCCGCCTGCACCTTCCACTTTTAAAATGGTGGTATCCAGTTTCGCTTTTATTTCTTCTGTTTTTTGCTTCATTTCCTGAAGCTTGCCCATCATATCGCCTAATTTGCCAAACATAGTTTTTTATTTAAAAAAGCCTTTTACAGTATCCATCAAACCACCAGCGCCACCGCCGCCCAGGTTACTTAAAATACCCTGCAAATCAAAACTGGAATCGTTAGGGTCGTTGGTCTTCTTTACAAAATTGTCCATCACCTTCGGTAACAGGTTACTTGCAATGCCGCTTGCCGCGCTCTGATCTATGTTAAACTTTTTCATAAGGTCGCTCACAACATTACTGTTTAAGGCGCTGCTAATGCCCGAGGCATTTACATTACCTCCTTTAAATAAATCCATAATGCCATTCAGGTTTCCGGAAGATACCTGTGTTTTTAATGTATCCATGATAGAGTTGGTTGTGGCATTAATGGCCTCATCATTTTTCTCATTAGGAATAGCCGGATTATTGATAATGGCATCGCCCGCGTGCTCTTTTACCAGGTTTAATAAGTTGTCGAACATAGTGTTAATTTTTAATGTAATCTAAATTACAAATAAAGTGCTTGTATCAATGGGTTTACTCAGTTATTCTTTAAAGCAGGAGGAATCAGGCATACCGGAATGGGATTCATCTTATGCAGATTAGCCGTGTGACGCGATTGATAGATGCGCATGACTTCCTGCTGCCGGTCATTCAACGGATAGGTGTCCTTATTTTCAAGATAAGTCATCGCCCATTCCAGTTCGGGGTAAGAGGCGCCAATCTGGTCTTCATCGGTACGCCCGTCGGCAAAAAGCCCATCGGTAGGTGCTGCTTGTAAAATACAGGGAACAACACCCAGTGTTTTGGCAAGGGCATAGACTTCAGTTTTAAATAAATCGGCTATCGGGCTCAAATCAACACCACCATCACCATATTTGGTATAAAAACCAACACCAAAGTCTTCCACTTTATTCCCTGTTCCGGCCACGAGTAACTTATGATGAGTAGCGTAAGCGTAAAGCGCTATCATACGCAGGCGGCTGCGTGTATTGGCCATAGTAAGAAAATCCTGCAGATCTGAAGGCAGGTTTTTTTCAAGGCTTTCAAAAACGGGTGTAAGGTCAGTAGTGGCCCTTTCTACATTCGGAAATTTTTGAATTAGCCAGTCCATGTGCTCATTACCACGGTTAAATTCAGAGATGTGCTGGCGTATGGGCATGCTTACCACAATAACACGTTTACCGGTAAGCGCGCAAAGGGTAGAGGTAACGGCGCTGTCAATGCCGCCGCTGATGCCTACTACAAAACCTTGTGTTTTACTGTTGTCAGAATAGGTCTTTAGCCAATTTACAATATGGTCAATTATAGCCTGATAATTCATAGGATAAAAATAAAAAATCCCGGAGGTTTATTTACTTCCGGGATAAAAGGAGGATTAAAAATAATTAGAACATAACACCAAGGTTAATACGAATCGCGTTCATTTTAAGCGATTGTACCAACGGTGCGAAACTCGTGTACTTGTTATTCGGTGCATCGTAAGAAGCAGCGGTATAGGCGTATTTTGAGTCACCGCGCATCAGGTTAGTGAACGAACTGAAGTAGTTAACACTTAAAAACAAGGAGGTTGAACCAGCAATGCGGTATTCTGTTCCCGCACCAACATTAAGACCTAAACGAACAGGAACAATGCTGCCGTCTTTCGAAATCGGAACAGTACCGTTGGTTCCGCCAGCGGTCCATACAATAGTACCATTAGGATTTGCTGTAGAAGTTGACGCGGCATAGGTGCCGGTATAGCTGTAAACGTCTGATGCTTTAAAAGCGGTACGGAAACCTACATCAATACCAAATTGTCCGAAATAGCGGAAACCAGAGTATTCTTTGGTCATCATTTTAAGTGTAACCGGAATGGTAACGTGTGTGGTTTTAATGGTACGCTCTTTTAAGATATAGCTTTTAGTGCCGGTTTGATAGTCAAACTTATCGCGGGTTAATCCTGCTTTAGGCTCTACCAGTTCCCCTGAATTATCAATAACATAGGCTACCGCAAAATTATTATTGGTACTAGGGTTGTTTGGATCGTAACCATCGTTACGGTAAGAAACAGAACCACTTTCAAAATCACCGCCAATGCCTGTGCTGATACGGATTAAGTCAGATAACTTGCGTTCTATCACCAGTCCGAATCCAAAGCCAAATCCACCTTTTAGTTTAGCGGTATTTCCATTGCCAGATTTGAACCAGGTAGGTTGCGGCGCGATCCGTAAGCCAAAACGCCATCTTTTGTCAAATTCGCTTTGTTCTTCTGCAGCATTCTGTTGCGCAAAGGTTGTTGTACTTAAAGCCAAAATGGCCAGAGATGTGTAAAAAAAGTTTTTCATGCGGTTAGATTTTAACTTATTAACTTTACAAAGATAAAAAAATAGGTGTATGCGGGTACATTTAAGGTATTTCTTTTCGCTTATAGTGGTTGCGGCACTCGCGGGTTGTAAAAATAACCGGCTCGATGTGGACGTGTCGGATGTGAGCGTACCGGCACTTACGGTAAACCGTCTGGAACAGGATATTTTTAAATTGGATTCGTTGAATATAAACGTTCAAACAGGACTTTACCAAAAAAAGTACGGCCCTTTTTATAACCGGTTTATTAATGCGATTATTAATAAAGGCGGCGTAAGCGATACAAATTATAACAAGAATTTATTACGCTTTGTGAACGATCGGGATATGAAAGCTGCGTATCAACTCACCCAGCAAAAATTTACTGAAGGATCCATTCAGCGTTTATCTGCCGAGGTAGTTAACATGACAAAACGGTTTCATTACTACTTTCCTAAGCGCAAGTTGCCGGTTTATTTCACTCCTATGATGAGTGGCTTTAACTACGAAGTGGTGTACGTGGATAGTACATTGGCCATAGGACTGGACATGTACATTAACGATCCGGTATTTAATAAAATGCTTGCCTGGCCTAATTATCAGACCCGTTTTATGAAGCCGGACTATATGATAAGTGATTTGGCACAGGGTTGGCTTTTAACCGAGTTTGATAACTCGGAGGCCACCACCAATTTATTAAGCCATACTATTTTTTACGGAAAATTAATGTACGCGATGGATGCGCTGTTGCCGGAAACCCACGACAGTTTAAAGATAAAATATACAGGGGCACAACTGGACTATTGTAAACGTTATGAAAAGCAATTGTGGGGGTATTTTGCTGAAAAGAACCGCCTGTATGAAACGAACATGCGTTCCATACAGGAATTATTGACCGATGGTCCGTTTACCGGCGCCATCAGTAAAGAGTGTCCGCCACGTATTGCCATGTGGGTGGGTTGGCAAATTGTGAGAAGTTACATGGATCATAACGAATCGGTAAGTGTGGAGCAGTTAATGGCCGAAACCGATTTTCAGAAAATTTTAACGAAAAGTAAATACAGACCTTAATTACCTACAGATATGAAAACCTCTGAAATTAAATTTAAAGTAACGGTAGATGAGAACCATTTGCCGCTGAATATAGAATGGGAGGCGGCTGATGCCGGCGAAAAAAGTGACAGTAAGAGCGTGATGATTGCGTTATGGGACGCGAAAGAAAACAATACCCTGCGTATTGATCTGTGGACGAAAGATATGATGGTAGATGAAATGAAGAAGTTTTATCATCAGAATATAATGACATTGACGGATACGTATGTAAGAGCAACCGGCGATGAGGCAACGGCCAACGAAGTACGTCAGTTGTTTAATAAAATAGGGAAAGACATTGGGGTGTTGCGATAGGCAACGGCACGCCGTTTAACTCTGTAGTCCGGAGAACTATTCTGTTATTACAAACTTTTGAAATGTGTTTGTTGCCTCAGCTTTAAAATTTACAATATAAATTCCGGGGGATAACTGTGGCAGTAAATGGGCATCGGTGCCGTCGCTTTTTAAATCCAGCGAGTGAATGAGTCGTCCGTTAAGATCAGTGAATGTGACCGTTTTCCCGTTGCAGGTATGGCAAAAAACACGGCGGTCTTTTGCAGAGGGATTTGGGGAAATGAACGGCACTTTTTCAATGACATCTTTATCTTCATTAACTGATAACCCGAGTGGATTAAATTCCCACCAGTCTTTCTGATAAAAATTTCCCTGATCAGCTCCCATTCCCATAAACATTTTGTTTCCCACGCTAATGGCAATATGATTGGTTCTGAACCCTCCGGGAAATGGGCTTTGCGTCGTCCAGCTATTACTCAACGGATCAAATACGCTAATGTTGGAAGATGGTGACGTAATAAATCCACCGGTTAAATACAGCGCATTTCCGGCCACAACCAGTCTTGCAGAATAAATACCTCCGCCATTAAACGAGGTAAGGGTACTCCAGGTATTGGTAGAAGGAAGGTACATATAAAAATCGCTATACACAGTACTTTGATTGTAATTGGCTCCCATGCCAACAAATCCATTTCCATTAAATCCGGTACCTGATGCCATGGTTCTCGGTGGTCCGGGAAAAAAGGCTTTTTGTTGCCAGCTATCTGTAACCGGATCATATCTCCAGAAATCAGACAAACTGCCCGAGGGGCCGCCAAATCCAGTACCAACATAACCTTGCCCATTTAGTTCAAAAGCTACAGCTGCTCCTCGCCCTGAGGCCGGTAAGCTGGCCTTGGCACTCCACGTATCAGAGGTTGGATCGTACTCCCATAAATCATTAAAGAAAACGGCGGTTTGTGGGATGGTGGCGGTAAGGGTGGCCCCCATGCCAAAATAGCCTTTTCCACCTGCGGAAAAGGAAATACCTCCCTCACGGACATTTCCCGGAAAAGCTGCCCTCTGCGACCAGACATTAGTTAAGGTGTTATATGCCCAGAATGAATTCCCGTTAACCGGATTTGCTCCGGGCAGAAGATAAATAGTAGAACCAATGCTGAAAGCGGACCCGTCTGTAAATTCCTGCCAGGGAAAACTGGCTTTCTGTGCCCATTGAGCATTAAGCGCGTTTATTGGAAATGTTATCAGGAAAGTAAGGAGTATTTTAATTTCTATATTCTTTAGCCGCATAAACGAATATAGAAAAATCAACAGGACAGTTTTAGAAATTACATCAAACGAGAGGTTTCCGTTACTGAATACGGAAAAGTGCATAAAAACAAAGGGCCACCAATCGGCAGCCCTTATTACAAAATAAGTTAGTTTGGGTTATTGACCCAGTGCTTTTTTAAGATTAGCATCCAGTACATCCAGAAATTCCTGAGTGTAGAGGTAGTGTTCGCCATGTTTTACGTTATTACCATGGGCACAAACAGCTAAATCTTTTGTCATTTTGCCGCTTTCTACGGTTTCTACACACACGCGCTCCAATGTTTGCGCAAAGTTAATGAGGTCGGTATTGCCATCCAGTTTACCACGGAACTCTAAACCGCGGGTCCATGCAAAAATACTGGCAATAGGGTTGGTAGAGGTAGGTTTGCCGGCTTGGTGATCGCGGAAGTGGCGGGTAACGGTACCATGCGCGGCTTCTGCTTCCATAATTTTTCCATCGGGTGTTACCAGCACAGATGTCATTAAACCTAATGAACCAAAACCTTGCGCTACCGAATCGGACTGCACATCGCCATCGTAGTTTTTACAAGCCCATACAAAGTTTCCATTCCATTTAAGGGCGCTGGCTACCATGTCGTCAATTAAGCGGTGTTCATAAACAATGCCGGCCGCCTCAAACTTAGCTTTAAATTCGCTTTGGTAAATTTCTTCGAAAATATCTTTAAAACGGCCATCGTATTTTTTAAGGATGGTGTTTTTGGTAGATAAATATAAAGGCCATTTTTTGCTCAAAGCCATATTAAAGCAGGATTTAGCAAAACCGCGGATACTTTCTTCGGTATTGTACATACCCATAGCAACACCCGGACCTTTAAACTTGAAAATTTCGTTTTCGATAACTTGTCCGTCTTCACCCACAAATTTCATGGTAAGCGTTCCTTTACCCGGAATTACCACATCGGTAGCGCGGTACTGATCGCCAAACGCGTGACGGCCAACAATGATAGGTGCGGTCCAGTTACTTACCAGACGCGGTACATTTTTACAAACGATAGGCTCACGGAAAACAGTTCCATCGAGAATATTACGGATAGTGCCGTTTGGTGATTTCCACATTTGTTTCAGATTAAATTCTTTTACACGGGCTTCATCCGGTGTAATAGTAGCGCATTTAATCCCTACCTGATATTTTTTAATAGCTTCAGCGGCATCAATGGTTACCTGATCATTTGTAGCGTCGCGGTACTCAATACCCAGGTCATAGTATTTAATATCAATATCCAGATACGGAACAATTAATTTGTCTTTAATAAATTTCCAGATAATGCGGGTCATTTCGTCACCATCCAGTTCCACTACCGGGTTGGCTACTTTTATTTTACTCATAATGATTCGGTTTAAGATTAAATTAGCGGTACAAAAATAGAAAAGCATATTTAACAGCAAACCTTTTTTGTATGCGGATTAGCATTATCTTTGAACAAACATTTAACAGGATATAAACCTTACCCTTAACTATGAAATTTCACAAAGAAGGCTGGCCCAGTTTGTTGCTCGTTTTAGCGTTCAGCGCCATCATCATTTTTATTGCTCATTATTTTTTTCCTGATTTTTTTATTGCCCGTTTGTTTGCCTATGTGTTAAGCGGTTTTCTCATTATTACCATTCTTCAGTTTTTCAGGAGCCCGAAACGGGTATTTACGCAGGGGGAAAACCTCATTATTGCTCCCGCCGATGGTAAAGTTGTGGTTATTGAGGAAACGGAGGAAGCAGAGTATTTTAAAGGCAAACGACTTCAGGTGAGTATTTTTATGAGTCCCATTAATGTGCACGTGAACCGTTATCCTATTGCCGGAAAAGTGGTGTTTTTTAAATACCATCCGGGCAAGTTTTTAGCGGCCTGGGAACCTAAAAGCAGTACCGATAATGAACGCACAACAGTGGTCGTAGCCCATAAAAACGGACAGGAAGTATTATTCCGCCAGATAGCAGGAGCCTTGGCCCGCCGGATTGTATGGTATTGCAAAGAAGGCGATGTAGCCGAGCAATGTGGGGAAATGGGATTTATTAAATTTGGGTCGCGTGTGGATTTATTTTTACCATTAAATACCAAACTAAACGTTAAAATTGGCGATGTGGTAAAGGGCTCTCAATCGGTTTTAGGAGAGTTTTAACAGAGTGTTTTAGTTTTTGCTTAGGGTTTAGAATGTAACATCTAAATGATGATAAACACCACAGTACTTTAAGCTAACAAATGACAACTCTTTATTAAGGTTTCTCAACCCAATCCCCATGCGATTTGATCAGTTCGATGAGTTCATCAACGGCATTTTCGCTTTGTACATTTTTCTTCACGACTTCTTTGCCTTTATACAGACTTATTTTGCCTGGCCCGGTTCCTACATAGCCATAATCGGCATCGGCCATTTCGCCGGGGCCGTTTACAATGCAACCCATGATCCCTATTTTAATGCCTTTGAGGTGATCGGTACGCAGACGTATTTTTTGTGTGGTTTCCTGCAAGTCGAACAAGGTACGGCCACAACTTGGGCAACTAATGTATTCCGTTTTACTGATGCGTGTACGTGTGGCCTGTAAAATACCAAAAGCGGTACTATTACAAACCTGTGTGCTAACGCAGTCTTTTTGTTTGATCCAGATGCCGTCTCCAAACCCATCCAACAATAAGCCACCAAGATCGGTACTGGCATATAACTGAAAATCAGATTCGCTTAATTGATTAAAATTACGTTTGAGAATAACAGGAACGTTGCAGTGTTGCAGCATGAGTTCAATGGCCATGCGACGGATTTCGGGCATAGCGGCTTCATTAAAACTATCAAGAACAAGAACGCAGTTGGTAAGTGGTTTTATCTTTTCAATAAACGCCGTTGTGAGGGTGTGTATATCAACCGCTATAAAATTAAGGCGCGGATGGCTTAGTGGGCTTTCGAAAAATTCATCAGCGCAAAACAGGGGATAGGCGCGTTCCTGATGCTGTTGCTGTTGCCAGGTTTGCGCATTGTAAATAATACCCAGTGTGCCTGGAATTTCGAAATTAACGGGGAGTGCACCAGCGTAAATGTAGTCTGCCGCCATGTCAGTAATAGTCCACTTATCAAGCGGAACAGAATACTGATAGCCCGCGGTAAAAAGAGAGGCCGCTGTAATGTCGGGTTTCATGCTATAATCGGCAATGATACGGGGTACCTGATGGCCACCCAGATTGATGATTTCTTTAGCGGCGCGGCGTGTATATTCAAACGGATTATACGGGGTGGGGGTGTTTAGTGCCGGAATAGATTTGTGTGCCGCGCGTTTTGTGTAACGATCGGCCAGAGCCCGTGCAACTGGCATTTCAAACTCAGGCTCCTCGGTTAAACTCACACGAATGGTGTCGCCCAGTCCGTCTTCGAGCAGTGTGCCAATGCCAACTGCCGATTTAATGCGTCCGTCTTCGCCATCGCCGGCTTCGGTAACCCCCAAGTGTAAGGGATAGTTACGGTTGGTTTCCATCATTTTAGCCACCAGTAGGCGATAGGCCTGAACCATGACCTGAGTGTTGCTGGCTTTCATAGAAATAACAATGTTGTAGTAGTTATTTTCTTCGCAAATCCGTAAAAACTCGAACGCGCTTTCTACCATACCGAGCGGCGTGTCGCCATAACGGCTCAGGATACGATCGCTGAGACTCCCGTGATTAGTGCCTATACGCATGGCGGTACCATACTCTTTACAGATTTTAACCAGAGGTGTAAACCGTTCGCGGATGCGTTCCAGTTCAGCTTCGTAAGCGGAGTCCGTATAGTCAATGGTTTCAAATTTTTTCTTGTCAGCGTAGTTGCCCGGATTAACTCTCACTTTTTCAATGATCCGGGCGGCAAATTCGGCAGCATTGGGCGTAAAATGAATATCGGCACATAAAGGGGTGTTATAGCCCGCCTGTTTCAGTTCCTTCTTAATGATTTCCAGGTTTTTGGCTTCATTAATACTCGGGGCGGTAATGCGTACCAGTTCGCATCCTGCTTCTATCATGCGGATACTTTGCGCCACCGTGGCTTTTGTATCCATGGTGTCGGTGGTTGTCATGCTTTGTACGCGAATAGGATGATTGGCACCCATCAGAAGGTCGCCAATTTTTACTTCGCGGGTAACAAACCGTTGATAGGAAGTTAAACTGTTGCAGTAAGGGAGTATAAGTGAATTCATGATAAAACAGACGATATACTTAGAATGCTAAAGTTACGATTAATCTTAAACAGATTTGAATTTAGCCTGTTAGGTTTAATTAAGAACCGTTCGCAGAACATCGAGTGATTTAAGGACGCCAAAGTTTGGTACCTGAAACTGATAATAAGCCAGTAGTAAATCCAGTATGTTCTGGCGCTGTGTTTTGTTAAGGGTCAGGGTAAGAATGTTGGCGTTTAAAATGGTGGCGAATAAACGGGATTGCTGTTCGTCGAACCCAAGCGGAAAGGGCTCTGCCAACGGAATAAACCGGCCTTCACGACAATTAAAAAACGGGGCATGGGCCTGGTAATTGTTGTAAGGTTCAATACCCAGGTATTTAAGTAATTCGGTAAGAAAATACAGGTGAAGGTTGGCAAAATGATCGGGATGCTCATCAAGCCATTTCAGGCAGGTTTCTACAAACTCGAACAAGTGTTCGTTAACCTGATGGTCTTTAATAACCTTTAGCAAGATTTCGTTAATGAATTGCGTGATGCTGATTTTCGCAAAATTGGTACTAAGGTCTTTGTAAATGTAATAACAGCGGGCTTCGTGCAATTGCTGAATGTCCTTATTTTGTTTTATCTGCAATTCCATTTCGATAAGATGCATGGGTTGCAGAGTAGCCATTTTAAGTTTGGCCTTTGGTGATTGGCTTAGTACCGCGTGGCAGTTAATTAATCCGAGTTGACGGGTAAAAATTCTGGAGATAATTTTTTTATCGGCATACCTAACGTTTTGCAGTACTATGCCATTGGCGTACTGTTGCATGGTGTTAGTTAACGATCAGTACTTTGGTAACAGCTTTTAATTCACCATTGGAGGGTGCCGCGTAAATGACATACACGCCTGTGCTAACGCGGTTTCCGGTAAAATTGGTTACGGGCCATTCCACCTGACCTCCGGTAGATTTTGTTTCCCATACAAAGTTGCCGCTTTCGTCGGCTATTTTTACAATAGACTGATCTACCAAACCACGGATATGAATGGGGCCGCTAAAGCCCGGTTTAACGGGGTTAGGGTAGGCGTGAATATCATCGTAATTTTTTTCACCTTCTACAATAAGCGTCCGGTAAGATTGTAACCCTAAATCTGTGCCAATAAACACATCGCCCGACTTAGCATCATAAGCCACATCAATAATATTATTAGAGAACAAGGGGCTTTCGTCGCGGGTAAAGTGAAACAGTTGTTTTTGTCCGTCAGGCGAGAAGCAATATACACCACTGGCCAGAGTACCCACCCATTTATTATTGGCTCCATCTATACAAATGGCAGTTATAATTTCTTTTTCCAGAAGTAATTCCACATTACCATCCTGAATAATTTTTATAGGATTTCCATCAGAATACCCTGCGTTAAAAGCGTTTTGCGGGTTAGAAAAGACAATAACACCCTGATAGGTGCCCACCCATATTTTCCCGTCTTTATCTTCGGCAATAGACAGGGGATTAGATACACTGCTTTGTGTGGTGCCGTTTTTATTATTAATGCGGGTAACGAGGAAGGTAGGGTTAGCCGAGGTAAGATTCTGAGGTTTTACAACGGTAATGCCTTCGCCGCGTTCGTGCAGCATCCAGCAGTTTCCGTTTTTATCTACCAGAATATCGCGTACAAAGGTAGCCGGGGTTTGAATACCCGGTAAAACCGTTTTGTTAGAATTATTCAGAGTAACCAAGGAGCCGTCTTTACGCCGTATGCTCAGCATTTTTTCATTATCACTTGAGGCAATAAACAGGTTACCATCCTTATCCATATCTAAACCACTAGCGCGATGAGTGTTGGGATCAAGTGGCAAATTGGGAAGCGAGGAGTTGTAACGGTTATAGACTTTAACAAGTTGTCCGTCGTAAAATTCAAGAACCCCATTTAACCAGGAAGAGGCGAAAATGCGTTTAGAATCTTTATCATCAATATACGCGGCGTTGATGTCACGAATCGAATCTGGGGGCGCCAAGTAAGACCATTCACCGTTTTGATAGACATTGATGCCTTCCCATAGATAGGTTGAGCCTCCGGTTTCATCCATTTTAATAGGGGAAACGGCCACTTTGCCCTGACTGATATTAAGCGTGCTGATACGGTTTCTTCTGATACCGTTAATATCTACTTTTGTTCCATTACTGGTACCGAATCCCCGCGTCTGAACAATGCCTGAATAGTTATCTGCCAGCCAGAAATCAATTACATTGTTGCCACGATCTAACACAACGGCATCTGAAATATTTGCCGACGCAAACCCGTAGGTTACAATATACGGCAGGCGGGTATTGCCAATGTAACTATCTAAACCAAAGTCTTCCAGCATCGAAAAAATGGAACCAAAACTCCAGAGGCGTTTAATGATATATGGAAAAGGTTTGTGTGGAAATTTGGACCATGTATTGTTTACCAGTTGGTAAAGCGTATCGTTCTTATTAATGGAATTGTTGATTTTGTAGGGCGAATAAGCGGTATAAACGGTATTGTTGGCAAAAACAACGCCAGAGTAAGCGCCCAGTGGCAGAGAGGCCGCCAAGCTCCAATTTTGAAAACTATTTGGCGCTTTGGTTTTGTAATTGCATCGCCTCAGTCCGGTTGGTGTGGCGGCAAATAGCAATGAATCTGAAAAGCAAATCTGGTACACCTCCAGCTGAGTTCCGGAGGGGCCAATGTTATACACCTCTTTTACTTCGAGTTTGTTATAGTCAAATACAATAATGCCAAACCCGCTGGATAAATAGGCTACCCCATTGCGGAATAGCACATCATTAATTTGTTTTTTACCATTGATGGGTTTTCGTTTGATGTCGGAAAAATTGCGGATTCTGTCGTTTTGAAGCACATCAATATTGCCGTTTTCGTAACAGATAATGAGTGTGTTATCTGCGGGATTAGCCCTTAGCAAATTTATTCCCACATCGCTTAACCCGTTGATTTTACTGAGTCGCTCCGAAGAAAAGTCACTTTCATCTACTTTAAGTAAACTGGAATAATTAGACGTGTAAAATGTAGATCCCAGTTTAGTAATAGAAACACAATTGTTAAACCCCAGGTGATCCATCCAGCCGCCAATTTGAACCTGAGCGGAGGTGTATAAACCGGAGAGGAAGAGGTATAGAAAAAGTAATTTAACCGAATAGTGTTTCATTTCCTGAATTTTCTGAAAAAATGCCAATGATTTAACGATAAAATTAAGGAAATATTGCTTAACCCGGTAATATGCGTATTTTTGCAGCACTAAATTTGAATCTGTTACATCAGATCGGATTAGGCTCCGTAGTTCAATTGGATAGAATATCAGATTCCGGTTCTGAGGGTTGGGGGTTCGAGTCCCTTCGGGGTCACCATCCGGGAAAGGAGGCAAAAATTGCCTCCTTTTTCTTTTTCAGTAGCTGTTGGCCTACTATTCCTTCACCGCTTGCAACCCAACCTGCAAAAACGCCGTATTGATTTTAGCGAGGTGTTGATTACCTGTTGCACCGTATCACTTCCGGTTGTGGTTCAAGTTGTAGAGAGAGAAAGTTCGGAAATGGATTACCCCCCCCCTAAGTGCTCAAACGAATAATCAGGAAGTAAATGGGATGGGTGATAAGGTAGTGTAAGATTAAGGCCCAGAGTTAAAAAAAGGGGGATTAAAAGCCGTATAAAGCGCTAATGACTATTTTATATTTGCATTTGGTATTGCTTTTTTTCTTGCTTAAAAAATCACTTTTTGATGTTAAATTGAAGGAAAATAGAATATATTTACGTAACCAAAATACAAAACCTATGACAACCATTTTAAACCACCAAAAATTAGAAGCAACTTATAACTTTTATAATCGAGTTATTGTATAGAAAATAGATTGCGCATTTTATATATTTTTTGCAGTGATAGACTAAAAATACACATTATACGCAGTACGTATTTCAACTATTAATTCCGACAAAATATTGCTTATCAGGTATTTATTGGGGTTAAGTGCGATAATTGGATTTTAGAAGGGTTGCGTATATTAGGGAGTTACCGGCAAGCATGGACGACCGTGCTAACCATAAACAGACGAACAATAATTTGACAGAAAAATGAGTGCTTTAATAATTCCTTGTTACATCAAATCGCAGTGGGACATTGACTGCCTTAATAGGTTATTTGACAGCGTTCAGACACAGACCAAACAGTTTGACAAAGTTTACCTCATTGACGATGCGAGTCCATTGACTTATAAACTTCGACATGACTTTGTTGAACACATTATGCTCAAAGAAAATGGCGGACCTGCAAAAGCAAGAAATGTTGGCATTGACAAAGCACTTGCATTAAATATTCAGCATTTGCTTTTCACTGACCACGACTGCATCCTTGACAAGGACTGGAATGAACAAATGATTTCGTTCTTAGACCAAACTGACTTTGCCGCAGTTGGCGGCATGACCTATTCTTGGGGTAAAACCATTTACGACTATTATCACGACATTAACGGAACGCTTGCAGGCAAATGGTTACTTCCCGACAGAAAAGAACTGTGGTATATGCCATCACTCAATTTTGGTATGAAAGCGTTCGCAGCAGACGAATTCCCTTTTGACGAAAGATTTCCGACCGCAGCAGGAGAAGACGTTGATTTGTGTTTGCGGCTTCGTAGCAAATACAAAATCGGCTTTTGCCCGACAGCAAAATTGTGGCATGACTACGGCTACAAAAATTCTATTTCAGGATTCAACAAATTTGTTAAGCTGTTCAAGAAGTATAAAAGTTCAAGTGCGACAGTTTATGAAGGACACACAGTTCTGATGTGGGATTCATCCGAATCAATTTATAAAGGCAACATGACATGAGTTTAATTTACAGATTAAGAAAAAGCAAACAACCGCACTTTATTCAAGGTGTCTATGATTACATTGGTGAAATGAAACCATTTGTAAAGCGGGTGCGGAAACCGCACTTGCTTTTACCAATGGTGCTTTTCAAATCCATTGAGTGGGGAATTTATCGTTGGTATAAAACCCCAATCAGAAGATTCTACGGAGTAAAAGGTAACGAACTCATTTACATGATTACAAACGCATGTAATGACCGTTGCCCAAAGTGCGGAATTTGGGAAAGACCAGAGCCAAGAGACCAGCACTTATTGGTTATGCATTTCATTAACTGTTTAAAACGACTTCATCACAACTTATATCAAGTTACTTTGACAGGTGGCGAACCGTTGCTTTTCAAAAAGGATGTAATGCTTATTGCCGAAGAAGCTAAGAAATTAAATGTTCCAATGGTAATTGTTACAAACGCAAGATTTCTTGATGAGGAATTTTTGACGAGATACAAAGAACTGGGACACACTCTAGTAATATCGGTTGATTCAGTTGAACGGGAGAAATGGAACGAATTCAGAGGCAAGAAAAACTTTGATATTGTAATGCCTAAAATTTTGCTTGCAAAAGAAATCTTAGGCGACCAACTTAGAATTCAATCAGTGCTTTCAAAAGAATCAGCAGAAGAAATTCCTAAAGTTAAAGAGTGGTGCAAACAACATAACATTCAGCACAACATTCAATTTAATCAGGACTTTGGCGGGACTTGGACAAACGCTTCAACAATAGAAGTAAATTATGATAATGATACACCATGTGCTGCAAGAAAAAATATTTGTGTTTATCCAAATGGTGATGTAGTAAAATGTTTTGACCACAGGAGAATACCATTAGCAAAAGAGCCATTGGGAAACATTGCAAAGCAGGACATAATAGAAATTCTTTGCACAAAGCGTTCAACCGAAGTTTCAAAAATTATGAAAACCTGTAATTTGCCTTGTAAGAATATGTCTTGCAACAAACCACAAACACTACTATTCAACTAATGCAAGAAAAGACGGATATAATAATTATTAGAGGAGCACCAGCTTCGGGAAAATCACAAACTGCAAAAAGTTTGTCAGATTTTTTCCCTAAAGGTGTGCGACTTGAAGTTGACACTATTCGCAATATGGTAATTTCAGTTGACTGGAAAAATCAGCAGGAGCATATTGATATGCTTCAAGCATCAACCAAACTAGTTTTTGAGTTTCTAAAATTAGGTTTCAGTCCAGTAATAGTCATTGACACTTTTAGCGGTGATAAAATCAACCGCTACCTTGAAACACTTTATCAGCATGACGAGAAACTTTCAGTTAAAATCATCGGACTTTACACCTCAGACGAAGAATTAAAAAGAAGGTTGGACTTGCGGACAAGTGCAGAATTCAAAGATTTTCCGATTTGCAAACGACTTAATGACGATGTTCTCAAATGGAAACCCGACAGCGAATATCAAATTGACACAACAGGACTTTTACCAAAACAGACAGCAGAAAAAATATATGGACAGATTAACGCAGAACAATATGCCAGCCGGTAACAGCACATTTGCAATAGGCGGGGTGACGTGCTTCTATGACACTTTAGTGGTTAATGGAAGTTCAGTTCTCCGAATGAACATTTGTGCTGAAAAGCCCGCCCATCGCAAATCTGCAAAACGTTATGGGCTATTTTAAAAAGACGACATTAATGAAAAACATTTTTATCTTGACACTTCTATTTTTTGCTTCATGTGGACAACCCACAGACTCAAAAGTTTCGACAGACAAAAGTACTGTTCAATCAGCAAAAGTTGGACAGGAAAAGTTGATTGAAAATGCTTTGACCTTTATAAATTCCTACGTTGATAATTGTAATAAAATGAAAGAATCAATTGGGGTTATTGAATGGGCAAACTCAAATAAATTGACAACTCAGAGCTTTAAGACAGAATTAAAAAGACTAATGGACGAAGCTTATAAAATTGAACCAGAAATTGGACTTGACGCAGACCCAATTTTTGATGCTCAAGACTATCCTGACAAAGGTTTCGAGTTGCACTCATTGGACGACAAGTCAAATTACATTGTAGTTAAAGGTAAAAACTGGCCAGACTTTAAATTGACTATAAGAATGATTAAAGACAACAATAACTGGCTTGTTGACGGTTGTGGAATTATCAATATCCCAAATGACAAGAGAATTGCGAGATAGAAAAACAGCCCATAACAGCGGTTTGGCAAAAGTGGCGGTTCAGTGCTCCGCAGACACATCTGTGGTTAATCAAAGTTTGGTTCTCCGCATCAACATTTGTGGTGAAAATCGCCACCTTCGCCAAGCCGCAAAACGTTGGCAGTAATTATATAAAAAAGAAACATGAAAGTAAAAGTCGGAACTTTTGACATTTTATCATCAAGCTCACTACTTGTAGAGTTAGGAAAGCCCATTGAAATTTATTTCGGTGACACAGATAATCTGAAATTAATATTCAACCTAATCACAGACCCAACAAAAGAGAAATTTAAAAGTGAGGCGAGATTGATTAATGACAAGACTATTGAACTGGACTTAATCAATTTCGTAACTGCTCAAGGGACTGGAGGTGGTAATAAGTATCCAGTAAAAATTGGGAAATTTCAAAATAGAGCTTTATATTATTCTTTTGTTGTTACTAGTATTGGTGACGGGATACAACCACTGTTTCATTATACTTTTTACTTAGGGGAGGAAGTTGCAAATGGCTAACAAATTTGAACTACCCGAAGATACAGCACTTGCTAAAAAAGTTATAGATCACGAAAGTAAAAAGCATGAACTCAAAGTTAGAGCTGGCTGGTTGGGACAATTTTTTGGAGTAACTAAGCATGTGGGGCTTTATATTGTTGGACTAATTTGTATTATTCTTATTCTTACAGCAACCATTTACACATTCTTTCCTGATAATAGTAAACCAACCAGTTTATCTTCAGAGAAATTGTGGACAATTGTTTTACCAGTGATAACAACACTTATAGGGTACATTTTTGGTGTGTCTCAAAAGAATGAGAAGTCTAATGAAGAATAGCTACAGCCAACATCGGTTTGTCAAAAGCGGTGCAGACGGAAGTAATTGAACATTTGTACTTCTATCAACATTTGTGCTACATTTGGGCTGACGGTTTTCAAATGCCCTGACTTCGCCAAGCCGCCAACCGTTAACAACCGTTCCCGACTTTTCAGTCAATCTCTTTTATGTATTGGATTAAAAATTTTAACCCTATTCAGCAAGCAGCGAACCGTAGTTTCCTCAAATTCGGACCATTTCCTGCGCCGCTTTTAAGATCTCACTCGAACCTGGTGTCGTTAGGGTCATCAAAAAGACTGAGTTGAGAAATCACTATCAGCCTTTTCTATTTACAGAATAATGTGGTTTTCCGTGGCCTTATCCGGATATGTTGTTTCAGGAAAAAAAATCCACTTCGTTGTTCAGATTCAGAAAGAGATGGCGCTCAGAAAGCAAAATACACTGCTCCAGCATTTTTTGTCTGAAAAGAACACTGTGGCTGCTTTCGGGATGTAAAGGGCGGTGTAACATGGCCTGACGGATTTTTTCCAGGGTATTACAAAGTTCCTGTGTTTCGGCGCTAAAGTATGTTTCCGTAAAGCGTTGCCACACGTACGAAATGGCTTGTTCGCTGGGATGCGCCATATCGGGTTTATAAAACCGGTAATCCCGCAAATCGTCGTTTACCAGTTCAAACGCCGGAAAGTAAAAGCAGTTGGTTGCTTGTTCTGTTAGTTGCTGAACAGCCAGCAACAACGTGGCTTTACTCAAATTGTTCTCATGAATTCCGTCTTTCAGGTATTTTACCGGAGACACACTGAATAAAAACCGGACATTGGGAACAAACGACCGGATAGATTGCATCAACGATTGCCAGGTGTTGACGATTGCATCTATTGTCAGTAATTCTTTTGTAAAAAGATGTTGCGCCTGTTTATGGCAATTGGCAACAATTTTTCGCGTTTGAACCTGCCTGTACACATGCGCTGTTCCAAAGGTGACAATAAGCGTATTACTTGCCAACAGATTTGACCGGGATGCGGCGTTAATCTGCTTTATTGTTCCGGTAAGCGCCTCTGTGGTTTGAGCATAGATATCGCTGTGGTAATAATGACTGAACCAAATGCCGCCGTGTTCGGCAAACATATCCTGCTCCGGCACCGCTGAAGCAAGAATATTTTCCAGACTATATGCTATGCTTATGGGATTGAAAAGAATACCGTGCGGGTTAACGGTGCTGTTAAATTTAAGCTGTTGCAAACGTTCGCCCATGTTTTGGGCAAAGCAACTGCCTATTGTAAAAATAGTATCGGCGTGACTAATGTTCCACGACGCTTTTTGTGGTTTATAGTCGAGGTGAAACATATCAGAGCAGCGATTTCAGAATTTCTCCGAAACGGAAAATATCCTCGAAACTATTATAAAGTGGTACGGGCGCGCAACGGATCACGTTCGGTTCGCGCCAGTCGGGAATAACACCGTTGGCAATGAGTTGCTCGTACAATGGTTTGCCATAACCATTAGCCACAATACTCAATTGACACCCTCTGTTTTCTTTTGGTGTAATAATTTGCAGGCAGTTATTTTTTTCGTTGTTTATCTCACCAATAACGTATTCAAGATAAGCGGTTAACTGTTTACTTTTTTCTATCAAGGCCTCCATACCCGCTTCGGCAAAAATGGCCAAACTGGCGCGACAAGCCGCCATGCTGAGTATTGGCGCATTGCTCAGTTGCCAGCGTTCGGCTGTTTCCATGGGTACAAAGGTGCTGTCCATTAAAAAACGTGTTTTTTTATCGTGTCCCCACCAACCCGCAAACTGAGGGAGGGTGGTATTTTTCAGGTGTTTTTGGTGTACAAACGCACCCGCTACGCTTCCGGGACCACTGTTCAGGTATTTGTAACTGCACCAGGCCGCAAAGTCAACCTCCCAGTTATGCAGTTCGAGTTTAAGGTTTCCCGCTGCATGAGCCAGATCGAAACCAACTATGGCTCCCGCTTTATGACCTGCTTCGGTAATGGCTTTCATATCGAATACCTGACCGCTGAAGTAATTTACACCACCAATCATGATAAGCGCGAGTGAATCTTTATGCCGATCAATGGCTTCCAGAATATCTTCGGGGCGGATATGGTATTCGCCTTCACGCGGCGCAATTTCTACCAACGCTTCTTTCACATTTAATCCATGAAACTGTATCTGAGATTGCAAAGCATACTGGTCGCTGGGAAACGCTTTTGCTTCGCAAAGTATTTTATAACGTTTTGAATTGGGACGATAGAAGCTAACCATTAACAAGTGCAGGTTAACGGTTAATTGGTTCATCATCACCACCTCTTCGTTTTGCGCGCCAACAATTTTTGCCATGTGTTCAGTTAAGAACTCGTGGTACGGCATCCAGGGATGTTTGGCCAGAAAGTGCCCTTCGACACCGAACTTTGCCCAATCATCCAGTTCCTGCTGAATGTAAGACTGAGTGGTTTTGGGCTGTAATCCCAAGGAATTTCCGGTAAAATAAACTACTTCACGTTCATGGTGTTGTGGAATGTAAAATTGCCCGCGAAATTTGCGTAAGGGATCTTTTTCATCCATGTTACGGCAAAACGCCAGCGTATGTTCGAATGCAGTTATCATAATAAAAATTAAGCGACTGTAATTTTAGGGCTTTAAAACAAAAGGCGCAAACAAAAGAATACGTATAATAATTTTATCTTTGTGGTCTCTAGTAATTTTATGCAAACATCAGTATCTGCGGGTTTATTTGAAAAAGCAAAAACCTATTTTCCGGGAGGCGTTAATTCGCCGGTAAGAGCGTTTAGAAGTGTAGGAGGATCGCCTCTGTTTATAGAAAAAGGAAAAGGATCCCATATATGGGACGTGGATGGTAATGAATACATTGACTATTGCTGTAGTTGGGGGCCGCTCATTCTTGGGCATGCCCATGAAGGGGTTTTAAGCGCGGTTAGTAAAACCATGCAAAATGGCACTTCTTTTGGAGCCCCAACCCGCTTAGAAAATCAATTGGCGGAGTTGATTCTGAGTAACAATTCATACATTGAGAAAATCCGGTTTGTGAGCAGTGGAACAGAAGCGGTGATGAGCGCTATTCGTCTGGCGAGGGGATATACCGGAAGAACCAAGATTTTGAAATTTGAGGGCTGTTACCATGGACACGTGGATTCCTTACTGGTAAAAGCAGGGAGCGGGTTAGTGACCTTTGGAAATACCAGTAGTTCGGGTGTGCCTGAAAGTTTTGTAAATGAAACCATTACGGTGCCTTTAAACAACAGGGCAGCGGTAGAGGAGGCTTTTCAGCAGTTTAAAAACGAAATTGCCTGCGTAATAATTGAACCCGTTCCTGCTAACAATGGCTTGTTATTGCAGGGCAAAGCCTTTTTGAACTTTTTGCGTGAGCAGTGTACAGCACACGGAACCCTGCTTATTTTTGATGAAGTAATCAGTGGATTTCGTCTGTCTTTTTCAGGTGCGGCCGGTTTGTACGAGATTAAACCGGATATATGTACCTATGGAAAAATAATAGGAGGCGGTTTTCCTGTAGGGGCCTATGGCGCTTCTCGGGAAATAATGTCCTGCATTTCCCCTGAAGGAAATGTTTATCAGGCAGGAACCCTCAGTGGAAATCCTGTAGCCATGTCGGCGGGGACAGCTCAGTTAACCGAATGCCTTAGACCCGGTTTTTACACGGAATTAGAAAAAAAGACGAGCTATTTAATTAACGGTATTATGAGCGCGAATCCGTTCCCCCTGTTTAAAATATTCTCCTTAGGCAGCATTTTCTGGCTGGCCTTTACCGAAAAGGAGGCCATAAGCTGTGCCGAAGACATTGATCCGGGCAGTATGGGGTATTTTAAAACATTGTATCATCAGTTGCTTCAGGAGGGTGTGTATCTTGGTCCCAGTGGGTACGAAGTAGGATTTGTAAGTAGCGAGCACACCTATGACGATTTAGATAAAACAATTGCCGGATTTGTTAAATCCCTGAGTTTGTTAACAAAAAGTTAATAAATCGGGGAAACCATTTTTTGAGGCGGGTTTTTGCGAAATTACCACTAAAACGCTGTAGGTCAATAATTAACATAGGCGGTGCAATAAAGGGACAGGTGGACATTTTAACAAATGCCGTATGACATTCATCACGCTATAGCGTACTTTAATACGTATATTTGCCTTAAGTAATCAAAAATATGAAAAAACTATACTTTTTTAAAAGGTTGCTCGTACTTGCAACTGTTTTATTCGGTATGAAAATGGTGGCACAACCGTGTTACTCGCCAAGTTCATACGGATCAGCTAACATTACATCTTTTGTAGGTGTAATGACAAACATTAACACGTGTACCTACGGAGGGGAGTACAACACCCTAACGGTTGGGGTTTCGGGCGTATTTACCTTTTCGGCTTCCGGCGGTTCAGGTAATTACCTGACGCTTTCTACTGCTACCAGCAGCGGATCTCTTGCTGCCGGTGTTCCGCCTTTAACAGTGACTTTAACAGCAGGAACCTACTATCTGCACGTTGCCACTTCTAATACCTGTGGTACTGAAAGTTTATGTCATACAACAAGTTATTCGAATACCGCTATTGCGGGTTCACCAACCATTACGTCACAGCCATCTAACCTGAGTTTATGTTCAGGTGCCAATGGTTCGTTTATTGTAGCGGCTACAGGTGGCACTTCGTATCAGTGGGAGTCGAGTACTGGTGGCCCTTTCACCGCTTTAACCAATGTTGCGCCTTATTCGGGCGTAACAACGCCTACTTTAAACATTACTGGTGCCACAAATGGTATGAATAATACCCAATTCCGTTGTGTGGTTACCAACGGAACAGGAAACGTTGCTTCTAACGCAGTGGTTTTAACCGTATTGGCTGGCGCAAGTTTGCCATTAATCGAAGATTTTAACGCTTCTACTACTTTCCCAACATTATGGAATGTAAATGCGTCAAATCCCTGGTATGTATTTACAAATCATGGAACGGCAGGCTCTAACGGTATGTCGCGTAACCTTTACAGTACAACACAAATTCTTGCTCAGGCTCAAACGCCAAATGTGGGTGTTGTAACAAACTCCACAACGCTTACATTTGACTACCGTATAATGGAGTACAGTGGTTATCCCGGAGCAGCTACTCCAACCGCTTCAATTGCTAATGACTCTCTTAATATCTATATTTCAACAAACTGTGGTGCTACATTTTCATTGTTAGGCAGTATAAATGCTTCTAACCACACTGTTACAACAAATTTTACAAGCAAATCGTATAATTTAGCTCCTTATGCTGGTAATAGCGTTATTATCCGTTTCCGCGCTAATAAAGATGCTGCAACCAGTTCAGATTATTATGTAGATGTTGATAATATCAATATCTCCAATGTAGTACCTATTGATGCTGGCGTAACGGCTTTTGTTACTCCGATAGCAGGACGTCCTTGTTATAATAATAATGAGCAAGTGGTAGTTACTGTAAAAAACTGGGGTACCGCTAATATTTCAAACGTACCGGTTAAGGTAAGTGTAACGGGTCCTGTGAACTCTTTAATTACAACAACTCTGGCTGGTCCGGTTCTTCCGGGTGCTACGGCAAATGTTACTGTAGGAACAGTAAATATGACAGCAGGTGGTGTGTATAACTTTAAATGTTACACTGATCTGGCAGCAGATCCAACAAAAGGAAACGATACATTACTGCCGGTTATCCAGCGTACGGTATCAGCTTTAGGTACAACACCATTACCTTACTTTGAAGATTTTAACGCATTAGCAGCAATACCTGCTACATGGATTAATAATCCAAGCGCTAATTGGTTTGTGGGTGCTAATCACGGTACAAGTGCCAGCAACGGTATGTACCGCAATTTATACGGATCGTTCGCTATCCGTGCGGAAGCAGATATGTTAAAGCTGGGTGCAGTAACACCAAGTACCGCTTTAAAATTTGATTACCGTTATGTAGATTATTCTGGTTTCCCTAATTCGGCAGCTACTCAAACTTCTGCTATTGTTGGCGATTCACTTAACATTTATGTTTCTACCAATTGTGGATTAAGTTATTCTTTATTAGGATCTATTAATGCCAGTAACCACGTATCAACAACCGCTTTTGCCAGCAAAACGTATCCAATGGCGGCTTATGCAGGATCTGATGTTATCATTAAGTTTTTAGCTACCAAAGTACCTGCAAATACAGCGGATTACTATGTAGATATTGATAATATTAATTTATATAATGCTTCTGCGGTTGATGCCGGGGTATCTGCTCTTGCAGCTCCTGTAACCAACACTTGCTATACGTCTTCTACTCCGGTTTCTGTTGTGTTGAACAACTTTGGTACAGGTGCTATTTCTAATGTTCCTGTAACGGTTACTGTTGCGTTAGGCGCCAGTGTACAAACCATTTCAACAACCTATACGCCTTCTATTCCTGTTGGTGGATCGGTTACAGTAGTGGTAGGTAACGTAAATATGACAAATCCTGGTAACTACACCTTTACTTCTACTTCAGGAATTGCCGGCGATGGTAACTCAAGTAATGATCAGAACCTAACGGTTATTAATACACCTGTTATCGCGGCTATCAGTGGTCAAACAGTAGCTTGTTTAGGTGGTTCTGTAACCTTAAATGCTACAGGAACAGCTACCGCTTATTTATGGAGCAATGGTGCTACAACCAATAGTGTATCTGTAGCGCCTACAACCAATACTGTTTATTCAGTTGTTGGAACCTCTTCATTGGGTTGTTCATTTACTGCTACTCAGGCCGTAACGGTTACAAACCCAACTATTAGTGCTAATGGTGCATTAGCGTGTGGGTCGGGTACATTAACCGGAACATTAACTGCTACTTCTTTCGGTACCGTTAACTGGTATGCCAGTCCTTCTTCTACAACCAGTTTAGGAACCGGAAACAGTTTTCCTGTTTCAGCAGCGGCTACTACTACATATTATGCAGAAGCGAGTTCAGTATCTGTTAACCAGATTGGTTTAGCAACGAACACAACTGTTGCCGGTGGTGGTCAGCAAACCAGTACTGCTTACAATACGTTTGATGTGTTCAGTACGTGTATTATTCAAGATGTAACTGTTTATGCGGGTGCAACTGGTAACGTTGTGTTTGATTTACGTGATAATATCGGTAACCTTATTACTACCACCAGCGTACCTGTAACCAATACTGTTTCTGGTACGGTTATTCCTCTTAACTTTACTGTAACGCCCGGTACAGGGTACCGTTTAGGTCAGGGTGCAGGTTCTGTGTCTATGTACAGAACATCCGCTTCAAGTAACTTATATCCATTCAGCATTCCTGGTGTTATGGATATGACCGGAAGTTCAGCAGGTAATACCTTCTACTATTTTGGGTATAACTGGACAGTAGTATCTCCTGGTTGTACAAGCCCTCGCGTGCCTGCTGTATTTACAGTGTCACCTTCAGGTGCTGTAGCTATTGCAGCGTCGCAGACGCTTATTTGTTCGGGCTCAACCGCGACATTAACGGCTAGTGGTGCTTCAACTTATACCTGGAATACAGGTGCTCAAACATCTGCAATTGTTGTTTCTCCTAGTGTAACAACATCATATACTGTTAACGCGAGCGGATCATGTGGTGGTTCTGCAACAACTACATTAACCGTTAACCCTAGCCCAAATCTGGTAGTATCACCAATATTTACACTTTGTGCCAGTACTACAACGGTTCCTGCATCGGCTACCTTAACAGCCAGTGGTGCTAATAGTTATTTCTGGACACCAGGTAACCTTACCACTCCTACAATTGTTGTAACACCTACAACTACAACAGCATACAATGTAATAGGTACAGGAACTAACGGTTGTGCTTCAACAGGTACAACAGGTGTGTTGGTTATTGTTTGTACAGGATTACAAAATAATGCAGCCGTTGCTGAAAATGTGCAGATTATGCCAAATCCAACAAACGGTATTATCAATGTTGTATTAACGAACAAATCAGATAATATGTATTTTGAAATACTGGATGTTACTGGTAAAGTAGTTCTGCGTGAAACCTTAACACAATACAATTCAGTAGTAAATGCAACTTCTTTAGCAAATGGATTGTATGCTTATCGAATTGTAAGTGACAATAAGGCTATTAAACAAGGTAAACTTGTAAAACAGTAAACAATTTCTCTATGATATTAAACCGCCCTGATAAAGGGCGGTTTTTTTTTGCCCAAATGTTAAATAATACATTGATGTGTTATACATAAGAAAATTATGTATATTTGTCTTATATATTACTTGAAATGATTTATTCTTCTGAATTAATTAAAGGCACTTTAAAAACAATAGTTTTAAAATTATTAAAGACCAACAAGCGCATGTATGGTTACGAAATTACCCAAATGGTAAAGAGTTTAACAATGGATAAGATCCAGATTACGGAAGGAGCGCTTTACCCTACGTTACACGCATTAGAAAGCGAAGGACTGGTTATAACGGAAACGGAATATATTGGTAAACGAGTGCGTAAATACTATAGTCTGAGTTCGGATGGCGCAAAGCGGACAGAGGAGAAGGTGAATGAATTGGCTGATTTTATGAATACAATAAAATTTCTACTGGATCTTGAGCCAAAAACAAATTAAAACCAACTAACATGTATTGTATCAATGAAAAACAGATTGATTTTATTTTAAACGACATTCGTGCACGTGGCGTTGAAATGGAATCGCTTCAAAATGACCTTCTGGATCATATCTGTTGTATTATTGAGCAAAACCTCAAAGAAGAGGAGGACTTTGAGAACTTTTATGCTAACACAATCACCAGCTTTTACAGAGAGGAATTGTGGGAAATAGAAGAGGAAACCCTCCGTTTATTAACGTTTAAAAACTATTACGCAATGAAAAAAACAATGATCGCAAGCGGAGTTGCATCCACCATTAGTTTGGGTACGGGCTTGATTTTTAAATTTATGCACTGGCCGGGCGCCAGTATATTGATCCTATTAGGAATCGTTTTGGCAGGTTTACTTTTTTTACCGCTGGTTTTCACTTTAAAAGCAAGAGAAAAGCAAAAGGTTCAGGAGCGGGTAACCTTACTGATTGGCGGTTTGGCAACATCCGTACTCAGTTTCTCTATTCTTTTTAAAATTATGCATTGGCCTTATGCCAATGTGCTGGGAATGCTGGCGTTGTTAACGCTTACGTTTGTGTTTTTGCCCATTTATTTCTTTAATGGAATACGGAATCCGGAAACCAAGGTGAATACGATTACCTCATCCATTTTGATGTTCCTGGGATGTGCATTGGTATTTACGTTAATCCGCAGCCCTAAAGGCTCACAGAAGTATTACCATTTTCTTACACAAGGATTTATATATCAGGAGGATTTACTAAATAATGAACGGAAATGGCTTAAAGAAAGTAACGTAGCCCCCGATAGCAATGCTTTATCGCGCATACAATTATGCGAAGATATTTATACTAAGTGCAATGAACTGAAATCTGCTGTATTAATGGACGAGACGGGTTACAGTGCCATTAATGCTGAATTCAGAAGTAAAGCCATAGCAATTGAAGAACACACCATCTTAGATCAGATAGATAGCTCAACCACATTCGGACAACTGATCATCAAAATTAAAAACCTGGTGGAAGAGTACAATACACGGTTTGCAGACGAAGAGCATGGGACTATTCCCATTAAGCAAACTGTTTTTGATACTGAAGCCGGTGGCGAACCGTATATTACCACATTTAGTGTATTAAATCAGATTACACAATTGCAGTTATTTGCACTTCAGCATCAGAAGGCGTTAATCGCTTTGAAATAAAGTGGGACTTAAGGTTGATGCGATGCGAATTTATTGCCTGTAATCTGACACATCATTTCTGAAAGACAAAAGAATGTCAGGATAAGGAATCATAAAAAAACCTGTAACAAACAATTACAGGTTTTTTTATGATCCGTTGAAAAATCAGAACGTTTAATAAGCTCTGGCAAATAAAACCCTTTGTTTACTTGGTTTGCCACTGTAAACACAAATCCCATCTTCTTGTTTGTTGTTTAAAGGAATACAACGTATGGTGGCTTTGGTGAGTTCTTTAATTTTTTCTTCTGTTTCTGGTGTGCCGTCCCAATGGGCCGATACAAACCCTGTTTTTTCATCAAGTACTTTCTGAAACTCATCAAACGAATTTACTTCTGTTGTAAGATTTTTCATGCGATCGCTTGAGCGTTGAAACAAATTCTCCTGTATGTCCTGCAATAATTTTTCAATGTAGGCTTCGGCATCTGTTAGTTGAATCACTTCTTTGGTGAGGTTATCACGGCGGGCCACTTCGATAGTGCCATTTGCCAGGTCGCGTTCACCAATGCCAATTCGTACCGGGATGCCTTTTAACTCATGTTCAGCAAATTTAAATCCAGGACGTTGCGTGTCTCTGTCATCAAATTTTACGGAAATGTTTTTGGCCCTCAATGCTTTAATAAAAGGTTGTATAGCGTCAGAAATGGTTTTTAACCCCTCTTCGCCTTTATAAATAGGCACAATAACCACTTGCGTAGGAGCCAAACGCGGTGGAATAACCAAACCATTGTTGTCGCTGTGACTCATAATGAGCGCCCCCATTAAACGGGTGCTAACTCCCCAGCTGGTAGCCCAAACGTAATCCAGTTTACCGCTTTTATCGGCAAATTTTACATCAAACGCTTTGGCAAAGTTCTGTCCTAAGAAATGAGAAGTACCGGCCTGAAGGGCTTTTCCATCCTGCATCAGGGCTTCAATACAATAGGTGTCATCGGCACCGGCGAAACGTTCGTTAGGGGTTTTAACGCCTTTAATAACCGGAACAGCCATGTAGTTTTCCACAAAATCGGCATATACATCCAGCATTTTTTTTGTTTCTTCAATGGCTTCTTCACGTGATGCATGCGCAGTGTGTCCTTCCTGCCATAAAAATTCGGCGGTACGAAGAAACAAACGTGTCCGCATTTCCCAACGTACCACGTTAGCCCATTGATTTACCAGGATAGGGAGGTCGCGGTAACTTTGAATCCAGTTGCGGTAAGTGTTCCAAATAATAGCTTCGCTGGTAGGGCGAACGATCAATTCTTCTTCCAGTTTTGCTTCCGGATCCACAATCAGTTTACCTTTATCGGTAGGGCTGCTTTTTAAACGATAATGCGTTACAACCGCGCATTCCTTGGCAAATCCTTCCGCATTTTTCTCTTCAGCTTCAAATAAACTTTTAGGAATAAAAATCGGGAAGTAGGCGTTAACGTGTCCTGTGTCTTTAAACATGCGGTCCAACACCTGCTGCATCTTTTCCCAAATGGCATATCCGCCCGGTTTAATAACCATGCAGCCTCTTACGGCGCTGTGATCAGCCAGATCGGCTTCCACCACCAGATCATTATACCATTTACTGTAATCCTGTTCACGAGGAGTTATAACTTTGCTCATAATGTTAAAATATCTATCTAAATCCCTTTACCCTATATCTGAAACACAAAATATGTAAAGACTGGATAAATTGCCTGAAAAAGCGTAAATTTACGTATAATCTCCCGCTAATTTAAAACAATTTCAAAATGAAAAAATTAGTTTTAGGCATCTGTTCAGTAAGTTTGGTTTTAGGGTCGTGCCAATCTTCAAGAATGGCATCTTATACCGATGATGTATATGCTAATCCGGCTGAAGAGAAACGCATTGCTGCTCAAGCAGCAGCTGAAAGAGCAAAAAAGGAAGCAGAGGAACGGCAAAAAGCGGAAACAGAACGTTTAGCGCAAAAAGCTAAAGATGATGCTAATCCTTATTATAAAGACCCTGAATTTAATAAAGATGATTATTATGATTATGAATATGCCTCGCGTGTAAAGCGTTTTCATAATCCTGTATATGGCACAGGGTATTACGATAACTGGTACACTAACAGTTACTGGTATTCGGGCAATCCGGCATTTTACGGATCCAGTATATATGGTAATAGTACCTGGGGTTTGATGCCAAGCGTGCAGTTTAATTCATATTATAACAACTGGGGGTGGGGACTTGGCTATGGTAATTATTACAATGGCTGGAACAATCCATGGGGATGGAATAACGGATGGTCGTATCCGGGATGGGGCTATTATAATAATCCGAATGCGGCGTATTGGGCCGGATATAATCAGGGATATTATAATGGGTGGTACGGACAGCCTTATGGGTGGAACAATGGTGGCTGGGGGTACTTTAATAGTTTTGATGTTAACAGCGGATACAGCCATGTTGGTCCCAGAACATCTGTTACCGGAGGCAATAGTTCGCGGATGTCCTATGCGGGAATGAGTGTGAGTGAAGCAGAGAGCACATCGCGTAAATTTTTTGATAACGTAATTGCATCTCAGCAATCTACTCCTAAGTTTAGTGAAGAAGCCCGTCCGAGGAAAATACGTCAAAATACGTCCGTCGGCAGTGGTGCAGGACTTAATCCGTCAGGAATAGAACAAGGAAGCACTTTAGGAACTGGTCAAAATTCATCAGGCGGTTCTGTCCGCTCCGGAAATGAAGGGGGTATTTTAAACTGGACACGTAACCGCATCGAACGTGCTGAAGGAGGATCATCGAATCCGGTGATGTCAGGGTCGTCAGGTTCTGAGAATGCTGGCCCTACACGCGGAAATAATACTATAAGAGGTGGAAAGATAAACGAAACACCTGCAACAGAATGGAATACGAACACCGGCACAAACCGTAGTAGCGGCGGCGGTGGCTCTAATTCCGGAGGTGGTGGTAGTTCTTCGCCAAGGGGTAGTAGTGGATCGGGCGGTTCTTCTCGCCCACGTTAAGCAGCATTTATGCGTATAGTTATCAGGTTCTTTTTTGTTCTCCCGTTTGTACTGTTTGCCATTACGTATAAGGCACAGAATGATTTGGACGCATTGCGTTACTCTCAGGGAGGAGTTGGCGGCAGTAACCGGTTTAAGGCCATGGGAGGCGCTTTTGGCGCGATTGGCGCGGATGTCAGTTGTTTAAATTATAACCCTGCTGGGATTGGGATTTACCGAAAGGGAGAAATGAACTTCTCGTTTGGGTTACGATTCAACACCTCTAAAACCCTGCATTATGGGGCGACCTCAGAAGTGTATAGTGCCAATATGGTATATGGTAATTTCGGAATTGCAGGATCGTGGCAAAGTAAAAGCCATGAGAACGAACGGCACTCATTAGGACTGTCGAGCGTACAGTTGCAAAATTTTAATGGCAGCACACGTTATCAGGCTTATACCAGGCAATCTATGGCTAATGATATGCTGAGTTATACTTCAGGAAAGGCGATTGGTGGATTAAGCGGTGCCTACGAAGGATTAGCGTTTAATACGTTTTTGATTGATACCAGTGCCGGTGGATCCAATTACTATTCGTTTGTAGATCCCAAAAAATCAGTCCTGCAGAGCCGTGAAATACAAACAAAGGGCCGTATGAATGAAACGGCTATTGGGTACGCATACGGGTATAAAGATTTATTTTATTTTGGAGCGAGTCTGGGTATTCCCTCTATACGGTACGAATACACATCGGTACATACCGATTCAGATGACAAAGACAGTATGCATGTTAAACTGGTGTCTCCCGGAACCTATACCACCTCGTACAGCAATTTGCCGGTCAGTGCCTTTTATACAGATTTACTGGGATTTAAAAACATGTCGTACACCGAGAAATTTTCTACAGAGGGAAATGGCTACAATCTTAAATTGGGATTCTTAGCCAGGGTTAATGAGTATTTGCGCTTCGGAGCGTATGTGCATACACCCTCTTTCTTTAGTCTGACAGACCGGTTTAGTTACAATTTAAAGGTTAATTGGGATTCGGGGAAATCAACGGAAGCCGGCTATCCGGATAAAGAAGGAATTTATAAATATGAACTGATAACTCCCGGCCGTTATGGGGCCAGTCTTTCATTTGTTTATAAGAAACTGCTTGTTATTGGTGCGGACTATGAAGGTATTAATTACGGGAAAGCCATATTAAATAGTGATAATCCCAAAGATTTTGAAGGCGTAAATGTAGTTATTAAAAATAAGTACAAAACAGGACATAATTTTAGATTTGGTGGAGAATTAAACCTTACACCGGTCTTTTTAAGAGCGGGATACGCCAGCTATGGGTCGCCTTTTGGAGATGTGTTTAGTGGCCCTCAGGTGCGCAATATAATTAGTGTAGGGGCAGGTCTCAGAACCCGTTCAGGATTATATTTTGATGTGGCATATCAACGTCAGTTAACAAAAGAAGATTATTATTTGTTACGACCTTCTTACATCGCAAAAAGTCAATTAACAAATACTGGTACAGTTTTTGCAATTTCAATAGGGTGTAAATTTTAGTTACTATATTCTTAAAAGAAAAGAAATTAGAATTTGCTATTTCATTGCTAATTGTTTCATGGGGATAAAACATTAGCAAGAGTATAAAGGGGCTGACTTTATTAAGATAGTCCCTTTTTTATTTAAAAGCCTATAAGTGGAATGCCAAGAACAGATATGGTTTAGTGAAGTGTTTAAGAAGAAAATTAGCAATAGTTTTGGTGCTTAATTTCAAATAACCATTAGTGTTGGTTGCGACGGCAGGTAGGATATTAAGGTCTGTTTTCAAATACAATCTTATGTTAAAAATGCATGTATTAGTCTAATCTGTGGGGGTTAAAAAACACGAGGCTGTCCTTTTGAGACAGCCTCGTGTTTAGTGTTTGAAATGAAAGCAATACTTACTTCACAATTGTCAGTTTAGTATTAAGTACTTTTTCATTGGTTTTTACAATTACAATGTAAGTACCTTGTTTAAAGGACTCTGTATTAATTGTAATTTCGTTCTGACCTAATCCTAAGGTTTCTTTCTCTTTCGCATAAACCACTTTTCCGGTTACATCAACAACAGATATTTCAACGGAAGCTGTTTCTTCTAATTTAACAGCAATAGTGGCTGCATTTGAAGCCGGATTTGGATAAACACCTATTTTGCTGTCTTTTTCAAGATTTACTAAACCTACAGTGTTATATACAGCAGAAGAACTGTTTAATACATCGTGACTTACAGTATCCTGTACAAAAGCGATATATTCATAAGCTACAGTCGGAGAATTGATCCAGAAATCAAAGGAGTTTTGAGCAGGAGTAGCAACCGTAACAGCGGTATGATTAAAACTTGCATTTACTGGTGTTCCAACAGTAAGATTCGCCAATGAACCTGCGCCATTAGGATTCATTACACGCATTGCATGGTAATAATCTTTTTGGCTGGTGGCAGCGCTCGGATAGTTGTAATATTTCTGAGCCAATACCTGAAATAATCTTACGCGGTTACCGGTTGTGGTAACATAAGGTGTAACAGTGGTTGTACCTACAATATTATTACCTACAACAGAAATGGATGAGCTCATATCTACCCAGGCAGGTTCCGCTTTAGCGGCATTGATCTCCGCCTGATTATGTGCCTGCATTTCAGTTACACCGTTTGTAATAGCGTATGGAATACCCTGTACATCATAGAAACCACGACGCACATTGCCATGTTGATTGTAACTAGGATCATTTCCTGCTCCCGGCCAGTTCATCTGATACTTAATTACATTCACCTGACCGCCAGTATTAGGATTATTCGTGTTCATTAAAGGATCGAATGTTACATTCAGCCCGGCACAAGGTCCACAGGTTGAAGAGGAGAATTCTTCGATAAGCGCGTTACGCGGGCGTGACTGTGTTGCCACATGAATAATGGCCACGGCAGTATCGTTAGTACGGTTTGTTTCAGTTACCCCGTTTACTGAGTTAACCCAGGCTTTTAAGGTATGCGTTCCGGCAGCTAATGCACCGGTTGGAGTAGTAAATGAATAGGCTGCTGATTGCAGAAATCCTAACGCCGAGAAATTCATCGTTTGATTTACCACCGCGTTATTATCTAAACGGTAAGACATAGCAGCTGTGTTTACTGCTGCCCCCCCGTTATTTTTAAAACTACCAGATACAGAAACAGTACCACCAGGAGCCATATAAACAGGTGTACTGGTCAGAGTTGTTACTGCACCATCGTTGGCAGCAACTACTTGTGCAGAAATGTTGTCGAGAAACAACAAATACATATCATTTGAGTTGTTGCGGAAGGCAACACGAATGTTTTGTCCCACAAAAGAGTTCAGGTTGACTGCACGTTGAGTCCAAGCGGAATTCTCAGCATTAACGGTTAATAGTGTATTGGTAAATGACGCTGTTGTTGTTCCGGTAGTAGATACTAATACCTGATAACCATCTGGGTACTGAGAATCCGTAGCAATTGCTTCCCAAACCAAATGTGTATTAGGTGCAACCGTAAACTGAGGGCTGATTAGCCAATCATTCGATGTCCCGGCAGGATTATACCAAGATGTACTAACCGCTACTTTACCATAAGTGGGATACCCCGATGAAACATCACGGGTTACCCATGCATTTGTTCCAAAATTGTAAGCTGATAGGTTTGTTACCACAGTATTACCGTCCACATTGTTTTGCATCCATCCGGCGGGTAATCCCGGAGGCGTCGCTGAAGTAAAATCCTGATTCCATAGGATAGTTTGCGCATTAACGGCAGCGGCAGCTAATAGCGTGATTGATAGTAGTTTTTTTTTCATGTTGATTTTTGTCTTAAAATTAAATCGAGTTAGTTGCCCACAAGTTTAATATTTTTTCAGTTACACGCTAAAAGTTTAACTTTAATACTTTAACATTAGTCCAGATTTCTTTTGTTTGCTATCTTCTTTCTGGATGGTTTGATTTTTACCAGTATAATACATAATAAATATAAGCTTAACCATAGTCTTTTTTGACTAGGTGTACTGTAAAACAGGAACATATTTTGAATCACTTGTATGAATACAAAAAATCCTTGCTGGTTTATGGCAAGGATTCTAATATCTGTAACTTATCTGTTTAACGTAAAATAAAAACAACTCAAAAATTGAGAGCCGTTTTTCCTACAGTCATAAAAAACAGTAATTTAATGTGTTTTTAATCGACGATAACACGTTTGGTGGTTATAGAACCTTTTTTATCGCTTAATGTTACAAAATAAACACCTGAACTAAGACCTGAAAGATCTACTGAAATTTTATTTTTGCCTTCGTTTAACACTTCCGTTTTTCTACTGATAGTATTGCCCAACAAGCCAACTAGTTGCACCTGAACAGAGGTTTCAGATTTTGAAGCAATATCAATAAATGCGCGGTTTTGAGAGTTAGGATTAGGATAAATGTCTGATATAGTGGCTATCTGACGGGAAATTTCGTTGATGCCAACAAATTCATTGTAATTAAAGGTGATGGACACACTCTCTGAAGCGACAGCAGCATTTACCAAACGGTAACGTACAGTAGATTTACCTTCAACGGAGGCCTCTGTTAAATCAGCAGAAAGAGAAACCGTTCCTCCAGGAGCAATAGCCATTACCGCTGAACTAACTGCCGGAGGTAAACAACCGCCTGAATTACCAATGCTCGGTCCAACACAAAAAAACGCTTCAGCATTATCTCCAGGGCCAACAGAATTTAAAAGATCGTCAAAACGACGAAGGTTAACGGTTACAGTAGAGGCACTTGTATTTTCTACAATCAACTCATGACTAAAAGTTCGGGTAGCGCCTACATTGTGACTAAATGAAGCACCGTTATTTACAACTGCACCACCATTGTCATGATCTAAAACGCGAAAAGAGGTCTGGCCTTGTAAACCAATGGAAAGACAAAGACCTGTAAGTAAAATAAGTAAATTCTGCTTCATAACTAAATAGTTTAAAAAAAGTGATATTTTAAAATTACGGATTTTGATGTTACATTATAATAAATCTTAAATATTTAACATCTTTCATAAAAAAAGATTAACGTTTTTCTGATCGTTATTCCAAAAACAAAAAGCGATGTCCTTTAGAACATCGCTTAAGCAATTATTAAATCAACACACGATTATTTCTTTTTTTCGTAGCGGCTTTTGTATTTGTCAATACGACCTGCTGTATCCACCAACACTTGCTTACCAGTGTAAAATGGGTGAGAAGTCATTGAAATATCCAACTTTACCAGTGGGTATTCATTACCGTCTTCCCATGTAATGTTTTCTTTTGTGTCGGCGCAGGAACGCGTTAAAAACGCATAACCATTACTCATATCTTTAAATACACACAATCTGTAGTTTTCCGGATGTAATTCTTTTTTCATGACCTATTCAAAATTGGGCTACAAATATACATTTTCTTTATTTAAAAATTACACCATTCTGTTAAAAAATAAATACCTGATTATCAATTATTTATCTTTAATTAATTGGATTCGTTCCCGATAAAGGAACTTTTCCTGTGTACTTTCGAAGGGTCTGTAAACATAATAAACGTATCCGGTTTTTATTTTGATGCGTTCAGCGCTATGGTGTTGTAGTTTATAGATGCCATTGATTTGGCCGGTATGCGCATCAATCTGTTTAAGGTACTGCCTGCCATCTCTGCTAAAATGGGCATATAGTTTGTTTTCGGTTTCGTCCTTCAGAACATCGCGTTTCCAGTCTTGCCAGCGTTTTGGGTGATGATAGGCAATAGCTACGCTGTCGGTAAGTGTACCATCGGTATTAAAATGAAACAAAAAATTACTGTGGTGGTCAAGAATACAAATGGTATCATTAATGGTAAACAAAGGGGCATAAAGTGGTGAATAAAACATGGATTTTGTAAACCCGCTCATTAAAGCGGCAATAACAGTTTTGTCAGTATTATAGTAGCTTGCTAAACGTCTTGCCTCTAGTTTTTGCCGGGATGGCAGGTACTCATATTCCAGATTGTAAAGTTTCATCAATTCCGTATCCGTAATGGTTTTTAACTTTCTGGATACACTATCCCCGTTTTTTAGTGTGTAGTAATTAAATAAGGGAAAATCGGGCCACTCATTGCTAAAGTAGAATTGTCCGTGCAAACTGTCTTTAATAGGTTTAACCTGCTCCTGAAACTGCCGCGAATGCAGGTGCCATAAGTAGAGGGTATTGGCCATTACGTCCACTTTAAACAAGGTGTCTTTGCAAATCAGAATGGTACCGCCGGTATAGTCTCTGAAAAACTGTTGGGGCGTTCCGGCATATTCCGGTATTTCAGTACTGTAAATGATTTTACCGGCATAATCACTCAGTTTAAGCTGGTATTTTTCCTTAGAGTGTTTCCCGGTGGTCAATAAAATAAAGCGGTCTTCATAAAAGTCAAAATCCAATATACTGTAATCGGGTTTACCTACCAGAGTTTCAGGAAGAACTTTGGCGTTTACATCAACGTCTGGTAACAGGAAAGGGTTTTCTTTCATCGTAATCCGAATGAGTCCCGTATCGGTTAGCCGAAGTTGTTTGGTTTGTGCAGTAAACCCAAAATGGGTAAAAACCAGTTTATACGATGGTTGTACAGGAACGGTACACTCGAAGTACCCTTTAGCGTTAGTCTGGCAGAACCGTGTACTGTTGTACAACTGAACGTGAACCTGTGTTAACGGAAGCTGATTTTCTTCTGAAAAAACATAACCTCTCAATGTAAGTGTTTGACTTTGTACCTGAGCCAAAAACAAAAAAGACAGAATATACAGAAGTAAGCGCATTTGTCTATAAGACACATTATGCAAAAAAATCCATATTATTTTTTTAAATGCAGAATGGCCCAGCCATTACGCGAACTGGTTTCAGAATACTGAAAACCACACAGAGTGGCTTGTTGTTTTAGTTCTTCAACATCAGTAGTAAAAAAACCGCTTAACAGTAAATGCCCGTTAGTATTCATACAGCCGAAATAGCGGTTCATATCCTGTTTTAAAACATTTTTATTAATGTTAGCCAGAATAACGTCAAACGTTGGTTTTTCGGGTAAAACAGAGGCATCTCCTTTTTTTACATCAATATCTGAGGCCCCGTTTACCTGACAGTTTTCAATACTGTTTTCCACGCTCCACTCATCAATATCTATGGCAAGGGTTTTACCGGCTCCCAGTTTTTTGGCAAGTATTGCCAGCACACCAGTACCACATCCCATATCCAAAACCGATTTTTGAATTACATCCAGTTCAAACAGTGCTTTACACATTTGCCAGGTGGTGTCGTGGTGACCCGTTCCAAAACTCATTTTTGGGGTAATCTCTATGTTGTATTTAACATCGTTGTGATGTGGATGAAAGTGTGCCCGTATGCAAACAAGGTTTTCTACAACCACGGGTTCAAAGTTAGACTCCCAGCTGGCATTCCAGTTTTGTTCCGCTATTTCCTCAATAGTCCATTGAAACGAAATCCCTTCCAGTTCAATGGCGGAAAGGTTTACTCCCGGATCTGCGCTTTCCGGTAAATAGGCGGTAAATCCATTTGCAGTGGTGTCAAAACTTTCAAAAGCGCCCTCTCCCAAAAGGGCAATAAGAATATCGCTCCCGGGCTGCGGAGGCGATACAGTAAAATGATACGCCAGATACTTCATAATTAAAGCGAATAAACAATTTTGGTAAAGTCGTCGGCTTTTAAAGAAGCACCTCCGATTAAGCCCCCGTCAATATCCGGACAGGCAAAAAGTTCTTTTGCGTTTTGTGCGTTACAACTTCCGCCATACAAAATAGTCAGGTTGTCTGCAAGCGCGTCACCATAATTATCTTTTATTAAAGCGCGTATAAACGCGTGCATGGACTGTGCCTGTTCCGGACTGGCTGTTTCGCCTGTTCCTATGGCCCAAACGGGTTCATAGGCCATAATAAGTTGTGCCCGTTCCGTATCGTTTAAGGCATTCCAAATGCTCATAATCTGTTTGCCAACTACCTGCTCCTGAGAACCGTTTAGGCGCTCTTCCAAACTTTCGCCCACACATAGTATAACCGTTAAACCCGACAACAGCGCTTGTTTTGTTTTTTCAATCAATAGTGTTTCCTGCTCATGATGATAGCCGCGTCGTTCGCTGTGCCCCACTAATACATAACTACACCCCACTGATTTTAACGCGCCGGCCGATACTTCTCCTGTATAAGCGCCCTGCGCATGGGCGCTGCAATCCTGAGCCCCCAGGTGTATTGATGAACCGGAAAGGTCGGAAGACAACACTCCCAAAAACGGGAAAGGCGGAATAAGCACTACACGTTCCTGTACATCAGAACCAATAAGTGACTGTAAAGATTTTACCAGTTCCCGGGCCTCGGTTAGTGTTTTATTCATTTTCCAGTTGCCCGCAACAATTTTTCTTCTTAGCATGTGGTATTTATTTAACGCGTACGCGCGGATCAAGGATGCCGTACATAATATCTACTATAATACTGATGATTACAAATATGGTAGCGAAAATGAGCGTGGCGCCCATCACCACTGGCAAATCATTTTTTGTAAGGGCTTCAAATACCTCGTTGCCAATCCCTTTCCAGCTAAAAATACGTTCTACAAATACAGCCCCCGCCATTAGTCCGGCAAACCAACCCGAAATAGCTGTAATAACGGGATTTAACGCATTTTTAAGAGCATGTTTTATAATAATTTTACGAAAACGAAGCCCCTTGGCCTTGGCCGTGCGGATATAATCCTGCGACATAACATCCAGTAACGAACTTCGAGTTAACTGAATAACAATGGATAGGGGGCGAATGCCCAGAGTGATGGCAGGAAGAATAAGGTTTTTCAGTTTCAGCACTTCCCCATCCCAAACATCCATATCGTATAAACTCCCCGAAGGCGAAAGACCGGTGTATTTCGTAAGCACATAACCAAACAACCAGGCAATAACAAGCCCAACTAAAAAAGAAGGCGCCGACATACCAAACACGGTAGCGTTCACAAAAATGAATTTATCAATGAATGAATTTTTACGGGTAGCGGCAACAATGCCTAATAAAATTCCCAAAAAAGAAGCAATCAGGATAGAGGCAAATGCTAATACAGCTGTCTCAGGTAAGGTATCGGCAATAATTTCACTAACGTTACGTTTGGTGATGTAAGAACGGCGGAGGTAAGGAACTTTTATAACACAGGCATACGATTTACCAATTGTAAAAAGTGGAACCCAGCTGTACTTTTCAGGGTTAAGGAATAAAAGGTCTTTGTTATTCTGATAGTTATGTACCGAAACGGGCGAAAGGTCGTTCAGGTAATGAGCATATTGGGTTAAAATGGGTTTGTCGGTACCTAAGTCGCGGTGAATAGCCTCTACAGCTCCCTTGTTGGCACGTTGCCCGAGCATAATGGTGGCAGGGTCGCCGGGTAAAACATTAAATAGAAAAAAAATGGTAGTAATCACCCCAAACAACACCACAATTCCGTAACCTATTTTTTTTACAATAAACTGAATCACTTTGTTAAAAAGTACAGACTACTAATTAACTAAATATATTTTTTATATGAAATACTTTTATTTTCAGAATGTAATATGGAAGTTTGTATATTATTCTTTGTTGAGCAGATTCAGGCGGATATTCATCTTATTTTTAGCTGGATTTTTACAGGTAGCATTTATTCAGGCGCAAAAGGTCGGGTTGGTTTTAAGTGGAGGAGGTGCCAGCGGACTGGCACACATAGGCGTTTTAAAAGCACTTGAAGAACATGGTGTTCCCGTTGATTACATCAGTGGCACCAGTATAGGTGGGTTAATAGGGGCATATTATGCTTCGGGTTATACGCCGGCGGAAATAGAAGAGATTGTAAAGCAGTCTTTTTTTATTAAAGTAACGCGGGGGGAGGTTCCTTTTCAGAATACGTTTTTACTAAAACAAAGAGAATCCGATGCCTCAATGATCACGTTCAAGATTAATCCAGGAAAAACCATACTTAGAAACCTTCCGGCAAATGTCATTAATTCGGTACCCATTGATTATTTTCTTATGGAAACGTTTTGTACAGCTTCGGCCGGTTCTCATTACCGATTCGATAGTTTGCTGGTGCCTTTCCGGTGTGTAGCGTCTGATGTACAAAACAAACGTTTAAAAGTGTTTAAAGAAGGAGATCTGGCAACGGCGGTACGCGCTAGTATGAGTTACCCGTTTTACCTGCGTCCTATAGAAGTGGACAGCGCGTTGTTATTTGATGGTGGATTGTATAATAATTTTACAACAGATGTCATGTATAGTGAATTTGGGCCTGATTTTATTATTGGCTCCAATGTATCAGAACGTACACTTCCTCCTGATGATGATGATCTTTATCTTCAGTTGCGGAACATGCTGATGAATCAAACTAATTTTGATCCTGTATGTGAGAACGGCATTTTACTTCAGCCATGGAGTGATGTAAGTATTTTTAATTTTGATGATGCCCGCCGTTTAATTGATAGCGGATACGTAGAAACAGTGCGTAATATGGATAAGATTAGGGCGCAGGTAGCCCGGCAAATTGACCGCCCGATATTACAACAGAAACGGAATAAATTCCGCGAAGAACGGGAGAGGAGTGTTATGTTTTCCTCATTAGGGATAGAAGGGGTTAGCCCATCGCAGCAGGAATACATTCAAAAGGGATTGCTTTATAGAAATGAACCGTTTACCATGCGTCAATTTAAATACCGTTATTTCAGATTGGCATCCGATGGACTGATTAAAAACCTTTATCCGGTAGCGCGTTATTCAGAAACCGATTCGTCGTACCATCTTAAACTAAAGGTCAGGGTAGAAAAGCCGCTGCTCATTGATGTAGGAGCACTGGTAAGTAATCGCCCGATCAGTGAGGCCTTTCTGGGAATACAGTACAATCATTTGGGACGTAAAGGATTTACGGCATACGCGAATGGGTATGTTGGTAAATTACATACCAGCACACACGCCCGTCTGCGGTTCGATTTCCCGGGACGTTTCCCGTTTTACATTGAACCTGCCTATACCATTTCGCGTTGGGATTATTTTGGTAGCAGTGTATTGTTTTATAATCTTCTTAAACCCGCTTACCTTTTACAGTTAGATCAGTTTGGCGAAGTCACACTGGGAGCTCCCGTAGGAAACATATCCAAGATCATGTTAAGTGGCGGAATTAGTGAGTGGCAGAATTCCTATTACCAGACAGATTTTTTTACGAAGCAGGATACAACGGACCGCACGTACTTTGATTATGGCTACGGACAAATTAATTACCAGTTGAATACACTTAACCGTAAAATGTACGCAAGCAGCGGATCATTTATTAATGCGCGGATAAGGTATCTTCAGGGGCGTGAGAGTTATTTCCCTGGCAGTACATCAAACGATACCGTTGAATTTCGTAACTATAGCCGGAGGCCTTGGTTTCAGGCAAAACTAACGGTTGATAATTATTTGCGAACGTTTAAAGGATTTACAATTGGTACGTTTGGAGAAGCCGTTTTTTCCACGCAGGGTTTTTTTAATAACTACACAGCGTCTATTTTATCGGCACCGGCATTTAACCCCACGCCCGAAAGCCAGACGTTTTTTATTGATGATTACCGGGCGCATAATTATTTCGCCGGTGGAATTAAAGCCATAACAACCCCCTACAAAGGACTGGATGTGCGCCTTGAAGCATATATTTTCCAGCCGGTAAATTCTATTTTGCGCGACGAAAAAAATAAGCCTAAGTACAGTACACCTTTTCTTTACCGGCATTTTGTAGCCTCTGCCACAGCGGTGTACAATACGGCATTAGGGCCATTTAGTCTTGGAGTAAACTATTACGACCGGAATAATAACGCATTTTCTTTCTTTTTCCATTTTGGATATATCTTGTTCAACCGTAAATCAATAGATTAACCACTTTAGTAAAACGTACATGAGTTCAATTGTTGATGAATTTAACACCTACCGTTCTAAAATGAACGAAGTAATACTGGAAAAAGATAACCTGGTATTAAAACGTTTGTTTAATCTGGACGCGAATACCTATGCCGAAGGCGCACTGAATGTGAAAACCAAGGAACTATTAGGATTGGTTGCCAGTATGGTATTGCGTTGCGATGATTGTATTAAGTATCATCTTGGAAAGTGCCACGAACAGGGTTGTTCCACAGCCGAAATCTATGAAGTGTTTGCCGTTGCCAATATTGTGGGGGGAACGATTGTTATCCCACATACGCGCAGGGCAGCAGAGTATTGGGAAGCGTTAGTATCCGCTCAAGGATAGGGATGCGGCTATAGGTTTTAGTCTGAATGCCGGCAGGAATTATTCGCTGCTTATGTTTAAAGCATCGGCTACTACAAAAGTACTACCACCAATCAGTATAAAATCATCTTTTTTAGCCGCCTTCTTAGCGGCCAGCCAGCCTCCTTCAACAGTGTTAAACGCTTTGCCTTTTAGTTTAAAAGACTCTGCTTGCTTTAGCAATTCAACAGCTTGTAACGACCGGGGCACAGAAGCGGTTACAAAATAATAGGAGGCAGAAGCAGGTAGTAGTTTTAGTATTTTGGAAAGATCTTTATCGTTTACCGCTCCAAAAACAACATGGAGTTGTTTATAGGTATAACGACCCAGGTTATCGAGTACCTGCGTAATTCCATCTTCGTTATGACCCGTATCGGCAACGGTTAACGGTTTATCCGATAAAACCTGCCAGCGCCCCTGAAGCCCTGTTAGCTTTACTATCTGGCGCAACGCGGCGGTTACCATGTTGTCTTCTATCAGAAATCCTTTTTGTTTTAATATTTCCACAGTATATAAAACACCCATCAGGTTTTTCTGTTGGTAGGCTCCCAATAGATCCAGTTCGTATATTTTGGATTCGTAGGTAGAACGGTTTAGCACTGTAATAGTTTGAAATCCCTTGTGCAAATGCGCGGAAATGATGCGATAGTACTTATCGGCAAACACAATGGGAGCGCGGAGATCTTTAGCAACAGCGTTAAAAACCGCTTGTGAATCGCTCTGGTATTGACTAATGGTTACAGGAACTTTCGATTTTATAATGCCTGCTTTTTCAGCTGCTATTTTATCAGGAGTATCTCCCAACAAATTCATGTGATCCAGACTAATATTTGTAATTAAACTGGTTACGGGGGTTATTACATTGGTCGAATCCAACCTTCCGCCAAGCCCTACTTCTATAACGGCTACATCTACTTCTTCGGCAGCAAAGTAGTGAAAGGCCAGAGCAACCGACCATTCAAAAAAGCTGGGCTCTATAGCCTCGAAATGAGATTTGTAATTCTCTACAAAATCAATCACCGTATTTTTGGGGATTAGTTTGCCATTTATTTTAATCCGTTCCCTGAAATCGGTTAAGTGTGGCGAAGTGTATAATCCTGTTTTGTAACCGGCTTGTTGCAATATGGCCGCTAACATGTGGCTGCTGCTGCCTTTGCCGTTAGTGCCTGCTACATGTACACATCTGAGTTTAGTGTGAGGTTTCCCCAACACTTCCATTAACTTAATGGTGTTGCTTAGGTCGGCCTTGTAGGCAACTGCTCCCACGCGCTGATACATGGGTAAACGGGAAAACAAATACGCCAGTGTTTGTGTATAGGTCATTCCAAATTATTCAAATGCAAAGATAATGGTAATCGTTCCCCGTTGTTCTTCGTATTGCCCGTTAGGGCTGAACTTAGTAGCTTTTGCCGCCTGAACGGCTTTGGCTTTCAGTAAGGCGCTGCTGGTAGTAGTGCCGCGACCGGTAGCGGTAGCTTCAATCACATTTCCTTCTTTATCTACTACAATTTCCACAACTACTTTTCCTTCTTCTTTCGTGTCGCTGGGCAATTTAGGTTTGTTTACTACGTTACGGCCGTTAAGGTCAAATCCAAATTTACCGCCCCCAAAACCCGGCCCGCTTCCGGGTCCTTTCCCTGGCCCATTGCCGCCATCATTTCCTGTTCCTGATCCGCCGGTTCCGTTTTTAAAAGGATCACCATCCGGGCTTCCGTTTTGACCGGCTTCACTGTTGTTGCCAATTCCCCCGCCATTTTTGCCACTCTCTTTCTTAAATTTATCCGCCATCTTTTCAGCGGCTGTTTTTTCCTTAGGTTTTACGGTTTCTTTAACCGGGGTAATAACAGTGGTGTTATTTTTTACTTCAGGTTTTGTCTCTTCTTTTACTTCTACCTCACTTTCAGGATCGGTGAGTAGTTCTTCTGTTTTGGCAGGTTGTTCTTCCGTTACTACATCGGTTACTTTACCTATACTGCCATACTCTACCACATCATTGCCCACATCCATCATCCCTAATGCCATTTCGCTACCCCCACCGCCACCGGTAGCAAACGGCGGATTTGGTGTAATCAATGTAAACAAGATAAGGAACAACAAAATAAGCCCAAATACAGCCAAACTGATAATGGCTGAAAGAATCCTGTTTTTATTTTCTTCCTGTGCGCTTAACTGCATGTTTATTTATTAGGCGCGGTGGCCAGTACCGGTTTGCATTTTAATTTAATACTCAGCGTCATAATATCCGCAATTACCTGAATGGGTAAGTCACGATCCAGATGCATAAAAATAACAGGTTCAATTTGCTTGGAAGAGTAAGCGGCTATTTCCGCTTCCAGATTGGTTTCCTGTATTTCCTTATTGTTAACGTAGTACTTTTTGTCTTTCGTTACGGCCAGATGAATGGGTTTATTTTCGTTGTCCAAAGTGCTTTTAGTAGTTGATTTGGCCAGGTTAATTTTAATGGAATTAGGACTTACCATGGTAGAGAGAATGAGGAAGAACAACAACAGAAAGAACATGATGTCGTTCAGTGAGTCGGTACTCACTTCTGATTCCCTGTGTTTTTTGCGAAGCGCCATGTTGGTAATTACGTTAAGTGAGTTTATTTAGAAGGCTCGTTCAGCATGTCCAGAAACTGAATCTGAGAGTCTTCCATACGGTGTGCCAATTTGTCTAAGCGGGCATTCAGCCAATGATAGCCCACAAACGCCAGTACCCCAACCACTAAACCGCCGGCCGACGTAATCATTTTTTGGTATAAACCACTGGAAATAACTTCGATTTCCACTGTTTTGGCCAGTGAGATGTCGTAGAAAATTTTGATAACACCAATAATGGTACCAATGAAACCAAACATAGGGGCAATACGTCCAATGATGTTAAGCGTCCCCAGATTTTTTTCAAGTTTGGCAATTTCGTTGCTGCCACTTTTACTCATGGCCTCGCGGATTTCAGCCACCGGTTGGCCAATGCGGCTAACGCCCTGTTCAATCATGGCGCTTTCCGGAGTATTCATGTTTTTACACATACTGCGCGCGTTGGCAATATTACCCTGATGAATCATATCCTTTAATCCGGAGATCAAATTGGGATTATGCTTGGAGGCCTTGCCAATTACAATGAGGCGTTCAACCAGAATGTAAATACTTACCAATAAAAGCAAGGCTAAGGGGATCATGATAGGACCACCTTTCATTACCATTTCGATCAGTGAAATTTTGGTTTCCGTTACTTCAGCCGTATTAGCTGGAAACCCGGTATTAGCAGTTTGTTGTGCCGCCGAATCCAGGGCAGTGGCAGCGTTAACAACGGCTGCGCCGGTTTGCAGAATGAAATGTAGCATCTGAGAATTTAATTGGTTAAAAATAGGGTTTAAAGCGACGTGTACTTTTTACTCAAGATGCTGATTTTAAACAGGGTTATGTTCATTATAATGTTAAAAATAAAAAAGGTTACAGCCGGGAAACTGTAACCTTATTAAAATTCGTTTTCAGATTTTATGCAGTCATTCCGCCTTCTTTAAGGCGTTCCGCATTTTCGGCAAATTGCAGTTTATCAATCATTTCCTGAATATCGCCGTTTACAAAATTTTCCAGATCGTAAAGCGTTTCGTTAATGCGATGATCCGTAATACGGTTCTGCGGATAGTTGTAAGTGCGTATTTTGGCACTCCGGTCGCCCGTAGTTACCATGGTTTTACGACGTTTTGATACATCTTCCAGCCGTTTCTGGTACTCAATATCGTATAATTTAGAACGTAACATCTGCATGGCCTTTTCACGGTTCCCTAACTGGTTACGTTCCGTTTGGCACATGACCACCATGCCGGTAGGCTTGTGCGTTAAAATCACCTTACTTTCAACCTTGTTCACGTTCTGTCCGCCGGCTCCACCACTTCGGGCTGTTTGCATTTCAATATCCGCCTCTTTTAATTCCACATCAAACTCTTCCGCCTCCGGTAATACCACCACGGTTGCCGCGCTGGTATGCACACGTCCCTGCGTTTCGGTAGCGGGAACCCTTTGTACGCGGTGTACGCCACTTTCAAATTTTAGTACGCCATAAGCACCAGGGCCGTTTACGTTAAAAATAATCTCTTTATAACCACCCATTGTTCCGGGATTACTATCCACCACTTCAATTTTAAACCCTTTTGTTTCGCAAAAGCGTGAGTACATTTCAAAAAGATTACCGGCAAAAATACTCGCTTCATCACCACCCGTACCGGCGCGTAGTTCCATCACGCAGTTTTTAGCGTCTTCCGGATCTTTGGGAATCAGCATCAGACGTATCTCTTCCGCCAATTCCGCTTCTTTGGCGCGGTTTTCTTCCAATTCCATTTTAGCCATCTCCAGAAATTCCTTGTCCTTTTCGTTGGCAAGAATTTCTTTGGCATTTTCGATATTGGCCACTACATTTTTATAAACAGTAATCACTTCTACCACCTGGCCTAATTCCTTGTATTCAATATTGAGTTTCTTAAACGTTTTCATATCGGCAATAGTAGCCGGATCGGATAGTTTTAACTCCACATCCTGGTAACGCCGAATGATTTCTTCCAGTTTATCTAACATGTTCAAAAATAAGGTTGCAAAGATAGTTATTTTGCTGATTTTGAGTGCATCGCCTCCGGGCGGGAATAAAAAAAGCGATCCTTCAAAAGGATCGCCTGTATTATCTTGGTACGTTAAATCAGATTAAGCGGAACCTGTTTTACGCACACCAGCGGTCTTTTTAACACCTGCACTGGTTTTAGCTTTAGTATTATCGCGTGCGGCAGTTTTTTTAGCCGGCGCTTTTTCTTTCGCTACTTTTGTTTCTTTTACTTCTTCTTTCGTTTCAGCGGCGGTTTCCTCAACCAGTTTAAGGTTGCCGGTAGCTTGTAAACCATTGTACCAACTGAATAATTTACGCATGTTACTCACATAAACGCGCTCTTTATCATAATCAGGAAGAACCTCAGCAAAATAAGCAGCAATTGCTTTATCATCAGCCGATTTAGCGTCAATAGCTTCACCGCCATTGGTTTTGTCGTAAATGGCTTTCATAATTTCGGCAATAGGTTTATCATCGCCGGTGGTAAACATACTAATATCAGAAAGAGTAGAAACCTTGGTAGAAGCGTAAACGTTCACCCGTTTTTTATCACTCAATCCTTCAACAATAATACCGTTTTTGCTTTGAGCAACAATTTTAAATAAACCCGGTTGTCCCGAAATGGAAATTATTCCTTTTAAATCAATCATACCTTTAAAAATCTGGATAACAAATATAATGAAGAATTGTGATTCAAAGCGATATTTTCATGAAAAGAGCCATTTGGGGGTGTTTTTAACAGGAAAATCGCCATAAAGCAGATAAAATGGAAATATTTAAGCCGGTTTATTGCACAGGCACACGGGATTATTTACTTTTAAACTTTCCCGTTTTAAACACTTTAATTTTAGAAACTGGAAGAAAATGGTTTAACCCTAAAATCCAATAAATACAGATAGTTATGAAGTACGATCAGATAGACCAGTCCTTGTTTACCGAAAACAGAAATAAATTCAGACAACTATTAAAACCCGGATCGGCGGCTATTTTTGTTAGCAACGATATTATGCCCACTAATGCTGATGGGGCCATGGGCTTTCGCCAAAGCAGCGATTTGTTTTATCTGACAGGAGTTGATCAGGAAGACACCATCTTGTTTATTTTTCCGGATGTAAAAGACGGGAAGCACAAGGAAATTCTTTTTATAAAGGAAACCAGTGAACTCATTGCTATTTGGGAAGGTGCCAAGTTAACCAAAGCCGAAGCAACGGCGGTTAGTGGGATAGAACATGTTTACTGGCATCACGAGTTTGAAAAAATAGTAAAACCTTTCTTGTTTCAGGCAGAGTTTTTATACCTGAATCAAAACGAACATACACGTCAGTACATAGCCACTGAAACTGCTGAGATGCGTTTCAATAAACAGATTACGGCAAAGTATAATTTGCATAAAACAGAACGTAGCGCTCCTTTAATGCAACGGATACGCAGCATTAAAAGTGCCCGTGAAATTGAACTGATACAACAGGCCTGCGATATTACAGAAAAGGGCTTCCGCCGTTTGTTGTCTTTTGTAAAACCTGGCGTATGGGAGTATGAAATAGAAGCTGAACTGATTCACGAGTTCGTACGTAACCGCTCACGCGGATTTGCGTACGGGCCTATTATAGCAAGTGGGTTTAACGCCTGTGTATTACATTACGTAGAGAACAGCAAACAGTGTAAAGACGGAGATGTTATTTTACTGGATGTAGCCGCTGAATATGCGAATTACGCCAGTGATTTAACCCGTTGTTTGCCGGTAAACGGCCGCTTCACCAAGCGCCAGAAAGAAGTTTACAACGCGGTATTGCGCGTTATGAAAGGTGCCACCAAAATGCTGACAGTAGGCAATACATTTGAAAAGTACAATAAGGCGGTAGGAGAGTTAATGACCGAAGAATTACTTCAGCTGGGTTTACTGAAAACGGAAGACGTGAAGAAACAAGATTCTGCCTGGCCGGCCTTTAAAAAATATTTTATGCATGGCACTTCTCACTTTTTAGGATTAGATGTACATGATGTAGGGTTTTTCTACGAACCCATGCAGGCGGGCATGGTATTTACGGTAGAACCGGGAATTTATATACGCGAAGAAAATTTAGGTATTCGTCTTGAAAATAATATTCTGGTAACTGCCAACGGGCAATTGGATTTAATGAAAAATATTCCGATTGAAGCGGATGAAATTGAATCATTGATGAACCGTTAACCGTTCATGTTTAACCGCAAAACGGCATGGTTTAAAAAGGAGCCGGTATCGTTTATTGATGCAGGCAAAGGACGTGTGGTGGTATTGCTGCACGGCTATCTGGGCAGTGCTGCCATCTGGGAACACACCATTGAAAATCTTTCGCGGAGTTACAGGGTTATAGCTATTGATTTACCGGGACATGGACAAACGCCCTGTATAGGCTATGTGCATAGCATGGAGGTGATGGCCAAATGTGTAAAGGCGGTAATGGATAGTTTGCACCTGAAACGTTACGTTATTATCGGGCACAGCATGGGCGGGTATGTTGCCCTGGCATTTGCCGATTTGTTTCCCGATACATTAAAGGGATTTTGCCTGTACCATTCTACCGCTTATCCGGATAGCGAAGAAAAAAAACGAGACAGAACGAGAGCCATACAATTGGTGAAGAAAGACCGTAGAATTTATACAACGGCGACCATTAAAAATTTATTTGCGGTAAAAAACCTTAAGTACCTTAAATCAGAAATTGCGTTTGCAACAGCCATTGCCCGGCAAACAGACGTAAAAGGCATGGTGGCGGCCCTGGAAGGGATGAAAGACCGCCCGGCCCGTGATTTGATTCTTGGTTTAGTAGAATATCCCATTATGATGGTGGTAGGCGAACACGATAACGTATTGCCGGCTGAATCATTATTAGAGCAGTCGCAGGTGATTAAAAATAAAACAGTCCTTTACCTGGAACACGACGGGCATTTTGGGTTTTTGGAATCGCCACGCACTTCACATAAAGAATTAAGAAAATTTTTAAGGAAGTGTTTTTAACGCCCGTTTATGCTACCCTTCCCTTTTTCAGTTTTCGAATCTCCATAAAAATGATTGGTGCTACTATCAGCGTTGGCCCCAGCCATACTACTAAATTTGGTAAATCCCAGTATTTATTCATGTTTACAATAAAAGCCGTAACCGTTCCAATGTAACTCCCGCACATATTGCCAATGTGTTTTTGTAACCAATACGATTTTTGCACAGCTTTTGTCTTAAAGTTCTTAAGGTTTCTGATCACGTTATTAAGCCCTAGAAGGCCAAATACCAAAGGAATAAACGCGTCACTGCTTTTGTATTTCAGAAAAATCAATGCAGCCAAAACAACTAATCCGATATTAATAGTGCCGGCCACGTATTCAATCCACCAATCCACCCAAAGCACTTTTTGGCCCAAATGCAGTTGTTTATAATTGAGGGCCCTGTAACCTGTTAAGGCGGCATGATAGGTAAAAAAGCCCACCAGGAAAAAGAACAGGTGCATTTTCAAAATGGCAAGATAGATACTGCTTAAAAACACCCCTGTCATGGCACAATAAAAAATGAAGCCGATAGGTTTGTGAATCTTAATACGGGTTCTTAATAAAATGGCAAGCAGGCCGGTTACCAAAGCAAAGCCTCCGCAAAGTACATGAATAAAAAGGATAATGCTGTTAACTGTTTCCATAACTGATAAAATTGTATGGCACAAAATTAGAGGGTTCACAGACCTTTTTAAAATAAAAGGGCTGATTATCAGTCATTTGGGATGACTGTCAAGTTTTGGGACGAAATGCAAAGCTTGCTTTTTTGGTTGGGATAAACAGCAAAGCCTTAACCCGAGTTATGCAATAGGCATCGTAGCGAGAGGTGAAAGCCCAATAAAACAGGCCGTTTGGCGATTGAGGCATAGTCACCTCTATGGTGAAGGAGACAAACGGGCGAAGTTTACTGTTTTGAAGGAATTTCGCCTCGTAGTAGATGTTCTATTGCAGAATCCGGGTTTAACGTTATAACTGTTGGATGGCTTCAGTAATTGTTTTGCCAAAAAGGCGCGAAACAGGTACTTTTTCTTCCAGATTCCCGAAACTTAATTTATACCCGGCAGCGTTACCTTCTACCTTTACTACTTTGGAAACATTAACCAGATAGGCACGGTGACAGCGTAAAAAATATTTATTATATAGCTGACTTTCAATGCGTTTTAAACTACTCCGGATCAAATCACGCTTTATTTTCCCGTCTTTATAGTAAATAATGGAAGTATAATTGTCCTGCGACTCAAAGTACAGCACATCTTCCGCCTTTGCGGTAAAGCGGTCTTTTTCGTTTTCGGCAATTAGTGTAATGTGTTCATTTTCAGTAATCAATGTGTTGTTTAAGGGGGTGTTTAGTTCCTCAGGAGATGGTGTTTCTGCCGTTGCGTCCGGAAGAGGCAGGGATTGTGAAGCTTTACGATGTGATTCAAAATCAGGTGACAGATTTATTTTTTGTAGAGTGTGTTTTTCAATCTGCTCATTGGTAAGGCGGGCCTGCTTTCGGTTAATTTCAAGATACGTTTTAAACTTGGATTGAATGCTATAGGCAATGGGGAAGATGCCGATGGCAAAGACGGTAAACAAGGACCCAAGAAAAGACATCCAGTTAATTGAAAACCCGGACACATAACTGGCAAACGCGAGATTACAGAATGCGATCAGCACCAATATAAATGTGTTCGATAAAATTTCTTTCCATACGGTCCATTTATCCTCAATGGCCGATCCCCCGAAAAGCACATTTTTAAGAATTTGATAAATCATGGGCACCAGACAGGAAATAAGTCCGAACCCCGCCAGTTTTAACGTTTTATGTTCAATGTTCCAGACAGCTATACCAAAAGGTTGAAATAAAACAAGGAACAGGAAAATGAAAAGACCTGTTACACTATTACTTATTACAATTGTTTTTAAATCGCGTTGAAGAGGGTAAGATCTTTTTAAAAGCGTAAGCATATTTTTAATATGAGCAAATATAGAGAAATAGTGGAGTAGCCCGTTGAATGCGTCCGTTTTGCCTTAGTCACGGATTTTAATGTTTTTTAATCAGTGTCAAGTTTTGCTTTTTCGTAAATTTGCAGGCACTAAATAATAGTAAATCATGAAAATTTTCAATCCTTATATCATTGTTGCCGGTACACTGCTCGTTTTTACCTCATGTGTTACCAAGAAAAAGTATAAAGCTTTGCAGGCCGACCTGGCAACCGCTCAGCAACAGGCTACAGCCTGCGAAAATGATGCCGCGCGTTTAAGATCGGATAACACCAATTTAAGAAATACGGTAACGTTAAAAGATGAATTAGTTGAAGATCTAAAATCACAATTGGCAGATTGCAAAAAAATCCGTGATAAGCAATTAAGCACTGTTGGCGATTTAACCGTTTTAACCCAAGCCGCCAACGATAATATTAAAGAAACCCTGTCGCAATTAGAACGCAAAGACAAATACATTCACTTATTACAGGCGGCCAAGTCGAAGGCGGATTCCATTAATCTGGCTCTGGCAGTTAACTTAAAAAGTGTTTTAAAGGAAGGATTAGACGATAAAGATGTGGATGTGAAAGTAGATAAAACAGTAGTATTTATTAATTTATCGGATAATGTGCTGTTTAAACCGGGTAGTTCCGACCTGTCACCAAAGGCAAACGCGGTACTGGCCAAAATTGCTAAAATTATTGAGGCGCGTCAGGATCTGGAAGTAATGGTCGAAGGATATACCGATTCAGATCCCATCAAAAACAGTTGCACCAAAGATAACTGGGATTTAAGTGTACACCGTTCTACATCGGTGGTTCGTATGTTGCAATCCGAATTTAAGGTTAACCCTAACCGTTTAATTGCCGCCGGGCGTTCTGAATTTAATGCCCTGGTGCCTAACAATAGCGACGCTAACAAAGCCTTAAATCGCCGCACGCGGATTATTATTTTGCCAAAATTAAATGAGTTTTACGATCTGTTAGATCCTAAAAATGCGCCGAAGTAAGGAAAAATTGCAGTGATTGATTGCCGTCAGGGAGAATAAACAGCCCAAAGTGCATTTATTCTGATAGATGGAGTTTCCCGTTGCACTAATCTGAATTTTAAAGAGCATAGATATTAAAAACGTGTTCAGTCCTATAGAAGTTTAAACAGAGGTCATACTTGGAAATCCTATTACATGAGGCATTTTGCCGCATTTCGCCAACCGCTATATCTTTTGTAAATTTAGCCCTCTTACGTTATGATGACAATCGAACAATTTCAGCAACACATTTTAGCAGGAATCCCTTCTGAACTTCCCGCGCTTAAAGATTACGATACAGCCATTAATCATGCGCCTAAACGCAAGGCCATCTTGTCGGAACCCGAGAAAAAACTGGCGCTTCAAAATGCATTGCGCTATTTCGAGCCCCGTCATCATGCGACTTTGGCAAAAGAATTTCTCGAAGAACTGAATACCTACGGACGCATTTACATGTACCGTTTCCGTCCCGATTATAAAATTTACGCCCGCCCCATTCTCGACTACCCGCACCGCTCCCTGCAGGCGGCGGCTATTATGCACATGCTGAGCAATAACCTCGATTACGCGGTGGCCCAGCATCCTCACGAATTGATTACCTATGGCGGTAATGGCGCGGTATTCCAGAACTGGGCCCAATACCTGCTTACCATGCAGTACCTGGCTACCATGACGGATGAACAAACCCTGGTCTTATACAGTGGGCATCCCATGGGACTTTACCCTTCACATAAGGATGCGCCCCGTGTGGTAGTAACCAATGGCATGATGATTCCCAATTACAGTAAACCCGACGACTGGGAAAAATTCAACGCCCTGGGTGTAACCCAGTACGGACAAATGACCGCCGGAAGTTTTATGTACATTGGTCCGCAGGGCATTGTGCACGGCACCACCATTACGGTTATGAACGCTGCCCGTAAAAAATTTAATACCGAAGCCGAACGCCGCGGCAAATTATTTGTTACCTGCGGATTAGGCGGTATGAGTGGCGCACAGCCCAAAGCCGCTAAAATAGCGGGACTCGTATCCATTACCGCCGAAATAAATCCGAAAGCGGTACACACCCGTCACTCACAGGGATGGGTAGATGAGGTGTATACAGATCTGGACGCGTTAATCACCCGTACCCGCGGCGCGCAGGCCAACAAAGAAGCGGTAAGCCTGGCGTATCAGGGCAACGTGGTTGAACTTTGGGAAAAATTACTGGCCGAAAACATCATGGTGGATATTGGTTCCGATCAGTCATCGCTTCATAACCCCTGGGCCGGAGGCTATTACCCCGCAGGCGTTACACTTGAAGATGCCAACCGCATGATGGCTGAAATGCCCGATCTGTTTAAACAGGAAGTACAAAAAACGCTGGTGCGCCATATCAACGCCGTAAACGCGTTTGCCCAAAAAGGCATGTACTTTTTCGATTATGGAAATGCTTTTCTTTTAGAAGTATCGCGTGCCGGGGGCGATGTGTTTAAGAACGACGGTTCCGGCGATTTCAAATACAACAGTTACGTACAGGATATTTTAGGACCTATGTGTTTTGATTATGGCTTCGGACCTTTCCGCTGGGTATGCACCAGCACCAAAGCCGAAGATCTCGCCATTACCGATCAGTTGGCCTTAGAAGAATTGGAAAAAATGTATGCGGTAGCACCCGACGAAATTAAACAACAATTACAGGATAATAGTTTGTGGATTAAAGATGCCATGAAAAACAATCTGGTAGTTGGTTCTCAGGCCCGCATTTTGTATGCCGACAGCGAAGGCCGTATTGCCATTGCCAGAGCCATCAACAAAGCCATTCGCGAAGGCCGTATTTCCGCGCCTGTAGTACTTGGGCGCGATCACCACGATGTCAGCGGTACCGATTCGCCTTACCGTGAAACATCTAACATATACGATGGCAGTCGCTTTACAGCCGATATGGCCGTGCATAACTTTGTGGGTGATGCTTTCCGTGGCGCCACCTGGATCAGTTTACACAATGGTGGAGGTGTAGGCTGGGGCGAGGTAATTAACGGTGGCTTTGGTATGGTACTCGATGGCAGTGCCGATGCCGATCGCCGCCTGGAACAAATGCTTTTCTGGGATGTAAACAACGGTATCTCACGCAGAGCATGGGCCCGCAATAAAGAAGCCTTGTTTGCCATTAAACGCGAAATGCAGCGTACGCCTGATTTAAAAGTCACCTTACCCAATCTGGTAGAGCAAGGAATTATCGAAAATCTGTTTTAACGGAAAGGAGTTGGGCGCCCGGGCGGGCTGCTACTGGCTCCGCTATCGCTGCGGCTTTTTTTAACCCAGATCGTGCATTAGAAATTTGTAGTGAGCGCAAAAAGGCTGATAAAATTTGAACTTTTGCGATTGAGTCATAGTCACCACTATGGTGAATGAGCAAAAGTTGCGAAGCTTCAAATTTTGAAGGACTTTTTGTTCGTAATAGGATTTCTAATGCACGATCTGGGTTTAACCTGCAAAGAACAGGCAGGTTAAAAAAGAGCTAAACCGTTCGCATCCCTGGCGCGGGGTTACTGGTAAAATAAAGTAAGTTAAACCGTAAATAGATTTGGTGCTACAATACCTTCTCCATCTTAAAATGCGGAATACCCACCTCTTCAAATTCATCACTAACAATCGTGTATCCGCTTTTTTCATAAAACCCAAGCGCGCTTTTGCGGGCATGCATACCCAAACGCTTATACCCTTTGGTTCTGGCGTATTCCTCGGCGTACATCAATAGCTGTTGCCCTAAGCCAAGCCCCTGATGAGTGGCTGCCACAGCCATCTGTTTCAGTTGCACCTCATCTGCCGACTTCTCCGTTAAAATACAGCACGCGCTTAATACATTATCAGAACTGTACCCGCCAAGATGAATAAAGTCTTGTTCGTATTCTGTTTGCCCGAAAACAAAATAAGGCCAGTTGATGGGTTGGCGTAATACCTCATTTCGTAAATCCAGCATCGCTTTATACGCCTCTGTTCCAAATTCTATTTTACGGATATGTAGTACCATTAGTGGATTTCAATTTCATCAACAAAAATAAATGCGTCGCCACCATAGCCCAAATGCCATTCGGGCAACTTTCCAAAGTTAGTAGCCACAACTTTTATATAACGTGCGGCTACAGGTTTGGCCAGTTGTTTATCCATCCACCGAACTTGCACGGTATAATCATCTGGTTTAACGCTGTGTTCAACGGTTTCCTGTAGCGTCCAGGTTTTACCATCACTGCTCGTATAATACTTTGCATTTACCGGATAAATAATCCACGAACGGGTATCCTGTAAAAAATGAGCCCCGATATAACTAACAGATTTCAGTGTTTTTAAGTCCACTACACACTCAAAATTCTGATTCTGGTAACCGTGCCAATCCCCTTTACGCCAGTCTTCACTTCCAAGAATGCTGTCCGTTAAAGCGTCCGGGCCGCCGGCATCGTATTGTTTGTTGTAAACAGACATTAGTTGTACACTGTAGGTCTTGTTACTTTTAAAAAATGTCGCGTCACTCACCGAACTGGTATCCGTTTTGGTAAAGGCAAAGGCTCTTAGTTTACACGATTTATCAAGTGTCAGCGGTTTATGGTAGAGTGCCGATTGCCGGGTAGGCTTACTGCCATCTAAGGTATAAGCAATATTTACCACTTGTTTGCCGGGCATAATGATTTGAACGGGCTGTGCATCTTTTATTTTTTTACCAGACGAAACAATAACAGGAGCAGGCAGCATACTAATGGTGTTTACATGCGAAGAAGGACGCTGGAAAATGGTTTTGCCATAGCTGAATGTCTTAACGCCTTTTAATGAGTCATAATGAAAAATCATTTTTCCACCTCGCATAATCATGGCGTGATCAATAGCAGAACGTGCCATAGGTTTACCATCCAGTTCAAAGTACTTAGGAATTGTACCCGAAGGATTCGCTTTTTCAATAACAAATTGTTTTCCGTTCTCCAGTTGTAAACTGATTTTATCCATTAACGGAGCGCCCACTACATACTGGCTGCTTCCCGGACAAACCGGATAAAAGCCCATACTACTCATCACGTACCAGGCGCTCATTTGGCCGCAATCATCGTTCCCGATTAAACCATCGGGGGTAGGTTTATAAAATTCATTTAAGATCTGATGAACACGTTGTACCGTTTTTTCAGGTTTGCCAATGTAATTGTAGAGGTAAGCACAATGGTGACTGGGCTCATTGCCATGCGCATATTGCCCTATTAATCCGGTAACATCTACCTGTTCACGCCCATTCAATTCACTACCGGTTGTAAACAACTCATCCAGTTTTTTTTCAAAAACAATTTCTCCGCCGTTGAGTTTAATAAGTCCTTCAATATCGTGCGGCACGTAAAAATTATACTGCCAGGCATTGGCTTCCGTATAGTGATTATTGATCTGTTTAGGGTCAAACGGATTCAGCCAGTTTCCGTTCTGCCTGGGCCTTATAAATCCGGCCACAGGATCGTATAAATGTTTATAGGCAAGAGAAAGTCCCAGATGGTATTTATAATCATCCGGTTTATTTAAGCGTTGGGCAACTTGCGCAATACACCAGTGGTCATAAGCATACTCAAGGCTCTTGCTTACACTTTCGCTTTCATCATCTGTTTGTAAATACCCTTTTTTATTAAATTCAGACAGGCCATACTTCGGATATCGGGCCGAGGTACGCATCGCGTCATATAAAACCACTGTGTCAAACCCACCGAAGCCTTTTGCGAAACAATCGGCTATAACGGAAACTGAATGAAAACCTATCATACAATCTGTTTCATTAGCCGCCAGTTCCCACATGGGTAAGCGTCGGCTTTCATCGTACTGATGAATAAAAGTATTCAGAAAATCAAGCGTCCGCTTCTGTTCAATAATACTAAACAAAGGGTGAAGGGTTCGGTAAGTGTCCCAAAGTGAGAATATAGTATGGTGAGTATACTGATTAGCAGTATGTATTTTGTTATCACGTCCACGATAACGGCCATCTACATCCTGAAACAAAGAAGGATGAATAAAGCAATGGTACAACGCGGTATAAAAATTAGTGATCGCGGTTTGGTCTTTACTTTCCGCTTTAATTTTTGAAAGTTGCTTTTCCCAGGTATTCAGCGCGTTGTTGCGGTAGGTATCAAAATCATCATGAGGCGCTTCCGTTTTTAAATTCAGCATGGCACCATCGTTGTCGGTAAATGCAATACCTGTTTTAATTACCAGGGGTTTAGTATCTGTATTTTTGAATTCGATGATGCAGGCATCGGCATTTTCGCCCTTCGAATACACAGGCGCGTTAATGTATCTGGTGTTTTTCCCAAACTGTACACGGCTTACGGGTTTCGAAAAGCGCATGGCAAAGTAACAGTGCTGTTCCGTGGCCCAGGCATTACTTATGCGGAATCCTATAAGCGTCACACTATCTATCCATTTAAGATTTCCTTTCAAGAGCTTATCGCGGTGCAGTAAGTCAATAACAATGCGGGCAGTACTGTCTTTCGGAAAGGTATAACGTTGAATGCCACATCGTTCTGTAGCGGTCAGTTCTGCTTTTACGCCATTGTTAAGCACAACTTCATAAAAACCAGGCGCTGCTTTCTCGTTCCGATGATCAAACCCAGCCACGTAAGCAGTTGGTTTTAATTCGGTTTTTTTGGTCACGGGCATTACCAGAATATCCCCGTAATCGTTAACACCAACACCGCTGAGATGTGTGTGTGAAAATCCGTAAATTAACGAATCGCTGTAATGATAGCCTCCACAGGCATCCCAGCTTCCGTCAACCCGTGTATCCGGACTTAACTGAACCATGCCAAACGGCAGAACGGGACCAGGAAAGGTATGTCCGTGGCCTCCTGTTCCTACAAAGGGATTTACATACTTTGTAAAAGATTGAGCATTCACTGAAACACTAAGACACAAACAAATGGATAACAGAAAAAACCGCATACACTAATATTAGGCCGGTAATTTACAGAAAATGTTTTATCTAAATCTGAATTAGAAAAGTTAACGTACAACCTGAAGAAAACCTTTCAGTTTTCGTTCCTGTATGCCTTTTATAGTTGGGAAATAAACGATACAGGTATAAAAATAAGTGCCTTCACTTACAACCTGACCTGTTTGTTTATTGGTGGCATTCCAGTTAAAGTAAGGATCCCTCGTCTCATACATTAAAGATCCCCAACGATTATAGATTTGTAAGTCAATTTCTTTAATGTGCCTCACTTTAATGGCTTTGTAAATATCATTAACATTGTCTCCGTTTACGGTTACAATATTGGGCAATTCAAATTCCGGACAATTTTCCACACAGGCTTGCAGACTTTTCGCACTTTCATTGCCACTGCTATCAATAGCAGTAACCGCGTAACAAGCGGCGATAAAATCTAACCCGTCTAAAGTATAAACTGTGCTGTTGGCCGAGTTAAATGTAGTTAGTAAAGTATAATCATCCGATTCAGTAGGTTTAGTGTACAGTTTGTAGCTTAACACATCATCCGCACACGACGCATTTGGGTTAGTCCAGCGTACCTGCACAAAACCGGTTACACAATTAGCATCCAGCGTAATAGTAGGAGAACAGGGAGGAGTAACGTCGCGGGCAGTGGCGCAAGCGGTTTGCGAGCGGTTAAACAAAGGGCTGAAAATATTGGGATCGGTGTAAGCACCAATAGACCGAACGTAATAGCAGTATGTTCTGAGGTTAACCACCCCGGCATTATCTTCATAAGCGGTAGTGGTTGTTGTGCCTATCATCACAGGTGTAGGCTGACTGGCAGAACTTCTGTAAATTTCGTAAGTAGTATTGATCCATGGAGTAGTAACATTCCATGAAAGATTTACTTTTCGTTCTCCGCCAATGGCTGTAAGGAAAATGGTTTTGGCACGTTGCGAGGTGCCAACAGCAATTAAGGAAGGAGTAGCTATAAACTCTACTTTATATTCAGCGTCTTTTGTTTCGGTATCCAGATTTGAATGGGTGAATGTAGTATCAGATAAAGCTTTCAATTGTGCAAAATAGGTTTTGGTTACCGAGTAAACAGTGGTATAAGTAGTGCTGCCCGGTGCTTTATATAATAAATTAAAAGTATAGGGTCCGGGAAGTTGAATCGTATCAAGGTTGGTAGGAGATACGACTGGCTTAGTCCACCGTACAAAAACAGAACCGGTAGAAGTATGAGTACTCAGAACATCGGCGTTAAGGAGAAGCGGCACATCCCTTTTCAGACGGGCACAAACGTTAGTGCTGGCGTAGCTTTCCGATCCGTCAGCGTAAACAGCAATTACAATGTAGGAGTAATCAATACCTGGAGAAAGCCCGTTCCCATTGTTATTATCTGTAAACGTATTAACGGAGAAGGTAACCGCACCTATGTTTGTATAGCCCCATGCGGGATTTACGCCAACATCGCAAGGACCTATGGTTACGGTAGAACAACCAATCCGTCTGAAAATTTTATAGCTTATTAAACGATTGGAAGGGGTAGAACACGAACTTAGTTGCCATGAAAGATTAATAGACACGCCCTGAGGCGTAGCAGAAAGATTTTTGGGAGAAGGAGCAACCACCCTTATATTAAACGTTTTGAAATCTACTAATTTGATAGCTTGTGAACTGGAAGGAGAATCTTCCGCTTTTAGGGTAATCTGATAAGGTTGTTTGCGAATATGAACGCAAGCCGTTTGCCAGATATAATTGGAGGTAAAATTTCCCGTTCCTGATGTAGGGGATAATTGTGATGTGGGTGCGGGTGCAGAAAATGAGCCGCCAAAACCCTGAAGGGTAATGGGATTTCCATCCGGATCGCTTACTTTAATTTGTTTCTGAATAATGGTGCCAGCTTCTACGCAGGTGTCAGCAGGAGCAACGATAACCGGCGGCTCATTGTTGCAGCCAGCTTCTACAATGATTTGCATATCACGCAACACATATCCTATTTGTCGGTAAACGCCATTAAACTTACGCCACTCTTTTACTAAAAAAGCCACATTATATTCTCCCTGTCCGGTTCCAAATGTAACGCCGTTTACAGGCGAACACCACGATAACGTACCATCCTGCGCATTAATCTCAAATTTACCATTGCCTCCGCCAAAACTAGGGTAGACGTAACCCGGGATGGGTACGCCAATCTGCCCGTTTCCACCTTCACCACGTGGAATGGTCAGTTCATAACTTAAACTGTCTCCATCCGGATCGTACGCCCCGGGGTTATGATAAAAGCACTTTCCAATACAGGCCCGGTCAATGGGAGGAACACTAAATATGGGAGAATTGTTATACGGAGTAAAATTGTCGAACGATAATTTTGTTTCGAGATAAAAAGGTTGATTAATGGAATTGGGAATATTGCGCGAATCGCCGTTACGGTTCCTGTCAAAAACGTAAATGGTATAATCAAATGCACCCGAATACGTATGTGTAACCACATATTCATTTTTCTTTACTCTGGGTGTTGTAGAAATAATCTGCCCCATGCCTACTCCGGGGCCACAATCACCCCCACTAGTAGAACCATTCACCCGGTAAGCAACAGCAGTATCGCCATCTCCGAAATGAACGGTCAAACTGCATCGGTCTGCCACATTCGATCCATCATCAGTATAAACAATAATACGGAATTCGTAGGTAAAGCCCGAAAGGCGCTTGTACATAATTTCTCCACCCCTGTTGTGTGTAGCCTTAGCGCTTAAACTAAGTAAAAATACTACACTCGCAAACCATACGTATCTTAAACTTTTAACCATCACTTACCAACTGTTAAGTTAGTGTTTTTCTTGTTACGAGCGGGGAGGGAAGTTCTTAAAATAGTTTAAAAGCAAAAACAGACTGCGAGAATCAGTCTGCCAGTTAAATTAACTGTTTATCAGTAACTTAAAGCCTTTCCCGTGGATGTTAATGATCTCCAGTTTTGGATCGTCTTTAAGGTATTTTCTGAGTTTGGCAATATAAACGTCCATGCTACGGCCGTTAAAGTAATTATCATCGTGCCATATCGCTTTCAGAGCAAAGGAACGGTCTAATACATCATTTTTATGAACACAAAGTAAGCGTAGAAGTTGGCTTTCTTTGGTGGTCAGTTTTTGCTCCTGACCATTATGCTGTAAAATCTGTTTTTCCGAATTAAAATCGTAATCGCCTACTTTAAAATTAACCTCTTCCATTTCCGTAGCGCGCATCTTATTGGTGCGGCGTAGTACAGCATTTACCCTTACCAGTAACTCTTCCATGCTAAAGGGCTTGGTAATGTAATCGTCAGCCCCGGCGGCAAATCCTTCAAGGGTGTCTTCTTTCATCCCCTTGGCAGTCAGGAAGATAATCGGAATTTGTTTATCCGTTACCCGTATCTCTTTTGCTAAGGTTAACCCATCTTTTACGGGCATCATAACATCTAATAAGAGCAAATCAAAGGTAGATTTGCAAAATGCATCAAAGCCTTTTTTCCCATCGTCAGCCAATTTGGTCTCAAAACCTTTCGCATCCAGATATTCCTGTAATAAAGGACCTAAGCTTGGATCATCTTCTACTAACAAGATTTTGTTTTTAACTGCTTCCATAGTTTGTTTACTAAATGTTAAATTTTAAATTAAAGTTATCATAAAATGTGCCAAAAGCGGTGCTTTTAACATTTCTTGGGGAGTTTGAAATGCTTTGCAGCACCTAAATGCAGAGGATGGGATACAAATAACGGTAAAATTTTTAATATATTGTTAAAACGGTTTAAAAAAAAAGTGGCTTTATCCCCTAAAAAAGAAAAAAATGGAAAATATCCTTGCTTACCGGGCATTGGTTTTTATACTTTTGTTGCATTATAGTGGAGTTAAGAGCAGATACGTATTTATGGGCTATCCGTATGTTTAAAAGCCGGACGCTGGCCTCTGAGGCTATAAAGGGGGGTAAGGTAAAACTTGACGATACGGCTTTAAAGCCTTCTCACGCTGTTAAGTTGGGTGAACGCTATACCATTAGTCTGGGAAATGGCGTGAAAAAGATCATCGAAGTAAGTGGTTTTCTGGAAAAAAGAGGCTCATTTGATGTAGCCCGGCAGCATTATATAGATCACTCACCGCCATTAGAAAAAACAGAAAAACAAGAAAAGGCTTTTTTCACTATGAATGTAAAAAACGAAAGGGGAAGTGGTCGTCCTACCAAGAAAAACAGAAGGGATCTGGAGGATCTGGGTGGATGGTTCTAATCAAAAGCAAACATGCGTTTTTTTTGCAGCTTAGCCTGCTAACCCTTCTATTTACGTTTTGTAAGGCGAAAGAAGAAGAAAAACCGGCGATTCCATCCTACGTGTTAACAGAAGAGGTGTTTATTAAAGTGACCCGCGATCTGGCTTTGGCGGAAAGTGCCGCTAATCTGAATATTAAAAATATCGGAGCGCATCAAATGGATTCGGCTTACGCGTTCAATCCATTTAAAGACAATAATATTCAAAAAAAGGATTACGACACCAGTGTTCATTTCTATTCGAAACACCCTAAACTATACAAAAAACTGCTGGATGAGGCTCTGAACCGTTTATCTGTAATACAAAGTAACAGACAGGCTCAGTAGCTTCCGGCTGATATGGTCATAACAAACGAAGTTCCTCCCGCTCGGTTACCCCTTTTATAAAGTCGCTCAGCAAATAAGCAATCAGTTTCCCTGTTTTGTTATCGGCTTTAATGTGAGATAATATTGGCGCCGCTTCTGCAATGTGAAAGTAAACTGTTTTCAGATTTAAACCACACAGGTACGCGTACTGCCGGGCCTGTACAGGCGATAAACCACTGCTGGTTTTAGCACTCGAAGGCGCATTGGTAATGGCATCAATATCCATTTCAACACCACAAGGCGAATGGCTTACAAACGTCAGGCAGCGATCCAGCGCCTGTCGGAAAGGAACCGTTTCGCGCACAAAAATGCTTTCGTAGGTTTGATACATCAAGCGTTCCTGATTTCGCTGAAACGCTTCCAGTGCATTATAGGTGTTGTATTGTTCGTGAAGCGCAAACACCGAATAGCGGTTAAGATACCCTTCTTCAAACGCGTAACTAAATCCATTGCCGCTATGACGGCCTTCCAATGGTCTGAAATCGGAATGCGGGTCACAGTTAATGACGTTAATTTTGGTGTTAAGTGCCAGGCTGCTGCCTTTTACATTTCCATAAGCGTTATTGTGACCGCCGCCAATAATAAGCGGAATTTTACCACACTCTACGCATAGTTTAATAATAGCCGTCACCCTTTCGTCTATAGCACTCACCAGGCGCCTTAGCGCATGTATATCCTTTTGCTCTGAGTGTAATACAGCCCGGTGCATCAGATCATGGAGTTCCAGTTCACCCAGCACAAAACAGGTTTTGCCGTTTAGAAACGCGTTACTCTGTTGGTTAAGAAAACTTTCCAGAGCCGGTTTAAACGCCGTGTGTGCGCCGCCCCGTCCGTAATTAGCCCTAACGCCAATATCCTCCGGAAAACCTAACAAAACAAAACGGGCAGACGAACGTTCCAGTTGCTGTTTTAAATCCTGTTCAGCGTTGTACCACTCCACTTCTTCCCCCAGTTTTACTTCCTGAGGGCGATGCCTGACTAGCTGACGGCAGGCACTGTTATTAACTATAGAAAACAATTCAGACATACACTGGCGCAAAGGTACGCGCATTTTTGCTTTTTAGGTAACGTTAAGCAGCAAGCGGCCCATTTTCTTTACGCGGTCGGTAACAAGCAATAATTTATGTAATTTTGCAGCATGTCGTTCGAGGGGAAAACCGTTGCCTTTCATACCTTAGGGTGTAAACTGAATTTTTCAGAAACCTCTACTATTGCCCGTCTTTTTCAGGAAAAGGGATTTCTGAAACGCGATTTCAGCGAAGCGGCTGATGTGTATGTGATTAATACCTGTTCAGTGACGGAGAATGCCGACCGGGAATGCAAAACTATTGTAAAGCAGGCCCTTTCTAAAAACCCGGAGGCTTTTGTGGCAGTGGTGGGATGTTACGCACAATTAAAACCAGAAGCGATTGCTCAAATAGAAGGTGTAGATGTGGTGTTGGGCGCTACCGAAAAATTTAAGTTACTCAATTACGTTCACCTGAGCGGAAAGCAGGAGCATGCCACCATTCACAATTGCGATATTGATGAGGCTAATTTTTTTGTAGACGCATTTAGTGTAGGTGATCGCACCCGTTCGTTTTTAAAAGTTCAGGATGGTTGCGATTACAGTTGCACATTTTGTACCATTCCTTTGGCACGAGGAAACAGCCGGAGCGACAGCGTTGAGAATGTGGTGGCCAATGCCCGTAAAATAGCGGCTGCCGGTGTAAAAGAAATTGTACTGACCGGTGTAAACATAGGTGATTTTGGATACGGCCCTGTTGTTGATGAAACCACCAAGACCCGGCAGACCTCTTTTTTAAACCTGATTCGTGAGTTGGATAAGGTGGAAGGGATCGAGCGGTTCCGGATCTCATCCATAGAACCCAATCTGTTAAAAGATGAAATCATTCAGTTTGTGGCCGACTCCGAACGGTTTGTGCCGCATTTCCATATTCCCTTGCAGAGTGGTAGTAATATCTTACTGGCAAAAATGAAACGCCGTTATAAACGTGAGTTGTATGCCGATCGTGTGAGTAAAATAAAAGCACTGATGCCGCATTGCTGTATTGGGGTAGATGTTATTGTTGGTTTTCCGGGAGAAACGGAGGAGTTGTTTTTGGAAACGTATCAGTTTCTGAATGACTTGGATATCTCGTATCTGCATGTGTTTACATATAGTGAACGGGATAATACCGAGGCCATTTCCATGCCGGGCAGTGTGCCAATTCAGGAACGCAAACGCCGTAATAAAATGCTGAGGGTGTTATCCGCTAAAAAGTTAAGAGCCTTTTACGACCGTTTCCGCGGAAGTACCCAACAGGTTATTTTTGAACACGAAAACAAAGAAGGATTTATGTACGGGTTCAGTAAAAATTACCTGAAACTGAAACTGCCTTATGATGAAGCGCTGGTAAATAAACTGGTTGAAGTACAGGTAGGAGAGTTTGATACTGAAGGCCACCTTAGCGCTATTCCATTGATTCCTCAAACCGTTTAACCATGACAACAGACCAAAATTTACTGGAAAGCAGCAAAAAGCAATTTTTGTACTACAAAAGCTTGGGCGAAAAAGCCATGTCGCAAATTAAGGATGAGCAATTGTTTCAGCAGTTAAATGAAGACAGCAACAGTGTTGCCAGTATTGTAAAACATATATCGGGCAATATGTTAAGTCGCTGGACCGATTTTTTAACGAGTGATGGCGAAAAGGAATGGCGTAACCGGGATTCGGAATTCGAAAATGATTTAACCACCCGCGCGCAGGTAATGGAATGCTGGAATAAGGGATGGGATAGCCTTATGAATGCCCTGAATGGATTAACGGAACAGGACATGATGAAAGTGGTGTACATTCGTAACGAGGGCCATACGGTTACGGAAGCCATTATCCGGCAATTGTGCCATTACCCTTATCATATCGGGCAACTCATTTATGCCGCCAAAGCATTGAAGGAAACACATTGGGATACCTTATCCATTGCGCGGAACAAAAGTAAAGATTACAACGCTGATAAGTTCTCACAGGAGAAGGGGCAACGGCATTTCACGGATAATATTTGATTGGATTACTTTACCTATCACGTTGGTATTATTTAAAAACCTTTTCCCACAACGTTAACAGGTAAAGTTTATACAGAAAAGCCAATTGAACCGGCGTAGGTTGTCCTTTCTGCATAGTAGCATAAAGTCCCGGCTCATTTACAAATTCGAATTTCCTGTCAAGTACGGTTTGGAGTAAAAGTGTTTTTTTGCGCAGTAGCCATTCATTCATGGGCGTACTAAATCCCATTTTATCGGTGCGTTGGTAGATGGCGGCAGGTAGTTTTGGCTTCATGGCTTCGCGCAACAGGTATTTCAGCGTGCCGTGCTTTATTTTTCGTTGTCCGTTAAACGAAAACGCCAGATGAATCAACGGCAGGTCGTCACTAAATGGTGTTCGGCTTTCTACACCATGCCACATCCCGCAACGGTCTTCACAACGTAAAAACGTCTTTAAGCGAGCGGTTTCAATATCGTAACGCAATTGCTCGTTGAGCGTAGCTTTGTAAACCGTTGGATTTTCCACTTTTCCACTTTGCAAAAACGCTTTTGTAACCAAGCCCGATACAGCTTTTTCGTAACGGTTTACAGATTGTTTAAAGCGCTCTTTCACATAAAACAAAAAGGGATTCGGAATAGTTTTTGAAGCGGCATGCAGCGCGTTTACTTTTAACGCGTTAGGTAAATTATTCCAGTACGGAATATAGTGATGATGGTAACCGGCAAATAACTCATCGGCTCCCTGTCCGTCGAGCACCACTTTAATGTTGTTTTCACCCGCCAGTTGCATCACTCTGAATTGCGCATACGTGCTGGTGTCCCAGGTAGGCGCATCTAGCGCGTAGGTTAACGTTTCCAGATCTCTGAATAATTCGTCTTCGGTTGGCAGACAAACATAATGGCGCCCCTGTATAGCGTTTACAACTTCTTTCGCGTAGTGTCCTTCGCCTCCTTTTCCTTCTTTAAAATCAGCGGTAAAGCAATGCACGGGCAGTGTTGTCATGTCTTTCATCAATACGGCAATACTGCTGCTGTCAATGCCTCCACTTAAACAAGTGCCAACAGTGACATCGCTGCGTAACCTCAGTTTTACGGCTGTTTCAAGTGTCAGGTAAAGTTCCTCTATCAGTTGCGCATCATTCAATTGATTAACGGAGGTTTCTTCTATTTGCAACTGATAATAGCGTTCAATCTGATGTGTGTGCGTTTTTAAATCGTAGTGCAGGTGATGTCCCGGAAACAATTCCTGTATTCCTTCAAAGAAATTTTCGGGTTTTTGTTCCAGCCGGTTATTCATCAGGTAATCCTGCAACGCTTCGGCCCGCATACCTGCTTTTATAAGTCCCGCTTTCACAAAGGCTTTTTGCTCACTTGCAAAGGCAAAGTGAGTAGTAGCCACGGAATAATAAAAGGGTTTAACACCAAAGCGATCGCGCGAACAGAATAGTCGTTGCTGAACCACATCGTAAATGCAAAAAGCCCACATCCCGTTTAAACGGTCCACGCACGCGGTACCCCATTGCTCGTATGCCTTTAAAAGCACTTCGGTATCTGTGCCCGACACAAAATGGTGGCCCAGCGCTTCCAGTTCTTGTCGTAGTTCCGTATAGTTGTAAATTTCCCCGTTAAAGGTAATCCAGTTTTTTTCGGTTTCCGTGCAAAGCGGCTGGTGACCGTTGAGACTTAAATCAATGATGGATAAACGCCGGTGGGCTAATCCAAGAACATAGTTATTGCCTGAATGGACAGCATCAATGGCTTGTTTTGGCCAATACGGCAAATGAGGGGCTTGTCCTTGCGGGGTTTCACCCGATCGGTAAGGAAGGCATTGCGAATGGTCGGCCAGCAGAAACCCTTCTCCGTCTGGTCCGCGATGCGAAAGACTTTTGGATAAAGCTACTAACTGGTGAACGGGAAACGCGCCCCCGCTTTTATAAATCAGGCCGGCAATGCCACACATGTTTAAAGCCCTATTTTCTGGTTAACAATACCAACGATCTCGCTTTCCAGATCTTTTGTTTTTTGTTCCAGTTCGTACCCTTTCTTAATAATATCCGTTACAAACGCTTTGTCTTCATAACCACCCGCGTTAATGCGTACGTTCATAAACGCGCCCATTACCGCGCTGCGGGCACAGAGGGCCGCAACACCGGCATCGCTGGCGCTGTTCGGGTTACCGGTTTCCGCCATGGCTTTAATAACGCTCATGCTTTCGTAACTGAGCTGCATTACTTTAAACGGAATTTCAATAGCAAAACGTGTAGCCGCCTGAATAGCGGCTGTACGGGCTTTTTTCTCTTCATCGGTGCCTTTGGGTAAGCCAAAAGCAGCCATAATGCCATTAAACGCGGCAGTATCTTCATCCACCAGATTCAACAACGCATCTTTATAGTACTGCCCTTTTTCGGCCCAGTTACTAAACGTTTCCCATTGTTCATCCCAGCCTTTTTTATGCGAGCTTAAATTAGCCACCATCGTAGTCAGGGCAGCGCCTAAGCTCCCCATGTAAGCACTGATAGATCCGCCTCCGGGAGCCGGACTTTCACTGGCGGTTTCGTTTACAAAAGCCGTCAGATTCATATTTATCAAGGGTTTCGCCGTTTTGTCTTCCAGCAGGTATTCAATAATACGTTCACGGGGATTAAATGATGCCAGTTCATCTAAGCCAAGTGATTTTACAGCAATTTTAATCAGCTCATCTTCACTAACGCCAACACTACGTTGTTGCTTCTTTAAGAAATACTTGCCCGCGTCCAGCAGTGCGTGTAAAGGAATGAGTCCCACCAATTCAGAGCCCGTTACTCTTAAACCCCGTTCGGTCGCTTTTTTACAAACTTCATCAAACGCAATATGTACGGGCGTAACCGAAATGTTGGTTAGATTCATGGATATCTGGCAAATGCCATATTCCTGAATGTACCAACCAATGGCCTTTACACATTTTAAAGAACCGGGAGTGCTTTTGGGAGAACCATCCGGATTGGTAATAATTTTTCCGGTGATGGGATTTCCTTCACGCATCACACGGCCGGCTTCCCGCACGTCAAACGCTACTGAATTGGCACGGCGTGTAGAAGTAGTGTTGAGGTTAATATTATAAGCCACCAAAAAATCGCGGGCACCAATAACGGTAGCGCCACGTTTGGCATCCATTTCAGCCGGACCTTCATCGGGTTTCCATTCAGGTAATTTTATTTTTTTAAAAAAGCCTTCGTATTCTCCCGCGCGAATAACCGATAAATTGCTACGCTCTTTATTGGCCTGAGCGGCTTCGTATAAGTAAACAGGAATCTGTAATTCATTGCCGACCTTTTTAGCCAGTTGCTGTGCGTAACGGGCAGTTTCTTCCATGCTGATGCCACTTATCGGAATAAATGGACATACATCGGTAGCACCCATACGCGGATGTTCACCTTTGTGCTTGCTCATGTCAATTACTTCTCCTGCTTTTTGTATGCCCCTAAAGGCAGCTTCTACTACCGCGTCGGGGTTGCCAACAAACGTTACCACCGTTCGGTTAGTGGCTTTGCCAGGATCAACGTTCAATAGTTTAACGCCTTCTACGCTTTCTATCGCGTCTGTAATCTGTTTAATGATCTGGAGATCGTTTCCTTCACTAAAATTAGGAACACATTCAATTAATGCTGCCATGGAAAATAAATAGCTGAAATTACTAAAAAAGGAAGACTAATGAAAATGGAGAAGAACGTTACATCGTCGCCAATTCCGAATCCCGATGGATGGGAATGCAAGGGTGAACGGATAAAAATACCTGTTTTTAAAACGGTTATTAATCCTCTTCTTTAAGGACAGCAGGTAAACTACTTTTGACTCAAATGATTGTAAACGATATGAAAATGAAAAAGAGTTTAATAACAGGCACATTAATTTTATTTTGTTTCGGACTCATTGTCTGGTCGTGTACCGGTAATGATTCACATACCGAAACACAAACGGATACTGTAAAACCGATAGAGGTAGCAAATGGCATTGTGCCGGATACACACTGTGTTACTGCTCCCGCATCATGGCTTGCAGGAAAAATGACCCCTGCTCCGGATGATTATGGCCCATTTGTAGATCAGACGACAACCACTAACTGTGATTTTCATGTGTGGTCGTGGCAAAAATTTTTGTCGCTTGTAAGATGTGTGGGTTGTCAGAAAGCACCTTTTGAAGGACTGGTGCAGGTGGATAATGATCTGATGATATTGCCTGGCGGTATGCTGCAGTTAACGGATAGTTCGCAGGCGGGTACCGGTGGAACGCTTTATGATAAACAAGCTCATGCTATTTATTATTCTATTTATGTAAATGATCAGATTCTGAGTTTTCAGCAGAAAAATATAGCTGCGTTCTCTAAAGCAATTGGTACCTTAACTTCAACCGCTCAACAAAATGCAGCTTTGCATCAAAATGGACTGGATACCTTAACTTATCCTGTTGGAAGCATTGAGTTGAAGGCATCATGGATACTGTCATCGTCACTTTCTGACCCGCAAAACTATTACCAAACAAAAGCGAAATTGACAACTGCGGCTGGCACGCGTGAGGTAAAGGTGGCTTTACTCGGTATGCACATTATTGGCCGTGTGGCAAATCACCCGGAGTTTATATGGGCAACGTTTGAACACAATGGATTGGCACCGGATTATGATTGGGCAAGTGGTAAGGATACCATTAACAAAGTGTTGAGTACAGATGATTTTGTGTTTTATGCAAAAAACACACCGGTTAAAGATTGTCCAATGAACAATAGTAAAGGAAATCCGGCATCACCTGCTTTTTCAAGTATTTTCAATATGTTTAGTAACGGAATGGCCCGGTCGTTTACAGCGAACGATTTGCCAACACATGCCGATTCGGTGAATAATGCAAATATACTGGCTTTAAATAAGAGCGTATTGGGGCAACTTTCTGGTAAAAATGAAGTGTGGAAGAATTATTTTTACAAGGGAGCAATGTGGTTGGATAATACGGTTCCGGGATCTTTTGGCCCGGGAGATTACAATCTTGGGTTATTGACAAATCCTGCATTAAAAGGATCGCGGGCTATTTCGAACATCAGTATGGAAACCTTTGCTCAATTGAATTATTCTGGAATTTACGCCACTGGTTCTATGAACTGTTTTGGTTGCCACGGAACGGCCGATTTCAAAAACCATGGTGCCGTATCAACCGGTGATTCTTTAAACTATAATCTTGGAGTGAGTCACTTATTTATTAATGCCTTATTTCAAAAGCTGCACAAAGGAGCGCCCAAAACACCTTAATAGTTTTAGAATAGAATAAAAAAATCCCCGGATAACTGTATCCGGGGATTTTTAGTTTGAAGTGGTTTTCAAATTAATTTCCTTTAAAATCAGCTTTACGTTTTTCAAGAAATGCGCTAACGCCTTCTTTAAAATCACCTGTGCCAAAACTTTTTCCAAATTCTTCTATTTCTACCTCGTAACCATTTACACTGTTATTATAACCGGCATTGATGACTTTAATAGCCGTTTTAATAGCTGTAGGCGATTTGCTGGCAATTTTAGATGTGATTTCAAAACACTTATTCAATATTTCTTCCTGCGTGGTAACATAATTGGCTAACCCCCATTTATACGCATCGGTGGCAGTAATCATGTCCGCGGTTACAATCATTTCAAATGCTTTCCCTTTGCCAACTAATTGGGCTAAACGTTGTGTGCCACCATAACCCGGAATAACACCCAAACTTACTTCCGGTAAACCCATTTTGGCATTATCGCTTACCACGCGGATATGACAAGCCATAGCCAGTTCTAAACCACCACCTAACGCGAAACCATTTACAGCGGCAATAATAGGTTTAGAATAGTTTTCAATAAAATTGAAAATTTTGAAGTGCCCGTTTGAACTTAACTGACGGCCTTGCTCTACAGAGTAATTAGCAAACTCGGCGATATCAGCCCCTGCAACAAACGCTTTTTGTCCGGCTCCGGTAATGATAACGGCTTTAATCTCGCTTTCATTCTCGGCATCTACCAGTACTTCGTGTAATTCTTCAATGGTTTGGCGGTTAAGTGAATTTAATTTATCGGGGCGGTTAATAGTGATTACCAATACACCATTTTTTACCTCACTTAAAATATATTCTGTCGTCATTATCATCTTTCTCGTTATAAAAATTGCGTCAAATATAAAGCAATAACTCTTATTTCGCTAAAAAGTTTTGCACCTGAAACAGACTAAATGCCGATAAATGTTAAATCAGGATAAGAATCAGTTGAAATTATAACAGTAAGTGCACCACATGCCGTCACGGTTATACGAAACAGGATCAGCGCATTTTTTTATGAAGGATCTGGAAGCAGGGCACGATAATAAAAAATGACGCTTGAAAATCAGTGACTTAAACAACAAAAGTGTATTTTTTACACTAAGAATGTTGCGCGGTCGCTTTTTTAATTACCTTTGTGTCATAATTACACTAAGAGGTGAAAAAAGAAAAAAAATATACTTACGATTATGAGCGGCCGGCTCTGGCAACTGATACGGTAATTTTTGGTTTTGATGGAGCGCAGGTAAAGGTGCTGTTAACGCAGCGGGAGCGTGAACCGTTTAAAAACAAATGGGCATTGCCGGGCGGTTTTGTGTTTATGGAAGAAACAACGGAACAGGCGGCTAAACGCTTGTTGCAGGAAAAGGCCGGTTTGCGCAATGTTTATATTGAGCAGCTGTACACATTTAGTGAAGTAGATCGCGATCCGCGTGAGCGCATAGTGGCGGTGGCGTATTACGCGCTGGTAAACGCGCATCAGTATGAGGTAAGTGCCGGACGCGATACGCTGAAAACGGAGTGGTTTGGACTAAGTGAGTTGCCTAAGCTGGCGTTCGATCATGCCAGAATTATAAGGGTGGCCATTGAGCGCTTAAAAGGCAAGGTGAGTTATCAGCCAGTTGGGTTTGAGCTGTTGAACGAAAAATTTACTTTGCCGCAGTTGCAAACCTTGTATGAAGCCATTTTGGAAATGCCTATTGATAAGCGGAATTTCCGGAAGAAAATACTGAGTACAGGCTTATTGTTCCCCCTGGAGGAAAAGGAAAAAAACGTAGCTCATAAAGCGGCTAGGTATTACAGTTTCGATAAGCGCATGTATAAAGAATTAACTAAAAAGGGATTCCACTTTGAATTATAAACCATTAAAAACGCAGAAGCATGTTAACAACACTTAATTTATTTGAATCGGGAAATCAGTTTGATCTGAAAAAATTTGCAGGTGGTGAATGTCACATCCGGTTTAAACCGGATTTTCCTGAAAATACGAAGGTGCGTTTAAATACGCGTTTAAATTCATCGGATGATATTATGACCTTGTGTCTGGCAGTAGATGCGCTGCGGTATATGGGAGTTGGGTACATAGAGGCGTTTATTCCGTATGTGCCTTATGCACGTCAGGATAGGGTGATGGTGCCCGGCGAACCACTTTCTATAAAAGTATTGGCGGGAATTATCAATCAGTTGCAACTCGATAAAGTGTATGTGTTTGATGCACACAGCGAAGTATCGGTGGCATTGTTGAATAATTGTTACAATGTTCAGAATCACGATATGGTTAAGCAGTTCTTAAAGCAGTTTGGCTTAACAGAGTATGTACTGGTGTCGCCAGATCTGGGGGCGTATAAAAAGGTGGATAAGCTGGCGCAGAAGTTGGAGTATAAAGGCCATATTGCCACGGGCATAAAAATAAGGGATCTGGCAACGGGACAGATTATTAAAAGTGATGTGAATACAGATGATCTGAAAGGGAAGCCTTGTGTGGTAGTGGATGATATTTGTGACGGAGGGCGCACATTTACAGAGTTGGCAACGGCATTAAAAGCAAAAGGAGCAAGTGATTTGTATTTTATTGTTTCGCATGGGGTATTTAGTCACGATGCGCTGAATAATCTGAAAGCGGCAGGTTATAAGCAGGTTGGGGCATCTAATTCCGTAGCGGATCGTGTAGTAACGGATTTTTTTAAACAGTATAACGTATTTTAATATGAAATATTCGGTAGAATGGTTGTTAATGCAGGAGGCGATAGATTTATTATTCTTCTGGGGACACCGCCCGTCTAAAGACGGTAGTATCATAAAAACCTGTTTTAGTCAATGGTGGGTATCGGCTTTTACGGAGCAAGGCATCACTTATAAAACAGCGGAGCATTACATGATGGCGGGGAAAGCCCGTGTATTTAACGACGAGGCGATGTTAAAGGCCATTGTAGAAACAGAATCACCAGCTAGTGTAAAATCACTGGGACGTAAGGTGAAAAATTTTGACCCTGCGGTATGGGACAAAGCAAAGTATGAAATTGTAAAACAAGGCAACTATCTTAAGTTTTCGCAACATCCGGCATTAAAGGCCTTTTTGTTGCAAACCGGTAACGCGGTAATTGTAGAGGCCAGTCCGTTTGACCGGATATGGGGAATTGGAATGGCGGAAAGCGATGAGCGCGCAAACCGTCCGAAAGACTGGAACGGTCAGAATCTGTTAGGGTTTGCGTTGATGGAAGTGCGGGATAGATTGCGTGAAGAAAACTAATTAAAATGGAAAATCTTAAACATATTAGTAAATTTTTGAGCCTGGTACTCCGGCACAAACCGGAAACAATAGGCATTCAGTTAGATAGTAATGGCTGGGTGGATGTAACGGAGTTGCTGACAAAAATGAATCAGCACCGCCATACATTGGATGTGAAAACCTTGTGGCAGGTAGTGGAAACAAATGATAAAAGGCGTTTCGCGTTTAGTGAAGACGGCTCAAAAATCAGGGCCAGTCAGGGACATAGTGTGGAAGTAGATCTGGCGCTGGAAGCCAAAGAACCACCGGCAATTCTTTATCACGGAACGGTACCTGCGGTTTTACAGCAGATAACATCAGAGGGGTTAAAGAAGATGAGTCGCCAGCATGTGCACCTGAGCAAAGATGTAGAAACCGCGTTGAAAGTTGGAGGACGCAGGGGAAAACCGGTGATACTGAAAGTAAGAGCGCAGGAAATGGTGAAGGATGGACACTTGTTTTATCTGTCCGCTAACGGGGTATGGCTTTGCGATGCTGTACCACCAAATTATATAGAGATGGAGTTATGAATGCTGTGCACTTAAATAAGGATGTTATTGTCATTGAGTCGTTTTTAGATGCGGCTTCCTGTAACCGTTTTATTGAATGGAGTGAACAGGAAGGATACGAAGACGCAAAAGTAAATTGGCAGGGTCGGCAGGTGATGATGAAAAATGTACGGGATAATGCACGTTTACTCTTTAAGAATGAGGATCTGGCAGCATCACTATTTGAACGGATCCGGCATTTTTGCCCGGATGAAATCGGGAATGCCCGCTTACTGGGATTAAATGAGATGTTCCGGTTTTATAAATACGAACCGGGACAAAAGTTTAAAATGCACCGGGATGGGGTATATGAGCGGAACGAAACTGAGTTTAGTATTTTGACATTTTTAATTTATCTGAATGAAGCGTTCGAAGGTGGCGCTACCAGTTTTGAAGCGACCAGCTACCAACCTAAAACCGGTGCGGCTATGCTGTTCCCGCATCCGTTAAGGCATCAGGGCGACGTTTTAATCAGTGGTGTTAAATACGTATTACGAACCGATGTAATGTATAAATTAAAATGAAAACATTTGTTATAGGAGATATTCACGGAGGACTTAGGGCATTGCAGGCGGTAATGGCAAAAGCAAACCCGCAGAGCGGAGACAGGTTGATTTTTCTGGGAGATTATGTGGATGGCTGGTCTCAGGCGTGTGAACTGATAACCTGTTTAATAGAGTTAAGGAAACACTATACCTGTGTGTTTATTAAAGGCAATCATGATGCGTGGTGCGAGGAATGGTTACGGAATGGAACGGAAAATCAGGTGTGGAGGTTTCATGGTGGTAAGCACACCATTGAAAGTTATGAGTTAAACCATAAAGAAAGGGATCTTGAACATTTGGGATTCTTTGAGCAAATGCCGTCTTATTTTATGGATGAAAAGAATAATTTGTTTGTACATGCGGGGTTTACATCTATGCACGGGCCGGAAAAGGAAACGTATAGTACCAATTATTCGTGGGACCGTACCTTGTGGGAAACGGCCAGAACACTGAATCCGGGAATTCCGGTAGATTCACCGCTTTACCCGCAGCGGTTGAAGCACTTTAATAAAATTTTCATCGGACATACCCCTACTACGCATTATGGATCGGAATTGCCGATGAAGGGCGGTAATCTTTGGAATGTAGATACCGGTGCGGCTTTTCGTGGCCCCTTAACCATGATGGATGTGGAAACAGAGGAGTACTGGCAAAGCGATCCGGTGTTTACTTACTACCCGGGAGAGCAGGGCAGGAATGATGATTAAAAATTACGATGAAAAATAAAGTTGTTTAATAGGAATAGTAAATTTATCTTGAACCATATAAGGCATATAAGGACATATAAGTAAGTGAGATGGGTTTTATAACAAAGAAATATCTTAAGGATTTGGTATATAAGCTAAATGGATGCGCTATTGATGTGCATAAGGAGTTGGGACCTGGTTTACTGGAGAGTGTGTATCATAAATGCCTTAAGCATGTGTTAAACGAAAAGGGCATTACTTATCGTTCAGAGTTGCAGGTTCCCGTTCTTTTTAAGGGGCATAGAATTGATACGGAATTAAGATGTGATTTGTTTATAGAAGATGTGTTAGTGGTTGAATTGAAAGCAATAGATTCTATTTTGCCGATACACGAAGCTCAACTACTGACTTATATGAAATTGTTAAATGCCCCGATTGGCCTAATGATCAACTTTAATTGCGCGAATATTTACAAAGAAGGACAAAAGACTTATGTAAACCAATTATACAGAGATCTAGACGATAATTAATCACCTTCTTATATGTCCTTATATGCCTTATATGGTTAAATTAAAAACAAAAAACAATGAGAATTAATCCCTTAATGCTGATTGACTTTTATAAAGCCGATCACCGCCGTCAGTATCCCGAAGGAACAGAGTTAGTGTATTCTAATTTCACGCCACGCAAATTCAGGCTTGAGGGCCGTGAAGAGCTGGTATTCTTTGGCTTACAGTATTTTGTAAAGGAGTACCTTATAAAGCAATGGAACGAGGGATTTTTTAATCTGCCAAAAGATAAGGTGGTAAATGACTATAAACGGCGTATGGATAATGCCTTGGGAAAGGACAGTATTCCGGTAGAACACATTGCGCAATTGCACGATTTGGGGTATTTGCCATTGGTGGTAAAGGGCTTACCTGAAGGAACGGTGGTGTCACCGCGTATTCCGGTAGTAACAGTGTATAATACGGTGCCTGAATTTTTCTGGCTTACGAATTACCTGGAGTCACTGATGTCGGCTATACTGTGGAAGCCTTCTACAAGCGCTACTACGGCGTATCAGTACCGTAAAACGTTTAACGCGTATGCCCGCGAAACGGTATCAGACACAGCGATTGATTTTGTGTTCTGGCAGGGACACGATTTCAGTTTCAGAGGAATGAGCGGAATAGAGGACGCTTCCATTAGTGGGGCGGGACATTTACTGTCGTTTTACGGCACAGATACAGTACCGGCTATTGATTTTCATGAGTTGTATTATAAAGGCGATTCAGATAAGGAGATGATAGGTGGCAGTGTACCAGCTACCGAACACTCAGTAATGTGTATGGGCACTAAGGATAATGAAATAGGTACCTTTGAGCGCCTGATTGAAGCCTTGTATCCGAATGGAATTGTGTCCATTGTTTCTGATACCTGGGATTTCTGGCAGGTGATAACGGATTATTTGCCAAAACTGAAAGCAAAAGTGCTGGCGCGTAATGGGAAGGTGGTGATTCGCCCGGACAGTGGTGATCCGGTAAAGATCATTATTGGCGACAAGAATGCTACGCCTGGTAGCCCCGAATATAAAGGCGCTATTGAATGTATGTGGGAAATTTTTGGTGGTACGGTTACCGAAAAAGGATATAAGTTACTGGATGCGCACATTGGTTTAATTTATGGTGACAGTATTACCTTGCAGCGTCAGAAAGACATTCTGGAAGGATTAAAAGCCAAAGGGTTTGCCTCGTTTAATGTGGTACTGGGGATTGGATCTTATACCTACGAGTATGTAACCCGCGATACCTATGGCTTTGCCATGAAGGCGACGTATGGGGAAGTAAACGGAGAAGCAAGAAATATTTTTAAGGATCCGAAAACGGATGACGGCACCAAACGTTCGGCGAAAGGCTTGTTGATGGTAACCGAAGTGGACGGGCAATTGCAACTAAAGGATGAATGTACCTGGGAAGAGGAAAAGCAGGGATTGTTGCAAACTGTTTTTGAAAATGGGAAGCTGGTGCGGGAGCAGAGTTTATCAGAGATCCGCGCACGAATTAACGCGCGTCTTTAAGCAGTTTTACTAAGACTAACAGTGTGTAGTTACGGCGTACAACCGGTAACAGTTTTTGACGCTGAATGGATAAGGTATGTTCTTATGTACCGTCATGTGTAAGGAATTCCTTTTGTTCTGAACATGTCTTTAATGGCGGCGGCCGAGCAATTGCAGCGGCAGCCTTGCGCGGCACTTTGCCTGATTTTGCGTGAGCGAGGAGGCGACTTTATGGAGCCACCGGAGCCACAGCAAAATGGGCAAAGGGCAAGCAAGCTACAGCGGAAAGTGCGGTTTTAGGGTGGGTTGCAGCGCTGGCAAAACGGCCATAAGCAAACGATAATTTTTAAAGTACTAAAATGGAAAAGATAGAGCTTATTACAGCAGATATAACAACACTTAAAACAGACGCGGTAGTGAACGCGGCAAACAACTCGCTGATGGGTGGCGGTGGTGTGGATGGCGCCATTCACCGTGCTGCCGGACCGGATCTGAAAGCGGCTTGTCGTTTGTTGGGTGGTTGTAAAACGGGACAATCGAAACTGACACCCGGTTTTGGTTTACCGTGTAAATACATTATTCATACTGTGGGCCCGGTATGGAATAATGGAACAGAAGGGGAAGCGGAATTACTGGCATCGTGTTACCGAACGGCGCTGGAACTGGCGGTAGCGCATGGTGTCCGAACCATCGCATTTCCAGCCATCAGTACCGGAGCCTACCGTTTCCCGTTTGATAAAGCCGCGCGTATTGCGGTTGCTACCATTCAACAGTTTCTGGAAAACCACCCGGAACCAGAGAAGGTGTATCTGGTGTGTTTGTCGGAAACCAACCGGCAACAGTATAAGCGCGCGATGAATGTTTAATTATTAAAACTTAAAATTATGTTTGGAATCAGTTATATTAAATTCGACTCCATGACCCATGTGATCCATTTTAAAAACGGACGGGTTAACAAAGAAGGCAGAGGCTTGTCGTTCTTTTATTTTGCGCCTAACAGTTCTATTGCGGCTATTCCAATGGGAAGTAATGATTTGCCGTTTATTTTTCATGAGGTAACCGGCGATTATCAGCAGGTGAGTATTCAGGGGCATCTTACGTACCGGGTTACTGACCCTTCGCAATTGGCGGCTTTACTGGATTTTACCATAAACGCGAACGGTTTGTATAAAAAGAATGAGCAGGAAAAACTGCACCAGCGCCTGATTAATGCCGCGCAAACGGCCACATCGGCTTATATTCACCAATCGGGATTGAAGGAGGCAATTCGTTCTGCCAAGCAGATTGAAGCGAAGATTGTGGAGGGACTGAGTGTGTCGGAAGCCATTAGCGGATTAGGTGTGGCCGTGTTAAGTGTAAATGTACTGGCTATTAAAGCCTCGCCCGAAATGAGCAGGGCATTGGAAACGGAGATGCGCGAAAAGCTTCAGCAGGAAGCGGATGAGGCTATTTACGAGCGTCGTAATTTTGCATTGGAACAGGAGCGGAAGATGAAGGAAACGGAGTTAAATACGGAGATTGCGGTGGAAGAAAAGAAAAAGCAGATAGATGAGAAAAAGATGGAGGCGGAGGTACAGCGTACGGAGAATGAGCGTCGTTTACGGGAGATGAAAATGCAGGCCGATATTGTTGTGGAAGGCAAGCGCAGTGAGCTGGTAGAGCAAAAAACGGCGAATGACCGTAAAGAAGCGGAAGCTCAGGGCTACGCGGTGGAAACGTTGTTGAAGCCTTATAAGGAGTTGGATTGGAAAACACTCACGGCGTTAAACGGTAATTCGGACGCGCGGTTAAACATTGCGCTGGCATTTCGTCAACTGGCAGAGAACGCCGATAAGATTGGTAGTTTAAACATTAGTCCTGATTTACTGGATTCGCTGTTAACGAAACGTAAGTAATGAAAACGGAGTATGCGATAGTGATAAAGAGTAAAACACGCCTGGAGTTGTTGGTGGAGCGGTTTAATACCACGGCTCAGGCGCGGTTTTACATTGAGCATTCGGGTGGAAACTGGACAGCTTATGTGGCGGAGCACGAACGGTTTTATCATGTACTTGGACTGGTGCAACAGCGGCTGACTCCTTTGATTAAAACGAAAGTGATAGACCGGCAGTTTTTGCCTTCGTTTTTATTTAATGAGTCGCATGTGGTGATTGTTGTGGGTCAGGATGGTTTGGTAGCCAATGCTGCTAAGTATGTAAATGGATTACCGATTATTGCGGTTAATCCGGATCCTGCGTGTTACGATGGGGTGTTGTTGCCGTTTGACGCGGCTACTTGTGCAGAGGCGGTTAGGCGGGTGGTAAAGCGGGATTACGCGTATGATGAAACGGCTCTGGCGGAAGCGTGTTTAAGCGATGGTCAGCGCTTGCTGGCGTTTAATGATTTATTTATTGGCGCGGCATCGCACGTGTCGGCACGTTACACAATTAATTACAGAGATACGGAGGAACGGCATTCTTCGTCGGGGATTATTGTGTCAACAAGGATGGGCGCGACGGGCTGGCTGAGTTCGGTGGTAAACATGGCCAATGGCTTAAATTATTACTGGAACTGGCAAACGGTGTGCGATAACGAAGGGCCTGTATTGCAACCGGATCAACTGTTGTTTGTGGTGCGGGAACCTTTTCGTTGTAAAACCAGCGGGGCAAGTATTGTTACCGGGTGTGTTGACTGTGGAGAGAGTCTTGTACTGACATCGGAAATGCCCATGAATGGTGTTGTTTTTTCGGATGGCGTGGAAAGCGATTTTTTACAATTTAATACAGGCATTAGCGCCAGAATTGGTGTTGCCAAAGAAAAAGCGCGACTGGTAAAGTGAATAGAATAAGCAGATGAAAGTAAGTTGAGGTATGATGAGTAGTGATTACTGTTGTACTGGATTAGTTTTAATGTAAAGTAGGTTTCTCTGTATGGTGTTTGTTTTGCATGCATCTATGAACGATGTGCTATTTGATTACGCTTTTGTTTATGAATGGAGGAATTGACACTACGTTACTTTCAAAGAACCCTGAATGTGTTATTTGAGTGTTTTTTTAAAGAACACCTTACATGTTTAGCTCTTTCTTTGTTTTTGGATGACCTTTGAAATTTCACGTATAAAGTGTGTAACAGTAAAGTTGTAAACGCATGCCAAAGTGCAGATATTACGCTAATTGAAGGTATGAGTTTACGAAGTGCTAAAGACATAAGTGAAAATTAAAACTATGAAACTTATTGTTTAAATTTAAGACCATTAATATCTCAGTATCTTAAAGCGAATAATTTATGAATTGTAAAATTTGTAATAATCATAGTAACTCTTTTCTAGAATCTACTTTGTTTAACAATGAACAAAAGGTGACGTACTATAAATGCAAAACGTGTAATTTTATTCAAGCCGAGGAACCATATTGGCTCGATAGAGCTTACTCGTCAGCAATAACAAAAAGTGACATTGGACTTATTTCAAGAAATATTTATAACTCGAATCTACTCGAAAGCATTTTATTACACTTATTTCCGAACGTCAACAAATGTTTAGATTATGCCGCGGGATATGGTATGTTTGTTAGAATTATGCGTGACAAGGGATTTGATTTTTACTGGCATGATGACTATTGTGAGAATATTTTTTCGGAACATTTCGTTGGAAGCCTTTCTGCCAAATACGATATTATTACGGCCTTTGAAGTATTTGAACATTTGCCAAATCCTACCGAAACAATTGAAAAGCTACTAAGTATCAGCGAGACTATTTTTTTCACAACAGAACTAACCGATAATGTGTCAGACTTTAACTCCTGGTGGTACAGGGGTGAAATATCAGGGCAGCACATAAGTTTTTTTCACACCAACACACTACAGTATATAGCCAATAAAAACAAACTATATTATTATTCATTTGCAAATCAAACATTACATCTATTAGCAAAAAATAAAATAGATGAACAAGCATTAAACGTATTTCTTCACCCCCCACAACGCACCATTTGGGATAGAATCTTAAGAAGAGCGACAGCACCCATTGTTAAACCGAGAACCTCTTTCTTAACCAGCGATTACAACGCTATTATTAAACAGCTAAATAGCTAAACGAAATGATATTTCGAATAGGCGTACGCGGGAATTAGCATGTCTGAAGGCGAAAATTTTAAAAACTGCTAAAGTAAAATCTACTTTAGGGAATGCGACATTTAAAGGACTTGGATCTGCAACTATACTATCTGGACTTATTGTTAAAATCAATATGGAAATAAATCATTTTTTACCATTAAAGTAAAATGGGCAACACAAGAGGACGCTAAAGAAAACTTAAGAAATACGAGTTCGTTTCATCTATATTAGGAATAGCTTTTACAAAAAGTGTTAAGGATTTATTTTTTGATAATTATCAAACGTATTGGGATTAAGCCTGGATACTTTTGACAAAAATAAATCACTATGAAAACTCAAAAACCTTCGGTAGCATTTGTAGGTGCTTCCTGGCTGGCGTTGTTGACTGGTATGGTAGCTTATAATGTAGGATTATGGAACGCCACGATGCTCTTAAATGAAAAAGGCTATTATTTTGCAATTATGATGTATGGCCTATTCTCAGTAGTAGACCTCTTTCATAATTCATAGTTAATAATTGCAGAGATTAGCATCAATCT